>JBEBGL010000004.1:0-241222 GCA_040081465.1 Ilumatobacteraceae bacterium | reverse complement strand
CGAGAGCAGGGCTCGAACCTGCGACCCGCTGATTAACAGTCAGCTGCTCTGCCAACTGAGCTATCTCGGAAAGGCGAACTGAGGATAGCAAAAGGGCCTAGTCACTCCTCCTCTAGAAACTCCTTCAATCGCTGGCTGCGCATCGGATGACGAAGCTTTGCAAGCGTCTTTGCCTCAATCTGGCGTACACGCTCGCGTGTCACATGAAATTCCTTACCCACATCCTCCAGCGTGCGCGCCTGCCCATCGTCGAGACCGAACCGCATACGCACGATCTCGCGCTCGCGCTCGCTCAACTCGCCGAGCGCTTCTTCGACTGCTTTCGTCAGCATGCTGCGCGTCGCCATATCGGCCGGCACCTCGGCTGACAGATCGGGTATGAAGTCCGCGAAGCTGCTGTCTTCCTCCTCGCCGACCGGCGAGTCGAGCGACAGCGGATCTTGTGAGATACGCAGGATCTCGCGAATCCGATCAGTGCTCATCGCGCAACGATCTGCGAGTTCGTCGAGCGTGGGCTCGCGCTCGAGCTCTTGATGCATCTGGCGCTGAGTGCGCAGCACCCGATTCATGCTCTCGACCATGTGTACCGGAATGCGAATTGTGCGTGCCTGGTCGGCGATGCTGCGCGTAATCGCCTGGCGAATCCACCAGGTCGCGTAGGTCGAGAATTTGAAGCCCTTCGTGTGGTCGAACTTGTCGACGGCACGCATTAGGCCCATGTTCCCTTCCTGAATCAGGTCGAGGAACTGCATGCCGCGACCGCTGTAACGCTTGGCGATACTGACCACCAACCGCAGGTTGGCCTGGATCAGCTCGCTTTTGGCCCGCTGACCAGCAGTCACCGTGCGCAACAATCGCCGGTTCTCGGTGGCGTCGATGACCTTGCCGTTGTGCTCGGCATCGACGGTCACCGCGGCGCGGTTGCCCTCATCGATCGCCTGTGCCAATCGTCGCTCGTCGTCGGCGGTCAGCAGATCGACGCGGCCGATTTCCTTCAGGTACATGCGAACCGTGTCGGCAGTGTTGCCAACGTCGCTGCCACCATCGGCGCTCATCCGCTCGCTGCGGCGTCGCCGACGACGCGCGAGCAAACCTTCGGTGTCTTCGACTTCTACCGAACGCTGGCGTTCTGCGCCGGACGGCGGCGTGTCATCGGGAAGCTCCTCGACGCCGTCATCGATCGTGATGCCGTGACTCGCGAGAATGTTGTGCACTTCCAGCAACACATCGGGTGTCAGCTCGATCTCGCGCAGCACGTGCGCGATGTCGTCAGCGTGCAGCACGCCCTTTGCGGTACCGCGCGCGACCATCGTCTGCCACTCGCCAGCATCGACGCCTACATACGGCGGCGACCCAGCAGTTGTATCAGCAGTACTTTTGATCACTCACGTCCCTCGGTCGCCCCCTTCAACCACCCTAGCAACGTCTCTGCGCCCGCATCACCCGCGTCTGTTTGCTCGATCGCCTCTAGCGCGAGACGCGCATCTCGTAACGCGTGCACGGCATCGGGGTCGGTGATGTGAACAGACGCAGCGAGTTGACGACGAGTGGCGGCAGCGATCAAGTTGCGCGCCTCCAATACCGGATCGGCATCAACGTCGGTGACGGCAGCACGCTCGAGAAACTCCCTCGCCTCAGGGTCCGCGAGTTCCAATGCGACTTCGATCGAGCCAGCCGACTCGGCCACGGCAAGAAATGCTCGGCGCGCGACCTCATCGACGAACAGTTCCTCCATCAACCACGGAGCAATGTCGTCCCAACGCTGAATCAGCATCGCGACAGCGACAAACTCGGCGTTCTCGGCAGCGCCAACGCGACGTACAGGCGCGACGCGCACGACCGGTGTCTTGGCTCCCTTGACTGCAACCGCGACGAGATCACGAGGATCGATACCGACACTGACAGCCACCTCGGCGGCGTAGAGCTTGCGCACCTCGGGGTCGGGATGTTCGTTGATCACCGCCATGGCTTTGCCGGCGACTGAGGCGCGATCTTCCGGGCTTCGCAAGGGCTGGCCCTGCACGACGCGGTCGACGCGAAACTTGAGGAACCGTGATGCCTTCTTCACTGCATCGTTCAATGCCTCGGGATCGCTGACGCTGAGGTCGCCCGGGTCTTTACCGTCCGGGAAGCGAGCGACGTAGACCTCGACCTGATAACGCTGCTCCCATTCGTAGAAGCGTTGCGCTGCACCCTGGCCTGCTGCATCGGCATCGAACGCCAGCACGACTTGCGTCGCGTAGCGCTTCAGCAGACGAACATGCTCCTCCGTCAACGCAGTTCCGCACGTGGCAACCGCTCGCTTGATACCGGCGCGGTGGAACCCGATGACGTCGGTGTAGCCCTCGCAGACGATGGCTTGATCGGACGTGACAATGTCGCCCTTCGCCCAGTTCAGCCCATACAGCGTCTTGGATTTGGCGTAAATCGGGGTCTCCGACGAGTTCTTGTACTTCGCCGGATCAGTGCTGCCGGGCAGCACGCGGCCGCCGAGTGCTACCGGATCGCCGTTCTCCGTGTAGATCGGGAACAGCACGCGCGCTCGGAAAGAATCTTGCATGCGCCCCGACTTGTTGTTGAAGGCCAGCCCCGTGTCACGCAAGAGGTCGGGCGCAACACCGAGGTTCTTCGCCATCTCGTCCCAGTCGTCTGGAGCCCAACCGAGCTTGAATGCGCGAGCGACGTCGCCCGCCAGGCCGCGCTTGCGCAGGTAGTCGCGAGCCTCGCGGGCGTCGGGCGAATCGAGCAGTCGCTGGTGGTACCACTCGACCGCCTTACCCATCGCCTCAACAAGTTGGCGACGCTTCTGACGTTGGCGATCGCCGGCCTCGCCGGTTGTGTATCGCAACTGAACATTCGCCTTTGCAGCGAGCGACTCGACTGCCGCGACGAAATCTAGATGCTCGATCTCTTGCACAAACTTGAAGGCATCGCCAGCCGCACCACAGCCGAAGCACTTGTAGCGCCCAGTCTCGTCGCGCACGTTGAACGAGGCGGTGCGCTCGGCATGAAACGGGCACAACCCCACCCACGTTCGCCCAACGCGACGTAACGCGACGTACTGCTGCACGACGTCGGAAAGAACGAGCGTGCCCCGCAGCTGCTCAAGATCTTCGTCGACAATCGCCATTGGCAGGAACTGTACCGGCGAGTTTGTCGTCGCCCGAACGAAATCAGCGCTCGTCTAGCGGTGGCAGCTTCGAAGGCTCGGGCACTTCCTCGAAGATCGAGATTGTGTCCGCACGGGTGTCGCGCAACGAGAACCCGACCGACGCGAGCATTACGAGCGCGATCACTAGCAGTGAGATCCACGTCTCGATATGTATGTCGAAGAACGTAAGGATCATCTTGATCCCGACGAAAGCAAGAATGATCGAGAGACCTTCTTGCAGGTAGCTGAACCTGGCGCGCATGTCCGCGAGCAGGAAGTACAGCGAGCGCAGCCCCATGATCGCGAACGCGTTCGACGTGAAAACGATGAACTGCTCGCCGCTGACCGCCAATACGGCGGGCACCGAGTCCACTGCGAACAGCACGTCGGTTAGTTCGACCAGCACCAGCACGGCAAACAGCGGTGTCGCTAGTCGCTTGCCGTCAATGCGAGTGAACAACTTCTGGCCATCGAGCTTGTCGGTGCTGGGAACAAGTCGGTTGACGAACGCCATGAACTTGCTGTCGGCCGGGTCGCTTTCATGATCTCCCCCCAACACCAGCTTGATGGCCGTGTAGACGAGGAAGACGCCGAATACGACCAGCGTGACCTCGAACCGGTTGACCAACGCAATGCCAGCGAAGATGAAGCCGGCGCGCATCACCAGTGCTCCGAAGACACCCCAGAACAACACACGGTGCTGATAGCTGGACGGCACCTTGAAATGGCTGAGGATGATCGCCCAGACGAAAACGTTGTCGATAGAGAGGCTGTACTCAATTAGGTAGCCGGAAAACCACTCGCCCCCGGCCTTGCCGCCCCACGTTGCCAACACAACGACACCAAACGATGCGCCAACGAGCATCCACGAGACCGTCTCTAGCGCCGCCCGACGAACGGTGGGCACCTTCGGAACGCGATGCAGAACCAGAATGTCGATTAGCAGCAATGCGGCAATCGCACCGAGCGCCGCAACCCACACCGCGGGTGCGATGTCGAGGTCTACGAAATTGCCTCCACCCGACGACGCAAAAAGTGTCGGGGAAAAGTGCACGATGGTGGTCAGCGCTACTTCGTGTCGCTCTTGGAACCACCGATGACCGACTGTGCCGCAGCCAAGCGTGCGATGGGCACGCGGAACGGACTGCAGCTGACGTAATCAAGGCCCGCTTCGTAGAACTGCTGAATGCTCTCTGGATCGCCGCCATGCTCGCCACAAACTCCGAGCTTTAGACCCGGCTTCGTCTTGCGACCACGGCTGGCACCAATCGCGACAAGATCGCCGACGCCACCAGCGTCCATCGTCTCGAACGGGTTGCGCTTCAGCAGACCCTGCTCGAGATACGCCGGCATCATCTTGCTCTCGACGTCGTCGCGACTAAACCCGAACGTCAACTGCGTGAGGTCGTTGGTGCCGAAGCTGAAGAAGTCGGACTCTTCGGCGATTTCGTCGGCGCGCAGTGCGGCGCGCGGCGTTTCGATCATCGTGCCGATCGTCACCTTCGGCTTGTTCTTCAGGTCCTTTACCGCGTTGTCGATCTCGGTTTGAACCCAACTGCGTGCCAGCGCCAATTCTTCACGCGTGACTGTCAGAGGAATCATCACCTCGACGATTGGGTTCTTGCCCTTCTTGCGCAGCGCCGCAGCGGCGGCCATCAGTGCCCGCACCTGCATCGCGTAGAGGCCAGGCTTCATGACACCCAATCGCACGCCGCGAATGCCGATCATCGGGTTGTGTTCCGACCACTCTTCGGCGGCAGCGAGTTCGGCGGTCTCGGTCTTGGACAGACCACCACCCGATTTCCACCAGCGCTTCTTCGAAGACGCGCGCTTAATGCGCAACTCCTCGACGGATGGAAGGAACTCGTGCAGCGGCGGATCAAGCAATCGCACCGTGACGGGCAGACCATCCATCGCCGCAAGAATCTGCTCGAAGTCGATTTGTTGCACGCGACCAAGCTCGGCCAACGCAGCCGTCTCTTCCTCGGGCGTTTCGGCGAGGATCATGCGACGCACGACCGGCAAACGGTCTGGCGCGAGGAACATGTGCTCGGTGCGACACAGGCCAATCCCCTCGGCGCCGAGTTTGCGAGCGTTAGTGGCATCCTCGCCAGTGTCGGCATTGGCGCGCACGCCGAGCTTGCCCTTGCGAACTGCATCGGCCCAAGTGAGGATCTTCTCGAACTCGGCTGGCGGCTTGGCTGCAGCCATCTCCATCGCACCAAGCATCACTTCACCGCTACCGCCATCGATGCTGATGACATCGCCCTCACGCACGATCACGTCGCCAACGCTGAACTGCTTGCCGTCGATCTTGATTGCATCGGCGCCAACAATCGCCGGCGTGCCCCAGCCGCGCGCCACGACGGCCGCGTGACTAACCAGACCACCGCGTGCGGTGAGAATGCCTTGGCTCACCATCATTCCGTGCACGTCTTCCGGGCTGGTCTCGTTGCGAACAAGCACGACCTTCTCGCCACGCTCGTCGGCGCTGACTGCATCGTCGGCCGTGAAGTACACCTTGCCGACCGCCGCGCCCGGCGATGCAGCCAAGCCCTTCGCCAACACCTTGCTCGATCCCGCGAACTGCGGGTGCAACACCTGGTCGAGATGATCGGCGGCAACGCGCATGATCGCTTCGTTCTTGGAGATGCTCCACTTAGCCGAAGCCTTGCCCTGCAGCGACGTCATGTCGACGGCCATCTTCAGCGCCGCGGCGCCGGTGCGCTTACCGACGCGCGTCTGCAGCATCCACAACTTGCCTTGCTCGATGGTGAACTCGGTGTCGCACATGTCTTTGTAGTGGCGTTCCAACCGAGCGAAGATCACCAGCAGTTCGGCGTGGATCTTTGGGAAGTGCAGCTTCATGTGATCGAGCGTCTCGGTATTGCGAATACCTGCCACCACGTCTTCGCCCTGCGCGTTGATCAGGAAGTCGCCGTACGGCTTGTTCTCGCCAGTCGCCGCGTTGCGGGTGAAGCCCACGCCGGTGCCGCTGTTCTCGTCGCGGTTACCGAACACCATCGCTTGCACGTTGACCGCCGTGCCGAGATCGTGACTGATGCGCTCGCGCACGCGATATGCGATCGCGCGGGCACCGTTCCAGCTGGCGAACACCGCCTCGACAGCACCGCGCAACTGTGCGCGCGGCTGCTGCGGAAACGGCTTGCCGGTCGCCTGCTGCACTACCGATTTGTAGTGCTCGCACAGGTCGACCAGCGCCTTCGCGGTCAACTCGGCATCGCTCTTCACGCCGGCGGCGTGCTTTGCCTGCTCGAGCGGGTGATCGAACAACGCGCCATCGATGTCGAGCACGATGCGGCCATACATGGCGATGAAGCGGCGATAGCTGTCGTAGGCGAAACGCTGGTCGTTGGTGACAGTTGCCAGGCCCTTCACGCTCTCGTCGTTGAGGCCGAGGTTGAGGACGGTGTCCATCATCCCCGGCATCGAGAACTTGGCACCCGAGCGCACCGACACGAGCAGCGGATCGCGGGCGTCGCCAAGCTTGCGACCCATCGCCTTCTCGAGCTTGGTCACCTGAGTAGCGATCTCGGCGTCGAGTCCCTTCGGCCAACCACCCTTCATGTAAGCGCGACACGCATCGGTGCTGATGGTGAAGCCCGGCGGCACTGGCAACTTCAACACACTGGTCATTTCCGCGAGGTTGGCGCCCTTTCCGCCGAGCAGGTCCTTGTACTCCATTGGAGGGCGGCGGTGCTTATGACTGAACGCAAAGACGAGTGGCACGAGATGCGAGTCTATGGCCGCCGTCGTGCCGCGGCACTGGTCCCGTAGGATCGCGACGTGCCCACCGCTTCGCCGATGCGTCTGTTCGGCTTTCCGCTGCACGTTGGTTCAGGCTTCTGGCTGTTCATGGGTTTGATCGCCTTTGCCAACTCGTCGTACCTCGGCATGAGCGGCGCCATCGTGTTCGCGGCGCTCATCGCCACCTTCACCTTGGTACACGAACTCGGGCATGCATTTGCTGCCCGCGCCACCGGCGCGCGCGCCGAAATCTCACTCGCGTTCATGATGGGTTATGCGTCGTTCGTGCCGACTCGCAAACTGACGCGTTGGGAACACGTAGGCATCTCGTTCGCCGGGCCAGCAACGCAGATCGCGATCGGCGCTGTTGTTTACCTCGCCCTCGGTGGCCCGGTGTGGCCGATCGAGGAGTTGAGTCGGGCTCAATTCTCGGCGCTCTGGGCAGGACCAGTCATCGGGCTGTTCAACTTGCTGCCCGTGCTTCCGTTCGATGGCGGCAACATTCTCGAGCAGGCGGTCGGGGCGTTCTTTCCGCGTCAAGCGCGCAAGATCATGATTTGGTTCTCAGTGGTGCTGAGCGTCGGCGGCGTTGTGTTCCTTTCCAGCAGGCCGGAACTTCGCGGATTCGTGATCTTCATGATCCTCCCCCTGATCACCGTCTTGCAGATTGCTTTCAGTGGTCGCGCGCAGGCCAATTACATCGGCACGCAGGCGAAGTTCGCGCGGGCCGAAGCGTTGGCATGGGCCACCGGCGATGTGTCGGCCTTTGCTGCGACTCAGATCCCGTCGCCGTGGTTTCGGGCGCACCAACAGCTGCAGCACGGTCATCCCGACATCGCGCGCCAAGTTCTGCTCGCCGACTTTGCCGACTCCGCGCCCGTCAATTGGTGGCCGCCCGATGCCGCAGCCAAGCACGACCTGCAAGCGCTGATCGACCTGTTGTCGACGCCTCTCCCCCACGGCCGCCCATTCAGCGACTTCGTCCTATCCGGAATTCTGCTCCGCTTAGGCCACTACGAAACCGCGGCACGTTACGCGGCCGACGCGTATGCGCCGACGCGACCCGCGATGTTGGCGGTGCACGTGGCACGCGCCGCCGCCGCACTTGGCGACAACGCGACCGCCGCGGCCTGGCTACGCGCGGCTGCGACCAACGCGCCGCCCGAGGCATTGCACGTCGCAATCGCCGCAGCACCCGAATTTGGACGCATGCGCAGCGATCCAGCATTCGCGCAGGCGCTCACTCCCTAATCTGCAAGCACCTTCTTGGCAAGGGTCTTGGGCGCGATGAGGCAGTACGAAGTAGTGATCAGCTCTTCGACTTCGCTCCAGTCGATCGGCGCCTCCAACTCCATCACGATCCAACCGCCGCGGGCGAGATACGGAGCAGGACGACAGCGCGAGTCGCCTAACAACGCCGGCAGCTCTTCTGGCTCGGCTTTGACCATTACCGATCCACCTTCGCTCGGAAAACAGAAGATCTTCTTGCGTACACGAAAGTTGATGCTGGTTTCCCACGTCAACTCTTCGGTGGCCTCGGGAAGGGCGAGCGCGACTGCGCGTATGCGATCAAGGTTCTTCGCCAACTGCGCCTTCGTGAACGCCATCAGTGCACCACTGCGGTGCGCTTCACCATCGCCAACGCAGCCGTGCCATGAACGCTCGTCACAACGCCGACGGACGCGCCGTCGATCATGTACGCGTCGCCGACACCGACACCCGCCGCGACCGAGACTCGCTGCAGCGACTTTGGCGGCGCCGCGCCACGACTGTCCATTCGTTCAACGAGTTCCTGGCCGGGATAGCAGCCCTTCTTGAAGTTGACCGCGACGTCGACGACCCCCGTCTCACCCGGAATCGTCTCTCCCGGCACGATCTCGCTGCCCATCGCTGGCCATCCGGCATCGATGCGCGCCGCAAGCAGATCGTCGGACGTTCCTGGGTTCGCTGCAGCCGGCGCCGACGGTGCGGCAGCGAGCACATCGCGACCGCCTCCCCAACTATTCAGACCGTCACTCGACGAAGCACCGTCGCCCCGCAACGCGATGCAGCTCCACGGCAACTCAACGACCTCAGCCTTGACGCGAATCTTGAAACGATTCAAGCGTGCAACCATCGCCGATCCGTAGCCCTCGTCGGTGTCGAGCACATACGACTCTTCGCCGTCGCGCCAGATGCGCAGTAACACGTCGATCTTGCCGGTCGGCTGCAGCAGAAAACTCCAAGCGGATTCCCCGACGGCGAGCGGCCGAATGTCTTGCGACAGCTGCGACTGCAGAAATGTCGCCGCGTCGGGTCCAGCCACCTGCACTACATCACGCGGGTACACAGCCCAGAACACCTTGTCAGTGTCGCACCGGATTCGTCGCATGCCAAACTGTTGGCATGGAAACCGATGCCGTCGTTCGTCGTGTCAGCGACACGATGCAGCAAACCTTTCGCCGCCTGACCAGCCTCGCCACCGGTATTGGAATCTTGGCGTTCCTCGTGGGTGCGGCAACCTTTGCAACGGGGCTCTGGATCTTCGACGGCACTCGCAGCACGTGGCTAATCGTCGGAGGTGCGATCTGTCTGATTCCTCTGATCGCGGCACTGATCGGGCGTCACCTCGTGCGTCGCACGGCAAAGCGTGCACCCGAGTTGGTCGCCGACGTTCGGATGTTTCTCGACACCTCAGTGAAGTCGGCGCAAACGTTGATCGATCACGACAGCGGTCAACCAGTTGGCGCATACGTGAAGAACTTCAAGTCGCTGCGCAGCGAGCTGAAGGAGCGGCGCAAGGAGTTGCCCGCACTTTTCGCTGGTGTCAAAGCGATCACCAGCGTCCCTGGCATCGCGGCCATTGCGGTGCTCGGTACATTCCTAGTCGGTGCGCTCGGCACGATTCTGCTGATCGGCGGGCTAATCGACTGAAGGTCCTGTCCGTCGGGCAGTCATCCGTCGCGCAGCCGGTATCGCCGCGAGCAAACCAGCAGCCTTGTTGCGGCATTCGAGATCTTCCTCGTCGGGATCGGAATCGGCGACAACACCAGCACCCGCTTGAAACGACGCGCCGTGAGCACCGACGAACATCGTGCGGATCGCGATCGCGGTATCAAGGTTGCCACTGAAGTCGACGTAGCCGACGACACCGGCGTAAGGCCCTCTCTTCAATGGCTCGAGCGCATCGATCAATTGCATCGCTCGCACCTTCGGCGCACCGCTGACGGTGCCGGCGGGAAGCGTGGCACGCAAGACGTCGATCGGGGTCTTGCCTTCCAACAACTCACCGCTGACCTGTGAGGTGAGATGCATCACGTGGCTATACCGCTCAAGGTTCATCAGCTCGTCGACGTGCATCGAACCAAACTTCGCGACTCGACCGACATCGTTGCGGGCTAGGTCGACAAGCATGATGTGCTCGGCGACCTCCTTGGGGTTCTCGCGCAGTTCGCCGGCCATACGCCGATCGTCATCGTCGTCGCGGCCACGCCGACGCGTGCCTGCAATCGGTCGACTAACAACTCTGCGATCGCGCACCTGCACCATCGGCTCGGGCGAACTACCAGCGATGGTGATTGCGGCGTGGCGAATGAAGTACATATACGGACTCGGGTTGATCTGCCGAAGCACGCGGTAGAAGTCGAACGGATCGGCGGCGAGGTCGATGTCGTAACGCTGCGCCAGCACTACCTGAAAGATGTCGCCAGCAACGATGTGTTCTTTCGCGACCTTCACCGCTTGTTGATACGCGCCGGCAGCCATCGAGCTGCGTACCTCCGGCGCGGCCTCGTCGGCACGAGGCGGTTCCATCGGAACAGCGATCAACGGTTGCGCGAGATCGGCAATGGCGCGTTCAACGCGCGCACAAGCCGCGGCGTACGCAGCGTCGATGCCCGCCGCGTCGAGTCCCAGCACCGGCGTGCTCTCGATCAGGTACACGCGCTGGCGCCAATGGTCGAAGGCGGCAAGCGATCCGATAATGCTCATCACCGCGTCGGGAAACTTCCGATCGTCGTGCGGTGCGTCTGGCAGGTGCTCGATCTCGCGCACCACGTCGTACCCCAGATAGCCCATCACTCCACCCTGCAGCGGCGGTAGCTCGGCGATGATCGGAGCGCGATAGGCAGCAGTCAATGCATCGAGTGCGGCGAGCATGCCGCGACCGAGAGGGATGTCGGCCATCAACGGAGTTCCAGTAACCGTGATTTGGCCATCGCGCAATTCGAGAGTTGCCACGGGGTCGCGGCCGACGAAGCTGTACCGCGCCCAACGCTCGCCGTGCTCGACCGATTCGAGCAAGAAGCCTTCACCGTCGCCGACCAGCTTCATGTACGCGGCCACAGGCGTTTCCAGATCGCCGAGAAGCTCGGCCCACACCGGAACCACCGTGTGGTCGGCGGCTAGCGCTCGAAACTCGTCGAGACTCGGCCTCATGCAGTCGCGCACTACTGGTTACAGATACAGGCCGGTGCTGGCTTCGATGCGACTGGCGGCCACGGCGTGCAGATCGCGCTCACGAAGCATGATGAAGTCGGCACCACCGACCTCGACCTCGTAGCGATCTTCCGGGCTGAACAAAACCCGATCGCCCACCTCGGCACTGCGCACGTTCTGACCCAGTGCAACGACTTCCGCCCATACCAAACGCTTCGAGATCTGTGCTGTCGCGGGGATCAGGATGCCGCCAGTCGAACGACGTTCGCCATCGCGCTCAGGTATCCGCACCAACAGCCGATCATTAAGCATCTTGATCGGGAGCTTTTGATCATCTAACGCCACATCGGCAGGGTACCGTCAGGTATCTCAGGTCCCCAACGGGACCAGAAGGGAAGTGCATCGTGCGCCATCGCTCCGTCGAACGCCGAGTTTCTCTCCGTCCTCTAGCAACTCTTTCGCTCGCGTTCAGCGCACTCGCACTGGGTGTCGCATGCAGCGACGACGCAGGCAAGGTCGCCGCGCCCGGCGAGTCGACGACCACCGTGTTCGACCCGAACGCGCCACAGACAACGTCAACACTTCCGCTCGACACTCCGACGACCTTCATCGTCGACTGCGGACTGATGCCAACCGCGACGGCGTTGTCCGCGATTGTCGGAATTCCTCTAGCCGATGGCGTAGTAGTCGGTGCGGGCACGTGCGAGTTCCGCGGACTGAACGAACAGTCCCGCGTCATCACGTTGGGGCTTCTGACCGACCCAGGCGACCAGGCCACGTTCAACGATCTGCAACTTTCGCTCGGCGCGAGCGTGCCGCTGAACGATCCGACGCTAGTTAACGCACTTGTCGATCCGAGTTCGCTGGTTTACATCAACACCGGCGGCGGCATCTACACCGTGCGCACGTCGATTTCTGATGCAGCACCGGGCGCACAAGTACCAGTGTCGGCAGCCGTGTTGCACGCGTGGTTAGGCGTCTAGCTCTGCGAGCGACGTGACCGACGCTCGACGGTTGCCGATGGTGCGGAGTTGATCAACGCGCCGACCATGCCGACGATCGTTTCTACCGTCGGACGATCGCCCGGAGTATGCGTATCGATGGCCTCGCGCATTGCGGCGATGTGCATCGGCGTGGTGCCACAGCACCCGCCAACGATCTGCGCGCCAGCATTCATGGCAGCCGTGGCATAACGCGCCATTAGCTCTGGCGTACCCGAGTAAACGATCTCGGTTCCCTCGAAATGCGGTACGCCGCAGTTGCCCTTCGTGACCAACGGGTGCACGCACCCTTCCATCTCGAGCAATGACACGAGAATGTCGGGGGCACCGACGCCGCAGTTGGCGCCCATCGCCAACGGTGGTACCGACTCGACGGCCAGCACCTCGGCGAGGCTGCCCGGCATGAGACCCATCATGGTGCGACCGGCTGTGTCGAACGAGCAGGTCGCGACGTACGGCAAGCCAACGGCAATCGCAGCAGTGGCGGCGGCGTGCACTTCTTCGGCAGACGACATCGTCTCGATCCATGCAACGTCGGCGCCACCGTCTTTCAGGCCTCTGATGGCTTCGGTGAATGAAGCGACAGCATCGTCGTGCGTCAGCAGACCCAGTGGCTCGAACAGTTCGCCAGTGGGACCGACGGAGCCGGCAACAACAACAGGGCGAGCGGCCGAGTCGGCGACCTTGCAAGCGAGCTCGGCAGCCGCACGCGCTAGTTCGTACGTGCGGTCTTGCGCCTTGTGCAGCTTGAGGCGTTGGCGATTGCAGCCGAACGTATTGGTGAGGATGATGTCCGAACCGGCCTCGACGAACTGTCGGTGCAGGTCCATCACTTGGTTTGGCTTATCGATGGTCCAGAACTCGGGCGGATCGCCCGACATCAATCCAGCGGCGAAGTAGTTAGTGCCGGTGGCACCATCGGTGAGCAGGACCCGCCTGGTCGCAAGAAGTTCGGAGAGTGAAGCACGCATGAGTTGCAGGATAACGCCGCGGCCGCAGCGCTACCCTTCAATCATCCAGCAATGGCCTCGATGCGTTCTTTAACTTCGGGAGTAATCCGTGCAACCACATCAAGCGAAGCAAAGTTTTCGACGACTTGGCTCTTACGGCTGGCACCCGTGATGACGGTCGAGACACGTGGGTTGCTCGCACACCACGCGATCGCCAGCTGAGCGAGTGAACAATCCAATTCGGCAGCGATAGGTCGTAGCAACTCGACCTTCTTAAGCGCGTCTGGGTCGGTCACTCGTGCCGAGAGCCACTCGTAGCCGGGCAACGCTCCACGACTGTCGTCGGGTACCCCCGCGTTGTACTTGCCGGTCAGCAGACCGCTGGCGAGCGGACTCCAGATGGTGGTGCCGAGCCCGATCTCGTCGTACAGACGGGCGTACTCGAACTCGACCTTTGTACGTGCGAACAAGTTGTACTGCGGCTGCTCCATAACAGGCTTGTGCAAGTGGTGACGGTCGGCGATATGCCACGCCGCCCGAATCTCGTCGGCCGACCATTCGCTAGTCCCCCAGTACAGAACCTTGCCTTGGCTGACCATGTCGCTCATCGCCCACACCGTTTCCTCGATGGGCGTGTTGGGGTCGGGACGATGGCAGAACACGAGATCGATGAAGTCGAGTTGCATGCGCTCGAGCGAGTTGTCGATTGCCTGTGCGAGGTACTTGCGGTTCAGTGTGTTGCGCATGTTGCGCACATTGCCGTGGACACCCCAGAAAAACTTGGTGCTGACGACATACGCGTGTCGCCCCCAACCGAGCTGCTTCAGCACGCGACCCATCTGCGCTTCGCTACCACCCTGCGCGTACGCCTCGGCGTTGTCGAAGAAGTTGCAACCACTATCGAAGGCGGCCTGCATGCACTCAGCCGCGAGGTCGTCGCCCAGTTGGTTATCGAACGTGACCCAGCTTCCGAACGAGAGCAGCGACACTTGCAAGCCGCTGTGACCGAGTCGGCGATACTGCATCTTGGTAGCCATGGCGCGCAGCGTATCCGTAGGCCCCTACTCCACGAGCGAGGCCCGAAGCGCGACAAGCTCCGCAATCCCCGCGCCGTACGCGAGAATGACCCATGCCGGTGAATGCATCAGCCGCCCTGTCCGTCATGGCCGACCACGTCGAGCGCTATCAGCAAGAGGTGGGCGACCTGGTGCCCGACTATCAGCTAAGCCAACGCGACGACGTAGTCACCGCTCTTGTTGAGGCTGAGCGAGCACTGCGCTCTGCCGCGAGGGGCCTTCGGCGGGCGGCGAAACTGGCCGAGTGAGCCAAAAGACCCGACCCACGCTTCGTCACTCTGGGTGAAAACGCGGCGACGGCCCCTCGCGGGGCCGTCGCTCAGCGACGCCAGGCGGCGGATCCCGGCATCGCACGCAAACCAGGTGGCGGGAACCTGGTTGGTGTGGTCACTATACACCGCCGTCAAAACGTCGCAACCGGCCACGCTGCGTGGCAAAAGCCCTTAGGTAACCTCTCCATCTACCTGCGCGCGCGAGGCATCATTGACGACGGGCACACGTCTTCCAGACTGCATTCCGCGCACAGCGGCTTCTTCGCCGTGCAGATTCGGCGTCCGTGCAGGATTAAGCGCAGACTGAAGTCGCCCCATGCGTCGGGCGGCAGAAAGCGACCAAGTTCGGTCTCGACTTTGACGGGATTCTCCTCGGTTGTCAGCCCGAGGAGTCGGCTGAGCCGACCGACGTGCGTGTCGACGGGCAAACCAGGCAGCCGGAACGCGACGCTACGCACGACGTTGGCTGTCTTGCGGCCGACCCCGGCGAGTGTGACCAGATCTTCGAGTGCGGTGGGCACCTGGCCGTCGAATCGCTCGACCAGCGTCTGCGCCATTGCGATCAGGTTGCGCGCCTTCGTTTGGTAGAACCCCGCCGACCGCACGATTTCCTCGACTACCGCCGGATCGGCGCTCGCCAGCGCGTCGGCGTCTGGATAGCGGGCGAACAACTCTGGCGTCACGATGTTGACCCGCGCGTCGGTGGTCTGCGCGGAAAGAATCGTCGCAGCTAGCAACTCAAATGGGTTGCGATGATCGAGTTCGCACAAGGCCTCGGGATACGCGACAGCCAACCGCTCGGCAACAACGACCGCGCGTTTCGCCGGAGTTCGAGGTCGTGCGGCCATGCAGTCGAGGCTAGTGGTGCCAGTAACCTCGCCTGCATGGCGCAGTCACGCACACCCGATGTGCAGTCGGCTCCCGATCGACAAGCCGTTCTAGCGTTCTTGGCAATGACTCGCCCTTTCGGCTGCGCGCGCCTCAGCGGCACGTTGCCGGTGATCGTCGACGCGACCCAACTCGCAGCCGTTCGAGACTCGGTGATGACCGGCTTCGCGCAAGTGTCTGCGGATGGCGACGGCTACACCATCGATTGCATCGCCGACGATGCAGCTGTGCGCGAACAACTCGTCACAACCCTCGTCGCGGGGATACCCACGGACGCGGAACTCACGTGGTGGGGTCACGAAGACGGGCGGGATTCCGCGCTAGCCGCGTCGTTACGTATGCCTTCCCCGCACCGCCGGCTGCTCAACATGCGTCGCCCGCTACCGCTCGAGCCCGCAATCGCCGAAACCTCAGCCGACGTGGCGGTCCGGCCGTTTGTTGTCGGCGCCGACGAGGCGGCGTGGTTAGACGTGAACAACGCCGCCTTCAGTTGGCACGGCGAGCAAGGCGACTGGACCCTCGCCACCTTGCGCTCGCGGATGGGCGAGCCGTGGTTCGATCCGGCGGGCTTTCTACTTCACGAACGCGACGGCCGGCTTGCCGCCTTCTGTTGGACCAAGACTCACGAGAACGGGGTGGGCGAGATTCACGTGATTGCCGTGCATCCCGACTTCCACGGGCTGGGATTGGGCAGGGCGCTCACGATTACAGGTTTGCGTCACCTCGCCGACAACGGCTCGACTACTGCCATGCTGTACGTCGAGGCCGACAACGCCGCCGCCGTAGGACTGTATAAATCACTCGGCTTTCAGACCGTGCACACAGATGTGGCTTACCGCCGCACTGCGCAGCACGCAAGGACAGGAGACACAGGATGACCACCGTCGAGAACAAGCCAACCGAGCCCGACTCGCTGCCGCGTTGGAGCGTTGCCGACATTCACGAGTCGTTCGAAGCACGCTCGTTCGGCGACGCGATGGATCGCTGCGGCGCAGACATGTCTCGCCTGGAGGCCCTCTTCGAGGAACACGGCATTCGAGCCACTGAGCCGCGACCGGTAACCGCCGCCGACGGCCGCGCCGCTGACGCAGTGATCGTTGCTGTCAACCAGATGCGCGACCACGCCGATCTCACGGCCGCATTCATCTTGGCGACCACGACAACTGACAGTTACAACGAGCAGGCCGAAGGCTTGCTGGGCGAATTCGACATGGTCGACGTCCGCCAGCGACCCCTTACCGCTCGGCTTGCAGCCTGGATCAGCTCACTCGGCATCGATGCGCTGGCAAACGTCAGTGAGCAGGTCTCGGAGCACTACGGACCGCTCGAGAAGCTGGCCCGACGCGCGGCGCATCAGATGAGCGAAAGCGAAGAAGGGCTCTACGCCGATCTGGTCAGTACGGGGTCGTCGGCATGGGATCTACTGCACGGTGTCGTCACTTCGCAGTTGGCGGTGCCGGTGCACATGCCAGACGGCACTGCACCCGTCACGCCGATGGCAGCCGTCCGCGGCCTCGCAACACACGCCGACCCGGCCGTCCGCAAAGCCGCCTACAACGCCGAGATGGAGATCTGGCCGACCGTGGCACCGGTGTGCGCGGCCGCGATGAACGCCGTCAAGGGTGAAGCAAACGTCGTGAACCGTCGCCGCGGCTGGGAGTCACCGCTCGAAGCGTCGCTGTTCTCCAACAGTGTTAGTCGCGCAACCTTCGATGCCATGCAAGCAGCGATCACCGAGTCGCTCCCCGACATGCGCGGCTGGATGCGCTCGAAGGCGCGACTGCACGGACACGACGGCGCGCTTCCGTGGCACGACCTAGTCGCTCCCCTTCCACTTGCGGGGCCAGCGATTTCGTGGGACGAGGGCGTTCAGATCGTGCGCAACGCGTTCGCCTCGTACGGCGGCGGTCTAAAGGGCCTCGTCGACCGCGCTCTCAATGAAAAGTGGGTCGACGCGGGGCCGCGTGACGGCAAGCAAGGCGGAGCGTTCTGCATGCCGCTCACAGGCGACCGTTCGCTTGTGTTCCTCAACTGGAGTGGCAGCTTCGACTCTGCGCAAACCACCGCCCACGAACTTGGGCACGCTTATCACAACACTCAACTCGCTCACCGCACACCGATGCAGCGCGACCTGCCCATGGCGTTGGCCGAGACAGCGAGCATCTTTTGCGAGACGCTGGTCGTCGAAGAAGGATTGCAACGATTGACCGGCAACGACCGGCTGGCGCTGCTCGACGTCGATCTTCAGGGCACAAACCAGGTAGTGGTCGACATCCGCAGCCGCTTCTTGTTCGAGACGGAAGTGTTCGTCCGTCGCCAGCGCCGAACCCTCGGCGTCAGCGAGTTGAAGGAGTTGATGCAGCAGGCACAGGCCGACGCATACGGCGACGGCTTGCTGCAATCGACCGCGCACCCGTACATGTGGGCCGTGAAGCCGCACTACTACAGCTCTCACTTCTACAACTGGCCATACACGTACGGCCTGCTGTTTGGTCTCGGTCTTTTCGCTCAGTATCAGCAAGACCCCGAGCGCTTCAAGGCGCACTACGACGATGCTTTGTCGCGCGCAGGGATGAACACGGCCGAAGACCTAGCAGCAGTGTTTGGGTTCGACGTCACAGACCAGGCGTTCTGGACCGCCAGCCTCGACGTCGTTCGCGCACGCATCGCCAGCTACAACGAGCTCGCAAAGAACGTGTGAGCACAACCTCCCTGTACACGCCGACGCGCGAGGCGCTGGCCGAGCTGCTCGACGGCGAGCCTCGTTACCGACTTGATCAGCTGTGGGATGGTCTGTACACGCAGTTGGTGGCGCCGGCAGACATCACCAACGTGCCGAAGGCGCTGCGTGAGCGATTGGCAGCCGAACTTCCGACGGCACTGACAAGGCAGTTGCGCAGTGTCAGCGACGATGGCGACACAGTGAAGTATCTATGGGCCTTGTCCGACGGCAGTCTCATCGAAACCGTGTTGATGCTCTACCCCGATCGCGTGACCGTGTGCGTCAGTAGCCAGGCAGGTTGCGCGATGGCGTGCGGCTTTTGCGCGACCGGCCAAGCAGGCTTCACTCGCCAACTCTCGGTGGGTGAGATCGTGGAACAGGTGGTGGTTGCCGCTCGCGATGCGCGAGCAATGGGCCGACGGCTGGCCAACGTGGTGTACATGGGCATGGGCGAGCCGATGGCCAACTTCCCTGCGGTGTGGGAATCAGTAGAACGACTGCATGGTGCTATCGGTTTGTCAGCGCGCCACATAACAGTCAGCACGGTCGGCATCATCCCGGGAATCCGTTCGCTCAGCGAAAAACAACTACCGGTGAATCTGGCCGTCTCGTTGCATGCAGCCAACGACGAGCTTCGCGACGAACTCGTGCCAATCAACAAGCGCTACCCACTCGACGAGTTGATGGAAGCGTGCGCTGCATACTTAGACGCGAAGGGCCGTCGACTGAGCTTCGAGTGGGCGTTGATCGACGGCATCAACGATCGATCAAGCGATGCCACTGAGCTGGCCAAGTTGTGTCGCCGCTTTCGACTGCCTGCACACGTGAACCTGATTCCACTAAACCCGACACCGGGGTACCCGACGATCGGCTCGTCCGCGACGCGTGTTGCGAGGTTCCACAAGTCGCTCGTCGACCTTGGAGTCAACGCGACCGTGCGCCGAAACCGTGGGACCGACATCGACGCGGCATGCGGACAACTTGCGGCTGGTCAGCCCGTCGTTCTCAGCAGTGCGCGCGCACGGTCGGATAAGGATTGACCGGAACGCCACCACCTGGGCGGATCTCGAAATGCAAGTGCGGCGTGCTCGACTTGGCGTTGCCCGTGTCGCCCATGTACCCGATGATCTCGCCCGCGTGTACCGGCCCGACCGTGCCATACGAATCGAGGTGCGCGTAGTAATAGGTGTTCTGGTCGGAACCGATGAAGTGAATCGTGAGACCGCCAAGGACGTTCTCTCGCGCCACGGCGACACCATCAACGATGGCAAGTAGCGGTGTGCCTCGTTCGCCAATCATGTCGACGCCCTGATGCTGGCGACCGCCGCTGCGTGGTGCTCCCCAGGTGTCGCCAAAGCCGACCGGTGCAGCGCCAGTCGGACACACCCAGCCGATGCCGCCGTAGTCGCTGCCGCCAGCACCGCCTGGTCGACCGCCACTTCCGCCGCCACCGGTTCGCCCGCCGATGCCGACTTCGGTTTCGACGGACGCACTCACGGGAGCGATGATCGCTGAGTCGATGTCGTTCAGGTCGACTGTCGTCGACGTTGCCGCTTCGTCTTCAGCGGCATCGCGCGCAGCCTGCGCCGCGCGTGTTCGTTGCTCAGCAGCTAGCGCCCTACGCACCGAGTCGTCTTGCAGTCGCGCGGCCTCAACATTCTTCAGGTTCTCGATCTCGGTCGTCACTTGCTGGCGCAGCGAGGCTGCACTAGCTCGCTGCAATTCTGTTTCGGCGTGCTTGGCCACCAACTCGTCGTTCTTCTTGTCGAGATCGCGATTCACCAGCTCGAACGCATCGAAGTCGTCCGACGACGTGTCGGTGATTACTTCCGTGAGAGCCGCGATCTGCATTTGCTCCTCGACGCTCGAAAACCCGTTGAGAAATGGAGACGCCACGGAACTAGAGCGGGTAAATCGGTTGACCGCGATCTGCTGCACACGCTTCTGAAGTTCGGAGACCTGGTTCTCGAGCTCGACAACCTTGGCCTGTAACTCTTGCGCTTCAACCTCAAGCCCGTCGAGCATCGACTCAGCCTCGAAGTAGGCGTCGGCAGCTTGGTTCGCTCGCTCGCGAGCGTCGGCAATCTCGCGTGCCGCCCGCTGCGCGTCGGACTCGTCGGCAAACCCCGTGCTGGCCGACCCCATCGGAACAAGCGCGCACACAGCGACCAACATGGCGGCAACTAGACGCATTGGCTTGAACGCTGACGGCGGCTTCATCTCCTATCCTCATCGGTCGCGTGGCTATTGATCTGAACCGATCTGTCGTTGTGAACCTGGAGGGGGTCACCTTCGTCCGCAACGACCGCCAGATTTTGGGCCCCATCAGCTGGAAGGTCAGCGATGGCGAGCGCTGGCTCGTGCTGGGGGCCAATGGCAGCGGCAAGACCACTCTGCTGCGGATCGCATCCATGTACGAGCATCCGTCAACGGGGACCGTCGAGGTTTTGGGCGAGCGACTGGGGCGCACCGACGTGCGCCGACTGCGTAGCCGAATCGGCTACGTGTCGGCTGCACTGACTTCGCAACTGCGCCCGGAACTGCGGTGCCTCGATGTCGTGCGCACCGCCAAGCACGCGGCGCTCGAGCCGTGGTGGCATCGCTACACCGCGGAGGACGACCAACGAGCGATGGCGTGCCTGACTCGGATGGGTGTCGCAGACCTTGCCGAGCGGCCCATGGCGACTGTGTCGTCGGGCGAGCAGCAGCGAATAGTTCTCGCGCGGGCGCTGATGAACGAGCCGGGCGTGCTGCTACTCGATGAACCGAGCGCGCGGCTCGACCTCGGAGGCCGCGAACAACTGGTCGCGGCGCTCGGCGAACTGACGCTCGACCCCACCGCTCCACCTCTGGTGCTGGTCACGCATCACATCGACGAAACACCACTGGGCATGACGCACGTGCTCATGTTGCGCGACGGCCAGGTGGTGACCAAGGGACCGATCGAACGTTGCCTGACAGCGGCGAACCTCAGCGAATGCTTCGGGCTGTCACTTCAGCTAGAGCAACGGCCCGACGGTCGCTTCAGTGCGTGGCACTCGCCAACGCCGCCAACCGGGCACGGCCGTTCGTGATCTGATCGGCGAGGGCTCGCTCGAGCACTCCCCCGGTCCATAACCCGCCGCCGTAGTGCAGATGCATGGTCAGAGCGCTACCGCCCGCCGCCGGCGCGACATCTGCGGTGAGTATCCACGCGCTGTGCCGACGCGAATCGGCCTCTGAGCGTGTGAACACGACGTGACGCGCGACAACATCGTGTTCGGTGCGCTTCATGCGCAGTCGCTTACTGCGAGCCAATGGCCCGATACGCGCCCGCAACTCGACCAGCCATACCGCGTCGGAAACGACGTCCCATTCGCCATCCGAAAGTGGGTCGGCGCGATGCACGAGATCGACCCAATGCGGGTAGATCGAAAGGTCGTCTACTAAGCCAAACAAAACGTCGGCATCGCAAGGCGCCTCCAGCGATGCATGCACATCCATCCGTGCAGTATCGCCGATTGTTGTTCACTCGCTCACACAATCCTCACAACCAACCCGCACAGTGATCGTCGTAACCCCCGACAATCAACCAACGAGATTGGAACAAACCATGAAGCAGCGCACGAAATACACCATCGGTATCACCAGCATCGTCCTTGCCGGAACCCTCGGCATCGGCAGCATGGCGTTCGCCAGCGATGACGACGGCACCGGTGGCGGTCGACGCCACCGCCCGCGGCTTACTGCCGAGCAAAAGTGCGAAAATCAGGACGAGATTGCAGCACGGGCCGCCAGCGCCCAGGAGCGAATCGCCGATCGCATCGCCACCCTCACTGAGAAGCGTGCCGCCGCCGAGGCAGCAGGCGAAACCGAGAAGGTCGCCAAGATCGACAAGCACCTCGCCCGTTTGGCGAAGCTGAGCGATCGGATCGAGACTCGACTGGCCAAGTTCCAGACCTGGACGGCCGAGAACTGCGACTGACTAACGGCTAGTAGTTAAAACGGCTAGTAGCTAAACGGCTTTCGGGCCCTTCGAGCGGCGCCCGCCCCTCCGTCCTTCTTGGTCGGTCGGGCGGGCGCTTTCGTTCTGAGTGTCGTTGTTGCCAACGGCGTCCTCCGAGCGGGACTGCTTGTCCTTGCCAAACGCTCGTGAGAGCAGCGGGCTGCGAGCCGTCAGCAAGCCGTCGAGATCATCGGTCTGATCGAACACGGGCTGCCATGGCGCAAGCCCGGTGGGCCGCGGCCGAGGCTTGTTGAGTTCAATCACCTCTGCGCCCGCATCGTCATCGTCGATGTCCGTGAAGTTGACGGACAGTCGCAGTTGGCCGGTGTCGTCGTCGGTGAGGCGGCGGCGGCGAATGCGCCGGCGAGGTTTTACCTTCGCTGATTCGCGACTTTGAAACAACCGCGGCGCAATCTCGCGCCGGTCGTCCAATGTCCAGCCGTTCGGAACCACCATCGAGTCTGCGTGGTCGCGGCAGAGCACCCCGGCACGGCGCGATCGTACGGCGTCGAAGGCCTCGAGAGTCACCACGAGTTCGTAAGGATCGATGCCGTACGTGACGTCGGCAGGCTGCGAACACGTAGGACGTTCACAGACCCGAGCCACACCCGAAAACTACTCGCGACGGTGTAACTACCCGGTGACGCGCTCGATGCTGATGTCGCCGGAAACCGTACGTAGCCGAACGCGCACCACTCGCGGCGCGGCGACGTGCGGAAGCCCAGAGGGTTTGGGCAAGGTCGTGCGACCACTGAGAGTCGAGATCTCTGGCTCGACGCGAATCCCCGCCGGCAAGCCGATGGTGACGTCGCCGGAAATGCACTTCACCCCGACACTCGCTCCGCCCACTCGATCGACGCGGACGTCGCCCGAAACGGTTCCGATGAGCACATCGTCGCCGACGCTCGAGACACGCACATCGCCAGACGTTGTGTTCGCGCTCAACCGTCCGCCGACTTCTCGAATGTCGATGTCTCCCGAGACGGTGGTTAAGGACGCCTCGCCCACAACGGAGTTGGCGCGGACATCGCCCGAGACACTGTTTACCTCGAGGCGTGCCGCCGAGTCGATACGCACATCGCCTGAGCGGGTGTGCACCCGTGCCTCCCCGAGAATGCCGCCGAAGGTTACGTCGGCCGAGATGCCTCGCACTTCGACATCTGACCCAGCCGGCACCTCCACAAAGATGCGCACCGTCTTACCCCGCGAGCCCGGGCGATCGAATGGTTGAATCGCCAAAGAGTCGCCGAGGTGGATCACATTCCATTCGTCGGCCCTATCGCTATCGAGGGTGACTACTGCACGACCCGCTGCGCCTGTACGCACTTCAACCGCGCCCGAACGGAGCTCGACAATGAGGTTCGTTCGGTCGCCTACCGGGAACTGCTCGGTGCGCTTGTTCGTACTCATAGATCGAAGCTGTCTGTCATTTGCCGACCGCGGTCGCTGCCGCGCTTGGCGCGCCTGGAGAGCGCGTCGACGACCCACGCGTTGACCGAGTCGCCATCGAGCGTGGCCGAATTCTCGATCAGCGTCTTTAGTGATGGCGGCAGCCGCAGCGTGATGCGTGCATCGAACTCTTCGCTGCTCGTGTCCGACGTAGCCGAGACGACGTCTGTGACCCGCAGTGCCGGATCGCCATCGTTGACAACGACCTCGACAGTTCGATCGGGCAACTGCGCGCCGATTTCGGCCGCAGCCTGCTGGGCGAGATCGAACGCCGCAAGATGCAGCGCTGGGCCAAGAGCATCGATCAGCATGCTGACCGCGGCCTCCACCGACGGATCGCCGCCGGCGAGCGCCCCTTGGTTGGCAAGCGCGGCGCGCAGGCCGTTGAGGACAGGCTCGACCTGCACGTCAGCGATCCGACTGGTCGGGGCGCGCCGGGCGACCCTTGCGGTCGTTGGTGGTACAACGACGAACTTCGTTGACCAAGCGGTAGTACCGATCTTGCTGCAGCGCCTTAACGAGGGCGGGATGGTTGTTGAACATATGGACCTCCGAGTGAAACCGGCTGACATCATTCAACCGGCGTTGTTGACATCATCATGATGTCACAGTGATGTCACGATGTCAAGCGCGAAAAGGCGCCAATTTCTAGACCGCCGGATTGCCCCGTGAGCGGTGGGGTTCAGGGGGTTGGGGTAGGAGCTGGAGTGTCGGTCGATGGCGCAAAGGGGAAGCCGCCATTGCTGGCCGCACGCATGCGAGCCCTCTCCGCGGTCACCAGCGTTTGCATGTGGTCGCGTACGACTGGATAGAACTTGTTGCCCGGACATGCTGTCGCCGACGTGTCACGGTGACCGCCGATCGTCTTGACGCTCACGTTCTTGCCCTTCTTGAACTTGTTCGAGCCCCGCGACACAAACGAGGCGGTGGCGCCGGGGGTCGTGTCGAGGTTGTATCGATCGGCCAGCCAGGCCAAGGTCCGAACTAACGACGCCTGCTGCGCAGCGGGTGGCAGAACCTTCGTGAAGTTACCAATCAGGCATACGAGTTGTGCGAAACCTTGGTTACCGCCAGTGGCATTGGCGACCACAGATCCGGTGAGAGCACCCTTGCGACCCTCGTAGACCAACCCATCGCGATCGACAAAGAACTGGTAGCACACGTCCGGCCATTTCTTTGCCGGACCCGTCTGATAGCCGTATGTCCGGCGCAGCTCTGCAATGGCGCCGCCTTTGGGATTGTTCGACGAGGCAGTGTGATGAACCAGCAAGAAGCGCACGTCTTCGGGCGAAACGATCGGACCCTTCGGCGGCAAGTCGGCGCCCCACGCATCGCGCGGGTACACATCCAAGCCCGGCGCGACGTTGACGGCAGGAATTGTCGGCAACGCCGCAGGAGTGTGCATCGCCTCTGCGAGGGCTGGCGCTCCGAGCGCAGTGGCAATGCCGGCGGCGGCCAGAACGAGCGAACCGCCGATCAGCAAGTCACGCCGGGAAAAACACTCGTCGCACATGAACGGCACCCTAATCTGATCCGTCGTTACGGTTTGAGGTGGGCGATGCGGGGCTCGAACCCACGACCTCCACGGTGTGAACGTGGCGCTCTAGCCGACTGAGCTAATCGCCCTCAATGGCAGCGCAAGGCTAGCAGCGCGGGTAACTAGCGGTCACTTTGAAACGCCGAACCGATCGTCGTTTTGCCAACCTCGCCGACGAAGCAGAAGTAGACGCCCCGCTCCGGCTCCCAGCTAACAAGGCGCGGATAGAGGTAGTACACCTCGAACACCGACTGCTCGTATGTGCGCCCGATGTACGGCTCGAAGGCTTCGTCGCACGCGGTTTCGACTTCGGCGAGCAGTGCGGTATCGCCCGGATACACGCGATTGCCGTCCGGGTTCAGCTCACCCGCCAGGTACACCTCGGCGCGGTGAGCGTCGTCGCACGACACAAACTCGAGTTCGTAAACGACTTCGCCCTCTGGAATCTCCGCGACGCAGTCTCCGACGTCGGCCTCGTTATACGGCGCGATTCCAGTCTTCGAGTTTCGATCAGCATCGTCGTCGTCAAGTCGACCAGTCGCTCCAGCCCAGAAGAACGCGCCAGCACCTGCGAGGCCGATCAATCCCATGATCCAACCGGCGCGTGCCTTCCCGAGTCCGGTGAGGGTGCCGCCGCTGCTCTTGATTGTCCGCGCTCCGATCAACCCGAAGATCAAGCCGAGCAAAGGCACGATTCCGAATAGCCAGAACAGCACAAGTCCCAACAGACCGCACACCAGTGCAGCGGTTGCCAAACCGTACGTGCGCGATACGGGTTGCATCGGCATGCCGTACTGAGGTTGCGGACCTGTCCACCCTGGTGGACCAGGTGGCGGAGGAGGCGCAGGACTCCAACCGGGAAAGCCGCCGGCCGCTATCGGAGTCGATCGCGGCGGCAGGGTGGGTGGCGGTGGCAACTTTGGCTGAAAGGGCTCGGGCGGCTGCATCGGCTCCATCGAGCGGACTCTATTCGCCCGCGTCGCTGACAACGTCGACCAGGTCTACCGTGCCACCACTTCGCCAGTACTGGCTGGCCTCGCGATCGAGGAACCCCGCGTCGACCATGTAGCGGCGCAACGCCGCGGTGTCGGGATGGATCTGCCCGAGTATCAGGTTGACCATCTTCTCGCTGTAATGACGACCAGGCTCGAACAGCTGCGCCAGCCAATCGAGGATCACCAATCGCTTCGAATGCGAAGCAGGAATCGAAGTCAGGCGGCCGTCGACCACGAACGCGCGCATCACCTTGCGCGCATCGGCGGGTTGATCGGCCAAGGCTTCAGCCACCGGCGAGGGTCGCCGCGATTTGCGACGACGAGTCACCGGACCTGCGCAACACTTGGTACACGAACCACAGCGCGGCGAGAGTGACTACAAACAGCACGACTGCACCGACGCCCCAGAACGGCTTGATCGTGCTGCGCGTGGCGCCGAGAAGTGCGACAGGGAACGTGGAATCAGCGCCACTGATGAGCGCAGAGATGATCGTGTTGTCGAGGCATAGCGTGAATGAAAGCAATGCACCTGCAACCAGTGCCGATGAGATCAGTGGCAACGTGATCTGTCGGAATGCACGGCGAGGTGGCGCGCCGAGATCGGCCGCCGCTTCCTCCAGCGACTCGTCAAGACCAGCGAGGCGTGCACGCACGATGAGTGTGACCACCGCCGATGCGTAAAGCGATTGACCGACCCACAGGCGGATGATTCCGAACCCGACCGGACCAACATCGCTGGTGAACGGCCCGCCGAGTTTCTGCATCCAGCCAGAGAGCGCAATGGCGTCCATGATCTCTGGTGTCACCAGGATCAGGAAGATGACCGCCATGAAAACCTTCGCCCACCAACCCGGATGGCGTGCGAGGGCGACTCCAGCGAGACCACCGATCACAACAGCAATGACGGTCGCTCCGAATGCGGCGATGAAGCTATTGCGCAGCGAATCTCCGATGCCCAGCTGGCGGAAGATCGAGGCGTACCACTCGGTCGTCACGCCGGTAACCACAAACCCAACGACGAAGGCCAACGATCCGGCCCACCGCAACACCGCTGCTGCTATGGGAACTCCAACTTTTCGAAGTATTCGAGGGAGCCCCCAACCGACAACCACGATCGCTGCGAAACGCAGCCCCGCCGCAAGAACGGTGTCGCCATGGAATAGTCCGACCGGCGAGTCCAGGCCACCACCAACCGAACCTTTACCGAACCACCAGTCGAGTGTGAGTCGTCCCGACCAAATCGAGAACGACCCACCACCGTTAAACGAGTGCAGCACGACCAGCAGGATCGGTATGAACAGAAACGCGAGGACGATTACGGCCCAACCAGCCATCACGATCTTGTCGGCGGTATGGGTGCTGGAATCCAACGCGGGCGGATGCTGCGCGTAACTGCGCGCCTCGGCATTCCAGCGCCGCGTTTTCGATTGCCGCACAGAATCGATTGCGGGTCGAAGCAACCGCGATGCCAGCTTCGCGGCAAAGAGCAGCGCTGCAGCCAAGACGAGTACACCCAATACGGCCACGATCATCAGCACGGCCATCGCCGAACCTCGCGGCCAGTTCTGCGCGGCGCTGAACTGACTGGCGATCATGGCGCCGATCATGTTGCCCTTCGCCCCACCGAGCACGGTGGCCGTGACATAGTCGCCGCACATTGGGATGAAGGTCAGCAACACACCGGCCGCGATGCCTGGGCCAGCGAGTGGCAACGTGACGCCCGTAAATGTGGCGAAGCGACCGGCACCGAGGTCTTTGCTTGCCTCGCGCAACCCTGCCTGAATTCGGTCGAGCGCAACGAACATTGGCAAAATCATGAAGCCGAGGTAGTTGTAGACAAGCGCGAGTTGCACCGCGCCGCGCGTCTCGAGCAATCCGATGGGCGAATCGCGCAAACCCCAATCCTGCAACCAATTGGAGAGCGTCCCCTCCGGCGCAAGCGGAATGCGCCACGCAAGAGTGCGAATCAGGAAGCTGGTGAAGCTGGGAACGATCACCAGGGCCAGCAAGATGCCACGCCACTTGTCTTTCACCTTGAAGGCGAGGAAGTACGCCACCGGGAAGCCGATGAGCAGGCACAGCAGTGTCGCGTAGACCGCGATTTTGATGGTCGCCTTGAAAACCTGCAGGAACGTGTCGTCAAATACGTCGCGGTAGTTGTCGAGCGAAAGCGCCGTCATGTCGACGGGCAAGAGCAGCGACGAATCTTTGCGGCCGAACGAGTAAGCGACGATGTACCCGATCGGGACAATGAAGAACAGCACGTACCAAATGATCGAAGGGATGGCGAGGCCCATCTTCGGGCCTCGCCATCTGCGCTTCGAAGGTGCGACTGTTGCCGTCACTATCAGCCGCCGGCCTTGGCCTTCATCTTGTTGAGGATGTCGACCAAGCGGTCCTGTGCCGAGTTGACGGCACCAGTTTGCATCGTCGAGACCTGGGCGTCATCGAAGAAGATCATGTCGCCGCGCACGAGGTCGGGAACCAACTCGGCGAGCAACTCATCGATGTTCTGCATGCCGCTGTGGTAGCCGTGGTAGTTGAGGTCGCGAATCGAGATGGCTGGTGTCAGCAGCCAGTTGATCCAAGCGTGTGCAGCATCGCTGTTCGGTGCCCCGGTTGCGATGCAGTAGTTGTCCATCCACAGCTCGGTCGCTGGCGCACCGAGAGCCCACTTCCAGTCGTCTGGGTTCCCGCCCGCGTCGGCAATTCTGACAAACGCCTGGCGAGCATCACCATTCCAAGCCATCGAGACGCTGTACGCACCCTCGGCCAACTTGGTCGACGGATAGCTGTCGAATGCCTTGATGTGCGACGCGAACTCGTCGACGAGGAAAGCCTCGCAGGCATCGAGGTCGGCCGTCTCCTCGGTAGTCCAGTTGATTCCGTTGGCCCAGAAGTACGGACCGGTCACGTTGGCGGACGTGTCGAGCACTGAACAGTTTCCACTGGCTTCGTTCATACAGACATCGAAGAAGTCATTCCAGGTGTTGATCTCGCGCCCAATTTCAGCGGCGTTGTAGATCCAGCCGGTGGAACCCCAGTCCTTGCAGACGCTGTACTCGTTGCATGGATCCCAATCGCGCCCGAGATAGAACGGGTCGACGTTGGAGATGTTCGGCAACTTGGAGAGGTCGAACTTCTGGATCAGGCCCTTCTGAATCATCTGCGGGATGTATGGGCCGGTCGGCACGACGATGTCGAAACCACTGTTGCCATTTGACGCTGACAGCTTGGTGATGAGGTCTTCGTTGCTCGGGTAGTAGTCGACCTTCATCGCGACACCGAGGTCGGTTTCGGCTAACGCACCGATGAGGTCGGGATCGTTGTAGTCGCCCCAGGTGTACATCGAAAGCGTTCCGCTTGACTTGTTGACTACGTTGCTGAAGCCAGAGCTCGGGGTTCCGTCAGCGATTGCGGCTACGTCGAGCGGATCGCACTCGCCACCGACGGTGGTGTCAGTTGCCTTCTTCTCGTTGCCGCATGCCGCGAGAACAGCTAGACCCGCTGCAGCGGTGCCCGCCTGGAAAATCGCTCGGCGTGAAATCGCTTTGCGAAAGCTCTCTGGCGCCAGCATCCGTAGTTCGTGGTTGGGTTGCTTCATTAGTTGTTCTCCTTGCGTTGGAATCCGATTGTTGGGTTAGGTACTTGCCTCGGCGGAAGGTTCCGCGAGAACGAGTTCGGCTTGACGGGCCGAGAATGAGTACACGTCGGCAGGTGTAAAGGTGCACCACACTTCGTCGCCGACAGCCAGTCGTGGTGCGTTTGCGCGCGGCGTGAGCACCAGCACATCACGGCTGCCTGTCCGAACCACGTATTGCAGTGTGTCTCCGAAGTGGGCGACGCTGGCGACGTTGCCAGGGATCGAGTTGCGCGATGTGCCCGGATCGGCGGCGACGAGTTGGAAGTTTTCGGGCCTCACTGCGGCGAGAGCAGGTTCGCCGGCCGCGACCTTCTCGTCGGGATTGGAAACAACGAACACCGTGCCGTCGTCGGCACGAACGCCATCGGCCGTTGCAGTCCCCTGCCAGAAGTTGTTGCGACCAATAAAGCCGGCGACAAACGCCGATGCCGGCCGCTCGTAAACCGTCTCCGGGTCGGCGAGTTGCTCGACGTGGCCGTCGAGCATGATCGCGATGCGATCGCTCATGCTCATCGCCTCTTCTTGGTCGTGCGTGACAAAGATGAACGTGATGCCGAGCTGCGACTGCAACAGCTTGAGTTCGATCTGCATCTCTTCGCGCAACTTGCGGTCGAGCGCGCCGAGTGGTTCGTCGAGCAGCAGCACGCTTGGACGATTGACCAAAGCACGCGCGAGCGCAACGCGCTGTTGCTGCCCACCCGACATTTGGCGCGGCTTGCGATCGGCGAGCTTGATCATTTTCACCATGTCGAGCGCTTCCGACACGCGAGCAGAGGTCTCGGACTTTCCGATGCCCTTTTGCCTTAAGCCGTACGCCACGTTCTCGGCGACCGTCATGTGCGGGAATAGTGCGTACGCCTGGAAGACGGTGTTGACGTCGCGCTTGTACGGCGGAATGCCCTGCACGTACTGGCCACTGATGCGGATGAACCCCTCGTCGGGCTGCTCAAAGCCAGCGAGCATCCGCAGTGTCGTGGTCTTGCCGCAGCCCGACGGACCGAGCAGCGAGAGAAATTCGCCAGCTCGAACTGTGAGGTTGAGCTTGTCGACCGCAACCATCGAGCCAAATCGCTTGGTTACGTCTTGCAGTTCCACTGAACCGCGCTCGTTACCGTCGCCGGCTCCGTTACTGCCGGGCGCAATGGTCGTGGAATCCGTCACTATGTCTCCCCCGAGAACTTGTGGTGGGTATGACCCCACACGATGGAAAGTGTAGGCATATCGGGGTACCGGTGGTGAATCGCTTGCATAGACGGTGCTCGCACCGCCATGATCCGTTGCGATGGACCGCTCAGGCATGCAGATCGACGAGACCGACCGCGCCATCATCGAGGAACTGCAGCGCGACGGCCGGGTGCCGTACACGCGACTCGGTGCCGCAGTCGGATTGTCGGAAGCGGCGGCTAGGCAACGAGTGCAGCGACTGATCGATTCGGGCGTCATGCAAGTGGTCGCGGTCACAAACCCATTGGCCCACGGTTACCGTCGAATGGCGATGGTCGGAGTGCGCACGGAAGGTCCGACCGACGACATTGCCAAAGTGCTGCAAGCGATGCCCGATATCGATTATCTCGTGGTCAGCGCTGGCTCATTCGACCTGATGGCAGAAGTAGTCGTCGCCGACGATGGCGCGCTACTCGACCTGACCAACCGCATTCGCGCAGTGCCAGGTGTGCGCAACACGGAGACCTTCATCTACCTAGACCTGGTGAAGCAGACCTTCACCTGGGGCGCTCACTAACTGTTTAGCTGTTCAGGTTCGCCATTACGTGCTTGATGCGGGTGTAGTCGTCTAGCGCGTACATCGATAGGTCTTTGCCGTAGCCCGACTTCTTGTATCCGCCGTGCGGCATCTCGGCAACCAGCGGAATGTGGGTGTTGATCCACACGCAGCCGAAGTCGAGTCGCTTTGCCATACGCATCGCGCGACCGAAGTCCTTCGTCCACACGCTGCTGGCAAGGCCGTACTCGACGCCGTTTGCCCAGCGCACCGCTTCGTCCTCATCGGTGAACTTCTGCACGGTGATGACCGGACCAAAGATCTCGGTCTGGATCATCTCGTCTGCTTGGCGCAGCCCGGCCACGACGGTCGGCTGGAAGAAGTAACCATCACCACCCACCGCGCTGCCACCGGCCACGACGTTTGCGTGCTTTGGCGCCCGATCGACCATGCCGCTGACGTGCGCCAGTTGGTTCGGGTTGTTCACGGGTCCGAACAGCACGTCTTCGTCATCGGGTTGGCCGGTCTTGATTCCCTTCGCCTGTTCGGCAAGCGCAGCGACGAAGTCGTCGTACACACCTGGCGCAGCGATGACGCGAGTGGCTGCCGTGCAGTCCTGCCCAGCGTTGAAGTAGCCCGCGATCGCGATGCCCTCAGCGGCTGCCGCGATATCGGCATCGTCGAACACCACTACCGGCGCCTTTCCGCCGAGTTCGAGATGAACGCGCTTCAAGCTGTGCGACGCCGCTTCCGCGACCTGCATACCCGCGCGCACCGAGCCGGTGATGCTGACCATCGCCGGTGTGTCGTGCGAAACCATTGCACGGCCGGTGTCGCGATCGCCGCAGATCACATTGAGAACGCCTGCGGGAAGAAACTCGGCGGCGATCTCGGCGAGCAATGTCGTGGTGGCCGGAGTCGTGTCGCTCGGCTTCAACACCACGGTGTTGCCAGCCGCGATCGCTGGCCCGAACTTCCACACGGCCATCATCATCGGATAGTTCCACGGCGCGACCTGTGCACACACGCCAATCGATTCACGGCGGATGATCGACGTCATGTTGCGCATGTACTCGCCAGCGCTCTTGCCTTCGAGATGACGAGCGGCAGTCGCAAAGAATCGAATCTGGTCGACCATTGGCGGAATCTCTTCGCTCCGCGTCAGATGTGCGGGCTTACCGCAGTTCTCGACTTCGAGTGCGATCAGTTCGTCGGCCCGCGCCTCGACGGCATCGGCCATGCGGAAGAGCGCAAGCGACCGCTCGCTCGGCGTCGTCTCTTTCCACTCCTCATAAGCGGTGGCTGCGGCTGCCATCGCCGCGTCGACGTCAGCCTGCGCCGACAGGGGCGCAGTGGCATAGGCCTTACCTGTCACCGGGTTGACAACGTCGGTCGTTCGACCATCGGCCGCCTCGACGTGCTTGCCATTGACGAAGTTCTTGAACGCTTTCACGGATCGATCTCCCCTTGTAAGTGCCGGCGAGGGAGATGGTAGTCAGCCACGTGCGCGATGATGACGGGCATGATCACCACCGTCGGCGTGCCCAAGGAAATAAAGACCCAGGAGTACCGCGTGGCAATGACGCCCGATGGTGTGCGCGAGTTCGAACGCAGGGGAATCGACGTGTTCGTCGAGACCGGGGCTGGCGAGGGAGCCAGTTTCACCGACGACGACTACCGAGCGGCTGGCGCGACAATCGTTCCGACCGCCGCCGACGCATGGAGTCAGCAGATGGTGGTCAAGGTCAAAGAACCGAAGGCCGAGGAGTTCGGCTACTTGCGCTCCGACCTAACGCTGTTCACCTACCTACATCTCGCCGCCTACCCAGAAGTCGCCAAGGCGCTAATCAGTTCCCGATGCGCGGCGCTCGCGTACGAGACCGTGCAGGTCGCCGGTGGTGCCTTGCCGTTGCTGGCACCAATGAGTGAGGTTGCCGGCCGTCTCGCACCACAGATGGGTGCGCACTACTTGGAACGACACAACGGTGGTCGCGGCGTTCTGATGGGCGGTGCGCCGGGCGTGCAACCCGCCAAGGTGGTTGTGCTCGGTGCTGGCAACGTCGGGTGGAACTCCGCGTGGATCGCGGCCGGCATGGAAGCCGAAGTGGTGCTGTTCGACAAGAACCTCGACCGTTTGCGATGGGTCGATCAGATCAACAAGGGTCGCATCGTGACCCTGGCCTCGAACCGCGGCGCGCTCGAGCGCAACATCGCCGACGCCGATCTAGTTATCGGCGCAGTACTCGTCGCAGGTGGGCGGGCACCCGTCGTCGTCACCGAAGACATGGTGCGCACGATGAAGCCCGGCGCGGTGATCGTCGACGTGGCGATCGATCAGGGCGGCTGCATCGAGACCATCCACGAGACGACGCACGCCGAGCCTGTGTACGAATTGCACGGAGTGTTGCACTACGGAGTCGGCAACATGCCGGGCGCCGTCCCGCACACCAGCACCTACGCGCTGACCAACGCCACGCTCCCCTATCAATTGTCGGTCGCCAGTCTCGGCGTCGCCGCTGCGTGTACGCGCGACCACTCGCTAGCGCTCGGGTTGAACACTTACGCCGGCCATGTCACCAACGCGCCAGTTGCCGAATTCCTGGGCAGCGACTTTGTCGAACCGGCAATTGCGGTCGGCTGACGCAACGTGGCAACTCTCGTTCACGAACTAGATCTTCCGACACTGCAGCTCGCCGATGGTCGCGCCGCGCAACGTATGTCGGCAACCTCCATCTTTCCGCGCGACGCGTGGCTGGCCCACAACCTTTTCGGATACGCCGTTTGGCATTACGACGATGTGACCAGCATCTTGCGCGACAAGCGTTGGCACAGTGCGACCAGTCGTATTCCCGAGTTGATGGGCGTCACTGATCCGCGCTTCCTCGATCGACAACAGGTGAACATCCTGTCGGCAGAGGGCGACGTGCACACGCGGTTGCGTCGCCTGGTGGCGCCGGCGTTCTCGCCGCGCGCGGCCGATCGACTGCGTCCGTTCATGCGCCAAGTCGTCAACGACCTAGTCGACAAGGTGTCCGCTGCTGGCGCTGCCGACATCGCTGTCGACATCTGCGAGCCGTATCCGATTCCGATCATCTGCGAATTGCTCGGCGCTCCGAAGAAGGACTGGCAGCTGTTCAGCCGTTGGGCGAACGACATCCTCGAGGTCTTCTCCATCGACATGAACACCAAGATCGACCTCATCGTGCGCACGCAGGATGAACTGGATGCCTACACGCGCACTCTGATCGCCGAACGCCGCGACCATCCCGCCGACGACTTGCTGACCGCGCTGATCGCTGCCGAGGAAGCGGGCGACAAACTGACAACCGACGAACTGGTGATGATGGTCAATGCCGTGATCATCGGCGGTACCGACACGACGCGCAACCAACTCGGTTGCGCGGTCGCCCTGTTCGCCGAGCATCCCGATCAGTGGAAGTTGCTTGCCGATCAGCCCGAGCTCGCGCCGAAGGCCGTCGAAGAAACAATGCGGTACTTCGGCGCCGTGCGCGGCACGATTCGTTTCGCGAGTGTCGACGTCGAGTTCCGCGACGTGGTGTTTCCCGCTGGCACCTTTATGTCAGTTGGGTTGGCTGAAGCCAATCGCGATCCCGACGTGTTCAGCGATCCAACAGTCTTCGACCTAACTGCGCATAAGAGCGACCAACCGCAGGTCACATTCGGCAGCGGCATTCACTACTGCCTCGGCCAAGCACTCGCCCGCGCCGAGCTACAAGAGGCACTGCCGCTCTTGGCCAGGCGCATGCCCAACTTGCAGCTGGCCGAGCCGATCGAGTGGAAGCCCGACGGCGTTGGAATCTTCGGACCATCGCATATGCCCGTCACCTTCGACGCCAACAACTAGGACCTCATCACATGGCACGCGATCTGCAACTTGGTTACACCGCCGGTTATTGGGGCGCAGGCCCACCGGCCGGCGCATTGGAAGCGATTCAAGAAGCCGAGCGCCTCGGGTTCACATCGGTATGGACCGCCGAGGCATACGGCAGCGACGCGCTGGCGCCGCTGGCGTGGTGGGGCGCGCACACCGAGCGCATTCGACTCGGAACCGCGATCATGCAGATGGGCGCTCGTACACCTGCCACCACTGCGATGGCAGCGATGTCGATGGATCACTTGTCCGGCGGCCGATTCATTCTTGGCCTCGGGGCCAGCGGGCCGCAGGTAGTTGAAGGCTGGTACGGCCAGCCCTACAGCAAGCCACTGGCGCGCACGCGTGAGTACGTACAGATCGTGCGCGAGATCGTTCGGCGCGAGGGACCAGTCGACTTTCACGGCGAGTTCTATGACATGCCGATCAAGAACGGCACAGGACTTGGCAAACCGCTAAAGAGCACGATCCATCCGCTGCGCAAGGAGATCCCGATCTTCCTCGGCGCAGAAGGGCCGAAGAACGTCGCGCTCGCAGCAGAGATCTGCGACGGATGGTTGCCGCTGTTCTTCAGCCCGAAGGAGAACGCGTTCTACCAGAAGTGTCTCGATGATGGTTTCGCGAAATGCGGAGATGCGACCAAGCGCGATCGCTTCGAAGTCGCGGCGACGTTGATGATCATTCCCGGCGACGACATCGAGGCTTGCGCCGACTTCGTGCGCCCGTTCCTCGCGTTGTACGCCGGCGGCATGGGAGCGCGCGGCGTCAACTTCCACTTCGAGGTGTTCGCACGCATGGGCTACGAAGACGTCGCGCTCAAAGTGCAAGAGCTATATCTCGCGGGCAAGAAGAAGGAAGCAGCCGCGTCGATTCCGTTGGCGATGGTTGAGGACGTTGCACTCATCGGTCCACCCGACAAGATTCGCGCCGAGCTGCCAAAGTGGCGCGAGACGTGCCTCACAACATTCCTGTTAGGCGGACCGGCGCAAATGTTGCAGAACTACGCAGAGATGCTGCGCGGCTGACGTCGGAAGCGCAGACAGAAACCGACGGTCAGCACTACCCAGCCACAAATTGGAACCAGTACCTCAAGCAGCGACACCGAGTCTTCGGACGTCGCGGAAGCTGTGGTGTTGGAGACCGATTCGGACAACATCATGATGGCGCTTCGCATGGCACCCATCTACGCACACAGCTGTGAACTCACTGTTTCCCTTCCGCGCCTTTTGCGTAACGGTTGGGTGAACCCTTAGGTAGCTCGCCCGTTAGTCGCAGCAGCTATCGCGCCAACCGCACGAGCCGCACTTGAAGTGCGCGTGTTCCGCGTGCAGCGCGCCGTCGCACAGCGGGCATACGGGATAGATGCCAAATCGGTTGCAGCGATCAGTCCCGCCTGACGCGGAAACCAGGTTGTCGTCCCCCACGTATCCCAGTGTGACACCCGTCAACCATGCGACGACGGACCCCAACTCGTAATCTGGTGCCCTCAGTGACGACCACCAGCCCCCTACAGACTTCCGCCCACGGCTACGAGCCGGGCAGCGCCCGTGCCGCGCTGTCGTACCCCAACTTCCGGCGGATGTGGGCCGCGTCGTTCACGTCCAACATCGGCACGTGGATGCAGAACGTCGTGCTTCCCGTGTACATCCTCGACCGAACAGGCAGTACGGCGCTGGTCGGCCTGGTCGCCTTCGCTCAGCTGGGGCCGCTGCTGTTCCTCTCCATCCCGGCAGGCGTGATCGCCGATCGCTTCGACCGTCGCAAGTGGCTGATCGCGATGCAGTTGATACAGCTCTCGTTCTCAGCGCTGCTGGCCCCGTTAGTTGCGAACGACGCACCGATCTGGTCGATCTTCGCCGTGGCATTCGGTGTCGGCGCTGGCAACGCGCTGAACTCGCCGGCGTGGTCGGCGATGCTGCCGACGCTCGTGACCCTGAAGGATCTGCCAGGGGCGGTCTCGTTGAACTCGGCGATGATCAACGGCTCGCGCGTCGTCGGCCCGATTTTGGTGGTCGTGCTGCGGTCGTTGGGCGCCTCGATCGCTGAGATCTTCATCATCAACGCGATCACCTATCTCTTCGTCGTTGTCGCCTTGTTGCGCACGAAGGTTCCAATGGGCGACAAGGCCGCGCCACACGAGGTCGGGTGGCGGCTGCTGACTTCTGGATTGAACATCGCTCGCCGCAACAGAGTTATTGGCCGACTGTTACTCACGCTCTTCAGCTTCTCGCTCATCTCGTTGCCTTACATCGGATTTTTCGCGGCAGTGACGCGAGAGAACTTCGGCGTCGGACGCGACTCGACGTCGTACGAATGGCTGTACGCGACTTGGGGTTTCGGTGCGTGCATGGGTGGGCTCGCGATCGGCACCGTGTTTGTGCGGTGGGACAAGCGTCGCCTTATTCGCTACGGCTTCGTCACGTTCGCCGCGATGCTGACGGCCTTCGCGCTCTCGCGCACCATGTGGCAAGGACTGATAACCGGTGCACTGCTCGGCTTTGCCTACTTCGGCACGACGACGTCGATGGCAACGGTGTTGCAGACTCGACTCGAACACAACGAGCGCGGGCGCGTGATGGCGCTGTGGTTCATGGCGTTTGGCGGAACTGTTCCGCTCGGCAACTTGGCATTCGCCGGAGTGTTCGACGCGATCGGTGCTCGTTGGTTGTTGGTCGGCGGTGCCGCATGGGCACTGCTTCTAGCGGTGTGGTGCAATGTCGAACGACTTGAGCTCTCAGCCCACGAGGCCAGCAACAAGGCGCTCAAGACCGACAACACGGCTAGCTTTGACGAGCACGGCTACTCCGCTGGCGAGTGAGCCCAGCGCAACGATTGGGTCGTCGACCGGCGCGATGCCGTAGAGATCGGTTCCGAACGCGATCACCTCGATGCCGAGTGCCTCAGCGTGCTTAAGCACTGCACGATGTTCCGCGGCTGCGTCGGTGATCTCCGCCATCAGCCCAAGCACGGCTACGTGGCGGGTGGCGGGCAGTTGCGCGAGAGTCTCGAGCGCCGCGCGCATGCTCGTTGGGTTCGCGTTGTAAGCGTCGTTCAAGATGAGCGCACCGGACTGCGTGTACACCATCTCCATTCGCATCGACGAGAGCCCGGCCAGAGTCAGCGCAGAGGCTCCAGCGATAAGATCGCCGCCCGTTGCGCCAACACACGCGAGCGCCGCAGCCGCGTTGTGCGCCATGTGTCGACCGCTCACGCCTAGGTGAACCTCGCAGCGACCCCATGGCGTATCGAGTTGAAACGAAGCGCGGGCCAGGTTGTCGACGCTCAGTTCGCGAATGCGAACGTCGCAACCCTCGCCCTCACCGAACAACAGCACGGGTGCTGCCGACACAGAGCTCATCGCCTTCGTGCGTGGGTCGTCGCCATTCAAGATTGCGACACCGTCGGCCGGTAGCGCGGCAATCAGTTCTGACTTAGCGCGTGCCACCCCATCAATGCCACCGACGCGATCACCGTGGGCTTCGGCAACAAGCGTCACGACGCCAATCTTCGGTTGCGCAATTTGGCAAAGGTCGGTGATCTCGCCGAGCGCACGCATTCCCATCTCGAGCACCAAGACATCGGTGCCCGCCGGCGTGTTCAGGATTGCCGTCGGTAACCCTTGCTCGTTGTTGAAGCTGCGCTCATTGGCCCACGTCGGCTTGCTGGCTGCAAGCGCCGCCCACGCCAAGTCTTTGGTGGACGTCTTACCGACCGAGCCCGTGATGCCGATCACGGTGCCGGAGAACTCGGCACGTCGCGCAGCCGCGAGCGCCATGAGAGCGCGGACCGTGTCGGCGACTTCGATCGCGGTGCCGCCGAGCGACGAGCGACAGTCCGACGTCAGGTACGCGGCCGCACCACGAGCGAGTGCGTCGGGGATGAACTCGTGCCCATCGCGGTCGGCCACAATCGGCACGAACAGTTGGCCGGGCTTCAGCGAGCGGGAGTCGAACGACACGCCTTCGATGTCGACGTCGGGCCCGTGCAGCTGCCCCCCGGCGGCGCTCGCAACATCCACTGCCCTGAAACGCATCGGCACACACGGTACCGTCGGCATGCATGACGGACCCGCGCATCAACCTGGTGGTGCTGTTCGGCGGCCAATCGGCCGAGCACGATGTCAGCTGCACCACCGCTGCGCACGTCCTACGTGCGGCCGATCCCACCAAGTACCGCATCACGCCGATCGGCATATCGCGCGATGGCGGCTGGGCGGTAGCGGCTGAAGCTCAACGTGCATTGGCTGCCGGTGACCTTCCCGGAAGATTGAACGCAACCGGCGACGCCATCGAGCCGTCCCTTGCGCTCACCTTGGCGACGGGTGAGATCGCCCAACAGGTCAGCGGTCCAACCGTTGTGATGCCTTTGCTCCACGGTCCTCTCGGCGAAGACGGCACCGTGCAGGGCATGCTCGAACTTGCGAACATCGCCTATGTCGGCGCCGGCGTGTTGGGCTCCGCGGTGGCGATGGACAAGGCGATGGCGAAGCAGGTCGCTGCGGTCAACGGCATTCCGCAGGCGCGCTACATCGCACTCCGCGCACACGAGATCACCCCCGGAACACCCGCTGCGCTTGCCGACGAACTCGGGTTGCCGCTGTTTGTGAAGCCGGCAAACATGGGCTCGTCGGTCGGCGTGAGTAAGGCGAAGACCGTTGAAGCCGTGCGCGATGCGATCGAAGTCGCGTTGTCGTATGACGAATGGGTGGTCGTCGAAGAAGCCATCAATGGCCGCGAGATTGAGGTCGCGGTGCTGGGCAACCTCGAGCCACGCGCCAGCGTCCCCGGCGAGATCGTTCCTGGCGCCGAGTTCTACGACTACGCCGACAAGTACGTCGACGATGGCTCGCAAGCATTGATCCCCGCTCCGTTGACAGCCGATCAGGTCGCCGAAGTGCAAGCGCTCGCAATCAAGACCTTCAAAGCGCTGCGCGGCGACGGTCTATCGCGCGTCGACTTCTTCTTCGAGGAAGGCGGACGCGGCTTCTTGTTGAACGAGATGAACACGATGCCCGGCTTCACACCTATCTCTATGTATCCCAAGCTCTGGATCGCGAGCGGCCTCAGCTACGCCGAACTCATCGACGAGCTCGTGCGTCTGGCAATCGAACGCCACGGCCGCCAACGGCGCAACACCGCGCGTTAACCCCTGGCTGTTTCGACCGCGACGGCAAACACGATACGGTCGCGCAATGCCACTGCTTGAAGTAGAGGACGTCACCGTGCGCTTCGGCGGCATCGTGGCGCTCGACGGTCTGTCCTTCGACATCGAGGAGGGCCACATTTGTGGTCTCATCGGGCCGAACGGAGCAGGCAAGACGACGATGTTCAATGTCGTCAGCCGCATCTATCAACCCACCCGCGGCTCGGTTCGATTCCGCGGGCAAGAGTTGCTCAACGTTCCGGCGCATGGCATTGCCAAGCTCGGCATCGCTCGCACATTTCAGAACTTGGCGCTCTTTCCAACGATGACGTTGCTCGAGAACGTCATGGTCGGTGCTCACTCGCTCGGACGCATCGGCTTCGGTCGTGCGATCACTCGTATCGGCGCTGCCCGCGACAACCGCCGAACACGCGACCACGCTGGCGATCTGCTGAAGCAACTCGGTCTCGGCGCTCTTGCGTTCAATGTCGCCGCAGGGTTGCCCTTCGGGACACTGAAGCGACTCGAGATCGCGCGTGCGTTGGCGGCCGATCCAAAGTTCTTGTTGCTCGACGAGCCAGCCGCTGGTCTGCCGCATGGAGAAGTCGACGGTCTAGCCGAGACGATTCGCGACATTCGCAACCAGTTCGACCTCACTGTGCTGCTGGTCGAACACCACATGTCGATGGTGATGGGCATCAGCGATCGCATTGTGGTGATGGAGTTCGGCCGCAAGATTGCCGACGGCACACCCAAGGAGATTGCGAGCGATAAGCGGGTCATCGAGGCATACCTCGGAGCACCGGCATGAGCCTGCTGCGCGCACAGGGTCTGACAGCTGGCTACGGGCAGGTGCGAGTTCTTCAGGGAATCGACCTCGAGGTCAACGAAGGCGAAATCGTCGTTGTGCTGGGCGCGAATGGTGCCGGCAAGACCACAACGATGCGTGCTGTCAGCGGCACGATTCCGCGCCAAGGCACCATCGAGTTCAAGGGCCACAGCATCCAGAAGGCATCGACCGACGCAATCGTGCGCGCCGGCATTGTGCAAGTGCCGCAAGGTCGCGGCACCTTCCCGGAACTGACGGTGGCCGACAACCTGCTGGCCGGCGCGTTTGTCCGACGCGATGGCGCAAAGGCCATCGCCGACGACATCGCCAAGTGGTACTCCGTGTTTCCTCGGCTTGAAGAGCGGGCGGAACAGCGCGCCGGCAGCCTGAGTGGCGGCGAGCAACAGATGCTCGCCATCGCACGAGCCCTGATGAGCCGACCGAAGTTGTTGTTGTGCGACGAGCCATCGATGGGACTCGCTCCATTGATCACCCGCGAAATGTTCAACGTGATCGAGCGTCTGAACAAGGAGGAAGGGTTGTCGGTGCTGCTCGTCGAGCAGAACGCGAACCTGGCGATGGAGATCGCCTCGCGTGTTTACCTCTTGGAAACCGGTGTCATCGTCGCTAGCGGCACGGCGGCGGAACTGAGCGCCGACGACTCGATCAGAAAGGCGTACCTGGGTTTCTGATGGAACTGTTCTTGCAACGACTCGTGGATGGGCTCAGCGAAGGCAGCGTGTACGCGCTGATCGCGCTCGGCATCGTCATCATCTATCGCGGCACCGGCCATCTCAACTTCGCGCAGGGCGAGATGGCGTTGTTCTCGACGTACGTCGTCTACCAATTCGGCGAATGGGGAATCCCGATCGGCATCGCCGTCGTGATGGGCATGGCGGTCGGCTTCCTGTTGGGCGCCGTCACAGAAGTTGCCATCGTGCGTCCGATCAGCAAGAAGTCGCCATTCGCGGTCTTCATCGTGACAATCGGACTCTTTCAGTTGCTGAACTGGCTCGACGGCGCGATCTGGGGTGGGCAGCAGTTGCCCAACACCGGAGTCGGCAGCAAGCAGATCCGATTCCCAAGCTTGTTCCCCAGCAAGCCAACCGACTTCGTCACGATCCTCGGAGCGAACATCAAGATTCAGTCGCTTGGTGTGATCGCACTGGTCGCACTTCTAACGGTGGGCCTCTTTGCGATTTTCAACCACACTCGCCTTGGCCTAGCGATGCGCGCAGTCGCAGCCAACGGCGAGAGCGCAAAGCTGGTGGGAATCAGGACCGGCCGAGTACTGATGGCAAGTTGGGGAATGGCCGCAGCGATCGGTGCTCTCGGTGGCGTGGTGTTCGCAGGCATCAGCACAAGCGTCAGCCTGGGCCTCATGTTCACCGTCTTCATCTACGGCGCGGCGGCGGCGACGCTCGGCGGATTCGATAGCCCGGGCGGCGCCGTGATTGCAGGTTTCAGTATTGGGCTGATTCAGAACATGGCTGCGGGCTACGCACCGGAATGGGTCGGCCAAGAGATGAAGGTCGGAGTCGCGTTCCTTGTAATTCTCGGCGTGCTGCTCTTTCGACCATCTGGCCTCTTTGGTACCTCACGGGTGGAGCGGGTATGACCAAGCCGTTGTTCAGCATCAAGCAGGGTGGCCCGACGAGTTGGGCGATCCGCATTGCGTGTGCCGTAGTGCTCGCCTACGTCGTGCTATGGATTCCCACTAGCGGCAGCAACAGCCTCATCGATACGGCCACCACCGCGTTGACGTTGATGGGCGCCGCCCTGTCGTTGAACCTGCTGCTCGGCTTCACCGGCCAGATCTCGCTGGGCCACTCCGCGTTCTTTGGCGTCGGCGCTTACACGACAGCAATCTTCGTAACCCGCTGGGGCTGGAGCCCCCTAAAAACACTTCCCATCGCATTTGTTGTCGCGTTCGTAGTCGGCGCGTTGGTGTCGTTGCCCGCGTTACGCATCAAGGGCGTCTACCTCGCGCTCGTGACGCTGACGCTCGGTGTCGTGTTCCCGCAGTTCATCAAGTGGCCCAAGATCGAATGGCTCACCGGTGGCTCGCGCGGTCTTGTCGATACGGGTTTCAAGTTCGACAAGAACAACCGCACCTTCGAGATCTTCGGCTGGAACCCATGGGGAAACCTGCGCGGCGAGAACGTGAAGCCGTTCTACTTCTGGATCGCGGTGATGATCGTCGTCATCATCTATTTGATCTGCCGTGGCCTCGTGAAGAGTCGGGTCGGGCGCTCGCTGATCGCGATCCGCGACAACAACACCGCGGCGGCAGTGATGGGTGTGAACCTGGCTCTCACCAAGGGAATGGTGTTCGGATTGTCGGCCGCGATGTGCGCGCTGCCCGGGTGCCTCACTGCCATGAAAGGCACGGTGACGCCGGACTCGGCGTTGTTGACGGTGGCCGGCTCCATCACGTTCCTGATCGTGATGGTGATCGGCGGGGCAGGTTCGCTGTGGGGGCCGATCATCGGGGCGATCGTGTTCCAGTTCATCACCGAGAAGACCAGCAACTGGATCGAACCCGACGAGATTCCTGGAATCTTCCGACCGATCTTCAGTTGGTCAAAGACAGCGCCGTCGGGAGGAATCTTCGCTCTCTCCCTAATTGCGTTGATGTTCGTCGCGCCCCTCGGGCTGGCCGGGCTCTGGAAACGACTCATTGGTCGCATCGTGGCCGTTGTGCCTCAGCCGGTGGGCACCGCTACGCTCGGTATCCCCACCTGGGAAGTCGAAGAACCACCCTCCGCAACTAAGTGAATTCGCGGACAACAACTGATTGAGGAGAAGTTATGCAACGGAGTTCCACGAGGTTTCTGGCCGTATTGGCGGTCGGCGCCTTGTTCGTCGGCGCTTGCGGCGACGACAAGAAGGACACCGCCGACACAACGGCAGATACCACGGCCGACACAACGGCCGACACGACCGCAGATACCACGGCCGACACCAGTGCCGACACGACCGTGCCGGCACCGACGAGCTGGGCCGTGAATACCGACGACTGCATCGATCCCGACGCGGCGAATGCGCTCATCGAGGGCACGATTCAAATCGGAGCTGTGTTCCCGCTCACCGGCGAGTCCGCCGCTGACGAAGCCTTTGCCCCGGTGAAGGATGGCTGGTTGGCCTACATGGACTACGCCAACGAGAACGGCCTACTTGGCGACCTGCAAATCGAAGCATCGGTCGAAGACGACCAGTACAGCAAAGACCTCACCCCAGGTGCGGTATCAACGTTGCTCGATGCTGGCGTCGACGTGTTCTCCGGCATCCTTGGCACGCCGAACAACCTGGCCGTGCGCGACACCCTCAACGAGGAATGCGTACCGCAGCTGAACAACCTGACGGGCGCACCCGAGTGGGGCGATGTCGCCAACTATCCGTGGACGACCGGCGAGCGCGTGCCGTACGACATCGAGGCGAAGGTCTATGCCGAGCAGATCGCACAGCAGTTCCCCGAGGGTGCAACGGTTGCACTGTTCAGCGTGAACAGCGACTTCGGTCAGATCTATGTCGACGCGTTCAAGGAGTTGGCCGATGAGTTCGGGCTCGAGATCGTCGACGAGCAGACCGTCGAGGCAACCGACGGCGCGCCGCCGGTGTCGCAGATCACCAGCATCGCCTCCAAGGCTCCGCAGGTGGTCATCGGTATTCCGATCGGCATCGGGTGCGTGACGTTCCTCAACGAGTTGGCCTCCGCCAAGGCTCAGAACGCAGGCTGGGAGCCGGTCACCTACATCTCCAACACCTGCGCAGCGTCGAGCTTGATCCTCGCCGCTGCTGGCGCCAACGCCGATGGGGTACTGACTTCGAACAACTTGCTCGACGTCAAAGATCCGGCCAACGCCGACGTACCCGCAGTTGCAGAGTTCTTGGCCTACATGGATGCGCTCGGCAAGGCCGACACCGTGGCGACCGCTGCGGCTGGCTGGCACGTTGCAGAAGTGACGGTTGCAATCATCAAGCAGGCGATGGAGTCACCCGAGGGCGTAACCCGCGCCTCGATCATCAACGCCGCTCGCAACTTCACCTACACCCCGGCGTTCGCACGTCCGGGTGTCGTGTTCAAGTCGATTGGTGAGGAAGATCCGTTCCTGGCCGAGTCGCTGCAGGTAGTGGAATACGACGCCGACACGGCGACATTCACCGCCATCGGCGACGTAATCACCACCTTCGAGAGCTAACTCTTTCGGCTCTTGTTGAACTCGAGTGTGGCCCGCCCGCGAGGGCGGGCCACATTCGCGTTACGACACAGAAGTAGCCTCGGACCATGGCCGCTACCGGTAGTACAACGACAACAGCATTCGATGCCCACCGCGCGATTCGCGATCTGCGCAAGCTTGCCGAGCGCACCGGAGGGCCAGCTGGTGCGCGACGGTTGTGCTGGACGCCCGAGTGGGCAGAGGCGCGAGCCCTGCTGCGTGAGGAACTATCGACGCTCCCCGTCGAGGTCGAGCAAGACGAGGCAGGCAACATTTGGGCGTACTTGCGCGGACAGACCGACGACCTAGTCGTCGTCGGCTCGCATCTCGACTCAGTGCCAGCAGGCGGATGGCTAGACGGCGCGCTTGGTGTTCTCGGCGGGTTAGAGGTACTGCGCACGCTCGCCGCCGCGCCACAACGACCGCAGCGATCGTTTGCGCTCGTCGATTGGGCCGACGAAGAGGGCGCACGCTTCAGTCGCAGCTTGTTCGGCTCGGCGGCTGTGGTCGGCACCCTCAACCTCGACATTCTGCGCGAGTTGAAAGACAAGTGGGGCAACGCACTACCCGAGGTCGTAGCCGAACACGGCGTGCATATCGACCAACTCGAAGGTTGCCAATCGCGACTCGAGAATGTGGTCGCTTACCTCGAGCTGCACATCGAGCAAGGCCCGGTCCTCGAGCACGAGGGTCTCGGTATCGGCATCGTCACCGGCACAGTCGGTATCGAGCGCGAACGTTTGACCTTCAGCGGCCAGGCCGCGCACGCCGGAACGATGCCGATGGGCATGCGCCGCGACTCGTTGCGCGCGATGAGCCGGTTCGCTCTCGAACTGGCCGAGATCGGCAAGCGCCATAACGGCGTTACGACGGTCGGCAGCGTTACCTGTTGGCCAGGCGTCGTCACAGCCGTGCCTGGCTCGACCGTGTGCACGATGGACATGCGCCACATTGACGCGGGTTCATTGGCGTCGATGTATGCCGAAGCTAAAGCGGCTGCACAAGCTGCCGCCGACGCGGAGGATTGCTCGGTGGAGTTGGAACACATCTTTCGCATCCCGCCGATGATCTTCGACAAGACGCTCGTCGATTCAGTGCGCCGCGCAGTGAAGGCTGTCGAAGGTCACGAGTTCGAGTTGCCAAGCGGCGCACTTCACGACGCATCCGAGATGGCGCGTGTGGTTCCAACCGCGATGGTGTTCACACAATCAATCGCGGGCTTGTCGCACACGAAGGAAGAAGACACGACCGACGAACATCTGGTGATGGGTCTGACAGCGTTTCACCAAGCGGTGTTGGAAGCCGTCAACCCGCCCGCGTGAGCCCGCATTCGTTCGAGTTCTCGGCTCCGCTTTGGCTGTACGGCGGTAAGGCGACTTGGCACTTCCTCACGTTGCCATTCGACGTCACCGATCAGATCGACGAGATCGCACATGAGTCGAAGCGCGGCTTCGGCTCGGTGCGAGTGAAGGTGACGATCGGCGCGTCAACCTGGTCGACGTCGGTCTTTCCCGATAACACACGGAAGTCGTTCATTCTGCCGGTGAAGGCGTCGGTACGAAAGGCAGAGAGCCTCGCAGTCGACGGCGAGTGTCGTGTGCTACTGGAACTGGTCGACTTCGGGGCTTGAGCCAGTCAAGCCAGCGGCGCGAGTGCCGCGCGGAGGAACGCGAGTAGCTCAGTGCGCAACCGACGAAGTTCGGCGGTTGTTGGTTGCCAACCAACGCTGCGCAACACCTCCGGCTCGGTCGCGATGCCAGTCACCGTCGCGTAACAGAGGCCAGCGATCAGTCGTGGATCGGCTTGACGAATGCGACCGCGATCCATTTCCTTCTGCAGATAGGCGACCGCGCGATCGACGAGCGGACTCAGTTCACTCTGGAAGCGCTCGCCTACTACTGGCGACAGACGACTGACTTCTCGAATCAGTCCGAGCAGCGCTGGACGACGCACGGCTGGACGAAACACAGCACGCACGACCGCTTCGATGCGGTCGAGCGGGTCGTCGTTTGCGGAACGGATCGCGGCTTCGATCGCGACACCGAGTTGTGTCGCCGCCTGCACCAACACGGCTTGTACGAGGTCGTCCTTCGACGGGAACCAGTACAACAGCGTCTGTTTCGCGACCCCGACCTCGGCAGCGATCACGTCGAGCGACACGGCGTCGACTCCGCGCAGTCCGAACAAGTCGGTAGCCGCCGTCAGAATCCGCTCCCGGGTGTCCCCTGCTGCCATTGGAATAGCTTTCCACATTCCTCTACCATTTGGTAGACAACACCGCCAAACGATGCTAAACAGACTCCCGCATGATCGCCGAACAACTCGCCAATAAGCGGATTGCCATCACCGGCAGCACAGGCTTTGTGGGCACCGCGCTGGTCGAGCGCCTGCTGCACAGCGTGCCCGACTGCACCCTCGTGCTGCTCGTGCGCCCAAGCAAGCGCCACGACGCGACCGAGCGCGTGCGCCGCGAGATCTTTAAGAACAACGCGTTCGACCGCCTGAAGGCGCAGTGTGCCGGCGGTGGCGAGACCTTCGACGAAATGGTTGCCCGCCGCGTTGTCGCCATTGGTGGCGACGTCAGCACCGACGGGCTTGGCCTCAACGAGGCCGATCGAGCAGTCTTCGCCAGCTGCGACATCGTCATTCACTCCGCAGCTGCCGTGTCGTTCGACAGCCCTCTGGACAGCGCGGTCGAGATCAACCTGATGGGGCCAGTGCGCGTTGTTGAGACGCTGCAAGCGCTGAACATCACGCCGCACATGGTTGCTGTCAGTACGTGTTACGTGGCAGGCAACAGGCGCGGCAACGCACCCGAGGCGTTGGTCAGCGAGGGCCACTGGGACATCGGTCTCAACTGGCGTAAAGAAGTCGCAGCCAGTCGACGCTTGCGCGGCGATGTCGAAGCCAACAGTCGTACCGCGACACAGCTCGTGCACTTCCGCGCGGAGGCGCGCAAGGAACTCGGCGCCGCTGGTGGACCCGCGCTGGCAGCGAAGACTGAAGGCCTGCGCGAAGCGTGGGTGAAGGATCAGCTCGTCGAAGCAGGCCGCGCACGCGCCGCGAGTGTCGGTTGGCCAGACGCCTACGCATACACGAAGGCACTCGGTGAACAAGCGCTGACCGAGATGAAGCGCAACGTGCCGGTGAACATCGTGCGCCCAAGCATCATCGAGAGCGCACTCGCTGAACCATTCCCCGGGTGGATCCGCGGCTTCCGCATGGCCGAGCCCGTCATCCTCAGTTATGCACGCGGACTGCTGAAGGAGTTCCCCGGCGTTCCCGAAGGAACGGTCGACGTCATTCCTGTCGACATCGTCGTGGCCGCCATCATCACCGTCGCCGCAGTCGGACCAGAGCGCGCTGCACCTATCACGCAGGTTGCTAGCGGCGGCATCAACCCGCTGAAGTACAAGATGCTCGTCGACAACGTGCGTTCATGGTTCACCAAGCATCCGTTGTACGACGCAGAGGGCCAACCCATCGAGGTGCCTGAGTGGCAGTTCCCTGCACGAGGTCGCGTTAAGGAACAGCTACGCCGCGCGAAGTCGATCGCCGAGAAGACAGAGCGCGTGCTGCAGGCATTGCCGTTGCGCGGCAAGCAAGCAACTTGGGCTGCGAACCTGGAAGAGAAGAAGACCGAGATCGATCGCGCCTTCGAGTACGTGCAGCTCTACGGCCTGTACACCGAGTGCGAGGCGATCTATCAGGTCGACCGGCTGATGGCGATGTGGGAAGCACTCGACGCCGAAGACAAGCGCGCGTTCAACTTCGACCCGAAAAGCATCGACTGGCCCGTTTACATCAGCACGATTCACTTGCCGTCGATCGTGCACCACTCGCGCGCCAAGGTCACGCCTGGCAAGAACCGCAACGATCGAACTGCCCGCCTGCGTCGCTCGGTGATGTCGCCCGATCGCCACCTGGCAGCGTTCGACCTGGAGAACACGCTCATCGCCAGCAACGTGGTCGAGAGCTACTCGTTCCTAGCAACGCGACGCCTGAACACACCCGAGCGCATCCGTTACGTGCTGCGGACACTCGCTGAAGCTCCTCGCCTGAGTTCGATCGATCGCAAAGACCGCAGCGACTTCCTGCGATTCTTCTACCGCCGCTACGAAGATGCACCGATCTCGCAAATTGCAGAAGACTCGCCGGAGCTACTCACGCAACTGATCCTGGCTAAGTCGTTCCCTGCTGGATTGCGCCGCGTGCGCGAGCACCGCGCTCTCGGCCATCGCACGATGCTGATCACTGGCGCGCTCGACTTCGCTGTCGAGGGTCTGCGTCCGCTGTTCGACGAAATTGTCTCCGCCAAGCTGACGACCCGCCCCGACGGCACATACAGCGGCAACATGGGCGTCGTCCCACCGACAGGCGAAACGCGCGCCGAGATTCTTGCCGACTACTGCGCGAGCGAAGGCTTGCGCCTAGAAGACAGCGTCGCCTACGCCGACAGCACCAGCGACCTTCCGATGCTGGAAGCCGTTGGCTTCCCCGTTGCCGTCAACCCCGAGACGCGCCTGGCGGCAATCGCCCGCAAGCGCGGCTGGCTCGTCGAGCACTGGGAGAAGGCAAGCGGCGCACCGAAGATGTTGCTGCCGCTAGGCACGATGCTCTCCGAGCGCGAACGCCGACGGGTGTTCCAATGAGTCGCTTGGTCTTCTCGCGCAAGCCGGCGCGATTCGCGCTTGCGCGCGTCGCCGGTTCGATCATGCCGGGTGCCGGCGCGTCGTTCGGGCCGCTCGCCGTCGAGCCCGATGAATTGTTGCCGCTACCGACTCCCGACTGGGTGCGGCTACGGCCGCGACTCGCCGGTATCTGCGGCAGCGACCTCGCGATGATCGACGGCACCGCGTCGGCGTACTTCGACCCGCTCGTCAGCTACCCGTTCACGCCCGGCCACGAAGTTGTCGCCGACGTGCTCAATGCCGATGGCAGCGCTGGCCGACGCGTCGCTCTGGTGCCCGTGCTGTCGTGCGTAACCCGCGGCATCGATCCGTTGTGTCCGGCGTGTGCGACCGGGCAAATCAACCTGTGCGAACGCGTCGCATTTGGCCATCTCGAACCAGGACTTCAATCGGGATTCTGTAGCGACACCGGTGGTGGCTGGAGTCACGAGATGATCGCGCACCCCAGCCAACTCGTCGACGTTCCTGCTGATCTCAGCGACGAAGCCGCAGTGCTGATCGAACCAACGGCGTGCGCTGCACACGCTGCCGCCCGCTACACAGGTGACGAGACCGTCATACTCGGCGCCGGAACACTCGGCTTGCTAACTCTCGCGGCCATCACTGCACGCAGTACCGACCGCCGCGGCCCGATCGTCGTCACCGCTCGCTACGCCGAACAGAAGCGCTTAGCGAAGGAACTCGGAGCCGACGTCGTTTGCGCTAGCGACGAACTCCCCCGCTGGGTGCGCAGCGCGAGCAAGTCACTGATGGTCGGCGATCAGCTGACGTGCGGCGCGCGTCACGTGATCGATTGCGTCGGCAGTACTGAGTCCATGCAGCAGGCTCTACAAGTGGTCGCACCCGGCGGAGAAGTTCAGCTAGTTGGAATGCCTAGCAACGTGTCGTTGGAACTGACGTCGTTGTGGCACCGCGAGGTCGCCATCCGCGGTTGCTACGCCTACTCGCACGCCGACTTCCAGACCGCAATCGACATCATTCGGCATCACGATCTGGCCCGACTGTTGTCGGCGACGTATGCGTTAGACGACTACACCGACGCGATCGCTCACGCAGCATCCGCTGGCCGCCGAGGCGCAGTGAAGATCGCGTTCGACATGAGAGGGAAATAGCCATGCCCCGTCCAGGTTTCGTACTCGAGGTCGACCGCTCGACGCCGCCCATCCTGTTTTGGCGTGGCGAGAACTTCAGCCTCGAGAAGCTGCCCGCTGGCCGTAGCCGCGTGATTTATCCGCCCGAGCCGCTGGAAGCACTCAGCGACATCGACGGTGCGATCCGCAACGCGCTGCTGAACCCGATCGATCAAGACCCGTTGGCAACACAACTGTTCCCCGGCATGAAGCTGACGATCGCATTCGACGATGTCAGCTTGCCACTGCCGAAGATGACCCGCCCCGACGTTCGTCAGCGCGTCATCGAGGCAGTGCTGGATACTGCTGCGGCCGCAGGCGTCGACGACGTGCACATCATCGCGGCGCTCGGGCTGCACCGACGCATGCACGAGTACGAGTTGCGCCACGCCCTCGGCGATCGCATCTACGACGCCTTTCACACTCGCGGCATGTTGTACCAGCACGATGCCGAGGATCACGACAACCTGACGGTGATCGGCACCACCGACGAAGGCGAAGTGCTCGAGATCAACAAGCGCGCCGCCGACAGCGACCTCGTGGTGTACGTCAACATCAACTCGGTCGCGATGGATGGTGGCTGGAAGAGCATCACAACGGGTCTTGCCTCATACCGCTGCCTGAGCTTCCATCACAATCCAGAGACGCTGCAGAACACGAAGAGCCTGATGGGCCACCGCCACCAGAGCGCACTGCACACCAGCGTGTGGCGGCTTGGCAAGGTGCTGAAGGATCACGGGCCGAAGATCTTCCAGATCGAGACCACCCTCAACACAGACATGTTCCCCTCGCCCTTCGAGTTCATCAACAAGCGCGAGTGGGAGTGGACGGCGAAAGATCGCGCAACGTTCCTCGGCACGACCAAGTCGTTGAATCGCACACCAATCAAGCTCGCCCGCAAGATCTTCCACGGCATTGAAGGTCCGCACCAGATGACCAGCGTGCAAGCTGGCGAGACCGAAGCCGTGCACAAGATCACCCTCGAGCACGTTCATCGCCAGCAACTGATGGAGGTGCACGGCCAGACCGACATTCTCACGCTCGGCATTCCGTTTGTGTCCCCGTACAACCCTGATGGTGTGATGAACCCCATCCTCGTGATGTGCATGGGGCTCGGGTACCTGTTCAACATGTACCGCAACAAGCCACTTGTTCGCGAGGGCGGCGTCGTCATCATGACGCACCCGTGCTACCGCGACTTCAACCCGGTGCATCACCCCAGCTACATCGACTTCTTCGAGCAGGTGCTCTCCGATACCACCGACCCGGCGGAGATGTCGCGCAAGTGGGAGAAGCAGTACGCGGAAGACGAGTGGTATCGCCACCTTTACCGCACCGGCAACGCTTACCACGGCGTGCACCCGTTCTACGCGTGGTACTGGGGTGCGCACGGCCTGCAGCACGCTGGCAAGGTGATCATCGTCGGCGGCGATCCGCCCACCGTTCGCCGACTTGGGTTCACGCCCGCCAGCACGATGGACGATGCCTTCGAGATCGCCAGCGATGTCGTCGGTCGCTCGCCGACAATCACGCACCTTCACGTACCGGCGCTACTCATCGCGGACGTGCAGTGAAGAAGTACGCCCCATCACGTCTGCATTCACTCGGCCAACTGCGCCGCGTGGTGAAGGTTGGCGATGCCGCGAGTGGCGCGGTGCGTACCGCGCTGCGACCGATTCGCGCGCTCGGCTTCCCCTACCGCAAGCCGATGGTTCCCAAGGGAGTCGTCGTCCCGGCCGACCCGAGCAAGCTCGGCGCCAACTTCGAGACGGGGTGGGCGCGTTCTGCCGGAGCCAAGGCGGCGCGTTCCGTCGTCACCAATGGGCCGATGCGCGCGTTCGTCAAAGTCGTTGCCAGCCCGCAGGTAGTTGGGCTTGATCGGCTCGCCGATCTGCAGCGCCTCGACGAGACACCAGCCGTGATCTTCGCGCCGAACCATCACAGCCATGTCGACACGCCCTTGATCATCACAGTCGTGCCCGAGCCGTGGCGCTCGACACTGGTCGTCGCCGCGGCCGCTGACTACTTCTTCGACACGCGGGTGAAGGGTGCACTCGCCGCACTGACTTTGAATGCGTTCCCGATCGACCGCGAAGTCACAAGCCGCAAGAGCAGCGACGAACTACGCAAGCTGATCGACGACGGGTGGAGTTTGGTCATCTATCCCGAGGGTGGTCGCTCGCCCGATGGGTGGGGCCAAGAATTCAAGGGCGGTGCCGCGTACCTCGCCAACCGCACCGGCGCGGCAGTAGTACCTGTTTTCATCGACGGCACCGGCAGCATCTATGGCAAGGGCATGAAGCGACTCAAGCGTGGAACCACCAAAGTCGTGTTCGGTAGTCCGCTACGGCCCATCGAAGGCGAATCAACTCGTCGATTCAACACTCGCATCGAAGCAGCGGTCGCAGCATTGGGCGACGAAGCGTTGACAGATTTCTGGACAGCGCGCAAGCGGGCCGCGCAGGGCAACAACCCGAAGCTCACAGGACCGGAGTACAACGGCTGGCGACGGCAGTGGGCGCTCGCCGAGCATCGCAAACTTGGCCGAGCCGGCGTACGCCGCCGGCAGAATCGGCGCTGGCCAGACCTCGGATAGCGAGTCCGGACTAGCGCGGCAGATCAGCCGTCGTTGGTTTCCCCAACAGCACAGGGAACATCGATCACGGTGCCGACGATGAAGCCGCCGTAACCGTTCGTGTCCTCGTTCGCGGCGTCGAGCGCCTTGACCGTGACCTTAAACTTCTGCGCAACGCTGCCCGGGAAGTCGCCGGAGGCAAGCGTGTATGTGCCGCAGAGTTCGGCCTCGACTAGCGGGACAGTGTCACCAGGCGCTTCACCCACAACAGGGATCGTCGCGCCGACCGGAATTTTGATCTTCAACCCGATCAGGAAGAGGTCGTAGCCCTCTGTGGTCGCGTTGATCTCGTCGAGTTCTTGCAGCGAAATCAGGTAAAAACTCGCAACCGTCGTCGGGTTGTCGCCGGACTTGATGGTGTACTCGGTGACTTCGGTTGTCTTGGAACCAGGCACTGGGGGAAGCGTGGTGCCGGGGATGGTGGACACGGTCGGCGGCACTGTCGGGATCGTCGCCCAGTTGGTTGTGCCCAAGTTCACAACGGTCGCACCGGACTGAGCGCCAGCAGCGGTGCCACAAGCAGACATTCCGAGGACTGCGCCGACTGCAAGCACTGCGGGGACTGGGATCAAAACACGCCACTTCATGGTGTCCATTCTACGACAGTGGCCCACTCAAGTGGCCGCGCCCGCGTCACACCCGCCGTTCAGACGAGCGGTCGCGCGCTCGGGGCAATGGGCACCGGCAGTCTCGTATCCCCCATCAACCAACGATCGACGCCGGCTGCGCACGACCTACCCTCGGCAATCGCCCACACGATCAGGCTTTGCCCGCGACCCATATCGCCGGCGACGAACACGCCGGGTATCGACGACATGTAGTGATCGTCGCGCGCAACATTGCCGCGTTCGTCGTAGTCGACACCAAGCCGATCGAGCCACTCACCCTTCTCAGGACCGACGAAACCGAGGGCGAGCAGGACGACATCCGCGGGCAGTTCGCGATCTGTCCCTTCGACCTTCTGGAAACGGCCATCGACCATGGACACCTCATGCACCAGCAGGGCACGTACTCGTCCACTGCCGTCATCGATGAAGCGTTCGGTGTTCACGCTGTACAAGCGCTCGCCGCCTTCCTCGTGTGCGGAGGTGATGCGAAAGACCATGGCAAACTGCGGCCACGGATTGCCTCGAGCACGCGTCGCTGGCGGCTGCGCCATGATCTCTAGCTGCGTCACCGAAGCTGCGCCTTGGCGATGTGCGGTTCCGAGGCAGTCGGCGCCGGTATCACCACCACCGATGATCACGACATGCTGGCCCGCGACATCGACCAACGACTTCGATACGTCGCCCTGCTGCACGCGATTCGCGAGCGGTAGGTATTCCATCGCCTGATGAATGCCCGCCAGTTCGCGACCTGGCACTGGCAAGTCGCGCCAGGCAGTCGCTCCGCACGCCAGCACAACTGCGTCGTACGTCGCCAGCAGCACGTCGATGTCGATCAGCGTTCCCACGGACGCGTTAGTTCGGAACTCGGTGCCCTCGGCGATCATCTGAGCAATCCGGCGATCGACATGGTGCTTCTCGATCTTGAACTCGGGAATGCCGTAGCGCAGCAGCCCACCGATGCGATCGGCTCGCTCAAGAACGACGACATCGTGACCAGCTCGCGTGAGTTGTTGCGCGGCCGCTAACCCGGCCGGCCCGCTGCCGACTACCACGACGCGTTTGCCAGTCGTCACGGCAGGTCGTTGCGGAGTTATCCACCCTTCATCCCACGCGCGATCGATGATTGAGACCTCGACGTGTTTGATTGCGACAGGAAGATCGCTGATCCCGACGACGCATGCCGATTCGCACGGTGCGGGGCAGAGACGGCCAGTGAACTCGGGAAAGTTGTTGGTGGCGTGCAGTCGATCGATTGCATCGCGCCAATGTTCGCGGTGCACTAGGTCGTTCCAGTCGGGGATCAAGTTCCCGAGTGGGCAACCGTTGTTGCAGAACGGGATGCCGCAATCCATACAACGTGCGGCTTCGCTCGCGACGTGCGAGCTCTCCTCCGGTTCGTACACCTCGCGCCAATCCTTCAGGCGCACCATCACCGGCCGCGCACTCATGCTCGACTCGACTCCATAACCCGATCGAGGGTCGCGGGTTCGTCGAGACCCTCCAATTCTGCTTGCGCCATCACCATGAGGACGCGTTGGTAGTCCGTCGGCATCACCTTGCGAAAGTGTGCTGATTCCGAGTGCCAGCCAGCGACAATCCGCTGCGCAACCGGAGACGCCGTCAGCTCCGCATGGCGCTTCAGCAGTTCGACGAGAAACCGAGAGTCTGCGTCAGTCAGCAACTGCAGCTGCACCATCTCGGTGTTCAGGTCGGCTGCGAAGGACTGGCTCGGGTCGTACACATACGCGACTCCCCCGCTCATGCCCGCGCCAAAGTTGCGACCTGTCGCGCCAAGGACGACAACGCGTCCGCCAGTCATGTACTCGCAGCCGTGATCGCCAATTCCCTCAACGACGGCAGTTGCGCCTGAGTTGCGCACGCAGAAGCGCTCGCCGACGATCCCGCGCACGAACAATTCGCCACTAGTCGCTCCGTAACCGACGACGTTGCCAGCGATCACGTTGCGGTCCGCGTCGAAGGTCGCGCCTCGATCGGGGCGTATCACCAACCGACCGCCAGACAGCCCCTTGCCGACATAGTCGTTGGCGTCGCCTTCCAGAATCATGGTCACGCCGCGTGGAAGAAAGGCACCGAAGCTCTGACCGGCGGCGCCAGTGAATCGCAGCGCGATCGTGTCGTCGGGCAAGCCTTGCCCACCATGTGCCCGGGTGATCGCAGAACCGAGCATGGTGCCAACAGCGCGATTGACGTTGCGAATCGGTAGCTCGAGCGACACCTTGTCGCCGCGATCTATCGCCGGCGCACAGGCGGCTAGTAGCTGTTGGTCAAGCGCCTCGGCGAGTGCGTGATCCTGGGCCACCGACTGATGAAGCGTCTGTCCGTAGGGATTCGCGGGCGTTGCCAGGATAGGGCTGATGTCGAGTCCGCTGAGCTTCCAATGGTCGACCGCCGAACGAGTGTCGAGTGCGTCGACGCGGCCGATCATTTCGCTCATAGTGCGAAAGCCGAGAGCAGCCATGTGTTCGCGCACCTCTTGCGCGATGAACTCCATGAAGTTGACGACGAACTCGGGCTTGCCGGTGAAGTGCTTGCGTAGCTCGGGATTCTGTGTCGCGACGCCGACCGGGCAAGTGTCGAGGTGGCAAACGCGCATCATCACGCATCCACTGACAACCAATGGCGCAGTCGCGAAGCCGAACTCTTCCGCTCCGAGCAGCGCAGCAATCACGACATCACGACCGGTCTTCAGTTGTCCATCGGCTTGCACGACGATGCGATCACGCAAGCCATTGAGCAGCAGCGTGTGCTGCACTTCCGCCAAACCAAGCTCCCACGGCGCGCCAGCGTGTTTCAGTGAAGTCAGCGGCGCCGCGCCGGTGCCACCGTCGTGACCACTGATCAGCACAACATCGGCCTTCGCCTTGCACACTCCCGCTGCGACAGTTCCAACGCCCACTTCGCTCACGAGCTTCACGTGCACGCGCGCGGCGGGGTTCGCGTTCTTCAAGTCATGGATCAACTGCTTCAGGTCTTCGATCGAATAGATGTCGTGATGCGGAGGCGGACTGATCAGCCCGACTCCGGGAGTGCTGTTGCGGGTGTTCGCGATCCACGGATACACCTTGTGCCCAGGCAGCTGACCACCCTCGCCCGGCTTGGCGCCCTGAGCCATTTTGATCTGCAGGTCGTCGGCGTTGACTAGGTACTCGCTGGTGACGCCGAACCGACCGCTCGCCACCTGCTTGATCGCGCTTCGGCGACTGGGGTCGTGCAACCGATCCGAGTCCTCGCCGCCCTCACCGGTGTTGCTCTTCGCGCCGATCGAGTTCATCGCGATTGCCAGCGTCTCGTGCGCTTCCGCGCTGATGCTGCCGTAGCTCATCGCGCCCGTGCTGAAGCGGCGCACGATGTCGGCGACCGACTCGACCTCGTCGATCGGAACCGGTTCACGCACACCAGTACGGAACTCGAAGAGCCCGCGCAACGTCGCTCCCTTGTGCGCCAGCCCATTTACCAAAGCGGTGTACTGCTGAAAGATGTCGTAGCGCTTCTCGCGAGTTGAGTGCTGCAACCTGAAAACGGTCTCCGGGTTGAACAGATGAACGTCGCCCTCGCGTCGCCACTGATACTCGCCACCAAGGTCGAGCTTGCGATGGGCGCGTTCTTCCGGCCGACTTGGATGCGCATGTGCGTGGCGGGCGGCGACCTCGGCTGCCACGTCGTCCAGTCCGATACCACCGAGCCGACTGACCGTGCCAGTGAAGTACTCATCGACGAGGTCGTGCCCGAGACCGATGGCTTCGAAGATCTGGGCGCCGGTGTAGCTGGCGACTGTGCTGACACCCATCTTGCTCATCACCTTCAGCACGCCTTTGCCGGCAGCCTTGATGAAGTGCTTGACCGCGGCGTGCGCGTCGACTTGTCCTAGCCCGTGCAGGTCGCTCGCAATCATGTCTTCGATGCTCTCGAACGCAAGGTACGGGTTGATTGCGCCGGCGCCATAGCCGATCAGCAAAGCCATGTGATGAACCTCACGGGCGTCGCCACACTCGACAATCAAGCCCACCTTTGTGCGCTGCTTGGTGCGAATCAGATGATGATGAACTGCGGCGGTCAACAACAGGCTCGGTATCGGCGCGTACACCTCGTCGCTGTTGCGATCGGACAGCACGATGATGCGCGCTCCCTCGTCGATCGCTTTGCTAGTCCGACTACGCACGACGTCGAGCGCACGTTGCAGCGCCAACCCGCCGCCCGCAACTCGGTAGAGCCCGCTGATCTGAACGGCGACTAGTTCCGGGTACATGCCGTCATCGTTGATGTGAATGATCTTGGCGAGCTCGTCGTTGTCGATCACGGGAAACGAGATAACAAGTTGTCGGCAGCTCTCCGGACCGGCCAAGAGCAGGTTCGACTCGGGGCCGACGGTCGAACCCAACGACGTAACAAGTTCCTCGCGGATCGCATCCAGTGGCGGATTGGTCACCTGCGCGAAGAGTTGCTGGAAATAGTCGAACAGCAATCGCGGCCGCTCGCTAAGAACAGCGATCGGGCTATCGCTACCCATCGAACCGATCGGCTCCGCACCAGTGCGCGCCATCGGCGCGAGAATCAGTTTCAGCTCTTCGTGGGTGTAGCCAAACACCTGTTGGCGGCGCAGAACGCTGTCATGACTGAAGACGACATGGTCCCGCTCGGCGAGTTCATCAAGCTCGACAAGCCCTTCGTCGAGCCAGCTCTGGTAGGGCTGTGCATTTGCCAGCTCGCTCTTGATCTCTTCGTCATCAACTATGCGGCCACGCGCCGTGTCGACAAGGAACATGCGCCCGGGCTGCAGGCGACCCTTGCGCACAATCCTCGCCGGATCGATCTCGATGACACCGACCTCGCTCGCGAGAATCACGGTGTCGTCGTCAGTGACCAGATAGCGGCCTGGCCGCAAACCGTTGCGGTCGAGCATGGCGCCGATCAGCGTGCCGTCGGTGAACGCGATGCTGGCCGGACCGTCCCACGGTTCCATAAGTGAGGAATGGAAGCGATAGAACGCCCGCTTCTGCGGATCCATCGTCGCGTGGTTCTCCCACGCCTCGGGAATCATCATCAAGAGCGCATGCGGCAGGCTGCGCCCGGCGAGGTGCAACAGCTCGAGCACCTCGTCGAAGCTCGCCGAGTCACTGCCGCCAGGAGTGCAGATTGGCAACGCGGTTGCGAGTCCCGGCAGCGCTTCAGCCGCCAGCAGGCTCTCGCGCGTGCGCATCCAGTTCCGGTTGCCTTGCACGGTATTGATCTCGCCGTTGTGTGACAGATAGCGGTAGGGGTGCGCCAGCGGCCACGAAGGGAAGGTGTTGGTGCTGAAGCGACTGTGCACGAGCGCTATCGCGGATTCGAACCGCGGATCGTTCAGGTCGGTGAAGAATTCCTCCAGCTGCGGAGTGGTCAGCATTCCCTTGTAGACAAGCGTGCGGCAGCTGAGCGACGGAAAGTACGTCTGCTGTTCGCTCGGCAGTTCGTGCTCGATGCGTTTGCGGGCGATGAACAGTTTGCGGTCGAGATCGATTCCTGACGTGCGCGTCGCAAGGTCGCCGACGAAAAGTTGCCGCACACACGGCATTGCCGCGCGGGCGCTACTGCCAAGGCAATCTGGGTTGGTTGGCACGTCGCGCCAACCGAGAACCGTCATGCCTTCTTCGGCGACAACAGCCTCGATTGACGACTGAGTCTTCTCACGCGCTTCGGCATCGGTTGGTAGGAACGCAAGTCCAACCGCGTACGAGCCAACCGGCGGCAGCGCGAACGGTACAACCGCGCGCAGGAACGCATCGGGTATCTGAACCACGATTCCTGCACCATCGCCGGTGTCTGCTTCGGCACCAGTGGCGCCACGATGGGCCATGTTGCATAGCGCAGTCAGGCTCATCTCGACGATGGCGCGGCTGGCGACCCCCTTCACGTTCGCCACGAACGAGACACCGCACGAGTCGTGCTCGAACCGCGGGTCGTACAGGGACATTCGGGGAGAGTATGCGTCGCTCCGCCGAAGTGCACATCAGTTTTGTGAACAGCGTGTTACGACAGCGCTAACTCTGACGATCCGCTTTACGAGGGAGCGCGAACAGACCAGCCGCGACGCAGCAGCTCGTCGGAAAGCAGCTCGGCCGGAACACCACGCAGCATCGTTGCCTGCGTCGCCCGAACCTTCTCGTTGGCGGCGTCGATCCCGATGTCGGCCATCGCGCCACCAGCGGCCGGTACGTCAGCGTGGGGTGACACGTCGGTGTTGAGCAGTTGATCGATCAATGCCGACGCTTCTTGCACCGTGAACTTGCCGCCCGCCTGGCGCTGATTGAGCCCCATCGGGTGCCGAGCCTCGCGGAAGCTGGCATAGCCAGCCTTCTCGAGCAGCGAGGCCAAGTAGGCGACCTGCTTGGTCGACGCCGGTGGTCCGGTCGCGTTCAGTGCCATCTTGCGCTCACCTGTTTCTGTGCAACGGGCCTAGCCACCGAGTTCGCCGGCGCGGTAGTGCGCACGGCAGAGCAGCTCGTAGCGGACCATATCGCCGAACAGCGGTTGATCGGCGCTCGCTCCGGTGTTACCGACGACGACAGTTTCACCGGTGTACACCACGACACCATTAACTACACGCGCGTTGTGCGTGGCTCGTGCGCCACACCAGCAGCGGGCTTCCACCTGCATGGGCACGCGCTCGTCAGCAATCTCGAGCATGCGCTTCGTGCCCTCGAACAGTTCGCCGCGAAAGTCAGTTATGAGTCCGAACGCGAAAACATCGACGCCCATCTCGTCGACCACGCGGGCCAATTGGTCGCACTGCTCGGCGGTGTAGAACTGCACTTCGTCGCACACCATGTAATGCAGCGGCCAACTATCGACGGCCAGCTTGTACACATCGAGCTCGGGCACGACCTCGATGGCCTGCGCCGCGACGCCGAGTCGGCTGGTGACTTGTGCACCCTCGCGATCGAGCGTCGTTAGCAGTAGCCCGTACAGCTCGCGACTTGCGAGGTTGTGGTGGATCTGGAGAGCCATCGTGCTCTTACCCGATCCCATCGTGCCGAAGCTGAACCTAAGCGTTGCCATGACGGTGCGACCCTACCCGCGCCTAGCCCGCCGCTGGCGAACCTGTGCCGTTCAGCATCGCTTGCACGCGGCTGATGGTGTCAGCCTCCGCCGCCGACTTGTCGGCGCGATACCGGCGCACCCGAGCAAACCGCAGCGCAACTCCCCCTGGGTATCGGCTGCTGCGCTGCACGCCGTCAAGGGCGATCTCGACCACAAGCTCGGGGCGGACATGTTGGATGTACCCGGACTCGGGCGACCCGATTGCCAGTTCCTGGAACCGGGCTGTTTGCCACCTCAGCAGTTCGTCAGTCAGGCCCTTGAACGTCTTGCCGACCATTACGAACGACCCTGGCACGAACGACGATCCGTCCTCAGCGCGGGCACCAAGGTGCAGATTGCTGAGCCAGCCGGTGCGCCGACCGTGGCCCCACTCTGCCGCGAGCACCACCAGATCGAGCGTGTGCACCGGCTTCACTTTCCTCCACGTGGCACCTCGGCGACCCGCCTGATACGGAGACTCGAGTGCCTTCACCATCACGCCTTCATGGCCTGCAGCCAGCGCCTGATTGGCGAACTGTTCCGCGATGCCCGAGTCGGAATCCGGATCGGCGATGTCGATGCTTGGCAATCGCAAACCGACTGGGACCGTGTCGGCCAGCATCCGCTTGCGCGCGCTCAGCGGCTCGTCGATGAGCGACTCGCCATCGAGGTAGAGCACGTCGAAGAAGAACGGTTGCAGGCGACTCTGTGCACGCATTGTGTCTTGGAACTTGAGCGGGCCACCATCGGCATCAAGCCCAAGGGCTTCACCGTCGAGCACGAAATGCTCGTGTGGAATCGTGAGTGCCGCATCTACAATCTCCGGAACTCGCGCTCCGATCTCGTTGAGGCCTCTGGTGAACACACGCAACTCGCTGCCGCGTCGATGAACCTGGATGCGAGCACCATCGAGCTTCCACTCCACGCTCGCGGGACCGGTGAGCGCCAACGCATCCGTGACGGTCGGTGCCGTGCCGGCCAGCATCGGCTGAACCGCGATCAGCGGCGACAGCCCGACGGCGAGCGACTGGCCGCCAAGGGCGAGCGACGCGGCTGCCCCGAGATCTCCGAGCAACATGGCGGCTCGTCGTACATCGGTTGCTGGTGCGTTGGCCGCCTTTGCGATCGCGTCGGTCACGACTCCAGCGAGCGCGCCCTGTCGAACTTCGCCGCCAAAGAGTTGCGCGAGGTGTTGTTGCTCGTCGGCGGTGAGGCGCGTCATCATCGCTGCCAGCAACTGTTCGCGATCGCGTTGCGAACCAGCACCTGCTGTGCCAGCGAGCATGGTGAATAAGTCGTCGAGTTCCGTGAGGGTGACTGACGAGGTAGATGCTGCGTTCCCGCTCGCGATCGCCTTCACGTCGCGCAGCGTCGCCCAGCCGACACCAATGCGGCCCTGGCGAGGCTCGCCGACGAGCAGGCCAACAAGCATCGTGACTTCCGCTGTGGTTGCCGCACGCAACAGGTCGGCCAGCAGCGCCGTCTTCTCGGAGCGCTTGGACGTCGCCGCAACTCGCCGTGAAACCGCAACTACGGCCGAGTACTGCATTACTTAGCTGCGACGGCTTGCCGATCAGCTGTGATCTGCTCGGCCATGCGGTCGAGGGTCGGCTTACGAAATGCCTTGATCGTTGCTGCGTAAGCACCCGGTTGCAGCGACGCTGCCATCGCTATGGCGGACGCGATCGCGGTCGACAACACAGCAGCCTCCGGAACCACTTGATCGAGGAATCCAGCGTCGACTGCTTCGCGACCGTTGCTGAGCTGGGCGTTGACGACAGCCAACTGCAGATGCCGTCGGCTGAGACGAACATCGGCGAGCGTGAGCGCCCACCCGGGAAGCACCATTCCGATCGCGACCTCGTTGAGGCCGATCTTGCACTCGATGTCGGCTCCGACCCGCAGGTCACAACCGAGCAACATCAGCGCGCCAGCCGCTACTGCGTGACCGGTGCAGGCCGCGATCACAGGAACCGAACAGCCGTAGAAGCGACTGACCAGTTCGCCGCCGTCGCTCACAAGGTTGACGATGGCTGGAAAGTCAGTGCCGCGCATCACCGCTAGGTCGAAACCGCCAGAGAACCGACCAGGACGACCATGGAGCACGACCGCTCTAATCGAATCGTCGCGTTCGGCATCGTCGAGCGCCGCGTGAATGGACGCCATGATTTCGGTCGACAGCGCATTGGCCTTGCCGTCATCCAAATGGATCACGAGCACCTGGTCCACCCGCTCGGTGGTGACCGCCGCTGATCCAGAGAGTTCGTTGCTCACGAGCGGTGACCCTAGGCGAATTGCGAAAACCACGTCTAACCGCACTGTGACATGTGGCGGGCAAGCGCTCAGCGTGACGGCGCAACAGCGGCGCGGGCCGTATGCACACGGCAGCTTGACAACAATTCTCGCGAAGAGGGTCGAAAAGCTTGACAAAACATTGCGACACGCTTGCCGGGGCACATCTGGTTCGTAGTTGCCATCGGGACTACAACGAATGGGCACAGCGCGGATCGGCGGTGGACGATCGGCCAAGTGTCACCATCGCTAAGAGAGGCGCTTAGTTCCAATGCCGACGACTTCACCAGCGAGTTCTGTAACCCATCGCTGGCTCAACGCGTACATCGCGCTGGTCGCTGTGACCGCTGTAGCACTAACCGCTTGGGTATTGGCAAAGCAACCGGGCCTGGTCGCGCCTGGGAAGTTGACTTACGTCCTCATCTTTTCCGGGCTGTTGTTCATCAGCGAAACGCGAAATGCATGGCTCAAGTTCGGCGATGGTGGCGAAGTCACCCACGGCTGGGCATTCGCCTTCAGCATCGTGCTGTTGGGTTCTCCGTTCATCGCCATCGCATCGATGTCGCTTTGCACACTGTGGGTGGACCTTCGCGAACGTAAGGCGGTGAACCGGGTCATCTTCAACGTTGCTCAGATCACCGCCTCTCTCGCCGCCGGCGCGCTCTCGTTGCAACTGTTCGGTTTGACGGCGCCCCTAACGGATGCTGGCAGCCCGTCGTCTGGCTTCGCATTAGCGATCCTCGCTTCAGGGGCGTTGGTGTTCATCGCCAACGGGATGCTCACCTGTGTGGTGCTGGCGATTCACCACAAGACGAGCGTGCGATCGACGATGGGCCGCAGCTTCTTCCTCAGCATTTCTGCCGATGGCGCGCTCCTAGCGCTGTCTCCTATCTTCGTTGTCGCCATCACGTTCAGCTTGTACATGCTGCCACTGCTCGGCGTGACCGCACTACTCATCTACCAAAGCACGCAGCAGGCTCTAAAGCGCGCTCATGAAGCCGACCACGACGACCTCACGGGTCTGCTCAACCGACGTGCCTTCGATCAGCACTTGACAGGATTCATCGACTCGAACCGCGACCTTGCGAAACCGGGTGTCGTGGTGCTCCTCGACCTCGACGGCTTCAAGGAAATCAACGATCGACTCGGGCATCACACAGGTGACCTAGTACTGCAAGGCATTGCCACACAGCTGACAGCCTCTGCGCCGGAAGCCTCCGTGATTGCGCGACTCGGTGGTGACGAGTTCGCGTTGCTGATTCCCGCAATTGAATCGACCTCCTCCATCATGGTGACTGCCGAGCACCTGCGCGGCGAGCTGACACGGCCGATCGAAGTCGGCGGCTTTCCACTCTCCGTGGGAGTCAGCATGGGTCTCGCGCTCATCCCGCGCGACGGCCGCACGGCCGAAGAGGCGCTCGGTGCGGCAGACATCGCCATGTACCGCGCCAAGCGCTTCCGTACCGGCGTCGAAATGTACAAGACGATCGGCTCTCGCGCCGAGAAGGGTCGCCTCGGACTGTTGGGCGAACTCTCGCGGGCGCAAGCGACCGACCAGTTGCAGATCCATTACCAGCCGATGACTCGATTTATCGACGGCGCTCCGGTCGGTATCGAGGCTTTGTTGCGCTGGCAGCATCCGACACTTGGAAACATTCCGCCAGCCGACTTCATCACGCTCGCCGAGCACACCGACCTGATCGGTCCGCTGACGCAGTTTGTACTCGACCGAGCGACATCCGACGCGCACGCCCTCGAAATGTTCGACGTGCGCATCTCCATCAATGTGTCGGCACGCAACCTGCAGGATCGACGCTTTCCGGCCGGAGTGTTCCGCGCTCTTGAACAGGCGGGCATCGATCCGACACGGCTGGAACTGGAGATCACCGAGAGCGCCATCGCACGCGAACCCGAGCGCAGCCTCTTCGCGATCACGGGTTTACGCGAGGCAGGAATTCGGGTTGCCATCGACGATTTTGGTACGGGGTATTCGTCGTTCGCCATGCTTCGCGACTTTCCGGTCGATCGGTTGAAGATCGACGCCAGTTTCGTCAGCGGCATCAACGGCAGCCCGCGCCAACAGCACCTTGTTGGCGCAATCGTCGGGCTGGCTCACGGATTAAACATCGACGTTGTCGCCGAAGGTGTCGAGACCGAGGAATCGTGGCAGACGCTTGCCGAACTTGGTTGCGAGGTCGCTCAGGGCTTTCTCATCTGCAGACCGTTGCCGCTACCGGATCTCGTTGACTGGCTCGACCTTCGTCAGTCGATGTCGGCGATGGAGAATGTCGTCGCTTCGTGATCGTTTAGGCGGTTAGCTGCAGCCGCTCGTGCTGCCGCAGCTTGGGCAGGCGTGGCAGCTGCCGGCACGCACCATTTGCACACCGCACTGCATGCACATCGGGGCGTCGCTTTGGCGAACTGGCCGGCTGGCACTCGGACGAGAACGCCCCGCCGGGTTGGTGATGTCGTTGTTCGGCGCCTCGGGAGCGATGCCCAACTCCATCTGCGCGAGTAGATCTTCGACGGCCGGGATGCTCTTCGCCTCTGGAACGATGTCGGAGCCGTTGTGCGTCTCCCAGACGCTCTCCTCGACACCGGGCAGCGTGGGCTGCAGCCGCTCGTCGACGGAGAAGATGCTTAGCTCGGCGCGCTCGTCGTATGTCAGGTACTCGAGGGCGAGGCGGCGGAACAGATAGTCCATGATCGACGACGCGAAACGAATGTCGGGGTCGTCGGTCATGCCAGCCGGATCGAAACGCATGTTGGTGAACGCCTCGACGAAGGCACGCAACGGCACGCCGTACTGCAGGCCGTAGCTAATGCTCTTCGCGAACGCATCCATGATGCCGCTGAGTGTGCTGCCCTGCTTCGACACCGTGAGGAAGATCTCGCCAGGCTGGCCGTTGGCGTACTCGCCGATGGTGGCGAAGCCCTTGCAGTCGGCGACGCGGAACTCGAACGTGCGGGCGCTGCGACTGCGCGGCAGCTTCTGACGAATCGGCTCGTTGACGATGACGCGCTCGATGACGCGTTCGATGGTGCGCTCGACAACACGCTCGCCCGCTTCCGAGCCCTGCGCAGCGTCGCCCTTCTTGGAGGTGCTGAGTGGCTGTGCAACCTTGCAGTTGTCGCGGTAGATGGCAACGGCCTTCAAGCCCAACCGCCACGACAGCATGTGCAGGCGCTCGATCTCTTCCACCGAGGCCTCTTCGGGCATGTTGACCGTCTTGGAGATCGCGCCAGAGATGAACGGTTGCACGGCACCCATCATCCGCACGTGGCCTTCGTAGTGGATGGTGTTGTCGCCCATGCTGCAGGCGAACACTGCGACGTGCTCTTCGGCAAGGTGTGGCGCACCGAGAATCGTCTTTTCGGTGTCGATGTAGGCGATGATCTCGTCCATCTGTGCTGGCGTGTAACCAAGCTTGCGCAGAGCGCGCGGAATGGTTTGGTTGACGATGCGCATCGTGCCGCCACCCACCAACTTCTTCATCTTGATCAGGCCGAGGTCGGGCTCGATACCTGTCGTATCGCAATCCATCATCAGGCCAATGGTGCCGGTCGGTGCGAGCACTGATGCCTGGCTGTTACGCACGCCGAACTCTTCGCCGTCGCGCACTGCTGAATCCCATGCATGCATGCCGGCAGCGACAAGCTCGGCTGGCACGTTGGCGTGGTTAGCCATCTCGGCATGGGCGTCGCGGTGCATGCGCAGCACGTTGAGCATGTATTGCTCGTTGTCGGCGAAGCCCGAGTGTGGCCCCATGCGGCTAGCGGTACGGGCGCTCGTTGCATAGGCATGCCCCGTCATCAGTGATGTCAGTGCCGCGGCCCACGCGCGACCCTCTTCGCTGTCGTATGCCAGACCAAGCGCCATCAGCGTGGCACCGAGGTTTGCGTAGCCAAGACCGAGCTGACGGAACTTGCGGCTGTTCTCGGCGATCTTCTCGGTCGGGTAATCGGCGCGACCAACGAGAATCTCTTGTGCGGTGAACATGACCTCGATCGTGTGCATGTAGCTGTCGACATCGAACTCGCCATCTTCATCGAGGTAGTGCAGCAAGTTGATGCTGGCCAAGTTGCATGCCGAGTTGTCGATGTGCATGTACTCGCTGCACGGGTTACTGCCGTTGATTCGTCCGGTGGCGTGCGCGGTATGCCACTTGTTGATCGTCGTGTCGAACTGCAGCCCGGGGTCGGCGCATTCCCAACTGGCCTGAGCAATCTGGTGCCACAGGTCGCGGGCACGAACCGTTCGCACCGGCGAACCATCGATCACCGCGCGGTATGCCCAGTCGAGATCGTTCTCGACCGCGTGCATGAAGTCGTCGCTGACGCGCACTGAGTTGTTCGCGTTCTGATACTGAATGCTGAAGCTGTCACTGCCATCGAGATCCATGTCGAAGCCGGCATCGCGCAGCACACGCGCCTTGCGCTCTTCTTTCACCTTGCACCAGATGAACTCTTCGACGTCAGGGTGATCGACGTTGAGGATGACCATCTTCGCTGCGCGCCGGGTCTTGCCACCGCTCTTGATCGTGCCCGCCGACGCATCGGCACCACGCATGAAGCTGACCGGGCCGCTGGCGGTGCCGCCGCCGTTGAGCAGTTCGTAGCTGGAACGAATGTTGGACAGGTTGATGCCCGAACCAGAACCACCCTTGAAGATGGTGCCTTCTTCGCGGTACCAGTTGAGGATGCCATCCATCGTGTCGTCGACCGCGAGGATGAAACACGCGCTCGCCTGCTGAGGGACGCCCTTGACACCGATGTTGAACCACACCGGACTGTTGAAGGCGGCGCGCTGCGTAACCAGGATGTATTTCAACTCGTTGCGGAACGCTTCTGTCTCTGCTTCGTCGGCGAAGTAGCCGCCTTCTTCGCCCCAGTTCGTGATGGTGTCGGAAACGCGATCGATGACCTGTTGCAGCGACCACTCGCGCTCGGGCAAACCCAATGTGCCACGGAAGTACTTCTGAGCGACGATGTTGGTTGCGTTCAGCGACCACGTGGTGGGGAACTCGACCTGCAACTGTTCGAAGGCGACCGTTCCGTCTTTCCAGTTGCTGATGCGCGCGTCGCGCCGCTCCCACAACACCTCGTCATAGGGGTGAACCCCTGGCGCGGTGAAGTGACGGGTTATCCCGATAGCGAGGCGATCCGGCGCCAGTGACATTGAGGTCCGCTCCTTCTTACCAACTTGGTAGTAACGATTTTGGGGGTCAGGAAGACCCATTTACTAGACACAACTTCAAACACCACCCACAACATGTGGTAGCGGCAGAGCCCCCGTGCCCCTGCTAACCACTAGGGATGGAAAGATTACAGCACTGTAGTTACAACCGTGTCAATGCCCAATAATTCGTGTTGCTCGCCCTCGCGGTGGCTTGGCAAGCGGTGCGAGAGCGAAGGTCTGGGAGACGATCGCCCGACATTGCGACCTAGGTCGCACTGTCCATCCGCGCACTCGCACCGCTGCCAGTGACACTTCGGCACAATACGGGTAGGTCCCTGTGTGGAGGAAGAGGTACAACCATGTGAATCCCTTGTGGATGACCGTGTGTATGTCCACGGATGGCAGACTCGGCAGGCTGAACGGAGGGCGAACAAAGCATGACAAGGCAGCAGTTATCCACATATCCACAGGCTCAACGGCTGTTCCCCCTCCCGCAGCAACCCGTGACACTTCTCGAGGCCTACGACGTCGCCCGTCCCCGTCCGGCAGACCGGCCGTGGATCGGGCTGTGCATGGTTTCGTCGCTCGACGGATCGACCGTCGTCGGAGGCGTTGACGAGGGCAACTCGAGGCCGCTGTCAGACCCAACCGACCAGCAGTTGCTGCTGACTTTGCGATCGCTCGCCGACGTGATCTTGGTCGGCGCGTCGACGGTACGTCGCGACGGTTACGGGCCGCCCGCGACTCCGGGGCTTCGCGTCGCAGTTGTCTCGCGCACCGCTGACTTCGACTTCGATCTTCCGTTATGGAAGTCAGGCCGCGCGATTCTGTTGCTTCCCGAAGATGCAGTCGAAGTTCCGGTGCCATCGATTCGAGCAGGGCGTGGTGGCATCGATCTCGCCGCCGCAGTCGCGCAGCTAGACGCTGACTTCGTGCAAGCGGAAGGCGGCCCTTCGATAAACGGACTGCTAACTGCTGCCGACTTGATCGACGAGCTCAACCTTTCGATCTCGCCGCAGATCGTCGGCGGCGATGGCCCACGCGTGACGACCAAAGCTCCCCCGGTCGCGCACCGAATGCGACTCGCGCATCTTCTCGAGAATGAGGGCTTCTTGTACACGCGCTACGTGCGCGATCGATAGCGACTAGCTCTCGCTCAAACGGTCGCAGCGAGTTGCGCGACCGCCAACACCGCGGAGGCATGCAATGCAGCTTCCTCGGCGGACAACGAGCCACCGAGTTCGACAATGAACGACATGCCGTCGGGCACAGACCGTCGCACCCAGGTCGCCGCGACACCGGTGTAGATACCGCCAGTGATCGACTCGTAGTCGAGTCCGGTGAGTTCGGCATAGCGCTGTCGCAATGGTGCGTCGCGGCCAGACGAAGGCGAGATTCGATAGAGGTCTTGGTGGAACCAAAGAGTCAGCGTCGGCTTGATCCGCTGAGCGAACGCGATGAACGCCTGCGTCTCGGGCTCGCTTGCCGGACCAGTGCCGCTGTATTGGCCGTTGCCGGGTTGGCCGATCTGAGTCCAGTCGTGCGGGAAGTTGCGGTTTAAGTCGACACTGTTGCCGTTGCCACGTTGATCGTTAGCAAGGCCATCCGGGTTCATCGCTGGCATCAGCCACAGATCGAAACCTGCCGGAACACTCATTGTCGCCAACAGGTCAAGCACGGCAAGGCCGTCGTTCTCGTCGCCATGAATCACGCCGACGACAAGAATGACAACGCCACCGGGTGTTCCACGATGACTGGCCGTGATCGGCCGACCTTCGACCGACGTACCGATTAGTTCCTCACCAAGAAAGTCGGCGGGACCAGACGCTGTCGTCGGCGGCGCAGTTGGAGGCGCCGTCACCGCCACAGTTGTTGTCGTGGTAGTCGACGTTGAACTGGTCGTTGACGATGTAGTCGAAGTCGACGTCGAACTCGGCACTGTTGCATCTGTCGTGTGCTCGGTTGTTGTCGAGCAACCGGCGAAGACGACGCTGACGACCACCAGACCCATCGTCAGCACGCGCCGCGCGCTGAAGGTCACGACTGCTGCAGCTTCTTGAGCAGCACCATTTCTCGTTTGAAGTCAGCTGCTTCGTCGAAGCCTTTGTAGACGCTGGCGAAACGCAGGTAGGCGACCTCATCAAGGCCGCGCAGCTGATCGAGCACTTCGCGGCCGATGTCGGCAGACGAAACCTCCGAGCCCAGCAACCGCAGGTCGTCCTCGATTGCCTCGCTGAGTTGAGTGATTTGCTCGAGGGTCACCGGCCGTCCCTTACACGCCGCAGTTATTCCGGCGATGAGTTTGAGTCGATCGAAAGGCTCGCGTGCGCCAAAGCTCTTCATCACCACCAACGGAACCTCCTCGAGGCGCTCGTAGGTCGTGAATCGGTGTTGGCAGGCGGTGCACGAACGACGCCGACGAATCGACGTGCCCTCAGACGCTTCGCGCGAATCGATCACCTTGGTGTCGTCGACGGCGCATTTAGGGCAACGCATGGTTGCCAACGCTACAGGTGCTGGCGAGCCGGCCTTACGGCAGCGAGATGAGCTGCCCGACGTGCACCGTGGTGCCACCGTTGAGCGCAATCAACTCGTCGACGTAGTTCACCAGGTTGGCGCCATCGCGGTGATTCTCGGCGATCGACCACATGGTGTCGCCGGGCTGCACTCGGTACGAGATTGCTGGGCGAACCGCGGAAGCGGAGGCAGGTTCGCCGCCGCGGTTCGCCAGGACGTTGCCGGCGCCAAGCCCAAGGGCGGCGACCAGGGAGAAGAAAACCGAAGCCACCACGATGCGGCGTCGGATGTACACGTGGGTTGCCCGCCGCACGGCGGGCAGGTTTGGCCGGCGCAGCGCCGCCGACTCGGGTTCGCTTGTCACGTAGAACTGATAGTTACTCACGGCTTCCTCCGCCAATCCCAGGTCAATCAGGTTGATCACTTCGTTCATGTACGTTGTATCGAACGGGTGTTACACGAACGAGCGTTCGTAGTCTGCACGAACAATCGTTCGATGTCAACCGGGAGGCGAACATTTGTTGCACGAACGGGTGTTTGACCTGGTCAACGAACGCGTGTACGCTGGCCACATGGCTGAAAAACTGACCACCCGGCAACGAGGCATCCTCGACGTCATCGAAACCAGCATGCGCGAGCGCGGTTATCCGCCGAGCGTGCGCGAGATCGGCGAAGCCATTGGGCTCACATCCCCTTCCACCGTCCACAGTCACCTGGCGTCACTCGAGCGCCTCGGCTACCTGAAGCGCGACCCAACCAAGCCGCGTGCCATCGAAGTCCGTTTCGACCCTTCATCGGGCGCAGCAATCGAGCGTCGCCCCGTGCGCCACGTGCCTCTGGTGGGCGACGTAGCTGCCGGTGCCGACGTTCTAGCCATGGAAAACGTCGAAGAGTTGTTCCCGCTGCCAGAAGACTTCACCGGTGACGGCGACTTGTTCATGCTGCGAGTACGTGGCACCTCGATGATCGACGTCGGAATCATGGATGGCGACTTCGTGGTCGCCCGCCGGCAAGAGACAGCCAACAACGGCGACATCGTGATCGCCGGTATCCCCGGCGAGGAAGCAACCGTGAAGACTTACCAACGCAAGGGCACAAACGTCACCTTGCAAGCGGCCAGCCCAACGTTCAAAGACATGACGTTCCCGGCCGAAGAGGTACAGGTCTTCGGTCGCGTCGTCACCGTGATGCGTCGGCTGTAACCCACTCAACTAACGACTTGCGCACAACGACTTAGGGTTGCGGCGCTCCCCAGCCCGGTCCGGGCGCGGCCGGTGGCCAAGTTCCTTGGGCCGGTGCTGGGGTCGACCGCTTGGCGCGATGTCCAGCGATCAGCAGCACGAAGCCCATCACCACTCCTGCGATCGCCGAACCGATGGCGGCGAGCTGCAGCTTCTTGGCGTCGGTATCCGACTCGCCACCGATGGCAATCACGAAGTCGTTGGCATCGCTCGTGACCGTCAGGTGATACGTACCGGCGGCGGGGATCGCGACCTGCTGCACGGCCTGGCCACGGAAGCCACCCACGTCGTATGTCGATCCGGTTCCCGGAGTCATCGACACCTCAGTGCCGGCATCGTCGGCTAGTGACAACGCCACGCGCGGCGGGTCGTCGTCGGCGTGGTTGTACCCGGAACCATTCGCGGCGCAATCGCCGCTGACATTGTCGAGCACTCCAGCGGTTTCCAAGTACACCTCGAACGTGTCAGCGCGATCGAACTGCAGCGTTGTCGTGCAATTGGCTGGAGCGCGTGCAAACTTCTTCACCGTTTCTTCCTCGGTCGAGCTACTGAGGAAGAAGAGTGCAGCACCGGCCGCCAGACCAAGAATGAAAATCAAAACTCCCGCCACTGTTAGGCCACGCCCACCAGATTGTGCTTGGGGTTGCGCTTGCGGTTGAAACGACATCACTTAACCCCCAGTCGCGAGGCGACAAGCTCGATTCGGTCATCAGTTTGTACCACGGCAGCACGCACGTTGTGTGATCCGCCAGCTCCGTAGAAGTCGCCCGGGCTCACCAGCGCGCCACCTTCAGCAGCGAACCGCTCGGCGAACGCCCAACCATCGTGCGCGTCGAACCAGAGGTAGAAGCTGCCAGCTGGCTGCGGAACTGTTAACCCCGACCACTTCTCGATGACGTGCGCCAACCGATCGAGCCGCCGCCGATAACGATCCCGTTGCACCGCGACGTGGTCGTCATCAGCCAATGCGGCTACACCCGCCGCCTGCGCGGGGCCAGGCACCATCATCCCGACGTGTTTACGGACTTCCTGCAGGTAGCGGACGAGTTCGGCGTCACCGCTGTAGTAACCGACTCTCACGCCAGCGAGGTTCGAACGCTTTGAGAGCGAGTGGACTGCGACAAGTCCCTCCAGCCCGTCCTGCAGGATCGTGCGCGCAGGGCCATCCCACGTGTACTCGGCGTAGCACTCGTCGCTGAACACCGGTACGTCGTGTGCCCTCCCCCATGCAGCCGCGGCACTGAGGTCGCTGAGTGCGCCTGTCGGGTTCGAAGGACTGTTCACCCACAGCATCAGAGCGCGGGCCGCGTCGGCGGGGTCGATTGCGGACAGATCGATCGACCCGTCGGCCGCTGCGGGCACCGCCACCGGCCGACAGCCAGCGAGAATCGCACCCATCTCGTAAGTCGGATACGACACGGCCGGATACAACACGGTGTCGCGGTCGGGTGTGCGCAAACGCAGGTACTGCGGAGTCGTCCCAACGAACTCCTTCGTTCCGATGCATGCGCCAATCTGCGCAATGGGCACGTCGACGTCAAAGCGACGCTGAAACCATTCGCGAATGCCGCGGCGCAGTGCCTCGCTGCCGATGCTTGGCGGGTAGCCGCGTTCGGTGTTACTACCGCCGAGCGCCGCCAGTACTGAAGGTGGCGGCGGATCGCACGGGGTGCCGATCGAAAGATCGACGGTTCCACCCGGGAGTGCACCACTAATCGCTGCCAGCCGATCGAGACGATCGTATGGATACGGCGGCGGGACAAAGCCGTTCATGATGCCTTGACTCGGAACTCGGACAAACGACCAGCCGATGCATCGCCAAGTCGCGCGCGTACGCGCACGCCGGCGTCCTCGTGGAAGGTGCTGACCACTTCGCCCTCGCGATGAATCGACGCAAGCACATCGCCGCGCTCGTAAGGCACCAACAGCTCGACGACTGCGGTGATTGCGCGCAGTCGATCAGCTAGCGCGAGCAGAAACTCGTCGATGCCCGTTCCCAGTTGCGCGCTGACAACGATCGAGCCTTGATGACGTGCATGCAAGTCTGCCGCCACCTCGGGCGCAGCATCGGCCTTGTTGAAGACAAGCAGTTCCGGAACAGTGAGGGCGTGGATCTCGGCGAGTACCTCGCGCACCGCGGCAATTTGCCCCTCAGGATCAGGTGCTGTGCAATCGACAACGTGCACAAGAAAGTCGGCGCGGCTAGCAACTTCCAGCGTGCTCTTGAATGCCTCAACCAAACCATGCGGCAAACGACGAACGAAGCCCACCGTGTCGGTGACAAGCACCGGCTCGCCTCCGGGTAGCGCAAGGCGACGAGTCGTTGGGTCAAGGGTCGCGAAGAGGCGATCTTCCACCAACACGCCAGCCTGCGTAAGTCGGTTGAGCAACGTCGACTTGCCCGCGTTGGTGTAGCCGACGATTGTCACGGCGGCGAGTCCACTACGAGTGCGACTCTTACGTTGCAGATCCCGCGTGTGCTGAAGATCCTTCAGGTCGACTTCCAGTTTCGAGATTCGCCGCATGATTCGCCGTCGGTCGACTTCCAGCTTGGTTTCGCCACTACCGAAGCGCGCCCCAACACCACCGCGCTGCTGCGACAGTCGCGCGGTGGCGCCACGCCGCAACCGTGGTAAGCGGTAGCGCAGCAACGCCAACTCGACTTGCGCCTTGCCCTCTAGCGTGTGCGCGTTCTGAGCGAAGATGTCGAGGATGACGGCCGTGCGATCGAGCGCAGTACGGCCGAGCAACTTCTCTAGGTTGAACTGCTGCGCTGGCGCCAACTCGTTGTCGAATACCACGGTGTCGGCGTCGACGGCCAGGCAAAGGTCGCGCAGCTCTTCGGCCTTACCTTTGCCGATGTACCAAGTGTGATCGGGCGAGTCGCGTCGTTGCATCAGGCGACCAACTTCGTCGGCACCGGCAGTGTCGATCAGTAGCGCCAACTCGTTCAGCCCTGCCTCGGTGTCGTCGTCGTGATGGCCAGCCAGCGTCACTCCGACTAGGACGATGCGTTCGCGCTTGGCGCGCTCAATCAGTGTTGCGCCGAGCGCTTGGTTATAGGGGTTACTCATCTGTGCCTTCCCGCACCGGCAGTCACAGCGAGGTATCGACCGTGATAGTTCCGACAAACGTCGCGGGACCCACAAGCGTCACTCTGCCGGTCGACGGCTGGTGCAGACGTACCTTGGCACTCCCACCGGGCATATGCACGACGATTTCTTCGGCATCGGCGGCAACAAGCCCCCATCCCGCGGCCGCCCATGCGGCGGCACAGGCCCCTGTACCGCACGCCTGCGTGATGCCTGCGCCGCGTTCGTGGACACGCATCGTGATCGCATCGGGCTGCGGGCCGGCCTCGATGATCTCCAGATTGACGTGCGGTACCAACTGTCCAAGTGACAACAGGTCGACCTCGGACACATCGTCGACGCCGACGACGCTGTGCGGATTGCCCACGCTGAGATGGCTGACTGGCCGCATCGAGTCGCATGCGAGTGCCGCCCAGTTCGCCGGTTCCGCAAGCACCGATACGTCGCCCATATCGACCGCAGCCTCGACGACGGCCGGATCGTCGGTGGTAGTCAGCGTCACCACCCGCTCGCCAGCGTCGGTGAGTATGTGTCGGCCATCGAAATCCCCGCGACGCATCGCGAGTGCCTGCGCAAAACAGCGAATGCCATTGCCGCTGATCTCCGCGCGCGAACCATCAGCGTTGAACAGCACCATCTGGGCGGCGTAACCCTTGGCGCTTTCGCCGATCAGCAACCCATCGGCACCGATCCCCTCTCGCCGATTACACAATTCACGGGCCAGGGCAGGCAGATCGTCGATGTGGGGATGAAAGACGACCAGGAAATCGTTGCCCAGGCCGTGGTGCTTAGTCAGCGTGAGTTGCGTCATGACTGCAGCAAAATTGGTAGCGCTTCGGTGACTGGATCGTGTTCGATAGTGACCCAGCGTATGCGCGGGTCGCGACGGAACCATCGCTCCTGGCGAACGGCGAACTGTCGTGTGCGCAGCGCGATCGCTGCGACCGCGGCGTCGAGAGTGACACCACCCTCCAGGTGTTCGATCAACTCCTTGTAACCCAACGCCTGGCGCGCCGTCCGAGACAACGGAGCCGGTTCCTTCAGCAGCTCCGCAACCTCTGCAAGTAACCCTGCCGACATCATGCGCTCGACGCGCTCTCCGATTCGACGAGTCAGAGCATCGCGCGACCAGCGCAACCCGAACTGCGCGAACTCTGTGGGGCGATAATCGTTAATGCCGGCGCCGAACGAGCTGAACGGTCTGCCCGCGCCAAGCGTGACTTCCAACGCGCGCACGATGCGACGCACATTCGAAGACTCCATCCTCGACGCGGCAACAGGATCAAGCGACACCAATTGCGCATGCAGCGCGGCTGGGCCCTCGACCTCAGCGCGCAAGTCGAGTTCGGCGCGCACATCTGGCCACTGTCCGGGAATCGTCATTGGGTCGGTGAGCGCACGAAGGTAGAGACCCGTACCCGCGACCAGTAGCGGCTTCAGTCCACGTGCGGCGATGTTGGCAACCGCTGGTGCGGCGGCGCGAGCGAAGTCGGCGACGGTGAACGGGTGCGACGGTTCGACAAGATCGATCCCGTGGTGCGGTACCGCTAAACGATCGGCCGCGCTCGGTTTAGCCGTACCGATGTCCATGCGCCGATACACCTGCATCGCGTCGACTGCGACAATCTCGACGTCGACGCGAGCGGCGGCGAACGCCATCGCTACGTCGCTCTTACCCGACGCAGTTGGCCCGAGAATGACGAGCGGTGATTGCATGCCGATCGGCTCGCGAGTGGCGGCCAACGACTAGCCGGCTAGCACGGGGATGCGGCGCTTGTGCACGGGCTCGGCCGTCAGTTCGAGGAAGCGGCCAGTGAGGAAGTGCGGCGCTGCGCTGGTGATCTCGACCAAGCCATACGAACCGACGCGCACGCTGTCGTCGGCTACGAAGTGAACCAACTTGTTCTGGCGCGTGCGACCCGAGATGACCGATGGGTCGCGCTTGCTCGGCCCCTCTACCAGCACCTCTTCGATGCGACCGATGCGCTCGAGATGCTTTGCCAGAGCACTGTGCTCGACAACAACCCGCAAGCGGTCGAAGCGGTCGGCGACGATCGCGGGCTCGACAAATTTGTCGGTCATCAGCGCGGCGTCGGTGCCGTCGCGCGGCGAGAAGTTGAAGCAATAGGCGTAGTCGTACTCGGCTTCAGCAGCGACAGCCATCGTTGCTTGGAAGTCGACTTCCGACTCGCCCGGGAACCCGATGATGATGTCGGTGCTGACTGCCAGGTCGGGCACAACCGCTCGCGCCTGCGCAAGTCGATTCAGGTAGCGCTCGGCCGTGTATCCACGATGCATGGCCGCCAGGACTCGGTCGCTGCCCGACTGCAGCGGGTAGTGCAGGTGCTCACACACGGTCGGCGTGGCGGCCATCGCGGCGAACGTCTCGGGGCGCATGTCTTTCGGGTGCGGACTTACAAAGCGAACTCGGCGAATGCCATCCACCTGACCCAGCGCAAGCAACAAGTCGGTGAACAGCGGTCGCAGCCGAGCATCATCGGCGCCAGCCTGACGTGCCGCCAGCTGCAGGTCGCGCCCGTAGCTGTTGACGTTTTGACCGAGCAACGTAACTTCCGTTACCCCGTCGCGTGCGAGCGCTTCCACTTCCGCGACCACTTCGTCGAACGGACGGCTGATCTCGACACCGCGCACCGATGGCACGATGCAGAAGGCACAGTTGTTGTCGCAGCCGATCTGAATCGTGACCCAGGCGTTGTAACTCGTCTCGCGGCGAGCGGGCAGCGCACTGGGGAACAACGCATGGTCGTCGATGACGGCCTGATCGAAGATCTCGGTGATCTGCCCGTGGCGGCTGGCGTGTTGCACCAACTCGGCAGCGCGATGAACGTTGTGAGTGCCCATCACCACATCGACCCACGGAGCCTTGTTGGCAACGAGGTCGCGATCCTTCTGCGCCAGACAGCCAGAGACGACGATCTGTCGACCCTCGCGCTCGTTCTTCCAGGCGCGTAGCCAACCAAGGCTGCCGTACAGCTTGTTGTCGGCGTTCTCGCGAATGCAGCAGGTGTTCAGCACGACGATGTCGGCGTCGGCCTGATTCGCGGCCTCGGTCAGGCCGTCGGCTTGCAGGAGACCGGCGATCCGCTCCGAGTCGTGGTCGTTCATCTGGCACCCAAACGTGCGCACGATGAAGCTACGAGTCATGAATCCAGAGGCTACCCGCGCCCTACTGGCGTCATTGGGCCCACTGGGCGTGCAACGGCGGAGGCGCTGGACTCGTCGGAGCCCAGCGCCTCATGAACCGGATCGCTACCGAGTTACAGCTCGATCGGCTCTTCGTCGGCAGCAGTGAACGTTTCTCCAGCTGGCGTCGTGACGACCGCCTTGCCAGCGGCATCAACGTCGTCGGGAGCGACGAACGGCGGTGTGGCTGCGTCGGCACCGATGCCGGCTTGCACCCGAACCTTCTCGGATACTTCGACCATGATCTCGGGATTGGCGATGAGGAAACCCTTCGCATTCTCGCGACCCTGACCGAGTTGCTCGCCGTCGTAGGTGAACCACGAGCCCGACTTCTTGATGATGCCCATGTCGACTGCCATGTCGAGCAACGAACCTTCGCGGCTGATGCCTTTGCCGTACATGATGTCGAACTCGGCCTGACGGAACGGTGGCGACACCTTGTTCTTGACCACCTTCACTCGCGTGCGGTTGCCAACAACTTCGGCACCATCTTTGATGCTTTCGATGCGACGAATGTCGAGACGCACCGATGCGTAGAACTTCAGCGCACGGCCACCTGGGGTGGTCTCGGGCGAGCCGTACATCACGCCGATCTTCTCGCGCAACTGGTTGATGAAGATCATGATGGTGTTGGTGCGGTTGAGGTTGGCGGTGAGCTTGCGTAGCGCCTGGCTCATCAGGCGAGCCTGCAAGCCGACGTGCGTGTCGCCCATCTCGCCTTCAATCTCGGCACGAGGCGTAAGTGCCGCCACCGAGTCGATGACCACGACATCGAGCGCACCGGAGCGCACGAGCATGTCGGCAATCTCGAGTGCCTGCTCACCCGTGTCGGGCTGGCTGATCAGCAACTGATCGATGTCGACACCAATGGCCCGTGCGTACACAGGATCCATCGCGTGCTCGGCATCGACGTAGGCACAGATGCCACCGTTGCGCTGGGCCTCGGCCACGACGTGCATGGCGAGGGTGGACTTACCGGAGGACTCTGGGCCGAAGATCTCGACAATTCGGCCGCGGGGCAAACCGCCAACACCGAGGGCGACGTCGAGTGCCATGGCGCCGGTTTGGATGGCCTCGATGGCCATCGACCCCTTCTCGCCCATCCGCATGACGGACCCCTTGCCGTACTGCTTGTCGATGGCCGCCAGGGCCATTTCCAGGGCCTTATCGCGATCGTTGCTCACAACCTGTCTCCGTTTCGTAGCTTGTTGATGTTGCGTGCACCGTACGAAGGGGGTGTCACACAGTGACTGCCTTCGACCGGCCCGGCCTTGCTAACTAATGACAGCATTGTAACTACGAACAACCGTTCGATCAAGCATTTCCGACGGATGCCAATCCAAAGCCGTGGGAATCGGCAAGACTCGGGGCGTGCGACGGACTTTTGCGGGGCTGATGTTTGCGCTCGCCTATGCGTGCGCCAGTCTGGCGATCGCCGGGTTCCTGCTCCAGCGAACCGCGTTCGACCCCGACCACTCCGCGGACGCAGCCGAGGTTGTCCTCAGCGACAGCAAACTGCGCACCGAACTGGCCAATGTGATTGCAGACGCCGTCGCAGCATCGCTTTCGGTGAATCAAGAAGAGATGCGCCTGCGCGTTCAGGTGATCGCAAGCACCGACATCGGCTCGAAGTTGTTCTCCGAAATCATCCACGACATCCACGCACGCCTGATCGGCGAACAAACCACGCCGGTGCAGGTCACCGGCTCGCAATTAGTCGACGCGACTCAGTTCGCGGCCGCAATCGATGTGCCGCCGATCACAATTCCGGTTCCAAAGGTGGCGCCGCTCGAAGTCGCGAACAACGTGCTTGGGTGGATGGTGCCAATCACCGGCATCGCAACAGTCATCTTTGTCTTGTTCGGCGTCACCGCACACCCCGACCGTTCTTCGTTAGTCAAGAGCCTTGGTGTTGGCCTGCTGTTATTGGCCGTGCTTACCGCGCTGCTCGGTTACGTCGTTCCCAAGTTCGTCGTGCCGTTGCTGAGCGACAGCGTTTGGGCGCGAATACCAGGCGCGCTCGCCGACAGCACGTTGCCAATACTCATCGGCGTGGAACTCGTGCTGATCGGTGCCGCCGTCGCGTTACTGGCGGGAACCGGTGTGATTCACCGTCGCCGCCAGTGGAGCGCCCCCGTCACCGTGCACCGGTACAGCGAAGAGCGTCACTGGAGTTAGCTAGCCAGTGAACTAAGCGGTTAGTTCGTCGACGAACTCGCCGAAGACATCGGCGTAGTGCATCGCGTCGGCTTCGGTGTGCACGATCGAGATCAGCCACTGCTCGTCGAGACCCGGCGGCAGCAACACTCCGCGGTTGATGCCATGCATCCACTGCGCGAACGCAAGGTCGAAGTCGGTCGCTTTGTAGTCGCGATAATTCTGGATCGGCTCGGGCGCCCACGTGACGCAACCCTTCGCTCCAAATTGCACCGTGTGTGCCGGAAGCCCTGCCGTAGCGATGATTCGGTCGCATGCGTCGAGCAGCATCCGGTTGCACGCGATCGCGGCATCGGTCGCCTCCGGAGTACAAATCTCCGACAGCACCGCCCTCGATGCGGCCATGCACAACGGGTTGCCGTTGTAGGTACCTAGGTGAAGCACCTTGCCGTTCGTGATTTGATCCATGCATTCTTGCGTGCCACCAAAAGCTCCGAGGGGCAACCCGCCGCCGATGCACTTGGCCAACGCGACGAGGTCTGGCTGCACACCAACGGCACCAGTGGCGCCACCCCATCCGGCAGTAATGCCCGTCTTCACTTCGTCGAAGATCAGCATCGTGCCGTACTTGCGAGTGATCTCGCGTGCAGCCTTCAAGTAACCGGGCTGCGGCAAGCAGATGCCGATGTTTTCCATCGCTGGCTCAACGATGAAGCACGCAACGTCGCGACCCGACAGCGCACGGTCGAGTGCTTCAGCGTTGTTGAACGGAACAACGATCGTGTCGCCAAGCACGGCGCGGGTGATGCCGGCCGTCGCTGGAATAGAGCGCGGCGAATCAGCAGGGCCAGCCTCGCTGATCGGCGGCTTCATCGAGATCATCACTTCGTCGTGATGCCCGTGATAACCACCCTCGACCTTGACAATCTTTTCGCGACCGGTCACGCCACGTGCGACGCGAATCGCATCCATCGTTGCTTCGGTGCCCGAGTTGGTGAAGCGCCACATCGGCAGCCCGTATCGCGCGCCAAGCAGCTCGGCGACTTCGGCGTTCATCTCGCACGGCGTGACAAACAACGTGCCATTGTCGAGTTGCGCCTCAACAGCGCGCCGTACCGCTGGATGACAATGACCAGAGAACAGCGCACCGAAGCCCATGTCGAAGTCGGTGTAGCGGTTCCCGTCGACGTCTTCCATCCAGGCTTCTTGCGCGCGGCGCACAACGATCGGGTGCGGGTCGTAAGCCTGAAAGCTGCTCGGCACACCGAGTGGCATCACCTTGCGTGCCCGATCGGTCGCCGCCTGGGACCCTTTGGTCCGGCTGACGTAGACACCCAGCTCTCGCTGTGTGATGACTTTTGCCCTTTGGGCAAGTTCGTGCTTGGGAAGGCTTTCCATTGCCTTCATAGTCAGCTCCCTAGGAATCCGTTCTGCAGAGCCTAGCGCACAACGGAATCCATCGTGAACTGAGCTTCACGGAACGGGCGCCGACGCGAAACTCGTCCGTGGTTTTCAAGAACCGGTGTGGCACACTACGGGTTCCCATGGTGGCCGTAGCTCAGCTGGTAGAGCATCAGGTTGTGATCCTGAGGGTCGCGGGTTCGAGCCCCGTCGGTCACCCCACTTCTCACTACTCTCCGCAGCATCCGCGGTGGCGCGGCGCCACCTCCTACACTGCACGAAATTGCGCCTCTAGCTCAACGGCAGAGCAACGGACTCTTAATCCGCAGGTTCTGGGTTCGAAACCCAGGGGGCGCACATGACTAGTAAGCAAACGACTAAGCACAAGATCAGCATCACCTACTGCGTCCCTTGAAACTATTCCGAGCGCGCCGTGAGCGCTGCAAGTGACCTGCTCTTCAACTACCAGCACATCATCGAGAATCTCACGTTCGTGACCGGCTCGAAGGGTGTGTTCGACGTCGAGGTTGATGGCGAGCTGCTGTATTCGAAGCACGCCACCGATCGCCATGCAGAGCCAAACGAAGTGTTGCAACTATTCGAGGCGCGTTACGCCGAGGGCGTACCGCGTTACGGAACCTGAGCCGACGCGACGAGCTGTGACTGCAGCCACTCCTCGGCCTCCGCGGCGACTTGTGCGGAGAACTCCGTCGTTGACCATCCGTCTTGGATGACTGGTGCCTCGAGTTCAAGCGTTCGGTCTACATCGATCGTCGGCTCGTCGGCTTCGGTTGAGTCCTCAACTTCAGTCGACTCATCGGGCTTCTTGCGCGGCCAGAGCAAAATGGTGATCAACATCCCCGATGCGGCTGAAAGGCCGACCGGCGAGCTCATCATTCCGAGCACCCGGCCACCCTGGGGAATCGCCAGTCGTGGCGAACCGATGATGTCAGAGCGTTTCGTACCGAACGAGTCGGGGCTCTCGGTGTTGTCACCTTGTGTAATGAGAGTCCCGTCTTCTCGCTCGCCGATGAGTCGGTGAACGACCAGGTTTCCGGCACCAGGCTCGTTGTCGGGAATCGCAAAGACAATGATGTCGCCGATCTCTGGTGTTGCGTCTGTGTCGACCATTACCAAGTCACCGGTCTGATACGTCGGCTCCATGGAGTAGCCCTGCACCTTGATGAACCGGCTCGACCCGCCAAGAGACGACGGCCACAGGAACCACGCCGCCAAAACGGTCAGTGCGAGAACGCCGAAGTCCGCCACGCGACGCGCGGCGGACACGGCAGGTTTGCTGTCTCGTTTCCGGCTCATGGGCTTGCCGGCGTCGTCGCGACGATGTTTGTGAATCGGATCCCTGTGCCCGAGTTCCAGTACAGCCCCACACGGGTGCCGCCGGAGAGAGTGGTGATTTGTCCCGACGTCAGCGTGTGGGTTATCGCGAGCGTGCCATTGACGGACACGGTCACCGTCGATCCATTACGAGTGATACGCACGACTGCGGAGGCACCGATGGTGACGGTGGCCGAGGCAATCGTTGTGATCGTGCCGCCGTTGACGAGTCGCAGCTGAGCAGTGCTCGGTCCCGACAACGCGCCGACGAGATAGATGCGAGTCGCGCCGGTGTGATTGATTGCGACGCCGGCGATACGGCTGCTTCCGTTGGCGTTCGTAATCGTCGCCTGTGCGCTGACGTTGGTCGAACCGGCGTTGATCGACGCGGTTGCGTTGGCTGTGGTCGCCCTTAGTAGGCCGGACGCGATTGTCCATGTGCCGAGGTGAGTCGACCAAGTTCCACTGCCGCACTTCGCGGGCAGTTGCACTGGCCGACTAGCGAGCGCCGAACCGGTCGCCGCTGCTAACGAGAAGTTGTCACAGGTCAACACCGTGGGGGCGCCAGATCCTCCGGACTGGTTCCAAGCCTCAAGGGTCTTCGGGGTCAGGCCACCGAGAACCGAGGCGTGAGCCACCCCGATGGCCAGCACGCTCACCCATAGGACAAGCCCGACTAACCATCGAGGTGACATCACAAAGTCTCGAAAAGCAATCAGCCTGAGATGATCAGGGAGACGCCGTTGACCGAGGCTGCCGAGACCGGGCTAGCCAAGGTGATTGAGAAGGCACTTGCCGTGACGGTGATTGAAGCCGCGTTGGTGGTACCCAGGTTGGTTGTGCCGTTGCGCACGGAAACGGAAGCCGCCTTCGCGTTACACGCGGCGTTCACGCCGGTGAAGTTGACAGCAGACACTTGGTATTCCTGTGCCGTGGCGTTGTATGCCGTTGTGTAAGCGATTGAGATTCCGTCGGTGTCACAAGCTGCGACAACAGAGTTGTCGGAGCCGAGACCCGTGGAGCTCAGACCGCCGAGCGTGGCTGCCGAGGCACCCACAGCTCCGGCCATCGCGATGCCAGCGAGTACAGCAATAAAGGGCGTCTTTGGAAGGCGCATGTTTTATGGATCCTTTCTGGATTCCTGATTGAAACGTCGAGCTTTGAATGCTCAAGGTGATATTTCGTCTAGTTGTGTGGTCGACTTGAGGGGGAAAATAGGCATTTCGCCTAGTTCCTTGCCGGTGGTCGGCCGACGGAATCGAGCGGCCGTGGCGGGGCCGCAGCTGCAAAGCTGACGAGATGCGGACGGAACGGTTCACCCTTCGCGGTCGTCATCTGCACCTCGAGCCGTTGTCGCGATCCCACGCCGCCGATCTTCAAGCCGCGGCCGACCGCGACCGTTCGACGTACGGCCACACGGTCGTGCCCGCCGACCTAGCCGCGATGGAGGCCTACATCGAGGGGCTGTTGCAGGACGCCGAGCGCGACACCGTTGTGCCTTTCGCGCAGGTGCGAACCAGCGATCGCTCCCCCGTCGGCTGCACACGCTTCATGAACGTGACGTGGTGGCCGGGCCGCGATACCCCGGCTGAAGTCGAGATCGGCGGCACGTGGTTGGCCGCCGATGCCCAACGCTCGCCGATCAACACAGAGGCCAAGCTGATGTTGCTCACGCACGCGTTCGACACTTGGCACGTCTTCCGGGTCGCGTTGTGCACCGACGCCGCAAACACACGCAGCCGCGATGCGATCGAACGCATTGGAGCGAAGTTCGAGGGCATCCTTCGCCGGCATCGGCCAAGCTCGGGCCACTTCGGCACCCCGGGCGAGGCGCGAGATTCGGCGATGTTCTCGATCACGGATCACGAGTGGCCAGGCGTTCGCGATGGCTTACAACGGAGGCTTCGTGACTGAACAACGGCCAGTGATGTTGATCACCGGTGCGTCGCGGGGAATTGGCGCCGCGATCGCACGCGCGGCGGCGCCCACGCACGACCTGGTGCTGAACTACGCGACTTCGAGTGACGCCGCGCAACAGCTTGCCGACGAACTGCGCGCCGTCGGTTGCACAGCAGAACCCGTCCAAGCCGACGTCGGCGACGAGGCGCAAGTGCTGCAACTGTTCGACGCACTCGACAAACGCTTCGGTCGACTCGACGTGCTTGTCAACAACGCGGGTATCGCGGGCGGTTATGGCCCGCTGAGCGTCGTCAACGGCGAGATGCTTGCGCGGCTGTGGGCAGTCAACATCACAGGCGCATTTCTGTGTGCGCGCGAGGGGGCGGCCCGCATGAAGACCGGAAGCATCGTCAACATTTCGTCCAAGGCCGCGGTGCTCGGCGGATCGGGCGAGTGGGTGTACTACGCGGCCTCGAAGGGTGCGCTCGACACGATGACCATTGGTTTGTCCAAAGAGTTGGCGGAGCGCGGAATTCGAGTCAATGGTGTGCGACCGGGTCTCATCGAAAGTGACTTCCATTTGCACGCCCCGCCCGGCCGCGTCGAGCGAATGCGACCAACAATCCCCATGCTGCGATCAGGAACAACCGACGAGGTGGCCGCCGCGGTGTTGTGGTTGGCGTCGTCGGCGGCGAGCTACGTGACGGGAACATTCATCGACGTCACCGGCGGTCGCTGAGTATGAACGTTTTGGTGCTGCTCGCCCACCCGAACAGCGACAGCTTCAACCACGCCATCGCCGAGCGCGCAGTCGAAACTCTGAGGAGCGTCGGCCACGAGGTGCAGTTGCTTGATCTTTACGCGCTCGGCTGGAGAGCGGCGATGAGCGCTGCGGAACGCACCGCTTACCACGGTGATACACCGGTTCTAGATCCGATGGTGGCTTCTCATGTCGAGATGCTGCGTCGGGCAGACGCGCTCGTGTTCGTGTACCCGACGTGGTGGAGTTCGCTGCCAGCGATCTTGAAGGGCTGGCTCGAGCGCGTAATGGTGCCGGGCGTCGCGTTCGTGTTCGACGACGCTGGCAAGGTGCAGAGCGCGCTTACGCACGTGCGCCGCATCGTCGGCATCAGCACATACGGCTCACCGCATCGCTACGTGTGGGCGATCAACGACAACGGTCGCCGCACGCTGACACGGGCGCTGCGATTGACATGCGGTGTCCGAACGCGCTGTCGCTGGTTGGGTCTGTATGCAATCGATACCGCGACCTCCGACGAGCGCGCCGCGTTTCTGAAGCGGGTCGAGCGACGAATGCGTGCGCTGTGAAGACTTACGTCATCTACTGCCATCCGCTCGAAAGTTCCTACATCGCGTCCATCCGCGATCGCGTGCTCGCGGGGCTCGCTAGCGCCGGCCACGAGGTGCGCGTCACAGACCTGTATGCCGAAGACTTTCGCCCAGAGCTATCGGCGTGGGAGCGAACACATCACCTCGACCCGCCGGAGACGAAGCCCGAGATAACGCCATACGCAGACAATCTGCGTTGGTGCGACACGTTGGTGTTTGTTTATCCGACATGGTGGAGTGGTCAGCCCGCGATGTTAAAGGGCTGGATCGACCGCGTCTGGGTCGCGGGCGTCGCGTACGAGCTACCGCCCGGCGCCAATCGCATTCGACCATTGCTCGGCAACATCCGTCGACTCGCAGTGTTCACGACTCACGGCTCGTCAAAGTGGATCAACGCGTTGCAAGGCGAGGGCGGCAAACGGGTCATCAACCGAGCACTGCGCGTGTTGTGCAATCGCAGGGCACGAACAAGTTGGATCGCGTTCTACGGCATCGACCGGGCATCCGATAACGATCGAGAGCGGTTCCTCGGCCGAGCAGAACGCAAGGCCCGATCACTCCGCTGACAGGCGCACCCGATCGAAGCGGGTTACTACTTCTACGTGGGGTGTGTGCGGGAACAGGTCGAGCACGGTTGACCGATTGTGCTGATAACCCGCCGCGGCGAGCAGTTGCGTATCGCGGGCTAGTGACGCTGCATCGCAACTCACCAGCACGATTCGTTCAGCCTCGGTTGCTGCGAGCACGGCGACACCGTCGCGACCGAGCCCCGAGCGCGATGGATCTGCGACTACTAGGCGCACCGGTTGCGCAGTCCAGTCCTCGACGCTTGAGCACTTGACCTGCGCACGCTCACCGAGATTGACCGCGGCGTCGCGACACGCCAACTCCGACGACTCGACGACGATCGTCATCATCCCGGTCGGCGCCAACGTCGCGGCGAACAGGCCGACGCCGCCAAAGGCGTCGAGCAACGAACCGCCTGGCACAAGCAGGTCGCCGCATGCCTGACGAACATGAGCCACCAATAACTCGGCCGCCTGCGGTCCCGATTGGAAGAACGACGCGGCGCTCACCTGCAAACGAACGCCCGCGATGTCTTCATGTAGTACAGCGTCAGCGCCAACGCGAACCGACGCGGGTAGTCCCGTCGCCTCTCCGCCGGCCGCGTCGACGAATGCGGTTATCTCGCCGGTCGCAACACCCACGCGCAACGAGATCTCGTCGGCGCCACGGACACGCAGGCCAGGAAGCAACTCCACGAGCGCGGGATGTGCGACTAAGCAATCGTCGATGGCCACGACGCGATGGCTCGACGACGCACGCAAGCCGACTGTCCCATCATCCGCGACCGCCAGTCGCAGCGACGTCCGATAGTGCCACGGCTCGACCGCAGCACCGACGCGCACGTCGGGGTTTGGCAATTTGGCGATGCGCCGCAATGCCTCGGAGACAATCTCGGTCTTCCACCGCAACTGTGCATCGGGCTGGGAATGTTGCCAACTGCACCCACCGCAACCAGCCGCGAGTCGCGGACAAGGCGCGACAACTCGAGACGGCGATGGCTCGACGATCGACGTAGCGATTCCCTGCGCAAAATCACGCTTGCTCGTGTGCACTTTGACGACGACCGTTTCGCCAGGCAGCGCCCCCTGCACAAACACCACTCGACCATCGGCGAGATGCGCCAACGCGTCGCCGCCAGCCACCAGCTTCTCCGCGCGAACGGTCTCGGTGATGTTCGGCGGAGCAGCCATCGACTGCGAGCCTGTCATAGACACGGCAGGCGCCCCGCTACCCTCAAGTTTGATGGCTCGCATTGAGATCGCACCGAGCGTGCTCCCAGCCGACTTCTCACGCTTGGGTGAGGAAGTGGCCGCACTGCAGGCGGCGGGCGTCGACCGCATCCAGTGGGACGTGATGGACGGCCAGTTCGTGCCAAACCTCACGTTCGGTCCGGATGTGATAGCGGCATGTCGCCCCCACGCGACGGTTCCGTTTGAAGCCCACCTGATGGTGCTAACGCCCGACGTGATGGCAGCGGACTACGTGAAGGCGGGGTGCCAACGCCTGATCGTTCACGTCGAGGCGTGCACGCACCTTCATCGCACGCTCACCAACATCGCATCGCTCGGCGCGACTGCCGCAGTGGCGTTGAACCCTGCAACGCCCGCCAACGCCATCGCTCATGTTCTCGATCTCGTCGACATGGTGCTGGTGATGACAGTGAACCCGGGCTTCGGTGGCCAGAAGTACATCGCCTCGATGGAGCCCAAAATTCGTGAAGTGCGGGCGATGCTCGACGCCGCCGGCCGCCACGACGTCGGCGTTGAGGTTGACGGTGGAATTGGCCCAGACACGATTGCCGGTGCCGCCGCTGCTGGGGCCAACGTGTTGGTTGCTGGCAGTGCGTTGTACCGCGACAAGCAGGGGTTGGCGCACGCTGTTGCCGACCTGCGTGCTCGCGCCGAAGCTGCCTTCAAGTAAACCGCCACACACCCGCTCCCTAGAGTGCTGCCGATGCCGATTCAGCGATTGACCACCCCGTACGGGAGCCCATCGCTGCATGCCCTGCGCGCGGCCGTCGATCGCGTGCAAGCCGGCGATCCGCTAGCAGCCGTGACAGTGCTGGTGCACTCCAACGCAGTCGGTGTCTCTGCTCGCCGTTGGCTGGCTGCTCACGGCGGCATTGCGGCCGCGCAGTTTCTCACCGCGTTCCGGTTGGCCGAGCTGTTGGGTGGCGCCGCGCTCGCGAGCGCCGGCAAGCGACCGGTCAGTACGCCGGTGGTCGATGTTGCGGTGCGGCAAATTCTCACCAACTCCGCCGGCGTGTTCCAGCCGATCGCACAACATCAGGCGACCATCACCGCCGTACGCAACACATACAAGGAACTGCGGCACCTCCCCGCGTCCGCGCTCACTCGACTAGCTACCAATGGTTCCGTTCGCGCGCGTGAGGTCGTTCGACTGCACAAGGCGATCCATCAGCACCTCGAAGGCGAGTGGTACGACGAAGCCGATTTGTTACACGCGGCATGCGCATCCGCCGCACTCGCTCCCCCACGCACAATTGTCTTTCTTCCACAGCGCTTGCGAGCCACCGAGTCCTCGTTGCTCGATGCACTCGCACAGCACGGCGAAGTGGTTTTGCTGGAAGGCACCGACGAACTCCCGAGCAACGTCCCGATGGACATCATCGATGCGTCTGATGCCGACGAAGAATCTCGCGAAGCCGTACGCATCGCCGTCGCGGCAGTTCACGAAGGCGTCGCGCTACATCGCATCGGAATCGTGTGGCCGCGCCACGAACCGTACGCACGGCTTGTTGGCGAGCATCTGCAGCAAGCCGGCATCGCGTGGAACGGTCGGCCAGGTATTGCGCTGCACGAACGACTGGCTGCGCGTCTTGTGCTCGACGTCTTACAGCTCGACCGTCGCGGCATTCGGCGCGCCGACCTATTTGCGTTGCTCGCCAGCGTTCCCGCGCGCATGCGCGGCGGGAAACGCATTCCGCGACAGAAGTGGGAACGAATCTCGCGCGACGCCGGGCTTGCCGGCGACGGCGATTGGACTAAGCGCCTCACTGCATACGCCGCGCTTCAGCGCACGCGAGAGAACGAGGCAGATGCCCAAGCCGCGGAGCAGCTACTCGAGTTTGTCGACGACTTGCGTCAGCAACTCGGTTCGCCACAGCAAGTAAAGCCGTGGGCGCATTGGGCGAAGGTCGCACGCACGTTGCTACACAGGTGGCTCGGTGGGTTGCACGGCGAGGCGTCGCTTCCCCCGGAAGAGACCGAAGCGCTCATCGCAGTGCAGGCATCGCTCGACCGACTGGCGCGGCTCGACAACCTCGCCGAGCCGTGCACCCGCAGCGTCTTCGCTAACACACTCGACGCCGAACTTGACTCGGCACCTGGAAGGGTTGGGCGTATAGGAGTCGGGCTTCACGTAGGCCCGTTGTCGTTCGCGGTCGGGCAGCCATTCGAATTGCTCGTCGTGATCGGTGCTGCCGAGGGATTGCTGCCATCACCGCCGCCGCCGGAAGCCCTACTCGGCGACAGCGACCGACAACTGACCGAAGGAGGGTTAGTTCTAAACGCAGAGAGCGCCGACGAGCAACGTTCGCAACTGTGGGCGGCGCTCGCAGGTGCAGAACGCGTGGCCCTCATCAGGCCGCGTGGCGACCTGCGCGCAACCGCCTTACGCGAGAAATCGCGATGGACCACCGAGTTGGCGGCAACTTTGCCGTCGAGCAAGCGCACCGTGCACTCGTTCGCCGCAGGGCTCGCAGAGACGACGTTTCCAGCGACGCAGTCGCAACACAGAATTCGTGCGCTGGTGCACGAAGGACGCAGCGGTATCAAGTTTGGCGATAGCTCACTAGTGCAGCTGAACGAGCCGCTGCGCGCTGGTGCAGCAATGCTCACCGCTCGCGCATCGAACGAGTTCACCGAGTACGACGGCAATTTGGCCGGGTTGCCGATCGAAGCGTTCGGCACCCGTCCTGTATCACCCACGCGCCTCGAGGCGTGGGTGGCGTGTCCGCACGGGTGGTTCATGCAGTACGTGTTGAACGTGCGGCCAGTCGAACAACCCGACGAACAGCTGGAAATCTCACCACGCGATCGCGGCAACCTTGTCCACAGCGCACTCGACCGCTTTAACAAGCGTGTGCTCGCCGGCGAGCTATCGCAACCAGGATCCAGTGGGTGGGAACCGGCGCACGTCGATGCACTGCTTGAAGCGTTCGAGTTTGAATCAACCGTGATGGCCGCCAACGGTGTCGTAGGGCGCGCGGCCTTCTGGCATGCCGAACAAACAAATCAGCGCCACGAGCTCAGAGCTTGGATGGAACGCGATTCCGAATTGATGGCGGCACACGGCGCGCAACTCGTCGCGTCAGAGCAACGCTTCGGCGACGACGACTGCCCCGTCGTCATCGCGTTGCCTGACGGCAGCGAACTGCGGCTGCGCGGGATGGTCGATCGCATCGACCGTCGCGCCGATGGCACTTTGGTCGTCACCGACCACAAGAGCGGCAGGGCCGAATACTTCAGCGACGTCTCGGATGAGAACCCGACTGCTGGTGGAACCAAACTGCAACTCCCGGCGTACGGTGCCGCGGCCCTCGCGATAGCCGGGGCACCACCGCGTTCCACCGTGCACGCCGAATACGGCTTCTTCGCGCGCGGTAAGTACAAGCGCATCGGCGCAACGCTTACCCCGCAGGCTTGGCAGGGCGTTGGCGCTGTTCTACAAACCATCTCCGAAGGAATTCGAAGCGGGCTGTTCATCTCGCGACCCGAGAAGTCGCAGTTCCTTTTGAAGGGCCGCGTGAACTGCGAGTACTGCGACCCCGACCACTTAGGAACCGCAGAACTGTGGGCCGAGTTCGAGCGCAAGCAACACGACCCTCGCCTGTTGCCCGCGCTTGGCATGGTCGTTGAAGCTCTGGCTGAAGGTGCCGCAGCCGGCGACGACATCGAGATCGCGCCATGACCGAACAACTCGACCTGTTCGATGCGTCACCGCCGCAGCTTCATGGGCCGCCCGACTCGGCGGACCGCGACCTTGTCACCGACAAACTCGACATCACGTTGTTCGTCGAAGCTGGCGCTGGTAGCGGCAAGACCGACTCGCTAGTCAAGCGTGTTGCCAACCTGGTGCTTTCGGGTGTGCCGATGGGTTCCATCGCGGCGATCACATTCACCGAGAAAGCAGCCTCAGAACTACGCCATCGCGTGCGCGAGCGTCTCGAGAAGGTTGCAACTTCGGGCGCCGACGAAGCGCAAGTCCGACTGGCTGCGGCCGCGATCGCGGATCTCGACTTGGCGCCCGTCGGCACGCTGCACGCCTTCGCTCGTCGCGTGCTGAACGAGTTCCCCATCGAGGCAAAACTGCCCCCACGCTTCGACGTGCTTGATGAAGTCCAAAGCGCTTCCGAGTTTCACGAACGCTTCACCGATTTCCTCGAGGCGCTGCTCGAAGACCTCGAGAGCGTGCGATTGGTCGAACTGTGCCAGCACGACGGGTTCGGCATCGAGAAGGGTGCTCGCCGGATGGCCGACGACTTCCAATCGAACTGGGACCTTGTCGAAGCCCGCGTGTCAGGCGATCTGCCACCACGGTTCGACGACTCGACTGCAAGGCGCGAACTTGCCAAGGCATGCACCGCAATCGCTGCGTACACGGCACCGACGGGCGACACGCAAGAAGACGTAATCGAGACCTTCCGGCGCATCGCCGCGCAACTCGACTCAGATCTGCCTCTTGGTGAGCTGCTACGTGTGCTGCACACCCTCGACGGCGGCGTAAGAAACGCGGGCAAGGGCAAGACACCGGACTGGAATCGCCTGCACGGGTCCTCCGAGGTCGTGCTCGAATATCGCAGTGCGGTGTCGTATGCGCGCGACCTTGCCAAGGACGCGCTGAAGCGGTTGAACGAGGAACGCCGACTGACGCTCGGCGCGCTCTTGCGCGAGTTCACGTTGCAATCGGTGCGCGACCGCGAGCTTGCGGGCGAGCTCGAGTTTCACGACCTACTAGTTCTGGCCCGCCGCTTGGTGGCAAACAACCCCGACGTTCGTCGGCAACTACACCAGCGCTACACCCATCTGCTGCTCGACGAGTTTCAAGACACAGATCCGATTCAGCTCGAGTTGGCTGTGCGCATAACCGCCGACCCGCAGCAGCAGTCAGCCGATTGGCGTCTGTTGCAACCGTTGCCGGGCCGCTTAACCGTCGTCGGCGATCCGAAGCAAAGCATCTATCGGTTCCGACGAGCCGACATTGCGCAGTTCCTGCGCGCGAGCGACCAGATCGGCGCGCAGCGGGCGACGCTCAGCGCCAACTTCCGCAGCGCCTCACCGGTTATCGATTGGGTCAACACGACGATGGGCGAGCTCATCAAGTTCGAGCCCGACGTGCAACCCGCGTATGTGCCGCTGATGGCGGCACGCGCCGGCAGCCATGATCACGGCACAGTCACGGTGCTTGGCGCGAGTGAGCACACCGACCTGGGGCGCGCGGCGGCCGAGGCACTCCGCGAGCGCGAGGCCGCCGACGTAGCCGCAGTCGTTGTGCAAGCGCTCACCGAAAAGTGGCAGGTCTGGAACGGCGAAGAGTTGCGGGATTGTCAACCAGGCGACATCGCGATCTTGCTGCCATCGCGGCTATCGCTCGTTGCGTTGCAGGTCGCACTTGCCGCTCGCGACATACCCTTCCGCGCCGAGAACAGTTCACTGGTCTATGCCGCGAGCGAGGTGCGCTCACTGATGTTGGCTCTGCGCGCGGCGGACGACGAGACCGACGAGCTGGCCATCGTCTCGGCCTTGCGTAGTCCATTGTTCGGGTGCAGCGATCGCCATCTCTACGAGTGGAAGGTCACTCACGGCCAACCCTGGAAATGGCATCACCTCCCGACCGAAGAATCCGAACTCTTCCAGCATCCCGTGGCCGTCGGGTTGCGCTGCCTTGGCGAGCTCGAGGCGCGCGTGCAGTACAACACCCCATCGCAACTACTCACGTGGTTGGTGAACGAGCGTTGCGTCATGGAACTGGCGTTGGCACGACGCGACTATCGCGACGTGTGGCGTCGGGTTCGCTTCGTGATCGACCAGGCGCGCGCATGGAGCGAGGCAGGCGGCCATGGAGTGCGCCGCTACCTGCTCTGGACGCGGCTACAGGGCGACGAAGGTCGCTTCGTCGCCGAGACGGTGTTGCCAGAGACCGACCACGACGCGGTGCGCATCATGACGATTCACGCGGCCAAGGGATTGGAGTTCCCGATCACAATCGTGTCTGGCACAAGTAGCAAGCCAAACAGCACTCGTGGCCGTCGCGTGGTGTGGCCAGAGGCCACGTGGACGCTGTCAGACCCCGACGATCCCACCTATCAACAGTTCCAACCGATCGACGAACAAATGAGCGACGCCGAACGCGTCAGGCTCTTGTACGTCGCCTGCACTCGCGCTATGGATCACCTAGTGGTGTCGTTTCACCGCACCGACAAATCAGTGGGCACGTCGGCGAAGATCCTTGCGACTGCCGCGGATGGTGCTGGTCATGTCGAGTTCGCCGGATACGAAGGCTCGCTGACAGCTCCGACACCACCCCCGATCGAACTGGCGTGGGCCGACGAACAGCAGTGGTGGAAGACATGGCAACACGACCTTGCAGCAGCCAGTCGTCCAGCGGCGATGAGTGCCACGGCCCTTGGAAATGCAGCCGTCGAGAACGCAGCCGCCGAGAATGCTGCGGCGGTCACAGGCGATGGCGAGGATGTGGACGCAGCTGTTGACGGCGGTCTGCGTAAAGATCCGATCGATCTCGACTTGCCACCGTGGCAGCGTGGTCGCTACGGAACTGCCGTTGGTCGCGCGGTCCACGCGGTATTGCAGTTTGCCGACCTTCACACCGGCGACAACATCGCTGCGCTCGCGGCAGCGCAGGCCGCGGCTGAGGGTGTACCCGACTTCGAGCAAACGATCGATCGCTTAGCTCGCTCGGCACTTGCGGCACCGATCGTCGCCGAAGGAATCGAGCTCGAGCACTGGCGCGAACTGTTCGTCGCAGCCGACATCGACGGAACCATCGTCGAGGGCTACATCGATCTGCTTGTTCGTCATCCCCAGCGCGGTCTCGTCGTTGTCGACTACAAAACCGATCAGGTAGCTGAGGGTCCCGAGCGTACGACTCGCTTGGCGCGCTACTTCACGCAACTCGCCGCGTACGGCTTGGCGTTGCAACAGATCCTCGGTGAGCCCGTCGCGGGAGGCGTGTTGGTGATGTGCAGCGCTAGCGGTGACGCCACAGAGGTTTGGATCGACGACTGGACCGGACGAACCGAAGCTCTACGGCGTTCGCTCGCCAGCGTCTGACGTTGAGGATGACGTCGGCACCCTCGAATGGTGTCGAACACGAGCCATCGGCACCGGCGAACCAGTCGATTCACGCAACGACCTTCCCATCGCGACCAGGAACGCTTTCACGAGAACTAGCCCAACCAAGATTGCAAGGGCGATTGCTAGTGGCTGCAGCACGGCGGTCACGAGACTCTTCTCGCTGTCCTTCAGCGGCGTAAACACTCCCGAGTCAACCGACGAGCCGTCGCCGAGCAGCGTGCTGATCGGGTCTTCGACTCGCGGACATTCCAGGTCGATGTCGTTGAGGCCAATGACCGCGTCGCCGCCGAATAGCGGAGCCGGTCGCAGAATCCTGCTGATCAATCGACCCGTGTCCACGTCGAGGCGAACACCGACGATGTACTCGACCCCAATCTTCAGAAAGCTCGCCTCCTGTCCGTAGACAACGAGCACGCGATCCCCCGAGGAGTGGCCATCAAGGGTGCCCGCCAACATCGACAACACCCGAAACTGAGCGGTCGTCGGTGGCTCGTCGATGTTGATCACGCGTCCGCGAAAGACGGCGAGAGCCGGTGAGGGAACAACGCAACCTGGCGGCGACAACACCAACGGTCCAGCAGCGGCTGGCGGAGCTGGTGGAACGGTGCTGTCAGTAACGATCGTCGTGGTCGTGCTGTCGCCGGGTGGAGTGGCGCCTGCCGACGTGCTCGTTGCGATCCACAACAAACCGCATAGAAACGGCAAGGCAAGGAACGGCAAGGCTGCCCACCGCACGATTCGCATCAGCGTCACGCTACTGAGCACGGTGCTTGAACAGGTGTCAGCCTCGTCGCAGCGGCAATACTGAGCGAATCGGCTTCAATCCACACCGCAGACGAGTGGCTCGGCGCAGCGACATCGTGTTCGTCATCTCGGCAGTTCTCGCGTGCGTGGCGCTGGTGGTGTGGACCGTCCTCGGCTGACGCCGTTCAGATCCCGGCCAACTGACGCAGCTGATCAACTCGGCGACCATATGTCTTGTCGAAGGTGTGCTCTGTTGCGAATTGCAGCGCAGCAATGCTGGCCGCAGACACCTCGGCACGCGCGATGGCGAGGCGAGCAATTTCCGCGGCGAGCGCGCTCGGTTTGCCGAGCGGAACATGCCATGCAGCGTGCGAGTGACGTGCTACGCCTTCCAGCGCCTCGTTGGCGTAGCCGACGATGGGCACACCGCATGCCAGTGTCTCAAGGTACGTGCACGATGGGTCGCCTTGCGGATGCGGACACACGAACAGATCCATTTGCTGCACGAAGGGGATCAGCTCGCTCCGAAACTGCTTCGGCGCAAGCACAGTCATCAAGGATCCGAGCTGATGGCGCACGATCCGCGCGCGCAGTTCGTCGACGAGATCGCCATCCCCGACAATCGACAACTTGAAGTCGACCTCTCGGTTGCGCAACTCGATCGCCACCGCAACAAGATCGAGAACGCCCTTCGTCGGCGTCAACCGCCCAGTGAAGACAAGCTGGATCGGATGTGCGCCTTCAACAAGCCTCGCTGTTCGTCCGTCGAGTTCCTCGCGATTGATCAACAGGTCGTCGGTGATTCGGCTATCGAAGTACAGAAGTCGTTGTGGGTTGAGTTGCGCATACTCGTCGAACGTTGGTGTGCCGTTGCATTGCAACGCCGTTGCGGCCGCGATGGATTTGCGAATTCTTCGGCGCTGCCGCCACAACCAGAACAAACGTCGCGCTTTCACGAATGCATTCGGTGAGTCGATCGCTGTGATCACATTCTGAGTACGCCGACTCCACTCGGCGACATAGACGACGGGAACACCCAAACCGCGACCCATCTCGGCTAAGTGGTCGTACCGATGTCCGATGCCGCACAGCACTGCCGCCGCGTCGTGGAACACTCGCTCGTCAAGATCGTCGTGAGACTGCACCACAAGCTCAAAAGGCAGCGACTCGATCTTGCGGATCGTGGTGCCGAAACTCGTTGCCCAATTCGGATCCTCGAAAGCGATCAGTCGAACGGTGCCCGGCCAGAACTTCGCGTAGCGCTCGATCTCCTCAAGAAACTTCGCGCTCAGCTCCACAGAGTCGCCGCGCACGGCAACGATCGGACAATGCAGCACGACCGCGAGGCAGCCTCGGCTTGCCCCTGCGACCGGCATTGGCACAGATTACCGAGCTCAGAACGCTGACTCGATCACCGTGATCCGAGTGCCCACCACGGCAGCGACGTCGAAACGGACTTGAAAGTGGCCAGCGGGTCGAAACTCGGCGAGCCAGATCGCCGAGAGCCGTCGGATGCGTCTTTGTTTCTGCCAACCAACGGCTCCTTGCGGTCCGCCGAACTCGTCGCTCGCGCGCGCTTTCACTTCGCAGAAGACCAGCACATTCGTTCCAGTCAGAATGAGATCGATCTCGCCCGCCTGGCAACGCCAGTTGCGAGCAACCAGTACATAGCCGCGGCTCGTGTACCAACGCAGTGCTTCGTCCTCACCAAAGCGCCCGCGGGCTTGCGCCGCTAGATCCCGAGTTCGGGTGGGGGCAGTTCCTCGACGTTGACGTCCTTGAACGTCAGCACTCTCACCTTCGGAACGAATCGGGTCTTGCGGTACATGTCCCACACCCATGCGTCAACCAACTCCACTTCGATCACCTGGCGCGCGCCCTCACCGTTGACGGTGAGTTTGACGTCGTTGGCCAGGTAGAAACGGCGCTCGGTTTCCACGGCAAAACGGAACATGCCCGCAATGTCTTGGTATTCCTGAGCGAGTTGGAGCTCGCGCTCGGCCTCGAAGTTTTCGAGATCGTCAGAGCTCAACGTGGGTGCTGCCTTTTAGACCGGCACAAACACCGATGACGGCGCCGATCAGGCGTCTCGCTTTTCCTTGATGCGAGCTGCCTTACCGACACGATCGCGAACGTAATACAGCTTGGCCCGGCGCACATCGCCCTTCTTGACGACTTCCAGTTTGGCTACCGTCGGGGCGTGTACCGGGAAGGTGCGCTCGACACCAACGCCGGAACTGATCTTGCGCACGGTGTACGTCTCTTGCACGCCACTGCCCTGACGAGCGATGACGTTGCCCTGAAACACCTGAACGCGCTCCTTGTTGCCCTCGACCACCTTCACGTGCACCTTGACCTCGTCGCCGGGGCCAAACTCGGGGATGTCGGTGCGCATGGACTGGGAATCGACGAAATCGGTGGACTTCATTGGGGGCAACTCTCTGTTAGACGAACAGTCAAGGATAGGTGACGGCAGGGAACTCTTCCAACAGCCGCCGGTCGGATTCGTCAAGCCCGCCGCGGGCTTCGACCAGGTCAGGACGGTCGCGCAGGGTGCGATGCAGCGCCTGCGCAAGCCGCCAGCGTGCAATCCGGGCGTGGTCACCACCTCGCAGCACCTCGGGCACCTCCCAGCCTCGATACTCAGCCGGGCGTGTGAATTGGGGTTCCTCAAGCAAACCAGTGGTCCCGAAGCTCTCGTTCACTGTGCTGTCGGTATTGCCCATCGCCCCTGGCAACAAGCGCACGACCGCTTCGATCACCATGCATGCCGCCACTTCCCCACCGTTCAGCACGACATCGCCGACGCTCAGCTCGCCATCGACAAGGTGCTCGCGAACGCGATGGTCGACCCCCTCGTAGCGGCCCGAGATCATCGAGAAGCCAGTTCCGGTGGCGAGTTCGTGGGCCATCGCCTGGTCAAAACGGCGACCACCGGGACCGAGCAATAGCAACGGGCGCGGGGGTTGCGCGGCCTCAACAGCTTCGAATAGAGGCTCGGGCTTCATCACCATGCCGGCACCTCCACCGAATGGTGCGTCATCAACCGTGCGGTGCACATCAGAGGTGTGTTCACGCGGGTCGTGCAGACGGAGATCCAATAGTCCGGAGCTGCGCGCTTTCCCAAGCATGCTCTCCGCGCAAAAGACATCGATCAGTCCAGGAAAGATGGTGAACACGTCGATGCGCACGACATGCAATCTACGCTCGCAAGATGCAGCGAGCACCCGAACCCGAGGGCGGCACTGAGCAAGACCTGCTTCTGGGCTGGCTGGCGTTTCATCGCGATGCTCTCGCCGCGAAGTGCGAAGGGGTCTCGCCACAGGACTTGATCCGTAGCGGCCTCGGCGGTTCACCGATGTCGTTGCTCGGCCTGGTGCGTCACCTCACCGAGATGGAGCGCGTGTACTTCACTTACTCCATCGGTGGCGGCGAGCTCGAGTTCGTGTACGGCCCGTACGAAGACGACGGTCCGGCCGGCGACTTCGACAATCTCACGGTCGATATGGTCGCGCCGTCTTTCGAAGCGCTACGCAACGAGCAGGCAAATGCCGATCGCTTAATCGCCGCGCAGCCGTCGCTAGACACGCCCGGCGCGCCGGGCCGGCGAAACCTGCGAGAGAACCTGCTGAAGGTGATCCAGGAGTACGCGCGTCACAACGGCCACGCCGACATCATTCGTGAATCGATCGACGGCGCTACCGGCGAGTGACGATCTGCAAACCTACGACGATGATCTTCCACCTGACTGAACCCGCCCGCTGGCAGCAATCGCAAGCAGAAGGCGTGCACACCGGCTCGACCCGCGGCGTCGAACTCGCGCAGGAGGGTTACATCCACTGCAGCACCGCCGAGCAATGGCCTGGTGTCGTAGAACGGTTCTACGCGGATGCCACTGAACTGCTGCTGCTACACGTGGACGAATCGAAACTCGACTCGCCTTTGGTTTACGAACAACTCGGCGGCGCACCGGAACCATTCCCCCACATCTATGGCCCGATCCCTCTTGCTGCCGTTGTGGAAGTCGAACGCCTCCGCTAGCCCCGAGCACGCATCGGTTACGCTGGCGCTTCTTGCGGGGTCGGCTTGAATACACGCGCTAAACACACGGCACGTCTTGTTGAGTTTGGCCTGATCGCCGTTCTCTCGTTGGCGCCCTTCTTCTGGCGCGTGCTCGCGAATGCCGGCGACCTGCCTGCCGGCGACGCGTGGGCGTACGAGCGCATCTTCGACACCTTTCACACAACCGGGCATATTCACCTAGTCGGCTGGAACGACATCACGCTCCTCCCAATGATCCCTGTCACCGCGCTGTGGGTCGCGATCGTCGGGTATGGCCACAATCAGATCCACCTGCTGGGGTCCGTGATGTGTGCCATCGCGTTGCTGGGATTCCGTTCAATGCTTGTCACGTTCGGCGTCGCGCGGCGAGTGCCCGCGCTGCTGCTATTCGGTGGCTTCAGCGGCTTCGTCGGTATCGCTGGCACCTACCTCTCCGACCCTTTCGCCATTGCCGGCGCGGTGTGGGCCATCGCCCTCGCCTGCCGCGTTGCGTACCCGCGCGAGGGCGCTTTGCCGCGATGGGCGATGGTCGTCGGAACAACCGGCGCTGCGCTAGCCGCGTCGTTCGGATTCCTTGTCCGCCAGCAGATGGCAGTGGCAGCGTTGGCCGCGGGGTGGTTGCTGCTAGGACGACGACCGATTACGCGCGACGGCAAGGTGCGAGCCGCGTTGTTCAGCGTGATTTTCGTTGCCGTGTCTGCTCCCATATACATGTGGCGCTCGGGCATGGAACACGGCGGGGAGCTGGCGTTCGAGCTTCGACCGCGCGGCGTCGCCTCCGGGGCCGAGGCAATATTCATCGCGCAAGGGTTGCTGTTGTTTGCTGCGCTGTTGTGGGTTGAGGGACTGCACCCGATAACTAAGCGCGGCGCGGCCATCGTCGCTGGCGTGACGCTCGCCGTGTTCGGTGCATTGGCGGCCAGTTGGTCGCAAGTATCGCCTGCTCATCCGTTGGTGTCCGGAATTCAGGAGCAGTACGGCCTCGACGGTGGTGCTGTCGCGCTCATCGCCATCCTCGGAGCTGCGACGACAGGATGGGTTTGGATGGTGCGGGCGTGCGTCCAGTGGCGCGATCGCGGCGTGCAACTCACAGACCAATCTCCGCTGCGTCATCCGTTGGCCGCCGTCGCGATCCTTGCGATCGCGGTCGAGGTGACGGTGATCGTGACCATCGGTTCATACTGGACTCGCTACTCACTCGTCATGCTGGCGGCAACCGTCGTTGTTTTGATGACGCGTCCGCTGCTACGAAGCGCCGCGGCTGCGGCGGTCAGCATCGTGGTGCTGCTCGCCTCGTATTGGGAGCTCGATCACACGATCACGCCCACCGAGGCCATCAAGGAAGCCGCCGAAATCACGTCGTGCCTTGGCATAGCGCCGCATCATCTCGACGCTACGTTCAGTTGGGATGGCAAGCATTACAGCGGTATCGCGTCGGTAGCTCGTGGCGACTCGGATCCAGACGGTCTGCCTATGACTCAGGATCAGACGACCTTCCCGGCGATGGAACGCGACGCGGTATTGACGCGGGCCAACCCGGGCACTGACGATGAATGGCTGCTGGTCGGCCCGATCAGTTCGTCAGGGTTGATCCCGTCCACGCAACAGGACTGGTGGCTAACCGTCCGCCGATCGGCGATAACGACCGACGATCCGGCCTCGTGCCTCGACCGCTGATCGCGTCGCGGCCATGGACTTCACTCTCATCACGCCCACTTACCTACCCGACCTCGCCCGCGCCGAACTGCTCGTCGAGTCAGTGCAACGCTGTTGCCCTGGCCTCGCGCACCACCTCATCGTCGACCATCGCGATCTCAAGCACTTTCGCCATTTGGGCGATAGGGCCACGATCGTGACGTCGGAGGATCTGCTGCCGTGGTGGATTCACCGGCTGCCAGGGCCTCGTTCAATCTGGCTCAGCCTGCGTTCACGACCGAACCGTGGCTGGATCGTGCAACAGATATTGAAGGTGTCCGCTGCGTCGCAACTCGCTGCCGACGTGTCAATTTTCTGCGACAGCGACGTCGCGTTTGTTCGCCGCTTTGAACCCGCACGCACGCTGTGTAGTCATGGCCACGAGAAGACTGTCGCGCTGCTCGACGTCGAGTTCGTCAACGACGAAGTCCGCGCATGGACAGACACTGCCGTCCGGTTACTTGGCATCGACGAGACCCCGTTTCCCCCGCGCGGTCACGTCGGCAATCTGATCTGTTGGCGTCGTGACAACGTGCTGGCGATGATCGCACGGATCGAGAATGTCACGGGTCATGACTGGCGCTCCGCGCTAATGCGCCTGACAACATTCTCGGAGTACGTCCTCTATGGCGCACACACGCGCGGCGTGCTCGGCTACGAGCGTGCCGGACACCACCCCTCGACGCAGCCGCTGGTCAAGGCATCGTGGGGACTAGACCTCGGCGATGCAAACGCGCTTGATGACTTCTTCTCGGTTCTCGATCCGGCGACGGTCGCCGTCATGATCCACTCGAAAGATGGCATCGAACCTGGCCGCTATCGACCGCGCTTGGCGACGCTGTGGGACGCAGTGGGCTGACACATGCACACCACTCACCTTTTCGGTCTCGACTTTCTTGTGGGTTCCAGTATCGACGAAGTCGCTGATGGGTTGGAACGCGACGGACAAACGCGTACTTCCACATGGCGGGTAGTGGTGACTCCCAACGTCGACCATCTAATCCGATATCAGAAGTCGCCAACACAACGACAGGTGGCCCAGACGGCACACATGGTGCTGCCCGACGGAGCCCCAATCATTTGGGCAAGTCGACTGCTCAAGCAACCCATCGATCACCGTCTTGCTGGCAGCGATCTATTCCCCGCATGGTGGCGTCGAATGGTCGCGGCCGAACGACCACTGCTCGTTGTCGCCAGCAGTGAGCAACTTGCGCGTCAGTTGATGGCCGAGAACCCTCGCTGCCGATGCATCGTCCCACCAATGTTCGCTGACGACGACGCAGACCCAATCGGTTCGATCGTCAGCGAGATACTTGCCGAGCTCGATTCAGAATATGCCGATGCGGTTGTCGTGGGTCTTTCGACCGCGAAGAGTCACCTGATCGCCGCCGGCCTCGCCGCATCCACCGCGCCACACTCAGGGGCTCCACTGCTACTGCTGCTAGGGGCTTCGGCGGAGTTCTACACCGGGCAGCAGCGTCGTGCACCGAAGTGGGTTCAGCGAATAGGTCTCGAGTGGCTCCACCGACTCGTAGGCAACCCGCGTCGGATGGCCAAGCGTTATCTCGTCGACGACATGGCGTTCCTACCGATGGTCTGGCGCGAGTGGCGAAGTCGCCGGGTCCGCTAACTAGCTGCCTCGCGTAGATCAGCGATGAAGCGCGCACGTTGCGCGTGCATCTCATCGTGGTCGTAGCCCTTGGCTCGCTCGTAGCCCGCATCGCCGAAACCGATCCACGTTGCCCCTGCCTTCGGCTCGGCGAACCCAGCGATCGCATTCGCGAGCGCGCCAATGTCGCCAGCGGGCAGCAGCCGACCTTCGACCCCGTCGGTCACGACCGAGCGCATCCCAGGAGTGTCCGACGCGAGTACGGGCACGCCTTGCGAGAAAGCGTCGAACACATTGCGTGACTGCTCATCGCCGAGGTTAGGAACGACGAGCACATCCACTCCCCGCAACGATTGGAAGTACTGCGGGCCGTATGGCAACGGTGCCTTTAACGCGAGGCGCACATGTTGCAGCCGTGCGGCCGCGCGCTCGACGTGACTTTGTAACTGGCCAACGCCCATCACCGTGAACGTGAGATCGACGCCGGCCTCTTCCACGCGTGCGAGCGCCGACAACAGAACATCGATTCCTTTCGCCGGATCGAGACGGCCGATGTACATCAGGTGAGTCGGTCGCCTGGCGGCATCTGTTCGTGCGGCTTCGATTTGAGCGGGCGTCGCCACCTCGTCGCGGAGAAACCAAGCGGCTGGCGACACGAGCTGAGGGCACCCAGGTTTCAGAAACTTCGCGTACGCGGAATGCGAGATGAACGCAAAGTCGGCACGCCGGAACAGCACTCGATTGATACGTTCGAAAATCGCGGCCCGCACGCGATGACGCAACTTTGGCTGCACGCCCGACGGAACCCGCCACGGCGTCGACTCGATGAACGTGTACCAGGGCACGCGTCGCATTGCGGCGAAGGGCACTGCCGTCCACCCATATGGGATCGGGTGCTCGACACATCCCATGAACGCGATGTCCGCCCAGCCCAGCTGGCGCCACATGGTCCACACCGCGCGGAACCACCCGCCGCCCAGGACGTAACGCATCAGCCGAGTGGCGTGCGGCAACGCGACAAACTCAAACCCGGGTTGATCGAACGCGACGGCGCCGGGCGGCGGCTCGACAACATGCACCACAGGGCACACGACTCGGATCGCGGGAGCGATGTAGGTGTGGCGACTGAGATCTCGCGCAGCCAAGGCGTCGAGGTGCACAGTGCCTTCCGATGTGACGAAGGCCGGAACCCCTGTCAGGTGCATGTAGCGCTGGTACAAGGAACCCTCCCGGCGGACCTGCGGCGAGGTTACCGTGGCAAGACATGGCTCGGCCGATTACCTACCTCGCGACGCATTTCCCGGCGGTCTCGCACACGTTCATCGCCGACGAAGTCGACGCCCTCGAACGGCTCGGCCTCGATGTGGTCACCGTCTCGATCAACCGCGTCTCGGATGACGACATAACAAGCAACAACAGAGCACGGCAGCGGACCACCACATATCTGAAGGCGTTGTCGAAGTGGCGGGTAGTTGCGACCGTCGCCGCGACGGCCGTTCGCCATCCGTCCGTGCTGCGGATCCCTCTACGCAGTGGATCGGGCGGCCTGCGGGCTGCCGTGTGGCGATACTTCCAACTTGCGGAGGCGATCCTGACCTTTCGGGTCATGCGCCGCGCTGGCAGTCACCACCTACACGCACACTTCGGTCAAGCGCCAGCGACTATCGCCTGGTACGCAACGGAAGTCGCACACCGCCATCGCGCAGGGCGAGACAACACCTGGAGCATGACGATTCACGGTTGGCACGAGTTTGCTGGCGAGCGCGAGGCACGACTGCGCGAGAAGGTCGCTGCGGCCAATTTTGTGGTCTGCGTCAGCGACTACACACGCGCGCAGCTTTATCGAATCTCGGACGCAAACGATCGAGCCAAAATTCAAGTAGTGAGATGCGGCGTCGATTTGACGCGGTTCTCACAGCGCACGGTAGAGCCGTCCAACACTCCCCCTCGCATCGCCATCGTCGCCCGCGTCTCTTCCGAGAAGGGCCATCTGGTTCTCGTCGAAGCAGTCGAGATCTTGCGGGCTCGTGGCCGCGAAGTTGCCGTGGATGTTGTCGGCCCCGAAATCGACGGTTACGGCGATGTTGTGCGCGGCGCCGCTGTCGCCACCGGGGTTGCCGATGCGTTGGTGTGGCATGGGGCTCTGCCCCCGCACGATGTGGCGGCGGTGCTCGCTCGATCCGACGTGTTTTGCCTTCCGACGTTTGCGGAGGGATTGCCAGTTGTCATCATGGAGGCAATGGCGTGCGGAGTTCCAGTGGTCACCACCTACATCGCGGGCATTCCCGAATTGGCTATCGACCGGGCCACCGCCCTGGTTGTGCCCGCTGCGCGCGCTGATCTGCTGGCCGACGCTTTGACCGAGGTGTTGGCTGACAAGGTCCTGCGCAGCGAACTGACCGCGGCCGCCGCATCAGCCGTGCACGACCAGCACGACATCACGAAGAACGCGACGGTGCTCGCACGACTCTTCGCGAACGTCTCTGCAGCCGGCAAGGAGAAACAGTCGTGAGCAACGATCTGTCCCTATGGAAGCTGTGGCGGGAGGACTACGAAACACACGGCCGCGACCGCACGCTTCCGGGATTTCGCGCCGTTGCGTCTCACCGATTTGGCGTGTGGAGGCTCCGCGTGCGCCCGCGACTACTGCGCGCGCCACTCACTGTGTTGTACCGGCGCTCGTACCGGCGGGCCCGGAATCGCTACGGCATCGAGATTCCACACTCGGCATTACTAGGCAGGCGCGTACGAGTGGAACACCAAGGCGGCATCGTCGTCCACGGGAACGCAGTGATCGGCGACGACGTCATCATTCGCCAAGGGGTCACCATCGGCAACCGTCACCTTGATCGTCCCGACGATGCACCGGTGATCGGCAATCGCGTCAATATCGGTTCCGGTGCGGTGATCTTGGGTGCCATCACGATCGGTGACGACGTATCGATCGGCTCGAACGCCGTAGTGCTCGACGACGTGCCGGCGGGAAGCACTGTTGTCGGACCGCGGGCCTCGATCCGCACGCCCGACGAGTTGCAGTGACGCAGACCGTGTCGCAGCGGGCGGTGACGGTCGCCGTGTGTACGTTTCGACGCAACGACCTGCTGGCCTCGCTGGTGCGCACAATCGATCGGCTCGCGGCGACGGAAGTCCCTGAAGGCGCCGTGCATGTTCTCGTTGTCGACGACAGCCCCGACGGCGGTGCTGCTGCGCTCGTCGATGGTCTGCGACGAGATGTCAGCATCACCGTCGACTACTACGCGTCAGCAGCAGCCGACATCTCGGTCGCCCGCAATCACGCATTGCAGCTCGGGGCTAGAGGCAGCGACTTTGTGGCGTGCCTCGACGACGACTGCGTGCCTAACTCGGGATGGCTGCGCGAATTGTTGCGCACCGCGGAGCAGCATCACGCCGATGTGGTGGTCGGCCATCGCCAGTTCGTAGCCGGTCCTGCCGCGCCACGCTGGCTTCGCGACGAACCGTTTCTCGCTGAGAACCTTCGCTACCCCGACGGCAGCGTGCCTGATCGGGGCAACACGGCCAACATGCTCGTGCGCTCAGCGTGGCACAAGTCGTCGGGAGTTCAGTTTCGAACGGAGATGGGCAAAGTCGGTGGCGAGGACATGGTCTTTTTTGCCGATGCTGTCGGTGTGGGCGCGAACATTCGGTTCGCCGCCAATTCCATCTGCAACGAACCGTGCGATGGTCGACGTGCGACATTTCGCTATCAGACGTGGCGACAGATGTGGCTGGGGAACAACGAGGCAGTGATCAACCGATCCACACGCGAGGTCTCGCGTGCGCGTCTACTGGCGCGGGGTACAAAGCGCGTGTCGCTGGGGCTAACACACCCAGTCACTCGACTTGCTCGCCGCAAATCACCGCAGTGGCACTGGTCCGTGGCGCTCATTGGCCACGGATTCGGCTTGCTGATTGGCGCGGCCGGACTTAGGTTGCGCCACCGCGGCTAGCCGAGATCGGCGAGTTACGAGTCGGCGAATAGCGGTAGTCGGCTACGAATCTGTGCTCGCAAAGCCAATCCGTCGGGCGTTGCCTTCAACGGGTGAACGACAAACGGAATCGACTCGGCGGGAGCATCGAGAACCTTGTCTCGGATCCAGTTCATCTGCGACCACGTGGCGTCATGCTCGACCAGGTCATGAACCTTGAGGCCACTCGCGTGGCAGATCATCGCAAGGATCACGTCCTCCTCACTCGTGATTAGCCCATAGCGATCCGCTCGATAGAGGTCGAGCGCGCCAGCCTCGCGCAAGGCCCTCGGCAGCTCGCCGCCAAGGACGTAGCAGCACCCGTCGGGGAACTTGAACCGGAAGCCTTTAGCTAATGCCCCCAAGCCGACCCGCCACCACCATACGGGTCGAAGACGCGTGAAGCCGTAAGAACGCCCTACGACGCCATTGCTCCGTTTGCGTTTGAACCCGATTGGAAGCAGGTCAAGCAACAGCGCCGCCGCGTCACGCCCACGCATTCGCCGCTGCACGCCGTAGACACCCTTTGAGTCGACGCAGTGCTCGTGAAACGCAACTGCGATGCCCTCACGGACCACTAACGCATCGGTGTCAATCCGCACAATGAAGTCGTATTGCAGCTCGGTCTCGGCGACCTCACGAAGCAACGACAGCGTTCGCTCGATGGCTCCGCGATACCCCGTCCTGGACTCGTAGCGCACGCAATGGGCAACGAACCCTCGCTCACGACACCACGTCACGAGCGCGTCACCAACGCGAGATGGTGAACCGTCGTCGGTGAAGTAGAAGTCGATCTCCACCGAGGGCGATGAGCGAATGATCGCGTCGAACGTGTCGAACGCAAGCTCGCGGTCACCCTCGTAAACAAAGGTCAGCACTGCCATGCGCACCGGGCCTGCGTTCACGGCCGGGCCACCAGCGTCGCTTGGTCACGTACGCGCCACAACGCAATCCATCCCGAGATGGCGAGTACCGCATCACTGCAATACGATCCGATAACAGCACCCTTCCACGACATGCTTGGCACCAGTAGCAGATAGAGCACCATCGCGACCGTCGCCGACAGCACGATGCACCACAGTCGTGGGCGCGAGTGGCCAAGTCCCATCAGCGCGTTCAGAGGAAAGTGGGTGAAGCCGCGCACGATCATCAGCGGTGCCAACCAACGAGTGATCGTGATCGCGCCGGAGAAGCCGTCACCGACGATGAGAGGCAGAATCACAGGCGCAGCAACGATCAATGCGGCTGCGGCGAGCGTGCAGTACACAGTCGAAGCCAATGTGTACTTCACAGCACGGCGCATCTGATTCTCGACCGTCGGGTCGACAAACGTGCGATGACTCGATGCCACCAACGCGTTGATTGGGATTACAGCCAGAAGAACCATGCGATAAGCGGCTGCGTAGAGACCGACATCAGCGCCGAGACCATTGGCGGACATCACTAGTTTGTCGCCGTCATTGTGCACGTTGAACACCAAGAGCGCCGTGGACAACGTGACCGTCGCCGAGACATGTTCGCGACGCAGCTTGCCAAGTTGTCGAGGAACTTGCAGGGCTGTTGTCACACGGAAGAAGACGACGACACCGAGCACGACGCAGCAGGTCGAGTACACGATGCCGTATGACAGCAGCGTGAGCGAGTCGGTGACATAGAGCGCTACCACAGTCACTGTCTTGACCAGAACCAGGCTGAGCTGCAGCATCACCGTCGCTCTGAACCCAACGACGATTAGCCGCAACGTGCGAGCGATCTGGACCAACGTCGCACCGAGTAACTCCGCGACGAGGAACAGCAGCACAGTCCATGTCGACAGAGCAGGCAAGATGAACGGCGACAACGCAACTACGACCGCTATGGACACACAAACAAAACCCAGATAGATCGAGAAGAAGTGTGCGCTCACCGACTGGGCCGAAGATCCCATCGCAGTTTGCAGAAATGCGAGACCGGGCCCGATGTACGCCAAAGCCAGCGATACGCCGATCAGGCTGTACATCGCGGCGAATGAGCCGTAGTCAGTCGGGCCAAGGCCGCGGCCGATGAGAGCGAAGAAGACGAAAGTCCCGATCAACTGACCGATCTCGAGCCCAAGGCTCGACGCTCCGTCGCTGAGCGCTTGGCGGCCCACACCGAGTCGAGTCGTGACGGCCGTTAGTCCACTAGGCGACTGGGGGGATTCTGGTGATGTCACGTCTTGGCTCGCGACAGCGTGGTGAACACGATAAGCAGCGCTGGCCATAGTCCGTACGCGGGCAGCGCCTCAGAGAATCCGAACGAAACGATGAGGACGCAGTAAAGCAAGACGAGGCGACCGAACGGGTCGTCATCCTTCATGCCTCGCCACCCTGCGCGGAATGTGATGAGGAACTGCAGCAAGTACAGCGCCAGCCCGATCGCGCCGAGGCGCAGCATCATGTCGAGTGCAGCGTTGTGTGCATGCGCCACGAGAAAACCGTTGTTGATGTTGATCTGACGGATTGGGTCGATCCAGATGTTGTCCCACACGCCGTATCCGTATCCCTGCCAGAAACGGTGACTGATCGCTTCGTTGACCCCGTCCCAGATCACGGTGCGGCTGGAGAACGTGAGATCTTTTCCGCTCAGTTTCACCACGGCCGCAAACATTTCAGCGGCCACAAGTGTCGCGACCAGCCCCGCAGAAATCAGCAGCGATCCAGCTGAACGACCCAGTCGTTGCACAACACCCTTGTACCGACAGAGCAACCAGTTGACGAGCAGCAGCATGACCAGCGTGGCCAACCCAGTTGTCGTGTCACCGAGGTACATCAGCGCGGCGACGAAGACCACGAACCAGCGTCGGAACATGCGGTTTGGATGAAGACAAATCACCACCGCGACCATCAGCAGCAGGCACGGCGCCATCAAGTTCTTGTGAATGAAAGCGCCGCGCAGCCCAGGCGCCGGCCCATACGTCGTGTACGCCAAACCTGGCTGAACCGCGAGCATGAAGAAGATCAAGCCAATCGCGATGTAGCCACTCCGCAGCAGGCAGCGCACGAAGTCGTCGCGGCCGAGCACCTGCGCGAGCACAACGATCGTCACGACAGTTGCGAGATCGCGGGTCGAGGAACTGACCCACCCGGCGCGGTTTTCGGCCCACGTGTACGACAGCACCCACCACCCAAGGAAGAGCAGAGTGGAAATCGGCAGGAACACACGAGTCAGCGAGCGGGGCGGTGCGACGATCAGGGTTCCGAGCAACAGCACAAATTGCACCGCGACGTACTGCATTGGCGCGAGGGCAATCAGCTGACCGTACGCGCCGAAGCCGTCGAGCAAGGCGAACGTCAGGCTGAAGATCGCGATCTGGCGCCACAAGGCCGGCAACGGATCGCGCATGGCGGTCTCGTCGGTCCACACGCCAACGGGTTGGGCCTCAAGCACGGATTACCCGCTGACGCTGACGCTGACGCAGACGGCGGCCGAGTTCGATCGCTGGCCGTTCAATGAAGCGATATGACAGCCACGCCGCGGCGAACGAGAGCACAACCTTCGACACGTGAATCACCGACCAGGGAGCGTCGGGGAGGCGTTCTTCGCTGATGATCGTGAAGATCACCGCGTGCCAAAGATAGAGCGAGTAGGAAAGCCCGCCCAGCCATCGCATCGGTGCGGATCGCAGCGGCCGAGCGAAGATGTTCGCCTTATTCGTCACCAGCTCCGCGAGGACGACGGCAAAGCAAAGACTCAGCACCACGTCGCGCGCATCGTACGTGTCGCGCGCGAGGTACAGATCGGCCGCGAAGAAATCGAAGGTGAGGATCGCGAATGCAACCGCGAAGAGCCATTGGGGTATGCGCCAGCGCCCGGCATCATCGGTGTGCAACATGGCGGCGAGCAGACACCCAAGTGCGAGGCCCTCAAAGTCCAAGAACGGAATTGATAACCAGTGCGGATAATCCAGGACACCGGCGACCAGCACACGTCCGATCAACAAACTTGCTAACGCAACACCAGCGAACCAGGCGGCAAACCGTCGTGTCGCGCGAAAGGCCATCGGTACCACGCACAGCACAAGCGGCCAAACGAGATAGAACTGCTCCTCGATTCCGAGCGACCATGTGTGACCCAACGCGCCACGCGGTTCGAACCCATAAAAGATCGGCCACAGATTTCCCATCGACCCTGCCGCCAGCGTGATCTCACGACGCAGTGGTTCACCGACATCGCTCATGAATGTGAAGGAAGCGACCAGCAAGAACGCGAGCAACACGAACAGCGGAGGAAAGATTCGAAACAGGCGGCGAACGTAAAACTGCGAGAGCGAGAGGCCACCCGTACGGTCGGCTTCTTCAAGCGCCAGCTTCGTAATCAAGAATCCCGACAGCACAAAGAACAACATGACGCCAGAGCTACCGCCCGGAAACAATGGCGCGTAGAGGTGAACCATGAAGACGGTTGCGATGGCCACACCACGAAGGCCATCAAGAACAGGTAGATGCCCCATCGGGCGATGCGCCAACTGATGGACGCGCTCCTCGGTGGCTGGTCCGAGGGCAGTCGTGTCTGCGCTCATCGCACCAAACCCCGCACGCGGCCGGCACCGATGGCGACTCGTCGAAGCAGGCCCGCCACCGAGCGGCGGTCAGTGCGCTGCGCATTCGGGCGCAGAATACCGAGCGGAGACGATGCCAGGCGACCGTTTGCCTCCGGCGTACCGAACGCTCGCAGTACCTCGCTCATGCCGCGACCATACGAGTAATGCTGATGCAACATGGGCACTACGCCCGAGCGATGTCGGTAGTCGATGACTGCCCCGCTGGCGTGGCCGATCGAGTAACCGGCGCCGAGTAGCGACCAACTGATCGCGATGTCCTCACAGCGTGTGAGTGTCTCGTCGAAGCCTCCGACGGCCGCGAAGGCCTCGCGACGAATTGCCAGGTTGCCGGTGAGCAGGTACGGCTTGCCCAGAAACGAGTTAAGCGAGCCCTTCGTCGTCGACGGATACCACCGACGCATCCGCTCGTCAAGAAAGACGTCTACGACGTCGCCAGAGACCGCGTCGAAGGTAGCGAGGCCATCGATCAACGCCGACAGCCAGCCTTCGTGAACCAAGTCGTCAGCATCGCAAAACCCAATCGCCGGAGCACTGGTCGCCTCTGCGCCAACATTGCGAGCATGTGCTGCGCCGCGCCTGTCGCTCGAGTCGACAATTCGAAGGCGCGGGTCACCGCTCGCCTCGACAATCGTTCGAACTTCGTCGGCAACTGTCGGCTCGGTCGAGTTCACCGAGAGCACTACCTCGCGCAGCGACACGCTCGCTTGGGCGAGGACCCGTGCGACCTGCTCACCTAGAACGGCGTCGATCAACCCCACCGGTATGACGACGGCGGCGTCCATCGCGCTACCTACGGCGGGGCGGCGAGCTGGGAGTTGTAACCGCCAACACATTGGGCTGTTGCTCGCGCAACTCGCGACCGATCAGCGCCAACGCCTGCTTCTGCTGACGCGCTTTCGGAATCGCTAGGACAACTGCATCGGCGATGTGCGCGAACTGAACGGTCGAGGCGGCGCCTAGGAATGGGCCGCCGTCCACGATGATCACGTCGGCGAGTGGATCGAGTCGCGCGAGCAACTTCGGCACGTCTTCCCGACGCAGCACACTGCTGCCTTCCATCATGTCTGCAGCTGCAACCACCTGCAGGCTCGGAACACGCGTGGGCCGCAGAAGCGCGGCCACTCCAGGCGCACGCGGAGGGCCACCAACATACGCGGGCAACCCGGCTGGCTGTAGCTCGAACAGCTCGGACAACTCGGGGTGCAACGGATCTGCATCGACAACAATCACCTCGGCTCCATTCAGGGCAAAGCGATTGGCAAGCGCGCCGGCAAGACTGGTGGTGCCTACTGAAACATCGGTACCCGTCACGAGAACGATGAGTGAGTGATGACGACGATCGAGGGCGTCGGTACGTACGCGCAGGTGGTCGATGAACGGAGTCGCGCTCGCAGGCAAGTACTCGATAACGGCTCGGCGATCGCTGGAGATTCGATAGCTCGGAACCGAGCCGACGACCGGTACCTGCAGAATTTCGGACGCTTCCTCGTTATCCAACACCTTGCGCGAAACCCGGGCCGCGAACACCGCGAGCACGAGTCCGAGTACCAGGCCGCCGAGCACACCCGCAGCGAGAATCTTGCGATTGGACGACACGAGTGGTGCGGTCGGCAAGGTCGCGTCTTGCACAACCTGGCTCGCGACGCGGACCCGATCGCCAAGCTCGAGTTGGTTCTTGGTTGCCGTCACGTTCTGGATCTGCGACAACACCGCTTGCTTCTGCGAAACCAGGTTGGGCACGACCTGCTCGATGGGAGGAATCGGCGGGCAGCTAGTCGTGCAGCCAGCAGGAGGAAGATAAGGCGCCATCGCGGCCGCGATCGCCGCGTCGATCGCGGTCAATTGCTCCTGCAGCACCACGAGCTTGGCATCGACGCCGGCCAGGCTCGAGTTGCGGGTCCCGTCGACTTGAGTCTGCAGTTTTGAGAAGTACTGCTGCACATAGACCACAGCAATCTTCTGCGACAGGCGAGCTTCCGGCGTCGACACCGTCAGCTCGACGATGTCGGTGTTTTGGGCCTGGATTACCGAGAGCGTCGCGAGAATGCTGTCTGCGGTCTGGCCTTCGCCAACCGTCTCAGCTACATCCTCGGCGGCGCTATACGACCCGAGAACCAGCAATTGTCCGGCCACGTAGCGGTCGGAGCTCGTACCACCCGTCGCTGGCGACACGCTCGGCGGGGCTATGTACAGCAAGGCCCTCGACTGGTAAACGGTCTCGGTTTCGCCGCGCAGCGTCACGCCAATGGCGCTACCGATGAGCAAGCCACCAAGGGCTAGCCACCAATAGCGCTTGACCGCGCTTACGACAAACGAGAGATCCACCACACACCGCCTTGAATCGAGATTCAGCCGTAAAGGCTATCGGCCGATACTGAACTGTTCTGAACCTCCAACACACCGACCGTTGTTACCCTTTCGCGCCAATGACTCGCGCCGTTGGCCGTTCGTCGTCGCGCCCATTTTTGTGGGCGATCGCATTCGGCTCGTTACTCGGCAGCTCATGCAATCTCTCTGAGCAGTCGAGCGACACGTCCTCGAACACTGTCGGTGACTCAACAAACGGCACGACAAATGGAACGACAGTCGAGCCCGGCGAAACGCCCAACGCGCTCGCGGACACCGATCTGACCAGGGTGGTTCATGGCAGCTACATCTGGCAGACGATGCCCGTGGGCGCAGGCGGTTTCGTGACTGGCATCGTCGCAACGGGGGGCTCGTCGGCGGCGATGTACGCACGCACCGATGTTGGCGGCGCCTACCGATGGGAGCCGACGACCGAGCGTTGGACCCAGCTGCTGGACGCGACGTCGCTTCCTGGAGCGTTCCCGGGCGACACTCTCAGCGTCGACAGCATCGCTGTCGCGCCATCGCTCGGCACACGCGTGTACCTCGCGCTCGGCAACGACGGAAACCCGGCACCCGACACGCCCATCGCGGGAGCCGGTCGCATTCTGGTCAGCGATGACGGCGGCGTGACATGGCGCACCACCGAACGTCGATGGTTCATCAGTGGCAACCAGCGATTCCGCACTGGCAGTGAGCGTTTAGTAGTCGACCCCGCCAACCCGGACCACGTGCTGTTCGGCAGTTCGCGCGAAGGACTCTTCCAATCGTTCGATGCCGGCGCGACGTGGACACAGATACCGCTCGCCACACTGCCTGCAGGCATCATCGACGACCCGGCGTCCGACCAACCCGGAGTGTCCGCCGTTGGATTTGTCGGCGCGACCATCGTCGCAGCGGTCGCGGGCAACGGCATCTACACGAGCAACGACGATGGTGCGTCGTGGACGCTGATCCGCGCGCTCGAACCAAGCCAATTCGGTTCGAGTGCCGTCGAGACCGCAGGTGACTTCTGGTTAGCGATCAATCGCACCGACGGAAATCCTGCGGTAGTCGCCGTATATGACTTCGACACCGCAACGTGGACCGATCTCCCGATGCCGACCGGCTCACCGACCGCAGTGTTCGCGGTCGACCCGGCGGACCCGTCGCACGTAGTGCTCACAAATGACGCTGTGCTCGACGCGCACTTCTGGACGTCGCGCGACGGTGGCCAGAACTGGACCACACACGACATCGACATTTCGTCTCCACAGATTCCTTGGTTGGCGAACACCGACCTCGATGGATACATGAGCGTCGGTCGCATCATGTTCGACCCAGTCGATGGCTCGCTGTGGTTTGCGGAGGGCATGGCGATCTGGCGCACAACCGACACGGACGCGGCCACGATCACCTGGACGTCCGTATCACGTGGCATCGAGGAGACAGTTGCTTCCGGCATGGTCGCACCACCGGGAGGAACACCGATTGGCCTCGTCGCCGATCGCCAGGGCTTCCTGTTCAGCGATACCACGCGCTACCCAGAACGGACGCTGATCGACGAGACCTTCGCGGGTGGCACGAGTGCTGACTACAGCGCCGGACACCCCGAAACAATCGCGTGGGTCGGCGCGGAGTATCACATCTACTACTCCGAGGAACGCCGTCCGCGTGGCGCCGTGTCATCCGACGGTGGTGTGACATGGCAGCAGTTCGAAGGGATGACGCCAGAAATGTTCGGTGGCGAGATCGCAGTCTCCGCTGTCGACCCTGCTGTGCTGGTTTGGGTCCCAACTCATTACACCGACCCGTGGGCTTACTTGCGCAACCCGGTGGGCGTCTACTACAGCCACGACAGCGGACAGTCGTGGACACATCTCGACTCCGTGGCAGGCATCGATTCATTCCATCGGTTCATGTGGTGGTTCAACCGGCGCGCGTTGGCGGCTGACCGCGTCAACGGCAACTTCTACCTGATGTCGGACGAAGGGCGCTTCTTCACAAGCAGCGATGGCGCGGCATCGTGGCAAGAAGCAGCGAACGCGCCGCCGTGTCTCGACGCGTTTGCGTGCCATGTCTTCGGACAGCTCCACGCGCAACCTGATCGTGCCGAACGGCTGTGGGCTGGAGTTGGCATCGACGGCCTGTACCGCAGCGACGACGCGGGCCGCAGTGCGTGGATCAAGTTGCCTGGTGTCGACGAAGTGAACGCGATGAGCTTCGGTGCGCCGCTCGTGGCTGGCGGGCCGGCGACCGTCTTCTTGTATGGCCGCGCCAACGGCGCCACACAACTGGGCATCTATCGCAGCGACGACGATGGCGCCAGCTGGCAGTTGATATCAATCTTCCCCGCTGGCTCTTACACCGGCATCAGCGCAATCTCGGGCGACCCCGACATTCCGGGTCGGGTGTACATCGCGTTCAGCGGTACCGGGTTCGCGCAGGGCGACCCCATCGGGGCACCGTGATGAAGCCGCTTCGCTGTGCACTAATCGGAGCAGACACGCTGCTGAGGGAGTGCGCGCAAACTTTGCTCGACCGCGGCCACACCATTGTCTCTGTGGCTGCTGGCAGCGAGCGTGTGGCGAGTTGGGCGACGGGCGCAGGGCTGGAGGTTCATGCCGTCGACGATCTCAACCAGTTTGCTGAGAGTGTTCGCAGTAACTCGGTCGACTACTTGTTCGCGATTACGCATCTCCGATTGCTGCCATCCTCAGTCCTCGCCGCCGCAAGTCGGATGGCAATCAACTTCCACGACGGCCCATTGCCTGGGTACGCCGGATTAAACACACCAGTGTGGGGAATCCTTCGCGGCGAAGCCGAGTGGGGTGTCACCTGGCATCGCATAGATGAAGGCATCGACACCGGCGATGTGCTCGTGCAACGCCGGTTCGCCATCACCGACCGCGAGACGTCGCTCTCGCTGAACACCCGTAACTTCGAGGAAGCACTCGACAGCTTCGGCGATCTGCTTGATTTAATCGAGGCCGACAACCTTGTGCCTGTTGCTCAACAATGCAATGAGCCGACAACGACCTTCCGGCGCGACGAACGGCCAGACGGTGTGCTCGACCTCACGCAATCCGCCAGCGATGTCGATCGCGTAGTTCGAGCGCTGCACTTCGGTCCGCATCCGAATCCGGTCGCGGCCGCCGTGCTGTGGAACCAGGTGGCTGCGGTGATCGTTGGAACGTCCGACGTGGTTGAGCAGGCAACGAACTCAACCCCGGGAACTGTGCTTGCTGCCAGCGACGACGGTCTGACGGTGTCGTGCGCGGACGGAGCGATCGTGCTGGGCGACCTGCGCTGGATCGACAGCTCGTCTTGCAGCGCAAGCGATTACTTGGATGCCATCGGTTCCGGTGTCGGCAAGGTGCTGCCGCAACTGGGCGCCGATCAGCGTCGGTGGTTTGCAGACTTCCGCTCCATCCACGCACGAAGAGAAGCAACCACCATCGCCACACTTGCTGGGCTTTCAGCTGCCGACTTCCCGTGGCCGCACGGCCAGCACGACGCCGCCAAGACAGCACGTTCGACCGTCAGCGTTCCCGACTCCGGTTCGTACACGCCCGAGGCCGTCATCAGCGCGTTGGCAGCGCTACTTGTTCGGCTGGCGCCAGATGGTGGAGTACACGTTGCGTTAGCGCAGCCACCCGTACCCGAATTCGCGCGCCAGTTGATCTGCACAGAGGCTCCGCTCGACTTGGCCGCAGAGCTGCCAACAGATCTCAACACGCTGAGCTGGAGCCGCGAGTTGCTGGCCCGTACGCCGCAGCTGGCAGGTCGCGCCGAGTTGGCGACCGGACTCGGTCTGCCGATTGGTATCCGACTTTCACGCGACGATTCACCGCTTCCGCAAGCGATCGTCGTGCTGCAGCCATCGGTGGACGCCGGAGGTTGGGAGATCGAGTTCGCGTCCTCCACGGTCGACGAGCGCGAAGTAGTCGAGTTTGCCCGCTGCCTCTCGATCACGGCGGCCGCAGTCGGCGACGACACCGTCTCCCCTTCCGCGATTCCGCTGCTACGCGCCGACGCTCGTCGTCGTGTGCTCGACGAATGGAACGCCACCGATGTCTCGTACGAGTCAGCATGCACTCACGAACTGATCGCGCGCCAGGCCGCGGAGACGCCAGGCCGGCAAGCAGTCATCTGCGGCGATGACAAGCTGACGTATCAGCAGCTCACCGCGCGATCCGAGCGTCTAGCTGCTCATCTCCAACAAACCGGCGTCGTACCCGACTCGCTCGTCGGCGTACATGTCGATCGCGGTGTTGATCTGATCGTGGCTGTTCTCGCAGTTCTGCAAGCGGGCGGCGCATACGTTCCTCTTGATCCTGCATATCCAGCCGATCGCCTTCGACACATGATCGCCGACAGCGGGACGAGGGTGATCGTCTGCAATGAGTCCCACCGCGCGCGATTGCCCCTTCCCGAAGACGGTGTCGAGCGCGCCGTCGTTGGCGTTGACTCACAGGTGCCCGTCATCGCGATGCAGGCGACCGACGTCCAGCCGCACAATCTGGCGTACTGCATTTACACGTCGGGCAGCGCCGGAGTGCCGAAGGCGGTAATGGTCGAGCATCGCAATGTTGCCAACCTGTTCACGGCGATGGACAACATCGTGTCGCACGGGGAAGACGACACGTGGTGTGCAGTCACCAGCTTGTCGTTCGACATTTCGGTCGTCGAACTGCTGTACACGCTTGCCCGCGGAATTCGCGTTGCGTTGTATGCGCCAGACGGTCAGCATCAGCACGCGCGACGCAAGCCGATGGACTTCTCGTTGTTCTACTTCTCGGCCGACGAAACGGACGCCGGCAGCGCAAACGACGGCGAAAAGTATCGGCTACTTCTAGAAGGCGCTCGCTTCGCAGACACCAACGACTTCTGCGCCGTGTGGACACCCGAGCGTCACTTCCACGCGTTCGGCGGTCTGTATCCAAACCCAGCAATCACCGCGGCCGCGATCTCATCGGTCACGAAGCGCATCAGCATCCGCGCCGGATCGGTCGTATTACCACTGCACCACCCAGTCGAGATCGCTGAGGCGTGGAGCATGGTCGACAATCTCTCCAACGGGCGCGCAGGCGTCTCGTTCGCCAGCGGATGGCAACCGAACGACTTCGTACTGCGGCCACAGAACTACGCACGAGCGAAGGCGGCGATGTACGAAGGCATCGAACAGGTTCGGCGGTTGTGGCGCGGCGAGTCGCTGCACTTCGATGGCCCCAACGGCGCACCCGTCAGTGTCGCAACACTGCCAAGGCCAGTGCAGGCTGAGCTACCGATGTGGATCACCACCGCTGGCAACCCAGAGAGCTTCGCCGCGGCGGGCAGCGCCGGCACCAACCTGCTGACTCATCTCGTCGGCCAATCAATCGATCAGCTGACAGCGAAGATCGCGGTATACCGCGCTGCACGTGCGGCTGCAGGCCACGACCCGGCGACCGGCGTGGTGACGCTCATGATGCACACCTTCGTTGGTGACGTCGAAACCGTCGTTCGTTCCAAGGTGCGAGAGCCCCTCCGCAAGTACCTGAGTACCTCGTTCGAGCTGCTGCGCGAACACGCGTGGTCGTTTCCGACGTTCCGACGACCAGACGGCTCTCCCGTGGGCAATCCCGACGACCTTGCCGATGCAGACATAGCGGGGCTGACGGGCGACGATCTCGATGCGGTGCTCGACTTTGCTGCCGACCGCTACTACGAGACCAGCGGATTGTTCGGGACACCAGAACAGCTCGTTCCCCTCGTCGGGCGACTACACGAGATCGGTGTCGATGAGATCGCGTGCCTAGTCGACTTTGGCGTCGCGACCGACGACGTGCTCGCCAACCTTCCCCATCTCACGCGCGTTCGCGAGCTGCTCGCTGACGAAGCGGCCACGGAAGAGACATCTATCGCCGAGCTCGTCGCATCATCCAATACAACTCACATCCAGTGCACGCCGTCCATGGCGAGAGTGTTCACACACGATCCGGCGATGCGCACGGCGTTGGGTTCGGTTCGACAGCTACTTGTTGGTGGCGAAGAATTGCCATCGGATCTTGCGCATGAGTTGCAGTCGTTGGTCGGTGGCACTGTCGTGAACATGTATGGCCCGACCGAAACGACGGTGTGGTCGAGTTCGTGGCAAGTTCAAGCGAACTTCGGCTGGACACCAATTGGTACGCCGCTCGCGAATACTCAGCTCTACGTGCTGGACAACGTTGGGCAACCAACGCCTCCGGGGGTCGCCGGTCAACTGTGGATCGGTGGAGCCGGCGTTGCTCGTGGCTACCACCAACGACCCGAGTTGACGGCCGAGCGCTTCGCGCCAGATCCGTTCCGCGCTGACGGTCGTATGTATTCCACAGGCGACCTTGCTCGGTGGCACGCGCAGCCTGACGGCAGCGCAGTGCTGCAGTTCCTGGGACGCGCCGATCAGCAAGTCAAGCTTCGCGGCCATCGCGTCGAGCTCGGCGAGATCGAAGCCGAGCTGCGTCGGCTCGCCGACGTCGACGACTGTGCCGCCATCGTGCGCGACGACGAACACCTCGTCGCGTACGTTGCTACGCGCAGCGCCTCATTCAATTCGCAAGCTGCCCGCGACATGCTTCGCCAGCGGCTACCGGAAGTGATGGTGCCCGGCCAGATCGTCGTGCTGCCCACGTTGCCGCGCACCCCAAACGGCAAACTTGACCGAAGGGCGCTACCTACGCAAGCCGTTGCACCCCGCGTCGAGATTGTGCCAGCGACCAGCGCCATCGAGCATCAGATTCTCAGCGATTGGCAGAACGTCCTCGGGAATCTCTCCATCGGTATCGACGACAACTTCTTCGACGTCGGTGGCCACTCGCTGCTCGTCGTTCGACTGCACCGCCGTTTGCAAGAGACATTGGGCCGAGTCATCGCCATGACCGACTTGTACCGCTTCCCTACCGTGCGCACGTTCACCGCATCACTTGCGGCGGGTGGCAAGAAGTCGGATTCGATCGAGTCGGCTCTTGACCGCGCGGCGCGGCGTCGCGCAAGCGCACGGAGCCGGTCATGAGCGACGCGATAGCCATCGTTGGCATGTCACTGCGTGTTCCCGGCGCGGCGACTCCGAGCGAGTTCTGGAACAACCTGGCCGGCGGCGTCGAGAGCATCGCGTCGCTTACCGACGAACAACTCGCGGTCGCTGGCGTTAGTCGCGACGCGATGCAGCGCCGCGGCTACGTGCGCAGAGCGGCGACGTTGGATCGCATGGAGTGGTTCGACGCCGAGTTCTTCGGGTTCTCACCGAAGGACGCTGCCATCATGGATCCGCAGCACCGCCAGTTCCTGGCCGCGTGCTGGGAGGCGCTGGAGGACGCCGCCCATCCGGCATCAACCTTCGACGGTTCCATCGGAGTATTCGGTGGTTGCGGCATGGGGTCGTACCTTGCGTTCAACCTGCTGAGCAACCGGCAACTCGTCGACGACGTCGGCATGTTCCTGCTGCGTCACACCGGAAACGACAAAGACTTCCTAGTCACCCGCGCCAGCTACTTGCTCGACCTTCAAGGACCGGCCGTCAACGTGCAGACAGCGTGCTCGACATCGCTTGTCGCCACGCATCTTGCGGTACAGAACTTGCTGAGCGGCGAGTGTGATCTCGCGCTGGCGGGCGGCGTCACCATCGAGATTCCACACGGACGCGGCTATCAGTATCAGCCGGGCGAGATCCTGTCCCCCGACGGGCATTGCCGCGCGTTCGATGCCGACGCGGCAGGAACAGTCTTTGGCAGTGGCGTCGGCGTTGTAGTGCTACGTCGGTTGGCCGACGCTATTGCGGACGGTGATCACATCTACTCAGTTGTACGCGGTACCGCAATCAACAACGACGGCGCGCGCAAAGTCGGTTACCTCGCTCCATCTGTCGATGGCCAAGCAGCCTGTATCACCGAAGCGCTCGCTGTTGCCGAGGTTGCGCCTCCGACCGTCGGGTTTGTGGAGTGCCATGGAACCGGAACCCCGATGGGCGACCCGATCGAGATCGCAGCACTTGATCAGGCGTTCGGTCGCCCGGCGGATGGTCAGCCGTATTGCCACATCGGCAGCGTGAAATCGAACATCGGTCACCTCGACACCGCGGCTGGTGTTGCGAGTCTGATCAAAGCAACTCTGGCGCTTCAGCACCATGCAATTCCGCCGAGCCTTCACTACAAGCGTCCCAATCCGAACAGTGTTTTGGAAGGCAGCGCGTTCGTTGTTGCAAGCGAGCTCACCGAGTGGACTCAGGCGACCGACGCCCCGCGCAGAGCGGGCGTCAACTCGCTTGGCGTCGGAGGAACGAATGCATTCGCCGTGCTGGAAGAAGCGCCGGCGCCGACGCCTAGTGCACCAGCCATCGGCGCGCAGTTGCTGGTGCTGTCTGCGCGCAATAGGGCGGCGCTTGACGGCGCGAGTGAAAGGTTGGCTCGGCACCTCGAAGAACATCCGGATCTCAACCTCGCCGACGTCGCCTTCACGCTGCACGCGGGCCGCCATGAGTTCAGCGAGCGTCGCGTAGTGGCGGCCACATCAGTCGCTGAAGCAGCTCAATTGCTTCGAACCGGCGACGCGCGCAGGGTCTTCACGCATAGCGCTGGGTCTCGGCAGCCACCAATCGTCTTCCTCTTTCCAGGCGGAGGCACGCAGTATCCGCAAATGGCTTCAAATCTCTACGCCGCAGAGCCAGCATTCCGCCAACACGTCGACGAGGGCTTGCGCCTCGCCAAAGAGTCGCATGGTCTCGACCTCGCTCCGCTGCTGTTGGGTGGGTCGGGTAGCGGAGACACGGCCATCGCGTTGCAGGACGCGTCATTGCAGCTTCCAGCCCTTTTGATCATCGAGCACGCGATGGCGCAACTGTTGATCGGCTGGGGCGTCATACCGACCGCGCTCGCGGGGCACAGTGTCGGCGAAGTCGTCGCTGCGTGCGTCGCAGGCACGATGAGTTTCGCCGATTGCCTTGGGCTTGTAGTTCTACGCGGCCGACTGATGGACCGCACTCGCGGCGGCATGTTGTCGGTGCGGATGCAGGCAGCAGAGTTGCGTCCGATCCTCGATCAGTACGGTCTCGATCTTGGAGTGATCAACGCACCCGATCTGTGCGTCGCATCGGGAACCGAGGATGGTCTGACGTCGCTCGAGCATCACCTCAACGGGATCGGTGTCGAGTCGAGCCGCGTGCGCATCAACATCGCGGCGCACAGTCGACTACTCGACCCCGTACTGGACGAGTTCCGCGCGTACCTGCAATCGCTCGCGCTCGCAGCACCCAGCACGCCATGGGTGTCGAATCAGACCGGCACATGGATCACCGATGCCGAAGCAACCGACGCCGAGTATTGGGTTCGGCAACTTCGCGGCACAGTCGACTTTGCCGCCGATGTCGCGACGCTCGCGAACGAATACAACGACGCATCGTTCATCGAGGTCGGCCCTGGTGGCACGCTGTGCTCGTTGGCGCGCCTAAGTCCCGCGGTGGGCGCCCGTCATGGCACGGTGCCCACGATGCGTCCGGCCGACGACACTGTCGACGACGCGACAACTTTGCTGACCGCGCTCGGACGACTGTGGGCACTTGGTGGCGAATATCCGGTGGCTCATGCCTATACGGACGGCACGCCAGGTAGTGCGCCGGGTAGTACACGACAACGCCTGAGTTTGCCGACGTACGCGTTCCAGGAGCAGCGGTACTTCATCGAGGCGCGCGCCGATACCGACTCGGCTGCAACGAACTCAACAATGCTCGAGCGGTCGCCCGCCGACCAGTGGTTCTGGGAGCCAACTTGGCTGCCCCAGCCGAGCGGCGGCGCGATCTCGAACTCCACCACATATCTGGTGTTCGCCGACGGCGTTGGCATCGCCGATCGCGTCATCGCGAAGTTGCGCGCATCCGGTCATCGAGTGGCAGTCGTGCGATCGGGCGATTCATATCGAGTGGTTCGTCCCGACGAATACCTCCTCGCCGCGGAGCACGGGCTCGGTGGCTACGAGCAACTCCTCGCGGATCTCGTACGCAACGGCCATGTCCCTGATCGAGTGCTGAATCTGGCGCTGTTGGCCGAGCGCCAAGAGTTCCGGGCCGGGCACAGTTTCTTTCATCGGAACCAAGAGCTTGGTTTCTACAACCTCGTGTTCTTCATGCAGGCATGGGTCGCCGAGGGATTGCGTCGGCCGCTTCATGTCGTGGTCGCGACAACTCATGCACAACGAGCGTTGGCGAGCGACGACGTTTCGTGGCCAGAGCAAGCGACGGTGCTTGGGCCCCTGTTGGTATTGCCCCACGAGCTTCCCGATGTCACTTGCGTTGCGGTCGATCTGCAGATGCCGCCCACCAAGCGCCGCGCGACCACCGACTATTCACATGTTGTCGATGCGATTCTTGGTGAAGCACTGGCCACCATCGCCGACGTCAACGGTGGTGTCGTCGCTGCGTGGCGCGACGGCGCGCGTCTGGTCCGCACCTACCAACGCGCATCTCGCGCCGATCTCCCAAAGGGCTTCCCCCTGCGACGTGGCGGCGTTGTGCTTGTGACAGGCGGACTCGGCGGCATTGGTTTGACCGTCGCTCGACAGCTGTACGAATCGGTGGCAGCGCGACTGGTGCTCGTGACACGCACGGCGCTGCCGCCCGAAGATCAATGGCCAGAACTCAAGCGCACTCTCGATGCCGATCACCCCCTGCTGGCGCGCATTCAAGGTCTGGCTGCGCTCCGCGCGGCCGGTGCCGAAGTCACGGTCATTCACGCCGACGTCACCAACATTGCTCGCATGCGTGAGGTCATAACCGAACTCCGAGCGACGCACGGCGGATTGCATGGCGTGGTGCACGCGGCTGGCGTGGTCGACGATCGGCCACTGCTCGACAAGGAGCAGGCAGACATAGAGCGTGTGTTGGCCGCCAAGGTCTACGGCACGTTGGTGCTCGACGAATTGACCCGCGAGCACGCGCTCGACATGTTCGTCGTGTTCTCCTCCACCAGCGTTCTCACCGGTCCCCCTGGCCAAATCGACTACGTCGCGGCCAACGCGTTTCTCGAAGCGTTCGCACAGTCGCAAACCGATCGAGTCACCGCGATCGCGTGGGGTGCGTGGTCCGACGTGGGTATGGCAGTCGAGTCTGTCCACCGACTGCTCGACGACGGTCGCGAGCGTCCGCAGCCATGCGCTGGTCCGCTTTTCTCAACACGGGTGAGCGATCCGTCGGGAGTCGTCACCCTCAACGCTTCGTGGCCATCCAACGCGTGGTTCCTCGACGAGCATCGCACCGCTGCCGGTGCTGCAATGTTCCCAGGCGCTGGCTACGTCGAGTTAGTGCGTCAGGCGTTACGGGAAGCCGGTGTGCGCCGGCCGTTCGAGATTCGCGAACTCGTCATGGTTGCTCCGCTCGCGGCATCGATCACGGGCCCGACACGAGTGCAGGCTGTGCTCGATCCCACCGACTACGGCTACGCGCTCGAGGTGCGTCGCGCAGTCAGCGACGACGAGCGCGATGAGCCCGCTTGGACGACAACAGCCCAAGCGCAGATCGTGTTGCGCGCACCCGCGCATGCGACCGCCATCGACGTTGCCGCCGTGGTGGCGGCGAGCCCGAATCGCGGGCCGGTGCGTACAAGACAGCAGGACCACCTACGTCTCGGACCACGGTGGACAGTCGCGCAGCGCGTTCACACTGGGTCGGAACGATCGGTTGCGACACTCGAGATTCCCGGCGCGCACGACGCCGACCTCGACGACTTTGTTCTGCATCCGGCGCTTCTGGACATCGGGTTGTGCTTCGCACTTGAGCAGGTACCCGGTTACACAGGCGACGCGTTGTGGGTGCCGGTCAGCCTTCAATCAATAGTCATTCATGACCCCAACGGACCACACGATCAATTGCGCACTGCAACTGTGGTCTCGACAATCCGCCCAGGAAGCACCGAGAGCGCAGGCTTCGCAACTTTCGACGTTCTGTTCGTCGGCTCCAACGGACAGGTCGCAATCACGGTTACCGGCTTCACGATGAAGCGACTGGCAGGCCGCCTCAAACTCGACCAGCTGCCCAACGAAGCGGTCACTGAGTCGAGCGCAGCGCATGAAAGGCCCGTCACCTTCGCCGAAGAAGCTCTGCGTCACAACGTCTCGCAAGGTATTCGCGCCGCCGAAGGAGCTGCAGCGTTTGAAGCCGCCTTGACCAGCTACAACGGCGGAACTTTGATGATCACCGCTATCAATCCGATCGCCCTGCAAACCCAAGCGGACTCGATTAGCGATGCCGCGTTGCGTAATGTCGGTGACTCCGCGCCGACGTTTGACCGACCGCGGCTGAACAGCGAATTCGTTGCGCCGCGCGATCCGATTGAGCGAACGCTGACTGAGTTGTGGCAGGAACTGCTGGGCATCACAGAAGTGGGTGTGCACGACAGCTTCTTCGACCTCGGAGGGCACAGCCTGATCGCGGTGCGGCTGTTCGCTCGCATTCGAAAACTGTTCTCCGTCGATCTTCCGATCTCGGCGCTCTTCACCGCTGACACCGTGGAAGCCGGTGCCGCACTGATTCGATCGATGCTGCGGTCGTCAGACTCGGGTGACGCCAAGTCCACCGCGCCGCCGAGTGTGTACACCTACCTCGTACCGATGCACCGTCGCGACGATGGACGCACCACACCGTTCTTTCTTGTCGCGGGAATGTTCGGCAACGTGCTGAACCTGCGTCACCTCAGCAACCAGATCGGAGCAGGCCGCCCGTTCTACGGATTGCAGGCACGCGGATTGTTCGGTGGCGACAAACCGCACGAGACGTTCGAGGAAATGGCGACCGCGTACCTACAAGAGGTTCGCGAGGTGCAACCACACGGCCCGTACCTGTTGGGCGGATTCTCCGGCGGCGGGATCACTGCGCTCGAGATGGCGCGCCAACTGCGCGCAGCGGGTGAACAGGTCGCGCTGCTGGCGATGCTCGACACTCCAGCGCCTTCGATGCGACAACCCCTCACCTCCGCCGACAAGGTCGCGATTCAGTTGCAGAACTTTGGCCGGTACAAGTTGGGCTACATCGGGCGTTGGTGGCGCGGTCGGCAGGACTGGAAGCGTGAGCTGGCGGCTCGCGCGCAGATGGGCGCACCGGAAGCTGGGATGCAACACAGCGCGGACATCGAGAGTGCTTTCATGCGCGCGCTCGACCGCTACGACGTCGGGCAGTACGACGGCGAGATCACGCTCTACCGCCCGCCCCACCAGGTGCGATATCGGCTACTGGGCGGCCGCGGCATCGACGACCGACGCGACTTCGTGCAGGAAGACAACGGGTGGCGGCGCCATTGCGCCAAGGTTGAAATCGTAAACGTGCCGGGCGATCACGACTCGATGGTGCTCGAACCGCATGTGCGTGTACTCGCCGAAGCAATTCGCACCGCGATTGAGCAGTCGGAACAATGAAGATCGCGGCACTCAAGATCGATTCGGCCCACGTTGCGGCGCTGCACGCCGATGAGTTTGCGTTGATCAGCTCGGCGCGCGATCAGCGGCGAGCCGAGTTCGCAACCGGCCGCGCGTTGCTGCACGATTTGCTGGGGACTTCTAGCCCGATCGGTCGGTCGACCAACGGTTCACCGGCCTGGCCAGAAGGAGTAGTCGGCTCACTCGCTCACGATCGGTCCCACGCCATCGCTGCGATCGGATCGACGAAGAACTATCGCGCGATCGGGATTGACATCGAACCTCACGGCGAGCCCGGCGACGCCGAGTTGCGCGAGTCCGTCCTGCGTGCGGATGATCCCGACATCGACCCGGTCGCGGCCTTTGTAATGAAGGAGGCGGCGTACAAGGCCTGGAGCGATCTAGGCGGTGAGATAGTCGGCCCGCTCGAAGTCCGTTTGGAAGTGGCGGGCAACAAGTTCACAGCAGAAATGCCCGCGCCGAAGGCGCAGGTGCAAGGAATGTTCGTAAACACAGGTGAGGCCTGGCTAGCAATAGCCACAATCCCCTAGCCGCTCTGTGTGAGGCGGGGTAATTTCGACTTGACCCCTCGAAGTCGCAATGAATCCACCCACTAGGTGGAATCCCTACGACTTCGAGAGCTAGTCCAAGGTTTCTCGCGCCGACCCCTTCCACACGACGTGGCTGTTGTTGTCAAAAGTCCCCGGAGCGGGTGGCAAACTCAGTCCGGTGACTCACAAAGACTGCTGCTGGAATCTATGGCAGCTTCTCGGCGGTTACTTGCACCAGGATTGGATGATTGAATACCCGGACGCCGATTCTGCACTTGCCGATGCTGTCGTTGGTCAGGGCGTAGCACAGGTCAGTTCCGCCGCCAAGGAACTCGCAGCCCATCGTCCCCCGGCCAGTGATGAGGACGCGTCACGCCGATTCTCGAACGACCTGTGCGACTACCACCCGCCAAGTGATGGTCTGACTTACTCAGCGTGGTTAGACCGAGTGCAGCAAATCCTCAATGAAGCAACGCGAACGGGGATGTCCACCTGAGCGGCGCCCTCAGTCGGTGCGGCGGGTGGCTGCGTAGAAGAGTTCTTCGAAGTAGCGCTTTGCTTGCGCTGCTAGCAGGCCGAGCGAGATCAACTGCACGGCCACTACGAATGTGAAGCCGGCGATGATGAACGTTTGCGGACGCAGTTTCCATGCCTCGGCAAAGCCATTCGTGATGCGAGCATCCCATCCGCCACCTTGGTCGTTGTACTCGTGCCACACAGTCCACGCCAACGAGCCGCCGGACCAGAACGACACCAGGAGCAGCAACAGCCCGGGAATCATGAAGAAGAAGATGGGGCGGTACAGGAAGCTGGCGAACACCAACAGCTTCGAGGTGGTCGTGAACTTCAGCGACACTCGGCGCGTAGCGATGCGTTCCGCCTGATCGCTCCAATCAAGATGCGCCGGCACTTCGATCACACGCGCCCGCATGACCTGCGCTTTGTAGAGAATCTCCGTGTTGATCTCTGGCCCCATCGACTTCAGCGACAAGCTGCGAATAAATGGCCCGTCGTACGCACGAACCATGCTGGTAACGGTGTGCAAGTCGTACTGGCTGCCAGCCGAAAGCAACTTGTTGACTTGCTTGCTCATCTGCGCGCGATTCCACGGCACGTCGGTCGTCTTGCCGCCCTTCATGTACGGCGAGGCGACGACAATCGCAACGTGCTCGCGATCCATCGTCTCGAGCATGAGACCGATGTGTTCAACCGCGTAGGACAAATCGGAATCGAACACGACGACGATGTCGCCGTTCGATGCGGTGAACCCGTCACGTAGCGCCTGCCCTAGCCGCATGTTGGCTGGTTGCTTCAGAAGCCGCACCTCTGGACGCGTACGAGCAAATGCTTCAACGATCTCGGCGGTCTCGTCGGTCGAGCCATCGTCGACAACCAGCAACTCGAAACGATACGTATCGGACAAGGCACCCATGTAGTCGTACATCGCGGTGAGCGAGGCCATGATCTTCAGCGCCTCGTTGTATGCCGGAACCAGGAGTGTGACTAGGCGGCGCTCAGGTTTCATCGCGATGCACCTACGGGAACCGGCGATGACTCCGGCGAACGAACTTGCCACAAAGATCGAGTAGGCAGCGACCCAGTGGCGGCCAACGCTCGTGCGTGCTCGCGCATGGGAACAACGTTGAACCGCTCGGAGAACATCCGCAGGCAACGCACTACGGTCTCGCGCTTGCGTGCGCCCGTGAGGTTCATGCCCGGGAAGAACTGCAGCGAGTCAACGTCGTCGGCCCCGAGAAAGTCGAGTGGATGCAACAGAATGCTGGGCTGCACTCTCCGCAGCGCGCACAATCGCAACGCGCCAGCGAAGTACCGGTAAGCGGCCGCGGGCGATGGGCCGGCCAGGTACAAGACGTACGACATGTGGATAGGTACCCGTGTCAGCGGCATCGTCGTCACCGGAATCTCGACCAGTGACTGGGGGCCAGCGACCCAGCGAAATGGCTTCAGCGACTGCAGTCCGTCGCGCGCGCTGCCGAACAAATGCGCACGCTCGGCCTGCTGCTGTTCAGTCAGCTTGGCTGAACGGAAGTAATAGCGCCGCGCCAATGGGCCGATGACCGTCGGCAAGATGCTGGCGTCGTACTCGTACTCGCGATCCATCAATGCTCGCAACACATCGGGGCTGAGGCTGTATCCGGGACCACGGAACCCCACCGGCCGCTGACCGGTTACGTCTTGCAACGCATTCTCGGTACGCGCCAATTCGGTATGGATCTCGTCGAGCGAGTAGCGATGCAACCACGGCTGATGGCGGAAGCTGTGGTTACCGATCTCGTGACCCGCATCCGCCATCGCGGCCACGGCCCGGTGGTTCTTCTCGAGCGCTGCATCCTGCCCAACTACGAAGAACGTGATGCGAAGATCGAGTTCCGAGAGCATCGGCAACACGACGTCGACAAGAGCATCAAGGTAAGTCGGATATGTGTCCCATCCGGGATCACCATGGGTCATCTGATACGCCCACAGATTGTCGGCGTCCAGCGACAACGATGCCATCGACTTCGCCGCGCTCATAAAGCGAACGTTAGTCGGCCGACATCCCCGCAACTGTGAGCACTTCATCGACTAGCGACAACGTGTCGTTGACATTCAGCGTCGAGAACGGAAGGTGCGCCGAACCGGCGAGAAACAGGCCGGGCACCGACGTGGCGATCTGTGGCGCGTCGTCGCTGTAGCCGACGGCCGGCACCGCGAACACCTGAGGCACCTTCGAGACACGAGCCGCGACAACTTGCGCAGGATCGAACGCGGGATACATCTGCTGCAGGAAGGGCAAGAACGTTGCGACCACGTCAGCGTCGTCGGCCTGGAAGAGCGGGTCCGTCGATGGCGCGTACTTCGGCAGATACACCAGCGATTTGCCGCCAACCTCGACCGGATCGATGAACGCGGTCATCTCGACGACTGCGGTAAACGGCGTCGCCGGCTCGGTGATGTACGTCAGGTAGTACGGAGAAAGTGGTTGCTCGAGAAGCAACGAAACGCAAACAATTCCCAGGTACTCGACACGCTGTAAGCGAGCGCGCTCGCCGGCGACTAGGTCGGGACACAGCCGCGCGGCCAGTGCCGCATTAGTTGTAACGACGACGCGATCAAAGTCTGTGGTGTCTGCTGACGTCACAACCGACAGGTAATCGCCGCGTCGCTCGACGCTGCTAATCGGCGTGGATAGGCGAACCTCAACTCCAGCCGCGGCCAGTGTCTCGGCAAAGGCTGCGAACACTCGCGAGTATCCCCCCGACACGTAGCCAAACATCTCCTTCTTCAGACCTGTCCGGCGCGCGGCATAGAGCCGCTGGATGGTCGCCCAGATAAACGCGGCCGATGACTTCGGGTAAGCGTCGCCAAGCTTGGCGCGCAGTAGCGGCTTCCAGAACGTTTCGAACGCGGAGTTGCCGCTCCATCGCCTTAGCCAGCGCTCGACGGTCACGCGCTCCATGCGGCGACCATTGCGAATCTTTGAGCCCACCACAATCGTTGCGCCGAGGCGCACCTTGTCGATCGGCGATAGCCCAGGCAGCTTCAAGAACTCGACAGCGTTCGACACTGAACGCAACACATGGTCGGTGCCGTAGTAACCAGTCTTGGTCTCGACCCAGCGCAGTTCGTCGTCGGCGACGCCAGCAGCGGTGTACATCGCCCGCGTGCGCGCATCCGATAACAGCGTTACGTGGTAGTGCCGATCCCACGTGACGTCGCCCACTTGCCACGGCGCGGCCAACCCACCAAGCACGTCGCCCGCTTCGTACACGGTCACCTTGTGGCCGCGACCAGCGAGTCGCAGCGCAAGCGTCAAGCCGAGCGCACCAGCGCCGACAACGGCGCACCGCTGCGATTCGTCGACCGATTCGGGCATCCGACCAGCATACGTATGGCGTCAGTAGGCTTGGCTGATGCGCCAGGTCACGGCATGGTCCGCCGACGCCACGGCGATTGTGGAACCCGGATCGCAAGTCGGCGACGGCACGCGCATCTGGCATCACGCGCACGTAAGAACTGGTGCGACGATCGGCGAGAACGCATCACTCGGCAAGAACGTGTACATCGACACTGATGTCACCATCGGCTCACGGGTCAAGATCCAGAACAACGTGAGCGTTTATCGCGGCGTCACCATCGCCGACGACGTATTCCTTGGGCCGTCGTGCGTTTTCACTAACGACCGATATCCGCGAGCGTCGAGCACAGAGTGGCAGGTCGTTCCCACCATCGTTCGGCGCGGCGCATCAGTCGGCGCCAATGCAACAGTCATCTGCGGCGTCACGCTCGGCGAGTGGTCGGCAGTCGCCGCCGGTGCCGTCGTCACGCACGACGTAGCTCCGCATCAACTCGTCGTTGGCTCACCGGCCAGACCCGCTGGCTGGGTCTGCACATGTGGTCGAGTTGTGTCGCGAGCTGCCACTCCCCCGCCGTCGTTCGAATGCGACGATTGCCAGGCGGCGCACGCTTGATTCCGATTTCAGTAGTCAAGACCGGGCCGGAGGAAGAGGAACTCGTACTGCAAGTACTGCGGTCGGGAATGCTGACTCAGGGCCCGATGGTGCAGCGCTTCGAGGAGTTGTGTTGCGAGATGACCGGCGCGCGGCACGCAATCGCGGTGAACAACGGTACGACCGCTCTAGTAGTCGCACTTGAAGCACTGAAGTTGCAGCCGGGCGACGAAGTGATCACCAGCGCGTTCACGTTTGTGGCGACACTGAACTCGATACTCGAATCCGGCGCCACCGCTCGCTTCGCCGACATCGACGCCGACGACTTCAACCTGGATCCGTCATCCGTGGCAGATCTGGTGAGCGATCGCACACGCGTCGTGATGCCGGTTCATCTCTTCGGCCAACCGTGCGATCTGGCGCCGCTCACGAAGGCAGCGAAGAAACGCAACCTGGCTGTCATCGAGGATGCCGCGCAAGCACATGGTGCTACGTACCAGAACGTTCGTGTCGGGACAACGATTGGTCAGGCAACGTTCAGCTTCTACGCGACCAAGAACCTTCAATCCGGTGAAGGTGGCGTGATAACCACCGACGACGACGCGCTGGCGGACCGCCTACGGCTTCTGCGCAACCACGGGATGAAGGCGCGCTACCAGTACGAGGTCGCTGGCCACAACTACCGCCTCACCGACCTCGCCGCTGCTGTCGCGATTCCGCAGTTCGCTCGCCTTCCACGAATCACCGCAGCCCGGACGGCCAATGCCGCCTACTTCTCAAGCAACCTGTCCGGATTGCCGGGCGTCGTCACTCCCATCACCCGCCCAGATCGAACACACGCGTGGCACCAGTACACGCTGCGAATCACGTCGGACTGTGCGACAAGTCGCGACGAAGTATTGCGCAGACTCAACGAAGCTGGCATCGGTGCTGGGGTCTACTACCCGCGGGCCGTGTACGACTACGAGTGCTACCGCAGCCATCCACGGGTCGTCATCGGCGAGAACCCGGTCGCCGAGCTCGTTGCCACCCAGGTCATCAGCCTGCCGGTTCATCAGCACCTCACTGAGGGCGAGCGCGATCAGATCGTCGCGGCCGTACACGCGTCGGTCAAAGCCTGATGAACAACCAGATTGCAGTGGTGGTCGGAACGCGGCCCGAGATCATCAAACTTGCACCTGTTATTCATCGACTCGGCGAGCGGGCGCTTGTCGTTCACACTGGCCAGCACTTTGACGACAACATGAGCCAGACCTTTCTCGACCAGCTGCACCTCGGGCACCCCGACCTGCACCTCACCGTTGGCGGCGAAACGCGCGGCGCACAGATTGGCTTAGCAACGATCGCGATCGAAGCATTCCTGCGCGATGTCCAGCCCGCGGCAGTCGTCGTACAAGGTGACACCAACTCGGGCGTCGCTGGCGCATTGGCCGCCAACAGCACAGCCACGCGGCTCGTACACGTCGAGGCCGGCATGCGGTCATACGACCGAGCAATGCCCGAGGAACACAACCGCGTGTTGATCGACGTCCTCTCCGATCTGTGCTTAGCCCCGCATGCCTCCAACGCCGATGCGCTACGCCGCGAGGGAATCGCCGATACGCGCATCAGCGTGACCGGCAGCACGCTGCGCGACGCTCTGGACATCATCATGCCGACGGCCGAAGAGCGCGCCGACTATGTCGCCGCTAGGCGCGTTGAACCCAACAAGTTCGTGCTTGCCACCATTCATCGCGCAGAGAACGCTGACAGCGCCGACAACCTCGGCGCAATCCTGCGCGAGTTGGCCTCCATCCACTTGCCGGTACTGCTGCCGTTGCATCCGCGAACGCGCCATCGGGCCGCCGAGTTCGGGCTACAGCACGAACTCTCGCAACTGCACGTTTGCGAGCCGATCGGCTATCGCGAGTTCATCAGCCTCGCCAGCGAAGCCGCGCTGCTGGTCAGCGATTCCGGTGGCGTGCAAGAGGAAGCGTGCATCGTTAAGCGTCCAGTAGTCATCGTGCGCAACTCGACGGAGCGCCCGGAGATCCTTGGCACATTCGCACACCTAGTCGCGGCTGGGCCGGCGATCGGCGAGAAGGTCCGCGAGTTACTGGCGCGGCTACCAGCCGTTCACAAGGAACTCGCTGCGCTGCCCTACCCGTACGGCGAGAACGCCAGCGACAAGGTTGTGTTAGCCATCGACGCGCTGCTGGGCTAGCGACGCGAGGCAGTTTCGATCTGCTCGGCGAAGACGTGAGCAGGTCGAATCTGGCGACGCTCTTCAACCGGGTCGGCGACGCCGTCAATGAGATCGAGGAAGTGCCCGAGCTGCAAAGCCAACGGCTCACCTTGGTGGCGGACAAACGGCAACTCAACTTCGGTCGACGACCGATAACCGATCCCGCCAGCTGAATGCAGCATCTCTTGGCTGACGTTGCGGTAGACGGTCACGTCTTGACGAAGTAGATCGACCTCGACCAACTTCGTCGCAGTATGGATCGTGAGTGATCGCACTTTGCGCTGGCCCATCCGATTGGCCGACAGCGTCGCGATGCCCTGCGGCTGGTCGGGTGACGGCGGAAAGGCGATCGTGCAGTCCGCAATCTCATTCCACTCGGAGGTTGGGGGGCGCACACATGCAGAACCGACTACCTCGCCGGGAACATCGCCGAAGAGGCGCTGCGCCACATCGAGGTCGTGCAGCATTAGGTCGTTCACCACGCTAGAGCTGATGCGGGTTGCTGACGGCGAGTGCCGAATTGCAAGAAGATGCGTTGCTGGCCCGTCAAGCACTTGCAGCGCTGTGCGAAACGCTGCGTTGAAACGCTCGACAAACCCGCACATCACCGGAATCTCGCGCTGCTGCGCGATAGCGAGCAACTGATCGAGTTCGGCAAGTGTCGGTGCGAACGGCTTCTCGACAAGCATCGGAAGCCCGGCCTGAAGCAACGGCAGCACGCACTCCATACGCGCCGCAGTACTGCCAGCGATGATGACGCCGTCGCAATCAAGGGCGTCCTCAAGATTGGTCGAGGGCACGCTGTCGTACGCTCCCGCGACGCGCTTCGCTGCCTCGGCATCGACGTCGATCACGACTGCCAGATCGGCCAGCGGCGATTCGGCGATGATGCGAGCATGACTCGAGCCCATTTGGCCAGCGCCGACGAGAGCTAAACGACGGCGGCTCATGCTGCACTCTCCGCCAACGCGACGCGTGGCGCATCGGTAACCAACGCACCCGGATTGAGCTCGCCAGGCAGCCGCAGTTCCGGCTTGCGACGAAATGCAGCGAAGAACCGAACGACAAGATGCTCGATCGTCCCCAACAGAATCATGAGGTCGAGAGTGACCGACCAGTTTTCGACGTAGAACAGGTCGAGGCGCCGGTAAGTCTCGAATGAAGGATTGTCGCGTGCCTCGGTCTGCCAGAGGCCGGTGATACCTGGGCGCACTTGCTCGCGCTCGCGAAGGTCGGGCGCGAAGCTTGCGACCTCGGAAGGCAACGCCGGTCGCGGACCGACCAAGCTCATCTCGCCGCGCAGAACGTTGACCAGCTGCGGCAGCTCGTCCAGGCTGGTCTCGCGGAGCAGCCGGCCAACGCGAGTAACGCGCGGGTCGCGCTCCATCTTGAATAGTGGCCCGCTGCGCTCGTTGTTCGCCTTCAGCGCGGCCAGTCGGGCTTCGGCATCTACGGCCATCGTGCGGAACTTCAAGACGTCGAACGTTGCGCCGCCTCGTCCGACGCGCTGCTGGCGAAAGACGATCGGCCCCTTGTCGCCAATTCGGACAGCTAGCGCTATGACACCCAACAGCGGCGCCGCCAGAACAAGCAGCACAGTTGACGCCACGACATCGAACGCGCGCTTGAGTGCCAACTGAATCCGCGACAACGGAGGAGCCTCAACGTAAAGCAAAGGTTCGTGCGACAACGACAAGCGTCGCAAACGTCGAGCGTCGATGCCCGATACTCCGGTTGCGAGGTGCACATGCAGATCGTGGCGCTGAAGGTTTCGAATCAGTTCATGAAGGCGGGTAGGGCCAAGCGCCGTCGGCGAAACCACAACGCCCGACACCCGATGCGTAGCGACCAACGCTTCTGCCTGCTCGGCCTCGCCCAACCACAGTGCGCCCATGTTGTGGCGCACGGCCTCACCGCGGTTGCCAACGATGCCAACTACCGACATGCCGAGGTCGGCGTGGGTAGCAAACAGTTCGATCAGTCGAGCGGCCTCTTCGTCGGCACCGATGACGATTACCGGTCGCTGGTGCAGACCGTTAGCACGCTTCGTCGCAACCCAGCCCCGAAAGACCGAACGCAGAATGACGAAGACCAGCCAGGCGACGGCGGCGCCGCCCAGGATGTAGCGGATCCGAAAGCCGATGTCGGTGATGCGATCGAAAATGATCATGCCCGCAACTGTGATGCTGACAGCACGGGTGCTGCGCGTCAGTTCGACAATCCGAACGGCGCTCACGCGTGCGAGGAACAGTCCTTGCGAGCGAGCTGCGACCAGCCCAATTGCAACCGCGGCGGAAACGACAGCGACTGACTTCGCCCAGCCGTGACTCTGCGGGAAGTTCGCGACGTCGACCATCAGCGCGAAGCCAAGTGCGAAAGCGATCGCGTCGCCCGTGATCAGAATCACTTTTAGTTTGCTGCTCTTCAAATGGCTGCCCATCGTTCTCTCCCACCGCGAGACCATTGACCTGCTTGAGCGAAGGTAACTCATGATGATCACTCCCTGTCGGCCGAGCCCTTAGATTTGACGAACTCTTGACTCAACCGAACCACGAGTTGACAATCGACGAGCGGCCGTCATTCCCCGAGATCGAACAAGCCTTCAGGCGGATTTATCACGACTTGGCCGGCCGTGGACGCGGTGATGAACACCGTGGGCACCAAGGACCCGTCCTCTAACTCGAGCAAGTCGTGGGCCGGATTGGCAATAACGGCCACACAGCGTCCATATGAGTGGCCGTCCAACCCCACTACGTCGGACCCAATGAGCTGATGCACATAAAGGCCATCCGACGCTTCGGGAAGCGGTTCGGCAAACAGCGCTGTGCTTACCAACAGTTCCGCTGCATTGCGGTCGGAGCAGCCCTCGAATTGCACCAGCCAGCGCGTCCCGGCTGGACGCGCGGCCTCGACCGTCAGCCAGCGCTCGCCTGCACGAAGTCGAGCACCCACGGCCAATCGCTCTTCACGATCTGTTAGCAGGTTGACGTATACAGCACCGCGTACACCGTGGGCGCGGCCGATGTGGCCAACTTCTAGCAACGGATCAGACACTTGGCCTACTTAGTAAGCAAGCGTTAGTCGGCAAAGTCGACGTCGACCTCGACGTCGTCGCGTGTCGCAGCGGCACGAACCAGCGTGCGGATGCTCTGCGCTGTGCGGCCACGACGGCCAATCACGCGGCCAAGATCGCCTGGGCCAACTCGAACTTCCAGCCGAATGCGGCCACGGCTTTCCTTGGCGTCAACCTTGACGGCCTCGGGATCGTCGACGATCGACCGCACGACATGCGTCAGCACAGCAGTCGCGGTGGGTGCAGGAATCTGGTTTGGATCGACGTCGGTCATGTTGTTCTCGCTACCGGAGTTACTTCGCGGCGCGAGCGGTGCCGAATTCGGCCCACGCACCCGAAATCTCGAGCAGCTTCTTCACGCGCTCGGTCGGCTGCGCACCATCGAGCAACCACTTAACGGCCTTGCTGTTGTCGACCTTCAACGCGGACGGCTCTTCACGCGGGTTGTAGGTACCAAGGATCTGGATGAAACGACCATCGCGCGGCGACCGACTGTCGGCGGCGACAATGCGGTAATGCGGCTGCTTGGTCTTGCCGACTCGGGTTAGGCGCAGCTTCACTGACATGGACTTTGGTGCTCCCTAAAAGTGGTTCGCAACACGGTTTGCGGACTAGATGAGGCTATCAATTGAACTGCGGGAAGCCACCTGGCGGCCCTTGCCCGGGTAGCCCTTGCCCGGGCATTCCCGGCATGCCTTGCATACCCTGCATCCCGCCTAGTCCAGCCAAGCCCGCAAGCCGACCCTTGCCGCCCTTCTTGCCGCCACGACTACCCGCACCCATTCGCTTCATCATCTTCTGCATTTCCTGGAACTGCTTGACCAGGCGATTCACCTCACCGACGGTTGTCCCGCTGCCGTTCGCGATGCGAGTGCGCCGACTGCCGTTCAGCAGTTCCGGTTTACGCCGCTCGAGCGAGGTCATGCTGCGAATGATCGCCTCCACCGGCTTCAACGCGTCGTCGCCGATCTCGGCACCCTTCATCTCCTTGGGCATTCCGGGCATCATGCCGAGAACGTTGCTGAGAGGGCCCATCTTCTTCAGCGCCTGCATTTGTTCGAGGAAGTCGTCGAGCGTGAACTCGCCGTCGAGCATGCGCTCGGCCGCCAGTTGCGCCTGGTCCTGATCGAATGCCTGCTCGGCGCTTTCGATCAGGCTCAACACGTCGCCCATGCCGAGGATGCGACCGGCCATTCGATCGGGATGGAATTGCTCGAACTCGTTCAGCTTCTCACCAGTGCTGGCGAATGCGATCGGCCGTCCAATAACTTCCTTGACGCTAAGCGCCGCACCACCACGCGCGTCGCCATCGAGCTTCGAAAGGATGACACCATCGATCGCCAACGTCCGGTGGAACGCTTCCGCGACGGAGACTGCGTCCTGGCCGGTCATGGCGTCGATGACGAGGAACGTGTAGTTCGGTTCGACGACCTTTGAGATCTGTCGCACCTGCTCCATCATTTCGGCGTCGATCGCGAGTCGACCGGCGGTGTCGACGATCAGCACATCGCGTCCGAGACGACGCGCTTCCGCGAGGCCACGCTTCGCAGTCTTGACAGGGTCGCCGGGCTCGCTGAACACGGGTACATCGATCTGGCGGCCGAGAGTGCGTAGCTGCTCAACAGCCGCTGGACGCTGTAGGTCGGCACCGACTAACAAAGGCTGACGACCTTGGCTCTTGAACCAGCGCGCCAGCTTCGCCGCGCTCGTCGTCTTACCCGAGCCCTGCAGACCTGCCATCAAGACAACGGTCGGCGGACGGCTGGCGTAACTGATCTTCAGCGTCTCGCCGCCCAGCATCGCGGTCAGCTCTTGGTTCACGATCTTGACGATCTGCTGGCCAGGGTCGAGCGCTTCACTCAGTCGCGCTCCAACCGCCTGTTCGCGAATGCGCTCAATCACACTGCGCACGACACCAACGTTGACGTCGGCTTCGAGCAGCGCAGTTCGTATCTCGGTCAGCATCTCGTCGACATCGGCGGCGGTTAAGCGACCCCTGCCGCGCAACTTCTTGACAATGCCCTCAAGGCGTGACGACAAGGAATCAAACATGGCTAGGCCTTACCACACTGTTCGGAAGTGGACTTGGTGCCGTCAGGTTCCTGGCCGCCCAACACGTCGGTGACGAGTTGGCGCACTACCGCAGGATCCCAGCCAGCGCTATCGATCGTCGGCGGAGCAAGATGCAGAGTGCGTACTTCGTCGAATCCGCCGGCACCGACATAGCGATCGACTAGCTGCGCCATTTCGCCTAGTCGACTCCGTGGTATATCGGTGCTCACGGCCTCACCGAAAGCACTGACAAGATCGGTCAAGCCGGTCGCCAATGCGCGCGGTGTCGCAGCGGCGGCGATCGCACCCATCACGCACCGCTGACGACCCATTCGGCCGTAATCGCTGTCCGAGTAACGCGTGCGCGCGTACGCGAGCGTCTCGATGCCGTTGAAGTGATGCTGCCCGGCCTCGAAGTATTTTGGAACCTGCTCCATGTTCTTTGAAGGGCTGCGCGCGGTGTGAATTCGTTCCGGCAGGTAGATGTCTACGCCACCGAGCGCATCCACGACGTCGATGAAACCGAACATGTCGACCAACACGTAGTAGTGGATGGGTATGCCGAGAAACTGCGCGATTCCCTGCTTGATCGCCTGCGTTGCGACGTCGTGGGCTTCGCCCTCGCCGTAACGCCCAGGGTTTGCCGCGACGATGGGATAAACCGCGTTGGCTAGGTCGTTAAAGCCGTCCGGGTGCAGTTCGTTGAGACGAGTGCCTGGCGGGAAGGGCAAGTTACGCAGGTTGCGCGGAATCGACATCATCACTGTGTCACCCGTGACCGGACTTATCGAGACGACGATCATCGTGTCTGTGCGCAGCCCGTAGCGGCCAGGGCCAGCATCGCCACCGAGCAGCAACACGTTGACTCGTTCGGTCTCGGCAAACGGTGCAACAGTCGTCGTCGTACTTTCGATCGTCGTCGTGCTTCCCGGTGTCAGGTCAACCGTCGAATCGGTAGTCGGTGTCGTCAGATCCGAAGGCAGTGCCGTTTCCGCATCCTCTGACCCGAACACATTCTCGACCGCCCTGTCGGTTTCAACGATGTAGTCGGCAAGAACGACAAGCGGACCGACACCGACGATGATGACCGTTGCGGCTGTCACGAGCGCGCCAACCCTCGCGGCCGAACCCTCTAGCGGACGTGCCTGCCAAGCAGAGTCGATCGCACTCCATAGGCGAGTCGCCGCGAGCACTAACAGCACAACCGCGAGGCCGACGAACACCAAGCGACTCTCGATGACCTCGACGAGATCGGTGCGGCCGCTGACCGGGCCGAGCATCGCGAGAAGAACAATCATTGCAACGGCATTCAGTAACGACACGGCAATGACGCGCCAACGAGCGCGAGCGCCAACAACTAAATGCCCGATTCCGGGAACCGCAACCGAGCAAAGGGTCGCGGCGATACAAGGCAGATATCCCCTGCGTACCGCCTTGAGCTCGTTTGGCTCCTCGGGCGCGTCCGCCTCGACGCTCGGTTCCTCTGAACTCACCGGTACATCATCGGCGATCCGTTAGTCCAATTCCAATCACCGACGACATGTTTAGGAGATTTGAACGAGCGCATCGACGAATTCGATCGGATCGAACTGGACCAGATCGTCGATGGTCTCGCCGATGCCGACCAGTTTCACTGGCAACCCGAGTTCGGTTTCGATCGCAAACACGATGCCGCCCTTGGCCGAGCCATCGAGTTTGGTGAGGACGACCCCAGTGACTCCTGTGCCGTCGACAGACGAGTCGACGCGCGTCGCATCGCCAAACTCGCGGGCCTGCGCGAGTCCGTTCTGACCGGTGGTCGCGTCAATCACGAGCAATACCTCAGTGACACGGCCTTTACCTTTGGCTGCCACTCGCCGCACTTTGCGCAATTCGTCCATCAGGTTGCTCTTGTTGTGCAAGCGGCCAGCCGTGTCGGCCAACACCAAGTCGATGCGCCGCGCGCTGGCTCGCTCGATGGCGTCGAAGATGACCGAACTTGGGTCGCCGCCCTCGTTACCACGCACGATCTCAGAGCCGCTGCGCTCGGCCCAAGTGGTGAGCTGCTCGACCGCCGCCGCGCGGAACGTGTCGCCAGCTGCCATCAGAACGGTGCGGCCCTCGCCGCGTTGCTGAGCAGCGACCTTGCCGATCGTGGTCGTCTTGCCCACACCGTTCACTCCAACGAACAGCCAGACATTGGGACTGTCGGCGTCGCCAGGCTTGAGGTGCAGCGATCGGTCTGCGCCAGAAAGTCGCGCTGTCATCTCAGCGCGCAACGCTTCGACCAATTGCATCGGCTCGACTATCTCTTTCGCCTTCACAGCTGCGCGCAGCCCTGCCAGCAACTCGTCGGTGACCCGCACCCCTACGTCGGCAAGCAGCAATGCCTCTTCAAGTTCAGTCCATGTCTCAGACGTGATTCCGCTGCGTGTGCTGATGCGCATGAGCGCACCGCTGAATGCGCTGCGCGCTTTCGACATGCGCGAGCGCAGTGCTGGTGACGTAGAACCCGGCTGCGCAGTGGCAGCTGGCGTCGCTGGCTTAGATGCCTTGCGTCGGTTCCAAAGAACAACGCCAGCGCCGAACACCAATACGGCCACCGCGAGGATGATGTAGATGGAGGTCAATCAGACCCGCCATCGCTGAGCCGTTGCGCCAAGTACGCGAGAGGGATGCTGACCACCATCACAAAGGTAGCCATCACGTTGACCAACGGGACGCTCTGCGGGCGACCAAAATTGGCCAGAATCCACTGTGGCAGCGTCTGAAAACCTGCGCCAGAAGTGAACGTGGTGACGACGATCTCGTCGAAGCTGAGCGCGAACGCGAGGATGCCACCGGCCAAGACCGCCGACCTCATCAAAGGGAACGTGATGTACCGGAATGTTTGTGTGCCGTGCGCTCCAAGGTCGGCCGACGCCTCAAGCAGGTTTGGCGACGAGCGCCGCAGGCGCGCAATCACATTGTTGTATGCGACGACAACACAGAACGTGGCATGAGCGATGATCAGCGAGTGGAATCCGAAGCCGACACGAAAGGAGAACAGTCCCAGATCGAAGGTGCGCGAGAAAGTGTTTTGCAGTGCGATTCCCGTGACGATGCCCGGAAGCGCAATCGGCAGAACAATCAGGAATGAGACGGCGTTCTTCCCGAAGAATTGAAAGCGCGCCATGGCCATCGCGGCGAGCGTGCCCAAGACAAGCGCGATCAACATTGCGGCAAAGGCGACCTTGCAAGAGTTGATCAACGCATCCTTGGGGCCATCGGCGCTCCAAGCATTGCGCCACCAATCGAGCGTGTAGCCGTTGAACCCCGGCCACGAAACAGACCTCGCCGGGTTGAAAGACAAACGCAGCACGACCGCCAAAGGCAAGTACAGGAACAAGAGCGTCAACAGCGTGAAGCCAGCGAAGGCACAACGAGCCGGGAGCGAGAGTTTCATGGCGTCGGACTCGCGATCACAGGTTCTCGAAAGCGCCAGCACGCTTCATGGCGACGAGATAGAGAATGATGATGATGAGTGGCCACAGTGTGTACGCGGCCGCGAGCGGTTGGTTCGGCGCTCCAAGTGCGGCGTTGATGATGGTGCCGAACATGAACCGTTCCTGCCCGCTGTTGACTATCTGCGGGACTATGTAGTCGCCGAGCGTCAACGAGAACGTGAAGATGCTTCCGGCAGCGACGGATGGCAACAGCATCGGCAAAATCACCGATCGGAATGTGCGCATCGGCTTGGCGCCGAGATCGCTCGCCGCGTCAAGCAACGATGGCGGCAGTCGATCGAGACCGGCATAAATCGGCAAGATCATGAACGGCAACCACAGGTAAACGAGCGCGATCACGATCGCGGCGCGCCCATACCCGGGCGTCCAGCCGATGACGGACTCGAGAAAGCCGCCATCGCCTTGCCCGGCTGCCGCGAAACGTCCTCCCGCCGGCGAAACCATCGCGCGCCACGCGTAGCCCTTGACGAGGTATCCGGCCCACAGCGGCATCAGCATCGCGACAATCAGTCCGCGCCGCATCCAGCGCGGCGCCACCTTGGAGACGAAGAACGCGACTGGCAGTGCAATCAGAAAACAGATGACCGTTACCAGCATTGCCACGCCTACTGTGCGGATGAACACCCACACGATCGGCCACACGCCGGGTTCCCAAAACTGAAACGCCTCGGCAAGGTTCTCGCTCGTGAAGTCGTTAGTGGGCTTTGAGGTCTTTGGGTCGAGGCGGTAAAGCGCGCTGACCACAAGTAGAAACAGCGACCCCAGATAAATGAACAGCATCCAGCCCAGCGGTGCGCCGAGCAAGGAAGCGACACCTAATCGGCGCCGACCATGAAAGGCGCGATTGAGCGCACGCACCGGGTGGGAGGACCCGGAAGCCCTCCCACCCGTCGCGCTATTACTTGCAGTTTCTGGTTCTGCTAGGCCCGCAGGGCGGTCCAAGCGTTCACCCATTCAGTAAACGGCACGCACGTGACGTCGTTACGACCGTCAAGGCACTGCTCGGTCGGCGTCGTCCAGTACCACACGTCGGTCCAGTAGTCGGTTTCCTCGGCGTGGAAGGTTGCGCACACATCGGCCATGCCTTCGAGCGTGCAGCCAACTGAGTTGCTCGGAGCCTCACCGAAGAACGACGTGGCTTGCGCATTTGCCCACGGCGATGTGATCCAGTCCATCCACAACTTCATGCAGTTCGGATTGGCAGCGTTCGACGCGAGCATCCACGTATCCGACCAACCGGTCGCACCCTCAACAGGCTTCGTCACATCGATCAGGGCACCGTTGCCCAGAGCGATGTTGGCGACGACCTGCCAGGTGGTTCCAGCGAGCACCGAGCCATCTTCGAGCCCGGCTTGCTGAATGGTGAAGTCCTGCCAGTACTGACCGGTGATCGCAGCCTGAGCCTCGAGCAGCGCGATCGCGGCATCGAACTGCGTTTGATCCAACGCGTACGGGTTGGTGATGCCCAACTCCGGGCTGTGCGTCATCAAGTACAACGCAGCGTCGGCGATGTAGATCGGAAAGTCGTAAACGCTGGAGGCGCCTTCGGCCGGGCTGCCCGGTTCGAAAATGACACTCCACGAATCCGGGGCTTCGGCAAACGCTTCGGTGTTGTACACCAACAGGTTGGCGCCGCGGCCATGAGGCATGCCGAAGATCTCTCCATCGACAGAGTTCCATGCCTGGTTCTTCAGCTGATCGAAGATTTGGTCGTAGCTGCTGAACTCGGCAACGTCGATGGCGGCCACTTCGCCACCGCTGATAAGGCGTTGTGTCGCATCACCAGATGCTGAAACGCCGTCGTACTCGCCGCTCTGCATCAGTTGCACCATCTCGTCGCTGGAGTTGCCCAGCTTCACGTTGACTGCACAACCGGTGATCTCCGTGAATGGTGTGACCCAGTCGGCATCTGGAGATGTGGCTCCACTTTCGATGTAGTAGGGCCAGGCAACAATGTTGACTTGGCCCTCTGCGCCGGCAAGTACGTCGGCGTTCGGAGTCCACATGTAGTCGACCTCGCCCGGTGTGGTCGCGGCGGTTGTCGGCGCAGAAGTGTTATCGGTCTTCTCGTCGTCGCCACAAGCTGCGGCCACGATGGAAAGCGATGCCAGTAGCGCCATTGCTACTTTTGCTTTTCTCATTCTTGGTTTCCCCCTATTTGGTTTGGTTGCTGAAATCTCTTACGACTCTTCAAAAACTTGTGACTCTGCGACCGTCGAGGCCGCGGCACGCGACCAGGCCAGCCGGATCGAACCGCCGATGACCACGCCGACGAGTCCGTCGCTCGGCACGTTGGCGAGAAGATGTGAGCCGTCCGCAAGGTCGACGCGCACGCGACTTTCGGCACCAAGGTACTGAACGTCGCTGACTGTGCCCTCGACCGAAACCTCGTCTGCCGCCGCCCGCTCGACGATTCGAATTCGCTCTGGACGGATGCTGTGCGCCTGCGACTTGCCGAGCAGTTGCTTGGAGGTCTCGGCGGACAACACGTTGCTGGTGCCGACGAACCCGGCGACGAACGCGGTCTGCGGCTGATCGTAGATCTCACGCGGTGTGCCCACTTGTTCGATGCGACCATGATTGAACACCGCAACGCGATTGCTCATGCTGAGCGCTTCGCCTTGATCATGAGTGACGAAGATGAAGGTGATGCCAACATCGCGCTGGATAGCTTTCAGTTCGACTTGCATCTCTTCGCGCAACTTGAGATCCAGCGCGCCGAGCGGTTCGTCAAGCAGCAGCACCTTCGGCCGGTTGACGAGGGCCCTCGCAAGTGCGACGCGCTGACGCTGACCGCCACTGAGTTGGCTCGGCTTACGGCGCCCGAAATCAGCGAGGCGCACGTTCTCCAAGGCATCCACCGCACGTTTCCGGCGCTGAGCTTTGTCGACCCCCTTTACCTTCAGGCCGTATTCCACATTTTGCAGAACGCTCATGTGTGGGAACAGCGCATAGTCCTGAAAGACCGTGTTGACGTCGCGGTCGTATGGCGCACGATGTGTGACATCGCGACCGGCCAACAACACAGCGCCGGATGTCGGAGATTCGAATCCAGCGATCATGCGCAGCACAGTGGTCTTTCCGCTACCCGATGGACCAAGCAGAGAGAAGAACTCGCCAGCCTCGATCGTCAGGTCGACGGACTCAACTGCGACTACCTCGCTGTCGCCGCTGCCGAAGGCCTTACGCAGACCTACTAGTTGAATTGCGGGAGCGTTGGAGGTCGACATGGCAGCGGCGTTCTGTTCGCCCGACGGGCGGGTGAGATTGGCGAGGTTAGCCCACGCCGCGGATCAGGCTGAGCTACTCACCCGCTCGACGACCACCTTGGACGAGCCGCCTGGCTGCATGCTGATTCCGAGCAAGCTGTCGCCAGCTTCCATCGTTCGCTTCTGGTGGCTCACGATAAGCAGCTGCGCTTCCCGGCGGAACTCGTCAATGAGTCCTAGGAACCTGTGCAGGTTTACGTCGTCGAGCGCGGCCTCGACTTCGTCCATCACATAGAACGGTGAGGGGCGACTGCGGAACACCGCGAACAAGAACGCCAGAGCGGTCAGGCTTCGCTCGCCGCCGGACAGAAGCGAGAGTTTCTTCACGTTCTTGCCACCGGGCTTTGCTTCGACTTCGACGCCGGTATTCAGCAAGTCGTCGGGATTGGTCAGAGCCAGCTTGCCGACGCCGCCCGGGAACAGCGTGGCGAACAAGGTGGTGAAGTGGGTGCTGACGTCAGCAAATGCGGCTGAGAACACGGTCTGGATTTCGAGATCGACTGCCTTGACCACGCGCATCAGGTCGCGACGCGTGGTGCGCACATCCTCGAGCTGCGCTTCAAGGAACTGGTGGCGCTCTTGCAGCGTGTTGAACTCTTCGAGAGCCAACGGGTTGATTGGGCCCATCAGTCGTAGTTCGCGTTCGAGGTCGCGCACGCGTGAGGCCGGGTTGGTTCCCTCAGGAAGCACGGGCATCGGGGCGGCCTCGGCGACGTCTGGTTCAATCTCGTGCTCGCGGCGGAGTGATTCGAGAGCGCTTTCCAGACGAACGCGAATTTCGGCGTCTTCAATCTCAAGTCGACGACTGCGTTCGCGTGTCGCTTCCAGTTCGGTCTCCGCCTGTCCGCGGCGGCGACGCAAACCCTCGAGTCGCTCTGACGCAGCGCGAACCTCGTCACTTTGGCGACGCCGAATCTCGAGCAGCTCGTTGTGACGAACTTCAATCACGCGACGGTGACCGTCGACGAGAGCTGCGAGTCGCTCGACGGCCTGCATGCTGCGTTCGACCGCGACACGCCGTTCGGCCGCATGAGCGCGGGCAGCTGCGTCGGCTGTCAACCGTCGTTCGGTTTCGTCGAGGCGGCGCTTCAAGAAACCCTCGCGCTCGTGCAGGCTGGCGCTGCGCACTTCCAGCTCTTGGCGCTTGCCGGCCAGCAGCGCGCCCTGCGCCTCCATGCGCGCACGCGCCTCGAAGCGCGCCTTGGCAGCCTGAGCTTCCGCGGCTTCGTCGGCCTCCAGTGCTGGCACCAACTCCTCGAGCTCAGCGATCCGAGAGCGTTCGCGATCTGTGCGTTCGTCGGCATCGCTGAGACCGCGCGACACGGTTTCGATCTCGGCTTGAACTTCACGACTCTCGGCCTGTGCTCTTGCCAGTGCCTCGCTGTTCGCGGAGAAACCCGCATCGTGCGAATCGAGTCGGCGAGTCAGATCAGTTTCTTGTTGGCGCGCAGCGTCAAGTTCGACCTTCGCCGTCACCAATGCCGAATCGCGAAGTGCCAGCTCGGCTTCCGCCTGCGATGAACGTTCGGTTGCCTCCTGAAGAGCCGCCGCGTTTGCACCGCTGCCGGACGCGCCGATGCGCCAGCCTGTCGGGCCAAAGCGGTCACCGTCAGCCGTTACGACCACCGCGCTCGGGTTTCCGATTACGAGGTCGAGCGCGTCCTGCCACCGATCGACTCGCACGGCATTTCCCAACACGACGTCCAGCAGTTCTGGCACGCCGGAGTGTCGACTGCGCACGTGCGGGCGAACGGCGTCGCCGCCATCACCAGCACCCGCAGTCGACGCGGCTTGCCTCGCGCGTGAACCGACTGCGAGGACCGCGCCGTGAACGTTGTTGGCTTGCAACGACTGCAGCGCGCGTCGCCCGGCGTCCGGCGTCGCGACAACGACTGCCTCTAGCGCCTCGCCCAGCGCCGCTTCGACGCTTGCTTCCCAGCCGGCATCGATTTCAACCAAATCGAGCAACGTGCCGAGCACACCATCGACACTCGCCAAGTGCTCGGCACCGGCGCGTGCGCGGGCACCTTCGAGGGCAAGGTGCAACGCCTCGGCGCGCGCCTTCCATCGCGACGCTTCGTGCGCAGCGTCCTGACGGCCAGCCACCGCTGCTTCATGTGCAGCATCTGCAGACAAACGTCGCGCTTCGGCGGCGGCGACATCTTCGACGAGTGCTGTTTCAGTTTCCTGCGCGGCATCGCACTCAATGCGCAACCGCTCTGACTCTGTCTCCAACCTCACTGCCCGCTGTTGGAGCGTTTCCAAGCGAGTGCGTTGGCGACGCAACTCGACCTCTGCTCGTTCGAGACTTGACCGCATCGAGCGCAGTTCGCCGCGCACCTCGGCCGCAGCGCTCGCAGCGGACGTGTTGGACACGATGCCGTCGATCGACGCCAGTGTTTCGCGACGCAGATCAGCGAAAGCTTGCTCTTCCTCATTGCGTTGTGCTTCCTCCGCACCAAGCCCGCCAAGTTCGGCGAGCACCGCTGCAAGCTCGTGGCGAAGGCCCTGTGCGTCGGCTTCCAGGTTGGCGACAACTCCGGAGTCCATTAGCTGCCCGCGATCGCGTTCCATGGAACGACGGCGCTCGACCAACACGGCCGCGATGCCACGAGCGCGCTCACGAAGTTGTTCGACGCGCACCATCTCGTCGCTGAGGTCGGCGTCGCCGCGCGCAGTCAGTTCGGCTTCGGCCGCTAACACACCGGTGTCGAGCGTTGCTAGCTCGGCGCGCAACGCCTGGTCTTGTGCCTGGCGGCTAAGCGTCTCGCTGGCCAACGCTGTCAGCCGCGTACGTTGCGCGGCGATGTCGCGGCCGGCCACGAAGATCTGCAACGCCTTCAGCTCGGCAACTAGATCGCCATAACGACGCGCCGCGTCGGCCTGTCGCTCGAGCGGTCTGAGTTGACGGCGAACTTCGCGCAGCAGGTCTTGCACTCGCAGCAGGCTGGCTTCGGTGGAGTCGAGTCGGCGCTCGGCTTTCTCTTTGCGCTTGCGAAACTTCAGCACGCCAGCCGCTTCCTCGAGAATCGCACGACGCTCTTCGGGTCGCGAGTTCAACACCGCATCGATCTGGCCTTGGCTGACGATGACGTGTTGCTGGCGACCAACACCGGCGTCGCTCAGCAGCTCTTGCACATCGAGCAATCGGCAGGTGACCCCGTTGATCGCATACTCGCTGTCGCCGCTGCGGAACAGCGTGCGCGCGACGGTGACTTCCGAGAACTCGATAGGAAGCAGGCCCGACGAGTTGTCGAGCGTCAGCGTTACCTCGGCGCGACCGAGTGCGGGGCGCGTGGATGTACCGGAGAAGATGACATCGTCCATCTTCTGGCTGCGCATCGCACTCGGTGCCTGCGCGCCAAGCACCCACGCGACCGCGTCAACGACGTTCGATTTTCCGGAACCATTCGGGCCAACCACGACCGTCACCCCGGGTTCGAGGTTCAGTGTGGTGGAGTCGGCGAACGACTTGAATCCTTTGAGGGTGAGGGATTTCAAGAACACAACGGGGGCGACGCTAGTGGAACAATCCGCGGTCTCTCGCTTTAGTGCTGGCAGCGAGGGCAGAAATGAGTGCCGCGACCGGCCACCGCAACCCGCACAATGTCGGCCTTTCGGCAGGTCAGGCACCGTTGTCCTGCCCGGTCGTATACCCGGTGGTGCATCTGGAACCAGCCGCCTTCACCATCGACGCCGACGTACTGCGAGTCGGCCAGAGTGCTGCCGCCTGCCTCAATCGCTTCCCCAAGCACGCGCATGATCGCGGCATGCAGCTTGGTTACCTCGCGGGGCGTAACCGCGTCGGATGCTCGATCCCAGCGCACTCCAGCGAGATGAAGGCTCTCGTCGCAATAGATGTTGCCAATGCCAGCGACCACATGCTGATCAAGCAGCAGCGCTTTGATCTGGCGCGAGCGGCGAGCGAGAACATCGGCGAACTGTTTGCGAGTGAGCCCATCGGCGATCGGATCGATACCCATCTTCGCCACTTCCGGCAGTTCGATCGCCACGTTCCTGGGATCGAAGACAACCACTTCACCGAACGTGCGTGGATCAACGAACCACAACTCCTGTGCCGGCTTACCCGCGAGGTGCATGACGACGTGGGTGTGTGGTGGTCGCTCGGCTCCGGCTGGCGAGACGAGCAGACGACCGCTCATGCGCAGGTGCATCATCAGCTCGTCGCCGGAATCCAGCGGGCAGAGCAGGTACTTACCGCGGCGATTAACGGCAGTAATGGTTGTTCCGGTGAGCCCGTCGATAACGCTGCGCGCGGACGTGCGACGAACCGTTCGTTCGCGACCGACTTCGACCTTGGTGATGCGGCGACCGACGACTTGCGCGATGAGCCCACGCCGCACTGTTTCAACTTCTGGCAGCTCAGGCATTGCTACCCGGCGCTTGCATCGGCAGCAGACTCAGACAGCGCGACCCATGCCTGTTCCGCGGCTGCTTGCTCGGCCAACTTCTTCGAACGCCCTTCACCAGCGCCGACCGACTTACCCGAAACGATGACCGTCGCCGAAAAGCTCTTCTGATGATCAGGCCCAGTCTCAGTGAGCACGTACACCGGCGCTGTGTCGAAACGTCGCGCAGTCAACTCCTGCAACACGGTCTTGTAGTCGAGTCGATCGAGTCGATCGGCAGCCAACTTCATTCGCGGCCCAAGCAAACGCTCGATGAGTGAACGCGCTGCCTCGGTGCCACCGTCGAGATACACGGCTCCGAAAACTGCCTCGAGTGCGTCGCTGAGAATCGACGGCTTGGTGCGGCCGCCAGCCGCGTCCTCACCGCGACCGAGCAACAGACACGGACCGAGCTCGACCTCTTGCGCAACCTGAGCGAGCGTGGCCGCATTGACAACGCTCTTGCGCAGATCGGTCAATCTGCCTTCGGCGAGTTCGGTGTGTTCGCGATATGCCATCGCGGCCACGACCCAGCCGAGTACAGCGTCGCCGAGAAACTCCAAGCGCTCATTGCTCGGTTCGCCGCCTACCTCTGCACACCAACTGCGATGAGCGAGCGCACGCCGCAGTAACGCGGGATCGATGAACTGATGATCGAGGCGGTTTTGGAGGTCAGCGAGAAGGGCTTCGGACAGCAGGTAACTCAGCTGCCCTTGACGCGGCCGTACACGTAATCGACGGCATCGCGAACGGTCTTCAAGTCGACGAGGTCTTCGTCCTCAATTCGAAAGCCGACGGAACGCTCGCTGAGATCTTCCTCGAGGGCTTCCACCAGTTCGATCAGCGCCAACGAGTCGGCGTCGAGGTCGTCGACGAACGACTGGCCCTCACTGATCGTTGCAGGATCGATCTCGAGAATGTCGGCCAGGTTGGCGCGGACAATCTCGAAGACTGCACTGCGGTCGAGAGGGGCGTCGGTTGAACTCATGCGCTTAGGTTAGCGACAGCACGCACTCGTTGCGGGCGTCTGCTAACCAGCGAACGCAGCTGTGATTTCGGCGACCAGTCCGCCCTGCACCATTTCTTCGGCGAGCTTGATCGCGTTCAACATGGCGGTCTCACCCGACGAGCCGTGGCTGATGATGCACACGCCGTCGACGCCCAACAGCACGGCGCCGCCGTAAGTGTCGGGACTCACTTCGGCAAGCAACGGAAGCATCGCCGGCAACAACGCGTCGGCGGCGGCTTTGTACTCGGGTGAACTTCCGAAGGCCGTGAAGAGCGCGTGAAACAGCGTCTTCAGTCCACCTTCCAATGTCTTCAATGCGACGTTGCCGGTGAAGCCATCCGTCACGATCACATCGGCGGTCTTACGCATCAGGTCGCGACCTTCGACGTTGCCGACGAAGTCGATTCCACTGGCAGTGCTGAGTAACTCGAACGCTTCCTTGCGGAGCGTGTCGCCCTTGCCGGGTTCCTCGCCGATCGACAACAGTCCAACCGTAGGAGCGGCGATACCGAAGCGATGGCGCGCGTAGATCGCACCCATCTGGGCGAACTGCACGAGCCAATCGGGCTGCACCTCGGCGTTTGCGCCTGCGTCGAGCATGATGTTCGGTCGATCGCCCGGCACCGGGATAGGTGTCGCGATCGCGGGGCGAGTCACGCCGCTGATGCGTCCCATGCGGAACAGAGCGGATGCCATCGTCGCGCCGGTGTTACCGGCGGAGACCATGGCGCTGGCTTTGCCGTCACGCACTGCTTCAGCGGCGCGCACCAAAGTCGAATCCTTCTTACGACGCACGCCTTGTGCGGCGTCGTCGTGCATCTCGATGACTTCAGACGCGTGGATAAGAGGTAGGTCGCGGCAGTCCGCAAGACCCTCGGGTCCGACGAGAACAACAGGAATGCCGAGCGCGGCAGCTGCGTGAGCACCGGCGAGGATGTCGCCGGGGGCACGATCGCCGCCCATTGCATCGACTGCCACCGGCAACATGACGGCTGGCTCAGCCAACTTCGACGGCGATGCGGTCCTTGTACCAACCGCAGCTTGGGCACACGGTGTGAGGAGTCTTGGCGGCCGAGCAACGCGGGCAGATGCTGCGTGCCGGGATTGCCAGGCGCCACGCGCCAGCACGGTGGCTGCGCGTCTTGGACTTCGACTTCTTCTTCTTAGGAACAGCCATGATGACTCCGGAACTAGCGAGGAAGCTTCCCGGCAGGGCCGAAAAGGTGCTCTGACGAGGTTAGCGGCCGATCAACGCCCCTTGAAACCTAGCGATGGCGGAGTTCAAAGCGCCGATGGAGGAGCACGTGCGTACCCTGGCCTGATGCGTCAACGACTAGGAGACGGTCCCTGGGTGGTGCTGGCGGCTGTAGTCGGTGCGATTCTTGCGAGTCTTCCCTACTTCGGGGTTGGGCCGGCGACATCGCCAGACGCGTCGACCCACCTGGAACGCAGGTACGGCAACATTGGCATCGGCCTGACCGCGATGTGGCTTGGCCTCATGGCGATCATCCTCGTGGTCGGTCTCGTGTTGACGATCATCTCGCTCATTCGTACGCGGCCGGAGTGATTCGGGCGACGTCACTCGGGCGACTCGACCGAACCCTTCAGGGCGTCCAGTGCTGACCATCTTGGGTCTACTGGTGGGGGCTCGCACTCGCAGGTTTGACTATTGCGGTCCACTCCGCATGTTGGGCATAGGCCGGCGCAGTCCGGGCGGCACAGCGGAGTTGATGGCGCGTCGAGAAGCACAACTTCTCGGACTAGCGGTCGTAAGTCGAGTTGATCGCCGATCATTTCGAATGCGTCTGTCGCGGTCACGACCTTCTGATACAGCTCGTGCACGTCGCTCTCGGCAACGCCTGACGTGTCGACTAGGCAACGCCGACATACACCGATCCACGGAGTTCGCAACACGCCATCGACGACGATGCCGTCGCTCAGCGAATCCAAGCGCAACTGCACCGTCACTTCCGCATCTTCTACGAATCGTGTCGCGTCGACGACGCCAAGTTCTGCAAGCGGAACCGACAATTCGACCGTGCGATCGCTGCCTGGGCGGCGAAGTAACTCGGCAGCGTTAACCAACAATGGGTTCACGGTGCACCTACCGGTCTTGGTCGAAGAAGGCCTTGGTGGGATCGTCTTCGTCGACTTCTTCGACTTCGCGATGCTCGCCGATTGCCAAACGAGCACGACCCGCTTGCACCGTCTTGGTGAGCTTGTCGAGAAGGATCTCGAAGCTGCCGAGTCGTTGATCGAGGAAGTCTTCGGTCTCGTGACGCAAGCGGCGCGCATCGCTCTCGGATGCTTCGCTGACTCCGCGAGCGCGCTGCTCGGCGGCACGCACGACCTCAGTGCGCTGCACCATGCGTTCGGCCTGCACACGGGCAGACTCCAACAACTCGTCGGCTTCGCGACGGGTCTTGGCGACGAATTCCTGGCGCTCTTTGATCATCCAACGCGCTTGGCGCATCTCATCAGGAAGGCGCGCGAGCGCCTCCTCGAGCAATTCGATGATCTCGTCGCGGTCGATTCGTGGCGATGACGACAGCGGCATCGTCGGTGCTGTTGCGATGACATCGACCGCTCGACGCAGGAGAGCCTCGGCGTCGCCGACGTAGCCGTTCGTGCCGCGGACGTACGCGTCCGAGTCCTCGGGCTCGTCCTCGTATTCCTCGTCGTCGTAACCGTCGTCGTAGCTCATGCCCAGCTCACTGTCGTTACTTGCCCTGTCGTGCACTATTGGGGAACAGTTTGGCCAGTTTGCTGGCGACCGGCGCGGGCACCAGCGACGTGACATCCCCACCGTACTGTGCGATCTCACGTATGAAGCGACTACTAATCGACACCAGCGCTGGTTTGCACGGCAGGTAGACGGTTCGAACGCCGCTGACGGCGTGGTTCGTGTGAGCCATCTGCTGCTCGACCTCGAAGTCGCCTCCGGTGCGCAGACCCTTGACGATGAAGGCCGCCTTCACCTGCTTGACCGCATCGACGGCCAAGCCCTCGAAGCCAACCACCTTCACGGACGGCAGGTACGAGATGCTGGCGATGATCATCTCGGTGCGCTCTTCAAGCGTGAACATGCCGCTGGGCTTGCCGGGGTTGTGCATGACACCGACGATGACCTTGCCGAACAGGGCAACCGATTGCTCGATTACGTCGATGTGGCCAAGGTGCAGCGGATCGAAGCTGCCGGGATAGAGAACCGTGGCCATCGCGGCCCTCAGGCTAGCCGTTGCAGTGTGGTGACCCAGGTCCTTCCGTATCGGCGACTGCGCAGCTGCTCCCATCCCTCGGGAGCGTCCACCGGGTCGTCGGCCTCAGCGATCACCAGCTCGACGTCGACCATCGCGAGCAACGCGGGCCACCCGTCGAACGCGTACGGCGGATCGATGAACGCGATGTCGACGTTGCGCATCGCCGGCACCCACGCCATGACGTCGGACGCGGTGACGGTGCAACGATCCTCGATGCCGAGTGCAGCGATGTTCTGTCGGAGCGCCGTCAACGCCGATCGGTCGCGCTCGACGAATATGCATCGCTCCGCGCCGCGCGACAGCGCCTCAATGCCGAGCGCGCCGGAGCCCGCATAAAGATCCGCAACTACGGCACCCTCGATGACACCCATGCTGGTAAGCGAGTTGAAGAGTGCCTGGCGCACCTTGTCGGTGGTTGGCCGAGTGGTCGTACCTTCCGGTGCAACCAGTTTGCGCCCCGAGAACTCGCCCGCAATCACACGCATCGCGGGCAGACTACGGCCGTGTTGACGCCGGAACCCACCATCGACTGCGTCGATTGCGGTGGGCGCTGTTTTCTGCTGACAACTGAGGGTCCATGGTTCCCAGGCGACGTGATCGCCTACCGCTGCCAAGACTGTCGCGACCGCTGGGACCTTGTGCTGCCGGACGACGATTCAAGCGACTAGGCGTGGCGATAGCTGGCCAAGAAGCGGTCGGCCGTGAACTCGGCGACCTGGTGCACCGTGTCGCTCTCGCCCGTCAGCACGCACATCATCAGCGGACCGACCAGCATCGCCGCGACCGAGTGTGGGTCGAGTCCAGCGGGGATCACTCCTTCGGCGGCACCGGCATCGAGAAGTTCGGTGAGCATCGCCACCTTCTCGTCGCGGTCCGTGTCGGTGAGCGCGCCGATCTCAGCGCACTGTGATTTGAGCGAGAACAGCGCTGGGAGGATTCGCGCCCACTCGGGATCGGCGAACGTGTCGGCGAGCGCACGCAGATAGCCGCGCAGACGCTTCTCGAAGCCAAGACTCCTGTCGAACTCGGGAATGCACGGCATGTTCTCGCGCAACACGTCGATCATCAGCGCCTCGCGCGACGGCCAGTGGCGATAGAGCGTCGACTTCGCGACTCCCGACCGCTCGGCCACAGCATCGACCGTCAGCGCTGCCGGGCCGGCCGCAACGAGTAACTCAGTCGCAGCAGCGAGCAACTTGGCTCGGCTGCGCTCGACACGCGCATCGACCGGAGCTGTGGTGGCGGGGGGTACCACCACAAGCTTCTCGGTCGAGGTTGTGCTCATCAGAACGCTACGATACCGTCTCGTTTCACAAATCGCAATCCCCCAGCGAAGGAAACCCCGATGACCTCTACCTCGATTGCTCACGGAGCCGGCCCCGATACGGGTGTTGTGCTCGATGCGGCACGCAAGCGCAACATCCTGATCGCGATGTGCCTGTCGCTGATGGCCGTGATCGCGTCCGTGTCGATTCTCAACGTCGCACAGCAGAACCTGGCGATCGATTTCAACGCCTCGCAAGGCACCGTGCTCTGGATCGTCAACATCTACACGTTGGCGTTGGCCGCGCTCTTGATGCCGATCGGAGCGATCGGCGACCGTTGGGGTCGCAAGCCCGTGCTGCTAGTCGGCCTCAGCCTGTTCGGTGTGTCGAGTGTGCTCGCCGCGTTCGCTCAGTCGTCCGCAATGTTGTTGTTCGCGCGAGGTCTTGGCGGTGCCGCGGCGGCGATGATCATGCCGGTCACGCTCTCAGTGATCACGTCCAGCTTCCCTGCAGAAGAGCGCGCCCAAGCGATCGGCGTCTGGGCTGGTGTCGCAGGCGGTGGCGGAATGCTCGGCATGTTCGTCGCCGCGTTGATGGTCGATGTCGCCACATGGCGATGGGCATTCGTGCTTCCGGTCGCGCTGGTCGCGTCCGCGTTTGCTTTCGCCATGCGTGCAGTACCGAACTCACGTGAGCACTCGAATCATCCGTTCGACGTCGGCGGATCGATTCTCTCTCTGTTCGCGATCGGCGGAATCGTGCTTGGCATTCACGAAGGTCCAGAGCGCGGCTGGTCCGATCCGATCACAGTCGTCGGACTAGTGGTTGGCATCGTCGCCGCGTTGGGTTTCGTTGCGTGGGAGCTTCGTAGTGACGCTCCCCTCCTCGACGTGCGCACGTTCAAGAACCGCGGGCTTGCTGCCGGCGCACTGGCGATCATGATCATGTTCGCCGTGATGTTCGGCATCTTCATTGTGCTGTTCCCGTACTTCCAAGCGATCCTCGGCTGGTCAGCCTTGCGTTCGGCCGCAGCGATCCTGCCGCTGATGTTCGTGATGATGCCGACGTCGACGCTTGCCGCTCCGCGTCTCTCCAACCGGATCGGTTCGCGCAAAACGATCCTCGCCGGCCTGCTGTTCGCCGGACTTGGCCTCGCACTGCTCGCGCTGCGCGCCTCGGTGGAGGGCGGCTACATGTCGATCCTGCCTGGCTTGTTGGTGATGGGCCTTGGCATGGGCCTGACGATGACGCCGTCCACGCAAGCAATCACCGAGTCACTGCCCGCCGAAAAGCAGGGCGTTGCTTCGGCCCTCAACGACACCACCCGCGAAATCGGCGGCGCATGGGGCGTGGCACTGCTCGGCTCGATCGTGTCGTCCGGCTATAGGTCGTCGATCGAGCCCGCTCTCGTAGGCGTGCCGCGCGAATTCGCCGAACCGGCGAGCGAAGGAATCGGCACCGCACTCGGTGTCGTCAGCGACGCCGGCTCGTCGCTCGACCCGCAAGTCGCGAAGCGGATCGTTGACGCCGCGCAACATGCGTTCGTCGATGGATGGGTCGCCTCGATGTGGGTCGGCGTAGCCATAGTCGGCGCTGCGTTCCTGTACGTGCTATTCCGCGGCCCGCGTCGCCAAGACGACGTGCTCGACGCAGAATCAGTCGACGCCGACGATCATGAATCCCTAGAGCCGATCCCGGCCTGAGTGTCGTGAACACCGAGTTCGATTAAGTACGGGCCAACCGGGACGAGGTTGGTGATGCCGGTTGCGCGTTTTGGGGCTGAATCGTCCCGGAAGCCGACACCGATGGGCCCCAGAAGTCAAAGTGGAACAAGCCAGCCCCAGAATCCGTCGCGGCGAGGGTCGCATTGAGAGTGGAGGGGGTCGTTAACCCTGTCACACCCTTCTGATTTACTTCGCACATGAGTTCGCAAGCGCTACTGACCAACGAGCAGGTGGCCGCAATGTCGGCGACCGATCTCGCAGCTCTGGCGCGCGGGCTTGATCGTGACCGGCGAATTGCGGAGGCAGCGCTGGCGACGTTGGTACACCAGGTCGCGATGACTGGCGCGTTCACCAGCGACGGCCACCGATCGGTGAAAGCGTGGGGTCGGGCGACATGCAATTGGTCGGGCGCCGAGGCATCGCGGTTCCTGAGGGCCGGTCGGATGCTTGCTCGGTTCGAGTCGGCAGCGACGGCCGCCGCGAGCGGCGACTTGGGCGTTGCACAGATGCACGCACTTGCGTCGGCTGTCGCGAACCCGCGTGTCGCCGAGCATCTCGATGCCTCCGAAGAGCTGCTGGTGTCGCAAGCTTCGTTGCTCGACTACGACGACTACGTCACGCTGCTCGCGCATTGGGAGGCGCTGGCCGATGCCGACGGCGCGCACCGCGACCATGAGCGGGCGCACCGAGAGCGTGAGGCCCACTTGTCGATCGTCGGCGAGCGGGTCTACCTCAACGCAACGGGCGGAGCAGCCGCCGGCGTCAGCATGATCGAGGTGTTCGAGCAGTTCTGTCGTACCGAATGGCTCGCCGATTGGGAGGCGGGTGTGAAGCGGCACGGTGCGGCGATGGCGGTGGATTTGATGGAACGCACCGACAAGCAACGACGCTTCGACGCGATGCAAGCAATCTTCGGTGCCGCGGCTGTGTCGGGCGACATGCCATCGTCGGAACCTGTTGTCAACATCGTCGTCGGCTTCGAGTTGTTCGAACATCATCTTCGTCGTGCGTTAGGTGAGCGTCCGCAGGCACTCGACCCCGCGAATCCTGCGCATCGTTGTGAGACGGCCGATGGTGTAGTGATCGATCCTTACGACATGCTCGTCGCAGCAGCCCTCGGGCATGTGCGGCGTGTGGTTCTCGATTCAGCAGGCGTAGTCGTCGATGTTGGCCGCAAACAGCGACTGTTTACCGGCGCCTTGCGTGACGCAGTGATGCTGCACAGCCATCGATGTATTTGGCCGGGCTGTTTCAGACCGGCTTCCCAATGCGAGGCAGATCACGTGCTGCCGTTCGCCAACGCGGGTCCCACCGCGGCCGGCAACGGTGGCCCTGCCTGCGGCCACCACAACCGATGGAAATCGCGCGGCTACCGAACGTGGCGCGACCCCAACGGCCAATGGCACCACTACCGACCCGACCGAACCGAGATCGGTTGGCGAGCCGCCGCTTAGTTCTTGAAGAGGAACGCTTCGTCGTCGGCTGTGAACAGCAAGCGCAGTTCGTCGAGCAGAACCGGATTGGCATCGAGCAGAGGATCGGGGTCTACGACTTCGAATGCCGTCTGACGCGCTTGCACCACTAACTCGCGGTCGCGTCGCAACGAGGCGAGTCGAAGGTCGCTACGGCCCTTCTGAGCTGTGTTCATCAGCGTGCCCTCGCCACGCAGCTCTAGGTCGACCTCGGCTAATTCGAAACCGTCGGTCGAAGCGACGAGCGCAGCTATTCGCGGATTGCCGCCAGCCTGACCGGCGATCGGCTGCGCGGGCTGTTGTGTCAGTAGCCAGCACTGCGATGCGTGTTCGCCACGACCAACGCGCCCACGCAACTGATGAAGCTGGGCGATTCCGAACCGGTCGGCATCGAGAACCACCATCACCGTTGCATTCGGGACGTCTACGCCGACCTCGATCACGGTCGTCGCGACCAGCACATCGATCTCGCCGCGCCGGAAGCTATCCATCGTCGCCTCCTTCTCCGACGACGACATACGCCCGTGCAGCAGTGCTAGGCGCAACCACTTCAACTCATCGTGCGACAAGCGCTCGTAAGTCTCTTGCGCGCTCGCGACTTCTAGCTTCTCGCTCTCCTCAATCAGCGGGCACACGACATACGCCTGCCGACCCGCCGCCACCTCGTCGCGCACCGTTGCCCACGCTTGCTGCTCCAACAACGGCCCCTCGGCCGCGTGGGTGACGATCGGCGTACGGCCTGGCGGCATCTCGTCGAGCACGCTGACATCGAGATCGCCGTACACCGTCATCGCCGCCGTGCGCGGGATCGGTGTTGCCGTCATCACCAACACATCGGGCACGAGTTCGCCGTCGCCCTTCGCGCGCAACGCGGCACGTTGTTCCACGCCGAAGCGGTGCTGCTCGTCGACGACCACGACGCCAAGGCTGTGGAACTCAACACCCTCTTGAATCAGCGCGTGTGTACCGATCGCGATGTCGATCGTGCCGTCGGCTAACCCTGCCAACACTTCGCGGCGCTCGTTGCCCGTAACTCGGTTGGTCAACAGATTGACTCGCAACGGTCGATCGCCGAACAGATTGCGGGGGTCTGGCACCGTGACGCCCTCAACCAAACGGCGAACGCTGGTCGCGTGCTGTTCCGCCAGAACTTCCGTCGGCGCCATCAACGCGCCCTGATGACCACCCTGCACCGCTGTGAGCATTGCGCTCACGGCAACCAGCGTCTTGCCGGAACCAACGTCGCCCTGCAACAGACGATGCATCGGGTGCGGACCGGCTAGGTCGGCCTCGATCTCGCCGATCACCCGGGTCTGCGCACCAGTCAATTCATACGGCAACGCTTCACGCAAGCGAGCCGTCAGCTCGCCAGAAACGTTGTGGCGTATGCCGCGCGACTCGCGCTCGAGCGCACGCTTGCGCATCACCAACACCGTCTGGACGCGGAACAGTTCGTCGAATGCCAGCCGGCGTCGTGCTTCGTCCTTCTCGGCCATCGTCTCTGGCAAATGAATGCTGCGCAGCGCTTGATGCCTGCCAATCAGCCCGAAGCGCCGAATCGCGTCAGGTGACACCGGATCAGCGACACCACGCACCTCGCACCGCTTCAGCGCGTCCTCTACCCAGCCCGCGATCTCCCACGTGTTCAGCGAGACCTTCTCACTCTGCGGATAGATCGGCACGATTCGTCCGGTGCGATCGCCGATCAGGTCGACGATTGGGTTCGTCATCTGCAAGCCGCCGCGATACACGTCGGGCTTTCCGAACAACGCCACCTGCAATCCCTCTTGCAGTTGCCGCTCGCGCCACGGTTGGTTGAAGAAGACGACGTGAACCCGCCCGCTGCCATCGCCGACCAGCGCCTCGACGATTGTGCGCCGGTTACGACCAACGCGCTTCGTCGCGCTGCGCACTGTCACGAGCACCAACGACTCGACACCCGCTTGCAAATCGCTGACGCGGCACTCGTTCGTGCGGTCGACCCAGCGGCGCGGATAGGTAGTGAGTAGATCGAGCACAGACTCGACACCGACCTCGCGTAGCGATGCCAGCTTCTTCTCACCAACACCTTTCAACCGATCGACACCGATCGCGGACAACTCGCGAAGTGTCAGTGGTGTCGACGGTGTCGGCTCACTCATTCCACGCCGAAGAGGTACGGGTACAACGGCTGGCCGCCACGATGTACTTCGACCTGCACATCGGGATGATGCTCGTCGAGCCACGCGTGCACAACGTCGGTGTGGCCAGCGGTCGCATCCGAGCCTTCGACAATGGTGACAATCTCGCTGCTGTCGTCGACCAAGCGCTCGAGCAGTGCGACCGTCGCTCCATCGAGCGTTCCGGCAACTGCAACGATGCCCTCGCCGCGCGTGATACCGATCCAGTCGCCCTCATTGATTGAGCCGATGTCGGTCTTCGTCGCTCGCACTGCCTGTGTGACCTCGCCGGTGACGACTGACGCGGCAGCTTGACCCATCGCCTTCGCGTTCACCGAGGCATCGGCCTCGGGGTCGTACACAACTAGTGACGCCAGCCCCTCGGGCATCGTCTTTGTCGGCACCACAACGATGGTCTTCGACGAGAGTTCGTTCAACTGCTCTGCGACCGGAATGATGTTCTTGTTGTTGGGCAGCACAATCACTTGCTGCGCGTTGACGGCCTCGACGGCCGACAAGAGCTCGGCTGTCGACGGGTTCAACGTCTGCCCGCCCGACACAACACCCTGCACGCCGAGTTGGCCGAACAGCTCGGACAACCCGCCACCACTCGATACCGCAACAATCGCGCAGTTCACCGGCGGCAATCCCCCACCGGCGCGCGGCGCATGGTCGTGGCCGTGATCGACCAGTGCTGCCTCGCGGCGAGCATGCGCTACTTCGCCAAGCTCGGCAACCTCAGCGAACAAGTCGGTGACACGAATCTTCTTGGGCCGTCCACCAAGATCGAGCGCGACTTCGATCGCCGCGCCAACGTCGTTGGTGTGCACGTGGCAGTTCCAAATCCCATCGCCACCGACGACAACCACGCTGTCGCCGATCTCGCCCCAGCCTTCCTTGAAGGCTTGAATCTGCGCGTCGTCGAGATCCATGAAGTACATGACCTCGTACTGCAACTCGCTGACGTCGACGCCACCCGCCTCGTTGTGTCGGTGCGCAGCTGCTTCCAATTGCTGCTCGGTGGGACCTTCGAACTCTTCCGGCTCGGGGATCGGTACGCCGTCGACGACGTTCAGCGCTGCGTCGAGCAACAGCATGAAGCCGGCACCACCAGCATCGACGACGCCAGCATCCTTCAACACGGCCAACATTTCTGGCGTGCGGTCGAGCGCCGACTTTCCAGCCGCACGTGCGGCCCGAAGCACACCGACCAATGACTCGCCGTTCTCGGCGGCGGCGTGCGCACCGTCGGCCGCCTCGCGCACGACGGTGAGAATGGTTCCCTCAATCGGCTTCAGCACCGACAGGTAAGCGGCGGCGGACGCAGCCTTCAGGGCTTCGGCCACTTTCAGCGCTGTTCCCTCGCCCGCGTTCTTCAGCGTTCCAGCCAGACCGCGCAAGATTTGGCTGAGGATGACCCCGCTGTTGCCACGGGCGCCCATCAGGCTGCCGTGGCTAATGGCGTTGCAGGTCGGCTCGAGCCCGCGCTCGGCACCGTCGAGTTCGGCGACCACGGCATCCAGCGTCCGGGCCATATTGGTTCCGGTGTCGCCGTCGGGGACGGGGTAAACGTTCAGCCGATTGATGCCCGGTGCGTGCGCCTTCATGGCATCTCGGAATGCGATGACCGTGTTGCGCAGCGCGTCGGGGCTGAAACGTTCCAGGGTCGCCACGCCGCCACACTACCGACGCTGGTATCATCCCTGTGCTCGTTTCGATTGCTCTGGAGATCTACGTCATGGCAGCTGTATGTGAAGTGTGTGGCAAAGGCCCTTCGTGGGGCATGAACGTGTCGCACTCGCACCGTCGCACAAAGCGTCGCTGGAACCCGAATATTCAGCGCGTCCGCGCCCTCGTTAAGGGTGCGCCCAAGCGGCTCTATGTATGCACCGGTTGCATCAAGAGCGGCAAAGTCGCCAAGGCCGGCTGAGGCAAACCGCCGTGCAAGGCGTGATTAAGAGCTACGACCCCACCTCGGGCGACGGAACGTTGTTGCGCGATACCGATTTGGCCGAGCTCGACTTGGCTGGCGATGCGCTCGAGGGCTCGATCTTTCGCATGTTGCGGCAGGGCCAGCGTGTGGTCTTCGATCTCGATGCTCAGGGCAGGGCAACTCGCCTGCGACTCGGCAGCGAAGTCGACATGGAGACCCCCGGTCACTAAGCCGGTTTTCACGTTCCGCCAGGGGTTTGTAATACTGGCCGCGTCATGAGCGGAACCACTGGCAATGCGCGACTGAAGCAATGGGTCAACGACTGGGCTGCCATATTCCAGCCAGACGATGTCTATTGGTGCGACGGCTCGGCTGAGGAATACGACCGGCTGTGTAACGCGCTCGTTGACAGCGGCACCTTCAAGCGCCTCGATCAGGCCAAGCGTCCGAACAGCTATTGGGCGCACTCCGACCCAGGCGACGTTGCCCGCGTTGAAGACCGCACGTTCATCTGCTCGCGCGAGCCCGAGGATGCCGGCCCGAACAATAACTGGCGCGATCCCGGCGCCATGCGTACGGAACTCATCGCGCTGTGCACAGGCTCGATGAAGGGCCGCACGATGTACGTCGTGCCATTCAGCATGGGCCCACTCGGTTCGCCGATTGCACACATCGGGGTGCAGCTCACCGACAGCGCCTACGTCGCCACCAACATGCGCATCATGACGCGCATGGGGCAACGTGCGCTCGACGTACTCGGCGACGGCGAATGGGTGCCGTGCCTGCACTCGGTCGGTGCTCCGCTGAAGCCGGGCGAGGCCGACGTTCCGTGGCCGTGCAACCCCGACAACAAGTACATCGCCCACTTCCCTGAGACGCGCGAGATCATCAGCTTCGGTTCGGGCTACGGCGGCAACGCATTGCTGGGCAAGAAGTGCTTCGCGTTGCGCATCGCTTCTGTGATGGCGCGCGACGACGGCTGGCTGGCCGAGCACATGTTGATTCTCAAGCTGATCAATCCGCACGGCGAATCGAAGTACATCGCCGCCGCGTTTCCGAGCGCTTGCGGCAAGACGAACCTGGCGATGCTCGTACCGACGATTCCGGGCTGGAAGGCCGAGACGGTTGGCGACGACATCTGCTGGATGAAGTTCGGCGCCGACGGCCGGTTGTACGCGATCAATCCCGAAGCCGGCTTCTTCGGGGTTGCCCCCGGCACCGGCTTCGATACGAACGCAAACGCGATGCACACGCTGTCGGCCAACAGCATCTTCACCAACACGGCACTGACCAACGATGGCGACGTGTGGTGGGAAGGCATGAGCGACGACAAGCCTGCGCGCGCAACCGACTGGCGCGGCAATGCGTGGACTCCCGAGACCGAGACACCGGCAGCACACCCGAACGCGCGCTTCACCGCCCCTGCTTCGCAGTGTCCGTCGATCGCACCCGAGTGGGAATCCCCCGCCGGTGTGCCGATCAGTGCAATCTTGTTCGGCGGTCGCCGGCGCACAACCGTCCCACTGGTGACGCAAGCGTTCGATTGGCAACACGGCGTCTTTCTCGGCTCGATCATGGCCAGCGAGACCACAGCCGCGCAGCAAGGTGCCGTCGGCAAGTTGCGCTTCGACCCGATGGCGATGCTGCCCTTCTGCGGTTACAACATGGCCGACTACTTCGGGCACTGGCTGAAGATCGGCACCGCGACGGAGGCCAAGAACCTGCCGCAGATCTTCTTCGTCAACTGGTTCCGTCGCGACGAAGACGGCCGCTTCTTGTGGCCTGGCTACGGCGAGAACAGCCGCGTACTGAAGTGGGTGTTCGAGCGCCTGGATGGCACCGCCGATGCTGTGCGAACGCCGATCGGATACCTGCCGACGCCAGATTCACTGGACGTGAGCGGCTTGGATGTCAGCGCCGCCGACCTCGGCGTGTTGCTCTCAGTCGATGCCGCGGGATGGAGTTCGGCGATCCCCGAAATCGAAGCGCACTACGCGCAATTCGGTGACAGCTTGCCTGTCGAACTCACCGCGCATCTGCACGACCTCGCCGCCGCGTTGTAAGGACGCGTCAGGTTGTGGCAACGAGCATTGCTCGGATGCCTAAGCCCATCACGAAGATGCTGCCGAAGCCGTAGAGCAAGTACAGCCTGTGCTTCAACTGGAAGCGATAGCTGTAGATGATCGCGATCGCGATGATTGCAACGAAGCCGTAGAACGCGTGGAACTCGGGCAGTGGAATCTTGTGCTTGCTGACTAACAGCACACCGAGGATCACCTGCACAAACACAGTGACTTGCGCAAGACCGATGAACCACCACAACGCTCGAGTGCGTAGCGAGTGAACGCGGTGCGCGGCGAGCGCCCAGACACCGGCGAGCCCGTTGCCGATGATTACGACCCACGACCACCCTTCGTGCAAGGCGCGCGTGGTCGTCAAGCTGCTTGCAAACATGCCGGGCAATCTACCCGCCGCAGCCGAAACCACCCACGAAGGTTGTGATCGTGTCGCTGCCGCTGGTGCCGGTTAGGAAGCCAGTCAAACCGTCGACTATGTAGAACACAGCAGCGTCCATCTCCTCTTCGAACGCGATCACGGCACTCGGGTAAGCCGCCAACAGTTCGTCAACGGTGTCACCGATCGAGATACCGCCTTCCACACTCAGACCGAACGGAACAACAAACTCTCCGGCAGCAGGGCCGTATGTATAGAAATAGAAGTGGCGTAGCCCGACCGCAAACGGCGATTCGTCACCGAACGACAGCGAAAGGTCACCCCACCTCACGTCACGAGTCTCGGTGCCAAAGCACACCATGCCACCGGTATCGACCCAGCCCGTGTCGCTCGTCGGCGAGCCGAGAATTGACTCGACGTAAGCGATAACTCCGGCCGCGTCGGCGCCAAAGGATTCCCCGCCCAACCCTTCGGCGGAAAGGTCGAGACCGAGCACGGCCGGAATCGTGGAAGTTGTGCTGGTCGTCGATGCGGCAACAGTGCTGGAAGTAGACGTTGTCGCTTGTGGTTGCGTGGTCGTGGTCGGCGCCGTCGTTGTGGGCGCCGAGCTGGACGTATTGCCGCCGCTGATGCGACTGTTGCTGCACGCGGGAAGCGCTGCACCGACAAGGACCGTGGCTAGAAGCAATCGACAAACTCTCATTCGCGAAGTCTGCCAGCGTTTATGCCGCTCAACGGATCAGGGTGTCGGCTTCTTCACCAGTTTCAACCAACTGAAACATTCCGTCATCAAAGTTCACGATCGTCACAGAACAGTTATCGAGACTACGGATCAACAGTCGATCGTCGCCGAGAATCGCTCCGATCGCGGCGTTGATTGCAATGAAATGGCTTGCAACGACAGTGTCGGCACCAGCGTCAGCAACACGTGACAACGTCGTCATCACGCCGTCACGAAACGCGGTGTAGCGCTCGCCGAGTTGTGTCCATGTGCCTGCCATCGCCACGCGCAACCACTCGATGCGTTCCCCCATCGGCACGCCCTCTGGTGAGGGAATCTCGGCGACGCCAGGCTCGATCCGCGGGGTCACATTCCACCGCGCGGCAAGCACAGCAGCGGTCTGCTGGCAACGCAGCAGCGGACTGGTTACGACAGCCAGCGGCCCGAGCGGTTGCAATCGGTTAGCCATAACCGCTGCCTGTTCGCGACCTAACGCGTCGAGACCCGGGTCCGGGTCGGTGTCCCACCCTGCTGCTGCTCTGCCGTGGCGCACCAGGTACAGGCGGGTCATTCGAACAGCCAACCCTCGCGCAACGAGTGCTCGGCGCCCTTGCGCGTGAACCACTCAGTGCTGAACGCCATCGCGAATGCTTCGTCGGGCATCGACATGAAGAATCCGGCATCGGTGACTTGACTCTTATGACAACTGATCGACGCGCGCTTGTGCCCGATGAATTCGGCGACGTCGACAGCGTGCGTGAGTTCGATCTCGGGCGTTCCGAACGGATTGCCATCGTCGGCCGGGCTGTCGGGGTCCCAGTCTTCGCCGTCGGGACCTGTGGCTTCGCCCAACTCACGCGCAATCGCAAAGAAGCGCTTCATTGCGTCGCGATTCATTGTCGCTTCGAAAACACGCTCTGTGCCCGCCAGTTCGGCCGCTCGGTAGCCGACGTTGTGGACCTTGATGTGGTCGGGATGGCCGTAGTTGCCGTGCCAGTCGTAAACGGTAAGCACGTCGGCGCGCTCCTCGCGCAAGATCGCTGCCAGTCGCTCGGCGGCTTCATCGACGGGTGCTTGCCAAAACGACTCGGGATCGTGGTTCTGCTCCCAACCGGTCATGCCACTGTCCTTGTAACCGAGCCACACCAGACGATGAGCGCCAAGAGCCGCTGCCGATGCTTCCGACTCGGCGCGTCGCCGATGCAACAGCGTTTCGCCCTCACTTAGGTCGGCGGGCACCTCGCCGTATTCGCCATTGGTGGCGACAACCAGCACGACACGGTGGCCTTCAGCAACGGCACGCGCCATGCTTCCGCCAGTCGTCATGCTTTCGTCGTCGGGGTGCGCGTGGAAACACACAAGCGTGCCCATCAGTTTGTCCCCTTCGGTTCACTCGCTGCTATCGCGCCAGTGGCGAGCAGTGCGTCGATTCGATCATTCGCAAAACCCCAATCGGCCAAGGCCTCGCGCGTGTGCTGTCCTGGATGCGCAGGCGGCGAATCCACATTCGCGACCGTGCGCGAAAACCGCGGCGCCGGCGCCGGTTGGGGAACGCCCGCCACCTCAATGAACGTGCCGCGGGCAACGTTGTGCGGGTGCGCTGCCGCCTCAGACATCGTGAGTACCGGCGCAAAGCAGACGTCAGTGTGTTCCATCACGGCGCACCACTGGTCGCGAGTGCCGGTTCGGAATACCTCCGCCAGCTTCTTCTTCAGTCGCGGCCATTGAGCCTTGTTCATCTGCTGAGCAAACTCGGGATCGTCGTCAAGCCCGGTAAGGCGCAGCAGTTCCGCGTAGAACTGGGGCTCGATGGACCCGATGGAGACGTAGTTTCCATCGGCGCACTCGTAAACGTCGTAGAAGTGAGCACCCGTGTCGAGCAGGTTTGTGCCACGGTTGTTCTCGTCGAAGATGCCGATGGGCTTGAAGGCCCAGAACATGCTCATCAACGTCGCGGCACCGTCGACCATCGCGGTGTCGACGACTTGGCCCTGCCCGCTGCGTTGCGCTTCCAGCAGCGCACACACCATTCCGAACGCCAAGAACATCCCGCCGCCGCCGAAGTCGCCCACCATGTTGAGTGGCGGCACGGGCCCCTCACCAGCGCGACCAAAGTGGGCAAGTGCTCCTGCAAGCGCGATGTAGTTGATGTCGTGGCCGGACGAGTTCGCGTAGGGGCCGTCTTGACCCCAACCGGTCATGCGACCGAATACAAGCCGCGGGTTGCGCGCGAGACACACATCGGGACTGAGACCGAGGCGTTCCATCACGTTCGGGCGAAAACCCTCGATCAAGCCATCGGCCTTCTCGACCAGATCGAGCAGGGTTGCAACGCCGTCAGGATGCTTGAGATCAAGGGCAAGGTTGCGGCGCCCGCGCAGGAGCACATCCCAGTGCGGATTCTCGGGCGTCGTTGGCGGAACGGACTGCGCTCGATCAACACGAAGCACTTCCGCGCCCATGTCGGCCAGCATCATCGCCGCGAACGGGCCTGGACCGATGCCCGCAAGTTCAATGATGCGTAGGCCGCTCAGCGGCCCCGAACCTGGTGTCATCGGTTCGCGAGCGCCGGCTGCGCGCGGTCGGAGCTGCTGCGCGAAGTGTGCGTGATGATCGCGTCTACGAGCATCGGCCACAGTGGCTCGGGCATGTCGTGGCCCATGTCGGCGAGGTACAGCAGATGAGCGCCCGGAATCAGGTCGGCCGTCATGAACCCGCCGCTGGGCGTAATCAACGTGTCGTCGCGCCCGTGGATGACCAGCGTCGGAACATCGAGGTTCTTCAGCGCTTCAGTGCGTCGGCCACTGCCGTAGATCGCCGCAACTTGGCGGGGACCGCCCTCTGGGTAGAACGAGCGATCGAACTCGCGGCCCGCAAGTTCACGTAGACGCTCGAGGTCGCCGTACTTCTTCGATTGCCAAATCATCCAGCGCGCTGCCGACTCGATGTACTCGTCGCGTGTGTTTGGTGGCGGTGTGAATATGGCTATTGCCGCTTCCGGAGTCGGCTGACCTGCTTCCGGGTCGCCAGGCTGGCTCATCCACGATGTCAACGTAATCACGCGGTCGGGATACTCGACAGCGACCACTTGCGCGATCATGCCGCCTAACGACGCCCCAACGATATGCGCCTTGTCGATGCCGAGATGGTCGAGCAGCCCGACCGCGTCGGCCGCCATGTCGGACAACGTGTACGGCAGCGGCGGCGGCGGTTGGTCGGCAAACGCCGCTGTCATCGCACCTGCAAGGTCGGGCACTTGGCCATCGAGCTTCGTCGACAAGCCGCAGTCTCGGTTATCGAAGCGAATCACGAAGCGACCGGCATCGGCCCATAGCTGACACAGGCGCTCGTCCCATGCGGTCATCTGGGCGGTGAGACCCATGATGAGCAAAATCGGCGGGTCGTCAGGCGATCCGAAGGTGTCGTATTCCAGTTCCATTCCGGTTGCAACAAGAGCGCGGGGCATTCGCGCAGACTACCTTCCCCTCGTGACACTTTTCGGAGCGCACGTCGGCTTGCAGCACACGACCGCCGACGAATTGCGCAGCGTTTGGCGACAGATCGAAGACCTGGGCTTCGGCTGGATCAGCGTGTGGGACCACTTCTACGGCGCCACCGGCAAGCCAGACGACGCTGCGTGCCTTGAGGCAGTGGCGATGCACGCCGCACTCGCGTGCAGTACCAGCAAGGTGCGTTGCGGCTCGCTTGTCTATTCGATCGGCTACCGCCACCCGGCCGTGCTGGCCAAAGCGATCACCGCCATCGACCAACTCAGTGGCGGGCGTGCAGAGATGGGCATCGGCTCTGGTTGGGCGCAGGTCGAATACGACGCGTACGGATTCCCCTTTCCGTCAGCGAAGGTTCGCCTCGATCAATTGGAGGAAGGCATCCAGTGCATGCGCGGCCTGCTTCACGATGATGTGACGACCTTTGCAGGCGAGTACTTCAATCTCGCTGCTGCGCGCAACGAGCCACGACCAATCCAATCCAAGATTCCGATCTGGGTTGGCGGCGGTGGCGAGAAGCGCACGCTGAGGATCGCCGCTCGCTACGCAGACGGATGGAACGTGCCTTTCATTCCCCCGGATCAATTCGCGCACAAGAACACAGTGCTGAACGAGCACTGCGCAGCTGTCGGTCGCGATCCGAAAGCGATCAAGCGTGCGATCAATGTGGGCCTCGCATTCACAGAGGAGTCGCTGCAGCAGCAGTTTGGCAAGATCAGCGACTTCGTCCGACCCGGTGTATTGACCGGCAGCGAGGACGAGATGATGGATGCCATCGGCCGCTACGTCGATGCGGGTGCTGACCAAGTGAACATTGCGTTGCGCGCTCCGTTCGACATTGAAGCCCTCCATCGATTCAGCGAGTTGCTGCATCTGTCGTGAAAAAGGTCATCGTGGCCCCCGGTCGTGTCAACCTGATCGGCGATCACACCGATTACACCGGCGGCCTCGTGTTGCCGATGGCTATAGACCGGTACACGAGAATCGTCGGCACTGTTGATCGCGACCGCGTGCAGCTGACTTCGAGTGACGAGGCCGAGCCTGTCGACCTGCCGCTTCACATCAATCGCCCGCAAGATGCGACGCCGCCCTGGGCAAAGTACGTGGCGGGAGTCGTCGCGGAAATGTCGCCCTCGAATGGATTTGATGGTCGCGTCGAGACGAGCATTCCGATCGGCGCGGGTCTCTCGAGTAGTGCCGCGCTAGAGGTCGCCGTTGCGTTGGCGTTGGGGTTCGTCGGCTCGGCGCTTGAACTCGCTCAGTTGTGCCAGCGTGCGGAGAATCGAGCGACCGGGTTGCCGAGCGGAATCATGGACCAACTCGCCATCACCGCCGGCGTCGCGCAGCATGCGCTGCTCATTGATTGCACCGAACTGACCGTGAGTCCGGTCCGATTGCCCGACGACGTCGAGATCGTGGTGCAGTTCATCGCTCATCGCCGGCTGGTCGGCAGCCCCTACGCCGATCGCGTCGCAGAGTGCGCGGCAGCGGAGCGGCGAATCGGGCCATTGCGCGATGCAACGCTCGAGCAAGCACGGTCCATCGACGATCCAGTTGTTCGAGCCCGCGCCTTTCATGTCATCGGCGAGAACGAACGGGTAAAGCAGTTCGTCTCGGCCCTGACCGACCAGAACCTCAGCGAAGCGGGTCGACTCATGCTGGCAAGCCACACCAGCCTGCGCGCCCTCTATCAAACATCGACACCCGCGATGGATTCTGCCGTCGAGCAATTGACACAAACCCCCGGCGTCTACGGAGCGCGAATGACCGGCGGCGGATTCGGCGGATGCGTCGTCGCACTGGCCGAGCCTGGCGCAGTGACAGAAGGTTGGGTCGTGCACGCCGTAGACGGCGCGGCGACCGTCGCAGACGAGGAAGAATGACTCACGTATGAACACGGAACAGTTGTGTGACGGTCTCTACTTCGCTGAAGGCCCGCGCTGGCACGATGGCAAGCTTTGGTTCAGCGACTTCTACGACCACGCAGTGAAGACGGTCGATGCCCAGGGCAAGGTTGCAACAATGCTGGAGGTGCCCGGTCAGCCGAGTGGGCTCGGCTGGTTACCCGATGGCAACCTGCTCGTGGTCTCGATGCTCGATCGCCAAGTACTACGACTTGACGACTACGAGTTAGTGGTGCACGCCGACCTGTCGGAGATTGCCGAGTTCCACTGCAACGACATGACAGTCGATGCCGCGGGACGCGCGTACGTCGGTAATTTCGGATTCGATCTCGATGCAGCGTCGCGATCGGACGAGTTCGTCGCCAGGTTGAAGGCGTACAAGGGTGCAACGCTCGCGCGCGTGGATCCCGATGGCAGCGTGCACGTCGCCGCGACGGCTTTGCGCTTCCCCAACGGAACCGTGATCACACCCGATGGCCGCACGCTCATCATCGCCGAAACGCTCGGCGCGCAACTGTCGGCGTTCGATGTTCACGCCGACGGGACGTTGCACAATCAGCGGGTTTGGGCACCACTGCCCGGCGTTGCTCCTGACGGAATTTGCCTCGACGCCGAGGGCGCGGTGTGGGTTGCCGATGCGCTCAGTCCCCGATGCATCAGGGTCGCCGCGGGTGGCGAAGTTCTGTCAGAAGTTGCGACCGAGCAGATCTCATATGCATGCATGTTGGGGGGCGACGACGGGCGCACACTGTTCGTTCTCACCGCCAAGGATTCACATCCGGCCGAAGCCGCCGCTTCGCGTACAGGCCGGATTCTGACGACTCGCGTCGCCGTCGGTCACGCCGGACTGCCGTAAGCGGAACGGCAACCAGACTCAGTCGAGCAGCTTGCGCTTCTGCGAGTCGAACTCGGCTTGCGTGAGCGTGCCGCGCTGCAGCATGCCTTCCAGGCGCTCGAGTTGTTCGGCTACGTCGCCACCGCCGCCGGACACACCCTTGCTGCGGCGGCCGTGGGTGATCTCGACCTGGTTGCTGAGAAGGTTCTGCACCTTCTCGGGATTGCGAATGTCGGTGAAGCGCTGCTGGCCGTCCTCGCCGCCTGACTCGATCAGAAGATCGCCCGCACCCAGAATGCGTTCGAAGATGCTCTGATTGAAGTTGACGTTGTTGACGCGGTCGAGCGGAATTTCGATGCCACTCTTCGCGATGATGCCCTGGCGAAAGATCAGACGCTGCGAGGTCATCACGAAGTTGGTGGTAATCCACTTCAGGTACCGGATGATCACCCACAACGCGCTGAGAATCAGCAGCGCGATGAGGACCAACTTCAGAACATCGCCGGTCTTGCCATCAGGTCCTTTTGCGGCCTGAAGAATCGCAAGCACGATGACCAACACGAGCGCCGAAGCGGGCTCGGCGAAGAACCACCAGTGCGGGTGCATGTCGATGACGATGTTTTCGTCCGGGTTGAGGTTCTTTTTCGGAAACGGCATGGTCGCCACTGTAGTGCGTTCACCCCGACCGCCGGAACTGACTCATCCCTCTATCGTGTGGCCGATGACCGATCCCGTGTTGGCCGACCCCGTGCTGCGGGGTCTCGACGCGGAACAACGCGCCGCCGTTGTCAGCGAGGCGGCACCGCTCGCCATCGTTGCCGCCGCTGGTTCGGGCAAGACCACCGTGCTCACTCGTCGCATCGCCTACCGGGTCGCCAACGGCAGCGCGCAAGCGCGGCATGTGCTCGCGCTCACGTTCACCCGCGACGCGGCGGCCGAATTGAAACGCCGACTGCGCCGGCTCGACATTCGCGAACCAATCGAGGCCGCCACGTTCCACGGCATGGCGCTGCGACTGCTGCGAGATAGAGCGCTGGCCGCGCACCAGTCGCTCCCGCAGGTTGCAAACGATCGTGTTCGACTTGCCAGGGAAGTGCTGACCGAGATGAGGCTGAAGGTCGAGCCATTTCCGGCGCTCGCCGATGTCGATTGGGCGCGAGCACGAATGGTGCCAGCCGACGGGTACGAAGCGGCCAGCCGACAGGCGCGCCGGCGCAGTGCTATTCCGACTTCGCAGTACGGCACGTTCGTCGACACGTACGAACGATTGAAGCGTCGTCGCGGCGTGGTCGACTTCGACGACTTGCTGACACAGACACTCAACGCGTTGCGCACAGACATGGCGTGGGCCGAGGGAGTGCGCTGGCGCTACCGCCATCTCTTCGTCGACGAAGCGCAGGACTTGAACCCCTTGCAGCACGCCGTACTGGAGGGCATACGTGGTGGTCGCCCCGACATATGCCTAGTCGGCGATCCGCGGCAGGCGATCTACGGCTGGAACGGCGCCGACCCAAGCACGCTCGCGGAAGTCGAGGTGCACTATCCGCGGGTGACCGTGCTGGAGCTGACAACGAACTATCGCTGTTCGCCGCAGGTGCTGCGAGCGGGTGCGGCCGCGTTGGAAGCGAGCGGGCAAAGCGACTCGTCGCACAGCGAGTTGCCAGGCGGTCCCGCAGTTCGCGTGCAGGTGCACGCAGACGAGCGTGCCGAAGCAGAAGCAGTCGCAAGCCACATTCGAGCGCTGATGCACCAGCGACGCGGACGCGAACTGGCGGTACTGGCACGCACCAACGAGCAGCTCACCGTCTTGCAAGCCGTCTTCGACGAGCACGGAATCGAGACCGAGCGCAGCGTTGGTAAGTCGCCGCTTGAGACCGTGTTGCGTACTGCGTATGGCTGCACTTCGCGCGAGCTGCTGGCGAAGTGGGTCGACTCAGCGATCGTCGACATTGACGAGGTAACCCGCCGCGTTGCGGCCGAAGCCGATCGATTCATGTCGTCGGGCGAGGCGGGCACGTTTCGCGCCTGGGTTGAATCGCGCACAGCGTTCGACGATCTGGAACCGACCAACGACGGCGACGCGGTAGCGCTGATCACCTTTCACGCCGCAAAGGGGCGCGAGTGGCACGGAGTTGTCATCACTGGCGCCGAGGAAGGTTTGGTGCCGCACAGCTCCGCCTCGTCAGCCCTGCAGTTGGCAGAGGAAGCTCGGCTCTTCTACGTCGCAATCACGCGCGCCGCCCACGACCTGCTGATCACACGCAGCGCGGTTCGGCAACGCAAGACGGTTGCACCCAGTCGCTGGCTGCAGGCAGTCGTCGACACCGGCACGATCGACGAACCCGTGCCCCCGCCAATTCGTCAACGACTTCCTGCCGACCCACTCGAGCCATTTCGTGAGTGGCGAGCAGCAATCGCGCGGGTTGGAGGCCAAAGTGAACTCGCGGTGTGTAGCGATCGCGTTTTGAAGCTGCTCGCCGAACAACCGCCCGCAGATGTTGCCGAGCTCGCTACGCGCCTGGGCATCTCCGAGACTGCAGCCGCAGCGCTGCGACCACTTCCCCCGACGGCCACTCAGGCCAGGTCGACGATGACGGGCGCGTGATCGCTCGGCAACTGGCCCTTGCGGGCATTGCGATCAATGACTGCGAACTCGCATCGATCGGCCACCGACGAGGTGCCCAGCACAAGGTCGATGCGTAAGCCGCGACCCTGGTGGAAATCGCCAGCGCGGTAATCCCACCAGCTGTACAACTTCGCGTCCTCGTGGTGCTTGCGGAATAGATCGACCATTCCCCAATCGCATAGCGCTTGCAGCTCTGCACGCTCGGCCGGACTGGCATGCGTGGCGCCAACGAACTTCTTGGGGTCGTACACATCCAAATCTGTGGGTGCAATGTTGAAGTCGCCAGTCACAACGACCTGATCGTTCGGCTTGCTGAGCGCGGCGACATGGCTGCGCAACTGCGCCAACCACCGCAACTTGTACTGGTAGTGATCGTCGTCGAGTGATCGCCCATTGGGCACATACACGCAACTGACGCGCACGCCTCCGCACAAGGCGGTAATGATGCGCGCATCGGCGTCGGGTTCGCCGCCGCCGGCGAAATTGTTGACCACATCGGTCAATCCGACGCGCGAGAGGATGGCAACACCGTTCCACTGACCTTGGCCATAATGCGCGGCCTCGTAGCCGAGCGCGGCAAACGTCAGAGCAGGAAATGCATCGTCGGCAAGCTTGGTCTCCTGTATGCACAGCACGTCGGGCTGCACGTCGGCGAGCCATTCCTCAACGCGCGGCAGTCTTACTTTCAATGAGTTGACGTTCCATGTAGCTAGACGCACGGCGAGGACCGTAGCCAATCACTCTGGCGCACGGCGACGACGCAAGCCCAACTTCGAGAGCGCGCCATTCGACTTCTTGGCTGCTGCCGCTTTAGCAGGCGCTTTTGCGACCTTGGCAACTGATGCCTTCGCTGTTGGGGTTTTGGCGGGCGGTGCCGACTTCTTAGGCGCCTTCGCGGTGGGCTTCTTCGCCGGCGCTTTCTTTGGCTTCGTCGTGGCCTTCTTGACTGGCTTCGCGGCTTTGGCAGGCTTCGCTGGTTTCGCCTTGGCCTCAACGGCCGCAGGAGCCGAGCCGAGCCCGGGAATCGCGAGATCGACGCTGCGCTTTGCGGGCCGGAAGCTGTCGACGACCAGCGTGACCGACTCGCCGACCTTCATGAACTCGCGTGCGCTGCGGGGCGGTGGATCGGCCATCAGACGCAACGGAACGTAACCGACGACAGCGTCGATACGCACATAAGCACCGTGCGACGAATAGTGATCGACGATTGCATTCACGCTCGTGCCTACTGGATGGCGCTCGACGAATGTAAGGAACGACAACAAGTCGTTCACCGTCGATTTCACGTCGCCATCCGCCGCGTCGCCTCTCGCCCTCGGCGCGGCCTTCGCGTTGCGTTTGGTCGCTGCCTTCTCGACCGGTGCCGACCTGCCCTTTGCCTTCGCGGTGGCCGGTCCTGGCGGTGGACCCTTCGGAACGGGCATCGGTTGATTGGCTTCGGGACTGCCGACGCGCACCGTCGTGGGCGACGTCGCTTTGCCGCCAGCAGCTTTCCGCTTCCCGTCGGCCACGCTCTTACGACTGAGCGGACCGCGAACCGGCAGTCGGTTGACGAATACCCAACCGATATGCGGGACAGGCTTGCCACCGACTAGACGACCTTCGTCGAATAGCCACGCGTACTGACCGTGGAACTCTTGATAGCTGTCGTTCGAGATAACGGTCGCATGCACTTTGTCGGCGATGCTGAGCACGAAGGCGTCGCCGCGACCAATCGCGCCCGCTGGTGGGGCGACAAGTTCGTTGTTGCTGACGCCTTCGTCAAAGGCGCTGACTTCCTTCGGATCGATACGGTGCCCGAACGTTGCATCGACCACCACGGTGATCAACGAATCGGGGTGCTCGGCCATGTACGCCTGTACAGCCTGGTCGAGTTGAGCGAGGCTTGGCTGAGTACGGCCTTCCGTCGCAAGGTTCGATCCATCGACGACGACATGATGTGGCATAGCCCGGCCAGCCTACGATGCGCCGGTGTATAAAGCCGTTCTGTGGGACTTCGGAGGGGTCATCCTCTCCAGCCCGTTCGAGGCCTTCAACCGTTACGAAGCGGCACACGGCTTGCCAGCCGACTTCATCCGCTCGGTCAACGCCACCAACCCGCACGACAATGCATGGGCCAAGTTGGAGCGCGGCGAGATCGACGCAACGGAGTTCGACCAGCAGTTCAGTGACGAGGCGATAGCGCTCGGTCATCGCGTGTCGGGCGGCGACATCTTGGCGCTTCTCTCGGGCGAGATCCGCCCAGAGATGGTCGCACTCCTCGATCGAGTGAAGGCCGCTCGCTACAAGGTCGCCTGCCTGACGAACAACGTTGTCGGCGCCGAGTCGGCGGCCGGACGCACGCCAGAGCGCGCAGCAGCGTTGGCCGCTGTGATGGCGCGCTTCGACGACATCGTCGAGAGCAGCAAGGTCGGCGTGCGCAAACCGGAATTGCGTTTCTACGAGATTGCGTGCGAACGGCTCGATGTGACACCCGACGAGTGCATTTTCCTCGACGATCTTGGTATCAACCTGAAGCCTGCCGCGCAAATGGGAATGACCACCATCAAGGTCACGTCCGCGCAGCAAGCCATCGACGAGCTGGTCGCTCTACTATGGCCAACGTGAAGCGCACGTCGTTCGTCATCATCGCGGTGCTATTGACCGGTGCCGGTGCCTGCTCGTCGGGTTCCAAGTCGAGCGAGGAATCTGCGCCAACTACCGACTCTTCAACAACTGACAGTTCAACGACTACTCCCCCAACATCTATTCCATCAACATCCACTCCCCCGACGACGGCCGCTGAGCCATCAGATCCGCAGGTCGTCGTTGGCCACGCTGGTTGTGTGATCTCGCCACCGCCCGCAGAACTGAATCTCGATCCGTTCTACGCGAAGTATTGCGATGCGGGTGGCATCCCGATCATTTCGTCGGCAGCCGTGCCCGACGAAGCACTGGGTCGCGCGTGGAACATCATCACCAATCTGCTCGCACCTCGCCCCGACCTTCACTTGGCGTTGGCCGAAGGTGGGCAGTACTTCGGCGTGATGGCACAGTCTGAAGTGACTACCGACATGCCCGAGTACCGCTACCTAGCCGACGATCCGGTGACGAACTGGGACGAGCGTGCTCGCGGACTTGGTGGCTATCCGTTCTCCAGCGGCGCCGAAGAAAACCTGATGTGCTACCCCGACGATCCGTATCTCGGCGAAAGCATCGCGTTGCACGAGTTCGCGCACACGATCGACGACGGTTTGAATTTCATCGACGAGACCTTCGGAGGGAGACTGGCGGACGCGTACGCGGCGGCGATGGCAGATGGTCTATGGGCTGACACGTATGCCGCAACCAACCCAACCGAATACTGGGCGGAGGGCGTGCAGAGTTACTTCGACACCAACATCGAGTCCTCACCGGCGAACGGCATCCACAACGAGATAAACACCCGCGCCGAGCTGGCCGACTACGACTCAGGACTCTTCACGCTCATCGATACCACATTCGTTGGATTCGAGTGGGCGCCAACCTGCGACACTCTGTAAAACAAACGACCTGTAACGCGGTCTAGAAAGTAGAGCCGTCGCGGAAGGTCTCGTCCATCATCTCGGCGAGTTCGTGATCGTGGATCGCCTTGCTGCCGGTTGCGGGACTGCCGCTACCAATGCGGCTGACCAGACGCAGCGCCGGGCCGGACTCGCTGACGCGATGGAAGCGCGCCTCGACAAAGTGCCACGGACCCATGTTGTCGGGTTCTTCCTGTAGCCACACAATGTCTTGCACGTTCGGGTAACGGTCGAGAACGGCGCGCATCTGCTCGTGTGGGAATGGGTACAACTGCTCGACTCGCACAATCGCTGCCGCAGAGTTGCGCGTGCTGCGCGCCGCCATGGCATCCCACACCACTTTGCCGCTACAGAACACAACACGACGGACAGACGCCGCATCGGTGACGAACGGATCGTCGAGCACTTCGCAGAACGAACCTGTAGCGAGCTCGTCGATCTTGGAACGACTCTCCTTCATGCGCAGCGGCGCCTTAGGCGTGAACAGCACCAAGGGCTTGCGAACATCTCGGAGAACCTGACGGCGCAGAAGGTGAAAGTACTGCGCGGCTGTCGTCGCGTTGCAGACCTGGATGTTGTCGTCAGCGCACAACGTGAGGAATCGTTCGATGCGCGCTGAGCTGTGCTCGGGACCTTGGCCCTCGAACCCGTGCGGCAGCAGCAGCGTCAGCCCGTTGGCCTGACCCCACTTGTCTTCCGCGGCAACGACGTATTGGTCGATGATGATCTGAGCGCCGTTGACGAAGTCGCCGAACTGCGCTTCCCACATCACGAGCGCGTCCTTGTTTTGGTACGCGTAGCCGTACTCGAAACCGAGCGCCGCATACTCGCTAAGCAAGCTGTCGTACACCCAAAACCTGGCTTGCTTGCCGGGGAGAGTGTCAAGCGGCACCCACGGCTTTTCGTTCTCAAAGTCAATCAGCGCGTCGTGGCGCTGACTGAAGGTGCCACGGCGCGTGTCTTCGCCGGCCAAGCGAACGGGAACACCCTCGAGTACCAACGAACCGATTGCAAGCGCCTCCGCGGTAGACCATTCGACTTCGCCGGTGTCGCGGTACATCGTCGCCCGCGTTTCGAATTGACGCACAAGCTTCGGGTGCGGGGTGAAGCCCTCGGGATACGCGGTCATGTGATTGAAGATCGCGTCCAGTGTCTCGCGCGCGACGCCGGTCTCCATGCGCGGGCGCACGCCCATCGGTTTCGGCGGCTTGGACACCTTCAACTCGGTCGGTGCCTGCGAACGCGTGTCATCTAGTGCGACCTGCAGCTTGCTGTTGAAATCGGCCAGCGCGCTCTCGGCTTCTTCCACCGACAGTTCGCCGCGCTTGACCAGCGACTCGACGTACAACTTGCGCACGCTGCGGCGCTCGGCGATCGCTTTGTACATCAGCGGCTGCGTGTAGCTGGGGTCATCGCCCTCGTTGTGCCCGTAACGGCGATAGCACACCATGTCGATGACAACGTCTTTGTGGAAGCGCTGGCGGTACTCGAACGCGAGCTCGGCAACGCGCACGCATGCCTCCGGGTCGTCGCCGTTGACATGGAAGATGGGTGCCTGCACGGTCTTCGCGACATCGCTGCAGTACAACGAACTGCGCGAGTGTTGCGGGCTAGTGGTGAAGCCGATTTGGTTGTTGATGATTAGGTGGATCGTGCCACCGACGCGATAGCCGGAGATATCGCTCATCGCCAGGCACTCCGCAACAACGCCTTGGCCGGCGAACGCAGCGTCGCCATGGATCAGCAGCGCAAGCGACGGGAACGAACCCTTCGGTTCGATGTTGTCTTGGATAGCGCGCACGATGCCGAGCACGATTGGGTCGACCGTTTCGAGGTGGCTCGGGTTGGCCGCCAGTTCGAGGCGGATTGATTCGCCGTTTGGCCCCGAGTACTTACCGGTCGCGCCGAGGTGATACTTCACGTCACCCGAACCCTGCACCGAGCCGGGATCGACATGACCTTCGAACTCCTTGAAGATCTGGTCGTAACTCTTGCCCATCACGTTGGCCAACACGCTCAACCGACCGCGATGCGCCATTCCAACGACGGCAGAGTCGAGGCCAGCACCGGCGGCCATAGAAAGCACCTGATCGAGAACCGGAATCGCGCTCTCAGCACCTTCCAGTCCGAATCGCTTTGTGCCGACATACTTAGTAGCGAGAAACTTCTCGAACGCTTCCGCGGCGTTCAGGCGCTCGACAACGCGATGCTTGCGCTCTTTGGTGAGCGTCCATTGCGCGCCTTCGAGCTTGCTTTGAATCCAGCGCTGCTCGGCGAAGTCTTGAATGTGCATGTACTCGACGCCGATAGTTCGGCAATACGCATCGCGCAGCACACGGAGCAAATCGCCGAGGCTCAACTTGTCGGTGCCACCGACACCGCCGGTGAGGAACTCGCGATCGAGATCCCAGATCGTGAGGCCGTATGTTGCGGGGTCGAGTTCCGGCGGCATCTCCGGCAACTTCCAGCGCAGCGGATCGAGATCGGCGATCAGGTGACCGCGCACGCGGTGCACGCGGATCAGCGTTGCGACCTGCATCTGCTTGTGCATCATCGCTTCTTCGCTGTTCAACGGGTTCTGGTCGACGCGCCACTGCACTGCCTCGTACGGCACACCGACACTGCGGAACACGTCGTCGTAGAAACCGTGCTCGCCGAGCAACAACTCGTGAACGCGCTTCAGAAACAGGCCACTCTCGGCACCTTGAATGATGCGATGGTCGTAGGTGCTGGTGATCGTCACCACTTTGCTGATGCCGAGCGAACCGAGCGTGCGTTGATCGGCGCCCTGGTACTCGGCCGGATAGTCAATGCTGCCAACACCGACTATGACACCTTGCCCGGGCATCAGTCGCGGCACGCTTTGCAAAGTGCCGATCGTGCCTGGGTTAGTGAGCGAGATCGTCGCGCCCTGAAAGTCGGTGACCGCCAACTTGTTGGTCTTGACCTTGCGAATGAGTTCTTCGTAGGCAGCGAGAAAGGCGGCAAAGTCGAGCGTGTCGGCATCGCGCAGCACCGGAACAATCAACGTGCGCGTGCCGTCGCCTTTGTCGACGTCGACAGCAAGACCCATGTTGATGTGCGGATTGCGCAACAACCGAGGCTTGCCGTCCGCGCCAGCCACAAAGGTGTTGTTCAGGTTCGGCGCCGCGTCAGCAATCGCGCGCACGACGGCATAACCAATGAGGTGTGTGAAGCTGACTTTGCCTTGCCCGCTACGGCCTCGGTAACCGTTGATTACCGAGCGGTTGACTTCCAACAGCTTCGCTGGGATGTTGCGGAAGCCTGTTGCAGTGGGAACGCCGAGACTGCGTTCCATGTTCGCCGCGATCGCGGCACCGGCTCCGCGAATGGGATCACCGACTGGCTCATCGGCGGCAGCGCCGTTGGCGACCGCGGCGGGCGCCGGGCCGGGGGTCGACGCGGGCGCGATTACCGGAGCCGTCGATGGCTTGTAGTCGGCGAGGTACTCACGCCAGGTCGGGCTCACTGAGTCGGGATCAGTGATGAACTGCGCGTACATCTCGTCGACGAGCCATGTGTTCGCACCGATGGCGGGGTTCTGTTCGGCGGTCGTCATCGCCGCGATGGTACTTGTGGGTCACTCATTCGACTCTCGTTGCTTTTCCGAAGTCACGACTTATACAATACGAGCCATGAACCGCACTCTCAACCGCATGACCCCGTTCCTTGCTGCCGGACTACTCGCGCTCGGCGCGTGCAGCGGCGGCGGCAGCAGCTCGTCCAACACCGTGCCGCCCGACGCCGATGTAGTCGTGCGCGCCGTCGACGGCATCGCGTGGAACCAAGACGAGTACACCGCCACCGCTGGCGATGGCAAGGTGAAGATCTACGCCGTCAACGATTCGGGCATCGCGCACGACATGTACGTGAAAGACGGCGACACGCCTGTCGGCGATTTCATCGACCTGCCCAAGCGCGGCAGCGACGGAGCATTGGTCTTCGACCTCGCGCCCGGCGAGTACCGCATTGTCTGCATGATCGCTGGCCACGCGAACATGGATTCGAAGCTGGTCGTTGAGTAACCAGCGTTAGACGACTAGTCGTCAGCGATTAGCTGACGAAGACGATCTCCGTCAGCACGAGAAACGCAGCCCATAGTCCGAACGCGGTGATGAGTGCATTGCGCACTCCCGGACCGTCGTACATCTTGTTGAGGCCCTTGTTCGCCGTTGCCTTCCACGGCAGCAGCCCAAGCGCATTCAGTTCCATGACGACGATCAGAACCAGGGCGACGATCCAGTAGGTGGCCAGGTCGCTGCTCTCCAACTGATTCGGTGAGAGCGGGCTGTGCGACTTGAAGACCATGAAGTACAGCATCGTGATCGAGAAGATCGTGTTCTGCCGACTTGCCATCATCGCCTTGCGACCCGCGGCAGCAGCCGCCGGGTTGGCCTCGCCGCCAGCGAGCACGTTTGCCGCATTGGCGAGAACGACTTTCTGGTTACGCCAGATGACGCCCCACACGTTGAGGAACATGATCGTGCCCAGCAAGATGCCAGTGCTGATACCAACGTTGCCGGCGTAGCGGCCCCAACTGACTTCGGCGCCTGATGCATCGACGCCGCCGTCGAAGTAACCCTCGGTGATACCGACGATCATGAGACCCGTGAGAAACGTGGCGAGCGCTGCCCAGCGGAACCACCACAACGCCTTGCGCGTCACTTTGTCGATTGCGATCAGGCGCGCCTTGCCGCCGATTTCTTTGTGCGGCTCGTTCTCGAACGCTGCGAAGGCGCCTACCTGAACGAAGTTGAAGTAGTAGAGAAGGCCGATCCAGGTAATGCCCGCGAGGATGTGCAGCCACCGGAAGCCGAATTGGCCGAGGCTGACCCGACTGAAGAAACCATCGTCTGCGAGCATTTTGCATTCTCCTTGTTCTGAACTACTGGTGTGTCAGGGGTTGATCTGAAGGCGAATGTAGCACCGGCGTCTGACCGCCTCGTGATTACTCGGCGTCGGGCTAAGGCAGCGGGTCCCAACCGCTTACACCGCGATCACTGATGTTGGCCGTCCATCGCTGCCCGTCGAACATGCGCAACTCGTGACGACCCGTCGGGTCGGTCGCCCACTGCGCATTCGGTGACGGCGGCGGAGCGACCGCGGCGTTTCGACCTCCCCGCGCATACGCGATCAGCGTGATCAACCCGAAGATCGCGAGCTGAGCTACTACCAAGATGGCAAGCGACGACATGGCACTAGCCTGCCATCCGCCATGGCTCATGAATTCATTTACACCTGTCACAAGTTGGCCCGTCATTACCCGCCCGATCGCACGGTGCTCGAGAACATCTCGCTGTCGTTCTACCCCGGCGCGAAGATCGGCGTGCTCGGCGCCAACGGCGCCGGTAAGAGCAGCCTGCTGCGCATCATGGCTGGCCTCGACGACGGCTACACGGGCGATGCGCGCCTGACACCCGGCTTCAGTGTCGGCTACCTCGCGCAAGAACCGCAACTCGATCCGACCAAAGACGTGAAGGGCAACGTGATGGAAGGCGTTGCCTCGGTGCAAGGCCTGATCGACGCCTACAACGAGGTCATGGCCATGTGGGCCGACCCCGATGCCGACTACGACAAGGTCGGCGCGCGCCAGGCCGAACTCGAAGACAAGATCGCCGCCGCCGACGCCTGGAGCCTGGAACGCAACGTCGAGATCGCAATGGACGCGCTGCGCTGCCCACCCGACGACGCAGACGTCACCACGCTGTCAGGCGGCGAGCGCCGTCGAGTCGCACTTTGCCGACTGCTTCTCAGCCGACCCGATCTCTTGTTGCTGGACGAACCGACCAACCACCTCGACGCCGAGAGCGTTGACTGGCTCGAGCGCTTTCTGCAGGAGTACCACGGCACCGTCGTCGCGATTACTCACGACCGCTACTTCCTCGACAACGTTGCGAAGTGGATACTCGAACTCGATCGCGGTCGTGGCATGCCATTCTCGGGCAACTATTCCAGCTGGCTGGAACAGAAGCAGGAGCGTCTGTCGCGCGAAGAGAAGGCCAGCGATGCTCGCAAGCGAACACTCGAGCGCGAACTCGAATGGGTACGCATGTCGCCCAAGGCTCGTCAAGCCAAAGGCAAGGCTCGTCTGACGGCGTACGACAAGTTGCAGCAAGATGCGGAAGCGGCCGAGCGCGGTCCCGATCGGCTAGAGATCACGATTCCGGTGGGCAAGCGCCTTGGCGACACCGTCATCGAAGTGCAGCACCTGCGTAAGGCGTTCGGTGAGCGCTTGCTGATTGAGGACCTTTCGTTCACGCTCCCCCGCGCCGGAATCGTCGGCATCATCGGTCCGAACGGCGCTGGTAAGACCACTCTGTTCAAGATGCTCACCGGTGCGATGAAGCCCGACGACGGCACGATCACAGTCGGCGACACGGTCGAGCTCGCCTACGTCGACCAGGACCGCGACTCGCTCGACCCCAAAGCAAGCGTGTTCGAAGAGATCACCGGCGGAGTCGAACACATGAAGGTCGGCAACCGAGAGATCCATGGTCGTGCGTACTGCGCGAGCTTCAACTTCAAGGGCAGCGATCAACAGAAATTGGTCGGCGATCTCTCAGGCGGTGAGCGCAACCGCGTGCATCTTGCGAAGGTGCTGAAATCGGGCGGCAACGTGTTGTTGCTCGACGAGCCGACCAACGATCTCGACGTGGACACATTGCGCGCGCTGGAATCGGCGCTCGACAACTTCCCGGGCTGCGCCGTGGTGATCAGCCACGATCGTTGGTTCCTCGACCGTATAGCGACTCATGTGCTGGCTTTCGAAGGCGACAGCCAGGTGCGCTGGTTCGAAGGCAACTTCACCGAGTACGAGGCATGGCGTCGCAAAGAGTTGGGAACGTCGGCCGAACAGCCGCATCGGATCAAGTACAAGCCGCTCGCCCGCTAACCAATGGCTCGCCGCTGGATTCCCCGTGTGTGCATCGCTGTATTTGTCGCGGGTATCGCCGGCATCATCGTGGCCACCATCAACGGCAACAACGAAGGTGTCGTGCTGTCGATCGGCTTGGTGATCGTGCTCGCCGCGGTGGCGATGCTGACCATCAACGCGATCGGTGGCAGCAGGCGCATCGAAGTGTTCGACGAAGCCGCTGCTGAGAAAGTCGAACGCATCATCACGACACTCGTCGCTGACGGTGCCGACGAAGCAACGGTCCGCTCCCTCGTGCGCGAGACACGCCGACTCGGCTCGTGATGGCGGAGGAGACCGACGCGCAACTCGCAACTCGTCTCGCCGTCGAGGCTGGCGAGTTGCTGGTGAAAGTGCGAGCTGAATTGGTCGCGCGCGGCGCCGCGTCGTGGCTGGTGATGGACTCTGGAGACCTGGCCAGCCATCGCTTTCTCGTCGACGAACTTGCGCGCTGCCGCCCGAACGATGCTGTGCTATCCGAGGAGGGACTCGAAGACCCGCGGCGCTTTACGACAGACCGCGTGTGGATCGTCGATCCGCTCGATGGCACCAACGAGTACGGCGAGCGCGACCGATCGGACTGGGCAGTGCATGTTGCTCTTTGGGCCGGTGACGGTTTTGCAGCCGGAGCAGTCAGCTTGCCCGCGCTCAATCTCGTGTTCGCTACCGATCCAGCCCCAACGCTCGTGCCACAACAGCGCGACCGTCCGCGATTAATCACCAGTCGCACACGCAATCCGTACGCCGCGGTGATTGTGGCCAACGCGCTCGGCGCCGACGCTGTGCGACTTGGCTCGGCTGGGGCAAAGGCCATGGCCGTCGTGATGGGCGACGCCGATATCTACGTGCACGACGGTGGCATGTACCAGTGGGACAGCGCTGCACCCGCTGCTGTGGCGTTGGCGGCGGGGCTGCACGTAAGTCGCATCGATGGATCGCCAATGGTGTTCAACGAGCGCGATCCGTGGCTTCCGGACCTGCTGATCTGTCGCCGCGAATATTCAAACGCCGTACTGCATGCGCTCTGGGGTCAGTAGTAAACTGGCCATCTTGGAACCCTCGATGCCTCCCGTTTTCGCGACGCGCCTTCCGGGCCTTACGGCTGCCGCACTTTGTTCAATTGGAGCTGGAGCGGTGCACGCTGGCGCTATCGGCATTCATGCAGAGCATCCGCAACTCGCGCGGATCTTCGTTGTGCTGGCGGCCGCGCAGCTCGGCGTCGGCTTATGGGGACTGCTGCGCCCATCGCAATTGGCTGCGTGGGGAGTCGGCCTCGTCAACGCCATCGCTGTCGGGGGCTGGTTAGTCACGCGCATCTTCGGCATCTCGTGGATCGACGGTCTTGAAGTACGTGAAGCGGCACAGTTCGCCGACAGCGCGTGTGCGCTGTTGGGGGCCGCTGCCGCGGGTGCCGCGTTTGCAGGCACTCTCGTCGGCTGGAGGCCATCGCTGCCCGGACGCTTTGCGTTTCCGTCGATCGCAGTTGCCGCGATCGCGTTGCCCGCGATGTGGCTGGGCAGCAGTCACGCCCACTCGGGCTCCGAGACCGCCGGTGGACACGCGCACAGCGGCGCTTCGGAAACGACAGTCGCAGCGACCGGCAACACAACGAGCGACACGGTTGCACCCGACACCACCACGGCCGACACGGTTCTCGACCTTTCCATCTGGCCGAGGCCGTGGGACCCAGCAGTCGGTATCGATCTCTCCGGTGTTGACGGGGTCTCGGCCGAGCAGCAAGCCCGCGCCGCTGCGTTGATTGAGGACACAATGCGCGAGCTTCCGCGCTGGGCAGACACCGAAACCGCGATCGCCGACGGCTACGTCAGCATCGGCGATGCAGGCACTGGCTCAGAGCACTTCATCAAGGGTTCGCTCATCAACGATGCATTGATGCTCGATCCCACCGCGCCCGAGTCGTTGGTGTACAACGTCGCTGCCGACGGGACGCGAACGCTCGCCGGCGTCATGTTCATCGCCAGTCCGCGCCCGACCGACGATCCCTCGCTCACCGATTGGGCTGGCGCCCTGATGACGTGGCACAACCACGGCAACCTCTGCTGGGATCTCTCCAACGGCAAGTTGTCGGTCATCGGCGTGATCAACGAGACGACTGGTACATGCGATCGCGGATTCAACGCGGGCGGTGAGGTGCCGATGGTGCACGTCTGGATCACGGCACATCCGTGCGGCCCGTTCGCCGCGCTGGAGGGCCAGGGTGCAGGCCAGGCCGCTGTCCCCGAGGATCAGCGCGTCGACATGTGCAAAAACCACACGCACACTGGCTAGGGGTTAGCGTCGCTCGTCGTGCGTCTTGTCGTTGCCCGCTGCACTGTCGACTACCGAGGTCGGCTCGATGCCCACTTACCCGAGGCAGTGCGCTTGATCATGGTGAAGGCCGACGGGTGCGTAGCCATCCACGCCGACGGTGGCGCGTACAAGCCGCTGAACTGGATGAATGCTCCGAACGCGCTCGTCGACAACGGCGACCACTGGGTAGTCACCAACCCCAAGGGCGAAGTACTGACGATCACGTTGCTCGAGGTTCTCACCGAAACGAATCACGAGTTCGGTGACGACCCAGGGTTACAGAAGGACGGCGTCGAGGCACATTTGCAGATGTTGCTCGCCGCATCGCCGCACGCAATTGAAGACGGGCTCACGTTGGTGCGACGCGAGTACCCGACCGCCATCGGGCCTATCGATCTCTTGTGCCGCGACGCGTCTGGGCAGGTCGTCGCTATCGAAGTGAAGCGACGCGGCGAGATTGACGGCGTCGAACAGCTTGCGCGTTACATCGAGCGGTTGCACCTCGACTCGTCACTCGGCGCGGTGCGGGGCGTATTCGTTGCGCAGAGTGTGAAACCGCAAGCGAAGGTGTTGGCCGAAGCGCGTGGCTTTCGAGTCGTCGAGGTGAACTACGACGAACTCCGCGGCATGCGCCCCGACGACCTGACGCTGTTCTAATACGGCCTTCTGATTAGCTTGTTCCGTGCGCACCATTAAGGGCTTCGCTCTCCACTACGCGTGGGGTGACACGACGGCAATTCCATCGATTCTGGGCGTACCGGGCGATGGCATGCCGTGGGCCGAGTTGTGGTTTGGCACGCACACGGATGGCCCGTCCACTTTGGCGGACGGAAGCCCGCTTGCCGACGCGAGCGGCGAGCTCCCGTACATGCTGAAACTGTTGGCGGCCGCGCAACCGCTGTCGTTGCAGACGCACCCGAACGCCGAGCAGGCAAGGGCTGGCTTTGAGCGCGGCGACTACGGCGATCCGAACGCGAAGCCCGAACTGTTGTGTGCGCTCACAGCTTTCGATGCGCTGTGCGGCTTTCGACCGGTCGCAGCAACTGACTCGCTGCTTCGCGAACTCAACCTGAGCGCGCTTGCCAGCGCGCTCAAGGACGGTCTGCAGTCCACGGTGCGCGCGCTCTACCGCGGTGACGTCGACTGGCACGCCGTGATTGACGAGTGCAGACGGCACCGCTCACCTGAGGCCGAGCTGGTGGCACAGCTCGCCGAGCAATATCCGAACGATCCGGCGGTCGCCGTGACGCTGCTGCTCAATCGCGTCCACCTCAGGCCCGGCGAAGCACTCTTTCTCGATGCCGGCAATCTGCACGCATATCTCAGCGGTGTCGGTGTCGAAGTGATGGGCGCAAGCGACAACGTCATACGCGGTGGTCTCACAAACAAGCCGGTCGATGTCGACGAGCTTCTCAGAATCGTCCGTTATGACACTGTCCACGATCCAGTGCTCTATCCGGAGGAAGTTCGCCCGGGCCGCTGGCGGTACCCAACACCAGATGCACTGTTCGAGCTATGGCGCTTCGATGTCGGCGCGAGCATGTCGCACACAGCGGACAGTCGCGAGTTGCTGGTATGCACCGACGGCGACAGCACTGTCCTTCACCGCGGTGAGGCTGCCTACCTCGCGCCGGGTGAGAGCATCGATCTCGTTGGACCAAGCACCGTGTTCTGCGTCACCGAATCACCCTCCACTAAAGGGTGATTACGCTTCGGGCATGACCAACGTGGCCCACCGAACGCTCGCAGTAATAGTCGGACTGTTAACCACCGCCGCTTGCAGCAACAGTTCGTCGACCGACGCAACGCCTGCGCCGACTTCAACTACCGGCGCAACGGTGGGGGCTACACCGACGACGACCTCCACACCAACGAATACGGCAACGACTACGGCGGAAGGGCCGACGACGACTCATCGGTTGGCGGAGCAGTTCGTTCTGCGCAGCGATGGTTTGGGCGAGTGGGACTTTGGCATCTCGCCCGCGGCCATGATCGATGTGCTGATCTCGGAGTACGGCGATGCCGAGCAGCACGACTCGGAGTACCCGATCGAGAACGCCCTCGACAGTGGCAGCTACGGCACCGACGCAGACCCCACCACTCTCTACGAATTCCCATTCGGACGGACGCTGTGCTGGGACTTCGGCTTTTGCGTTTACATGGGCGGCGACGGCCCAGACTCGCTGGCGTCGTTTACCGGTTGGACTTACACAGATGACCGAACGCTGCCGGTTCCGACGCCAAGAGGGTGGCATCTCTCTGCCGCTGACGGTCTCACGATTGGAATGAGCCTGCTCGAAGACCCGGTGTACCTCATGCACTTCTTGTATCGGGAGGTTGAATGCGAGGAGATCGGCGTCGGCGAGGTGGCTGGCTTCACGTTGGAGCTGCTCTCGTTGTACGGCCCACTACCCGACTTCACGGTGGTGGGCTACAGCGGTGAGACGGTGGACGAACGAGGAACCGTTGTGATCACGCAGATCGATTCCGGGGACGTTCCGCGCTATACGGGCGGTGACCATTGCGGTCTCTGACCACCTAGCTCTACAGTCGAATCACCGCATCAAGCGCTAGATTGAGCAAGCGATCGCGGACGCCCTCATGTTTGTCCCAGTCGCGGTGATCCCATTCTTCCGCGCTGACGTCGTCGCCTGCATAAAGCAACTGTCCGTAAACGGCACCGCGGAATGCCGCGCACGCGAACATCGCGGCGGCTTCCATCTCGACGGCAAGGCAGCCCTGTTCGCGGCGACGCGCCACCTTTGCCGCGGTCTCGCGAAAGATCGCGTCGGTCGTCCACGTCAGTCCTCGATCGTGCGGGACTCCCGCCTCGGTGAGCACATCGTCGATCGCGGCGAGCGCGCGCGGATGAGGTGCAACGACAGCATCGTGAGGCGCGTAGTGATAGCTGGTGCCCTCGTCGCGGATCGCGCCGGTCGGCACAATCACATGCCCGATGTCGAACCCCGCCTTGACGATGCCCGCGCCACCGCAGCCGATGATGTCGGTCGCACCGAGCGAGATCACTACCTCGAGCGAGCACACCGCGGCCGGGGCACCCACGCCGGGACTTACCAACGCGACTGGGACTCCCTTGTGGTCAATCACGCTCACCGGATGGTTGCCGTGTTCGAACCTCACCATCGACACCGGATTTAGGCCTACCGTCCGATCTCGGACGACGTTGCCAAACCAGCACATGACCGCGTGCCGCGGAAACCCCAGCAGCGGCCGGTAGATCGATGGGTTGATCACCGCTTCAGGCGATGGATCAAACTCAAACAGCGGCGAAGGATGCTCGCTCATCCGAACGAGTGTGTCAGTCGGCGCTGACTTTGCGGCGGATCTCGACGATCTTCTCGTTGGCGTGGTTTGCGTCCTCGCCCTGATCGCCCATCAGCTTCTTGCGATCCTTCGCCGCCTCGCGCTCGGCCAGCGCGGTATCGACGCGTGCGATGGCTGCTTCGGTGCCGTGCTCGTGGATGTACTCGGCCCACTCGACCAACGCTTCGACCATCTCGCTCTCGGGCACCACCGCTACGTTGCGGCCCTTCACGAACAGGTGACCGCGCTTGTTGCCAGCAGCAATTCCTATGTCGGCTTCGCGAGCTTCGCCCGGGCCGTTGACGACGCAACCCATCACCGCGACCTGCAGCGGAATCTTGCGATCGCCGAACGCTTTCATCGCGCGATTGGCGACGTCGATGACGTCGATCTCGGCACGCCCGCATGATGGGCACGCGATTAGATCAATGTTTTTCCGCTCGCGTAGCCCGAGCGCCTCCAACAGTTGGCGACCGGCGCGTGCCTCTTCCACCGGGTCGGCAGTGAGGCTGTAACGGATCGTGTCGCCGATTCCTTCCATCAACAGAGTCGCGATGCCCGCTGTTGCCTTCACTAGACCTGCCGGCGGCGGACCAGCCTCGGTGACGCCAAGGTGAAGTGGCGCGTCTGTCACTTCGCTGAGTTGGCGATATGCCTGCACCATCAACGGCACGTTCGATGCCTTAACGCTGATCTTGTAGTCGCTGAAGCCGACCTCGTCGAAGTACGCGATCTCTTGCAGCGCAGACTCGACCATCGCGTCGGGCGTTATGCCGCCGTGCTTCTCGTACAGCGAAGGGTCGAGCGAGCCACCGTTGACGCCGATACGAATCGACAGCCCGCGATCCTTCGCCTCGGAGGCGACAGCCTTGATGTGCTCGGGCTTGCGAATATTGCCCGGGTTCAAGCGCAGACCATGCACCCCGGCTTCCATCGCTGCCAACGCCATCTTGTACTGATGATGAATGTCGGCGATAACTGGGATCGGCGACCGTGGCACGATCTGTGCAAGACCCTCGGCCGCCTCGGTTTCGTTGCACGTGCAGCGGACGATGTCGCAACCGGCCGCAGCCAGCGCGTAGATCTGTTGCAGCGTTCCCTCGACGTCGGCGGTCTTGGTGATCGTCATCGACTGAACGGTGATCGGCGCACCACCACCGACCGGCACCTTGCCGACGTTGATCTGGCGAGTGACTCGACGCTCGAAGCTCATCCGTTCAGTTTGACAGTGTCGAGGTACAGCCCGGTGAGAAACATGAACGCCAGTAGCGCAATGCACACCGCCGCGACGGGCATCAGCTTGTTGACGTCGGCGTAGTAGCGCTTACCCCGGCGCGACCGCAGGCGCTCGTAGGTTGCGATGGCCGCGTGGCCACCATCAAGCGGCAGCAGCGGAAACATGTTGAACACGCCGACAGAAATGTTGACGACGGCGACCAGATACAGCATTCCTGCCCACCCATCGAACCTGCCGATGTCGTCGCTGATGCGTGTGGCACCGACGATCGTGCCCGGCCGCGAACTTGCGTCTTCGTTCGTGCCGACAAGGTGGCCCAACACGTTCACCGGATTGATGACCTTGGCCACGCCCACGATCGCTTGGCCAACGCCCGTCAGCAGATCCTTCGGTCCTTCGGTCAGCGAGTCGACGAGTCCTTGCTGCACGTAATCACGAGAGTTCGGTGTCACACCGAGGAAGCCAGTCACCTCAGTTTGATTCGGATGTTGGATGAGCGTCGCAACGAGCGTCAGCGGTTCGCCGTCGCGTTCAATTGCGAACGTCAACGCCGTTCCAGGCTTGGTGCCAGCCAACAGTGAACGAAGTTCCTCGGCTGTGCCCACAGACTCGCCATCGACTGAACGAACAACGTCGTCGTCGCGCAGGCCAGCCAGGTCGGCAGGAGTGTCGGCGCCAACCGAGAACAGCGTCACCTTGCCTACTTCTTCGATGCGACCAAACGTTGCGTAGAGACCTACCACCATGGTCAGCGCAATGATCATGTGCATCACCGAGCCAGCGGTGATGACCCACATCCGGCGGGCATACGTTCCCTGTCGATATGTGTACGGTTCGTCGGCGGGCGCGACCTCGTCGACGTTGGTCATACCAATGATCTTCACGAAGCCGCCAAGTGGAATGGCTCGCAGTCCGTACTCGACTCCCCCGCGATGGACACTCCACACTCTCGGACCGAAGCCCAGGAAGAACTGCGTCGCCTTCATGCCACTGCGACGCGCCGTCCAGAAGTGCCCGAGCTCGTGAAGCATCACCGAGACAATTAGTCCGACGACGAAGACAAGCGACCACGGGCTGTTGAACCCAAGAAATGTGAACAGACCCACCCAAGCGAGCAGGCCGATGATCATCGTCTGACGATCGGCGCGTTCTGGAACCTCTGGCGACTGCGTGCCGCCCGACACGACCTCGACCTTCATTCGTTCGAGCCGACTGGGCCGCGTTTCAGTGCTCATGGCAGAGACGGTACCCGCTACCGGTGATTGTGAGACGGCAGCCCGTGTCGTTAGCTAGCGCGTCACCGCGAGCGAACCTTGAGAATCACGGCTTCAGCGCAGCGCCGAGCTGCTGCATCAGCGTCGATGATGTCGGCGACGGTTGCTTGCGGTGTCGGCTGGTAACGCTGCAGCGCTTCGTCGTTGACTTCCGCGATTTGATGCCAACGAAGACCGCCTTGCAGAAACGCCTCGACCGCAACCTCGTTAGCAGCGCTGAGCCACGCCGGCGCGGTACCACCCTGGCGACCAGCTGCGTAGGCGAGCGTGAGACAGCGGAAGGTGGCCGTGTCGGCTGGTTCGAAGTCGAGGCGACCGAGCACTGCCCAGTCGAGGCGACCGAACGGTGTGCCGATGCGCGCTGGATACGCGAGCGCGTATCCGATCGGTAGTCGCATGTCGGGAAGGCTCAACTGCGCGACCGTGCTGCCGTCTGTGAACTCGGCCATGGAGTGGACGATGCTCTGCGGATGAACGACTACTTCAATGCGGTCGTAGTCGACACCGAACAACTCGTGCGCCTCGATGACTTCCAGACCTTTGTTCATCAGCGTGCTGGAATCGATGGTGATCTTCGGCCCCATCTTCCACGTCGGGTGTGCGAGCGCTTGCTCGACATCCACGTCGGCAAGTTGCTCCGCGGTACGACCGCGGAACGGGCCACCGCTCGCAGTCAGCACTATGCGAGCGACCTCGCGATCGGCGAACGCCGACGAGCGCAAGCACTGGTGCACCGCGCAGTGCTCGCTATCGACCGGCACCAACTCGGCGCCCGGTGTCGCGCGTAGCGGCTGCACAACCGGCGCACCCGCAATCAGGCTCTCCTTGTTCGCGAGTGCAAGTCGACGACCAAGTTCCAGGGTGCGCATCGTCACCGGCAACCCGGCGAAACCGACGACGCCGTTCACCACTACATCGGCTGGCTCGACGAGGTCGGCGAGATCATCAACAACTTCTGCGAACGGCAGCGCGGCGGCGACCTCCGCGCGACGCGCCGGATCGGCGATCGCGACGATCTGCGGTCGAAACTCGAGCGCTTGACGAACGAGCACGTCGACGGAACTGCCGACACCGAGCGCTACTACCTGATAACGATCGCCCTCGGCGCGGACAACATCGAGTGTTTGCTCTCCGATGGACCCGGAAGAACCGGCGATCGCGACGCGAACAGTTATTTGGTGACCCAGGGCTGCAGGTGAATCAAGAGGTAGTAGACCGCTGGCATCACGAACAGGAAACCGTCGAAGCGATCGAGCACTCCGCCGTGACCCTTGATGATCGTGCCGAAGTCCTTCACGTCGAGGTTGCGCTTGAACATGCTTTCGGTGAGGTCACCGATCGGCGCCATCACCGACACAACTGCGCCGAGCAGCAGCAGATCGCCGTCGCTGTTCCAGCTAGTCGACTTGCCCCACACGCCGACCAAGAACATGGCGCCGAGCGTCATCACCGTGCCACCGACAAAACCTTCAATGCTCTTGTTCGGGCTGATCCATTCGCGCAGCGGTGTCTTGCCGACGGCGCTGCCAACGAACAACGCTCCAACGTCGTTGGCGACCACTGCGATTGCCATTAGGCACAGCGTGTCGGTGCCGACTCGGCTACTGAAGCCATCGGCAGTGAAGATTCCGAAGTTACCGATATTGAGGATCGCACCGCCGAACGACCCAAGTACGCCGATCCACCCGATGGCAAGAACCGTGATTGCCATGTTCGGCATTGGGTTCGACTGAATGCTCGTCGCCCCGATGAAAGTAACTGCACATGCTGCAATTGCCAAGAACATCACCAAGGGCAACGCACCGACTCCGTAGTGATACGTAGCGATCGGAGCCGCAAAGCAGGCGACGATGCCCGGTATGTACGCGGGTTCGTAGCCCTTCTCGCGTACGCGATCGAAGTACTCGATCGCTGCCAGACCGAGAACCACGACCACGATTACAGCGACCGCCCACGGGTTGAACTTGACGGCACCAACGAAGACCGCGGCAAGCACGAGGCCGACCGCGATCGCGGTCGGCATATCGCGGCCAGCAGTGCCACCTGGCGCCTTCGGTGCCGGACGCCCACCGGCGGCGGATGGCCGAGGTCGCGGAGCCTGGCCACGCGGCTTCGGACCACGCGCAGCGGTTTCGGGGCGCGTGCGCCGCGATGGTGGCGACGACGTCGACGACGAGCGAGTCGACAACCCATCCGTGGGGTCGGTGCCGATCGTGATGCGTCCCTGTTCGCGACGCGCTAGCGGTACTTCACGGCCGACCGGCGTCGAGTCATCGAGTGCAACAACCTGATCTTCGAAGATGGGGTGCAGACCGGTTATGTCGTCGGGGTCGTCGGCAAAGTGTGGAACCAAATCGGATCCACTCTCGTCTGGCCACTTCGGAGTGTTGCCCGAGAACGACGACCACACGTCGAGGTCGTCGGTCGGGTCGGGAGTGGCAGCAGCCGCCGCAAGAACGCCGGGCAATTCGCCAGTCGGCGGCTCGCTCCAGTGTTGCAGAGGACCGGCGCCGGAATCGCCGAACGAGATCGCTTCAGTGTCGCGTCTCGCCACATCGCGCTTTGACTCCTTCTTGGGCGCGGGTATGCGTCGCACAGTGCCAGTGGGCGGCTCGTCGCCGAACAGGGGTCCGCCGAAATCGTCCTCATCTTCTGGGCGCCTACGCCATTGGTCATCGCTCATTGAGTTGCCTCCATCGCTTGGCCCGCTCAGACTTCGAGCAGCTCGTGCTCTTTGCGCCCCAGTGCCTTGTCGATCAACTCGACGTGCTCGTGAGTGATCTTGTCCATTTCCTTCTCGGCGCGCTCGAGCTCGTTAGCTGAGATTTGGGTCGCCTTCTCGGCCGCTTCGAGGTGTTTGCGCGCATCGCGACGAATGTTGCGTAGCGAGATTCGTCCGTCCTCAGCCATGTGCTTGACGACCTTCACGTACTCCTTGCGCCGTTCTTCGGTGAGTGGCGGAAAGTTGATACGGATCACAACACCGTCGTTGCTGGGGTTCACGCCAAGGTCGCTGTCGCGGATTGCTCGTTCGCAAGCGGCGAGCGACCCGACATCGTGGGGCTTAATGATGAGTTGGCGAGCCTCGGGGACCTGAATCGCAGCCAACTGCTGCAGTGGAAGCGTCGAGCCGTAGTACTCGACCATCAACTTTTCGACGAGTACGGGCGTTGCCCGACCGGTGCGAACCGTCGTGAACTGGATTTGTACGTGCTCGACGGCCTTGCCCATCTTTTCGAGCGCGTCAAGAATGGTTACTTCGGTCACGGGTCCAGCGTAGTGAACAGAGGTGCCATGAGGGTGCGCACCCGTCAGGAAGCGGGGTCGCGGACGATGGTGCCCACGGAATCGCCGCGCAGAATCGCCTGTAAAGCGCCCGGTGCCGACATGTCGAACACCACGATTGGAATCTTGTTGTCGCGACAAAAGGCAATCGCCGTTGCGTCGATGACCTTGAGGTTCTTGGTCATCACCTCGAGATAGCTGATCTCGTCGTACTTCTTGGCGGAGGGCACTATCCGCGGATCGGCGTCGTAAACGCCATCGACACCAGCATGGGTGCCCTTCAACATCGCATCGGCGTCCATCTCGGCGGCACGCAACGCAGCAGCAGTGTCGGTGGTGAAGAACGGGTTGCCAGTACCGGCGGCGAAGATCACGACGCGGCCCTTTTCCAAGTGCCTCATTGCCCGCCGGCGAATGTACGGCTCGGCGATGCGCGGCATCTCGATTGCAGTTTGCACCCGGGTGATCTGGCCAGCGCGCTCGAGCGCATCTTGCAGCGCCAGCGAGTTCATGACTGTGCCCAACATTCCGATGTGGTCGCTCTGCGTGGCGTCCATACCCGCCATCGCACCTTGCCGACCTCGCCAGAAGTTGCCTCCGCCGACGACGACGATGACATCGACGCCCATCTCGCGCACTGCGACGATTTCGCGCGCAGTTGCGTCGAGCGTCTCACCATCGAGGCCTTGCCCGGACGCACCGGCCAATGCTTCACCCGATGGCTTAAAGACGATCCGTTTCCATCGGGGTTTCATCGACGGTGTCGCCATGGAGGTGTCAGCCGATCTCGACCTGTGCGAAGTTCACAATGGTGGCCTTGCCGATGAACTGCTTGATCGACTGTTTGTCGTCTTTGGCGTACGGCTGCTCGAGTAGTGCAACGTCTTTATAGAAGCCGTTGATGCGGCCTTCGACAATCTTCGGCAACGCCGCTTCTGGCTTGCCTTCATTGCGGCTGAGTGCTTCGAGCGTCGCGCGTTCGCGATCGAGAACGTCGGCCGGCACAGACTCGCGGCTCAGATACTTCGGACGCGCGAAGCCGATGTGAACGGCGACGTCGTGAGCGAGCTCGTCGTTGGCACCGCTCATCTCGACGATCACGGCATTCACGCCGCGACCACCCTGAATGTGCAGGTAGCTACCGAGGACATTGCCTGGCGCCGCTTCGATGCGCGCAACGGTGCCGAGTTCGATGTTTTCCTTCAACACGATCTTCAGATCGTCGAGGATCGATGCTCGCTCTGCAACCGCAGCTTCGCCCTTTTCGGCGACGAGCACCGCGAGTGTCGCAGCCTCTTGCTTGAACTTGTCGCTGCCGGCCACGAAATCGGTTTCTGATTTCAGCTTGACGATCGCGCCAACGCTGCCCTTCAGTTCAAGAGCGACGACCCCTTGAGTGTTCTCGCGATCTCCACGGTTCGAGCTCGCGGCCAGGCCCTTCTCGCGCAGCCATTGCTTTGCTGCCTCAAAGTCGCCATCGTTGGCCTCAAGAGCCTTCTTCGCATCCATCATGCCTGCGCCGGTTGCTTGGCGAAGCGTCTGTACATCTTTGGCGGTGAATGCCATTCGTGATCAGTTCTCCGTCGTTTCAGTTGCGTCAGCGGTTACTTCAGTCGCTTCCGCGGCCGGCGCGGCATCGGCGACCGGGGCGTCGTCGGCAACATCGGCCGCTACTTCGGCCGCCACGACGCGCGCATCGCGCTTGGCCTGATCGGCGGCAGCCTGTCGGCGCGCGTCGGTTTGCGATGCGGCAAACGATGCTTCGTCCTCCGCGCTGCGCGCAGCTGGCTTGGCAGCCGGGGCGGGCTGCGGGTTGCGCTTGTTGGCGATGTAACGGCCTTCCAGCACCGCCTCGGCGACGACATGGCACATCAGCGCGTTCGCACGAATGGCATCGTCGTTGCCAGGAATCGGGAACTGGATGACATCGGGGTCGACGTTGGTATCGACAACTGCGATCACCGGGATGTGAAGCTTGTTCGCTTCCGTCACCGCGATGTGCTCCTTCTTGGTGTCGAGAATGAAAACTGCGTCGGGACGCTTGCCCATTCCGCGAATGCCGCCAAGGTTGCGCTGCAGCTTCTCGAGTTCGCGAGAAAGAAGCAGCGCTTCCTTCTTCGGCATCGCTTCAAACTCGCCGGTGGTGCGCATGCGCTCGTATTCCTGCATCTTGGCGACGCGCTTGCCGATTGTCTCGAAGTTGGTGAGCATGCCACCGAGCCAACGCTCGTTGATGTACGGCTGGCCGCTCTTGTCGGCGTACTCGCGCACGGGATCTTGCGCCTGCTTCTTCGTGCCGATGAACAGCACCGTTCCGCCTTTGGCGGACAGATCGCGAATGAAGTTGTAAGCGGCCTCGACGCGCTGAAGCGTTTGGTCGAGGTCGATGATGTAGATGCCGTTGCGCTCACCGAAAATGAATCGCTTCATCTTCGGGTTCCACTTACGGGTCTGGTGCCCGAAGTGAACGCCGGCTTCCAGCATTTGGCGCATCGTGACGACAGCCATGGTGTTTGCTCCTCCCCTGCGGTTAAGTGGCGCTGGTACCCGGCGCCGAGGCGACCGCAGGAGGGTACGTGCGTGGTTTGGACTTCCGTAGCTAACTGGCCGGTGTGGCCGTCGTGAGATGCTATCGGCCGTTCGCTGCTGCTGCGCAGGTGAGAGTGGGTGGCGGGCCGGCGCGGGCCTTGCTTCCATCAAGTGGGACCAGCCGTGGTCGGCCAACCCAGCGGCCCAGCAGGCCGGTCGGGTCGATTGGGTCACCGGCGGGGTCGCGCAAACCGAAGTACAGCCGTGACGAGGCATATCCGAGCACCTGGCCAGCGCCGACACCGGCACCGGTGGCTACCAGCCTGGTCAGCAGCAGTCCGTAGGTTGCGCGCGAGCCGTCGGGTTGAGCGACGACGACGTAGAGCGTGCCTGCCACTCTGCCCGCGAACGAAACGACGCCGCCGAGCACGGCGTGGACTGCGACACCCGTTGGCGGGTGGTACTCGACGCCGCGATGGCCGGGGCAATACTCGCAAACCGGCCGCACAAACCCGATCGCTACCGGCACGTCGACCGGGGGCACGAGACAAGCAACGGCAACTAGCAGGCCGCCAATCAACCGACAACCTCGGTTACGCGACTCCGGCGGCTGACAATCGGGCACGCAGATGCAGCACCGCTTTGGTGTGGATCTGCGATACGCGACTTTCGGTAACACCCAGCACGGTGCCGATCTCGGCGAGCGTCAGGCTTTCGTCGTAGTACAGCGACAGCACCAACTTTTCGCGATCGGGCAGGCGACGAACTTCGCCCTTCACCAATCGACGCACCTCGCCGTCTTCCACCTGCATCGCCGGCGAATCGGGAACATCGCCCGTAAGTGCTCGCGGCTCGGCACCGGCAACCAATGCGCGGTCGAGCGGGCCGACTGTGGTGGACGCGATCGCGGCCAACCACTTTTGAAATTCTGCAGGCGACAGCTTCAGGTGCGTCGACAACTCTTCGTCGGTTGGTGCCCGCCCGTGCCGACCTTCGAGTTCTTGAAAGGCGGTTTCCACTTCGCGCGCCCGGCTGCGAACTGAACGCGGCACCCAGTCGAGAGACCGAAGTCCATCGAACACAGCGCCACGAATGCGGGGCACCGCGAATGTCTCGAACTTCACACCGCGCGCTGGGTCGAAGCGCTCGACTGCATCGATTAGGCCGAACACTCCAGCGCTGACCAAGTCGCCCGCGTCGACGCTGTTGGGAAGACCGGCACCGACACGACCCGCAACGAACTTCACAAGTGGCGAGTAGTGCACGATCAGGCGTTCGCGCGCCAGTGGGTCTTTGCTGTCGAACCAGCTTTTCCAGGTGTGATCGAGATCGAGTTCGCGTCTCATGCTCGTGGGTGCGCCCCTGCGTAAACCTCGCGTAGGCGATGGTTGCTGATGTGGGTGTAACGCTGCGTCGTCGCCACGTCGGCGTGACCGAGCAACTCTTGAACTGCGCGTAGATCGGCACCACCATCAAGCAGGTGTGTCGCAAAACTATGGCGCAGCGCATGCGGGTGTGTGGGACGCGCGGAACGCCTGTCGATGATGCGCCGCACGTCGCGCGGCGAAAGGCGAGCGCCGCGTTCGTTGCCGAACAGCGCCGAAGCAGCATCCGCTGAAACAACTTCCGACCGAACGGCCAGCCATGCGCGCAACGCTGTAACGGCAGGCGCACTGAGTGGCAAGCGACGCTCTTTCGAGCCTTTGCCCCACACCGACACTGCACCGGCCTTGAGGTCGAGCGAGTCGACGTCGAGTCCGCACAACTCGCCAACGCGAACGCCGCTGCCGTACAGGATTTCCAACGCCGCGTCGTCGCGCAGTCGTCGCCAGTGCGGTTCGCCGTCGGGGCTTGGCCCGTCGAGCAGTACCGAGATGTCGGTGTGATCAAGCACACGTGGCAGTCGACCATCACCATTGGGCGAGCGCAGCGCGGTGCTTGGGTCGATTTCCAACACACCTTCGCGGCGCAGATACGCAAAGTAACGACGCAACGACGAGACCTTGCGAGCAACACTGCGCTTGGCGAAACCACCCGTCGTGAGTACCGCCACGTAGCGGCGCAGCACAGAGCGATCGACTTGATGCGGCGTGACTTCATCCTCCGGCGACGAGTCGTCGAGCCAACCGATGAAACCCTCGATGTCGCTGCGATAAGCCGCCACGGTGTTTTCGGCGCTATTCGTGAGCGACGCCACAAAGCCGTCAAGACGCCACGAACCGACCAGGTCTGGGGTCGCGGGAAAAGACGGTGTCCTCGGCATCGCTCCCCAGGGTATTCCCTAATCATCATCTGAGGGGGGAGCCTGTCCGCTCGAACCATCCGTCTGCCTGCGCTACCCACCCGCTCGCCTCCAAACGAGCGAGCCCCATCGCCGCGTCGACCAAGCTGAGCCCCAGCGCCAACGCAACGCCGTCGATCGTTCGCGCGTCCTCCGCAATCACTCGATAGATCGCAAGGTCGCCGCCACGCGGTCTGGGGCGAAGGTCGGCTGCCATCACTGCGGAACGCCCGTTTTGGTAGGACAGCGCTATCAGAACGTCGTCGACACCCAACACCGGCGCCGCGCCGTCGCAAATCAGCCGATTCGTGCCTGCTGCCGAGCGACGATCGACTGGTCCTGGCACTGCCATCACCGGCACCGACCGATCTATTGCCTCACTGGCCGTGATCAGCGAGCCACCGCGCTCGCGCGATTCGACTACGACCACAACCTCCGACAACGCAGCCACGATGCGGTTGCGTAGAGGAAACCTGTGGGGCTCGGGTGGAGTGCCTGGTGGCGACTCGCTGAGCAACAGACCTCGCTCGCCCACGGCAGCCCACAAGTCGGCGTGCTCGCGCGGGTAGATCACGTCGTGACCGCTCGCAACAATCCCTATCGGTCGGCCGGCGCGGTCGTTGTCGGGCTGGTCAATGTGCGCGGCCAAGACACCGCGGTGCGCGTAGCCATCGATACCGCGGGCAAGCCCCGACAACACGTGCACGCCCGCCGCGGCGAGGCCGTTGCCGAGCAGTCGCGCAGTGGCGCGGCCGCCGACGGTTGCGTTGCGCGTGCCCACGATGCCGACGCGGCGACCCTCAAGCAACGCGAGGTCGCCGCGTGCGAACAACACCGGCGGAGGCAGACGATCGTCGAGCAAGCCCGCCGGATAACGCGGATGCCCCATCACCAACACCTGCAACCCCAGGTCGAGGCATTGCTGCCAGATGCGCGCTGGCGGGCGCTCGGTGGCGCACCGTTGCCAACTAGCGCGCACAGGCGCATTAGCTGCGAGCACTTGCGCGATCAACCCGAAGGCGGGTTGTTGACCCAACACCACTGCCCACGCCTCTTCAGGTTCGTGGTGGCGAAGCAGCGCCGACAATCGATGCACGTTCATGTTCCGAAATCCAGCGAGCGCGGCCACGAATGCCTGTGGTGGACAGTCGTTCACGCGACACGCTCACGCGACGACACGCTGAGCCTGACGCGCAGACTCAACGCCATCACGACGTGTTCATCAAGCACCAGCTCCTCGCTGCCCTGTAGATCGGCGATGGTGCGCGCCACCCTTCGAATGCGGTGATAGCCGCGGCCGGTCAGCAGGTCGCGTTCAAGTTCGGTTCGAAGGCGGGCGCGCGCAGCGGGGTGAAGCGGCGCGAGTTCGTCGAGGCGATCGGGCGGGATGTTCGCGTTCAGCGTGCCTGCGCGCGCCATTCCGATTGCGCGCGCAGCTGCGACACGCGCCGAGACAACTGCCGTAGGTTCACCACCGCCGCTCGCGAGTAAGTCTTCGACGTCGGGCTTGGCGACGCCTACGCGCAGATCGAAGCGATCGAGCAACGGGCCGGAGAGCCGCCGCAGATAGCGCAGGCGCGCAACTTCGTCGCACTCGCAAGCGCCGGGTGGACCGCCGCCGCACGGACATGGGTTGGTCGCCGCCACGAGTAGGAACTTCGCGGGGAGCGCTGCGGAGGCTCGCGCTCGCGCAAGTCGGATCACGCCCTCTTCCAATGGTTGACGCATGCCGTCGAGTACGACCGGTCCGAACTCGCCGAGCTCGTCGAGGAACAGAACGCCGCCGTGAGCCAACGAGATTTCACCGGGTCGCAAAGCAACGCTGCCGCCGCCGACCAACGCGACCATCGAACTGCTGTGGTGCGGTGCGCGAAACGGTGCCCGCCGAACCATGCCGCCAAATGGAAGGCGCACGCCGGCTGCCGAGTGCACCATCGTCGCTTCCAGCGAGACCTCAGGTGTTAGAGGTGGCAGTAGTCCAGGAATTCGCTGCGCGAGCATCGTCTTGCCGGAACCCGGCGGGCCGACCAACAGCAGATGGTGGCCGCCGGCCGCGGATACCTCGAGCCCGAGGCGCGCCGCAGCCTGACCGCGCACGTCGGCGAGATCGAGCGGCGGCGGTTCATCGTCGACAAACTCGCCGTCGGGGGGCCGAGGCCACGGTGCCTCCGCGTTCAACGCGTCGACCACTTCGCGCAACGTGCCTGCAATACGGACGCGATCGCCCGAGACGCCTTGCGCTTCACGAAAGCTGGCCGTCGCAACCACGCACGTGATGTCGGGCATCGCCGCGACCATCGGTGCGATCCCCGACACGGCGCGCAGGCTGCCATCAAGCCCGAGTTCCGCGATGAACCCAAAGCCTTCGAGTTGCTCGACGGGGACCTGGCCGTTGGCCGCGAGTAGCGCTACCGCGATTGCGAGATCGAGACCCGAGCCTCCCTTGCGCTGGCTCGACGGCGCGAGGTTGACGATGATCTTGCACGACGGCCACCCGAGGCCCGTGGTGAGGAACGCCGCGCGAACTCGATCGCGCGATTCGCGACATGCTTCATCGGGAAGACCGACGATGAGGAAGCCCGGCAGACCTGTCGACACGTGCACTTCGACGATGACAGGGCGTCCTTCGACGCCGAACACCGTGGCAGAACGGACAGCGGCAAGCATGCGCGACACCTCCGACGAAAACGAGAAACGAAGGAGGGAACGGCACCGATTCCCCAACGGTCAGCGATTGCTCTGAAGCGGCAACATACAGGCACCGCGCCGAACGACAACCTGCGCAACCTGCGAGAATTGCGACATGCGGTTAGTTCGATTCATTGCTGCTTCAGCGCCGATGGTTCTGCTTGCTGCGTGTAGCGACGGTGCCGAGCGAACCGAGTCGGCTTATTGCGGACAGATCGTGCAGTACGAGACGGCACTCAACGCCCCCGTCATCTCAACGCCGACCGACATCGGGCTCGTGCTTGCCGCGTGGCGCAGCATTGCGCAGTCGGCACCGGTTGCGATCGAACCCGAGTGGAACACGATGGTCGACATGATGGAAACGGCCGTCACCGTCGACCCAGATGACCCCGAGTCGATGCAACTAGTTGCCGACACTGCGAGAGCGTCCGAGCCCGCCGCGGAACGTGTCGTCAGCTACACCCAAGAACGCTGCGGACTAACAATCGGCCTCACGCCGTAAGACGTTCGCGAGTCGAGTGTTTGCTGCCGCCGCCCGTGCGTCGAGTGTTTCCTGCCCGTGTGCAGGCACGAAACACTCGACTAGTTGATTTCGCCGCGGCGAACGATCACCTTGTCGACTAGGCCGTAAGCCTTGCCTTCCTCGGCGGTGAACCAGCGGTCGCGCTCGCTGTCGGCCTGAATCTTCTCGAGGGTCTGGCCGGAGTGTTGTGCGGTGAGTTCGGCCATGCGGCGCTTTGTGTACGCCAACTGCTCGGCCTGGATTGCGATGTCGGTTGCTTGACCGCGGAGGCCGGCGAGCGGCTGGTGCATCATGATGCGCGCATTGGGCAGCGTGTAGCGCTTGCCGGCGGCGCCGGAAGTGAGCAGGAACTGGCCCATGCTGGCGGCCATGCCCATGCACACGGTTGCGACGTCGCAGCCGACGAATTGCATGGTGTCGTAAATCGCCATGCCTGCGGTGACCGAGCCGCCGGGGCTGTTGATGTACAGCCAAATGTCGGCCTTGTCGTCTTCGCCCTCTAGGTAGAGGAGTTGGGCGCAAATCTGATTGGCAATGTCGTCGTCGACGTCGGTGCCAAGCATGACCACCCGGTTGTGCAGCAGCCGGTTGAACACGTCGAGGCGCGGATCGCTTCCACCTTCAAGACCCATGGGTCGAATGATTTCGCTCATGCCGAAACGCTACCGTCCATGGTGCCCGCCATGACCGATGACCCGATCGACCAGCCATTCCGGCCCAACGCCGACGAGCTTCTTGCGAACAATGAAGCTCACATCGCCGACTTTGCCGACCAGGACCTGTCGCTTCGACCTCGACGGCACCTCGCGATCGTCGCCTGCATGGACAGCCGGATGGACATCTTCGAGATGCTCGGGCTCGCCCACGGCGACGCTCACGTGATTCGCAACGCCGGCGGAGTCGTGACTGACGACGTGATTCGCTCACTCGTGCTGTCGCAGCGCTTGCTCGACACCCGCGAGATCATCCTGTTGCATCACACCAACTGCGGTTTGCAAGCGATCACGGAGGACGCGTTCAAGGCCGAACTGGTCGCCGAGTTGGGGATCAAACCGTCGTGGGCGTTGGAGTGTTTCACCGACCCGTTCGCCGACACACGCGAGAGCATCAAGCGTTTGCAGCAAAGCCCGTTCGTGAAATTCAAGGACCACATCCGCGGCTTCGTCTACGACGTCTCCGACGGCCGCTTACACGAAGTCTGAGACCGTCAGCAGTCGGTTCGGAATCTGGGGCTGAATCGTCCCAATTCGTCATCTGGGGCTGATCTGTTCCGGCTTCCGCAACAAATCGGCCCCAGAACCTCACCAACACCAGCAACCTGATCAACCCCTAATAGCACCGCTTGCTGACCACTGGCGAGCACGATCTTCCTGCGATCGAGCGCCCATCTCGTGCGGACGCGTTACTCAAGGTCGTGAGCGTGGAGGCACGCGCCCGCTCGAAATCGAATCCGGACGCATTCGGTCAAATGGTTGCCCGACGCAGGACGACTCTCTCCGCACAGGCATTGTTTCGCCAGCCACGCGACGTCATGGAGGTCCAGCCAAAGTGCAATGCGACCCTTCGCGGCCTCGTAATCCGGGTCTGTGCCTTTACCGGGCTCTGACATGGATGCAAGGCTAGGTCGGCAGCTCTTAGGGGCCAGCGCAATATCTGTCGTATTGCGGATGAATGGAGGAAGCTGCCCAGTCAACGGACCAACACCAGCAACCTGATCCATTCCTAATAGCACCCCTACGCAATGACACCGATGCCTGCTCTGGCAGTATGGGCTTGATGGGCGAGTCAAGATTCGACGAGGGTGAGGGCGGCCTCGTGCTAGTTACACCTCGCAAAAGTCATGTCCGCTTCTTTGTCATCGACGCTCTGTTTGTCTCCGGTGGAGTTCTGATAGCAGTTGGTGGTTCGAATGCAGTCGGGTGGCTAGTCGTGGGTTTCTTCGGGCTTTGTCTCGTCGTTGAGACCTGCCAGTTGATCGCCCCAGGCCGACTGGTGATCACTCCGACCGACATGGAAGTGCGCTCGCTTGGCCGGCACTGGTCGCGTGATCTTGCGTCATGCACGGGATTTAAGCCCTGGAGAAACCCTTTCGCGCGCCAAACCCTTGTCGGCTTCGACCATCCGCTTGACGTCTCCAAGAGAGCGGGCAGAGTGAACACGAAGATTGCTGGATGCTCCGGCACACTGCCCGAAACGTACGGCATGAACGCAAGCGAACTCGCGACGCTGCTCGAGGATGCGAGTAAGGCCGCCCGCGCGAGCGCGACAAAACGGCCGGCATAAAAACAAACAGCGACAAATTGGTACGACCAACCTCAGGTCGGCTTGACCACCCATCAACCTCAGCGGGGCCAGCGGGCTGCGCGTTCTACTTCGTTCAGGTCCAAGTGGTTGCGCATGTACTCACTTTCGCCTTTTCTTGGTGGGGTGTAGTCCCACGGGGTGAACGCGCCCGTGCGCAACGCTCCGCCTACCAATCTTCGGCGGGCTTGGTCAGCTAACACTTGTGTTGTCAGGCGATCTAGATCCCAACGCTGCGCTATCTCGGCTCGCAACTCAGCCACCGTTGATTCGCTTGCGATGTTCGTCAGCTCGTTTGGATCAGCAGCTAGGTCGTACAACTGATCGGGGTCGGCTGGACAGTGGACGTACTTGTTGTTGCCGCGGCGGATCATCACGATCGGCGACACGGAACCTTCGGCCATGTACTCGCCTATCACCGTTCGTTGTTCGTCAGCCCCTTCGCACAGCGACAGCAACGACTGGCCCGCCAGCGGTTCGACCGCACCGTCCGCCGACTCTCCTGCTAGCTCGAGAATCGTTGGCAGCACATCTACGAGCGAGACCGGCGTTGCTACTCGCCGCGCCGCGAATCGCTTCGGCGAGTGCACGATCATCGGGATGCGCGCCGAGCCCTCGAAGAAGTTCATCTTGTACCAGAGGCCGCGCTCACCCAGCATGTCGCCGTGGTCCGCAACCACTACGACCACGGTGTCGTCCGCCACACCGAGCGACGCCAACGTGCTCAACAAGCGACCGGTCCAGTCGTCGACGTACGAGATGTTGCCCATGTACGCCCTACGCGCATTCCGAATGTCTTGCTCGCGAATCTGCGTGCTCTCCATCGCGCATGCCTCGCGCAAGCGCACGGTGTGCGGATCGGATGCAACGCTGTCGGCCGACACCACTGGCATCGGAATGTCGACGCCCTCGTACCGATCCCAATACTCCTGCCGCGTCACGTACGGATCGTGCGGGTGCGTGAAGCTCGCGACCAACAACCACGGCCGCCCATCGTCGGCGCGCGCAAGATCGTGCAACGCACGGACGGCGTGATAGCCGACCTCGTCATCGAACAACAACTGGTTGGTCACCTCGGCAACGCCGGCGCCCACAACGCTGTCCATGTTGTGGTACCACCAGTCGATGCGTTCGCCTGGCGCGCGCCAATCCGGCGTCCAACCGAAGTCGGCCGGATAGATGTCGGTTGTGCGCCGTTCTTCGAAGCCATGCAGCTGATCGGGGCCGACGAAATGCATCTTGCCGCTGAGGACGGTGTGATAGCCCGCGGCGCGTGCGTAGTGCGCGAAAGTCGGAATCGTGCTCGCCAGGTACGCGGCGTTGTCGTAGCCGCGCGTTGCCGAGGGCAACTGGCCAGTCATCATGCAATAGCGCGCCGGTGTGCACAGTGGGCTGTTGCTGTATGCGGCGTCGAACACGACACCGTACGCGGCCAGTCGATCGATGTGCGGTGCTTTGGTCGCCGGGTTGCCGTAGCAGCCAAGCGCACTCGGCGTCAGTTGGTCGTACATCACGACGAGCACGTTGGGACGTGATTGCTTCACGATGCGATCATGCCCGACTGGCGTGCCACTTGGCGACGACAGCTTCCTCATCAAGAGGCATGACGGTGCTCGGCGGACCTTCTGCACCACGGCGGTTTACATCGCGAATGCGCTGGTTGATCTCGGCCACGATGCGCCGCACAACGTCTTCGCGCCTCGCAGCAGCGATCGCCTCCCGGGCTTCCTCTAACTCCTTGCGCACCGCCAGCGTCGGCGGCAGGTAACTAAGCCGTTCCTCACGGAGCTTTGCCTTCAGCCACCAATCCTCGTCGTGGTGGCCATCGATTCCCTCGATCGCTTTGCCCTTGCCCGCCAGGTTGTCGAACTCACCACGCTCGACTCCCTCGCGAATCTGATGTTCGATCCAGCTCTCCCAACTCACTCCCGGCGGCTTTTGACCGCTCATGCGCGACGCACTCCGCTGAAGATCACCGCGACTCGTTCGTCGGGTTGTACTTGTTCGCGCATCGCGAGCAGACCCGCGAGGCCGGCGGTACCTGTGTGGCTCGCGTCGATACCAGTCGTCCGACAGCCAACCTCGTTCGCTTGCAGCACAAACGATTCGCTCACGACAACCGGCGAGCCATTGCTCTCTGCCATTGCCGCAAATACGGGCAACCAGTCGTAGGTCTCGTCGTCGACAATGCCATCCGCTGCCGTAGCGCCGACCGACTCCCATGGCCACATGCAGTCGGCCCAACGCTGTGCCGCGGCTTTCGGGCCGCCGAGCGCACTCGCCTTGGACCATGCGCGCGCGAGGGGCGCGCATGCTTCGGTCTGCACGGCATGCAACTTCGGGGAGATGCCGCTCATGCGAAAGCCAGCGGCGACGCTCGCGGCGAACGCTCCCCCGCCGACTTGCACGAAGAGGCGGTCGAACGGAGGTCCCTCAATCTGTTCCTCCATGTGTCGCGCCATCTCCCAGCCGATCGTGCGACCACCGTCGAGACACCACGCGTTCTCAGTCCCCTGCACGCTGAACGGGATTGCACCCGCGGTGACGGCCTCACGAAATCTGTGAACGCACGGATCTCCGGGTGGATCGGCAGCGCGACGCGGACATTCAACGATCGTCGCACCCAACGAGGTCAACGTCGCGACGACAACGGCATTGGCGGCTTGCGGAACGAACACTCGAATCGGCCACGACACCGCTGCCGCCAACGTGGCTGCCGCAATCGCCGCGTTCCCGCATGACGCGATCGCCAACGGCGGGCGCTCTGTCCACTTCGCGAATCCACTCTCCTCGGCCGCAAGCAAGTGCACCAGAATCGGAAAGAGGTGACGCGCCTTGTGGCTGCCACCGACGTTGTGCGTTTCATCCTTCACCCACACACCACCGTCGACGCCGAACCCAAGCGCATCGCTCAAGCCATCGGCTCGCTCGAACGGCGTCGTGACGAATCCGTGGCCGACCTCCTCGATGAGAGACGCGCGTCGCTGATCACTAATGCCCACACGATCCATGAACGCATCAACGGCTAGGTAGCGACGAAAGCCCAGGAACGGATTGGTCTCGCCAGTCGATCGCAGCGGCTCGATCGTCTGCACCAACTGTGGCGCATGGTGACGATCAGCCTCGGTGCTGTTAATGCATCGCCATGTAAATGGCTTTGCGATATCAACCGATGCGCCACAAACGGCGCACCGCCACCCTGTGATCATCCGGCAACGCGCCCGTTGAAGTCGGTGATCATCTCGTCCCACACGGGAAGCAGGCGACGCAAACCCTTCCAGAACGACTGGTGTCGGCGCGCCTCGAACAACTCGAACGGCGTGCCCTGCTGTTCGACCCATGTGTAGTAACCGAGGTTGAAGATGCGATTGCGGTCGCGCTCGCTGAGTTCGAGCGTGTGCGCTGTGGGGACGTTCGCAAGGTGTTCGCCCCACACCTGCGCAGCGTCGAGGTTGGTGAATCCGTTGCCGAAGTCGCGAGCCGTGATCTTGGTGTACTCGCTCGGATACATCGCCGAGCCGTCGGTAGCGACCGTCACGATCGCATCGTCGGGACCGAGGTCCAACACCTTCGCAGTCGAGATCGCGGCCAGCACGTTGGCGACGCTTGACAGACCGAAGTGCGTCAGCGTGTCGAGCACCTGACGCGGCACATGCCGACGATCGGCGAGGTGGCCAAGGCCATCGTCGCTGTTGAACATTGCGTACAGCTGATCGGTGGCGCGATCGCTGACTGCGACGACAACGTCGGTATTCATCACGTTGTGAATCAGCGGGATGTGTTTGTCGCCAATGCCCTGAATGTTGTGCTCGCCGAAGCCGTTCTCGAGCATCGTCGGGCACTCGAGCGCCTCGACCGCGACGATTCGTGTTCCGTACTCCTCTTTCAACCGGTCGCCAGCGGCAATCGTGCCCGCCGAACCGGTAGCGCTGGTGAACGCAGCCAGCCGAAGATCGCGCCCCGAGGCCGCGCGCACCGTTTCGAACACGTGACCTAACGCGCGGCCCGTGACCTCGTAGTGACCGAGGTGGTTACCGAACTCGCAGAACTGGTTGAGAATGAAGTTGCCCGGATCCTTGGCGAGCTCGTTGCACGCGTCGTAAATCTCCTTCACGTTGCTTTCCGTGCCAACCGTGCGAATGACGTCGTCCTTCGGGTTCTCGCACCACTGGTCGAGCCAATCGAAGCGCTCCTGACTCATGCCTGCCGGCAGAATCGCCACGCCGCGCGAGGCCATGATGCGGCTGATCGCGATGCCGCCACGCGCGTAGTTGCCGGTGCTCGGCCAAATGGCGCGATGGCGCGTCGGATCGAATTGGCCGGTCACCACTCGCGGCGCCAGGCACGCGTACGCGGCCAGAACCTTGTGCGCCGTGATCATCGGGAAGCGATCTCCGAAGACAACAATGATCGGGCTCTCGACACCAGTAAGGCTGCTCGGCAACACCACGTGATCGGGAACGCCGACCCGCCTTCCGGCCATGTCGTTGTACCAATGCACGCGCCAGAGGTTGCGCGCGTCCGGGCCGTTCTTGTCGGCATCACCTACTATTGACGCGTCGAACGATGACGGATCGGCCAACTGCCCGAATGTCGGCAGCGAAATCTTGCGCTCACGAAACCGCTCGACACTATTGGCCAGCGCCTTTGCATCGACGACGCGATCTGCGAGCCCGAATTGATTCTCGAGCGCGTGGGCAATCGGGTCGACAACGGGCTTCGACGTCACATAGCCATTATGACGACAACCGGGTCGTCACGCGTCGTCCGCTGATTCGGCCGTACCTTCCCAGGCGAATCCGCCTAAAGTCTGCCGGTGCGATACAGGCGTGACATCGAGGGAATGCGGGCACTGGCCGTGTCAGCGGTGCTGCTCTATCACTTCGGCGTGCCCGGAATCGGCGGCGGATTCGTCGGCGTCGACATTTTCTTCGTCATCTCGGGTTTCCTGATCACGTCGCTGCTTGTCGATGAACGTTTGCGCACCGGGGGCGTCTCGATCAAAGGCTTTTACGCTCGGCGGGCGCGGCGGCTCTTGCCGATCTCGACAACGGTGGTCGTCGCAACGGCTATAGCCGGATTCATTTGGCTGCCAATCACACGGCTCGACGACCTCGCCGAAGAACTGCGGGCTGCCGCTTTGTTCGCAGCCAACCTGTTGTTCGCTGATCGAGGAACCGACTACCTCACCGCGTCGCTCGTGTCGCCGCTACAGCACTATTGGTCGCTGGCAGTTGAGGAGCAGTTTTACTTGCTATGGCCAGGCTTGATCGCGCTCATCACGCTGCGCGCTCGCAACGTGCTGCGCCGCACGGCATGGGCGATGGGACTGATCATTGTCGCCTCGTTCGCCGCAAGCGCGCTGCTCACTGAGAGCAGCCCATCGTGGTCTTTCTTCGGTTTGCACACTCGTGCATGGGAACTTGGCGTCGGGGCCTTGCTCGCCTGTATCACGTCTACGACCGACCGCATCCCGCCACGCATCCGAGCGGTGATCGGTTGGCTGGGTATCGCCGGCATCGTGGGGAGCGCGGTTTGGATGGGCGAGGTGAGTGTTTTCCCCGGCTACGCGGCCGCTTTGCCGGTGCTTGCCACGGGCGCTGTACTCATCGCCGGCAACCGCACACCGGGTTCGCCCTCCACACTGCTGCTGCGCCGCGAGCCCATGCACTACTTGGGCACGCGTTCGTACTCGCTTTATCTTTGGCACTGGCCAGTCCTAATAATCGCCGAGGGTCATCTGCTGCGATCGCTGACCTTCGTTGAGAAGCTGTTTGCGCTCGCCGCCACGTTTGCGCTCGCGGAGGTCGGCTTTCGAGTCGTTGAGCAACCTGTCCGGCAATCACGCTCGCTCGCGCGTCGCCCGGGTAAATCGCTTGCGATCGGCGCGATGCTCATCGTCGCCGCGGTCACGACTTCGTCGGCGCTGGCGGCCTACGACCCCGACCTGTCAACGGGCGTGGTCGCAGCCGCGCCGACGATTCCCGCAACGACAACATCAACTACTACCGCTGCGCTAACCGACGTCACCACTACGACCGCGCTTCCTCAGGCGCCGCCACCCATCGCAATGTCTGGAACCCCCGCGTTGCAGGCGGTGGTCGACGCGATGGCCCAAACCGTGATCCCCGACAACCTGCGACCGAAACTCAGCATCGCGTCGAATGACGCGTCACAGCTCTACCGCGACGGCTGCCACCAGTTCCAAGCCAACCATATTCGCACCGACTGTGTCTACGGCGACCCAAATGGCGGGATCACGATCGCGCTCTGGGGTGACTCACACGCCGCTCAATGGTTTAGCCCCCTGAACACGATCGCCATCAGTCGCGGTTGGAGGTTGCTGTCGCTAACCCAGGGCAGCTGCGCGTTCATCGACGTTGTCACCTTCGATCATTCGACCAGCACTGGATTTCGCAATTGCGCCGGTTGGCGCGACGAAGTCCGTCAGTACATGCGCGAACAAGGTGTAGACGTGGTGTTCGTTTCGCAGCATTACGGACTGTTCGCGGCCAAGACGGAACGACCAATCGACGTGGGGCATTGGGAGGACAACCTTCCGAGTTTGATCGAGAGCCTTCGCAGCGACGGGATCGAACCAATCGTGATCGGCGACTCGCCCGACCCGCCAGCGAACGTGCCCGACTGCGTTGCTTCGCACCGCCGCAGCCTCAATGCTTGTGCAGCGACGATGTACGACGCCGGCGACATACCGGTCGTGGAAGCGATTCGCGCCATCACATTGGTGACAGGAGTCGGCTTCATCGAACCCGGCGAATGGGTGTGCACCGACGACAACCAATGCCCGGTGGTTATTGGAGACATTCTCGTGTATCGCGACGCGCACCACCTCTCCGACACAATCGCGCAGTGGCTAACGCCGGTTGTGGAGAATTTGGTGGGGCCGTTCGTAGACGACCTAGTGCACTATCGCTCGCTCAGCGGCTGAACGGAGCCGTAGCGACGAACTCGCCGACCACCGACGAGACACGCTCGAGCGACCGTTCGAAAATCAACCGCTCTCGCTCTGTCAGGTCGCTGCTGGCGAGCTCGGCGAGCACGTCCTGAATGACGTAAGTGGCGTCCTTGTCGACGAACGTTGGGTACACGATCGGCTTACCGACGGTTACCTTGCCGTCGGGGGCGACGTCGAACCCGACCTGCACCAACACCCCGTCCTGCGACGATGGCGGGAAAGTTCCCGTGGGCATATTGCTGAGGAAGTTCCCCATTCCGAAAACTGTCCAGACCCCGTTGACCTGTTCGATCGGCTGCACGACGTGTGCGTGGTGTCCCACGATCAGGTCGATCACGCCACTCGCGGTGAGAGGTTCGGCTACCTCACGCTGAAACGGGCTGGGCCGCGAGATTCCCTCGGTGCCCCAATGCAAGCTCACGATGACTACCTCGGCACCCTTCGCTCGCGCAGTGCGCGCGTCGGCAATGATGCGATCAGGGTCGATGTTGTTGGCCCGCCACGGCTGACCATTTGGCACATGGAGTGTCGGGAACGTGTATGAGAGGTGGGTCACCGCCACCCCGTTGACATCGAGGACAGTTGGCTCGCCCTCAAAGGCGTGGCGTGCCATCCCCGACTGAGTAAGGCCCTGCTCGTCGAAAGCGGCGAGGGTTGCGTCAATGCCGGCGACGCCTTGGTCCATCGTGTGATTGCTCGACGTGCTGCAGCGGTCGTAACCAGCAGACGCGACAGCGGCGATCAGCTCTTTCGGTGCCGCGTACCGTGGGGATGTCTGTGGCTCCTCGTCCGGTGGTGCGATCGGCACCTCGAGATGGCAGATCGCGAGATCGACACTCGACACAAGCGGCTTGACGTCGACGAACATAGGCACGAAGTCGTAGCCCTCGCCCCCCGCGTACGTTGCCGCGCGGCGGTACACGGGCGCGTGAATGAGAAGGTCGCCGGAAAATATTGTCGTGAAGTGACGAACCGGGGGCAGCGTCGTTGTCGTAGCCGCGGCTGTTGTGGCGACGGGCACAGTGGTGACCACTGGCAATGACGGTGGCGGCGAACTGGCCAAAATCGTGGTTGATGTTGTCGTCGGAGCACCGGACGCCTCCCCTGCGCAAGCAGCGGCAACAAGCGCCGCCGCGCCGACGAAAGCCGCGCGCGACAGTCGGCACCGCCAACCGTTGTTTCGAATCCCGCAAATTGACACTTCCGTCAAGCCCTCCGTCGGCACTTAGCGATCTTCATCGAGGTTCGAGTCTGCTGCCGCGCTCGAGTGCGTGGAACGGTGCTACCGCCACGAACTCGCCGACGACGGACGAGACTCGACGCAGTGTGGTATCGAAGTCAGCGCGCTGTCGTGCAGTCAGATCGGGACGAGCCAACTCGGTCAACACGTCTTGGATCGCAAACGTATAGCCCTTGTTTACACGCGTTGGGTACACAACGGGCCGGTGAACGGTGACCTTGCCATCGGGAGCTACCTCGAAGTCGACCTCCACCAGTACGCCGTCCTGAGTCGACGGCGGGTAGTTCCCCGTCGGCATATTGCTGAGGCTGTTCCCCATTCCGAAGACGGTCCAGACCCCGTTGACTTGTTGAATCGGCTGCACGACATGCGAGTGGTGTCCGACGATCAAATCGATCAAGCCGCTCGACGTCAGAGTATTGGCTTGCTCAATCTGCGTAGGGCTGAGTTGCGAGGCCGGCTCAACTCCCCAATGCATGCTGACGATGACGATTTCGGCGCCCATCTCGCGCGCCTTGCGCGCATCAGCAAGAATGCGATCAGTATTGATTTCATTCGCCCACCAAGATTCGCCATCTGGAAGCGAAACCCAGCCGAGGTAATACGCGTAGGAAAGATGAGTGAGCCTCACGCCATTGACGTCGAGCACTTTGGGTTCGGCCTCGGCGGCGTTACGGGCCATCCCAGACTGAGTCATGCCGGCTACTTCGAAGGCATTAATGGTGGAAGCGACACCCTCGACACCCTGATCCATCGAGTGGTTGCTAGCGGTACTGCAATGGTCGTAACCCGCCGACTTGATGCCCGCGACGATCTCTTCGGGTGTCGCGTATCGAGGGTACGTCTGCGGTTTCTTATCTGGCCCGACGACTGGTGTCTCGAGATGGCAAATCGCGAGATCAACACTGGACACCAGCGGATGGATCTCGGCGAATATGGGTCTGAAGTCGTAACCGCTTCCGCCCGCGTACTGGGAAGCACGCTTCCAAACACTGCTGTGAACGAGAATGTCTCCCGAGAACATCGTGCTTACACGACGAATCGGAACCTCAACGGTCGTTGTCGTTGTCGCCGCCGTTGAGGTCGTGGCCTGGGTCGTTGTAGCGACGACCGCTGGCAGAGTGACCGGCACAAAGCTCGTGGTTGATTCGCTTGAGGAAGCCGAAGCTCCCGTACATGCCGCGGCCGAACATGACATCGCGGCCACCAGCAATGCGCCAGTGCGCGCGGATCGACGATGCGGGCGCTGCTCCATTCGTGCCGAAGGCTACCTGACCAACGCCGCACGACTTCCTCAAGCTAGGACTTGGGAAATGGTCGTTAGACTGCCGGTCATCCCAGACGTCACCAGCGACCTGTCCGGCGCCAAGCGCCGCATCGTCGAGCGTTTGAAGCGCGCCGAGAGTGCCACGGCTCCCGAACTCGCCACTGAGTTCGGCCTCACGGACACCGCGATCCGCCAGCACCTAGAAGCGTTGGAGATCGCCGAGCTTGTCGAGCGCGTCGCCGCACCGAGCGCCGGCCGCGGACGCCCGCCAGTCCACTGGCGGCTGGCGCCGGCGGCCAGCAGCTTGTTTGCCGATCGCCACGGCGAGTTGAGCGTCGAGTTGATCGCCTCGATTCGTTCTGCGCTGGGTGAGGACGCGCTCGACCAAGTCGTGCGTGCCCGCGCCGCGCGCCAACTAGCGACGTATCGATCTGCATTGAAGGGCGCTTCGTCAGTGGCCGACCGAGTGCAACGAATTGCGCAACTTCGCTCAGCCGAGGGCTACCTGGCCGAGGCGCTCGAGTCAGGCGACGATGTGACGCTCATCGAGCACCACTGCCCCATCCGCGACGCCGCCGACACATGCGCCGGCCTGTGCAGCGCCGAGCTCGATTTGTTCCAGCGCGCATTGGGCACCGACGTGGTTGTCGCTCGCGAACAACACCTGCTCGACGGTGGTCAACGTTGCTCGTATCGCGTCAGTCCACGCGGCGGCGGGCGCATCAACCTCGCGTAGCGCTGGGCCGCGGGCGCTACCGTGGCACGCCATGGCTGATCTCTTTCTCGGCGGGCTAGTCGATCCCGCGAAACACGAACGCACCGACAAGGACGTAGTGCTGTCGAGCGGCGACTTCACGACGCACGGCGTCATCGTCGGCATGACTGGTTCCGGTAAGACTGGTCTTGGCATCGTGCTGATTGAAGAGGCACTGGCAGCGGGCGTGCCGACCCTGCTCATCGACCCGAAGGGCGACCTCACCAACCTGTGTCTCACCTTTCCCAACCTGGCTGCCACTGACTTTGAGCCCTGGGTCAACGAGGGCGATGCGAGCAAGGCCGACCAATCAGTCGCTGAATACGCGGCCGCGCAAGCCAAGACGTGGACAGAAGGGCTCGCCGGTTGGAAGTACGGCCCCGACAAGATCGCCGCGCTGCGCAAGAACGCCACGTTCACCATCTACACGCCAGGCTCGAGCGCCGGCGTCGGGCTGAACATCGTCGGCTCGATGCAGGCGCCCGGCGACGGACTCGACCCAGAAATCATCGGCGACGAAATCGAGGGGTTCGTCAGCGGGTTGCTGAGCCTCGTGGACATCGAAGCCGATCCGCTCAGCAGCCGCGAGCACATCCTGTTGAGCAATCTGATTCTCAACGAGTGGGGTGCCGGTCGCAGCTTCGACTTGCCCGCGCTCGTTGGAATGGTCACGAAGCCGCCGATCCGCAAGCTCGGCGTGTTCGAGCTCGACGAGTTCTTTCCGCCGAAAGATCGCACTGCTTTCGCTATGCGACTTAACGGACTTCTCGCGTCGCCGTCGTTCGGGGCGTGGATGGAGGGACCACCCCTCGACATCGACAAGTTGCTGCGCACGCCCGACAAGAAGCCGCGCTGCGCGATCATCACCACCGCGCACCTCAGCGATCAGGAGCGGCAGTTCGTCACCACGCTTGTGCTCAGCAAGCTCGTGACCTGGATGCGCAAGCAGAGTGGCACCACCGATCTGCGTGCGCTGCTGTACATGGATGAAGTGATGGGCTACCTGCCACCGACTGCGATGCCACCGACCAAGAAGCCAATCCTGACGTTGATGAAGCAGGCGCGCGCGTTCGGTGTCGGAGTCGTGCTGGCAACGCAGAACCCTGTCGACGTCGATTACAAAGCGCTTTCCAACGCTGGTACGTGGATGATTGGCCGACTGCAGACCGACCGTGACAAGCAGCGACTGCTCGACGGTATGAGTGCCGCCGCCGGTGGCGTCGACGTGGGTGCCGTCGGCGACACGATCAGCGGACTTGCCAAGCGCGAGTTCGTGCTGCGGCGTGCCGGCAAGGACAAGCCGGAAGTGTTCACGACGCGCTGGGCGATGAGCTACCTGCGCGGCCCGCTTACCCGCGACCAGATTGCCGTGTTGATGAAGGATCAGAAGGAAGCGACCAAGGCCGAGTCGGCGAAAGACGACAGTGGCAAGCCAGCAGTCAAGAAGGCCTCTGTCGAATCTGATGAGTCGCCGCTGCTACCTGAAGTTGCGGACGGCATAGCGGTGCGCTGGGTCGACATCGCCGCGCCGTGGCTGCCAACCATCGGTGGCGACCCACGCGGCACGCGTTTCGAACCAGCCGTTGTCGCACGCGTCACGGTGCGCTACGACGACGACAAAGCCGACCTCATGCACGACGAGGAGTACGAGGCCGTGTTGTTCCCGTTGACCGAACAGGTCGACGCGTCGCGCGCCGTTGCCGTCGAGTACGACGATCGCGATCTGAGCGAGGAGTCGCCGGAAAATGCGGCATACCACCTGTCGCCCGCTCCAATCAAAAGCAAGAAGTACTGGACGAGTGTCGAGCGCGGCCTCACCGACCATCTAGTGCGCAGTCGCAAGCTAGAACTGCAGTGGAACAAGACATTGAAGTTGTACGGCCGACCCGGTGAAACAGCGGAAGAGTTCGCGCAGCGTTGCGCACAAGCCGCCGACACACTGGCCGACGCAGAGACGGCAAAACTGCGCGACAAGTATCAAACCAAAGTCGCGTCGGTGCAGTCGCAACTGCAGACGGCCGAAGATCGCGCGGAAGTGCTCGAGGAACAACGCAAGGGCAACCGCAACTCGGAGATCCTCTCGACAGCCGGCTCGATCCTCGGCGGCTTGCTTGGCGGCAGCAAGTCACGCGGCGGCATGCTGGATTCCGTTCTTGGCAAGGCCGGTAGCGCAGCCGGCCGCCGCGGCCGAACCTCCGCGTCTAAGCAGCGAGTCGAAGCCGCTGAGAACAAGATTCAGTTGCTGCAAGACCAACTGGAAGACCTTGAAGCTGATCTGACCGAAGACGTCAAGGCCATCGACGACAAGTGGGCCGCGGTCGCGACGCAATCCGAAGTGATGCCGATCACGTTGGAGAAGAGCGACGTAAAGGTCACCCACCTCTCCCTTGTCTGGATCCCCGTCGCCTAGGTCTCGAGCGAGTCGGCCGGCGGTAGCTGGCTGGGGCCGACGTGCTTGTTCAACCACTTGTTGATGTCGGCGGCCGCGTTCCACGCGTCGCGCACGCGTGTCACCACTTCCTTGGTGTGCATCCACTTTGCCAGCGGCCAATCCTTCGATGCCACGAGACCCTTGCGTCGCAAGATCGCGATGCGTGGATGATCTTTCGCATAGCCGCGCGGCGCCGTCTTCAGCTCGCTCATCGCGCTCAACTTCAATCCACGTTTCTCTGCATCGGCACACAACGCGACTAGTTGCTCGCCGCTTCCGTGCGCATCAACAGCGTTGCGAAAACGCTCTAGCTGATCGGCTGCCATGTCGTAGTAGCCAGAGCCGGCGAACATACCGGTTGCGCTGAGGTGCACGTAGTGGCCAGCGCCACCGTCGGATTCGCCATATGCACCGATGTGTTCCTTGTACGGCGTCTTGTCTTTTGCGAAGCGCACATCGCGGTACGGGCGGAAAACACTGAACGGTCCGAACTCGGCGAGCTCATCAAGCAGAGCCAACATTGGCCCGCGCGCGACGCTTTCGTAGGTGGCTTTATTGGCCTGCCAGAAAGCGCGCGAATTGTCGGCGGCCAGGCGTTCGTAGAAGGCGAACGCCTCATCTGGAAAGCCGTTGAACGCCATCACCGCCGAACGTTACGCGGAGTTGATGTGGCCTTCAACGCGTAAGCTGTTCGCACGCCGCGGGCGTGGCGAAACTGGCAGACGCGCAGGGTTTAGGTCCCTGTTCCGCAAGGAGTGTGGGTTCAAGTCCCTCCGCCCGCACATGCTGCTCGACATCCAATTCAACTCGGGAATCAACGAGTGGCCAGCGCTGCGCGATGCCGTGCTGCAGGCCGAAGCGGATGGCAGCGACACCGTGTGGGTGTTCGATCACTTTGACGGCACCCTGCTCGGAGGCGACCGCCCAGCGATGGAGTGCTTCACCCTGCTCGGCGCGCTCGCGGCCGCTACCACGACTATTGGTGTCGGACCAATGGTTGCCAACGTGGCCAATCGTCACCCAGCTGTGCTGGCCAGCGCGGCCGCGACATTGCAACGGATCAGCAACGGTCGGTTGCGAATGGGATTAGGCGCGGGCGCAGCCCCCGACAAGCAATGGGCGCGCGAACATCACGAGCGCGGCATCCCGCTGTACCCAAAGCTTGCGCACCGCCACGCCACCGTTGTTCGCCAAATCGAGGTGTTGCGCGCGCTCCCGCTTTCCGCATCAGCACCAATTCCAATCCTGATCGGCGTCAACAGCGAAGCTCTTGCGACCATCGCAGGTCTTCACGCCGACGGAGTGAACGTGCGATTGCGTAGCCCCCACGCGGCGTTGTTTATCGCGGTCGCGCGTGAGGCCGCGGGCGACCGACCGTTCGAAGCGACGGGCTGGGCGCACGCCGCCGACGCAGCGTCACAAGAGAAGGCGTACGACTTGAAACTCGATCGTTTGATTATCAACCAACTCGGACCGCTTACGCCGTAGAAGTTCCGCTGCCTGGCAGTGCGTCTTTGAAGATCTCCATACGCTTCCAGTCGGGTTCGGGTGGCTCGTAGTCCGGGCGAGGTGCGTACACCGACCGCTCGACTAGTTCCATTTTGTGTATGTAGCGCGGGCAGTTCGGAAAAATGCGCTCTGCCTTCACGCGCACGATGACTTGCGCGCCGGGGAACGACGCCATTAGCGGATCGTCGGCGCGCACAGAGGCAGTCCCTTGGATGCGCATGCGATCGGGATTCGCAAAGTTGATGAACAGAAGGCCCACCTTCGGGTTCACTAGCACGTTCCCCAAACTCTTGAACATGCCGTTGCCGTCGTAGTCCGGGAACGCAAGCTCGTCGGCGGCCGTGACGCGCACGAATCCCGGCAGGCCGCCCTTGTACGACACGTCGGGCCAGCCATCGGCGTCGGCGGTGGCAAGGAAGAACATGTCAGAGCCTTCGACGAACGCAATATCGCCAGCGCTGAACTGGTCGTGCAGCGTCACCTTCTCGAGACGATCTGCAATTCGTCGACTGTCGAATTGATCCTGCAGCTGACGGTTGCCTTCGTGGTAGACGCCACTGTCGTCGCTCATGTCCGCGACGTTACAGAACCAACGGCTTGTCGAGAGTCGCATCGTACGAAGTGAGCTTGAAGCCGAGCCGCTCGTAGATGGCGAACGCGTTTGCCGGATTCTCGGTGTCTACCCCGAGTGCCGCTTCCTTCATGCCGCGGTCACGAACCTCGCGCAGGCTGAGAGCGAGCAATGCGCTCGCCAGTCCACGGCCGCGCCAATCAGCGCGTGTGGAGATGTGTTCGGTGTACCCGCGCAGCCGACCGAGCTCGTCGTTCTCTTCGTGATTGATGAAACTCCGAATCGACCCCACGACGCTGTCACCGACCCACGCAACTTTCCACAGCGTAGGGTCGGCGATCGGGTCGTCGCGAAACTGCATCCACTCGGTCTCCGTTTGCTTTTGCTCGCCGAAAGTGTCGGCGAAGGCTGCAACCTCGGCCTCCCAAATCGTGCGCAGGTGGTCCGCCGTGACCGGTCGGACTTCGACGCCTTCCGGTAGCTCAAGATCGAGAATCTCGTCGAGGTCGGCACGCACCATCGAGGCACCGAAACGCGTCACGCGGTAACCCATCTCCTCCAGCCATTCCACCGGCGTTCCCGCTGTCGGCTTGCCTGGCCCGGGGTGCGATTGCCAGCACCGAATCAATTTCCCCGGCTCGGGCAGTTCAGCGGCGCGCTCGGCCGCACGTCGTTCGAGACCAGCGATCAACGACGTGAACGTGGGCCTGGTGAGGTGCTCCTTGTAGAGCGGAGCAATCCAGTAGTGCACGTGACCTTGGGGCGTGTCGTCGCTACTCGTTCGTCCGTACCCGACGATGCCGTCGTCAATGTGCTCGATGATTACGAAGTTGCTCGCCAGTTCCTCCGCCGGAATATGCGAGTAGGTCAAATCGATCTGCTCCGCCGTTACCAGCTCGCCGTCACCCGCCAAGAGCCGAAACGCCGTCAACACCGAAGCCATCGCCGCGTGGTCGGCCGGGCCTCCGTAAGGCCGACTCGTGTAGCCCGGTGGGCAATCAATTTTCACGGCTGCGACGCTACGCCGTGGCCGCGCTGTGACCAGCGTGATTTTCTGTGATCGGATGGGCACCCGTGCCGAGCTCAGTGCAGAAGACTCTCCATACGATCGGCTGGCTCGCGATTGTGCCGATGCTCATCGTGTGCGTTAGCCAGTGGGTCGGAGCGGACGGCCGACGTACGCTCGTGACACTGCAAGCACTCACCCCATGGGTGCTGATCTGGGCGGCACCGATTGCGCTCGCAGCTTGCCTCGGTAGGCGTCACGCCTTGGCCATTGCTTCGATAGTTCCGATCACCACTCTGATGGTGCTGAGCTACCCGATCGTCTTCCATGCCGAGCCGCAACCGGTAGCAGCCAGCTCGCTGCGATTTTCGATCGCATACTCGAACCTGTTGTTCCTCAATCCCAGTCCGAGTGACGCTGCCGCGCGCATGCTCGCGACTGACGCCGATGTTCTCGTTCTGGTGGAAGTGACTCCCCGACTGCACGACGCCCTTGTTGAAGAACTCTCGGCGGGCGACAACAACGACGACTACCCGTTTCGCGTTGGCACAACCAGCCGCAGTTCGGAATCGATCGAATTGTGGAGTCGCCACCCAATTGTCAGTGGTGGTTTGGTGGAGATAGGCGGCCGCGCCGCCGTCGACGTAGTGCTCGACATTGACGGGACCGATGTGCGAGTCGTCGGCGTGCACCCGTATCCGCCGACGTTCAACGCGCCGGGATGGCAAGAGCAGTTGGAAGCAATTGGTGACGCTGCCAGCTCGTCAGACATGCCGACGGTGCTCATCGGCGACTTCAATGGGTCGCGCTGGCACCCATCGTTCCGCCGACTACTTGGTCGCGGTTGGCAGGACGCCCACGAGGTGCTCGGGCACGGATGGAGCGTGAGTTGGCCGATGAACGAAGGTTGGCTGCCACCGCAGTTTGTGCGCATCGACCATGCGCTGTATCGCGATGGGCTGACACCGACCGGCATCGACGATTTCGAAGTACCGGGCAGCGACCACAAGGGTTACCGCGTCGACTTCGGGTTCACCGCTCCCGCAACGCCGTAATTAGCGCCGTGAACGCGCGGCCGCGGTGCGAGATCGCATTCTTTTCCGTATCCAACATCTCGCTGAACGATCGGCCATCGCCATCGTGTGGAATGAAGATCGGGTCGTAGCCAAACCCGCGCGTCCCCAACTCCGCGGACGCGATCGTTCCGTTGCACACACCCGTGACTACCAACTCGCTGCCGTCGGGCCACACAACCATCACGACCGTGCGGAACGATGCCGACCGGTCTTGCTTGCCTTCCAGCGCGGCGAGAAGTTTGCTGCGATTCTGCGCGTACGTTGCGTCTGGTCCCGCGTAGTACGCGGTGTCGACACCCGGCGCGTCATCAAGGGCTGCGACGAATAAACCGGTGTCGTCGCTGACTGCAGCCATTCCGGTGGCGGCACAAACAGCAGCTGCCTTCAGCCTCGCGTTGCCCTCCAGCGTGCCGGCATCCTCCACAACGTCGGGTACATCGATTGGTCGTGGGAGCAACTCGACAACGCCGGCGAGAATGTCGGCGATCTCCGCGACCTTGTGTGGATTTGCCGTGGCACAAACCAGTCGCGGCAAGGCGTGCATCGGGTCTCGCTACTTAATCGGGCGCGGCGACGGAGCGTCGGACACCAGCAGCGCTTGCAGGTCGATGATCTCTGCAAGACCCTTCGTCGCCAAGCCGAGCAACGATTCGAGCTCGCTACGACTGAACGCTTTGCCCTCGGCAGTTCCCTGCACTTCAACGAACGACGGCTCGGTTCCGGGGTGCCCGAGCACAACAACGTTCATGTCGACTTCGGCTGTCGAATCTTCCACGTACGGAAGGTCGAGCATCGGGATGCCGCCGACAATGCCGACGCTGATCGCTGCACAGTACGAATGAAGTGGGTGTTGCTTGATCGCTTTGTTCTGCACGAGGCGAGCGAGCGCGTCGTGCAGGGCGAGGTATCCGCCACAGATGCTGGCCGTGCGCGTGCCGCCGTCGGCCTGCAAGACGTCGCAGTCGACGATGACCTGTCGTTCGCCAAGCAGTTGCATGTCGCATGATGCGCGTAGAGCGCGACCGATCAACCGTTGAATCTCAACGGTGCGGCCACTCTGCTTGCCCTTCGCAGCCTCGCGGTCGATTCGCTCGGGCGAAGCGCCGGGCAGCATCGAGTACTCAGCCGTCACCCAACCCTTGCCGCTTCCGCGCATCCAGCGCGGCACGTCCTCATCGATCGACGCGGTACACAGCACACGCGTCTTGCCGAAGCTGACCAGCACGCTGCCAGCCGCCATCTCGGTGTAGTCGCGCTCGAACGTGATCGTGCGCAGTTCATCGTCGGCGCGTCCATCGGGACGAAGCATTAGGTTCTCCTCTTATCTAGCGTGAATCAGTCGTGGTGCCATTGTTCGGCGTCGCGTAACTCTGGCCCGAGCAGCCGACCACCAAGGTCGGCGAACCACGAGATGTCGCCGCTCGACAGAAAGCGGTGAACGGCAGGTTCCGTACTTGATGCTCGTAGCAACCCGGCCGCCGTTAGCTCTGCTAGAGCCGCGCGCGCCGTTTCGTCGGCGCTGTTCACAAGCGTCACGTCGGGACCCATGACTTCGCCAATTACCTCGGCGAGATACGGGTAGTGGGTGCAGCCGAGAAGCAAGGCGTCGACACCGGCGTCGCGAACCGGCGCGAGCAATCGCTCGGCCAGGATCGTGACGTCTTCGCCACGGGTTTGTCCGCGTTCGACGAACTCGACAAAGCCCGGGCACGCGGCCGACGTAAGTCGCACGTCGACACCCGTGGCCGCGACCGCTCGGTCGTACGCACCCGACCCAATTGTGCCGACCGTCCCAATGACGCCAACCTTGCCGCTGCGCGTCGCACGGACCAACGCCCGCGCGCCAGGCGCAACAACGTCGACGACCAGCACCGGCAACTCCGCTTCCAATACTTCCAGCGCCGCGGCCGACGCGGTATTGCACGCCACGATCAGCGCCTTCACGTCGTGATCCTTCACCAAGCTCCACGCGAGTTGGCGCGCGAACTCGCGCACTTCGGATTGTGGCCGCGGGCCGTATGGATAACGACCGGTGTCGCCGACGTACACGAGGTCTTCGTTCGGCAACAGGTCGATGACGGCACGAGCGACAGTGAGACCACCGAAGCCGCTATCGAACATTCCAATCGGCCGTTCCATCGCAACCAAGGCTAACGGTGCAGCTATCGCGTCACGAGCCAGGCAATCGTGTAGGCGCCCGAGTTTGATGCGAGGTGCGCCAGCATCGGCGCCAGCACACTGCCGGAACGTAAGCGAATCCAGCAGAACCACATGCCGACTATGGCCGTGCTGAGAACTGCGAAGACAACCGCAATCGCCACACCGCCCGCGCCGGTTCCGAAGAGACGAGTCGCGACCGGATTGACCTCGTTCAGCGTCAGTGCAGGCAGCACGTGCCACAAGCCGAAGCACACGGACGCGGCGAGGCATCCGCGCAGAACGCCCCAGCGAAGCATGAACAGTCCGGGTAGGACGCCGCGGAACGCGACCTCCTCTAGCAGGACAGTTCCGAACGGGATGCGCACGAACGCTTGGTACAGCCAGGTTCCCGTTCCGGCGGACACTCGGCGATCGTGATAGAGCTCGTTGAAAGCCGGCATTGTGATTGCCAGGGCGAGCACGGCGATCGTCAGCACTAGCAACACCAATCCCCACGCCGCACCACGACGCCAAGCGGTGAAGCCGAGTTGCTCGCGCGACGTGGCCGACAGCGCTAGCGCAACGATTGCTGCAGCGACGGCGACGTTCCACGGCATGTACGCCCAGGCGGGCAGCACGCGATTCGACATCAGGTTGGCGACGACGAGGACAATTCCGACACCACTGGTGGCATTGCGCCAACGCCTACGATCGAAGGGTGCATCAATCGCCACAGTCTCCGAGGGTAGCGGTGACTGAAACCTCTGGTTCACCGACGACGCGCAACTACTACATCGACTTTCTCCGCGCGTTCAGCCTGCTTGTGGTTGTCGCTTGGCACTGGGTGTTCACGATTGTGTTGTGGCAGGACGACGGCCCGCACGCCACCAGTCCGATCGGTTTCACGACGGGCTTATGGATGGCGACCTGGCTGTTGCAAGTCATGCCGCTGTTCTTCTACGTCGGCGGCTACTCGCATCTCATCTCGTGGCAAAAGGCACGGGCTGGTGGCGACACGATCTGGCGGTTTGTGTGGCGTCGTATTCGTCGGCTGGCCGTGCCCGCGCTGTCGTTGCTGGTTGTGTGGATCGCACTCGGCATCGCGCTGGGCAACATCTTCAACCTGAAGTGGATTGGTCGCGGAGTGTTGTTGGTCGTCAGCCCGTTGTGGTTCATGGGTGTGTACCTGATGCTTGTCGCACTGCTGCCTTTGTTCCTTTGGTTGCACGAGCGGTGGGATTCGATCGTGTTGGTGTTTCTCGCGGCCGCTGCAGGCACCGTCGACATTCTGCGCTTTCGCTACGACTTGGAATGGCTCGCCCTCATCAACATGATCTTTGTTTGGGGTCTGTGCCACCAGCTCGGCTTCTTCTACGACCGCCTTGTCGCCGCCACGCGCCGCACAGACTGGACGTTGCTGTGGTCCGGCTTAGCCGCGCTCGGTGGATTAGTCGCAAGTGGTTTGTATCCGGGCTCGATGGTCGGCGTGCCCGGCGAGACCTCGAACATGGCACCACCAACGCTGTGCATCGTCGCGTTGGTGGCCTTCCAAGCCGGAGTCGCCGAAATTTTGCGACCAGCGATGGAGATAAGGCTGGAACGTCCGCGTTGGCAACGCGTGAACGACACGATCAACCGATTCTCGATGCCGTTATTCCTGTTTCACACCACTGGGCTGGCGATGTATCTCGGCATTCGCTACGCGATCGCGGGCGAACGCAACGAGGTGCGCGAGCCAACACTTGGGTGGTGGCTGACTCGGCCGTTCGCGTTCATCGGCCCACTGCTGCTCACGCTGCCGGTCATCTATCTCTTCGGGCGACAGTGGGTACGTAAACCGCGCGCAATTCGTTCCTGAGCTGACTCGTGCTGCTCGCTACCGTTCTCGCGCTCACCGCCGCGGTCATGCACGCGGGATGGAACTTGGTCGCGAAACGCGCCGAAGGCGACCGCTACTTGGTGTTGTGGGCGCAGTTCTTCGCGGCGGGTTTGCTGACGCTGCCATTGCTGATCGCTTACGAACTGATCTGGGGCATTCCGTGGCAGGGCTACATGTGGGCCGCGCTCAGCGGTTGCGTGCACGTGCCATACGTTTGGCTGCTGGCGCGGGCGTACAACATCGGCGACTTTTCGGTCAGCTATCCGGTGGCGCGCGGTGGTGGTGCTGCGCTCGCGGCAGTCGGTGGGGTTGTTGCATTAGGCGATCACCTATCGCCACTCGCGATTGTTGGGATCGGGATTGTCGTGTGCGGATTGACTCTGCTTGCGTACGGCGCGCACGGAGTCGCTCTCGGAATGGCGTTGCTCGCAGCCGTTTCGATCGGCCTCTACTCAACGATCGACGGCAAAGGCGCGAGATCGACGTCGGAGGTAATCGGTTTCGTGTTGGCCACGATGTGCGCCGGCGGAATCACCAACACGGCGGCAGCTTTGATTCTTCGACGTCCGGCGGCCATGTCTGCGATGTTCATCGCGAACTGGAAGCGAGCCACGGTCACAGGGTTCGCCAGCGTCGTGACGTACGGCATGGTCCTGGTCGCCTTCACCTATGCGCCGATCGGTTACGTGACGGCGCTGCGCGAATCGAGCGTTGTGCTGGCAGCGCTTGCCGGGTGGCGCTTGCTAGGCGAAGGCGACCATCGCCGCCGACTAACCGCGGCAGTAGTCGTGTTCAGCGGTCTAGTTGTGTTGGTTCTCGGCCGTTAGTCGAGTGTTTCGTGCACGACGAGTGTTTCGTGCCTGCGTACGGGCATGAAACACTCGACACACGGTCAGTCGTTCGTGTTGACGGCGGAGAGTTCGCCAGTTGCGAATGTCGTTGCCGGGCTGACCCACGTGTAGTCGGGTAGCGCTTCTGTGTAACCGTTCGCCCAGAAGGTTGCGTTGTAGGTGATGCGCGCTTGGATCGTGACGGTGCCCGGACCGGGCGGAGTCCACATGCAGTCACCGTTGACTCCGGGCTCGGATTGATCGGGCAACAGCGGGACTGCGGGGAAAGCGATCGTGTCGGCGGTGGCGTCGCCGGGACTGCTGACGCACGCGACGATTCCGTTGAACGCTGGTGATGGCTGTTCCGGCTTGGGCGTGAACACGACGTGGAACGACAGCGATATGGGTCGTAGATAGAGGTACAACGTCCAGCCGCGGTAGAAGTCGGCATTGGAAGCCTGATCGGTCCACGCTGCCGGTTGAATCGCGAGCCACGCCGGGTAGCGAGTGATTAGACCGCCCCAACGATCGACCACCGGGTTGCGGTAGACGATTGGTTCGATCAGCTGCAACGCGTTGTACAGGTTGGTGACTCGTACGCGCGGATCGAGCATCGAATCGGTCGAGTACACGATGATCGTGTCGATGTGATGGCCGACGGTGTCGCAATAGACCTCGAACACTCGCCCGACTTGCGACAGCGCTCCATTGCTATCCGTCGATCCGTCGGGACGATCGAAGTTAAGGCCGCCCTGAAACTTTGCTTCGATAAACATCCAGCGAGTCGAGGTGACTTGTTGCCCTGCGACGTAGTCCTGCCCGTCGTACGTCGTGCCCGACGAGTACGCAGTGAACCCGCACGGCCCGCGCCGCCCGCGAGTAGTGAAGAGCGAAGAGTTCGGGATAGAGGTGTAACGCGTGAGCGAACCGGAGGTGTTGCGAATGTCAACAACGTCCGCGCCAGTAGCACTGATTGGCGGGCTGCCCTCCTCGCGCTCATCATTGGCGAACGCACTACCTGGCGTCATGACCAGCGACATGATGACGGCGACGAGGATTCGCTTCGTCACGAGCAGGCTCCCTCAGCGTCCGCGATTCGATCCTGTTTCCAGGCCCCGGCGACAAATCGCATCGTGACACCGACCTCGTTGACTCCAATACCCGGTGTGCTGCCTTCGGCCAGCGATCCATCGGCATTCCTTCTGACCGCGCCATTGATCTCACAGTCAAGGACGACCGCGTCGACGTCCGTCCTGCCATCGCCTCTGACTGTCGGACGAAGCACCACACCTGCGTCCAAACTGACGACTTGGCCCGCCGTACCCCGCGGCTCCATCACGCCTTTCAATCTCGCGCCGCCATCTACGTAGAACTCGTTCCATCCGGCGCTCGAAAAGTTCATTGGAATCGAGGTCACCGCGGCGTAATAGACAAGGCTGGCTCGTAGATAGCCCTCGATGATTGGGCGGTCTTCTTCGTTTAGCGTCCAGGTAACTCCGTTCGGCACGTCCTCTACTACCGGCAGGTACACCCACAGGCCTGGCATCAACTCGTAGACCAAGCCCGGTGTCGTGACTCCTGGGGCCGAGTCGACCAAGGTCCACGGACCATCGGCGCTGAGACCGACCACACCGTTTGGCAACGTCACCGGCGGCGCAGTCGTCGTCACCACAGAACTCTCGGGCAGCGTGGGTAGTGGACCTACGGTCGCCGACGTTGGCGGGATCGTGTCTAGTTGCTCGCTGCCGCCCGAACCGCAGCCCGCGACAATAAGTGCGCCAGAGACGGCGAGAGCTTTCATGCGTTGCATACACGCTCCGAGCGTTGGGGTCACATGCACTGAGCACAGTGAGTACCCGAATACGGCACTCAGTAACTAAGACGCACGCACCGCTCAGCGATGACGCAGCAGCGTTAGAAGTAGATGATTTTCTCGGCTGCAGCTTCGGCAGCGTCAAGATCGTCTGTGTAGGCGCCGGTGCTGAGGTACTTCCAGCCGCCATCGCACACGATGAACACAATGCAACCCGACTCGATCTCGGAGGCAACCTTCGCCGCGCCGGCCAACGCGGCGCCCGACGAGATGCCGGCGAACACTCCGCACTCCGCAACAAGTCGACGCGTCCACTCCAGACTTTCGCGCGGGCGCACGACGCGCTTGCGATCGAGCAAGTCGAAGCCGTACCAACTTTCGAACAGCGGCGGGATGTAACCCTCGTCGAGGTTGCGCAAGCCCTCGACCTTCTCGCCGAGTGGTGGCTCGACGGCGATCACTTGAATCGCTTTGTTCTGCTCTTTCAGGAAACGACCTGTGCCCATCAGCGTTCCACTCGTGCCAAGGCCGGCGACGAAGTGCGTGATCTCGGGGCAATCGCGCCAGATCTCGGGACCGGTTCCCTCGTAGTGCGCGAGAGGGTTGTTGTCGTTGCCGTATTGATAGAGGAAGCACCACTCGGGATGTTCAGCGGCCATCGCTTGCGCGCGCTTCACTGCTCCGTTGCTGCCCTCTTCGCCGGGCGTGAGAACCAGTTCAGCGCCGAACACCTCCAGCATCTGACGACGTTCAATCGACACGCTGTTCGGCATCAGAATCGTGATCGGGTGCCCCTTCAACTGCGCGATCGCCGCGAGCGCAATACCCGTGTTGCCCGAAGACGGTTCCATGATGCGCTGGCCAGGCTTCAGCGTTCCGTCTTTCTCGGCTTGCTCGATCATCTGCTTGGCGATGCGATCCTTCACCGACCCGAACGGGTTCTGGCTTTCGAGCTTGGCGATGATGCGCACGTTCGGGTTCGGCGAAAGTCGGCTGACATCCACCATCGGCGTGTTGCCGATCATGTCGAGCACGCTGTGATTGATCATCGCGACATCTCCATCAGAACCCTAATCCCGATCAAACTGGTCGACAATCTACCATCAGCCCACGGAGATGGGCACTTCACGGATCGCGCCCTCAACAATGCGGTAGCAGCGTGCCTCCGGTGCCTCGCGCTTAAGGCCGACGATCACATACAGCCAGGTCGGATCTGGCGCTTGGTCGACGTCGGTCGGGCTTGGGTACGGCTCGCTGTGCGTGTGGCTGTGGAACACCCCGATGATGGCAAGGCCGTCGGCTTCGGCTGCACGTTCGGCTTGCAACAACTCCTTGCCCGGAACGCTGTACACGCGCGCCGAGGCAGCCTCGTTGGTGCACGCGACGAATCGGTGAACTCGTGTGCCCTCGCCCACCAGCAACCCGCATGCCTCGAGCGGGTAGCCGTCGTACGCCGCGCCGATCATGCGCGCGTACTCGGTCGTGCTGAACGACAGCGGGCGGGATGGCGGTAAAGAAACCTCGGGCATTGGCTCGGAAGGGTACCGCTACCCTGATGGCTCGCATGGTTACCACCGCTGATCGCAAGAACTTGAACGGGCGCGACAACGCCCGCAAGCTGATCGCCAGTAATCGACGCGCCCGTCGGGATTACGACATCATCGAAACCTACGAGACGGGAATCGTGCTGAGCGGCAGCGAGGTGAAGGCGTTGCGCGAGGGCCATGCACAGGTCGCCGACTCGTATGCACGAGTGATCAACGGCCAGGTGTGGCTCGACGGCGTGCACATTCCCCCGTACCAAAACGCGCACGGCATCGGCGCTCACGACCCCGACCGCGAACGCAAGCTGCTGATGCACCGGCGCGAGATCGACAAGCTGTCACACACCATCGCCATCGAGCACCTCGCGTTGGTGTTGCTGTCGATGTACTTCAAGGACGGTCGGGTGAAGGTCGAACTCGGCCTCGGTCGCGGCCGCAAGAAGGGCGACAAGCGCCAGGCACTGGCCGAGCGCGATTCCAAGCGCGAGATGGCGCGCGCGATGGTGCACAAAGCGAAGGGTCGCGACTAGTGGCTCGAGTGCTGCTGCCACTCCCCGACCACGACTTCGATGTCACCGAAGTTGCTGTGCCGTGGAAGTTGCTGCGCGATGCCGGGCACGACGTTGTGTTCGCAACCGAGCGCGGTGCGGCCGGCAACACTCCGGCTGCTGATCCACTGCTACTAAGTGGAGTCTTGTTCGGTCGACTCGGCGTCGCCGATGAACCCGCAGAGTGGTACGCGGAGATGACGCGGAGCCGCGAGTTCCAACGCCCGGTGCTGTGGTCGACGTTCGACCCCCGCGAGTTCGACGGTTTGCTGCTGCCGGGCGGACATGCGCCAGGAATGCGCCAGTACTTGGGCAGCACGGAACTGCAGGCGAAGGTTGCGGCGTTCTGCGCGCTTGGCCGACCAGTCGCAGCCATCTGTCACGGCGTGTTGGTGCTTGCTCGGGCGAAGGGTGCCGATGGTCGTTCGGTGCTACACAACAAGCGCACCACTTGCCTGCCGAAGTACCTCGAGCGTTCAGCGTTCTTTTTGACGGCCTGGCGGCGGGGTCGGTACTACCGCACTTATCCCGCATACGTAGAAACAGAAGTGCGCGCCGCACTCGATTCGCCCGATCAGTTCGTGCGCGGTCCGCGCGTTGGAACAAAGCGAGGCACGGCCACCAACGATCGACCCGCATTCGTTGTCGAAGACGGCAACTACGTCTCGGCTCGCTGGCCAGGCGACGCGTACCTATTCGCACGTACCTTCATTGGAAAGCTGTCATGACCAAGATCGCTCTCGTTCGTCCACCAAGTCCGCGCCTCGCGGAGGGCATCGTCACGCACATTGATCGGTCGCCGGTCGACGTGCCCCTCGCGATGAAACAGTGGGCTGCATACGTGGCAGCGATGCGCGACCACGGGTGGACGACACACGAAGTTCCGGCCGCGCCCGACTGCCCTGACTCGGCGTTCGTGGAAGACACGATGGTCGTGTACCGCGATGTTGCGGTACTAGCGCGCCCTGGCGCCGACGAACGCAAGCCCGAGGTTGCGGCCGCAGCCGAGGCGGTTCGCTCGTTCGGTTATCGAACCGTTTCGATCGAAGCACCTGGAACTCTCGACGGCGGGGATGTGTTGAAGGTTGGCAACACGATCTACGTGGGTCGCGGCGGGCGGACAAACGAAGAAGGCATCGCGCAACTCGCGGAAGCGTTCGAGCCGCTTGGCGCAAAGGTCATGACCGTGCCGCTCAGCAAGGTGCTGCACCTGAAGTCGGCAGTGACCGCACTCCCCGACGGAACGATCGTCGGATGGGAGCCAGCGCTCGACGACCCTTCGCTGTTCCCGAACTTCGTCTCCATGCCAGAGGAGCCCGGCGCGCACGTCGTGCTGCTCGACGACACTCACGTCCTCATGTCGTCGGATGCGCCACGAAGCGCTGCCGCGATTAGTGCTCGCGGTTACGTGCCCGTGCTCGTCGACATCAGCGAGTACATCAAGCTCGAAGGCTGCGTCACCTGCCTCAGCGTCCGCCTGCGCGAAGCCCCAACTACCCTGGGTTGATGACCAGCTTCACTGTTGAACCGATTGGGTACGTTCGCTCAACTCGCGACCAGGTGACCGACGACGATTGGGACGCCGAGACCGTCACGATCGAACTCGACGCCACGCAGGTGCAGCCCGACGCCACCTTGGGACTCGAGACGTTCTCGCACATCGAAGTCGTGTTTCTGTTCGACCGCGTGAAGCCCGAAGACATCTGCCGCGGCTCGCGCCATCCACGCAACAATCCGGCGTGGCCCGTTACGGGAATCCTCGCTCACCGCGCCAAGGATCGGCCGAACCGCATCGGTCTCACGTCGTGCAGGATCCTGCGCGTCGACGGACTGCATATAGAGGTGTCGGGACTCGACGCGATCGACGGCACGCCCGTCCTCGACATCAAGCCTGTGATGACGTGCTTTAGCAGCCGCGGCGAAGTGCACGAACCCGCCTGGGCCAAGGAGTTGGCAACCGGATATTGGTGAGAATTTCTGACAGAAGGTCTGGTGCCGCGACTCATAAGCGGCATGCCTTACAAGAACTTCCCCGCAACAGTCGATCAAAACGTGCAGCGCACCCGGCGAGCGGCCGCCATCTTGACCGCGTTCGCCGCCGTCGTTTGGGGCGCCGCGGCGATGCTGAATAGCCAGGACACAGCGACAGCCGACGTCGACAGCTCGGCACCAGCGATCACCGTGGGGAGTGTCGCGCCCTCCGCGACACTCCCCACCCAACTTCCCAAAGCAGATGAGTCCGGCGACCCGACCGAGCCCGATGATCCGTCAGATCCGCAAGTACCGGTCGGCGGCAACGGCGACCTGGCACCAACACCCACGACCGAGCCGCCGAGTTGCGACGGACAGTGTGTTGCGCCGGTCGACCTGCACCCGTTCGAGGTCGAAGTTGGCCGCCTGCCGACTGGCATCGGGCTCGCGAACGCCGTTACCGGTGGCTGCTCGACGGATTGCATCACCCGTGCGCAGATCTTCCAGTCAGACGACACGACCAATATAGAAATCGAGGTCGAGACGAACACGCCAGCGTTCATCGCGATCTACGTCGACAATGAAGCGCCGCACGTAACCGATGATGGTCGGCCTTACTTTCCCGGCGCACAGCCGGTGGTCAACACGCACGGCGATCTCGACACGTGGTTCGCAGACACGCTGGCCGACCTCAACGAGCAGACCGAGTATTGGATCATCGTGCGTGCGACCGACACCGACGTCCGCAGCAGCTACGTGGTTGGGTCGCTAGTCACGCCATACCTGGGCAACGATGTCGTAATCGCTTTCGCGGCGATCGACATCATCTACGACGGCGACCATGGTCGCAACAAGGGTGAGCTGTCGTTCGCCTGGTACACCGACCTCGATGAAGTAGGCCGCAACGGCCAATACGAGCGCGGCGACGGCAGCCGTATCGATCTCAGCCACCTTGACAACGTCGCCGGCGTGTTCGCGATGAGCGACGGCGCAGGCCCGACGTTGCAGATGCGCGGTGTGGAACGCGATCCCGCGCCATATTGCACGATGGGCGACATCAACCCTGGCTATGGAACCAACGACGATTGTGGGATCGCCTGGAACTCAACGGTGCCGTTCACGCCGACGTTGGACGACATCGCGATGATGGCCGACTGCAGTGCGTTCGATCTCGGCGACCTGTACGACGGATGGGTGTGCACCCGCATCGCGACAAGCGAGTCGCATAGCGGTATCCCCGAGTTCTCAGTCGTCGTCGCCTTCAAGGTGTCGTAGCTACCGGCGACCCGGCGGATGTCAATACGACGCCGAACGTTGGTCAAGTTCGACCCCATTTGTGCCGATTTCCCTTGAACGTCGGCGAGAGCGGAGACAGACGTGACGACAAGGGCGGGCTTGAACCGCTGGTATCTGACAATCGGCCTATTGGGTTGTGCCCTGTACCTGGCCTTGCCGCGCTCAAACGCGACTCAGGCGCTCTTCGTCGCGCTGGCGTTGTCGGCCCCGCTCTTCGCGGCACTCGCTCTTCGCCAATACCACGCACCCGGCAAGAGCGCGTGGTGGGTATTGACCGCTGGCCTAGCGCTCGCGGCCGTCGGCGAGCTCGTCGACTACATCTGTATAACGCTCAAAGCGCTGCCGGATTCTGGCCAAGCGATCGATGTCATCTTCCTGATCGCGTACGGCGTGCAGTTGTGCAGCCTGATGATGCTGTTTCGGGCGCAGACCGCTTCACGCCACCAGTTCGGGTGGTTCGATGCTGTGGCGGTGGCAGTCGCGGTCGGCACGGTCGTGTGGTCGACGATGTACGAAACCCTCTTCGGTGACGGCGGCGCAACTCCCCTCGATTGGCTGACGCGCTTTGGCGGCGCAGTGCTGGGCGTGGCCCTCGTGGCCATGGCGGTGCTACTGGTAACGGGCGCGCGCGGCCGGCGACTTAGCGCAAACCTCCTGCTCGCCGGCTTCGTGCTGCAAGCCTTCACCGACTCGTTCGCCGCGCTGTGGTCCGGCTACACGCACGGCGGCCGCATCGACACACTGTGGGCGATCGGGTACGTCATCGTCGGGACGGCACTGACGAACCGCGCGCAGCCGTGGACACCGCGGCAACCTGCAACGCGCTTGACGCACCTCGAGATCAAGCACACGTTGGTCCTGCAGGGCGCGGTCAACATCATTCTTGCCGCGACGATCTTCATCGAAGTCGGAAATCTTGTCGCCAAAGCCAGTCTGGTCGTTTGGGCGGTTGCGTGGACCGCAATCATGATCACCACTCGCATGCGCGTGTTCGGGTTGCTGCGCATGGTCGCCGAGACGTCGGCCACGGTTAACCAACGCCGACTGACGGCGATGGTAGGTAGTTCCAACGATGTGATCGGCCTCGCAGATCCCGACGGCACGATCCGCTACATGACGCCATCGATCGAGCGACTGACCCACGTAGCGCTCGACGAGTGGGTCGGTCATCGCATGGATGCGATGCTCACTCATCACCTGAGCGGCATCGACGACCTCAGCGCGCGCACCGCGCGACTCGGGTCTGGCGAGTCTGCAACATGGGAATGCAAGATTCGGTCGCAAAGCGACGCCGTGACGCAGTCGATCGTGAAGCTGACCCTTTCTAACCAGATCGATACACCGAATGTGAACGGTTGGGTGATCACAGCGCAGGACATCACCGAGCAGGCTCAGCTCACGGCCGAACTGCGGCATCAATCGCTGCACGACACGTTGACTGGCCTCCCCAACCGTGCATTGCTCTTCGACCGCATCCAACACTCGGTCGACTTGCGTACGCGCAACGAAGAAGTCGGAATGTCACTCGTGCTTGTCGACATCGACGATTTCAAGTCGTTCAACGACAGCCTCGGCCACACGACCGGCGATGAGTTGTTGCGCGCGGTCGCTGATCGATTGAGCGCATGCGTGCGTTATGGCGACACGGTTGCCCGACTCGGTGGCGACGAGTTCGTGATCCTCCTAGAGGGCACCGACGAAGCGGAAGCGGTTGTCCTCGCCGAGCGCGCTCTCGAAAGCCTGGCGCTTCCAGTGCACATCGCCAGTGGATCGTTTGCGGTTCGCGCGAGCGCCGGAGTCGTGTGCTCACGCGATGCCGCGACGCCTGTGGAACTGTTGCGGTCAGCCGACATCGCGATGTACGCCTCCAAGCGCGACGGCAAGTCGAAGGTGACGTTGTTCGATCCCGAAATGCACGACGACGCCAACCGACAGTTTGAACTGCGCATGGACCTCGCGGTTGCGCTCGCGCGAGGCGAGTTCTGGGTGGCGTATCAGCCGATCATGGACACGCGGGTCAATCGCATCTCCGGCGCTGAGGCCCTATTGCGGTGGAGGCACCCGGTTCTCGGCGAGATCTCACCCGCGGAGTTCATTCCGGTCGCCGAACAGTCGGGGCAGATCAGAGCGATCGGTCAATGGGTGCTGCGCACAGCGTGCGCCGAGGCGGCGGCATGGACGGGCGGCGGCGCCGAGTCGTACGTCAGCGTCAACGTATCGGCCGTGCAGTTGAACGACCAGTTCGCTGACCTCGTACTCGCGACGCTCGCCGAGACGCGACTGCCGGCTCACCGCCTGATGCTCGAGATCACTGAGTCGATGCTCGTCAACGAAAGCGTGAATGCTCGCTCGATTCTGAGTCGACTGCGCGAGGTTGGCGTGCGTTCGGCCATCGACGACTTCGGTACCGGGTTCTCGTCGCTTGCGTACCTTCAGTCACTGAGCGTCGACGTGGTCAAGATCGATCGGGCTTTCGTTCGCGATGTCGACGTCAACACAGATCATCAGGCGCTCACTCGCACGATCCTGTCGCTCGCCGACGGATTCGCGATGACCGCGATCGCCGAGGGCGTCGAGACCGACCGCGAGCTAGCCGAGCTGGCCCGGCTTGGCTGCCACTACGCGCAGGGATTCTTGCTACATCGTCCGATGGCAGCAGAAAACCTCCGTGAATTGTTCGAGCGTTCACTGGTAGGTTGATAGAGCTATCCCAATCAATGGGGCTGACAGGTTTCGACGTCAGATTCACTGGGCGGGCGTGCGACCCGAGTTGCTCAGACTCGCTAAACGGGGCACAAACATGAATTGCCAACGAGCAGTTCGCTCTCGCCGCCTAATTAGTTAGGTAGTGAAGAGACATCGTGACCAGAAATGGCGCACGGGGCCGATTCACCGCAGCCTGGCACCAGAAGCGGGGAATGACAGTGGGAAAGACCGCTGGCGTCGGGAAAGACCGATGACGATTCGGAAAGACGA
>JBEBGL010000041.1:0-6664 GCA_040081465.1 Ilumatobacteraceae bacterium | reverse complement strand
CCCAAATCGCGTGCGTACCGAAGCCACGCCCAGCGACCGACAAGCACGCCAACGGGAATTGCGACGACCATCGCGACGAGCGCGGTAACCGTCGCCTGCGCGGCGACCGACCAGCGAAGTCCGCCAGTCGACAAACCAAGCGAGCGCATCACCGCCATCTCGAACCGACGCGATCTGATCGACACGCCGAGGAGGTACGCGGCGATCGCGAGGAAAGCAATTGCGACCATGATCACCAACGCAACGGGAACTCGATCGTTACTTTCAACATTGAGGCCGGAAATCAGCGAGAGCGCGTTCTCAGGTGACGGCGCGATGATGTCCGGGGTGCTGCCTACTGCGACTAAGGCCTCGGCCACGGCATCGGCACCATCTTGCACACTGCCAGAGAAACGCAAGTAGGCCACTCGGCCACCAATGTCGAGATTCGCGAGGAAATCAGCGGCCTCGGCCACGAGCTCGGAGGGAAGGTCGTTCGGCAGCCATGCGCGAGCAAGGGCCACTTCGTCGGCGGTGGGTTCGACAAGGTTCGCGAGACCGTCGAGCGTGAGTGTGATTTCCGGAAGCTCCTGCGCTGAGTCAGATGCAGTGAGTGCAATTCCGGTTATCTCGAACTCCTTGCTGAGCGACGCTTGCTCGGGAACTTCCGGAAGTTCGTAGTCGAGCTCAAGCTCTTGGATGGCTTGTGGAAACTGGTCGGCCATGTAGTCGATGAGCGACGGCCGAGTGAGTGACACCGTGTCGCCAACCCCGAGTCCAGTTTGCGCTGCGAACAATGCATCGACCGCGACTTCATCTGGGCCTTCTGGAGCTCGGCCGCTCAACACGACAGGCCGGATCGCATTAGGCCCAGTGTCGAACGACCAAGGCCATGCAAGAACGTCGGTTCCCGGCACCGACAAGATCCAAGGCGGGTAGAACGTACCTTCCGTCATCACTTCGACGACGTCGAGTTCTCCGACCGCCTTCATCGTCGCGGCTGAGCTCTCGGGATCCGTTGCGATGAAGTCGAAGCCGACGATCGCATCCCAGTTCCAACCCAGCACTCGCGGCGTCCGCTCGAGGTGCCGAAGACCAGCAAGATACGTCAGGCTGGCGACGCCGACGATTGCCGCCACCACCATCGAGATGAGGCTCGGCCACGGACTCGCGCGGCGTGGTCCGACAGGTGCACCGATTGCTGCCGACAAACCAGTACGGAATGCAGGACGTAGTCCGAGCAGAGCGAAGGCACCACTCGGCTCGGATGCATGGACAGTCGCCGACTGTTCGGCGCGTCCCATTCTCCATGCGGGAATGGCCCCTATAACTACAACCACCGCAATAATCAGAACAACACCGATGACGATCGACACACTGTCGAGCTGAACTTCGCGGTCGGGATAAAGCGACTCCGATAGTCCGGCTGGCATCAGTGCACTGACTGGCGCTGCCACAATCGCGGCCGACACGGCCCCAATCACCGCCAGCGCACAGGTGTGAGCAAGCGCCTGCTGCACAATCTGCGGTCGCCGCGTACCCAGCGCGGCCAACGTTTCAGTGTTCGGGCCGGTGTCACGCATGTTGCGACCGATCACGGGAGCGAGAACAAGAAGACCAGCCAGTGCGCCGACGGCAGCGAGTAGCCACAGCAGGTCGGCGTCGGTGCGTAGAGCATCGTCGAAAACGCCTCGCCGTTCACGGAAGTCGACGACGATCGAGTAGCTCTCGAACGAATCGGCGATCGTGTCCGTTGAGGCTTCTGGCTTTAGCCACGCCGTAACCGTCTGCTCTTGTTCGGCCCCACCAGCGATCATCACTTCGAACGCGACTGGGTCGACGAACATTGGATGAAGGGTGAGACCAACTCCCGCGGGTTCCACGTCGAGCGGACCGATCGATAAGCCGCTGATTTTCAGTTCGATCGCGTTCAAGAACTCCATAGGGTCGCCATCAGGGGTGCACCATCCGGCGAGCAGAACCGAATCTCCGATCGCGAGCCCGACACGCTCGGCCGACGTTCGGGTCACGACCACCGTTGCACTGCCCTGGGTCGGCATTTCGCCTTGCAGTCGAAACGGAACCACCTGAGCATGTGGGCCGCCGGGCACAACACTCACCATCGGAGTCGACTGATCGCCGCCGAAGCAGGCGTTTACGTTGTCGATCGTTCCGAAGATCGGTGTTCCGGCGTATCGACGAGGAACGGAACAACAGACTCAATCAGCCGTGCCTTCTCGACAACATCCATCGCGTTGACCTCGGCGAGCACTTTGTCGGCGTCTGGAACGCCCGGCTTACTGCTGCAGGTGCGATTGATGTCGCACGCGACCGCCGGAACGACTGCGATGTCGGGCACGTCGATCTCTTCGATGAAGGTGCGATAGGTGCTTTCGACTCGACGAGCAGCCTGCGCCGAGGCCAAGACGAACCCGCCGATCGCTCCGATGAGTAGCGCCACGGTCAAGGATGGCGCTAGTGCTCGCCGCCAACGCACCCGAAGGAGCAGCCACAGCATCGCCATCGCTGCATCATGTCAGCGATGGCTAAAGGCCGCCGGTGTGCAGACTCGCCACTCGGTGGCGTGCTAGCACTACCCCTCTGCTAACCGCCCAGCACGGTGCGGGTGTACTCGACGATCGCCGCGATCTCCTCCGGCGACAGCCGTGTCCCGAACGCTGGCATGCCGCGGCGGCCGTCGGTGACGACCGCGATCTGTGCGGCTGCGTCGGGGAATTTCTTGACCATCGTGCCTGCAAGACGCGGACCAATTCCGCCCGAGCCGTCGCCGCCGTGGCAACCGGCGCAACTCTTGCCGTACAGCGCGCCACCGTCGATGCCGCCTGCCGCCTCGACCACCGCTGCAGGCGTGCCGGGCGGCGCAGTCGGGTCGTTGAGGAACAGCATGCCGATGAACACGGCGACTACTAACAACGCCGCCATCTCGAACCAGGAAACGAATCTACGAAGCATCGCTACACCACGATTCCGAATTGGCGGAAGAACCACAGCGAACTTGTCAGCCACAGTGCGATCAGCAGCGTGAACAACACACCGCCGACGATGGGCAGTGCCCACGACGGCATTCGCTTCGATCGCACGACCAGCACCTTTGTGACGAACGCCCCGTAGAACGCGCAACCGAAGAGCGAGTGCCAGTAGCGACGACTTCCGCCGGGGTCGGGGTTGAAGCCCAGCGACCAGAGGCAGTGATACGCAACCGGCAGCGAGACGAGCAGTGCCAGCGTTCCCGACAGACGATGCATCGGCCCCACCCACTCGGGCGCGTCGCCGAACAGCGGCAGCTTTCCGTACATCCACAGCGCGCCGAGCAGCTGCAGGATCACCAGCACGAGAATCGCCGTTGTCGCCCACGACTTGAAGTGCAGCGTCGTCGTGAAGAACAGTTTGATCGTTGTCTCAGACGCGGGATCGTGCACCTGGCCGTACACACCCGCCAGCACTGCGACCAGTGCGCCGGCGACTACCGCCCCTGCAAACAGCATGCTGGCGCTGCGTTCGGGCGTCGCCGATTCAGTCTTGACCATTGCCTCGCTCATTGCGGACCCCCCAAGAGTCAGCCCCAATCATCGCACACGCAGAAATCGGGCTGCGCGAGGTTTGACCTTTCGGACGCCGGGGTATCACGTCGACATGCTTGCCAAACTTGCCGACACAACCCTTGCCGACTCATCCATCGTTATCCCTGGTGGAATTGGCCTCCTACTAGTCATCATCATCATCGTCCTCATATTGCGCTGATGGCGGCAGAAGAGCTCCACGTTCCACGTGAGCGGCTGACCGAAGAGACCTACACCGCCCACTTAGCGATTACGTCGCTGATGGAGGAATTGGAGGCGATCGACTGGTACCGCCAGCGCGCCGACGATTGCACCGACGAGCAACTCAAGGCTGTTCTCACCCACAACATGGATGACGAAATGGAACACGCGGCGATGTTGATCGAGTGGCTACGCCGAAACATCGACGAGTTCGCCACGCAGCTCAACAAGTTCTCGAAGGTCACCGGCACGACCGGCCCAATCGCCAAGAAGTAGTTTCGGCGCGACTCAGCGACGGATCGGCACTCGTACCCGGAACGACGCGCCGCCAAGGGTTGCCTGACCGAGCACGACAGTTCCTGCATGGTCGGCCACCGTGGCGGCGACAATTGCCAATCCGAGACCAGCGCCACCGGTGTCACGACTTCGCGATGAGTCGAGCCGCGTGAACCGTTGAAACACGGCGTCGCGGTCTTCCGCGCGAATACCTGGGCCGTCGTCGTCTACGACCAATAGCCAGTGATCACCATCGATAGTGAGCGATACGGCGACGGTCGAGTTGCAGTACTTCGCCGCGTTGTCGAGCACGTTGCGCACGACTCGGGAAATGCCGTCGCGATATACCGTGCTCTGCACGGGGTCGATGCGGTTGCGAATCAGGTTGACGTTCGGGTGGCGAAGCGTCAAGTCGCGCACCTCGCCGCGCACGATGTCGTCGATGTCGCTCAGCTGAACCGGTGGTGCGATGCCGGCGTCGCGGCGCGCGAGATTCAGAAGGTCGTCAATCAACGCTCCAATGCGATCCACCTGTGCGATTGAGTCGCGGATCGCTTGCGGAGACCGTGCGGCATCGCGATCGGCGAGCTCGAGCGTCGCCCGGATTCCTGCGAGCGGACTGCGTAACTCGTGCGCCGAGTCGGATACGAATCGACGCTGCGCGTTCATCGCCGCCTCCAGCCGAGCAATCGCGCTGTTCATGCTGACAGCTAGGCCTGCGAGCTCGTCGCCCGTTCCAGGCACGTCGATGCGCAGCGAGGCGTTCGACTCCGTAATCGTGGACAACTCGTTGCGCATGCGATCGACCGGCCGCAATGCGCCGCCGACGAGTCGCCGCGAGCCGACCCAAACGACAACCCCAACTAATCCGCACGCCAGCAGCAACCACGACAAACGGTCGCGCACGTAACTCGGCCAGCTCTGCGGACGCCGGCCGAACACCACACCATCGCACTGAGATGTCGTGCATGCTTCGATCGCAGTTGTCCACGTGCCGTTCGCAACGTATTCGTCGATCAGTATTGAGGTCTCGTCGATTCCGACAAGGTCGAGAATCTCGTCGATGTATGGCTGCAGATCGGCGGTGTCGACGGCAGGCGATGCATAGATAATGGTGCCGTCGGCGTCGAACGTAGCCACGAACTCGTCTTGGGAGAGTTCGATCGCCTCAACTCCGTCAAGCGCCCGCTCAACTCGTTCGAGCTCGAGGTCGACGTCGGACAACCGCTCGGCGTTAGACCGCTTCCATCCTTCGGTGAAGGCAAGCAACGACCCTCCAAGTGTCAGCAGCACTGCGAAGCCAGTAGCAGCGCCAGCCAGGCGCGTCCGCGTCGACGCCGAGCGGTCGCCTGCGGCCTTCATTTCGATGGCGCCGCTTCGACGCGATAGCCAACTCCGCGGATTGTCTGAATCGTGTCGGTACCGAACGGTTCGTCGATCTTGCGCCGGAGATAGCCGACGTACACGTGCAGCACGTTTGCCTCTAGGTCGTCATCGCCCCAGACCTGCTCGATCAGTTCCCGTTTGCGCACCGGGCGGCCAGCGTGGTGCATCAGGTATTGCAGCAGCGCGAACTCGCGCGGTGTCAGTTCGATTGGCACGCCGTTTCGCGCGACTGTTCGCCGTGCCGGGTCGAGCCGCAGTGCACCAGCCTCCAGCACCACAGGACGATCGGCGGGGCCACGACGAATGAGCGCACGAAGCCGAGCACTCAACACGACGAGCGAGAATGGCTTCGTGAGATAATCGTCGGCGCCGGTGTCGAGTCCTTCCGCCTGATCGAACTCGCCCGCCTTCGCGCTCACCATCATGATCGGCGTAGTGACGCCCCGTTCACGCAACTGTTGGCAGACCACGAAGCCGTTCATGCCGGGCAGCATGATGTCGAGCAGAATCGCGTCGTAGGTCTGCTCGGTCGCCTTCCACAGGCCATCTGCACCGTCAGCAGCGCGATCGACTGCATAGCCCTCGGCTGTCAGTGAGTCGTGTATCGACTGGGCGATCAGTTCTTCGTCTTCGACGATCAGAATTCGCATGGCGTGCTGTCCTCACCCTCGTCCACGAACGACATGCGAACGAAGGGCCCAGCCTACGCCGAGCCCTTCGTTCGGCTTTCGCCCGTGCTACTCGTCGAAGAAGATGTCCTCGTCCTCAAGGATGTACTCGTCGTCCCAGTAGTACTCATCGTCGAACTCAGAGTCGTCGAACTCATAGTCGTCGAACTCATAGTCGTCGTCCTCGGAGTCATACTCGTCTTCCCAGCCGTCGTCGTCTTCAGAGTTCCAATCGTCACGGCAGTCATCGTCGATGTCGTCCCAGCCGTACTCATCATCGACGACGTACTCATCATCCCAGTCGCCGTCGTCCCATTCGCCGATCTCTTCGTCACTGCCGGTCGGGCGATCCGTAGCCGGCGAGTCTGGAGTGATAGAGGTGATCCAGCTGTTCAGGCCGGCGACGTCGGCGTACACACCTGGCGAGGCGCCACCACACTCGATACCCCAACTGACCACGCCGACCAATCGGGCAGTTCCGTCTGCGGCCATCACGACCAGCGGTCCCCCGCTGTCGCCGTAGCACGAGTCGGCGCCCGTACCGCCTGCACAGGTTTCAGTGTCCGGATCGAA
>JBEBGL010000040.1:0-6714 GCA_040081465.1 Ilumatobacteraceae bacterium | reverse complement strand
CACATGGTCGACTGCGGTGCGTTCGTCGCCGCGGTACGTCGTCAGTCGGTCGGCGAGTTCGTCGAAGTCGACGGCGTGCCCGTCGAACTCGGGCCCGTCGACGCATGCGAAACGCATCACGCCGCCGATCGTGACGCGGCACCCTCCGCACATACCAGTGCCATCCACCATGATCGGGTTCAGCGACACAATCGTGCGGACACCGGTCGGTTGGGTGACTGCCGAGACTGCGCGCATCATCGGCACCGGGCCAGCCGCATAGACGATGCCGATCGCCCGCGCGGCAACGAGATCAGCGAGGGCCTCCGTGACGAAACCCGTGCGACCGATACTGCCGTCGTCGGTGCACACGATCAACTCGCCGAATGATCGGAACTGTTCTTGAAACAGAACATTCGCGCTTGTGCGACCACCAAGCACCGTGACGACATCAACGCCCATCTCAGACAAGCGTTGCGCGATTGGATAAATGACCGCGGCACCAACACCTCCGGCAACGCATACCGCGGTGCCAGTGGTGATCAAGTCCGTTGAGTGACCGAGCGGCCCGACGACATCGTCGATCGACCCGCCAGCAGCGACGGATACCAAATCGGTCGTGCTCTTGCCGACGGCTTGCACGACGAGTTCGATCGTGCCTGCGGCGACGTCGCTGTCGACGATCGTGAGCGGAATGCGCTCGGCACCGGGGCCGAGCCGAACAATGACGAACTGGCCGGGCTGGCGAACTTCCGCCACCCGCGGAGCCATCACAACCAGACGGTGCACATTGGGGGCCAACAAGGTGTTCGAAACCACTTCGTGACTCACCAGGTGAGGGTACGACGGCCGTCGCCGGATGTCTTGGGACTTCCGACCCTTCTTCAAGGGGCACCCAGTCCGTCACGATGCATACATGGACGATGTCGACGTGATCGAACTACTCGAAGCGGATCATCGACTGATTGGGCAACTAGTCATGCAGCTCGAGGCGGCCGACGACCCAGACGAGATTCGTACCTTATTCCTACGCGTCGGCCAAGAACTGGCGGCGCACGAGGCCGCCGAGCAACAGGTGTTGTTCCCGGCCTTCGGTCGCGCCCTCGCCGCCGCTGGCGAGAACACCGTCGACCGGCGGATGGGCGAGCACGAAGAAGTGAACGAGTTGCTCGCCGAAATGCGCATTCTCTCGCCCGACGGCTTCGGATTCGCGAAGCGCGCCAGCGCACTACTGCTGGAGGTCAACAGTCACTTCTCGTTCGAAGAGGAAACGGTGTTCACGCGGATGCGCGATGCGATGACCCACGACGAGTTGACCGAGCTCGCAGCGCAAGCGATCACGGTCAAGCGCCACGCACCAGCGTTCCCGGCCGACTACCCGCCCATGTAGTAGTAGCAGCCGTACATGTCGGGCTCGCCCCAGCGAACGGCGCCGCGCGGCACCAAGCTGGCGCGATCGGTGAACTGCACTTGGTCGTAACCAATCGTCACGAGCTCGGAACCGATCACCATCGAACGCTGCAGCGGATTCCAACAACCGGTGTAATTCTCAACCGTGTGCTGAATCGTGCCACGGCCGACAAGCGTGCGGTCTTGCAGTTGCGCAACCACGACACCGCCGGCAGCACTGATCACGTCTTTCGACAAGCAATCGATTGCCGGTCCGCAGCCGCCGCCCCACCATGGCGAGACGGGGATGACGATGGTGCCGTCTTCGGGCCAGTACAGGAACGCCTTGTGGTCCCACTCGGCTTCGCTCGAGCCGCCGATCGGCAGCGTCGAAATCTGCTGCGGGTTCGCCGGGTCACTCACGTCGAACAGCGACAACTGAGTGCCGGTCGTCATGCCGGTGAGGTCGGCGCTCTGCCCGACGCCCAGCAACAGACCATCGCCGACTGGGTGTAGGTAGGCCGAGTAGCCAGGAATCTTCAACTCGCCAGTGACAACCGGGTTGGTCGGGTCGGCAAGGTTGATGACGTAAAGCGGGTCGGTCTGGCGGAACGTGACGACGTACGCCTGCGTGCCCATGAAGCGAACCGCGTAGATCTGCTCGGTTAGCCCGAGGCCACCGACTTTTCCGATCTGCACCAAGTCGGTGCCCGACGGACGCAACACCTGCACGAACGACTCGCTCGCTCCGGTGTTCCAATCTTGCAGCGTTGTTGCGACGCGCAGGTCACCGTTGAACTCGCTCATCGCGAACTGATTCAGTAGCTGACCATTCACTTCGCCGGAGGCGACGTACTGAGCCGAGCCACCCGCACCAAGTGCGAACTGATGAATCAGCGTCGGCGGCTGCGAGGTGGGCCCAGGAACACGCTCGAAGCTGTTGTTCCAATCCCACGGCACGGTGGCGAGATAGATGTTGGTCGGCGAGGCATACACGATGTCGCCGTACGACACGATGCCGGCAGCGCCAACCGGGCTGGTACCAGCGCGCAGATCGATGGAAGCGATCCACGAGATGCCGAGTCCGGCGAAGTCGCGCGGTGCAGCAACTGTCGAGCAATCGAGCGATGCGTTCATTGCGCCGAAAGATCCGTCGCCTGATTCGTCGAAGTAACGCGGCAGCCATTCCTCGATCGTCGAGTTGTTGATGACGGCCTTGTTCGCTTCGAGGGCACGAGCCTCGTCGAGACCGAACTGATCGGGCGTGACGAAGTGCAGGCGCGTTGCAATCGTCGAGGTGAGAATCAGTCGCGCCTGCCCATCGATCGAGCGGCTGGCAACCAATCGCCCTTCAAGGTGGCTGCGCCGCATCAGAGTCGGGCTACTTGCATTGGCGACGTCGTACAGCGAAACAACCGTGTCTTCGCCGCTGTTGTACGACTGACTGACGATGAGCAGTCGCGTTCCGTCGAGCAGCAGTTGATGACTGCCATCTGGCAAGTCGTTGATGTGCGCTGCCACCGTTGCACTGGCTACATCGATAATGCGCACGCCGTCCTGGCCGACAACGAACACGTGCGTGCCGTTCGTCTCGACAACGTCGCCTTCGTCGACACCGACTTCTTGCGTGTTCGTTCCCGAGTAGGTCGGTCCGGTTTCTCCGGTGGGCGGTGCCATGCCATCAACCGAGTTCGCCTTGTCGCCACCGGCGGAATCCTCAGCCGCAGCAACGTCGCCGTCGCGGCCGTAGTAGATCGGTCCACCGTTGAGACCCCACGCGGTCACGCGCTCGAGTGCCTCAGTGCGCAGATAGCCGAGCAAGTCGGGGCAGTCTGCGAAGAACACCAGCCGTGACGAACCGAAGCCGCCAGTCGATGGACCTGACCGCTTGACGGTTGTGCCTGGCACATCAGGCAACGCCGTTTCGGAATTGCTGCCGTCGGCGCAGCCGACGAAGAGGAGAACGCTGGCCGTTGCGAGGGAGAGTACGCGGTTCATACTCTTCAGACGCTCCGGCAACGGCCAGCGGTTCCCGTGATTACTTCCCACCAATCAGTTCGTGGCCCGAACCGTAAAGCTGTGCCAGACGATGTCCATTTGCTCGTGCAGCGGGAAGGTCCAGGCTGACAACCCAGGCGCCCCGTTCGTCAACGGATCGTTATCGACCGTCGCCAGCAGCGTCTGCGTTCCGGTACCTGTTGTAACAGTCATCGCGAGGTCGGCACCCCCGGCGCCGTTGGTCTGACAACTCGCGTCGATCGTGAACGGGGCTCCCAAGGGCACTACGAGTTCACGACTTTCAACGAGCGGCTCGATGTTCCCTTCACCGTCTGCCAGACGAATCGCCGCATAGCCGTCGCGCACGACAAAGTCGTACCACTGCCAGTCGGCATCGGTGTCAGGGTTTTCGCGGCAGAACACGCCGACAACTCCATCACCGCTGACGATCGTCAGCTCAGCGCTCACTTGCACATCCAGCATGTCGAGCGTGCCTGCGTCGTATTGGTCGATCAAGACGGCCGGCAGCCAGTGGGCGATGCTGCCACGAAACGCCCAGACATAATCGCCGTCAGCGAAGTCGGCGGTACCGAACTGCTGGTCGTCGACGACACCCCATCCGTTGGCGTCATCGATGAAGTCGTCGGCGAAGAGCTCGGCGCCGGCTGTCGAAACAACGGTGATCTCCGGCGTTGCTGCCGTCGTCGACGATGTCTCGTCGTCGCTCGAGCAACCGACCGAGATCGCCGACGCGATCAAGACAATCGCTACGGCAAGCTGCTGACGGGTTTGCTTGTTCATGTTGACCTCCAAAGTCGTAGTTGATTCGGAGAGTAGAGATCACACCGACATCCGTCATCGGGGGTGTCCCGACAAAACCATAGGGCGAACCCTCTAGCGAGCAATCGCACGGAACAGCAAGATGGCGGGTATGCCTCAAGCCGCGCTATCAGTCGACGAGCCGCCCAAGGGGAATTCTCGCCGATGGAGAGCAATCGCCATATGTGCGATCGCAGTCGACATCGTGGTGGGCTTTCTAGCATTGCGCCAACAGTTCAAACTGCACCGCTCGTCGGCCTTCCTTGTTTCAGAGTTCATCGGCGGTGCCGCGATGGGTGTCGCCGCCGTGGCGATCTGGCGACGGCGGCCGGAGAACCGCTGTTGGTGGTTGCTGCTCGCCGCCTCGGTGGCGTGGTGGATCGGCAACTTCGAACACCACTCGAATCGCGAGGTAGCGCTCTTTGGGTTCTCGTTCGGCCGCTGGCAGGACGTGTTCTTGGCCGCAGCAGTGCTGATGTATCCCAATGGGAAGACCCGCCACCTTGCTGACAGAGTTGTCATCTGGACGCTCGTCGCGCTGACAGGTGCTCGCACACTTTCGCGTTTGTTCTTGTTCGTACCAGCCGACGTCGCGGGGTACGGAACGCGCAACCGCTTCCTAGAGATCACTGACGACCGCTGGTGGCGGGCAGTCGAAGACTGGCACGCGCGTGGCTTAACGATTGTGATCGTGGTCATGCTCGGCATCGTCGTCCACCGCTGGTTTACATCCGGCCGAACAACGCGGCACATGTTGACACCTGCGCTGATCGCCGCGGCGGTGCTCGCCATCTGCGTCGTGTATCGGTATCAGGTCGGCTGGAGCACAAGGATCGGCCCGTCCGGCGATCTGTCCATCGAGTACATCGTTCGCTGGGCGTATGGCGGACTGGCACTAGCACTGGCCATCGGAATGGTGCGTCTGCGACGGACGCGGTCGGCCGTTGTCGACGTCTTTGCCGAGTTGCACGATGGCGCTCCGCCTGATCGCCTTGAAAACGCGCTCGGACGCGCGCTCGGCGATCAAAGTCTGACGCTGCTGCCGTGGTCGGATGCAGCCGACAGCTACGTCGATAAATCAGGTCAACCGATCGATATCAGCGTCGAACGACCCGGTCGCGCAGTGACGCTCATCCAGCAGGTAGGCGCGCCAGTTGCAGCACTGCTGCACGATGCCGCGTTGCTGGAAGACCCCGGGCTCGTGAACGCAGTGGTCGGCGCGGTTCGACTAACGATCGATAACGAAAAGCTGCAGACCGAGCTCGAAGCGCAACTGATCGAAGTTGCCGCCTCACGAAGCCGAATCGTCGCCGCTGGCGACGCAGCGCGCCGTCGCATCGAACGCGATCTCCACGACGGGGCACAACAGCGATTGGTCAGCGCCGCCGTCGGCCTGCGGCTGGCAAGCGACCGGCTGGCCGACAGTCCCGACCCTCGCGTACATGAAGTCCTCGAGGCGGCGGCAACCGAACTGCAGGCCACGATCCAAGAGCTACGCAATCTCGCTCACGGGATTCATCCCAGTGTCTTGACGGAGTTCGGCCTAGGTGCTGCACTTGAGAGCTTGGCCAACCGATCCACCCTCGATGTCAGACTCTCGCTCGCGCTGGGTCACGAGCCTGAACAAGTGATCGCGGCAACCGCCTACTTCGCAGTGGCCGAAGCACTGACCAACGCTATGAAGCACGCCAACGCCAAGACAGTCACCATCAGCGCAACGAGTGATGATCAGTCGCTGCGAGTCGAGATCGAAGACGATGGCAACGGAGGTGCCGACATCACACGCGGCACCGGCATGGCTGGCATCGCCGATCGGATCGCAACCGTCGGCGGGACAATGTCCGTGGATAGTCCGCTCGGAGCCGGCACACGACTTCTGATCGGGTTGCCATGCGCGTCGTCCTAGCCGACGATCACATCCTGTTACGCGCCGGAGTCGCCGAGCTGCTGACCAACGCTGGCTTCGAAGTGGTTGGCCAGGCCGGCGACGTGGACGAGCTGATGCCGATTCTGCGATCCACGCATCCCGACGTTGTGCTGCTCGACATTCGCATGCCACCGACTCACACGCTCGAAGGCCTCGAGGCCGCGCGTTCGATTCGTGCCGAGTTCGGCCCTGAGATCGGCATCGTCCTGCTCTCGCAGTACGTCGAGACGCGCTATCTCAGCGAGTTGTTGCGCGACGGTGCAGCAGGTGTTGGGTATCTGCTCAAAGATCGAATTCTGCGCATCGACGATCTCGCGGACGCCATCCGACGAGTCGCCGACGGTGGTTCCGCCGTCGATCCGGAAGTGATTGAACGCCTGCTTTCGCGTCCGAACATCGCCGCACCCATCGCGCGGCTCACCGCTCGCGAACGCGAAGTCTTGGCTGCGATGGCCGAGGGCCGTTCCAATCAATCGATCGCGAATGTGTTGCACATCAGCGATAAGACCGTCGAAGCATGCACCAGCCGCATCTTCACCAAGCTCGATCTTGCAGGTTCACCTGAGGATCATCGGCGCGTAAAGGCAGTGCTCGCGTTCCTG
>JBEBGL010000039.1:0-7019 GCA_040081465.1 Ilumatobacteraceae bacterium | reverse complement strand
CGGATTTGGTCGGCTAGCGACCACGGCTTCATCAGCTGAATCCGTCCGCCGTGCACGAAGTAGACCTGGCCGTTCAGCGGGCAGTCTGCGGCCGCGAGATACGCGACCATCGGCGAAACGTTTGCCGGGTCGCCAGCATCGAACGCGTCGGCAACTGGAGTCGACGCAACACCGGTCGTGAGTCGCGTCCTTGCCGCGGGAGCGATTGCGTTTGCACGAACTCCGTACTTACGCATCTCGATGTTGGCGATGATCGTCATCGACGCAATGCCTGCCTTCGCCGATCCGTAGTTTCCTTGGCCGACATTTCCCAGCAGGCCCGATGTCGACGACGTGTTGATCAGTGAACGGTCGACACTGATGCCCGCCTTCGATTGATCGCGCCAATACTCCGCAGCGTGGCGCGTCGGGCAGAAGTGGCCGCGAAGGTGCACGCGCACAACCGAATCGAATTCCTCTTCGCTCATGTTGGCGATCATGCGGTCGCGCAGAATGCCGGCGTTGTTGACCAACACATGTAGATCACCGAACTCTTCAATCGCAGCAGCCACCAAGCGCTTGGCACCGTTCCAATCGGCAACGTCGTCGCCGTTGACGATCGCCGTTCCGCCGGCTGCGCGAATGTCCGCAACTGTTTCCTGCGCGGGGGTCAGGTCGCTGCCATCGCCGACCGAGCTACCGCCAAGATCGTTGACGACTACTCGCGCACCTTCGGCTGCCATCAACAGTGCATGCTCGCGGCCAAGGCCGCGCCCGGCACCCGTGATGATTACTACTCGACCATCTAGTTCTGAGCTCATTCAGTACACTCTAAATGGAATGTCGTCAGCACAACACTTCGACTGGGCCGTCACGATTCTCGGCAACGCCAGCGTGCTGATCCAGGTTGACGATGCCGTCATCCTGACGGATCCGTTCTTCGGCCGCAGCCAAGGCATCTCCGACTCACCCGCACTCTCCCCCGCCGAGGTTCCGCCGCTTACCGCGATCATCGGCAGCCACTGGGCGCAAGACCATTGGGAAATCGATCTGCTTGCCAACTACCCACATCGACACACCACCGCCGTGTACGTCGCCGACGAAAGCATGGCGGCGAGCGCGCGGGCGGCAGGCTTCCACAATGTCGAGACGCTCTCGTGGGGTGAACGACGACAGCTCACTGCGACGGTGGAACTCGAGGTCGTACCCGAACACGTGGCCGCCGACGGGATGGGCACCAACAACTACGCGATCAACTCATCAAGCGCACGTATCTTCTTCGGTGGCGAAGTGCTGAACGTCGCGGCGGTGACGGAATACGCACTGACCGCCGATGCGTTCGACTGTGCGATCGGCCCGGTCAACGGCGTGCTGTTCAAAGGTCGGCAGCTAGTTACAACCGCCGCCGAGATGGCCAACGTCGCGCAAGCACTTGACGCAACGCGACTTATACCGATTCACGACGGCCACCTTCCGTACGAAGGACTCGTCGCAATCACCTCGTGCGCAGCTGACCTTGACGACCTTGATCTCGGCGAGACCGAAGTCGTCTTACTCGCGTCCGGCGAGCGCTTCAGCTACTGAGCGCCCAGCGCTGACGCGCCAGCGCCATACCGGGCCGACCTAGTGCCTCGCCCTCGGCGCGCAATGCGACGACCCGCATGGTCGCGAGGTGAAGATCGAACTCTTGGGTGAAGCCCATCGCGCCGCAATATTGATGCGTGCGTGGGAACACGACCTTGCTGGCCTGGATCGCATGCGTCAACGCAACAGCGGCCGCCTGCGCGGTTCCGTTGTGCGCTGCTTCGAGCGCCAACCAGCGCGAGCCCTCCACTGCGACTGCGCACTCGGCGAGCCCGTGCTGAATAGCCTGGAACGACCCGATAGCGCGATTGAACTGCTTGCGCTCGGTGACGTAGCCGACGGTCAGGTCGGTCGCGAACCTCATTGCGCCGACCATCTCAATCGCGAGCGCTACCCGCGCCCATGCACGCACTTCTTCGGGGTCGACGTCGATCATCACATCGCCGTTCGAACCATTGCCGTTAACGACAAAGTCGAGTTGACCAACGGGCCAGCCCAGTCGAGATGTAACGCGCTCAACCGGAGCCGGCAGCGGGGCTACGAAACGGACGTCGCGGTCGCCGATGACGATCACCGCGATTGCGTCGGCCGCGAATCGAGCAGGGCCGCTATGGCCGCCGGCAACGACGCTGACCGGCCCCTTGATTGCTTCCGGCAGCGACGGAGCGATCAGCAGACGCGAACTGGTGGCCGCAGTTCCCAGCGCCATCGAGATTGCCTCTTGCACGAGCGCGGCGTCAAGGCGGTTCGTGCTGCCGTGCTCGGCGATGTCTAAGAAACCTGCTGCTTCCAATTGACGCTCGAGGTCGTGGTCGTAAGTCGGCTGATCGCCACCGAGCGCACGCAAGCGTGTTGGTCCGGCGTGTCGCGCCAGCAGTGTCGACACTGCGCCATGCACCGCGCTTTGATCGTCGTTGAGATGGAAGTCCATGGTCAGCCTTTTGGAAGTCCGAGGTGGAGTCGCGAGATGAGATTCAGCTGAACCTCGTATGCGCCAGCAGCGACACCCGCGGCGAGCGCCTTGCGGAATTGATAGTTCGATGACGACTTGTACGTGAGTGTGTGTCCGGCGTCGATGGCCAGGCACGCTTCAGCAACAAGGCGCTCGGCCTGCACCATCGCAACGCGCGCAAGGTTTCCATTCGGCGACGGCGGAATGTTGCGCGCGCGCTCGTCGATCACTCGATAACTCAAGATGCGCGCAGCCTCGCACGCCGCCGTCGCGACACCGATCGCCTCGATCGCGACGGCGTCGATCGTTCGCCCTTCGGCGTTCGCGGCCTGAATGGTCTCGTTCAACAGATACGCGGCGCGTGCCCACCTCGGCGAACCGACGCGCTCGTACGACAACGCCTCGCGCACAACTGTCCAGCCCTCGTTCTCTTCCCCAAGCCGGTTAGCGACTGGTATGCGCACATCGGTGAAGACCAACTCGTTGAACGAATGGTCGCCGACGACACCGGGAATGGTTGCGATCTCTAACCCTGGCGTTGGCATGTCGACCAACAGCACAGTGATGCCGCGATGCGATTCGGCCTCCGAGTCGGTACGCACCAGCAAGTAGCAGTGCTCGGCAACGTCGCCGTACGACGTCCAGATCTTCGTGCCGTTCACGATGTAGACGTCGCCATCGCGTTCTGCACGAGTGCGCAGCGATGCGAGGTCGGTTCCCGCATCGGGTTCGGAAAAACCTTGGCACCAAATGACGTCGCCACGCGAGATCGGCGGCAAGTAACGCGCCTGCTGCTCAGCTGTGCCGTTGGCCATGATCGACGGCCCGATCCAGTTGGCGTTCATGTACTGCGGACCACGGGGTTCGCCGCGCGACCAAAGCTCTTCACCGAGAACAGCCAGCATCCACGGTGACGCGTCGTAACCGCCGTACTCGGCCGGCCAATGCGGGGTCAGCCAACCGCGCTCGGCGAGCAAACCAGCGAATCGGCGCGAGTACTTAGTGTTCGCTTTCGAGCCGAGAATCGCCGTCTCGCCGTGCCAGTGGGCCGGCAACTCGTCCTCCAGGAACGTCACGAGCTCAGCGCGATACGCCGAATGCTCTTCGTCCCAGCCGAACTCCATCGCAACCTGCCCTTTTGTTAGTTCAGTACACTAAATACTAGTTGGCCCACGGAGGCCATGCCACACCCGACTGAACGGACACTCACCAGCCGTGCTTCTGCGTCAGCACCCCGTCGGAAATCACGTGCCGGTCGAGGAAGTCGTTGATCTGGCCGTCGTCGAACCCGAGTTGCGCCAGGATTTCGGCGTTGTGCTGACCCATCGTCGGCGAGGGCACACGGTTCCACGTCGCCGGGCCTGCGCTAAAGCGCCCCGGCCAAGAGATATAGGGATGGGTGCCGCAAATCGGATGCGCGACCGATTCGAAGAAGCCCCGCGCAGCAAGCTGCGGATTGTCGGCAGCTTCCTGTGCCCAGAACACGGGCGAGGCAGGAACACCGCGCGACCACAACGCGGCCGTGACGTCGGCCGCGCTGCGCTCGGCACACCATCCGGCGAGCGCTGCCATCGAACCCGCCCCGGTGACGTCTTCCACGACGCGCATCGCAGCTTCGTCGGGGATGGAGATTGCGACCCACTGATCGTCGCCCGCGCAACGGAAGACATCTTGCTCGATGCGCTCGGACGCGTTACCGAGACTTGTGTGCAGCAGACCACTTGCGGAATAGTCGATGAGTTGTTCGGCTGCAGTGTTAAGCGCCGAGCCGATCATCGCTGACTCGACTACCTGACCCGAACCAGTGCGAGCGCGCTCGGCAAGCGCGACCAGCGCCGAGATTGCGCCGAACACTCCCGCGAGTGGATCGCACATTCCATTGGGGATCAGCGGTGCTTCGCCGGGATAGCCAGTTACGAAAGCCAACCCCGCCGCTTGCTCGATCGTTTGCGCGAACCCGACGCGGTCGCGCCACGGCCCGGCGAGACCGAAGGCGGGCATGCGCACCACGATGATCTTCGAGTTCGCTTTGCGTGCGGCCTCCGGGCCGAGCCCCAGTTGATCGACTACTCGCGGAGAAAAGTTCTCGATCATCACATCGCAGGTCGCAAGCAGGCGCAGCGCGATGTCGCGGCCCTCTGGAACGGACAGGTCGACTGACAAGTCGCGCTTGTTCGTGTTCGCGCCGCAGAAGAGTGGCGACCACTCCCACCACCCGTCCTCGGTCATTGGCCGAATCGTGTTCATGCGAATGCCGTCGGGCTTCTTCGGGCCTTCGATGTGAATCACGTCGGCGCCAAGCCCCGCGAGAATGCCGCCGGCCATCGGACCCGCCCAGAACCCGGTGAAGTCCGCAACGCGCACACCGGCTAGTGGAAGCCGGCCGCTCGCACCAGATAGTGGTGTCGCTTTCGCCTTCCAATGGTCCACGCTGCCGCCGCCGATTGCGTCGGTCTTCGCCGGGACAGGGACTCGTTCGCCCTCGAAGCGATAAGGACGCCGCGGCTGAAGGAAACCGTCGGGGTTCTCGACGAACCACTCCTCTGCTACGAACTGGTCAATCTTGGCGAGCGTCGCGCCGTTGCCGATCGGCGCAACAGGAATTCGCATCAGCGACGCGATCTCAACAATCTCCGCTGTCGTCTGGCTTCGGGTCCACTCGCGAATCGGCCCAAGCAATTCATCGGCGCGCAGTCGTCGTTCGGTGGCGATGAACAGTCGCTCGTCCTCTGCCCACTGTGGTTGGCCGATCAGCGCGCAGAAGTCGAGCCACTGTTGTCCGGTGATGACGAAGAAGCCGACGTAACCATCCTGCGTCGGTTCGATACCCGGCACGGGCGTTCCGCGACTTGTCTGAAACGGTCGTTGCGCCATCGAGGCGAAGGTCACCGGATGCATGCCGTGCTCGAGGTGCGTCGATTCCAGCATCGACACATCGATCAGTTCTCCGCTGCCTGCATCGCCCTTGCGGGGAAGAACTCCGAGAACGCTGACCGCGGCAATCGCCCCCGCGAACCAGTAGCTCGGTTCACCACCCACCATCAACGGCGCCTTACCAATCGCGCCACGCGGAGCCATCCCACCCGACGCCGCTTGCAACGTCAGATCACTCGCCGGCCGATCGGCCCAGGGCCCCGCCAATCCATACGGCGTGATCACAGCGACCGTGAGGTGCGGGTGCAGTTTGTGAAGTTCGTCCCACGGACGTGGGAGCGAGTCGGTTACGAGGACGTCGGTGCTGGCAAGCAGGTGCTCGATGCAGCCGGTCTCATCGAGGATGCTCCGCTTGCCAGAGTGCAGGTACGAGAACAACGGACCGCGGCGACGCAATGGATGACCGTCGCTCGACTCGACAAACGCGACGTCGGCACCAGCGTCGGCAAGAACCTTCGTGCAGTACGCAACTTCGATTCCGTCGCCGAGTTGCAGCACGCGCAACTCGCCATACGGCGCGACAGTTGGCTTATCGGGCACGAAGCGACTCCGACAATGCTGACCATCGGTCCGGCGCCACATCGTTCGGCGTCGCCATGCGAATTCTGGAGACGATGTCGCCGTAGCGCGCGTGCAACTTGTCGGCGATCGAATCGATGTGCCCGACGACCGCGAATGTGTTCAGCACTTCGTCGTTGATGCACTCACCGAGCTTGGCCCATTCACCGGCGACTGTCCGCTGATGCAACTCGACTCCGAGCTCGGCCCAACCATGATGTTCCAGGACGCCGCGATACGCAGGCGTCGATGCGTAGAAACCCATTTGCTGACGAGTCTTAGCCGTGGCGTCAGCAATCTCTTCGTCGGTCGACCCCGTCACCACGAACGACGGACCGACAATCTCGAATCCCTCCATCGTCTTGCCAGCAAGCGCGCGACCACGGGCTAGTGCGGGCAAGGTCACGTCGCGAAGGTAACGCTCGGTGGTGAAGCCGTGACAGATGAACCCGTCGCACACTTCGCCGGCGACCTCGGTCATCAGCGGGCCGACCCCTGCCAAGAAAATCTTCGGCAGGCCAACCCTCGCGATTGTCTCGTTGCTTGGCGTGAAGAACGGCGTCATCAGCGTGTGGTTGAAGAAGTCGCCACGGAAGTCGAGCCTGGTGCCGTTCAACCACGTGTCCCAGATCGCGCGCACAGCAAGCACGGTTTCGCGCATCCGCTTCGCTGGCTTGGTCCACGGCATCGAGAACCGGCGCGTGATGTGCGCTTCGATCTGTGTGCCAAGCCCGAGCAAGAAGCGACCGTTGCTGAACTCTTGCAAGTCCCAACCGAGGTTGGCGAGCGTCATCGGGCTACGCGCGAATGCAACTGCGATGCTGGTGCCGAGCTCGATGCGTTGCGTGTGATCAGCGGCGACTGCCAGCGGAAGAAACGGATCGTGATCCGACTCGGCGGTCCACATCGCGTTGTAGCCAGCCTGCTCGAAAGCCACCGCCGCGGCGCGAGCACCGCTGAGATTGCTGTCTCGACTGAGCCCCACGTCAACGAGCACGATCATCCTCCCGAA
>JBEBGL010000027.1:0-25069 GCA_040081465.1 Ilumatobacteraceae bacterium | reverse complement strand
CCGTGTTCCAGCTCTTCCACATGCGGGCGCACTTCCTCGTCGACGAAGCGCTTCACCGCCTCGCGAATCATTTGGTGCTCTTCACTCCACTCGAACATCTCATGCCTCCTAGCTCTTACGCTATGGGCCGATGGCAACAGTCACCGTGTTGGACGGCGGTATTGGCCGCGAACTGCTGCGCATCGGCGCCCCGTTTCGCCAACCCGAATGGTCGGCGCTAGCGCTCACTGATGGCCCCGAGTGGGTCGTGCGCGCACACCGCAACTTCATCGAAGCCGGCGCGCAGGTGATCACGACCAATAGTTATGCCGTGGTGCCATTCCACATCGGCGATGCGAGATTTCGCGCAGAAGGCCGCGAGCTAGCGGCGCTGTCGGGACGCCTGGCGCGAGAAGCAGCCGCGACCGCGCCGGGCATCACGGTCGCCGGATCGCTGCCGCCACTTTTCGGTTCGTATCGGCCAGACCTATTCGATGCGGTACTTGCGCCGACGATCATCGATCCGCTGATTGAGGGCTTGCGCGATCACGTCGACTACTGGTTGGGCGAGACGTTGAGTTCGATCGCCGAAGTTCGCGCGGTTCGAGCGGGGCTCGACCGAACGAATGCGCAAGCTACGCCGCTGTGGATCTCGTACCACTTGGACGATGACACCGCCGCGTTGCCATCGGGCGAGTCGGTGGCCGACGCGGTGTCGGCAGCGATCGACCTCGGCGCGACGGCAGTGATGTTCAACTGCTGCACGGTGGAGACGATTGGTGCCGCGATCCCGATCGCTGTCGCAACGAGTGCCGGCCGAGCGCAGATCGGTGGGTACGCGAACAGATTCACGGTCGAGAACGAAGAAGGCGGCGAGGCCAATGAGCGGCTCTCGCAGTTTCGCAATGATCTCGACCCTGCGACCTACCGCGCGTTCGTCGGCGACTGGCTCGACAACGGAGCCACCATTATCGGCGGCTGTTGCGGCATCACGCCGGATCACATTGCCGCGCTGCGCTCGCTCGTCGGCTAACCGCGCTCAGCGCTTGCGACGAATGGTCATCCGTATGTCGACGATGTCGCCGTCGTCGACTTCTTCCGCTCGCCGCACGACGTCTTTGATCGGCACGATGTAGCCACCGTCCTTTGGCCACAACGACGTCTGAAATTTGGTGCCACCGATGCGCACTTCGACTGGGACCATTCCCCAGCCGTAGGTGACCTCGCGCGAAACGTCGGCGATCTCGGTGCGCTGCGGCTCGGGCACAGTTACGAAGTGGAACGGCGAGGGCCCTCGCCAGTACCAAATCTCGCCGCTGAACTTCAGCTCTCCATCCTTCACGCATCGCACGCTATGACAGGTTCCGGACGATTTTCGGCCTTTGCTGCACTCGCCCGTTCAGTGCAGCGGCTGTACCGTTGTGCATGTCCACACTCCGTTTCAAGTTCGCACCTATCGCCGTTTGTCTTGCCATCGGCCTCGCCGCTTGCGGTGACGACAGCAGCAGCACGACTACCGACGCGGCCACTAACGATGCAACGACACCCGTCGACGATGGCGACGGTGGTGGCTACGACTACGGCTATGGCGAGCCCGTAGACGAGACCAACCCCGCCGAAACGACTGTCGCCACGGCGGGTGTCGAGGTGGAAGTAATTCTCGCGGCGCGAGCGATTGGCGAGATCTTGACCGACGAAGCCGGCAACACGCTTTACCTCTTCACTCCCGACCCTGAGAACACAGTCACGTGCATCGATGGCTGTGCCGACGCGTGGCCAGGATTCCTTGCGGGCGATTCGCTCTTTGTTGGCGCCAATCTCGACGCTGCGCTATTCGGGACCGCGACCGGAGCCGACGGCGCGCCGCAGATCACGTACAACGGGCACCCGCTTTACTACTTCGCTGGTGACGCGGCTCCGGGCGACACGAACGGCCAAGGCTCGGGCGGCGTCTGGTACGTCGTGGGTGCCGACGGCAACGCGATCACTGACTGAGTTAGGTTTGTCTCACCAGGTTCGGGGTATCCCGCGCCAACCAAAGGAGTTCACATGTCCGCTATCCGCTCAAAGTTTGCGCCGATCGTCGTTTGCTTGGCGTTCGGTCTCGCCGCATGCGGTGACGACAGCAAGTCGTCCGACGACACGGTGACCACGGTCGCCGACACGACTGGCGCGACCGACACAACTGCACCAGAAACGAGTGCCACCGACGCCCCCGAGACGAGCGCTACCGATGCGACCGACACCTCCGTCGATCATTCGGGCGACGAAAGCGACGACGTGATGTTGGCGGACAGCAGCCTTGGCCAGATCCTGGTCGACGCCAATGGCATGACGCTGTACCTGTTCGCGAATGATCCGGTGGATACCGCTACGTGCACCGGCGGCTGCGCCGGCGCGTGGCCTCCGTTCTTGGCCGACGACGATCACATCCACGCCGGCGAGGGTCTCGACGACGATCTGTTCACGCTTGTCGCTGGTGAAGGCGGGCAGCAATGGTCGTTTAACGGTCACCCGCTGTATTACTACGCGAGCGACGCTGCGCCTGGTGATGTCACTGGCCAAGGCGTCGGCGGTGTGTGGTTCGTCCTTGACGCGGACGGCAACGCGATTACCTGATTTCAGTGCTCGACGAAGATGCATTCTCCAGGACAATCCTCAGCAGCGTCTAGCACTTGGTCGAGGAACTGGTCGGGAATGACGGCCATGCCGAGAATCGGCTTGCCTTGGTCCAGAACCTGCGACACCTCGCCGACCATCACGAACATCGAAGGACAGATTTCCGTGCATAGGGCATCGCCGGTGCACAGATCTTGATCTACCCACACCTTCATGACGTATCTCCTCCTTGCCGGGTATCTCCCAGCATTGAGGCGATTCAACTCGGCTGTCTCCCAGGAGAACTCTCGGGCACGTCCAAGAAACGTCCTAGTTTGCGATGCCGCACAGATCGAGCGCGAGTAGTGCGAGCGTTCGCGCAGTCGTCATCACCTGTTCGATTGGCACCGACTCCGATGCGCCGTGCGCCAGCTTGGCGTCGCCCGGCCCGTATTGCAGCGTGGGGATGTTGCCCAACCCGGTGAGCAGCCGCAGGTCGCTGCCGTAGGGCGCGCCGTAAACCTCGTGCGAAAAGTTTCCGCTGGCCGTGCGGTGTGCGGTTTGGACTCGCTGCACGAGATCGCTCTTGGCGGGCAAACGGCCCGACGTGAACTGTCCGCCCCACCATTCGATCTCCACCGGGTGATCGTGCAACCACGGGTCTTGTGCGCACGCGTAGACGATCGCCGCTTCAAGCGCTTCGCGTGCCGCTTCCACAGGTTCGTCCAAGGCGACTCCCATGCGACCCTCGGCGACGAGCAAGTCTGGAACCGACGACGCCCAATCGCCGCAGTGCACCGTGCCGATCGAGATCGGGTGGGCGAGTGGCCAACGCGCCATCAGCGGATCAACAGTGTGCTGGCGACGTGTTTCGAGGTCGGCGATCGCCTGCCATATCGGCCAGAACTTCTCTATCGCGCTAGTACCTTCCGTGCGCCGCGCGGCATGGGTCGCCTCGCCGTGCACGCGCAACCTAAAGGTGAGCGCTCCACTGTTCGCTGGAATGATGTCGAGTTCGGTCGGCTCAGAGATAACGCACGCATCGGCGCGCCAACCGCGCTGCAATGTCGCGTAGGTGCCGAGCCCACCGTCTTCTTCGCCGAGCACCGACGCCAGCAAGAGATCGCCGCGCAACTGCACGCCCGCGTTCTGAATCGCTTGCACCGCGAACACGTTCGCAATCAGCCCGGCTTTCATATCGCATGTGCCGCGCCCAAACATCAGGCCGTTGCGCATTTCCGCCGCGTATGGCGGATCGACCCACGCGTCGGCGTCGCCCGTCGGTACGACATCGATGTGGCCGTTCAACATCAGCGATGCACCGTCACCAGTGCCGGGTAGACGGGCGACGACGCCCCACGCCTCGCGACGCTCCACCTCCATGCCAGGGAAGTCAGCGCGACTAGTCAGATCGGCAAGATCAAGCTGCCAGTGATCTACCTCGAGCCCCGACTCGCCGAGCCGGCCAGCGATGTAGTGCTGCGCGTCGTTCTCTGCATCGGTGCCGCCCACACTGGGAATGCGCACCACCGCTGCCAATTCGGCGAGCATCGGTTCGCGTAACGCCTCGACCGCATCTAGTACCCGTGCTGCGTGATCAGTCATGTCGTCACCTCTCCTCGTCGCAACTTACTGCGTTACCCTCGCTTTATGACCGGTGCCCGAGTTGCGCAAGACGAGATGTGGCCTTGAACGAAATGGTGTTCTGGGTGGACGGACGGCTTGTTTCTAGGAATGAACAAGTCCTGCGACCCGATGATCACGCGCTTGTTGGCGATGGTGTATTCGAGGCAATCAAGCTGATCGGAGGCAAGCCGTTTGCACTCACTCGCCATCTCGAGCGGCTAGCGGCGTCAGCCGTGCCGTTGGGCCTTCCTGTCGATCTTGATGTCGTGCGCGGTGCCGTCGCCGAAATCCTCACCACCGAGCAGGCGCAAGTGTCGCCGTCGTGGTTGCGCATCACGGTTACTGGCGGGTCGGCCGCGATGGGTACCGCCGGAATCGGTACCTCGCCGACAATCATCGCTGCGATTGCACCGATGGCTGCGTGGGGTCCAACATCGAATGTGGTCATCGCTCCATGGACTCGCAACGAGGGTGGCGCGACCGCTGGACTGAAGACAATCTCGTACGCCGAGAACGTGATTGCCACGCGTTACGCGCACCGCTTCCACGCCGACGACGCGATCTTCGCCAACACGAAAGGCATGCTGTGCGAGGGGACTGGCACCAACGTGTTCGTTGCAGTCGACGGTCAGCTGTGCACTCCGTCGCCGGCGAGTGGGTGCCTTGCCGGCGTCACGCAGCGGTTGCTGCTCGACTGGATGCCCGAGATCGTCGTGCGCGATGTGCCGATCGGCGCGCTCGCTACCGCCGAGGAAGCGTTCCTGACCTCGACTAGTCGTGACGTTCATCCGATCGCGACAGTCGATGGCCAGCCGTTGAAGTCGGCGCCGGGTCCGCTGACTCGGCGAGCGATGGACGTGTGGGCCGCGAACTTCGCGTCAGAGATCGGCCGCTAGGCCTACATGCGTAGGTAGTTCGACGCGTTCGTCGACATCAGTTTGCGCATCGCCTCGTCACCGAGACCCTTCCACGCCAGCACCACCTCGGGAGACGACGGGTACTTGCAACCACCGTGCGGATAGTCCGACGAATACATCAGTACTCCGTCGCCGACGACATCGATCACGCTTTGCGTGATTGCTTCACCCTCATCCAACTCGACTCCGCAGAACACACGTCCAGAGCGCGCGTACTCGGTGGGCGTGAGCTTTGTCTCAGGAAGCGTGCGGCTGAGATACGCCTGCTGATAGTCGAGCCGGTTCAACCAGCCTGCGACCCAACCGGAACTGCATTCGGCAAAACCGATTCGCAAGTTGGGATACTCGTCGAACATCCCCGACAACAACGCGTAGGCAAGCAAGCGTTGCGCACCCCACGGATGCGACGCGGCGCGCGCGATCGCGAGGTTGCCCCAGATGTCGCGGTAGCCAGGAAAGTACGGCGGCTCGTAAAAGAACGAGTGATGCAGAATCGGCAGATCGGCCTCGTCCATCGCTTCCCAAATCGGATTCAACGCCGGGTCGTCGAGCGGCATGCCTTCCGGTAGCACCGGGATCACCGCGGCCACCCACGGTTCCTTCGCGAGTTCACGAATGCGCGCCGCCGACCATTCCGGATCAACACCCGCAGCAAGGATGCTGCCCTTCAATCGGCTCGCATCGGTAGAGCAGTAGTCCTTCAAGTAGCGGTGGTACGCGCCGTACAACTCGAGAGCCATCTCGTCGTCCAGCACCGTTGCCGCGTTCGCGAACGTCGCCGGAATGATGAGGTGCACATCGACGCCCTCGCGATCCATGTCTTCCAACCGACCGGCAGCGTTGAGGTTGTTTACTTCCTCGGTCGGATGAACTTCCCAGTTCAGCGCGATGTTGCCGCGCAATGGAATCTTGCCGCCCTTGGTGGCTTCCTGTTCGATGCTGCCGGTGCGCAGTTGGCGCTTGAACGGGTACGGGTTGATGCTGAGGTGATGGCCCTCGGTGACCTTTTGGTAGTACTGCTGCAACTCGTCCCATCGGCGACGCAGCACAGGCCCGGCGTACATCTCCAACGTCTCAGCGTTCGGCCCAACATGAGTGTCGGAATCAATGATGTGGTATCCGTCGCGCACGTGTGCCCCCTGTAGTCGTGTACTGGATTGAGGATACCGATTCGTGATGCGCTCACCAGTAGCGTCAAGCGAATGATCGGAGCACGACTGCTGGCCGGCGTTTCACGCGGAAGGCTGCGTTCTCACTTCGAGCACAACGATGGTCGCCTCATGCATAAGTGGCTGCACTACTTCGACATCTACGAGCGCCACTTCGATGCGTTCAGGCGGAAGCGCCCCACTGTTCTGGAAATCGGCGTATTCCACGGCGGCTCGCTCGAGATGTGGCGAGACTATTTCGGTCGCGGCGCAACGATCATTGGTGTCGACATCGACGAGCGAGTGCGATCGATAGAAGATCCCGGATTTCGTGTCGTCATCGGAGACCAATCGGATCCTGTGTTCCTGCAATCGTTGGCCGACAAGTACGGGCCGTTCGACATTGTGATCGACGACGGCAGCCACGTGCCGGCGCATCAGGTGGCGAGTCTCACTGCTCTCTGGCCGCATGTGAAGGTGGGTGGCGTCTACCTAGTGGAAGACCTGCACACCAGTTATTGGCCAACGTACGGCGGCGGGCTTGATGTTGCGACCTCGTTCATCGAGTGGATCAAGTCGCGGCTGGACGACATAAACGCCTATCACTCACGTGAGCCGCACTTCCAGCCGACCGAATGGACCAAAACGCTTGGCGGTCTTCATGTTTACGACAGCATCGTCGTGCTCGACAGGGCCGATGTGCAGAAACCCTCGGTACGAAAGACGGGTCGTCCGACGTTCGCAACGTCCAACGGAGAGACGACCGAGATCGAACTCGACGGCCAACACCTAGCGCAACTCGCGTTGGTTGGGTCGCCGCGTGCTCGCGTGCGTCGGCTCGTGCGTCATCCGATCGTCACGACCCGCCGCGTCGTGACGCGCTGGTTTCGCTCGCGCCGTTAGGTCACGCGTCGCGTCGTTGCTCTTCGCTCTTCGAGAAAGCGGCGTTCGATCGGGTTGTCGGTAAGTTCGATCGCGCGTTCGTAAGCCGCGGCCGCGTCGGCCGTGCGACCGCAGCGAGCTAGCAAATCGGCGCGAGCCGCGTGGAACGGTTGGTAAGTCGCCACGGCATCGGCGTCGATCAACTCGAGGGCTAGGAGGCCTGCGGCGGGACCATCGAGTGCGCCGATTGCGATCGCACGATTGGTCGCGACTACCGAGTCGGGGCGCAATGTGTAGAGCTGGTCGTAGAGCGCAACTATCTGACGCCAATCCGTGTTCGGAGCGTGCACGGCATCAGCGTGCACGGCGGCGATCGCTGCCTGGATCTGAAACATGCCGGGCTCGTTGCGGCGCAAACAAGCGCGCACTAGTTCATGGCCCTCGGCGATGCGAGCGCGGTCCCACTTCGTGCGGTCTTGGTCGGCGAGCCGAATCATCTGCCCGCTCGCGTCTGTGCGCGCAGCACGACGCGCGTCGGTCAGCAACATCAGCGCGAGCAGCCCCACCGCTTCTGGTTCATCGGGCATCAGCTCGACAATGACGCGGCCGAGCCGGATTGCTTCATCGCAAAGGTCGACCTGCAACAGCTCGTCGCCACGAATCGCAGTGTGTCCCGCAGTGAAGACGACCGATATCGCAGCGAGCACTGCGTGCAATCGATCGGGTAGCTCTGCGGTGGAGGGGACGCGGTAAGGAGCGTGATTGTCGCGGAGCTTGCGCTTGGCACGCACCAACCGCTGCGCCATCGTTTCTTCGGGGACAACGAACGCCTTCGCGATGTCGGGCGTCTCGAAGCCGCCAAGCAACCGCAACGTGAGCGCCACCTGCGCGTCGGTTCCCAGGGCCGGGTGGCAGCACAGGAACATCAGGCGCAGTTGATCGTCGGCAACCACGTCGACAAAGTCGTCGAGCTCGTTGAGCTGGGCGTTGCGGTCGGGGTTCGGGTCGGAATCCATGTTGGTTTCCAGCAGGCGATGAGCGGCGAGGTGGCGGCCGGGGCGAGAGGACTCGCGGCGCAAACGGTCGATCGCCCGATTCCTTGCCGTGGTCGTGATCCACGCACCCGGGTTGGGTGGTGTCCCCGAGCGGGGCCACGCTTCTGCCGCGATGGCGAACGCCTCAGCGACAGCATCCTCGGCGAGTTCGACGTCGCCGAGGATGCGTATCAATGTCGCTGTGCAACGCCCGGCTTCCCGCCGGAACACGTCGGCCAGCTCACCGCCTCGTTCACTCATTCCTTGGGAGCTGGAACCTCGTGCTGGAACGGCCTCACTTCGACTGGGCCTTCGCATGCGACGGTGGCTTTACGGGCCCAGCCAAGCGCGGCGTCGAGGTCGGGTGCGTCGATGACCCAGAAGCCACCCATCTGTTCCTTCGATTCGGCGTACGGGCCGTCGATCATCGACACTTTGCCGCCCTCACTGCGGAAGGTTGTCGCTGTCGACTTGGGCTGCAACCCATTGGCGAACACCCAGATACCGGCGGCCATCATCTCTTCGTTGAGGGCGCCGACTTGGGCGAACATGCGCTTCGTGTCGGGGCTGTCGAATTCGACGGTGTATTCGTCGTCGTGCCAAACGGACATCAGGTACTGAGGCATTGTGTTGCTCCTTGTAGTGAGATTCGGGTGAAGGTGACGGTGCGTGCTGCACCGTTAACCATCACTACGAACGCAGTCGACTGAATCGACAATGCCTAGCAAAGAAACCCAGCGCGCTCGGGATGACTCGAACATCCAACCTTTTGATCCGTAGTCAAATGCTCTATCCATTGAGCTACGAGCGCCTTGCGGTTCGCCAGTGTAGAGGCGGTGCCGGTCGCCCGGCTACTGGGTTGCCGTTCGGGTCAGAGCTTCCAGGGTCCCCAGCCGCTGCGCTGGTACAACCGCAGCCCGGCCTTGGCGGCGTTGTAGGGGTCGAGCAGTTGCTCGCCGCTGGTGATGCCAATCTCGGCCAGCCACTTCTTGTGCACGTTGAAGTAGATCTGGAACAAGCCGTAGCAGCAGTAGTTCTGCGCCCGTGGGTTGAGGCGGCTCTCACGATGGGCGATGCGCAGTGCCTCGGTCTCGAGATCGTCGGGCCAGATCTCGCGAATGATCGCTTCGACTTCGGCATAGGTGTAAGTCCGAGTCGGGGGATTGATCGTCGGCGTCGGTGCTGGGCGCGGCTTCTTCGTCGTCGGCGTGGCGGCCACCACCTTCACGGTCGTGGGCACCGTGGGCGTGGTCGAGTTGGCGGGCACGCAGATCTTGCGGCCGACCAACAGGAACGTAGAAGCGCTCGCTGCGTTGACCTTCAGCACTTCCTTCATCGTGACGCCGTGCCTGTTGGCGATGCGTAGCCAGCCATCGCCGACCACAACCGTGTAGCTCTTCGCGCAAGCAAGCGAGAACGGAGCGACGTAGGCGGCGGCTGCGGGAGTCGTGACCGCCGGTGTCGTCACCTTCACCGTGGTAGTCGGGTCGGTGGCGTGGGCCGGCACGCAAATCGTTGCGCCCGCCATCAGGAATGTCGAAACGTTCGCTGCGTTCGAGGCGAGTAGTTCGTTGAGTGTGACGCCGTGCGCATCGGCAATGCGCATCCAACCGTCGCCCATCACAACGTTGTAGGTCTTCACGCAAACGGGTGCGGCCACGACTGCTTGTTGCGCGGCCGGCTGCTGTGCTGCAGGCGTCTCGGCAGGCGCCTGCGTTTCGGGAGCCGCGGCAGCAGCGACGGTGACGAGTGGTGCCTCGACGACGGCGCCGGTCTGTGGGTCGATGGCGACTGCGACGGTGGAGGCCGATGCTTGCGCTGCAGCGATTGCGGCCGCATCGCCGAGGCCGAGCGCGTCGCGGCCGGTGTCGCCGCCGCGCAACGCCATCGCCACCGGAACGCCAAACGCGAGCAGCACCATCATTGCGCCGATGCGGCGCAGCAACGGGTTGTTCTCGCCGCCAAGTGCAGCCCGGTGAGTGCGCGGGCGGGTGCGGTCGCGGCTGCCCCAATTCATGCCACCCAAGCCGGTCTCAGCGTCGAACGGTCGACAGGCGGTGTCGTCGAGAATGATCACGCCATTGGCGTCGATCACCGGGATTTGCTGGGTGGGGTCGCCGTGCTGGCGGGTACCACCCGAGCGGGAAGTGCTGCGGCTGCGATGGCTGTTGCGACGCACTCTGGTGGCCTTCACCTTTGGCGTCGGCTTACGCCGAGAAGTCATGCGCGGAAGCGAGCGAGTGGGCTCGTGAGCCCAAAAGTCGTGCGGATCAGAGTCGACCGGGTCAGACTCGTGTGAACTGGGGCTGAAGGCCTGACTTTTATTGGCTTTGCCACCGTCGCGGGCGAGGGGCTTCGTGAAGTCGAAGTCGCCGTCGTAGTCAAAATCGTTGTTGAGTTCCCCGAATCCGAACACTTCTTCACTCCTTTCAAGCCCGCGGTGACCGTCCCCGGCCAAGAAGTTCGGTTCTTGTCTATCCCATTCGTAACCAAAACGCAACAATGTGACGGCTGGCGAGCCCCAGTCGAGTGTTTCCTGCCCGCACGCAGGCACGAAACACTCGACTCAGGCCGATATCGGCCGAAAACGGGCACAGTCCGAACCACAAGGGTTCGGACTGTCCGAGGTCTCCACCGAGACCCGTGGCGGAGAGGGTGGGATTTGAACCCACGGTCCACTTTACGTGGACCCCGCATTAGCAGTGCGGTCCGATCGACCAGACTCCGGCACCTCTCCGCCCGGCAGGCTATCGCAGCCAGCCTCGGGGTCACCCTGCCGTTCTGGCCGGTACCTGCCGCCGCGCTCTTCCGAGTGTGCCCAGTCCGGTTGATGAATTACGTCAAGCCTCAGCCTTCTGCGTCATGCGTGATCCGTAGCGCCGTCAACGTTGCACAGACATTCGCAAGCAACGGCTGGATCGGACCCCAGATTGACACTCGTTAGCGTGAGCAGCAGCACAAGTGGCAGCGTGCGCCACGGCACGAGGACGAACGCAGGCGCTCGGCGATCGTGTCGCGCACCTATGCGGTCCACGTCGGATCGCGTAACCATCGCGTGGAACCATGCACGTCCGCTCGCCCGTCACTTGATGGTTGCCGCCTGTGCGACGTCTGTTGCGCTCGAGTTGCCCGTGCGTTCATCAGCGGCAGTCGCGTGTGCAACGGCAGCAGTAGGCGTCTTGCTCGCGGCCGCCGCATTGGTCGATATCCACGAGCGCCGACTGCCGAACCAACTTCTCACCGCAGCACTCGCTGTCGCCTTAGTCGGTGCGACTTTGTCGACTGAGGTAATCGTCGTGCGCTCTGCGCTTTTGGGAATGATCATCGCCGGTGCGCTCATGCTGCTCGTGCGCGTGACGCGTGGCGTGGGAATGGGCGACGTGAAGATGGCAGCGGTCGTTGGTGCAAGCGTGAGTGCCAGCACAACAACATTGGTCGCCGCTCCAATCGCAATCGCTGCTGCCGCGTTCGCAGCTGCAATGTACGGGTTCATCACAAGTCGTCCTCGAGTTGCGCTCGGCCCTTCGCTATGGGTTGGTTGGGCTTCTGCGCTCGTGCTGGTCACAGCGCTCCCTTCGAACGGATGGCTGTCATGAGCGCACCTAGCAATCGCGTCCGCAGTCGCGTCCGCACGCAATGGCTTGCGCTCGGCGCTGCGCTGGTGGTTCTCGCGTCGGTGCTGGTGGGCTGGGCGCTCACACAAGCGGCTGACCGCGTGCAAGTGGTGCAGGTCGCTCAGACAGTAAAGGCCGGCGATGTAATCGTCGCGGCAGACCTCACGGTCGCCGACGTTGCCTTCGATGCTGGGGTACAGGGCCTGATACCCGTCGCATCGCTGAATGCACTTGTGGGACGGGTCGCAACGATCGACCTACAACCCGGCACCCTGATGCAGGCGGGAATGTGGAGCGATACCCCGGAGCTCTCGTCTGGTGAGGAGGCCGTTGGCGCATTACTTGCGGCCGGGCGATTCCCCGCTGGCCTCGCAAGAGGCGACCTCGCGATCGCGGCGCCAATCGACGCGACGATCCCAACCGACCCAACGATCGTGCGCGTCATCGCCGTGCAGGTGGAATCGAACGGCGACCTGCTGGTCACCCTCGCCGTGGCACACACCGACAGCGTTGCGGTCGCGCAACTGGCGGCGACGAATCAGCTGCTTCTGGTCGGCCAGTCAGTGGACGGTGGAATGTGATCATCGCGGTCGGGTCGTGGCGCGGTACCGGCACTACAACCACGGCGTTGTTGCTCGCCGCCTGCCTCGCAATGCGTGATGACTCGGAGAGCTGGTTGATTGAAGCAGACCCAGCGGGTGGCGCGATCGCAGGTCGCATGCAGCTTCCGGTGCACACAGTTGGCGGACTCGAGCGAGTTGCGTTTCCGACCGAGCGTGTAGCACCAGTCGACGCCTTTGAAGCTGTCGCGCACAGGGTCGATGCGTTACGAATCGTCACCGCACCGTCGGACCCATTTCGTGCGCACGCTTGCCATCAGCCACGACTGCCGTGGATCGCATCGCTGCGCGAGTTGGCGGGCAACGTGATCGTCGACGTCGGTCGTGTTCGCGGTGGAACACCGGCTTGGCCAATCCTCGCAGTGGCGGACTTGGTGCTGATGGTCACATCGCCAGAGATCAGCGCAGCGACTTCAACCAGTGAGTGGGTGCGCGCCGAGGGCCGTGTCTCGCCAGCCGATCCTGGCTTGGGGTCTGGCAAGGCACGCTTAGTGTTCGTCGATTCACCTGGAGGTGTGTCGTTTCCCCGCACGATGTTGAGCGGGGAACTAGGTGATCAGTTCGCCGCGTGGTTGCCGTGGGAACAAGCTGCAGTCGATCTCGTCCACCGCGGTGCAATGCCGGATGATCGGCGGCTTCGTCGCAGCGCTCTCATGACGGCGGTCAACGACCTTGCGCTCGAGATCGTGTCGAGAGAGCGAGTCGACGCATGACCGACGAGGAGCTCGATGTTCTGGTCGTGGAGGTTCGTCGACAGTGGGGGGACCGCTTCCCGGTGCCGAGCCGCGACGAGTCCGCGGTCGAGCGCGACCTGCGCGAGCAAATCACCCGCGACGTCATCGAACGGGAGGTGCTGCCGGACCTGGCTCGCCAGCGTGTGTCTGCGCGACTGGCACCACTAACTACCGACGATGACACAGCCCTTGGCGAACTGATCGTGTCGGAGATGTTTGGGTTGCCCCGCTTGCTGACGGTGCTTCGGGATCCTGGCGTTACCGATGTCCTCGTCTTCGGTTCCGACCCGGTGCGGGTCGAACGCACCGACGGCACACAGCAGATGCTGCCACCACTGGTTCGTCGCGATCGCGACCTCGAGCGCATTATCTACGACACCGCCACGTCTCGCCGTCGACCCTTCAACCGTGAACACCCCTTCGTCGACTTGGAACTAGAGCCCGGCGTTCGATTCCACGGTGAGGGCTTCGACGTCGTGCAGCGTCCATTGGTGACCATCCGGCGTGCCGCCGTTTTCGGCCTCGGTCTTGACGGCTTAGCCGACCAGGGAATGCTCGATCAAGGCGCAGTCGCCTTGCTGCGTGGTGCCATCGCAGCCGACATGAACGTGGTTGTGTGCGGCCGCATGGGTTCGGGCAAGACGACGCTTCTACGCGCGCTTGTTAGCGAAGTGGACATTGACGATGTCATCGTCACCGTCGAGACCGACTTCGAGTTGAACCTCGCCAGCATGGGACGACATCGGTTTGTGCATGCGTACCAAGCTCGCGTGCCGAGCACGTCGGACGGCGTGGGCATCTCGTGTCACGACGTGATGGTGCCGGCGCTGCGCACGCGCGCTGACTGGATCATCGTTGGCGAAGTTCGCGGAGCTGAGGGTGGTGCACTCGTGCAAGCGATGTCGATCGGCCAGGGCGCAATGGCGACGGTGCACGGCGGTTCCGCGAAGGATGGAATCGAACGACTCGCTGAACTCATCGCCTATCACCACGACATCGATCTCCGCATGGCGCGGTGGCAGGTGTACCGCAGCGTCGATCTCGTGGTCCATGTCACTGGGAACAACCGAACTGGTCGCTACGTCACGGAGATCGTGGCACCATCGGTTGAAGAGGACGGCGCTCGGTTCATCATGCACCGACTCTTCGCCAGTCGCGCCGACGCTGTCGATGGCCGAGCGCGACCGGCCTCCGAGCCCCAGCGCGCAATGTTGGACCGGCTACTTGCCGCTGATGTCGGATTCACGATCGATTGGTGGCACAGCGCCGTCGACACCTATCGCCCGTTGCAAGCGGGACTAGACCGCGCGCTAGTTGGAGTCTGAGCAATGCTTTCTGCCGCGCTGCCTCCCACAGCCATCGCGCTTGCGGTCTGCCTGTTGCTAGGCGCAGCTGCACTGGCAGGAAACCGCGCCCTCGCGCAACCGTCGCGCGCCTCGGATCTCGCCAGTGCATTGTCAAAGGCAGTGCCAGCGTCGACGAGTGTCACCGGCAACCGACTCGCGATCGCGGCGGCGGCTGGCTTCCTCGTACTGCTAACGACTCGATGGTTGATGTTGGCGCTGTTAGTCGGGGCGATGGTGTTCTCGTGGAATCGACTCCTGCACGATCAGCGAGCGGACGACGAGCGTCGCCGTGTCGAGGGCATCGCGAAGTGGTTGGAAGACCTTCGCGACACTCTTCGCGGATCGGCAGTCGGCGCTGAGGAGGCACTCGAGCAAGTGGCCTTGCGCCCGCCAGCCTCAATCGCTGCTGCGTTGCAACACTTTGTGCAACACCGTCGACAGGGATACCGGACTGAGAGCGCTTTGGCGGATCTCGCTGATGAACTTGCGCACCCCACGGCCGACGCAGCCGTCGCGGCAATCTGCTTGGTGATCGGTGGCTCCGCTGGCGCTGGCCGTTTGTACCGCACTGTTAACTCGCTCGCGGCGGCCGCGCGCTTCGAGGTCACAGCGCGTGAACGCATCGATAGAACTCGCGCCGTGTACCAATCGAGCATGAAGCGACTGGTCGTGATCGGCGGACTGCTGGTGGCTTATCTGCGCTTCGCAGCCGGTGGGCTGCTCGATCCATACAACTCAGCGGTCGGTCAGGTGGTTCTGTTGTTGCCGCTGAGTCTTTGGCTCGGTTGCGTGCTGTGGCTGCGCTCGCTCTGCAGTTACGACTCACCGACTCGATATCGGCTGGCAGCAGGCGTAGTGGGTGCGCGATGAATTCGTTGCAGATTGGGGCACTTGTAGGGGTCCTCACGGCTGCTGGATGCTGGTGCGTTGTCCTCTCGCTGCGCCGTGCACCCCGCTCACTGGCTGCCGCGCGCCAACGCATGCAGGGTTCTGGGTCGCGCGTTGCGTGGTCCGACTCGCTGGCGGCGGGTGCCCTCGGGCGATGGGTAGCCAAGCGGTTCGGAAGCGGCTTGCGAATGTTGCAGCTCACACCTTCGGCTGTGGTGACTAGCGCAGTAGTGGCCGCTGGAGTGATGCTGTTTGCGACTCTCGCCGGACTCGCTGCGCTACTCGCAGTGGGTGTGCTGCCGTTGTCGCCGTTGTGGCCATCCCTCGCCCTGCTGTGCTCGGCGATGGCTGGCTGGATCTCTCTCAACGACGTCGCCAACAAGATCGAGCGTCGGCGTCGCGAGGTGCGTCGTGCTTCGAACGACTTCGTGCAGCTTGTTGCCGTCGGCCTCACTACCGATCAAAGCGTCGAGGAGGCGATCGGATTCGCGTTGGCCGTTGGAGCGAGCGAGTCGTTCGACACTTTGCGCCAGCAGATCTTGACTGCACCGCAACGCGGCGTCGCTGTGTGGGAGGCGCTGGATGAGTTTGGGCGCACGTATGACATTCGCGAGATGAGCGAGCTCGCCGCCAGCATCGAGCGCCAAGGTATGCAAGGGGTCTCGATCGGCGACACCGTTGCTTCGCTATCGGAGTCGATGCGAGCAAAGGCTCTTGACGATCTCGAAAGGGCAGCCGACAAAGCGAACGCGAACCTGTCCGGACCGACAGTCGGGTTCGTCGTTACAACGATTGTCTTCTTGGCTTATCCACTCGCGCAACGCATCAGCGATGCGTTCGGTGGTTAGTGCGATGCGACTTCTCAACAACAGAAAAGGACGGGCGAAATGAACGGGCAACTACTTCCCCTAACAGTGTGGCTCCAGCTGACGTATGGCGACTTTCGCTCACGTGTGCAGCATGCGTGGCGGTCGCGCCATGAGGAAGACGGTGTCGATGAAGCGGTAACCAAGATGATCTGGCTGGCGGTCGGGATCGTCGTCGCCATTGCCGCGACCACGTTCTTCATGGCCAAGTTCAACCAAGCGCGTGACAACGTTCCCGATCCGGTCGGTCCGTGACCAGAGACGTCGGCGCGGTCGACGTGTCGATTCAGATGTTGTTCGGCATGATGGCCGTGCTGTTGACAATGTTGCTGCTGTTCGACACATCGGCGTACTGGCATGGCCGCAACGTGTATAACGAGGCAGCCGCCGAGGGCGCACGTGTCGCTGCTGCATTTGACGGTACGTGTGCAGATGGCATCGCTGCGGCGGAGCAATCGGTGCGAGAGTCGGCCGGCGCGTGGGCAGGCGATGTGCGCGTTTCATGCACTGACGGAGCCGTTGTCAAAGTCACAGTCGCTGGCGAGACCGCTGGAGTTCTCAGCGGGGCCTTGGGTTTCCGCGTGAGCATCAGCGAATCGGCGCCGAAGGAGCGATGATGCGGCCTACCTGGGTTCGTCGAGGTAACGATGCTGGCATCGCGACGCCGGTGGAGATGATGTATCTCGTCATCTTCTGTCTCGTTGCAGTCGTGTTCCTAGGTTTCGTTGGTCGCCTGCACGCAGCCGGTTTGCAAGTTGCTAATGCTGCGCAGAGTGCGGCCCGCTCCGCGTCGATGTCCCCCGACCCGGCCTCAGCACACGCCGCTGCTCTGGAAGCGGTTGATGTCTACGGCTTGCGCACTCGTTGCTCGGGTGGTCCGACAGTTGTTATGTCGTGGGACGCGTCATCGTCTGGTTCGTGGCAGGGAGGCTCGGTAACTGTCCGAGTCAGTTGCACAGTTCGCAATCAGACCCTGACCGGGGTTTGGTCACCCGGTTCGCGCATCGTGGTAATGAGCGACACGCAGCCGATCGATCGGTATCAGCGATGATGCGCGGCCGTCAGGATCGCGGTGCAATCTCCGTCGTAATGATGTTCCTCCTCGTCATTGCACTCGCTGGCGCAGGTCTAATTGTCGACGGCGGTCGCGCAATGGTTACGCGTCGACACGCATCGAACACGGCCGAGGCTTCCGCCCGAGCCGCCGTCTCGACTGCCACGCCCGTCAGCGGATTCGATCGGGAGACAGCTCGCGACGCCGCAATCGCGTATGCGAATCGCGCAGGAGTGGCGACATCCGACGTTGAGGTCGAGGTCGGCCTCGACTTCGTCACCGTCACGATCACCGAGCGACGTTCGACGGTGTTCTTGATTCTTGGTGGACAGGAAACGATGACAATGCGCGCGACGGGCACAGCCCGTGTGGCGTACTCGGACTAGGAGATTGAAGATGTTTGAGAGAACGACAATGAGACTGCGACGCGGAACGCTACGCGTGCTGGCATCGGTATTGCTGCTGACTGTGATGGTGGGCGTGCCTCTTGCACTCAAGAAGCTCGTCGGCTTCCCGCTGCCAAGCGGCACTCAGGTCCGCGACGCGTGGCGGCACAACACAGTCGATGCGCGTCTCGTTTTGTCAATCGGCGCAGCGATCTTCACCGTTCTGTGGCTGTGGTTCCTGTTCACTGCCCTTGCCGAACTGCTGCATGTAATCAAGTGGCGCTTTGAAGGCTCGACGGTTGGTTTGCGGCCCCTGCCGCAAGGTCCTGATCGTTGGATCCGCCAGCTCATGCGTTTCATCGCACTTTCCTCGGTGACGGCCACCGCAGCGCTCGGCAGTTTGATCTCAACACCGGGTCCCATCTACGCGGCGGCGCCCATCGGTAATGCCCCGGTCGCCGCGACTCACGAGGTGGTTGCCGGTGACTGTTACTGGAACATCGCCGACCGTCAACTGACGATAACCATGGAGCGCGAACCGACGCCACGTGAGGTCTTCGATTACACAAACGAGTTGATGCTGATCAACCATCCACTACTCGGCCACCGCGATCCAGCGCTGCTGTTGCCCGGTGAATCGGTTGTATTGAACCGAGCAATCAGCGTCGAGCCGATGACTCTCGTTGATCCGCCAGTCGTGCTGCCACGTGAAGCGCGCACGCATGATCTGATCGTCGCCGATGTCGTTACTACTCAGATACGGGTCGACACTCCACAAGTTGCCCCGCCGATTGCGGTCGCACCGTCGACCATCGCGGATGGTCCGTCCGCGATCGCGTCGTACGTTGCAGGGCTTGGCACGGCGCTGCTCCTTTCGGCGGGGGCGCTCGGCATGCTCGAGTCGCGACGTCGTCGCCAATGGCGCGCCGCAGTTGTCGGCACGCGTTTGGTCATGCCGAGTCCATCACAGACGGTCACCGAAACGATGCTGCGATCTCTGGCTGGGCCAGAGCGACTCGCGAGACTCGACATCGCGTTGCGAGCGGCCGCGGCCGACCTCGCCGCTCAGGGGGCGGTAGTTCTCGCCGCGGTGCTCGGCGACTTCGGTGACGTGTGCTTGTTCATTCGCGGTTCGGCGAGTCCTACCGACGACGTGTGGCAACTCGATCTACACGCAAACACATGGCGCCTTTCGGCCGAGACGCCCCTGCAAGCGTTGGTCGCGCGCGCCCGGCTCTGCGCACAGCCTTGCCCAGCGCTTGTGCATCTCGGTGGGGTTACTCAAGGCGGCGAGTTGTTCGTCGACCTCGAGGCTGTTGGTGTGCTGTCGGTCGTGTCTCCGCACTCGACTTCAATTCTGCGTCATGCCGCCGCGTCACTGGCAGTCTCACCGTTCCTCGACACGGTCCGTCTGTTCACGACCGGTATCGGCGACGCGGTGCTGAACAACGAGGGCGTTGAGTGGGTCGATTCGCTGGATGCTGCGCTCGACGCGGCGACAATGTCGCTGGGCAGCACAATGTCTGCCAGTCGTGCAACCTCAACCTTCGACTTGCGGGTGACGGGCGGCGGGGGCGAGGCGTGGGAACCAGCGATCGTCATTGCCGCCGGATCGCACGATGCTGGTGAGCTTTCCCATTTGGCGTCCGTGTGCTCGCCTGGCCGCGGGCTGGCGGTGATGATCGATGTGGCACTCGATGTCGCCGGCATCGGATGGCAAGTGCGCGCCGACGGTGATGCTCACGTTGTTGAACCGATTGGTTTGCGACTGACGCCGATCGGTTGCGACGCGGCCGATGTCGCCGCGGTGGCTGATCTGTTGTCGTCGACAGAGGTGACGACGGTTCAGCCAATCGCCATGCGACGAGTTGAGGCATTGACTCGCTTCATCGAGCCGAATTGGTCTGTCATTGCTCGGGTTCTCGGGCAGGTGGAGGTGACCTCACGAGATGGTGTCGCCGCTGAGTTCGAACGGTCGAAGGCACTCGAACTGGTGGTATGGCTGAGCCAGCATCGTCGCCGTCCGACACGCAATGCGGCACGAACGGCGTTGTGGGATCTCGATGTTCGCGACGCAACGTTTGCAAACGTCGTAAGTGATGCGCGTCGTGCCTTGGCGCGCGCCGTTGCGCCGCCGGATAGTCAGGAGTGGATCGGCCGCACGCTCACCGAAGACCTGCCGCTACACGAAGGTGTTGTCACTGACGCTGAACTGCTTGCCGCCCGCGTTGAACATGCTCGGGGTTTGCCAGCGCTGGATGCGATCGAAATCTTGCGGCCCGGATTGGAGTTGGTTGCGGGCATGCCGTTTGCCGGCACTGGGTATTTGTGGCCGGACGCGGAGGGAGTCACGTCTTCGCTCGTGCTACTCGCCACCGGCGCAGCGATCGAGTTGGCGAATCATTATCTGTCGCTGGGCGATGTCGAGGGTGTGTTCTGGGCGACTGGCCAAGGTTTGAAGGTGCTCGCTGGGCACGAGGAACTGATCGCGTTGCGCATGCGTTCGCAGGCGCGCAACGGCGACCTGGCCGGCGTCCGGCATGAATGGGAGAGCTATGAGCGCGCATTGGTTGCCGACCCATGGGCGGCGGCGGAACCATCGCCGAAGCTGGTAGCTCTCCGTCGAGAGTTGTTAACGCCATCGTTCGCGCAGGCAGCCAGCTGATCCGCGTATGCGCGATACGTATATACTGATAGCTCTTGCGAGGATATATAGGAGATGACCGTGGCTAAGACCCTTATTGACATTGACGATGATGCCCTCGCCCTCGCGCAACGCTGCCTCGGAACGAAGACCAAGCGCGACACGGTCAATCAAGCGCTCGCGGCGGTCATCGCGCACGACGCTCTCCGAAGAGAGTTGGAAAGGTTGCACGCTGACGCGTATGCCGACCTCCGAGATCCCGAAATCATGTCTCGTGCATGGCTGCGGTAGCTCAATACCTCGCCGACAAAAGCTCGCTCACCAGGTTCCATCTCTCCTCGGTCGCGGAAGTCATGGAACCGCTGGTCAAAGGCGGGCGCGTCGCGACGTGTCCTGTCGTGGAGTTCGAGATGCTCTGGTCGACCCGTTCCCCCGCGGAATTCGACCAGGTGCGACGCGACCGGAGCATCACCTTTGAGTGGCTCACGATCGAGGATGTCGATTGGCGGCGTGTGCTCGACGTTCAGCAGCAACTGTGGCGAACCGGATCGATGCGTACAGTGCCGCTTCCCGATCTGCTTGTCGCAGCGGTCGCCGAGCGACATCGACTGACTGTGTTGCATTACGACGCGGACTTCGACTTGATCTCGGCACTCACCGACCAACCGACGGAATGGGTGGTCCCACGCGGCTCCGTCTCGTGAGTCGAGTGTTTCGTGCCCGTGTGCAGGCAGGAAACACTCGACACAAAACCCTGGACTCAAAACCGAGCCGGGTAAGGGGGTTGAACCCTTGACCTACCGCTTACAAGGCGGTTGCTCTACCACTGAGCTAACCCGGCGACCGCAACGAGTGTAAGGCGACACCGTCATTCGAAGACGGCGAGTTCGCGCACTCTTGCTAACAACACGTCGATCGCTGGTGCGTTCAAGCCGCCTTGCGGGAAGATCACGTCGGCGTAGCGCTTGCTTGGCTCGATGAACTGCTCGTGGCTCGGACGAACTGACTCGAGGTACTGGGCGATGATGCTGTCGGGTGTGCGGCCGCGTTCGGCGACATCGCGCTGCAGTCGGCGGATGAAGCGCAAGTCGGCGTCGGTGTCGATGTACAGCTTCAGGTCGAAGCGTTCGCGCAGCGTCGGCTCCCACAACACCAGGATCCCTTCGACAACCACGATGCGTGCCGAGTGCAGCATGCGCACCTGGTCGGTGCGGTCGTAGATCGTGAAGTCGTAGATCGGCACTGGCACGGCTTGGCCGTTTGCCAACGCGTCCAGGTGCTCGTTGAGTAGCGGCCAATCGAACGCGTCGGGGTGGTCGTAGTTGAACTTCGCGCGTTCTTCAATCGGTAGATGCGTCAGTGGCACGTAGTACGAGTCGAGCTTGATCAGCGCAAGCGTGTCGTCGCCGGCCAGTTCGGCCAGTCGCTCGCTAACCGTCGTCTTTCCTGAACAGGTCCCGCCCGCAACACCAATCATGAACGGACGTTGCGACTGCATGGCGCGTCACGCTATCCAACCACTTGCGGTACCCTTTAACCGAACGTACGTGCGATGCTTGGTATGCGGAGCGAGCATCGGGCAGGCTGGTGGGACCATGACCATTGACACTCCATCTGAATCGACCGAACCGCTGACAGAACGCGAGTTGGCCATTGTCGCCTTTGAGGCGAATTGGTTCACGCTGGATGAGGATCGCCACCTGGCTATCCGCGCGCGGTTCACATGTTCGGTGGAGGAGTACAATCTGGAACTCAACCGGGTGATCGATCATCCGGCGGCTCTGACCGCCGACCCGCTGGTGGTTCGCCGCCTGCGTCGTCAGCGCGAACGCCGTCGTCGGGCACTGATCGATGGCACGGCAGCCGGCGAACAGGGCTAACTCCAGGGGGTCCCGATGAGCTACGACAATCCAGGTCGCACGACACGCCCGCCCTCGCGCAGCAGCAGTTCCGCGCCAATGGGAAGCACGGTGGCCATCGTGGTTACCGCTATCGCCGTCTTGCTGGCGTTCTTCATCTTGCGCAAGGTGAACGAGTCTGGTGATACCAGCAGCGTCACCCCGGGCACGGCGGGCTCCGAGACCACTCTGGCGACGGTTCCCGGCGACACCAGCCTTACGACTCTTCCCGCGACGGAGACCACCACCAGCTTCACGAAGGTCGGCACGTCCATTCAGGTCATCAACTGCAGTAACCAAGAAGGCGTTGCCCGCAACATGAGCACTGCACTTGTGGCCGAGGGCTTCACGACGGTTGAGCCCGATACGGGCACGATCGACTTGGCTGAAACCAAGATCATCTATAACCCCGACGACGCAGCGGCATTGAATGTCGCGAACACACTGGCTACTTACCTTTCCGATGCCGTCGTCGAGCCGAGTGGGCCGAACGTGCCGACGCTCTTGGGTGCGTGGGCTCCGGGTAGTTCGGTGATCGTGTTGTTAGGCGACGACATGGCTGGCAAGACGCTCGCTCAGATCGCTGGCCTCGATACGACCGGTACCACCGGCCCGTCGACGTCCGGCGCCTAAGCGCTGAACAACTCGCGCAGCAATGCGCGAGCCGAATGTTCGATACACCACAGCGGTTCGCGTAGCGCGCGCTCGCTTCCATGATCAGCGACCAGCGAGCGGTGACGAATTCGATTGCTCACTTCCGGTAACGCATCGCCAACGATCGCCGCAACCGCGCGGTCGGCGGTGAGACACATTGCTTGTACGCCACCGACGACCTTGCCTTGAAAACTTTGCTCGTCGAGGAAGCCCTCGCCTGTGATGACCAACTCGGATTGCAGAATGTGATCGTGGAGGTCGAGTTCGTCGGCGACAAGTTCGAAACCGGGTTGCAGTCGGCCGCCGAGCGCAACTAGTCCACCAGCCAGGCCACCGGCCGCGCCCGTGCCGGGAATGTTGCGCACGTCGACGCCGTATTCCTGCTGGTACATCTGCGCCAACCGATTAAGCCGGCCGCGCAACAACTCGACCTGCGCTGGTGTTGCGCCCTTCTGCGGCGCGAACACCGGGGCGGCGTCGACGAAGAGCGTTTGCACGTCGCACGCCACCAGCAGTTGCACGCCACGCAACCGATGGGGCGAAGTGATTGCGCGCACGCAGCCGAGGCCTCCGTCGGTAGTCGCTGAACCGCCTAGGCAGACGACGATCTTGGTCGCACCGAGGTCGAGAGCTTGATCGATCAGTTCGCCGGTTCCCGTCGTTGTCGCGGCGATTGCGTCGTTGCCCTGCGCGCCGCCGACGAGTGTCAGCCCGGACGCGCGAGCCATCTCGATCACCGCGGTGCCGCGGTGATAGCGCCACGCGGCCTCAACCAGATCGCCCAGCGGGCCGGTGATGGTGCTGGTGCGGTTCGGACCACCGAGTGCGTCCAGCGTTCCTTCGCCGCCATCGGCCACTGGCAGCGGCACGCACTCGTGGCCGAGTTCCCAACACGCTTGTCCGATCGCGTCGGCGACCTGCGCGCCGGTGGCGGTGCCCTTGAACTTGTCGACGGCCGCCAGCACCCGCATTCGGTCAGGCTATGTCTGATACGACGTGAGGCGCTTGAAATCCTGACCGTGTCGGTAGCGTTTCGGGCATGGCTGTCATCGTTCGAATCCCAACAACATTGCGACCGATGACGGGCGGTGCCTCGCAGGTGGAAGTGGAAGGCGCAATCCTTTCCGAGGTGCTCGACAATCTCGAGGCAGTGCATCCTGGTTTTCGCGACCGCTTGCTTGACGAGTCAGGTCAGCTGCGCAAGTTCGTCAATCTGTTTGTCGCCGACGACGATGTGCGTTTCCTAAACGGATTGCAAACACCGGTGCCCGCCGGCGAAACAGTCAGCATCATCCCTGCCGTCGCGGGTGGCTGACAGGGCGCGTCGCGCTCACGCCGCAAAGACGAGACTGGCGGCGGCGGTCAAGAGCCACGCCGGTGGTTCGGCCACATCGTTGAAGCCGGCGAACGCCACCATCCACGTGCTTTGATGTAAGCGCGGATGTGGAGGTACCCACCCTGGTATGTGATCAACGCGTCTCGCTGGTAAACGCCATTGGTGAACAGTCGCGTCTGACTAACGACTGTCTCGTTGATGTTGGCTGATGCATCAACCATTCCATCGAATGATCGATTGGCGCTTGTCTCGTCGTATTGCGTTTGAAAGTCCATCGTGAGCGCGCGGAGAAAGAGTTCGTCGTTTTCAATGGTCCAGCTCGTGACGGTGATGACAGTTCCCGCCATGTTCTGATTGACCTCTTCGATCACGGGTTTCATCGGCATCACGAAACTGAGCCATTCGCTTTGAACCAGGAACGGCGCATTCGTTGGCACATCGAGTGCCACAGGAATCGTTACTGGTGATGCGTACTGCTGCGGCGCAGCGTCTTTATTGGTGAGGTCCATGTTGCGCAGGACGGCTCCGCCAACTCCCAGGATGATGATTGCAAGCAGTGCTGGTCCCGTCGGCAGCCACCACCGGCGCTTGCGCGGCGTGGGCGGTGGATTGTGTCCGTTCGCGGCGATGCGCGCCCACGGATTAGGTGGCGGAGGAATCGCGCTCACTACGCGCGGAGTCGGCGCAGGTAACCACGGCATGACTGGGGGTGCGAACGGCCGTTGATCGCTCACAAGAAAGCGAAACTGGCGACTAGGTCGTCGAAGCCATCCGGTGGTCCCGACCCTGTCGTGGCACCCATCAGGAACACGATCCATGCACCTTGGGCGAAGCTCTTCATGTAC
>JBEBGL010000052.1:0-1987 GCA_040081465.1 Ilumatobacteraceae bacterium | reverse complement strand
GCAGTCTTCGATCGCTTCGCATCGCCAAAGCGCGCATTCGCAAAACGCGATGCGGTGATGGCGCTGTACGCGCCGATCTCGCTAGTGCTACTTCCTGGCGTGTGGGTCATGCTGATGATCCTCGGCTTCACCGCCATTTTCTGGGGCACAGGCATCGACCCGCTCACCGAAGCGTTCGTGACCAGCGGGTCGTCGCTGCTCACGCTCGGCTTCGTTCGCCCCGATGGCATCGGGCGCGTGATGTTGACATTCTTCGAGGCGGGGCTGGGTCTCGGAATCGTGTCGTTGCTGATCTCGTACCTGCCCACCATCTACGGCGCGTTCAGTCGCCGCGAAGCGTTAGTCGGAATGTTGGAGGTGCGCGCAGGCCTGCCACCTTCGCCAGCCGAACTACTCACTCGTTATCAGACCATTGGCTGGATTGAGAACATCGATGCCGACCTCTTCGAACCGTGGGAGGAATGGTTCGTCGACGTCGAAGAAAGCCACACGACGCAACCGTCGCTCGTGTTCTTCCGATCGCCGCACCCAGAACGAAACTGGCTGACCGCGGCGGGTTGCGTTCTCGACACAGCAGCGATCGTCGCGAGCACCCTCGACGTCCCGCGCAGCGCGCAGCGCGACATCCTGCTGCGCGGCGGGTTCTTTACGCTGCGGCGCATCGCCGACTTCTACGGAATTGAGTACGACCCTGCGCCAGCACCGACCGATCCGATCTCGGTGACGCAGCGCGAGTTCGATCTGCTGTGTGTGGAACTTCGCGCGGCCGGTATACCGCTGAAGAAAGACTTGCAGCAGGCGTGGCTGGACTACGCGGGTTGGCGCGTTAACTACGACGCGGTGTTGGTGGCGCTGTGCGCGCTGGTGATGGCACCTCCAGCACGCTGGAGCAGCGACCGCATGCCCGAGCGCCACCACAAACCGCCGTGGTTTCCTGGCCGTGCGAGTCGACGATGAAAGCAGCGACCGGCCGCTATCAACGCACCTATGTTGTCGCGGGATGTCTGGTGTGTGTCGGGGTGGCCGCAGCCGACGTCGTTGCCGAGCGCGACCTCATCCTCATTCCGTTGTTCGTGCTGGCGCCACTAGTTGCGTCGATTCGCGCCACGCCTCGCCAAACATTTGGTGTCGCCGCCTTGGCGATGACCATGTCAGTCGGATTCGGATGGGTCGACGACATCTGGGGGAGTCGACGTCATTCCGTTGCCGTTGGTACGACGATCGTCGGCGGACTGCTCGCGGTGTGGATTGCAGCCGCCCGCGAATCACGTGATCGTCAGTTAGCGGCGTCGATCCCAATCATCCGTGCCGCCGACCGCTTGAAGGCTTCGCTTGCCACCGGGCGGATGGGCGAGTGGTCATGGGACACCACCGCTGGAACCGTGACATGGGACGCAAACGTGGCGGAACTGTTCGGACTCGACCGGAGCGAGTTCGGTGGCACATTCGACAACTGGCTGATGCTCATCGATGAACGAGATCGGCAACAGGTCTTAGACAACGTCAACGCGGCAGTCGAACATCGACAGACATTTCGTTTCGATCATCGATGCATCTGGCCAGACGGAAGTGTGCACTGGATTGAAGGTATCGGTGAGCCCACCATTGATCCTGAGACCAATCGAGTCGTCGGTGGCTTCGGACTTGCCATCGACGTCGACGAGCGTCATCGGCAAGTCGAAGAAAGAACGCGACTGCTCGAGTTCGAACGCCGACAGCGTGAACGCATCGAGTACCTCGCAAGCATCAATGAGGTACTCGCACGTTCCGTCGACCTCGACGAGATCGTGCACACGGTTACAACGTCGATCATTCCTGCTTTCGCTGATTGGTGCGCAATTGTCGTGTCGATTGATCGTCCTCGGCTGCGTCCGTCGATCACCGTTGCTCATCGTGACCCCGACAAGATCGCATGGCTCGAGAAGCTGCTCATTCAATACCCGTACGACGTCGAGGGAAGTTGGGGGCTCTCGGCGGTCATTCGCAC
>JBEBGL010000026.1:0-28038 GCA_040081465.1 Ilumatobacteraceae bacterium | reverse complement strand
CCGTTCGTGATGCACGACGGAACACCGTCAGGTCGTCCACCGACACAGGCCTACATCATCGGTGACTTTGCGTACATCGACGGTTGGGCACCCGCGTCAGGATCGGTCACCTTCGCAACGCGCCTGCAGACCGGACATACCATCGAAGACATTGACGATTACGGTGGCATTCCACCCGACGATGTCGAATGCCCCACTGCCGGTGAGGGCGTCGTCGCGAGCACCAGCACACGTGATGACCAAGTGTTTGTCTCACCGCTCGGTGTTTACGACCCAACCTTCACGCGCAAGACCTCCACATGGATTCAGTTGCCAGTTTCGCCGACATTGTTCTGCACCACGATCTACGACAGCAGTGGTGCCGCAATTGCGACCGACATCCACCTCATCCAAGGAGCAGACAGAAAAGTTCCGGTGCTGACCTTGACTACCGTTGACTTGGAAGGCGCCGACATCGCGGCCGGCGACCTGCGAGTGAGAGTCGGCGACGCGGGGTACGACTGCGGGCCTGAATGGACTTTGGACGAGGATCTGTCTGGCGCGGTCCGAAATTTCTATTTCGATTACTTCGACGTCCGGTGGACCTGCCCGGCCCTACCCAACGACACCACGTTTGACCTTTACGTGTATGTGGACTATCGACGGTCCGGTACTTGGCTGTCGGGCGTTGGTGTACTGAGCCTTGAAACCGACAGGGAAGGACGCTCGCGACCGGCAATTGGTCGCATTGCGCTCCCGCGACCGCGCGGTGGGATCTGTGTCGGGCCTACGTCGAACTGTCGATCAGCAGCTCTCACTTTCTACATCGACTTTCCGTTTGTTGGCGTGCCCGGCGGCGCCGGGGCGTACTACATCGGGACAGTCAGCTGACCTTGTTGACGTGTCAACCTCGCTTCGGGTTTCGTGCATCATTTAGGTATGACTGAGCCTCGTCTGATGAACGCCACCACACGCAAACTCGCAGCAGCCCTCACCACCGCCGCCACCGTTTTGGTCGGCATCGTCGGCGCTCGCGCGATCAGCAACAACGACACCAGTACCGCTACCGCGGACAACCCGGGCGTCGCCGTACTAGTCGACGGTGACCTTGACGATCAGCAAGCGATTCCGTTGCTCGGTCCGATCAGTGGTGCTGGCCCCGATCTCGGCGCTGGCGGCGAAGGCGCGAGCGGTGGTAGTCCGGTCATCGGTGGTGTCTTCGGTCCGTCACTTGAGACTCCCGAGGGCGATCCCGATCCTGCGGGTGTCGACTTCTCGGACCCGCCGCTGTTCTACGACCCGATCGACGGAATCAGTCGGCTACCAGAACGTGCCTTCGACGGTTGCGCCGGACCGGAACCGGGAGCATTGCCCACCGTTCCGTGCCCCGAGGGATACGCCGGAACTCTGTTCGCCATTCACATGCCACCTGAACCCAGCATCTGGGGAGTCGATGGGGCTCAACGAGCGTGCCCAGACGCGCCCGCTACGGCAATGACCGTTTACTCGCTGACTCCTTTGGAATCGTTGTATGTCGAGGGCCGTCCATACGGATCATCGCTCGCCTATGAGCCACTGGCGCTCCTGGAGCCCGCGACGTCGGCGGCCGAAAGCTCGGCTTGGCAGGCACGTCTTGAGGCCGAGGAGTATTCGCTCGACTTTGGATTTCTAGCGCACTGCGCGATTCCGCTCGAACGTGATCAAAACCTGCCGTACGAACTTCACCTCACAGGGACTGACTTCCTCGGTCGCCCCGTTGACGACATCTCGATCCTGCCCGACGCCACGCCCGAAGGTCGGCCGCCGACCGTGGTGCAGCTCAGCGAGACGGATTCCGTCGCGCAGATGACGGCGTGGACGCATGACGGAGGACTAATCACCGTTGGTGTTTTCCCGCTTCCTACTCCTTTGCCCGGGGAGTACCCGGTGTGGCCCGGGCTCTGCGAGCTGGGGACGCGCGGCACCATGGATCCTGCCGACATATACATCCGGGACGACTCGCACCCCAGCCCCGCCGGTGTGTACGACCCCGACTTCACGCGCAAAGCGGTGGCGAGCATTCCGCTCACGCCCGGAGGTTTCGCGCAGGTGTGCGTCACGATCTACGAAACCGACAACACTCTGCGACCCCTCGCCACTGATGGTTTCGTGCTGCAAGGCCCGCAGGTGCTGGTACCGACAATCGAGTTGAAGAGGGTGCATTTCACCGAACCCCGCACCGTGGCCGTCACCGAACAACTGAACGTTCGAGTCGGCACCACGGCGGATCGGTGCGGCGGGCCATGGCGCTTGGACAACGGTCTCAGGGTCCGCGAAGCAATCGATTACAGCTGGAATTGCTACGGGATGGCAATTCCGTCGACGGAAACGCCCACAAGGGAGCTACCCATCGTGATCAGTCGGATCCGCGATGGTCACTTGCTCACAAAGACCTCTGCGATTCAGCTGGATTACACCTACCCTCCCCGCTCACCAGTGTTGTTCTCGGTGCCGATCCCGCCTGACGGTTCGAGAATCTGTGGCAGCGTCTTTGGGGACGAGTCGCGATGTGCTCAGCCTGGCGAAGGTTGGGCGGATTTCGAGGTCAGCTACGACGTTGTCGGTTGGGGTGGCCCGGGTTACGTGTGGCCGTGGGGTGCCACCGATCGCCCAGGCACCGATCCGGTTGTCGGTGCGCCAATACTTCAGGTGCTGAGTGGCGAGGTGACGAGCCGCGACAACTGGCACGCGGTTCCAATCACGCTGTCGATCGGAAGTGACCGACCGGTCACGATCCGGACAGTAAAGCTCACTGCGGCAGAACTGCCTAGGGACAGCGAGCCAGGATGCGCGGCAGAACGAACTGTCGACATCGGCTCTGGCGCGGCCACAGAATTCGAGGTCGCAGCCAATATCTGTCCTGGCCACCTCTATTACGTCTCGGCGATCTTCTCGGACGCTGCCGGCGTGTCGTACGAGCGCGAAATAGGCCACGCTTTTGTGAGAATAGACAGCGCACGGATCGATGTGCGCGTTGACTTCCTGGGTGGTGAAGCGCCCCCGTTCGGTTGGCTGTACCGGTTCGGTCTAGAAATCGAGGGCAATACGCCGGATGAGGGAGCTTTCTCCGGCTCGACCGCAGAGCCCGGACCGAGGTGCCGCTCGCTTGACGACACTGTTGCGGAGTATGCGGAGAACGACCTGATTATGTTCGGCAGCGAACTCAGCTTCAATCTTCACGGCCAAGTCACGGTTACCGGTGAGACGGACTGCCCGCTCGGCGGTCCTGGCGCCTTCGACTTCCATCTCAGCGCGACGATGACCCTCGATGACCTGCAGCGCGGGGAACCATGGACTTTCGAGACTGAAGCCGACGCGCATCTACAACTACGGGTGACGTTGACTGGCGAGTGGCGGATAGCCGAGGTGTACGTCGGGTAGCGAACTTTGCGTCAGGCGCGACTGATGTCGAAGAAGAACACAACGTCGTTGACAGCGAAACCTGCAGCACCCATCAACGCGAGTTCAGCCGTCGCGTCGAGGTAACCCCGGCGGCGTGTTGGGGTGCTGTCAGTTTGCAGCACCCACATTGAGCCATACGTGTCGAAGTCTCCGCCACTGTCGAACGGGCGCGATATCGCTGGGCCGATGGGCTGTTGGACGGTAACCGTGCCGGCGCCGATGTCAATCACGACTTGCACCGGCCCCGTGTCACCGGTGGGAAACTGCATCGTCGCGTCGATGACAATCGTGGCTGGCACGAGTTCAGGTGAGTAACCGCATCCGGTCACGGCACCACTGATTGACACCGTTCCATCTATCGCCCCCAAAGGAGTGGAGAACGTGCCGGGATACTGCAGTGCGTAAGTACCGGACGTGACAACGCCACCCTCGATAATGAATTCGATTGCCGACGTAGTTTCCGGGCGCGAGCCGGATCCGGCGCTGCCGCTGATGGACATGTCGGTGGAAGTCATGGTCCCTTGCCAGGTTCCGTCGGTAAACGCGATGTCGGGAAGGCGCACCTGAAACCTGATTGTGCCACCGCCTTCGAACTCACCACCGGTGAGGATCAGGTCGCGTGTGCCGGGAGGGAGTTCGCCGATAGTGCCGTCGGCGCCGCAACCACACCCGCCTTCCTCAAGGCAAAACTCGCGAACGAGGCTGCTCTGGTATGGAATCGGATCCTGTCCGAAGAACTCAAGTGCGCCGACATCCGCGGCGAGGGATACCTGAACGCGATTACCACCCTCTAGTCGCAGTACCGGGATCTCGTAGCGAGAGAACGACGCGTGGTCGCGTTGGTACTCGTATGGTTCGGTGGGGGTCACAGTCGCGTCGAAACGGAACCCGAATGCGGGGACATCTGAAATTCCGAAGTCCCACGTCCCAGAGACCGGGAGCGCGTCGACGGTTACTGCTCGACTCGTCGAGGTAGCAACCTTGGATAGCACCGCGACGGGGTCAAGCCCGCTGGCCGCAACGGCGGCGACGTCGCCGGAAGCGATGAGCATCTCGCCTACGACTGTCCAGGGTGCAACTCCCATCGACTCGAGTACCCAGTAGTAACCGATCGCCTCGTAGGCCTTCGCGTACAGGGAGTACTCCTTCGCGAGCCACAGTTGAAAGTTGAGGCTTGTGGTGTCGTCGAATCCTCCAACTTCCGCGCCTGCCCACTCGGCAGAGCCTTCGACAATCCAACTCTGCGCGTCGTAGAAGACGTTTAAGTCGCCGGCGAGGAAGAACTGAAAGCAGTGAAAGACCTCATGCGCGACGACATTGTCGTTGACCCCGGAATCACTGTTGAACTTCACCCGGCAGGTGTCCGGTTGACCGGTCGTTACCCACTCGCCACCACGTTCCGACAACGCCATTCCGGCAACCGGTGTCTCGAAGTCGTCGCCCGGCAAGGTCGCGCTAAGACCAGGCACAAGTTCACCGATTATGGGAAAGGGCACATCCGTACCAACACGCTCGGCGATCGCCGCCCGTGCGGAATCGACGGCTGCCTGTATGGCTGCATCCGGCGGGGCTGCCTCAGGCGCGCGAAAACTCTGTAATCGTGAGTAGCCGAGGTGTACCTGTACCGACTGCTGTTGTGCGGCGTCGAGTTCGCCCCAATGTCGCGCCACAGCTGATAGCGCCATCATGGGATGGCTGGGCGCGGCGTCGAAGCGGCTGGCATCGCCGCCGGGGACTTCGCCGAATGCCGAGGCAAACAAGTCGAGTGAATCCGGGAGCGGCAGGTGGCCTCCGTTCGCCTCGCGAATCGCGGCTAACTCCTCGCCGAAAGGATCGACGACCGAAGTCAAATCGACGAGGCCGTCACTACTCGCACTCGTCACCGATGACCCTTCATTCGATGATGATTCGGAGCCCGAGCATGCAACCAGCGTGGTGGCGAGTATGCAGAACACGACCGACTGGTGTTTCACTACTGACTCCAAACGTTTTCCGCGTCAGACGCGGCTGATATCGAAGAAGAACCCCACTTCGCTGACGACAAAGCCAGCCAAACTCATCGCTGAGAGTTCATGGCTGGCATCCAACTCTCCGACGCGGTGACCAGCAGTGCTCCCGCGGTCAACCCACCAGGTTGTGAAGCCCGTAGCCGTTGATGGTCCACCCGTCATCGGCACCGACTGTGCGGGACCGACGGGGGGCGTTATCTGCATGACCTGGGCAGCGAGGTCCATTTCGACATGTATGGGTCCCGACGATCCGTCTGCAAGTACGACTGTGGCTTCAATCGAGATTGAGGTGGGCTCGAACTTGGGGGAGTATCCGCACCCCGTGATGTTGCCGAAAATCGCGACCGCCCCGGTGGCCGCGCCCATGGCCGTCTGAAAGATCCCTTCATAGACAAGACCGTACGATCCGGACGTGACGACGCCATCTTCAATCGTGAATTCAATAGGTGACTCAGTTGCCGAACGATTACCACTTCCTGAGGCCCCGCTCAGCGTGAGATCTGTGGACCACGTTGTCCCCTCCCAGTGCCCATCCGTGAACGCGATCTCGGGAATGCTGATGTCGTAAACAACTCGACCACTCGAGAGCTGACCGCCGGCGACAATTAGGTCGCGTGAACCGCTTTCCATCTCAGCGCTGCCGTCGCTGGCGCACGTGCACCCTGTTTCCTCAAGGCAGAATTCGCGATTCAGTGTGCCGCTCCACCCAATCGGGTCCTTTCCAAAGAACTCCAGAGTGCCGACCTCGCCTTCGACAGAAACGCGAACAACGTTGCCGCCGTCCAATCGAAAGACGGCAGCCGTTCCCATCGCGAAGTTCGGCAGCGGCGTCACGCGTCGCAAGCCGTCGCTCGGTGTGACCGTGTATTCCGTGTGGTATCCGAAGCGCGGAACCCGCGACGAGGTGAAGTCCCATCTCTCCGAAACGGGAAGACTCATCACCGTGTGTGCGCGCGCTCTCGAGGTGGACGCTCTCGCCAGAACTTCTATTGGGTCCAATCCACTAGCAGCGACGGCCGCAAGTGCACCTCCCGCCACCAGCATCTCGTCGATCACCTGATAGGGCGACACTCCCAGAGAATCGAGCACCCAGTAGTAGCCAATTGCTTGGTAAGACATCGCATATAGCGACGAGTCAGTGAATGTCCATGTCTGGAAGTTGCGTTGGGCTCCGCCGCCACTGCCGGCAACATCGTTCTGGACCCACTCGGCAGAACCTTCGGTGATCCAGTGCTGCGCCGCATAGAAGGTCGTCAGGTCGCCGGCGAGAAACATCTGGAAGCAGTGGAAGACCTCGTGCGCTACGTCGTTCGCTGTCAGTGGGTCTTCGGCTGCGAACTTTATGGCGCACCGGTCGGGGGAACCAGTCCCGACAATTGAACCTTCGCGTTCACTGATTGCGAGACCTCCAACAGCCCTGACGTGGTCGCCGTCTGTGACCGCCAACCCCGGAACCAGGTAACCGACGATCGGAAATGGAACGTCTATCCCAAGTCGAGTAGCAATAGTCGCGCGTTGAGCATCGACCTCCCGCTGTAGGGCAGGATCGGGTGGTGACGCCGCACGTAAGACCAGCGAAGAACTGAGCGGTGTGTAGCCCAGAACTGATTGCACCGCGGCTACTTGATCGACAGAGAGCTGGTCCCAGAATCGAGCGACAGCGTGCAAGGCCATTGACCCGTTGCCCTCCCCACCAACAAACCGACCAGCGTCGCCTCCGGGTAACTCTCCGAAGGTCGACGCGAACAAGTCGAGCGAATCCTGAAGCGGTAGGTACCCGTCATTCGCCTCGCGGATTGCCGACAGTTCCTCAGTGACGGGATCCAAAACTGATTCCGGATCGACGAGGCCGTCACTACCCGCAGTCGTGTCCGCCGAGCCGTCGCTTGATGTCGAGTCCGACCCCGAGCACGCAACCAGCGTGGTGGCGAGAAAGCAGAGCACGACCGACTTATGTTTCACGATTGACTCCAAACGCGACGCCGCAGGTCCAACGAATTTAGCAGTTGCTCCTTACGCTGGATGCGTGACGTCATCGTTGCCCAGCGTGTTCACGATGTTCCGCCGGGCGGCGGTGCTGAAGTGCCCGCTCTGCGGATCGCGACGGACGTTCATTCGGTGCTGGCTCGGACGTCTCGAACGCTGCCGCACTTGTGGCATCAGGTGGAATCGCGAGCAGGGCTTCGAACTTGGTTCGGTCGGCCTGAACTTCCTCTTCACGTTCATCGTGATTGCAGTTGGGATGATCGCAGCGTTCATTGCGACGGCGCCTGACTTCCCGGTGGTGGCGCTCACTCTTGGGTTCATGGGTGGAGCGATCGTGTTGCCGTTGCTGTTCTTTCCGTTCACCAACACCTTGTGGCTGGCGGTCGACCTCTTGTCGCACAAGCCCGACGCCGCCGAACTTGCCGACGCTGCGCAGCACGCTCAAACGGCGCGAGACTGACGCGGTGAGCTACCAACACGTCACCGTCGAGGCCGACGGACCTTTCACAACAATCACCCTCAATCGACCCGAGAAGCGCAACGCGCTCGCGCTCGATGTGATGCTCGAGTTGACGCAAGCGTTTCGCGATGTCGCCGCCACCGATGCGCTCGGCGTCGTCCTGGCGGCCAACGGCCCGGTGTTCTCAGCAGGGCACAACTTCGGCGACATGGCCGGGACTTCGCTCGAAGACGCAACGCACCTGTTCGACGTGTGCACCGAGATGATGGACACCGTGCAGTCAGTGCCGCAGGTCGTCATCGCGCGCGTGCATGCACTTGCGACCGCCGCCGGCTGTCAACTAGTCGCGACATGTGATCTCGCGGTGGCGGCCGAGTCTGCATCGTTCGCTATTCCTGGAGGCAAGGGCGGACTGTTTTGCCACACGCCTCTCGTCGCTGTTGCGCGCAACATCAGCCGCAAGCGCGCAATGCAGATGGCGCTGACCGGCGACCCGATCACGGCTGCCACCGCGGCGGAGTGGGGCCTGATCAACCTTGCCGTTCCAGATGCCGAGTTGCACACCGCAACGCACGACTTGCTCGTGCGCGCCACCCGCGGCAGCGTGCTGAGCAAGGCGCTCGGCAAGCGCGGCTTTTATGCGCAGGTGGGGCTCGATCAACCGATCGCCTACGAGCGAGCGGTGGGCATGATGGCGCAGGCAGCGACCAGTCCCGATGCGCAAGAAGGAATCGCGGCGTTCCTCGAGAAGCGCAAGCCGAACTACACAGAGCGTGCAAACGGCATGTTGCAAGATACCCCCTAGGGGTATACACTGATTGCGTGACTCAGACCGCGCACGCAACCCCCGGGTACTCCGCCGACAAGCAACAGGTGATGTCGCGTTTGCGTCGTGTCGAAGGACAGATCCGCGGTTTGCAACGAATGGTCGAGGACGACACGTACTGCATCGACGTGCTTACCCAGGTCGCCGCCGCCAGCAAAGCGCTGCAGGGCGTCGGCCTGCACTTGCTCGACGAGCACCTGCAGCACTGTGTTGCCGGTGCGGCCGCTAGCGGCGACACCGAACGCACCGATGCACTCGTACACGAAGCCACCAAAGCAATCGAAAGGATGTTGCGCGCATGAGCGAGACAATCTTGCTGGTTCCAGGCATGACCTGTGGTCACTGCGAAGCTTCAGTGAAGACCGAGGTCGGCAAGGTCGCGGGCGTCACCGACGTCAGCGTCGACCTTGAAACGAAACTCGTCACGGTCACGGGAGTCGCACTCGACCACGCCGCGCTTGTGGCCGCCGTCGACGAGGCAGGCTTCGAGGTCGGTTGACGATGCAAAGCAGTCAACGAGTCGGCGTGCGCTTGGGTTCGTTCGCGCTCGTGCTCGCGGGCACCTTCGGTACCGCGTACGCATTCGGCGAGCGCTTGCCCGGTCACGATCACTCATCAGGTTCTGAGTCGACGCACGACGGTCATTCATCCGGTGATTCAACGTCGCCGATGGTCCCTGGGTCGGAGATGAATGGCCACCACCTGGTCACCGAGCACATGCACGGAGACGACGCGCCATTTCATCTGCGTGGCCCAAATGGCGACACCGTCACCGAATTCGCGATGGCACACGGTGCTCTGTTGCACGCGATTGTCATCCGCCCCGATCTCAGCGAGTTCCAACACGTGCACCCCACCATCGGCAGCGACGGGTCCTGGACAGTGCCGATCACCGGACCGGGCCAGTGGCATCTCGTGTTCGAATCAACTCCCGTCGTTGACGGCAAACCGGTCGCGGAACCAATCATCGTGACCGCGGACATCGACGACGGAACAGTGATCGACGCCGTGCCAATTCCGCCGGCCGACGACCGCGTTGAGATCGATGGGCTGCTGATAACTCGCAACGGCTTTGGATTTGTCGTCACCAACGCCGACGGCAGCGCGGCCACCGACCTCGAGCCATATCTGGAACAGGTGGCGCACTTGGTCGCGATTCGCCAAGGCGACCTTGCGTTCAGGCACTTACATCCTCTCGACAGTCCGGCGGGAACATTCGACTTCGGTGAAGGTGTGTCCGAACCCGGCACGTATCGACTGTTTCTGCAGTTCGGCCACGCTGGCTCGGTTGTCACCGTCGCGTTCACGGTGGTCATCTCATGACTCTTAGCGAAACGGACACCCTGGAACACGTCGACCTGCAATTGAGTGGGATGACGTGCGCCGCGTGCGCCAGTCGGATCGAAAAGAAGTTGAACCGGCTCGATGGTGTGACGGCCACGGTGAACTACGCGACTGAGCGAGCCACGGTTGATTTCGAACCGGCGTCCGCCAATACAGCGGCGTTGATTGCAGCTGTGCAGTCGATTGGCTACGACGCAGCGCTGCCGTCGCTGAATGACGATCCAGATAACGATCCGGCTGTCGCGCGCCTCGCCGATCTTCGTCGGCGCCTGATCGCAGCCATCGTCCTGGGTGTGCCGGTGCTGTTGCTGTCTATGGTGCCAGCGCTTCAGTTCCGCAGCTGGCAGTGGGTTGCTCTCGCGCTGGCAACGCCGGTCGCGGTGTGGTCGGCTTGGCCGTTTCATCGCGCGGCGTGGAGAAATCTGCAGCAGGCGGAAGCCAGCATGGACACACTCGTGTCGGTCGGCGTCATGGCCGCGTACGGCTGGAGTTTGTATGCGCTGCTCGCGACGTCGGCAGGTGATCTCGGCATGACGATGCCGATGTCGCTCATTCCGAATCGGGGCGACAATCACCATCTGTACCTTGAAGTCGCGAGCACGACCGTGGCGCTGATCCTGGCCGGTCGCTGGTTTGAAGCGCGTTCGAAGCGGCGCGCGGGCGGGGCGCTGCGTGCGCTACTCGCACTCGGTGCCGACACTGCCAACGTGCTGCTGCCTGATGGCAGCGAACAGCAACGCGCCGGCAGCGAGTTGCGTGTGGGCGATCGCTTCGTTGTTCGACCCGGCGAGCGCATCGCTACCGACGGCGAAGTTGAAGAAGGCGAAGCGGCGATCGATGTCAGCCTTGTCACCGGCGAAAGCGTGCCAGTGGAAGTGAAGCCGGGCAGCATGGTGAGTGGCGCAACGATCAACACCAACGGCCGCCTGGTCGTGCGCGCAACTCGCGTTGGTGCTGACACGGCGCTCGCGCAAATGGCGCGTCTCGTACAAGCCGCTCAGTCTGGCCGCGCGCCGGTGCAACGCCTCGCCGATCGTGTCGCGGGCGTGTTTGTGCCCGTGGTCATTGTTCTCGCAGTAGCGACCCTGGGGTTTTGGTTTGCGCGGACCAACAGCATCGCCGACGCGATGGCGCCGGCTGTTGCGGTTCTGATCATCGCTTGCCCATGCGCGCTCGGCTTGGCGACACCAACCGCGTTGTTGGTTGGCACGGGGCGCGGCGCGCAGATGGGCATTCTCATCAAAGGCCCAGAGATCCTGGAGAGCACACGACGCGTCGACACGATCGTGCTCGACAAGACCGGCACCATCACTACGGGACAGATGAGAGTCACTGAAGTTGAAGGAGACGTATTGGCACTAGCCGCCGCGGTCGAAGCGGGGAGCGAGCACCCGATCGCCGCGGCGATCGTGCAGGCCGCCCGCGAGCAAGGTATCGAGGTACCGACTGCGACTGCGTTCGTGTCGTCGGCGGGTGTGGGCGTGCGCGCAACGGTCGGCGGTGAGGTGATCGAAGTTCGCCGCGCAACTCCCGCCGAAGCTGGCGACAGTTCCGCCACGATCGTCGCCGTTCTGCGTTCGGGTTCGCTAGCTGGCACGATCGCCGTGGCCGACACAGTGAAGCCGACAAGTCAGGTGGCGATTGTTCGACTGCACGAACTCGGACTGGATGCGTACCTACTCACCGGCGACAACGAAGTGACCGCGCACGCCGTCGCTGATGCGGTCGGCATCCGCGCTGAAAACGTTGTGGCTGGCGTGCTACCCGAAGAAAAGGTTGCCGCCATTCGCCGCTTGCAGGATGACGGCAAAGTGGTGGCAATGGTGGGCGACGGTGTCAACGACGCGGCCGCGCTGGCGCAGGCGGACTTGGGAATTGCGATGGGTACCGGCACTGACGCAGCGATTGAAGCCAGCGACCTGACCTTGTTGCGCGCCGATCTGCACGCGGCTGCCGATGCGATCCGTCTCAGCCGCCGAACGCTCGGCGTTATCAAGGGCAACCTGTTCTGGGCCTTTGCCTACAACGTGGCCGCTATCCCACTCGCGATGTCGTGGAAACTGTCACCGCTTGTTGCAGGCGCGGCGATGGCATTCAGCAGCGTTTTCGTCGTCAGTAACAGCTTGCGACTTCGCCGTTTCGTAGCGGCGAAATGACAGCACCGCCTGTTTCCGTTCTCTTCGTTTGCCTCGGGAATATCTGTCGGTCTCCCGCAGCGCACGCCGTCGCCGAGACATTGCGTGCCGGTGCTGGCTTCGCCCGCTTCGACTCGGCCGGCACCGGCAACTACCACGTTGGCGAGCAACCCAATCCGATGTCGTCAATTGAGGGGTCAAATCGCGGACATCGTGTTGATCACGTCGTGCGGCAGATTCACCCTGACGACTTTCAACGTTTCGACTTGATCATCGGTATGGACTCTCGCAATATGGAAGACCTCGAGCGTCTGCGCGGCGGAATTGATCACCGCCACGGCCCTTATCGAGAGATGGAGCCGGTGCAATTGCACTTGCTACGCCGATGGGATCCGTACGCAATGCCCGGTGATGAAGATCTCGCCGACCCATGGGGGAAGCCGGCCGCTGCATTCCGTGAGATGTACGACGTAATCGAACGCACGATGCCGCCGCTGATGCACCACCTGCAAGTGATGCACCGCGGCTAGCACCTCGCGTCTAGGCAGCCAAGACTGCGTCGCGTAAGCGACCGACAGCGGCGTCGCGGTGATACCGCACGGTGCGTTCGCTGACGTTCAGTTGCTTTGCTGCCTCTGCCGAACTCGCACCGTTGGCTAGCAGCGTCAGCACTTGGACGTCGTGTTCGCTGAGCGCATGCGTACGTGCCTCGGCGATCAGGTCGGCGAGCTCGAGCATCGGTTCGATTTCTGCCCGGTACTCGATAGTGGTATCGAGTGACTGCGGCTCGGTGAACTCGTGGACTAGTAGGCGGCGACTGACGCGGCGAAATGCGCCGTACTCGCTGTCGCGCAGCAGGTTGGCGATCAGGTGGCGCGGGCGTCGCTCGAACGGAAACTCGCGAATCACGGTCCATGCAACTGACACCAACTCATCGAACGCCTCGGTTGAGCCACCCACCCTGCGTGGCCCCCAACACCGTGAACGAGAGATAAGGCCAGGCAGTAGTCGTTGTAAAACGACGCGGGCCGCCACCTCGTCGGACCGGGCCGCGGCCAGCAGTCGAGCGACAACCTCGTTGCCGTTCGTGCTACTCGTCTTGGCCGCCGCGGCTGCGCGAGCAGCAGGACTCGGCCAGTAGTCCGTCGCGCCGATCAACTGATCGAGATTGTCGAACGGCACGCCGAGCGACCAACCCTGGGCGCGGCGCACGACCGAAGGGCGTTCACGAAGCAGTTGCCACTCGCTTTGCAGTCGCATGAGTAGGGGACGATTGCTGTACAGGGGAAGGGAAGTGTTCATGCCGCAAGCGTCCGCGCGCGCCCTCACAGCTCGGCTCACAGGTTCACTCACTGCCTCGCTCACATCACGGCGCCTTGCCGAAGTCAGCGGACGGTTGTGCCCAGTGCGGTTAATGGACCAAACATCTTCAACTTCCTGGATCGGGGTTTGGCGTACTGGCCCCGATGCCGGTGCCTCGATCGCCCTTCCTCCGGGCCGGCACCTGATCGGCCGGGCGCACACCGCCGGTTTCCGCTGCGACGACCAAACGCTGCAACCGCACCATGCGCTGATCGACGTCGTCGACGGCGCCGTTCACCTGACGCAATTGAGTGGACGCACACCGTTGCGAGTCGACGGTCACGCGATCGACTCCGCGGCGGAGTTGACGAGTGGATCGGTGGTCGATGTCGGCTCGAGCACATTTGTGCTGATCAGTGCCGACTCGATCACGCGCACTCCGGAGCAGCCAGCGCATGTTCACGATGGTGCAGTCGTGCGTACTCCACGCACGGTTTACGACTGGCAGGCGAACGAACAAAGCGAACCGGGCAAACCTCCCGCTCGCGGCACCAGCAGCGGCGGACTTGTGCCTGCTCTGCTTGGCCTGGCCGGAGCCGGCGCGATCGCGCTGCTGCTGCAGCAACCAATGTTCCTGCTGTTCGGCGCGCTAGGCGCGATGGTGGCGATCGGCAGTTGGGTAGCCCAGCGGATCGCTGCTAACCGCGAGTTTGGCGTTGCCATGGCCGAGCACGAACTGACATGCGAGCGCTACGAGCGACACGTCGTCGGTGAGCACATGGCGGCGCGCCGACACTTGTTGGCAACTGTGCCGACACTTGATCGCGCGGTGCACACACTTGCTGAACGCGACTCGACGCTTTGGACGCGTCGGAGTGCGCACCCTGACGCGTACCTGGTAGCGATCGGGATGAACCCCGCAGAATCGGACGTGCCGATGCCCGCTGAGCTCGGCCCCGCGTGCAGGATCGCATTGCTTGGGCCGCATGGCAGCGCAGTTGCGCGTTCGTTGGTCGTGCAGTTGGCCGCGTCGTGCGGACCTGCCGATCTGCGCATCACGGTTGTCACCGACCACCCCGAACGGTGGGATTGCGTTCGCTCGCTACCACACGTGACGTTGCCAGATGGCACCGCCGCGATCGTTGCCGAGTCGGGCCTTCTTCGTGTTCTCGATGAGCTCGCGTCGTACTGCGCGAGCGGCGGTCACCATCTGTTGATCACCGACCAGCCGGCGCTGCTGTCAACACGTACCAGTCCGATGCGACGCGCGGTTAGCGATGCAGAGAGAGATGCCTTGATCGTGATTGTGCCGGTGGTCGATGCAGCAGCAAGCGCGGCGATACCGCACGTTTGCAACAGCGTGCTCACCACTACGAGTGGTCCGTTTGCTAGGTGGGTAGCGGATGTTCACCGCACGTTGCTGCCGCAGCAGGTGAACTTGGTCGGCGTCGGCGATCGCACGACTGCTCGGTGCGCGGCTTCGATACGCGGGTTGATCGATCCGGAAGATTCGCTGAGTGTCGCCAGCGTCGTGCCGCGCGAGCTTTCGCTGGTCGCGTTGCTGCAGCGCGACGGCAATGCGACGCTGACGCCGACTGGAATCGCTGCATCCTGGGGCGCAGCCGGTGTCGACCCTGCGCCACGAACCGCTATTGGCATGGCAGCCGACGGCGTGGTCGACATCGACCTTGTGCGCGATGGTCCGCATGGGTTGATCGCTGGCACGACCGGCGCGGGCAAGAGCGAACTTCTGCGCAGTCTGGTTGTAGGAATGGCCGCTGCCGTTTCACCGACGTACCTCACGTTTGTGCTGATCGACTACAAGGGAGGTGCCACCTTCGACGCTTGCGCGGCGTTACCGCATGTGGTGGGCATGGTCACCGACCTCGACGATCAGTTGGCCGATCGGGCGCTGCGCAGCCTGCACGCCGAACTTCGGCGTAGGGAAGCGTTGTTGCGCCAACATGGCGCTTGCGACCTCAGCGAGTTACGCGCACAAGCGCCATCTGTGACGATGCCCCGGTTGGTCGTTGTGATCGACGAATTCGCCGCGCTGGTTGCAGAACAGCCCACGTTTCTCCACGCGCTAGTCGGGATTGCGCAGCGCGGCCGCAGCCTCGGCGTTCATCTCTTGCTGGCAACACAACGACCGAGTGGAGTGATCACCGACGACATTCGAGCCAACACCAACCTTCGGCTCGCGCTGCGGCTGAACGACGCATCCGACGCGATCGACGTGGTCGGCATCGCTGCTCCGGCACATCTTCCGCGCGGTGTGCCCGGTCGCGCGGTGCTGCGTCTCGGAGCCGACGACCATCTCACCTTTCAAACTGCCCAGTGCACGGCACCCGGCGACGACGGGCGCGATACGGAGCTGACGGTTCTGGTGCGTGCGATCTGCGATGCGGCGCGGTTGGCGGGGGTAGCCGTTCCGTCGGCTCCATGGCTACCACCGCTGCCGCCGATGTTCGAGTGCGACGACGTTGGGCCAGACGGTGTGTCCGACCTCGGACTCGTTGACGAACCCGACCTGCAGCGAACGATGCCGCTGCGGTGGTCGTTGGTCGACGGACGATTGGCGGTTGTCGGCAGTGCGGGTAGTGGTGTGACCAGCACGCTGCTGACACTCGCAAACCAAACACTGTCCGCCAGCAACGACGCCGATGTCTACGTCATCGATGCCCGCGGCGACGATCGGTGGGCCGCGCTCGCTGCGCATCCGCGTTGTGTCGCCGTCGTCCACTTACACGAAGGTGAGCGGTTGCATCGGCTGTTGCACCGAATGAGGGTCCAAGCGCTCGGCCATCGCGGCACTGTCGCAGGAACGTTGCTGATCATCGACGGACTCGACGCGCTGCGCAGAGCGCTCGACGATCTGGACACCGCAGGCGATTACGACCCACTCGAACACATTCTCGCCGACGCAGCCGCCGCTTCCGTTGCGATTGTCGCCGGAGCGGAAAGTGCTGCCTCGCTGCCGGTCGCGTTCCTCAATCGGTGTCCGGCGCGCTGGGTGCTGCACCTCAACGATGCGCACGATGCTGCGTTGCTGGGCGTCGCCGCACGGCACGTTCCGCCAGCAGTACCGGGAAGAATCGTGATCGCAGGATCCGAGTCGATGGCGCAGGTTGTGGCGCCGCGCTTGTCGCCATTAGCCGCAACTTCGAGCACATCGACAGCGGCGTCGATCACCGTCGTGCCCGCCCAAGTCTCCGCCGCGCAGCTGCCCGCCTCACACGCTTTAGACGACATGGCATCGCTCTACCTTGGCATTGACTTCACTTCTGGTGAACCGTTCGCGATGGAAGTGCCCGACGGAGAACATCTGCTTCTGATCGGCACCCCGCGCAGCGGTCGCAGTTCGGGTCTCGCGCGCATTGCTGCCGCGTGGTCGGTGGCGCATCCGAACGGCTGGGTAGGCGCAATCGTTCCACGACGCTCAACGTTTCCGCGACACCTTGCCGATCGCAGCGCCAGCGATCCCACAGCCATCGCCGCGCTGCTTGATGAACTGACTGCGCACCTAACGATCGCACCGGCTCTACTGGTTATCGATGACGCTGAAGCGGTCGATGATGCGAGTGGACGGCTCGCAACTTTGGCGGCACGCGAGAGCGGACTGTGCATCGCCGCCGCCGGTCGCCCCGACGCATTGCGTCAAACATACGGACATTGGACCGGGGTCGTACGCCGAAGCCGACTGGGATTGATCGCGACGGGTGGTACGGATCTTGATGGCGACCTGCTGAGCGTTCTGCTTCCGCGACACTCCCCGGTTGCCGCCCGACCTGGCCTTTGGTGGGTCGCCGATAGTGGTGCCGTGCGCCTAATGCAGATGGCGATGGACCTTGCCATCGATCATGCGGCCTCCGGTAGTGGGGTCGCCGATCAGGAGGTCAGGACTTCGCTGTAGCGTTCGCCGGATGGATCCGTTCAGCGACCCGCCGCGCACGCCGATGGCAACGTCAGTAGTCATTCCCGATGCGCCGCGGAAGCGACGCACCGGAAGATTCGTTGTGATCGCAGTTGTTGCCGCGGCCGCGATCGGCGGTGTGGCATTCGCGGTCACCAGGGATGGAGAGAAGGCGAAGTTCTCGCTCACTGAGGCGGGCGACGCAACCGTTGCGGTGAACACGATGACGTTCACGACGACTACGGATGGCTTCGGCAGCGAGGTGAGCGCGGATGTAGCGACCGATGTTGAGAACGGCCTACTGCACCTCACGATGGATCTCGGCTCAGACGTAATCGGTATCGGCGGCGAGATCGAAATGATTGTCGACCTTGACGACGAGGTGACGTTCATCAACGGTTCGTTCTTTGAGTCGCTCGGAATTCCGCTTAGAACTGAATGGCTCCGCATGGACGCGGCATGGTTCGCGGAGAATGGCGAGGATACGGTTTTCAGCGCCGACTCGATCGGCAACCCGCTGGACGCGGCAGTCTTCATTGATCAGGCCATCAAGACAGAAGAGATCGGTTTCGACGAAGTAAACGGGCTGAAGGTGAAGCACTTTCGGGTCACGTTCCGCGGCGAGGACGTGTTTGCATCCAATGCAGAACTCGAATCGCAGCTCGACGAAGTGGGCGGCGAAATCCCCGACGAAGTCGTCTACGACTTCTACATCGACGAGCAGAACCTGGTGCGCCGAGTTAGCTATCAGATCGACATCGGCCCCGGCGAAGTCACCACCGACATCGTCATTACGTCGATCAACGAACCCGTAACGATCGAGGTTCCCGACGACGACGACGTCACCGACGCCCGCGACTTCCTGTAACCGACGGCTGCTCCAGGGGTTCCACTAGTAGGCTCGCTCCCTCATGAAGCGCACGACATTGACCACCCGCTGCCTTGGCCTCGCCACCGTCTTTGCGTTCGCGGCCGTAGCCGCAGCGTGTAGCGACGACGAATCGACGACCCCGGTCGCAACATTTCCGCCACTTCCGCTTATTGCTGTCACCTCTGTTGAGGGCGACAACGTCAGTCAGTTAGTGGCTGCCATCTTTGCTCGAGTGCTTGACGATGCCGGGTTCCGGGTCGCTCGCAAGGATCCGGTCGATCTCGACCGTGCCGGCTACTACCAGGCTATGCAAGACGGCGACTTCGAGTTGATTCCCGACTTCAGTGGAGAACTACAGGCGTTCCTCTACAGCCAGTCGGGTGCCGAGCCGCTGCCAACTACTTCGATTCCTAGCGGAGTTGCGACCACGCAGGCACCGGTCACCTTCCCAACAACCTCGACCACCACCAGCACGACTACCACCAGCACCGTTGCTCCGACGACGACCGACCAGAACGCAACGACTACCAGTAGTACGAGCACCAGCAGTACAAGCACGAGCAGCACGAGCAGCACGACATCGACATCGACATCGACATCGACATCGACGACGACCACAGTCGTTGGCACCAGCACGACGCTCGCACCAGAAGCCCTCAGTGGGCGCAGCGTGCCCGAGCAGTTGATTGCGATCAACGAAGTGTTGGCTGTCGAACTCTTTGCCAACCGCGCCGGTCTCGCCGAGAACAAAACAGTGATCGCGTGCACGGCCGAGACGGTTGCCGCCCAAGCTGAGAACGTGTTTGAGTCGCTGACCGACTTGGCATCTGTGGCGCCCGACATTCGTCTTGGCGGTTCGGCTGCTTTCATGGCCGACGAGCTAGTGGGTTACCCCGCGCTGCAAGCCATCTACGGCGGCGAGTTTAAAGAATTGGTCACGATCGCCGACGACGGCTTCGCTGCTGCACTAGCTGATGGCGACGTCGACTGTCTCGCGCTGAACTCGCTTGACCCGCTAATCACTACCGAGCGCCTCACGCTGCTGAGCGACGGGCTGCACATGTCGCCAGGCAACGGTGTCGTCGCACTAGTGGCCGTCACCGTGCAGACCCCCGATCTGCTCACCGTCCTCGACGGACTGGTGAGCGTGCTGACTTCCGAGCGTCTGAACCAGATGCTCAACGAGGTTGTCACGAATGGCACCGACCCCAACATCGTCGCTAACGCATTCGTTGATTCGCTGTGATCACAGTCGCCGAACTCACGAAGCGGTTCGGCAACAAGACAGCGGTCGATCAACTCAGCTTCGAGGTAAGGCCTGGTGTGGTCACCGGCTTCCTCGGCCCCAATGGTTCCGGCAAGAGCACAACAATGCGTTGCATGCTCGATCTCGATCGGCCAGAGCGCGGCACGATGTTGTTCGACAACCGTCGGTTCCGCGACCTGAAGTCGCCGCTACACGAAGTCGGCGCTTTGCTGGATGCCGGGTATGTGCACCCCGGTCGTAGCGGTCGCAACCACCTGCGCTGGCTAGCCGCAAGCAATGGCATTGCGCGGGCGCGTGTCGACGAGGTACTTAACCTTGTCGGGCTCACGGCTGTTGCGGGTGCACGGCTGCGCACTTATTCGTTGGGTATGCGCCAACGGCTCGGCCTCGCCGCCGTTTTGTTGGGCGACCCACACACAGTCATTCTCGATGAGCCCGCTAACGGTCTCGACCCAGAGGGCATTCGCTGGATTCGCGATGTGCTGACGCACCTCGCGAGCGAAGGTCGCACCGTGTTGGTCAGTAGTCATCAGCTGTCGGAGATTGCGTTGATGGCCAGTGATTTGGTTGTTATCGGTCAGGGTCGTCTGATCGAGCAGGGCACCGTCAACGAGTTCATCGAGCGCCATGCCGATCGCTGGGTGCGTGTGAAGGGTCCGGCAGTGAAATCGCTGCGCGGCGCACTCGCCAAAGCGGGCGGCGAGGTGACGGAGACCGCTGATGCGCTCGACGTGCGCGGACTCACCTGCGAGACGGTCGGCGAATTGGCAGCCGCGGGCAATCTTGTGCTGCACGAGTTGTCGCCGCAGACCGGATCGCTGGAAGACGCATTCCTGAAGGTAACTGCGGCCGCGCAGGAGTTCCGCTCGGGTGTAACGGAGGTCGCGTCATGATCAACGTGCTGCGTTCCGAGTGGATCAAGTTGCGCACGGTGCGGATGAACTGGATTCTCGGCATCATTGCGTTCGCGTTCCCGCTGATTGTCACGTTGCTGACGGCGTTCTTCAGCGGCGACGACTCCGATTTCACGGGACTGATACTTCTCGAGGTTCTCACTGGTACGACCGTCGTGACGACACTGCTGTGCGGAGTGATCGCTGCGGCGTCGATCACAGGTGAGTTCGGGTTCGGCACTATTCGCCCAACCTTCGCTGCAGTACCGCGGCGCATGCGCGTGATCGCTGGTAAAGGCATTGTGGCCATAGGTACCGCGATGGTATTGGTCGTCTTCGTTGTGCTGATCGGCGTATTCGTCGGCCAACAACTCGCCGAAGGCCAAGGGGCGACCATCGATTTCGACGCGTACCCGAGCGCCTCCGCAGCACTGCTTGGCACCGTGCTGTTGGCTGGACTGATGTCATTGGCCGGTTACGGACTTGGAATGATGACTCGCAGTACGCCCGCCGCAATTTCAATCCTGATCGTGTGGCCATTGATCGCCGAAGGTCTGATCGGTGGCCTGATTGGTGTGGCTACCGGCTGGGAAAATGTTGGTGCTTGGATGCCGTTCCAGGCAGGAATCAGCCTCGTCTTCGTCGAGTTCAACGACTTCGATGGCCCCAGCCGCGTTATCGCAGGCCTGTATTTCGGCGGAGTAGCAACAGTGCTGGCCGCAATCGGCGCCTGGGCTGTAAACCGCCGCGACGCCTAAGAGCGTCCGTCAGTCCATCAGCCGTTCGACTACGTAGTCGATGCACTCTGTTAGTGCTTTGACGTCGGTTGGTTCGACGGCGGGGAACATTCCGATTCGCATTTGATTGCGACCCAACTTGCGATAGCCGTCGGTGTCGACGATGCCGTTGGCGCGTAACGCGGCGATGACTTCTTCGGCGTCGACTCCGATGAGGTCGATTGTTCCTACTACCGGTGACCTCTCGTCGGGGTTGGCAACGAACGGTTGCGCGTATGACGATCGTTCGGCCCAGTCGTAGAGGATTGACGCCGACTCGGCGCAACGAGCGGTAGCCCACGCAAGACCACCGTTGTCGAGGATCCACGTGATCTGTTCGGCGAACAGGAACAGCGTTGCGAGCGCAGGAGTGTTGTAGGTCTGGTCGAGGTTGCTGTTCGTGCGCGCGATCGTGAGATCGAGTGACGCTGGCTGCCAACGGCCGCTCTGCTTGATGCTGTCCATGCGCGCTAGGGCGGCCTCGGAGCACAGCGCGACCCACAGGCCTCCGTCGGATGCGAAGCATTTCTGTGGCGCGAAGTAGTAGCAGTCGAACTCGCTGGCCTTCACCGGTAGACCGCCGGCTGCTGACGTTGCGTCGACAAGCACCAGCTCGTCGTTCGCCGCTGCAGTTCCGACCGGCCGTTCAACAGCAGAGACCACTCCGGTGGAGGTCTCGTTGTGCACCAAGCAATAGGTGTCAACGTCGACTTGTGCAACTGCTCGCGATCGAGTGCCGGGTGCCGCTTCGATGATTACAGGCTCATCCAAGTGCGGTGCAGTCTTTGCGGCCTGCGCGAAGCGCGCCGAGAATTCGCCGTAGCTGACGTGTTGACTCTTCTTTCGGATCAGTCCGAACGTGGCCGCGTCCCAGAAGACAGTCGTGCCCCCGTTGCCAAGGACCACCTCGTAGCCGTCGGGAAGTTCGAACAACTCGCGCAAGCCTGCGCGCACGCGACCCACAAGTTGGCGAACGGGTACCTGGCGATGTGACGTCCCAAGCAGCGTTGGCGCGGCTGTGGTCAATGCATCGATCGCTTGCTGACGGATCTTGGAGGGTCCGCAGCCGAAGCGTCCGTCAGCGGGAAGCAGATCGCGTGGAATCGTGATTGGTGATGTCGGCATCAGAGTTGCACTTTATGACCCATGCCGTAACTTGTTCCGGTGGCACGGATTCTCGTCACCGAAGCAATCGCCGACAACGGGTTGGAACTGCTGCGTAAGGCGGGCCATCAGGTTGAGATTCGCCACGGCCTCACCCCCGACGATCTGTTGAAGACCGTGAAAGGTGCGAACGCGCTGATCGTGCGCTCCGCAACGAAGGTCACCAGCGCAGTGCTCGCTGCCGCACCCGACCTGGTAGTTGTTGGCCGCGCCGGTATCGGACTCGACAACATCGACGTGCCGGCCGCAACACGCCAAGGCGTGCTGGTAGTCAACGCGCCGCAGTCGAACGTCGTCTCGGCTGCCGAACAAGCGATGGCGCTTCTGCTCGCCTGTGCACGCAACGTGCCGCAGGCGCATGCGTCGCTGAAGGGCGGCGCGTGGGAACGAAGTCGGTGGGAGGGCGTCGAGCTGTACGGCAAGACGATGGGGATACTCGGGCTCGGACGCGTTGGTGCGCTAGTCGCGCAGCGATGCGCGGCTTTGGGAATGCGACTGATTGCGTTCGATCCGTACATCACTGCCGAACGAGCGAAAGGCATGGATGTCGAGCTGACCTCGCTTGAGGATTGTGTACGCCGCAGCGACTTCCTCTCTATCCACCTGCCGCTAACTGCTGAGACGACGAAGCTCATTGATGCAGAAGTGCTCGCGCTCGCGAAACCGAATCTACGGCTCGTCAACACGTCGCGCGGCGGCGTCATCGACGAGGCCGCGCTCTACGACGCGCTGAGTAGCGGACAGATCGCTGGTGCCGGGCTCGACGTGTTTGCCGACGAACCGTGCACCGACTCACCGTTGTTCCAACTCGACAATGTTGTGGTTACCCCGCATCTCGGAGCGTCTACACGTGAGGCGCAAGACAAGGCGAGCGACACCATTGCCGAGATGGTGCAGCTCGCGCTTGCTGGCGAGTTCGTTCCGTTCGCGGTGAACATTGACGCGGCTGAGGCATCGGCGACAATCCGTCCGTTCCTGCCGCTTGCCGAACGGTTGGGTCGACTAATGGCTGGACTCTGTCGTGGAGCGCCAGCGACATTGGAGATTGCGTTCGCTGGCCAGATCGCGGAGTACGACACGCGCATTCTTCAATTGTCGGTACTGCGTGGCCTGCTGTCGGCCGTGACGCCCGAGCCCGTCACATTCGTGAATGCACCGATACTCGCCGCCGGGGTTGGCATGACCGTGAGCGATTGGAAGACGGCAACGAGCGACGACTATCGCAACAAGATCACGTTGCGTTCGTCGTGCGGTCACTCGCTCGCAGGCACGCTCGCCGGTCTGCGTATGGAGACCCGCATCGTCATGGTTGACGATCACGATGTCGAAGTGCCGCCGTCGCGTCACCTCCTAGTCGTGCGCAATGACGACCGACCAGGAATGATTGGTGCCGTCGGTACCACGATGGGTAACTACGGCGTCAACATTTCGAACATGGCTGTTGGTCGAACCAAGGGCGGGGGCAGCGCATTGATGGTGCTCGACACCGACAGCGCCGTGCCGCAACCCGTGATCGACGAACTGCGGTTGCTACCCGGCATCACCGGCGTAGACCCAATCGACGAGGTCTAACGGGCCCGCAACTCCAAGGCGTCGCGGCGCGTGATCTTGTATTGCCTGTCGTGTTGGTCGATCCAGCCAAGGCGGATGAAGCTGGCAATCGACTTGTTCACGCGCTCGCGCGATGCGCCGACCATGCCGGCTAGTTCTTCCTGGGTGATCGGCAACACGAACTCATCCGCGCCTGCGGACAGCTCGAGCAGTCGCTTGGCCGTGCGGCCAGTGACGTCGAGGAACACGCTGTCGGCGAGCGCTTCGTCCATCACACGCAACCGGTGCGCAAGTAGACGGGTGACGCCCCACAACAATGTCGGGTCGTTGCGGAACGCGGTGATCACTGGCGCGAACGGGATTGCGAATACGGTCGACGGCTCGAGGGCACGCGCCATCGCCGAGCGCGGGCCGTCGTCGAGCAACGCCATTTCGCCGAACAAGTCGCCGCTATCCATCAGCGCGACGACTGTCTCGCGATGATCGATTGGGTTGGCGATGACGATCGCGATGCGGCCGCTGATGACGAGATAGAGCGATTCGGCCGTGTCGCCCTCGCGGAACAACACGTCGCCACGGATAAGCGGCAGCTCGCTGCCCTGAGCCGCGAGTTCACGCAACAGGGCGGGCGCGGCCCCACCAAAGAAATCGGTGCGGGCGAGTTGTTCTTCGTGGGCCATGGTCGCCGGAACGGTACTACCCTCGTCGGGTGTCGTCACTTCGGCCACCGCAGCCAGATCGGTCACCGGCGTCGCCAGCCAGTGGCGAAACGGTGTGGACGATTGTCGTAGCGGGTGGTACCGGGCAACGCTTCGGCGGCCCGAAACAGTACGAACGGCTCGGCGATCGACGAGTGCTCGATTGGTGTGTAGCTGCAGCGACCAGCGCGAGCGACGGTGTTGTCGTCGTCGTGCCTGCGGCCGACGCCACCCGCGAGGGGGGTATCGCAGGTGGCGCGACACGCAGCGACAGCGTTCGTGCCGGTTTGGCGCAGGTGTCGGCCGAAGCCACGATCGTGTGTGTTCATGACGGCGCCCGTCCTTTCGCTTCATCGGATCTGTTTGCCACGGTGATCGCGGCAGTGATCGACGGCGCGGATGCCGCTGTCCCGGGATTACCCGTTTCCGACACGATCAAACAGGTGGCCGCCGATGGCAAGGTGATCGGCACGCCCGCCCGAGCTGCGCTGCGGGCGGTGCAGACTCCTCAAGCCTTCCGCGCCGATGTGTTGCGCCGTGCCCACGCCAGTGCCGGCGACGCGACCGACGACGCAGCCTTGGTGGAAGCCGCCGGCGGCAGGGTCGTTGTGGTGGCTGGCGAGGAACACAACCGTAAGATCACCGACCCCGACGATCTGCGTTGGGCGCGCCAGCACATCCGGCAAGAGGACGAAGCGATGACGACACGAGTTGGGCAGGGTTTCGACATTCATCGCTTCAGCGACGATGCCGCGCGCCCGCTCGTGCTTGGCGGCATCGTGTTTGAAGGCAGTCGTGGTCTGCACGGTCACAGCGATGCCGATGCGGTTGCGCATGCGGTGATCGACGCACTGCTCGGCGCCGCCGGCCTTGGCGACATCGGCGAACACTTCCCCGATACCGATCCGAAGTGGAAGGGCGCGGACTCGATCGAGCTGTTGCGCGAGGCGGCGTCGCTCGTCCGCGCCGCAGGTTTCTCGATCGGCAACGTGGACTGCTCGGTCGTGTGCGAGGCACCGAAGTTGGCACCGCAACGTGAAGCGATGCAACAGCGGTTGAGCGACGCTGCTGGCGCGCCGGTCACGGTCAAGGGTCGCCGTGCAGAGGGACTTGGCGCGCTCGGTCGCGAGGAAGGCATTGCCGTGTGGGCGACGGCAATCATCAGCGCGGTGCAGCAGTGAAGCCGCGCAAGCCAGCACAGGGCGGTCCGCGCGGCGCACGCACGTCGGGTACCGGTAAGGCCCGCACCAGTAAGCCGCGGCCGGCGACGTCGGCAGGTTCGGCGCGCAGCAAGTCGCCCGCGACTGGAAGTCGGCAATTCGCATCGCGCGGTGCTGGTCGCACTGGGCGCATCAGTCGGCCAGGCGAAGAGACCGATCGTAAGCCAGTCGACAAGCCGCTTGGTGGCGAGCAAGTCGAGGGTCGGCAGGCCGTTCGCGAACTCCTGATCGCTGGCAAGCGTCGCGTGCGCGAGATCTGGATCTCTGCGGAACCGGATGCAACCGAAGTGGTCAGCGACATCGTCGAGATCGCGCGCACAATGCGAGTCACCGTTACGCAGGTCGCGCGCAAGCGGCTTGATCAGCAGGCCAAGAGCGAAGCACCGCAAGGTGTGCTGGCCTTCGCCGAGCCATTGCAAGAAGTCGAACTCGCCACATTGCTGCGCCGCACACCGAAGGTCACGCCCTTCCTTGTTGCCGTGGATGGTGTCACCGACCCTGGCAACCTTGGCGCGCTGCTTCGCTGTTGCGATGGCGCGGGTGTTCACGGGGTCGTGCTGCCACGCCATCGTGCGGTGCACGTGACGCCCACCGTTGCTAAGTCAGCGGCCGGCGCAATCGAGCACGTGCCGATGGCCGTTGTCGGCGGACTACCAGCGGCACTGGCACGCATGAAAGAAGCTGGCATCTGGGTTGTAGGTCTCGACGACGACGCCGAGCGCAGTTTGTTCGAGCTTGGCGACCTCGCTGCCGATGCAATCTGCCTAGTGCTGGGTGCCGAAGGTGCAGGGCTGTCGCGTCTCGTGCGCGAGCGCTGCGACCTGATCGTCAGCATTCCGATGCGCGGCCGACTGAGTTCGTTGAACGTCAGTGCCGCCGCCGGCCTAGCGGTGTACGAGGTTGCGCGCCACCGCTCGCGCTAGCTGGTGGCGAACCAGAGGTAGCCGTTGAAGTCGGCCGTTGCAAACAGGGCGATGCTGCCTGCATTTTCGGGCACGAGCACGCACAGCGTGCCGCTAGCGCTTCCGCCCGCGAAGAGTTCGGTATACAAATCGATCTCGCCAGGAACGATGCCGCAGTAGCCGTCGTGCTGAACGTTGTCGTCGCTGACCGCGCCGATCGACACCTGTGCCGGCGAGGCTCCACCAGCACCGCTGTATGCAAACGTCATTTCGATTCCGACGAAGTGATAGCCGGGCGGTGGCTTCTCGTTGAATTGGTTCTCGGCCAGGACCTCGGCAGTTATGTCGCGCACTGCGCCTGTGACGGTGACCTGCCAATCAGATCCCACGTCAGTTGGGGTACCCACAGGTGTTGGTGAGAGACGTGCGGCGGTCGACGCCGCGCCGGGTTGCGGACCGGTGAGTGATGCCATCGGTTCCACCGCTGCATTGGGCGCGCCAAGTTCTAGGTAGACACCTTCGTCGTCGAAGAAGTCGCCTTTCCCAAACAGCTGGAACGTGCCGGCCTCCGCTATCGGAGCGACGAAACAGGCATTGCCGACAACAACTCCACCCGAAAATACATAGTTAAAGAAATCGATTTCGTCGGGCACCGTAGCGAGACAGAAGTCGTCGAGTGTGACGCCTGAGCTTCCAAACACATCAACGTCGGGTTCGAAGGCGATCTTTGGGTCTTCGCTACCGAAGTAACCAAGCGCGATCCTGACGAGCATGTAGGTGGAGCCAGCGGGCGGAGCGTCATAAAACTCGTCGGCAGCGGCCATCTGTTCTGACGCATCTGGGATCACGTCGAGCACCTGTAAACGCCAATCGCCACCAATGTCTGCGACCTGACCGACTGGTACCGGGTCTTCACGAGTGCCGCTGATTCCGGTCGGCGTCGAGGCCGGGGTGGTGTCTTGCGGAGTGGAGTCTTCCGAGCCAGTACCTGCGGTGTCGATCGTGTCGTCGGCACCGAGCACGACAGTCGTACCGCTTCCGGCCTTCTTGTCGTCGTCACCGCCAAGCGCGAAGAGGGCGACGGCACCGCCGCCTAATAGCGCGACGACTGCGACGATCCAAACCACCGTCGGGATGCCCGACTTCTTCGCGCCTACCGGTGGAGGCGGATCGGTGAGCGAACTGATCGGCGTGCTCCACGCCGCCTGCTGATTTGGCTGCTGCGACGGCGGGGGAGGCGGAGGAGATGGGGGTGGCGGAAAGGAACTCACGGTTGCACGTTAGCCAATGTGGTTGTCGTT
>JBEBGL010000009.1:0-98482 GCA_040081465.1 Ilumatobacteraceae bacterium | reverse complement strand
AAGCGGTTCGTTCGGCTGGCGGCAACCACTCGGTCTTGTGGCCACGGTTGCAATCGTGATTGGAATCGTGCCGGGAACGTTGTCGGTCTTCAACGGTCGCTGGGAAATGCCAGAACGCACTTTGGTGTCGGTGCTTGGCCAGTTGCCCGTCGACCCGGCCGAGGGCGACTACCGCGTACTGTGGTTAGGCGATCCGAGGGGAATCCCCGTCGGGGCATACACATATACGCCAGGCATCGGGTACGCGATCACCGACGACGACCTGTTGACGATTGAGGATTACTGGGCGGGCACTCCAACCGCAGTCGAGGCCGATGTGGCCGATGCGTTGCGCGCAATCGGCGACGGGCTGACGTTGCGTGGCGGCCGGTTGCTGGCGCCGTTCGGAATTCGCTTTGTCATCGTGCCTTTGGCAGATGGAGCGAATGGCACCATCGATGCCCCGCTGCTGCCGCCCGGCGGGCTGATTGATGTGCTCGACGATCAGCTCGACCTCGCGGCACCTCTCACGAAGCCGCCCAACTACATCGTCTACGAGAACACGGCGTACGCGCCGACGCGATCGGTGTTGTCTGCGAAAGGTGCCGAGGCGAGTCAACAAGCGGGTGGCGATGTGCTCGCGTCGGCTGATCTGCGCGGTTCGGTTCCGTTCGCGGTGGGTGCGCCGGATCGGGGAGACGCGGTGGGCGATGTTGCAGCTGGAACTCTGCATGTTGCCGTGCCATTTGATTCGCGTTGGCAGTTGACGGTCGACGGGCAGCGTGTCGTTGGCCGGCGCGCGTTTGGTTCGACGTTGGCCTTCGATGTTCCGACTGCGGGGCGCGCCTCATTGGTCTATGACACCGGCACCGATCGATCGCTGTGGCTAGTGGGGCAATTGGTCGTGTGGCTCGGTCTCGTGCTGGCGGCGAGTCGGCTGCGTCCGTCGCAGCTGAGGCGTCGCCGATTGGCGCCCGCGGAAGTAATCGATCAAACGCCGGTGGCCGACCTCACTGCGCCGATTTCGCAACCCGGTGCCGGTAGTCAGGAGGTTGACCTGTGAACTGGTCTATGAGTCGGCGCGCGATTTCGGTGGTGGTGTTGGTGCTGCTGCCCATCCTTTTGCTTTTCGGGGCCGTGTTCGTGTGGAAGGCGCCGCCACCGGCGACTGCACACTTCGCGACGTTGGGCCAGCCGACAACGCCGTTTGTGCCGAGCCAATCGTTCATAACAGCGACTTGGTTCTGCCCTGGCGTGCCGGTCGGTCAGAGTCGTGGGGGAGCGGTCGTCATTGCCAATCCGGCCGACGAGCCGCTCGTCGGTCGCATCACTGTGTTCACGGATGCCGATGGTGTTGGGCCGACCGAGCTCGACTTCGAGGTAGCGGCTCGCGATGTGCTCGAGATCAATCCGATCGGGCTGCAGAGTCAGGGCACGTACATATCGTCGATGGTCGAGATCAACGGTGGTGGTGGCTTCGTCGAGCAGCGCGCCGATCATCCACAAGGGAGTGCGGTGAGCCCTTGTTCGAATAGCACTTCCAGTGAGTGGCACTTCGCCGACAACTACACGCTCAACGACAGTCTTGAAGATCTGATCGTCACGAATCCGTTTCCCGATGATGCGATCGTCAACTTCCAGTTCGTAAGTAGCAACGGCACGCGTGAGCCTGGCGCGCTGCAGGGTGTGCCGGTGCCCGGCCATTCGGTGTACATCGTGAATCAGGCCTCGTTGTCAAAGGACGAGTTCGTGTTCGCGGTTTCGGTGGTTGCGTCGCGCGGGCGAGTGATTGTCGGGCGCGCGCAGCAGTACTTGGTCGAGCGTCAGGGCTACACACTGAGTCTGGGTGCGCCGTCGCCTTCGACTGGTTGGTGGTTCGCTGATGGCGAGAATCCGGCTGAGACCTACTTCGAGCGCTTCAGCATTTACAACCCGTCCGATCGTGATGCGGTTGTGCAGCCTGACTTCTATGGCCTTACCAGCGACACGGTGGGACTCGTCGAAGAGATCACGGTGCCGGCGCATCGGGTGGTGTCGTTCAGCGCCACTGAAGTTCCTGGTCTGCCGACTGGGCGCCACGGTTCGCAGTTCATCTCGCTCAACGATGTGCCGATCGTGGTCGAGCGTGCGATTACTCGACGGGTTGGCGCGGGCGCGGTTACCACCGTTCTGCTTGGGGTTCCGGTGTACTTCATTGAGGTCGGGACGATGCGGTGGAGCATGGCGATCGGCAGCGAGCAAGCGATCGATGCCGCGCTGATCGTGTTGAACATTGGTGCGCAGGATGCTTCTGTCGCAGTGAAGTCGTTGGGGCCCGGTGGCGAAGTCGACATCGAGGGACTCGAGGCCGTACTGGTGCCTGCGCTTGGTGTTGCGACGATCGCCCTTCCTGCCTCCGCGCTTGGGCAGCCGTTGATCGTCGTCGGCGATCAGCCGATCATCGTCGAGCGTTCGTTTCCGCGTAGCGCGTCGCTGAATGGCCGCTCGGGTTCGATGGCGATGCCGGGCTAGTCGTGCCGCAGCTGGTAGTAGCGGTGGGGGTAGTTGTGGTGGCGGTGGGCGTGGGATTGGTGTTGCGCAAGCGCCAACAGGTAGCGGCTCCGACCCAGGCGAGCCGTGCGGTTCCAGTGCAGCTTGACCGCGCCGACTTTGCGGCGGCGGAGCCGTGGCTAGTGGCCGTGTTCTCGTCGGCGACGTGCAACACATGCGCCGATGTTGTGCGCAAGGCAGAAGTGCTGCGCTCGGCCGATGTAGGTGTGGTCGAGGTCGAGTTCGCCAGCGCAAGAGAGTTGCATCGCAAGTACGACATCCAGGTCGTGCCGATGGTCGCGATCGCAGACAGCGAAGGCGTAGTGCGAGCAGGCTTCGCCGGACCGGTGACCGCAGAAGACTTGTGGGGCGCACTAGCAGACGTGCGCGAGCAGTAGTCGCTGCTGGTCAAACTAGGTTCGGACGTCAGGCCGCCGCCGTTGTCGTTCGTTCATCTCGTTTTCGAGCGTGTTGCGTCGGGCAGTTGATGATCGTGCCGTTCGCGAGCTGTATTCGTAGGTTGTGCGTGTTGCCGAGTACTCGCACGCCAGGTCGATGTTTCTCGTGGTGGTGATGTGAGCACCACATCGCCAAGTTGTCGAGATCGGTACGCCCCTGCGCAGTGTCGGGTATTAGATGGTCGATTTCGCACCATGCGGCGGGTATGTGGCAGCCAGCCCAGCGACACCCGCCGTCGCGAACGACTAGAGCACGGTATTGATCGTCGCTTGCGTAGCGAACCGTGCGACCAAGATCGAGGATGCGCGAACCGGCTTCCATCACCCGTTGCAGGTTCGCGTTCTCGGCGATGCGACGCACGACGTGTGCCGGAATGCGATCGCCGTTGGCGGTGGTGCCGGGCTCGTCGCTGTCGCCGGTAAAACTATCGACCGGGATAGTGATCAGAATCGTCGGTCGCTCGCGCCCACCGGTGACTTGACCTTTGGCGTACGCGTCGCAGAGTTGGGTGAGTCCGTCGGCGAGTCGCTGTTCGGTGGCACGTAGGTCGGTCTCGTCTGGCTTCCCCGCGATGTGCGAGATCGCGTTGATGAACTGACGCGACTGCAGGATTGGTAGCACGACGGTGGTGGTGACTAGTCCGTCGACCGGCGCCGACGAACGCACTGAGCGAAGTTGGTAGCGACGCTCTTCGCGTTCTTCCTCGGTCTCGTTGGAAACGGTCTCTTTCCACTGTTCGGCAACGGCTTTCGCGTCGCGTGGTCCGACACCCTTCACCGCGTGAATCAGTTCGCCGACGTCGGACCCCTCGGGTGGGTTGGCGATCGAGTCGTGCAAAGTCTCGGCGGTGGCAGCGGATACCTCGCCCTTCTTCACTGCCTCTGCCAGCTCGGGCGACTTCTCGAGCGAGTCGGCCAGCTTCTTGCGACCGACCGCATCGCCATAGCCAGTGTTGGTGTTGGCGGACACCCAATCGGCAATATTGCGCGCCCCGGTGCCCTGCCAAACGAGAGCACGATCGGCAGCAGTGAGCACGGTCGCATGGAGCGCCTTCATCCGGTCGATATGCCGCTGCAACCCAAGCGCGCCAAGAGCAAGTGATTGCGGTGTCGCGGCGCCGAGGTCGACGCCCGCGACGGCGGCGGACGCTTTGTCGCAAAGGATGAGGGCGGCTTGCATGTGAAGTAGACTAGCGGACATATGTTCGTGACACAACCCCTGACCAGGACTTTCTTCGAATTCTTTCCGGGCTGGATGCTCGTTTGCGCCACGGAACGGGTGTTTCCTGGTGCCGACCCGCTGTCGCCTGCGTGGCGTTCTCAGGTCGTTCTGGCTACTTCGGGAGCTCGCGCAGTTCTGCGAGAACCACCGGATCGGCATGGCCGATCCATGTGGCCGTGAGCCCGATCGGTGGACGGGGTTGGTGTCGCGGTTGGCGATACACGGTGAGTTCGAAGCGCTCATTCGCAAAGTTCACGACCGCCTCGCCCACGTTCGCGGTGGTGAAGCCGTCGACGGGTACTCGCTCAAGCGACCATTCTCCGCCCTGGATTCGGACGCCGCTTGGCGCGATGTACCAGCGCGATTCGTACTCAGCCATGCCGAGCGCCTCGCCCTGCCCAGTCATTGCCACCGCCGCCAACATCACGAGGTAAAGCGGGTCGCGCAGGCCGTCGTACACCCAGCGTCTCCCCAGTGCCGAGTGGTCCATCTCAGAAATCAGCGCGTCGTCGGCACCTTCGAGTGGAGCATCTCGATACGTCAGCGGGACCTGGAGCAGTTGGTCGCCCGCGGTCGCGAGGAAGGTCTCCATACCCACTGCGCCCTGCGGATCATCGAAACGGAAGGCGCCGATGACCGTGACCGGCGTGTCGGCCGGCGGTCCCCACGCCTGGAGTGGCACCCACTCGGAGATGATCTGTTCTTTGGTCGGGACGATGGTCGCGCGGTGAAAGAGAGCCATGTCGCGACATTATGCGGCCCGTTTACTCGGTCACCGCGGTAATCAGTCCGAAGACGGTACGTGCGACTTGCGTGTCGCCACGTGCGGCGACAACGAGCGTGTACGTATCAGTGTCGAACCGCACGTATGAGAGGTCCGACACGCCTTCGGCTTCTAGTGCGCCTGGCGGAAGATCACTGTGCGGCACATAGTTCAGGCTGCCCGAGTACGGCAACAAAGGTTCATATCCGGCGTGAAGAGACACAGACACAAGGTCGCCTGAATCACTCGACCAAGAGCAGGGCAAGTTTCCCGACCGGGACAGGTTGACTTCGTCCGGATACAGCTCTGGAATTGCGCGCTCCACAAGACGACACATCTCAATGATGGATGGAACACCTTCCGGGATCGGCGCGGCGGCCTCCAGAAGAGCCGGAAGGTCGATTGGCAGCACGAGCCAGAGATCACCCACCTGATCGCGAACGGTGGCAGAACTGTCGGAGTCCTGACGAGCGTTGCTGATCTCCACGGCGACGAGGGGTACGCAGTTGGTCAGCGGCAAATTGACCCTGACGTAGGTAGCAAACTCAACCGACTGTTGTGGTTCGACGTTGATGAAGTTCTCGAACTCCGGCAGACCTGCAAGCAGCGCTGCCGATTCGGGTGGGTACTGCAAGGTACCTAACTCGCTCACCGGAAAGTTGCACCACAAGTGCACACGCGCCGGTCCGCTCTCAATGATTGCCAGTGACTCGTTGGTCACGCGCAAGCTAACGCCGACCATTGCCTCGAGCTCGTTCTCGCGCCGCAGTTCTGCGCCCAACACCTCGACGGAGAGATCGCCACCCTGCGCTGGCGACGTGATTTCCACGGGGTTTGGGAGAGCGATGTCGAATGCCGGGTCGCCGCCAACGTCTCGGTACGGCCAATTGGGCGGGGCTCCGTCGATGACCTCAATCGGAACAGTGCTCAGTGTCGCGACGGTTTCGGCGACCGTGTCGGTGGGAATCGGCGTCTCTGTCGGCGCGGCCGGTTCCCGCTTGTCAACGTCATCGCGAAGCTCAGTGATGGCGAACAATCCGGCCAACAGCAGGACAACAACTGCAGCGACGAGCCACCACGTCCTCTTCGTTGGGTGTGCATTCATTGCGTTTACCTCCAGGTCGGTGAAGTGTGTGGCGTCGTCGGACGCGACAGACGGTGAATCCAGGCGCTGCTGCACAACCCGCATCACAGAATCGACGAATCTGTTGTCGGGATTCACCGGCGGCGACTCGCCGCGAAGTGACTTGAACGGATCATTCATTGTCGTTCTCCATGCGTTCGTATTCGTCGCGGAATGCGCGTTTGGCGCGCATCAACAACGTCTCCGTCGAGGCCACGGAACGACCAAGCAGCGATGCAACGTCGGGCACGCGAAGGTCGTCGATGTAGCGCAGCGTGAGTGCGGCGCGATGCATCGGGCTAAGGCCGGCCAGCGTTGCCGCCGACCTATCGGGCTCAAAGGCAACGTCGGTCCAAATTTCCTCGCGGTTGTGAAGCAGCTCGAGGTGACGTCGGCTGCGATCGGCACGCCGCCAATGGTCGACCAGCTTGTGCCGGGCGATCCCCACTACGTAGGCAACTGTGATGCGTTCAATCTCACCCGCGAGCAGGCGATCGATGGCTGCGAGAACCGCTTCGGACGATAAGTCTTCCGCGAGTGACTTCGAACCACATCGATGGTGCAGATAGCGGTACACCTCGACGAGGGCGCTTCGAGCATCGGCCAAGGCGGTTGCCTGATCGATCGGCTCGTCCTTCGGTGACAGGTGCACGTCAACCCTTCGTCTGGCGCGAGCACTTTCCGATCATGCCGCCACAGAAATCTACGCGGGCACCCACACGCAGAACCCGCGATCGATTTGGTCGCCCGAATCCCGCCGTGATGACCCCGGGCGTACCGAGTCAGTGTTCGCGATCGACCTTCCGCGAGGCGACCGACATCAACAACCCTCCGCCGTTAATCTCACCCTTCCGCGATGTGGCGTGAGAGCCAGGTGGCCGCATCGGGCCAGGCAACCTCGAGATGGTCGTTCAAACCCTCGTGATCAAAGCCCCGGATGACCTGATGAGTCACCCCTCGCTTGGTGAGCCCGGCCGAAAAGTCGATGCTGGGCATCACCATCGCGACCGCATCGGTGTCCTCGTCGCCCCAGAAGCAATACAACGGACATGGGCATGAGTCGACCAGGGCGTCGTCGGCCAAGGACGCGAGGCTGTCGTAGAACGCCATCCCGGCGCGCGGATCGAAGCGCTCGCTGTTTATCCTTGCGTAGGTCGTTGGGTCTGCCTCGAATGCCGCGAGCTGGCCGCGTACATCATCAGCGGTCACGCTGTAGTCGCCGAGTAGCGGGAACCCGCCAGCAACAACCGCGGCGATGCGGCGTGGAAGGTGCTGCGCGAGCCACGGGCCGAACGCACCGGTGAAGGAGTAGCCGAACACCCCACAGCGTGCGACTTCGAGATGGTCGAGCACAGCCTCCATCTCGACAGCCCAACGTGCTGGGTTGTACGGAGCGCCAACTCGCTCGCTAGTACCGAAATCGGTCGGCGTGGCGACGATGAGCGTGAATTCGCGGCTCATCGCTTCGACCATCGTCGATGTCCACGAGAAGTTGCACTCCGGGGCAAGCAGCGGAGGGCCAGAGCCTAGAACGCGCCACGCGACTCGCCGTCCTTCGACAAACAGCTCGCTCATTTCAGTCACGCTATCTATGCGCCTGACATTGCGGTTGTGTCGCAGTTCGACCACGGCGCGACTCAGTCAACGCCTTGACACAAACGAAAGTAACCGCTGACACACCGACATCAGCAACCTGATCGACTCCTAATAGCACCGTTGCGGAGATCGAGCGTCGGCCATCAGGTGCCGGCGAAAGCCGGCCACACCGCGAGCAGCATCTGTTCGTCGAACCTTGGAGCTGCATACGGCAGTCTTCTGCTGGAGAGAGCCGATGTAGAGTCCGCCGATGGCTCGAGGGGATCTTGAACGCTCGCTTGAACTGAGTCGGTCAAGCGACGGGATCTGGATCGCCCACGCCGATCCGAATTACGAGTCGGTGAATGGAATGTTCGGTGGTTGGACCGCCGCAGTGGCGTTGCGAGCAGTGTGCGACGAGGTCAATGGTGAAGCAGCGCCCTCCGCCATCACAGTCAACTTCGTGGGCAAGGTCGAGCCGGGCAGCGACCTCGTGATCCAGACGCGGCGTGTTGGTGGCGGTCGATCTGTGAGCTATTGGCAGTCAGAGGTCACCGCTGACGACGTCACGCTGGCGATCGCATCGGTTGTGTTCACCCAGCGACGCGAGACGGACGGGCACCTTGAGATCAAGGCCCCCGCCGCCCCCGACCCCGACACGCTCGAGGCGACATACCCGGCACCCGGACCGTGTGGTCAACGAGCTTCCGTTCGTCCCGTCGTCGGATTTCCGCCTTACAACCGGGAGAGTACGTACTCAACCGCTTGGGTGCGTGAGACGACCGGACGATCGGTCGACCACGCTCAGCTCGCATTCCTCGCCGATCATCGGGCGCCGCGTTCCTTCTTCTGGAGCGACGGCCCTCGGCCAAGCTCCACACTCACGCTGTCGGTCTACTTTCACGCTACCGAAAGCGAGTTGGCCGCCGTCGGAGACGATGTGATCCTCAGTGAGGCCTTCGGGACCAGCGGCGCGTACTCGACTTCGGAGGAGCACCTTCGACTGTGGAGCCGTCACGGTGCACTGTTGGCTACGTCGATGCAGTTGGCCTGGTATCGATGATCTCAACCGCCGTTCGTGTCTGCGATGCGGTGCCGCGCTCGTGGCCTCCGGCCCCGCCTGGGCGGAATCCACACTTCCGCTCGGCCGATCTGCTCGCCGAGCTCGCCATCACATTTTCTTCGATGCCAACCGACATCGGCAACCTGATGCGTTCCTAATAGCACCCCTCCACGCCTGCCGAAGAGGTCGGTTGAGTGCTTGTGTTACGGGCGCACAACGGGCATCCTGCGATGCGTGACGGGTCGCAGAATCAGTGTTGGCCTGGTTGTTGGAGCGCTTGCTCTCGTGGTCTTGTCGATCACATCGGTGTGGGCTTGGGACAAGACCGAAGTAGCCCTAGTGGTGCTCGTGATGACGGTGCCGTCGCTGCTTCTGATCAGTCTCGACTTGATTCGCGCCTTGAAGGGCCGCAGGCCCCTGCTCGGTCGGCAGCCGTTACTTGTCGGCGTCTGGATCATGGTCTGCGCTGCACTGCTGTGGAGCACAAGTTTGTGGTTTGCGGCTCCGGTCTTGGCGGCGCTCGCTACGTCTGTGTTGGCGTATTCGTGGGTGCGGCCCACCGACAGAGAGCAATTCTGGGTCGGCAGTGTTGGGATCTCTTTGGGCGTGGCGATTGTGTGGGGCGTCGCAAGCATCTTTGCGTGGCCTCCCAGCCCCTGGCCGATCATCCTCGTGGTCGTACTCGTCGCCGCTCTCGAAGTACTTCGGCGTCGAGCGGCTCACGCACGCACATAGCCGGCGATCTGTTTGGCGAAGTCGAAACCGCGTTGTCGGCGCCGCTATGCACCGACTGACATCAGCAACCTGAGGTCGGTCTGACCGCTCTCGTCGATCTACTAGTCGACTGAGGCGGGTTCTTCAGCTGGCTTCGCGCCGAGGCTTTCGTGCACCAGGCGGGCTACTTCTTCGCCGTCAATGGTTTCGTGCTCTAGCAGCGCAGCGGCTACTGCGTCGACTGCCTTGCGGTGCTTGGTCAACACATCGAGAGCACGTTGCTCTTGGCGGTGCAGCAATCCCGAGATCTCGGTGTCGATGATCTTGGCGGTGTCGTCGCTGTACTCGCGACCCTGCGTCATCAGGTCTTCACCCAAGAACACCTGCTGATGACCACTCCACGCCATCGGCCCGACAGCGTCGCTCATGCCCCACTCGCGCACCATGCGGCGCGCAATGCTTGTCGCTTGCTCGAGGTCGTTCGCCGCACCCGAGTTCAACTTGCCGAACACGATCTTCTCGGCAGCGCGACCACCCATCGCAATACAGATGCGATCCTCGAAGTAATCCTTCGAGTACGTGTGACGCTCTTCCGGCAAACTCCACGTGACGCCCAACGCCATGCCGCGCGGCAGGATCGTCACCTTGTGTAACGGATCGGCGTGTTCCATCAGCACCGTCAGAATCGCGTGGCCACCTTCGTGAATCGCGGTCGCCCGCTTCTCATCGGCCGACATCACCAGGCTCTCGCGGCGAGCACCCAACACAATGCGATCGCGTGCGTTCTCGAAGTCGATGCGCTCGATCTGCTTGCTGTTGCGCCGCACGGCGAACAACGCAGCCTCGTTCACCAAGTTGGCAAGATCGGCGCCACTCATACCCGGCGTCGCCTTCGCCATCACTTCGAGATCCGCATCGGGCCCCATCCGCTTGTCGCGGCTGTGCACCTTGAGGATCGCGAGGCGCTCGTCGTTCTCTGGCAGCGGCACCACAATCTGGCGATCGAAGCGACCCGGACGCAGTAGCGCCGGATCAAGAATGTCGGGTCGGTTCGTCGCCGCGAGAATCACAATGCCCTCGCTGGTCTCGAACCCGTCCATCTCGGCGAGCATCTGGTTCAACGTCTGCTCGCGCTCGTCGTGTCCGCCACCAAGGCCGGCACCGCGCTTGCGACCAATCGAGTCGATCTCGTCAATGAAGATGATCGCGCGGCCCAACTTGCGGGCCTGCTGGAACAAATCGCGAACGCGGCTGGCACCAACGCCCACGAACATCTCCATGAAGTCGGAGCCAGTGACAGACAAGAACCCAACGCCGGCCTCGCCAGCTACGGCGCGAGCGAACAGCGTCTTGCCGGTGCCAGGAGGACCGACGAGCAACATGCCCTTAGGCACGCGCGCGCCGATCTCCTTAAACCGCTCGGGCATGCGCAGGAAGTCGACAACCTCAGTGATCTCTTGCTTGACGCCCTCGTAACCCGCAATGTCGGCGAACGTCGTCGACGGCTTGTCAGCCGAGTACGTCTTGGCGCGACTGCGACCGATGGACATCACGTTGCCCATCTGTCCCTGCGCCCGCTTGTTCATCCACACCAGGAACCCGATGATCAACAGGAACGGCAAGAGCAGTCCGAGCGAACTGAGCAGCCAGTTGCTGTCCGGTGCCTTGTAGTTGACCTCGACGTCGTGTTCCTCGAACAGCGCCTTCTCGCTCTCGAGCGGGAAGTTGTCGCGGGCGGTCGTCGTGAACTTGGTTCCATCTTCTAGCTCACCCGAGATCGAGTTCGACCCGTCGGTCACCGTGAACTTGACGACCTCGTCGTTCTCGACGGCGGTGATGAACTCGTCGTACGACAACTTCTCGCCATCATCGGATGGCCAGACCTGATTCAACAGCAACGTGCCGACGAGCACCGCGAGCAGAACGGGCACCGCCCATCGCGGCCAACCCACACCAGTCGGCTTCTTTCCACCCGGCGGGGGTTGTGGCCCCGGCTGCTGGCCGCGCCCTGCAGGAGGCGGGGGAGGCGGCGGTGGAAGATTGCTCATGCAGCAATGCTAGGGGTGCGAACGGCATCGCGAACCGTCGCGGCCGTGTGACGCGGACGTGTCAAGCGGCGTGACTCTGGGTATGCCCCCGTCATGGGGTCCACCAAATTAATGGCATGGCCATTTAGCGTGGAGCAAATGAGCAGGCAGTGTTCGCGTACAGGCTGTGCAGCACCAGCCACCATGACGCTGTCCTATCAATACGCGCGAGCCATCGTCTGGCTCGACGACTTGCTCGCAGATCGCGATCCGCACAGCTACGACCTGTGCCAAAGGCACTCGGCGCGCCTGACTGTTCCCAACGGTTGGCAACTCGAGGATCGGCGTTCGCCACGCGAGCTCGTTTACGCCGGTGGCCCTCGCCAGTACAGCTGACTCTCAGCGCCCCGAACTCCGAACGGCAGCGACATGAATGAAACCCGAGCGCAGATCTCGATTCGCGACGCCGCCCTCGCCTGGATCGGCGCGTGGCTAGTCGGCAACCTTGCGGCTGGCGCCGTTCTGGCGGCGAGCGGATCAGACTCGGTCGCCGAAGCCGGCCCGGCGTGGCTCGCCGCGATCAGCTTGGCGCAATGGCTCCCGATGCTCGCCGCGCTGTGGTTGCTCGGCACCCGGTTCGGCGTCGGCCGACCTGCTGCCGACTACGGGCTGTCGTTCAAACCGATCGACGCAATCGGACTACCGATTGGTGTTGCCACTCAACTCGGGCTCGTGCCGCTGCTCTATTGGCCACTGGAATCGATCTGGCCCGACGCGTTCAGCAGCGACAAGATCGAGGAGCGAGCACGCGAACTCTGGGACAACGCATCGGGTAGCGGTGTCGCAGTTCTTATCGTCGTGGTGGTCGTCGGCGCCCCGCTAGTCGAGGAACTGGTCTACCGCGGCCTGCTGCAAGGAGCCGTTGGTCGTCGGCTCCAGCAATGGCGCGGCTGGCTGGCGCTGATTCTGGTCGCCGCCCTGTTCGCAATCGTCCACTTCTCGCCGGTCGAGTACCCCGGTCTGTTCCTCGTCGGCCTCGTCTTTGGCGTTTGCGCGCTGCGCACCGGACGACTGGGAATGGGCATCCTGGCCCACGCCGCGTTCAACGCGACCGGCCTCGCGCTAGTTGCATCATCGTGACACCCCAAGTCGCCGGGGGCATGGAAAGATGCCACCCGGCATGACCGACCAAACACCCTCCAACGACGCGGCCATCGCCAAGCCAGTCCCGACGGAACCCGACGCGCTCAGCATCGACGTGCTCGACGTCGAAGCGAGCGACGTTCCGGACACCGACGCCTACGTCTCGACATCAACAGAATCTCGCGCCACGGTTCTCGCGCGCCGTGTCTACCGGCGCATCATTCGTCGCCCCAGCAACTGGCTCAACTCGCCGTGGCCAATCGAGCGCGTCGTGCAATACCTCACAGCGCTAGTCGTCGTCGGTGGTTGCATCTTTGCGGTCTTGCAGGTCATCCATCTCGACCTCGTGTTCACGAACAACACACCCACGGGTGGCGACATGGGTGCACACGTGATGGCGCCCGCGTACTTGCGCGATCACCTACTACCTAATGGCCAGATCAGCGGCTGGAGCAACTACTGGTACAACGGCTTCCCGATCTACCGCTTCTACATGGTGATCCCGGCGCTGATGATGGTCGTACTCAACATCGTCTTCCCGTACGGCATCGCGTTCAAGATTGTCGTCTGCCTCGGCCTGGTCACTCTTCCGTTCTGCTGCTGGGCGTTCGGTCGCCTCGCTCGCTTCCGTTACCCAGTGCCAGAACTGATGGCGCTTGCGTCGCTCGTGTTCCTGTTCGACGAGAGCTTCAGCATCTACGGCGGCAACGTGAAGAGCACGATGGCCGGCGAGTTCTCGTTCTCAATTGCACTCTCGTTCGCAATGCTTGGCCTCGGCCTGTTCGCGCGTGGCCTCGAAAACGGGAAGTACCGCAGCTGGGCCGCGATCGTGCTTGCACTCGCGATGTTGTCGCACGGAATCGTCCTGCTGTTCGTGATGCTCGCAGTTGCGCTCATGTGGCTGGTGTGGATGGACAAGACGCGGTTCTTCTACGGCCTCACGGTCTTCGTCGGCGTCGGCCTGCTCGTTTCGTTCTGGGTGCTGCCGTTTGTCACCAGCACCGACTACATGACCGACATGAAGTACGGCTTCCGCCCGGAGGGCGTGAACGACAGCTTCTGGGACATGTTCTTCCCGTGGTCGCCGTTCCTCGACGTACTCGTCAGCGGCTTTGCACTGCTCGGGTTCACAAGCAGTGTCATACGTAGAAACCTGAACGGTGCATGGTTGGGCATCTTGTGCATAGCGCTCATGGCGGCAACGTTCCTCGCGCGCGACAGCCTTCCCGGTGTCGGGCTGCTGTGGAACCCGCGCATCTTGCCCTTCCTCTACCTCATGCGCCTGCTGCTGATGATGGTGGGCATCGTCGACCTCGTCTACTTCGTGACCCGCGCCCTCAAGGGTCGTTCGCTCAACGTCACTGAGACATGGCTTACCGGTGCCTCGATCGCAACGGTCGTCGGTGTGCTGATCATGTCGATGGAACTGTTCCTCTTCCGCAACTTCCCCGGTGCAGAATTGAAAGAGCGCGACGGAACGATCTGCTACGTCCAGTCGGACTCGTGTCGCTACTCGTTCTTCATCGACGCCTGGAGTCCGATCTCGCTCACCCCAACTTCGCGAGACGCACTCTCCGACGGATGGACCAGTTACAACTTCAACGGTTACGAAGGCCGCCCCGCGTATCCGGAGTACCGGAACTTGGTCAACACGATGGCCTACTTGGGCGAGCGAAGCGAGCCCGAACTCGGCTGCGGCCGCGCAGTGTGGGAGAACAACGGCGAGACCGGTCAATACGGCACGACGATGGCGCTGATGCTGCTGCCTCACTGGACCGACGGATGTATCACCAGCCAGGAAGGCGTCTTCTTCGAAGCGTCAGCGACCACGCCGTATCACTTCCTTTCGGTCGCGGCGATGAGCAAGAACAGCTCGAACCCGGTGCGCGAACTTCGTTACGTCGATAACAACGCCGATGTCGGTGTGCCGATGTTGCAAAAGCTTGGCATCAAGTACCTGATGGTGTTCACGCAAGCTGCCAAAGACGAGGCAACCGGGCGCGACGACCTCGAACTGGTCGCGACGAGTGGTCCGTGGGAGATCTACCGCGTCGCCGACAGTGAGGTCGTGGTGCCGTTGACGGTGCAACCCGTCGTCGTGCGCGAACGCAGCGGCGACCAACGCGAGCGCAGCCTCGAGCTTGGTTCCAGCTGGTTCCAGAACGAGGAAGAGTGGGATGCAATGCCGGCGACGGATGGCCCATCCGACTGGCAGCGCATCGACGTAGTGATCGACTACACGCGACGCGTCGGCGAGAAGTCAGGCGACCCAGGTCGTCGCGTCGACATCGTGGTACCCGCCGACACCATCGAAGTCGTTGAACTTCCCGAGATCGAAGTCTCGAACTATCACCTCGGCGAGCAAGACCTCAGTTTCGACGTTTCCGAGATTGGCGTGCCGGTGCTCGTCAAGGTCAGCTACTTCCCGAACTGGGAAGTCGACGGCGCCGACGGCCCTTACCGCGTTGGCTCGAACATGATGGTCGTGATCCCGACCAGCAAGCACGTGCGGCTGCACTACGAAGCCTCGACAAGCGACAAGTTTTATTACCTGCTCACGTTCGTCGGCTTTGGCTGGCTGATCTTCTGGCGCATCAAGGGCGACGCCAAGCACCGCAACGCCCATCCGTTACTGGTGAACGACGAAGATGAATGGTACGACGAATACGACGTCGACCCGACTACCGACGAGCCGGTCGCGCCCCCCGCTAGCCTCTAGACCCGCATGCTCACCACTGATCCAGCGGTGCTCGACGAGGTCGTAAAGGCGTACGACGTTCGAGGCACGGTTCCCGACCAAATCAACCCGGATGTCGCTTACGCGCTCGGCGTCGGTTTCGCCCGTTTCTGCCTGGCCAGTGGCACCACCGATCGAGTCATCGTTGGGCGCGACATGCGTTCGTCGGGGCCAGAACTTGTCGAAGCTCTCGCTCGTGGCGTTATGGAGCAGGGTCTCGATGTCGTCGACGTCGGCCTGGCCAGCACCGACCTCGTTTACTACGCATCGGGCACGCTCGACGCTCCCGGTGCAATGCTGACCGCGTCGCACAACCCCGCGCAGTACAACGGCATCAAGTTCTGCCTCCGCGGAGCGGGCGCCATCGGTTTCGATACCGGTCTCGACAAGGTCAAAGCAATTGCCGCCGACGTGTTGCGTGGCAACGGGCCGAAGCCAGCGGCCCGCTGCGGATCGCTAACGACTCGCGACCTGCTTCAGGCGTTCGCCGATCATGTCGTCTCGTTCGTCGATGTCGCCTCATTGCGCCCGCTGAAGGTTGTCGCCGACACGGCGAACGGCATGGGTGGCCTCGTCGTGCCAGCTGTGTTCGAACGGCTGCCCCAAATGACGCTCGAAGTGATGTACGGCGAACTCGACGGCACCTTCCCGAATCACCCAGCCGATCCTCTGCAAACCGCCAACCAACTCGATCTTCAGACTCGCGTAGTTGCAGGCGGGTTCGACATTGGCCTCGCGTTCGATGGCGACGCCGACCGCGTTTTCGTCGTCGACGAAACCGGCCGCGGCCTAAGCGGCAGCACAACTACTGCGCTTCTCGCCGCAGGCGTCTTGCGAACAAACCCCGGAGCGACAATTCTGCACAACCTGATCTGTTCGCGAGCAGTACCCGAAGTGATCCGCGAACACGGCGGCGTTCCAGTGCGCACGAAGGTCGGGCACAGCTTCATCAAACAACGGATGGCCGAAACCGGCGCCGTCTTCGGTGGCGAGCACTCGGCGCACTACTACTTCCTGCGCAACTTCCGCGCGGACAGCGGCTTGATCGCGACGATGCTTGTGCTCAACGAGGTAAGCCTCGCCGACACCGACCTCTCGGTCGTACGCAAGCCGTTCGAGCGCTACTCGTCGAGCGGCGAGATCAACACGCAGGTCACCGACGCGCAAGCCGTTATCGAGTTGGTTGCGAACCAGTTCGCGGGCTTCGAACAAGATCGCCTTGACGGCCTCACCGTCGACTGCGGCCCTTGGTGGTTCAACCTGCGTCCCTCAAACACCGAGCCACTCCTGCGGCTGAACTTGGAAGCCCCCACTCGCGACGCATGCGACCTGCGCGTGGCCGAGCTGCTCGTTCTGATCACCAGCCTGTAAACCCTTCACCTACACGGCTAGAGTCAGCGCGTGCCGCTCGACCCTCGCCTGCTCGCCGTCCTTGCTTGCCCGCAAGACAAAGGTCCGCTCTATTACCTCGGTGACGACAACGGCCTGTACAACCCGCGGCTGAAGTGCAAGTACCTCGTGCGCGATGGAATCCCGGTGATGCTGGTCGAGGAAGCGCAACCCGTGTCGGCCGAAGACGTCGAACGCCTCGACGGCAAGATCGCCGCCGGCATCATTCCGCCCACGTTCACGCCCTGAATTTCCGCCTAGAATGGGCGACTGTTCGGGCTGATCAGAGAGGTGTCAGTTGGCACCGGCCCGGTACCAACCCGAACCCGCTGTTTTCGTTCCCAGGAGGGAACCTCCGTGTCCTCAACCACTTCATCATCCTCGTCACTTGCAGCGCGCCGCGACTACCGCGTCGCCGATCTTTCGCTCGCAATCTTCGGCCGCAAGGAAATCCACCTCGCCGAACACGAAATGCCGGGTCTGCGCGCGCTGCGCAAAGAGTTCGGCCAATCGAAGCCGTTGAAGGGTGCCCGCATCTCGGGCAGCCTGCACATGACCATCCAGACCGCAGTTCTCATCGAGACGCTCGTCGAGCTTGGCGCTGAAGTGCGTTGGGCGAGCTGCAACATCTTCTCCACCCAAGATCACGCCGCAGCCGCAGTCGCCGTTGGCCCCAACGGAACACCGGAAGACCCGCAGGGCGTGCCCGTGTTCGCGTGGAAGGGCGAGACGCTCGAGGAGTACTGGTGGTGCACCGACCAGATGATGACGTGGCCCGACGGCCCGAACGGCGAACCGATGGGCGCCAACATGATTCTCGACGACGGCGGCGACGCAACGATGCTGCTGCACAAGGGCGTCGAGTTCGAGAAGAGTGGCGACGTACCCGACCCGACCACCGCCTCGAACGCGGAGTTCGCGATCGTGCTCGGCCTTTTGCAACGCTCAATGAAGAGCCACCCCGGCAAGTGGACGCAAATCGCGAAAGACGTTCGCGGTGTCACCGAAGAGACGACGACCGGCGTGATGCGTCTGTACAAGATGCACGAGCGCGGCGAGCTGATGTTCCCGGCAATCAACGTCAACGACTCTGTCACCAAGAGCAAGTTCGACAACCTCTACGGCTGTCGTCACTCGCTGATCGACGCCATCTGTCGCGCCACGGACGTGATGATCGCTGGCAAGGTCGCTGTCGTGTGTGGTTACGGCGACGTCGGCAAGGGCTGCGCGCAAGCGCTTACTGGCCAAGGTGCGCGCGTGATCGTCACCGAGATCGACCCGATCAACGCACTACAAGCAGCGATGGAGGGCTACCAAGTCACCACCCTCGACGACATCGTCGAGCAAGCCGACATCTTCGTTTCCGCCACCGGCAACGACCACATCATCACCGTCGATCACATGCACCGCATGAAGCACAACGCAATCGTGTGCAACATCGGTCACTTCGACAGCGAGATCGACATGGCTGGCCTCGCACGCAGCGGTGCCACCAAAGATGAACTGAAGCCCGGCACCGACCTGTGGAGTTTCCCCGGCGACAAGAAGCGCGATGCACACGCAATCATCGTGCTGGCCGAGGGTCGATTGGTGAACCTCGGTTGCGCCACCGGCCACCCGAGCTTCGTGATGAGCTGCTCGTTCAGCAACCAAGTCATCGCTCAGATGGAACTGTTCGCCAACACCGATCAGTACCCGCTGGGTGTGTACGTGCTACCGAAGAAGCTCGACGAGAAAGTTGCGTCGTTGCACCTGGAAGCCCTGGGCGTGAAGCTGAGCAAGCTCACCGACGAGCAGGCCGAGTACCTAGGCGTCGAGCCGGGCGGCCCGTTCAAGCCGGCGCACTACCGCTACTAGATCCACTACCTACTGACGTCAGTGCGCGGTGGCGAGAACTGTCTTGTCGCCGCGCATGCGCAGTCTTGGCAGGAAGATCTGACATAGCGGACCAATCCCGAACGTGAACACGACGGTGCCAAGCCCGATGCTTCCGCCCAGCGCAAGGCCGACGGCAAGCACGGTCAATTCGATGCACGTACGTGCAACGCGGATACTGATGCCGCGCTGCGCCAGCCCCAGCATCAATCCGTCGCGCGGTCCTGAGCCGAGGCCGGCACCGATGTAAAGGCCCGAGCCAATCGCGATTGAAAGCATCCCGCCCGCGATGTACGCGAGCCGCCATGCGATGCGTTCGCTGTGCGGCAGGTGGTCGACAACCAGAAACACAACGAGACCAATCTCGATCGCGTTCAGCAGCGTGCCGAGTCCAAGTCGTTGGCGTAGCGGAATCCACAACAGCAGCACGAACACTGAACTGATCTCGATGATCAGGCCGATCGGTATGCCGGTCTTGCGCGAGATTCCCTGGTGGAAGACGTCCCAAGCGGGTACGCCGAGATCGGACGCCAGGAACATACTGATGCCAAGCCCGAACATCGCCAATCCGGCGATGCAGCGCAGCAGCCGCTCGCCCATCCGATCTTCGGGCAGTGGAATGAGTACGCGCTGCAGCACCCAGCGAAGCTACCCGGAACCGTGTAACACCCTCCTGGTACTACTTGCACTATGTCCGTCTTTGTCTCCCAATGCGCCGGCTGCAACGAGCCTGGCCCCACCTTGTGCCGCAGCTGTCGCTTCTCGCTGGCGAGTGCCAGAACGCAGGTAAGCCCCGACGGTGTGTTGGCGGCACTGCCGTTCGATGGTGTGGCTCGTCAGGTGCTGCTCGCCCTCAAGTACCGCAATCGCCGTGGCGTTGCCCGATCATTGGCGCAGCTCATCGTGCGTCGTCTGCGCGTCGACCCAGTCGATGTGGTCACGTGGGCACCCACAAGCGGCTCGCGTGCGAGAACCCGCGGCTACGACCAGTCCGAACTCTTGGCGAAGGCCGTTGCTCGCGAGCTCGGTGTTCCGTGTCGCCGCCTGCTGTATCGCAGCCACGGCGAACAGCAGACGGGTCACACGCGCGCCGAGCGCTTGCACGGCGTTTCGTTCCGTTCGCGCGCCATTAGTCGATCTGGCCGGTCGGGGCGTCAGCCGCTGCGGATAATGCTCGTCGACGACGTTGTCACCACCGGTGCCACCTTGGTCGCTGCGCGCGACGCGCTGCAACGCGCCGGTGCCGCGTCGGTGGTCTGTGTCGCGGCAGCGGCTACACCAGCCAATCGTTCGTCAATTGGCGCCACCACGTCTGCGCCTGAAGGCTTCGCCAAGGCCAGCTAACCGCTCGCGCGCCCTTCGTTCACCCGGCCGTTGCCAATGCTGGCCAGCGGGTCGCCGGTAGGCTTCAGACCCGCATGGGCATTCTCGATCGCATCCTCCGCGCCGGTGAAGGCAAGAAACTAAAGGCTCTCGAAGGCCTTGTTCCGGACATGAATGCGCTCTCCGCGCAATTCTCGGCTCTCTCCGACGACGATTTGCGCGCTAAGACTCCCGAGTTCAAGGGACGCATCGAGCGCGGCGAGAGCCTCGACGACCTGTTGCTGGAAGCTTTCGCGGCGGTGCGCGAAGCGGCCACACGCGCGATTGGCCAGCGTCACTTCGACGTGCAGATGATGGGTGGCGCTGCCCTTCACTTCGGTTGGGTCGCCGAAATGAAAACCGGCGAAGGCAAGACCATCGTCAGCACCCTGCCCGCGTACCTGAACGCGCTTTCGGGCAAGGGCGTTCACCTCGTCACGGTCAACGACTACCTCGCCCGTTTCCATGCCGAATGGATGGGCCGCATTCACAAGTGGATGGGCCTCGAGATCGGCCTCATCATCCCCGGCTTTAAAGAGCGTCCGGCCGAAAAGCGCCAGAACTACGCCGCCGACATCACTTACGGCACCAACAACGAGTTTGGCTTCGACTACCTGCGCGACAACATGGCCGGCACTCTCGCCGACAAGGTGCAGCGCGGCCACAACTACGCGATCGTCGACGAAGTCGACAGCATCCTCATCGACGAAGCGCGTACGCCACTGATCATCTCCGGTCGCGTCGCCGACGCAGCCCAGTTGTATTTCAAGTTCGCCAGCATCGTGCGTTCACTTCGCCGCGACGTCGACTACGAAGTTGAAGAAGACAAGCGGGTCGTGATTCCGTTGGAAGCCGGCATCGACAAGGTTGAAGCTGCGCTCGGCATCAACAACTTGTACGACGAAGTGCAACAGAACTTGGTGCACCAGATGTCGGTGGCGCTGAAAGCCAAAGAGCTCTACAAGCGCGACAAGGACTACATCATCGCCAACGGCGAAGTGAAGATCGTCGACGAATTCACCGGCCGCGTACTCGAGGGTCGCCGTTGGAGCGAAGGCATCCACCAAGCGGTGGAAGCCAAAGAAGGCGTGAAGATCAAGGAAGAGAACCAGACGCTCGCCACGATCACGCTGCAGAACTACTTCCGCATGTACAACAAGCTCGCGGGCATGACCGGTACTGCGTCAACCGAAGCCGCCGAGTTGGCAAACACCTACGAGTTGCAGGTTGTGCCGATCCCGACCAACAAGGAAGTCATCCGCGTCGATCAGGCCGACCTCATCTTCAAGACCGAGGCGGCGAAGTTCGACTCGGTTGCTGACGACATCGCCGAGAAGTACGAGGCTGGCCAGCCGGTTCTGGTCGGCACGATCAGCGTCGAAAAGAGCGAGCACCTTTCGCGTCTGCTGAAGCAGCGCGGCATTCCGCACGAAGTCCTCAACGCCAAGCAGCACACGCGTGAGGCGCACATCGTGACGCAGGCCGGCCGCCTGGGCTCGGTCACGGTCTCGACCAACATGGCTGGCCGCGGTGTCGACATTCTTCTCGGCGGCAACCCAGAAGGTCTGGCCCTTCACGAAACACAAAAGGAAGGCCACGACCCAGCGGTAATGGTGGACCACTTCACGTTGCCGATGCCGCTCGACCAAATGCCCGAAGAGTTCCGCGAGGCACGCGCGAAGGCAATGGCGCGTTACGACGAACTGCTCGCGCAATTGAAAGTCGACTGCCAGGCAGAAGGCGACAAGGTTCGCGAACTCGGCGGCCTATACGTGTTGGGCACCGAGCGCCACGAGAGTCGCCGTATCGATAACCAGTTGCGCGGCCGCGGCGGTCGCCAGGGCGACCCAGGCGAGAGCCGCTTCTACCTAAGCCTCGACGACGAGCTCATGCGACTGTTTGCCACCGGCGCGCTCAGTTGGGTGATGGGCCGCGCGCTACCCGACGACGAAGCCATCGAAGCGAAGATGGTCACGAAGGCAATCGAACGCGCGCAATCGACCGTTGAGCAACGCAACGCCGAGATTCGTAAGAACGTGTTGAAGTACGACGAGGTAATGAACCAGCAGCGCAAGGTGATCTACGCGCGCCGCGATCAGATCCTTGAAGGCCTCGACCTCAAGTCTGCCGCGATGGAGTACTTGTCGGATGCCGTCGATGCACTCATCGACACGCACTGCGTCAGCGAGGCCGTCGATGAATGGGATCTTGAGGGCTTGGTCAAGGAACTGAAGACGTATTGGCCGAGCGACATCGAAGTCGCCGCGCTCGAGTCGTTCGAAGACGCCGACGACATCTTCGACCTCGTCACGGCCAACGCAACGGCGTACTACGAGAAGCGCGAGGCGGAACTGACGCCTACCGTCATGCGCGATGTCGAGCGGCAAGTGATGCTGCGCATCATCGATCAGCGTTGGCGCGAGCACCTGGAAGAAATGGACTACCTGCAGGAGGGCATCAACCTGCGGGCAATGGGTCAGAAAGATCCGCTTACCGAGTGGCAGCGCGAAGGCTTCGAAATGTTCGGGTCGCTGATGAAGGGGATCGCGCAGGACTTCGTGAAGTACGTCATGCACGTCGAGGTCGTCCGCAAGGATGCGCCGCAGCAGATCGTGCAGAACGTGCAACAGACGTCGAGCGACAATCAGCAGACCGACGGCATTGCAGCTGCGGCAGCGGCAGCAGGCGCGATTGCCGGAGCACAAGGCCAAGGCGCGGCTGCGCCTGCACCCGCACCCGGTCGTGCGCCGGCGCCGCAAAAGCAGCAAACCGTCGTGAAGGACGAGTTCTCCAAGACCCCGCGCAATGCCCCTTGCCCATGCGGCAGCGGCAAGAAATTCAAGATGTGCCACGGCGCCACGCAGTGAGCCGCAATGCGTGACTTTGGCGAAGACCTCAAAGACCTGCGTCGCCGCCTAGGCGAAGCGGAGGGTTACCTCAAGATTGAGGCTGGCCGATCGCGGCTGTCCGAGCTGGAAATGGAAGTAGCCCGGCCCGACTTGTGGGACGACCAAGACCTCGCAAAGAAGGTCAACGCCGAGTACTCGAACGTCAAGGGCGACCTCGACACATTCGACTCGCTGAGTCGCGACCTCGACGATGTCGAGCTGCTGCACGAGATGGCTCGCGAGCTCGACGACGAATCACAGGAGCCCGACATCGAAGCCGCGGTTGCATCGATCGGCTCGCAACTGCGCCAACTCGACATGCGCAGCCTGTTCACTGGCGAGCACGACGAAGCGGATTGCATCGTGCAGATCAACGCGAAGGACGGCGGTGTCGATGCGCAGGACTGGAGCGAGATCTTGCTGCGCATGTATTCGCGTTGGGCAGAGCGGCGTAAATACTCGCTCGAGATCGACGAAATCAGCCAAGGCACCGAGGCGGGAATCCTGTCAGCGGAGTTCACGATTACTGGTCGCTACGCCTACGGAATGATGACCGGCGAGCGCGGCACGCATCGACTGGTGCGCATCAGCCCGTTCGATAACCAGGGTCGTCGGCAAACGAGTTTCGCGTCGGTGCAGGTGTGGCCTGTGATGGATGCGCCCGATGTCGAGATCAACGACGCCGACGTCGAGATGCAGGTCTTCCGCGCGAGCGGTGCAGGTGGTCAGCACATCAACAAGACATCGTCGGCAGTGCGCCTGATCCATCGCCCAACAGGAATGGTGGCCAGTAGCCAGGAAGAGCGCAGCCAGCTACAAAATCGCGAGAAAGCGTTGAACCGCTTGAAGGCAATGGTCGCGGCCAAGATCGAAGAAGAGCACGAAGCTGAATTGGCGCTCATCGCCGGCCGTCAGGCGCAGGTCGGGTGGGGAAGTCAGATTCGCTCGTACGTGGTGCAGCCGTACCAGATGGTGAAAGACCTGCGTACAGAGGTCGAAACGAGCCAAATCGAGGCCGTGCTGGATGGCGATCTCGACGAATTCATGGAGGGCTACCTGCGGTGGCGACGCCGTGAGGCCGAGTGAGTGAGCTACCGTTTGTCCGGCGGATAGCGGACCCCTCTAGTGCAGGCCAGCTCACAGAACCCTTGGTAATAGACCGCGCATGATCAAACTCGAGAACGTCCACAAGATCTACTCCACTGAGGTCACCGCGCTCCGCGACGCCACTTTTGAGATTGCCAAGGGCGAGTTCGTCTTCCTGGTTGGTCCGTCGGGGTCGGGCAAGAGCACACTTCTGCGCCTCATGAACCGTCAGGAACGGCCAGAGCGCGGTGCCGTGCTTGTCGCCGGTCGCAACATCAACGACATGCCCGACTCGAAGGTGCCGTACCTGCGACGCAACCTGGGCAACATTTTTCAGGACTACAAACTGCTCGCCAACAAGACAGTGTTCGAGAACATTGCCTTCGCGCTGGAAGTGATCGGCCGTCCGCGGCACGTGATCCGCCAGCAGGTGCCGGCGGTGCTCGACCTCGTCGGCCTCGGCGGCAAGCAAGAGCGCTTCCCGCATCAGCTCTCCGGTGGTGAGCAGCAGCGCGTGTCGATCGCCCGTGCGTTCGTCAATCGTCCGCTGATCCTGCTCGCCGACGAGCCGACCGGCAACCTCGACCCGGCAACCGGCGAGGGCATTATGCGTCTGCTCGATCGCATCAACAAGACGGGCACGACTGTGGTGATGGCAACGCACGACCAGCGCATCGTGAACATGATGCGCAAGCGCGTGATTCAGCTCGATCGCGGCACCATCGTGCGCGACCAGGCACGCGGGGTGTACGAATGATTTCCCGCCTGCGGTACACGCTTCGAGAAATGTGGGCCAGCCTTTCGCGCAACCTCACGTTGACAGTTGCTGCGATCATTACCGCGACGGTGTCGCTGTTCCTGTTCGGTATGACGCTGCTCATTCAGAAGGGCTTCGAGAACCAGCTCAGCGAGTGGAGCGGCGGCGTCGAGATGATCGTGTACGTCAAGAACGGTGCGACACCAGATCAGATCACGTACCTAGAAGGCGCGCTGCTGGCCCAGACCAGCGTCATTGAATCAGTCGAGTTCTGCGACGAGACCTGTTCGGCCGACGCCGCCCGCATTCTCTTCGCCGGCGACCCTGGCGCTCTCGAGCAGCTGCTACCCGCGATCCCATCGTTCTTCCGGGTGACACCAATCGACCAAGACAGCAGTTCCGTCTTGCGCTCCCTTCGAACCGATTTCCAGCAGCTTCCGAACGTCGTCGATGTCAAAACTCCCGACGAAGCGGTCGAGGTGCTCAGCCAATTGAAGAGCTTCTTTGGCGTACGAACACTCGTGATGTCGGTGGTGCTGCTGCTCGCGTCTGCGCTACTGATCTGGAACACGATTCGAACGGCGATGTTCGCTCGACGGCGAGAGATCGAGGTCATGAAGTTGGTTGGTGCCACCAACTGGTTCATTCGATTGCCATTCATGCTGGAGGGCCTCATCCAAGGCATTGCGGGTGCCGGTCTCGGCAGCGCTTTCCTGCTCTTCGTCAACAACGACTGGACGAAGGGCGTGCGCGGCTTTCCGGAAAACTCTGGATTAGTTGGCTTCGTGGTGACTGACAGCTATCCGGTGTTTGTATGCGGCATCATGATCTTCCTGGGTGCCTTCGTAGGTGCCGTTGGCTCGGCAACTGCAGCCAGTCGCTTCCTCGACGTTTAACGTCGGTCGTTAACGTCAGGGGATGGACTACACGCAAATCCTCTACGAGGTCGCGGACGGCATTGCGACGATCACGCTGAACCGTCCGGAGAAGCTCAACGCCAACACGCACCGGATGAACCACGAGCTGATCGACGCATTCGATGTTGTCGACGCCGACGACGACGTGCGCGTTGTCATCGTGACGGGTGCCGGCAAAGGCTTCTGTGCCGGCGCCGACCTCTCCGGCGGCGGGGCCACGTTCAGTGCAGGCGGCAGCGGCGAGAAGAGCGCGGAAGGTATTCCCCGCGACGGTGGCGGGACAGTGACCTTGCGTATCTTCGAGTGCAAGAAGCCGGTGATCGGCGCGATAAATGGCGCAGCGGTCGGTGTCGGCGTCACGATGACGTTGCCGATGGACATTCGTCTCGCGAGCGAGCACGCCAAGTTCGGCTTCGTGTTCGCTCGTCGCGGCATCGTGCCTGAGGCATGCAGCTCGTGGTTCCTACCGCGACTGGTGGGCATCAGCCAGGCCGCCGAGTGGTGCTACTCGGGTCGTGTGTTCCCGGCGACCGAAGCCCTCGCCGGCGGGCTGATCCGCTCGATTCATCCCGCCGAGGAACTGCTGCCCGCGGCACGAGCCATTGCCACCGAGATTGTCGAGAACACGGCACCGGTGAGCGTCGCGCTCACCCGCCAACTGTTGTGGCGAATGCTGGGTGCCAGCCACCCGATGGAAGCCCACAGGGCCGATTCCCGAGGGATCATGATGCAGGGGGCCAGCGCCGACGCCGGCGAGGGGGTTGTCAGTTTTCTGGAGAAGCGCGCTGCCGTGTTTCCGGGCAAGGTCAGCGCCGATTTGCCCGACATCTTCCCGTCTCAGGAAAGTCCCAAGTTTTCGTAAAGGTTCCCACGGTGCGTGCCGAATGATTGGCATGGCAGCAACGATGGTCAAGACAGCTAATGCAACCCGAATCCGTACCGGCAACGTCATCGAGCTAGACATCGATGGTGTTGCAGTGTCGGCGCTTGTTCTGCTCGCCGCTGGCGACGCGGTAATCCTCGACACCTGCGATGGCAGCACTCCAGTCGTGGTGCGCTTGATCGACCTCGGCCCGGTCCGAGTCTTCGACCCGCGGTGAGCCTCATCTCAATGTCCAGCTCGCTCGTACACTCGCAGCGGTGGACGAACCTTCGCTCTATTCCGCGGTCGGTGGCACTCAGTTCTTCGATCGACTTGTCGACGCGTTCTACGAGGGTGTAGCTACCGATGCCGTACTGCGCCCGCTCTACCCAGACGATCTCGCCGACTCGCGTCGGCACCTCTCGCTCTTTCTCGCGCAGTACTGGGGCGGGCCACAGACCTACAACGAAGAGCGCGGGCACCCGCGTTTGCGGCTCCGACACATGCCCTTCCGTGTTGGTCCTGCTGAACGCGATCGCTGGCTCGTGCATATGGCAGCCGCTGTTGAGCGGACGACCGACTCGGAATCGGTTCGAGCGACGTTGATGGGCTACTTCGTGCCGGCTGCCGAGCAGCTGCGCAACGACACTGGTCTACCGATCAGTAGTGCCGGACCTAGAACGACCAGGGAAATGAATCCCAGTTAGGTGCGCGTTTGTCGATGAACGACGAGCGACCCTCTTCGGCTTCATCGCTTGCGTACGCGAGACGTGTTGCCTCGCCCGCAAAGAGCTGTTGGCCGACTAACCCGTCGTCGATCATGTTGAACGCGAACTTCAACATCCGTTGTGAGGTCGGACTCTTGCCGTTGATCTCCTTCGCCCATTGCAGCGCAGTGGCTTCAAGTTCGGCGTGAGGCACGGATGCATTGACCATTCCCATGCGCTGCGCATCGTCGGCGCTGTACTCGCGACCCAAGAAGAAAATCTCGCGAGCAAACTTCTGCCCGACCTGCCTGGCGAGGTATGCGCTGCCAAACCCTCCGTCGAAGCTGGCGACATCCGCATCGGTCTGCTTAAAGCGCGCGTGCTCGCGGCTAGCGAGTGTGAGGTCGCTCACGACGTGCAGGCTGTGGCCGCCACCGGCAGCCCAGCCAGGCACAACACAGATGACGACCTTGGGCATGAATCGAATCAGGCGCTGTACCTCAAGGATGTGGAGGCGGCCAGGACGTCCGGCCTCGATTGAGTCGCGTTGGTCACCTGCCGCATACTTGTAGCCGTCGCGGCCACGAATGCGTTGGTCGCCGCCGCTGCAGAACGCCCAACCGCCGTCCTTCGGCGACGGCCCATTGCCGGTCAGCAGCACGCAGCCCACATCGGTGGTCATGCGCGCGTGATCGAGAGCCGTGTACAGCTGATCGACCGTTCGGGGCCGAAATGCGTTGCGTACCTCGGGTCGATTGAACGCGATTCGCACCGTGCCGTGCTCGACGGAACGGTGGTACGTGATGTCGTCGAACTCGAACCCGGGGACCTCGCGCCATGCGGCTGGGTCGAAGACTTCGGAGACCATGCCGCCACTCTACGGACCGCCAAACCCTGCCTCTGGTACCGTCGCTGCGTGTCGCTTCAGATCTTCGGTGTCACCGGCTTGCCAGAGATCGAGTCCGGCACTGACCTCGGTGCTGTCATCGGCCAAGTTGCAGCGGCCAACGGCACACCGATTGTCGACGGCGACATCGTCGTCGTCACCTCCAAGATTGTGTCCAAGGCCGAGGGTCGCACCGTCGAACTGTCGACAATCGAACCTTCGCCGTTCGCTCGCGAGTGGTCGGCGCAGTGGGGCAAAGACGCCGCCGTCACCGAGATCGTGCTGCGCGAGTCGAAGCGCATCGTGCGCCAACTCGGCCCCATTCTGATTACCGAGACGCACCATGGTTTTGTGTGCGCCAATAGTGGTGTCGATCAATCCTCTTCCGGGGCGCACGGCCGTGCCGTGTTGTTACCCGTCGACCCAGATGCCTCGGCACGTGCGATTCGTTCGGCCCTGCTGGCGAGTGGTGCCAACGCGGCCGTCATTGTCTCGGACACGTTTGGGCGAGCGTGGCGCGAGGGCCAGACCGACATTGCGATTGGGATCGCCGGCATGCAGCCGATTCTCAGCTACATCGGCCAGGTCGACCCGCACGGGCACGAGTTCCAGGTGCAAGCGCTGTGCACAGCTGACGAACTCGCTGGAGCGGCCGAACTCGTTAAGGGCAATCTGTCGCGGGTGCCGGTCGCTGTGATCCGGGGCTACTCGTGGGAAGTCGAAGACGCCGCCACAATTGCGCCGGTGCTGCGCGATCAGTCCCGCGATCTGTTCAGATAGCAACATGAACACTGTTTCCCCAACCGGACCTTCAACGGCAGCACCACAAACCATCAGCGTCTCGCGGGTAATCAACGCGACGCCCGAACGGCTCTACGACCTAATCACCGATCTGCCGCGGATGGGGGAGTGGTCTACCGAGAATCGCGGCGGTCGCTGGATGAACGGTGCGAGCGGACCCGCGATGCACGCCCGCTTCAAGGGCAAGAACGCGAATGGATGGCGGCGTTGGAGCACGGTTGCAAAAGTTCTGATCGCTGATCGGCCGCGTGAGTTTGTCTTCCAGGTGACGAGTCGCGGTTTCAGTATCGCCAAGTGGGGCTACGTGCTCGAGCCTGTGGCGGGCGGAACCAAGGTCACCGAAACTTGGTACGACAATCGGTCGAAGCTGTTCGCGAAAGCCACCAGCGTGGCTGTGGGTGTTCCCAACCGCGCCGAGTTCAATCGAGTCGGCATGGAGAAGACTCTCGAGAAGCTGGCAGTCGCCGCCGAGTAGCCGAGTAGCTAGCCCTGAAAGTCGGCGACGGCTTGTACGGCTTGCGCGGGGAAGTTGATGTTGAGCCCGGTGATGCCGCTCTCAAGGAACGCGAGGTACGAGTCGTAGTTCTCAAGTTCCCGATTGTTCGGCCACACCCAGATCACGTAGCCAGCCGCCAGCGAGTTGGCGATGAACTCGGGTGTGATCACCACTATCTCGCCGAAGACCGGTGGAACTTGCAGAATTCTCTGGCCTTCAGGCAACGGAACGCCCTCGAGAACCCACTGGGAAAGCGGCCCGAGGCTGGGAGACAGCTCGACGTCAGGCAGCAGTTCGTGAAAGGCGACGACCGTTGCGTCGTCGAAGGAGGCCACCACCGAAGCAGCTGCTCGGTCCAGTTCGACCAATTCGTCAGCGAGAACTTGGGCTGCTGCCAACGCGAGCTCGCCGGCTCCCTTGATCTCGATGTTGAGTGGCAGATCCGGAAAGCGCTCGACCAGCGCGCGAAACGTCGGGATGGCAAAGTCGTCGGCCGTGTAACCCTCGGGCGCTGGCTTTTCGCCGGTGCGAATGCCGCGGTAGATGTACGCCTCGTCGGGCTGATCGGTGCACACTCCGCAATCGGGCGTGAACCAATACGCATTGTCGAGAGCTGCGACTTCTGCGTAAGTCAGGTCGGCGAGCGCACCCGTGCCGTTAGTCGTGCGATCGACCGTCTCGTCGTGCTGAACGATCAGTACGCCATCGGAGGTGAGAATGACATTCATGTCGAGCATGTCGACGCCCGCTGCGACACTCTCAGCGAAACCGAACAGCGTGCTACCCGGGAACTCGTCCTCGCCAGCTGTATGTGCCAGCACAATCGGGCGGCCAAGGTTTAGCAATTCGTCGATCGTTTGCGGGCGAGGCGGCGGTGCCGGAATTGTTGACGTCGTGGTGGCCTCTTCTGTCGTTGTCGTCTCGGCAGCAACGGTGGTCGGAGCGGAGGTTTCTTCAGGCGCTGACGTGGTTGATGAGTCGCCATCACCCGAGCAGGCCCCCAATACGCCTGCTAGCAATCCAACGACAGTAAGTAGCGCAGCTCGTCTCATGCCTGCATCCTCGCGTACTCAACCGCAATTTGCGCAGCTGTGGCGGCGTTGTTGCGCACGAGGGCGAGGTTGGCGACCAAGCTGCGACCTTCGGTGCGTTCGACGATGTGGGCCAACAGGAACGGGGTTACGTCCTGGCCGCTGATCCCGCGATGATCGAGTTCATTGAGCGCCTCCTCGATAAACGCGCCAATCTCGGCAGCGGGGATCTCGTCGGCAGCGGGGATTGGGTTGGCGATGCTGATGCCGGTCGTCAGTCCGAGGTCGCCCCACGTTGCGTGCAAGTACCGCGCCAGCGCTACAGCTCCGTCCAGTCGGCGGGGGGCCGGAAGCCCGCTGGTGCGGCTGTAGAACGACGGGAACTCATCGCTTCCGTTTACGACCACTGGTACGCCGAGCGTCTCGAGTCGTTCGAGCGTAAGGCCAATGTCGAGGATGCTCTTGATGCCTGCCGAGACAACCGCGACCGGTGTCTGCGCAAGCTCGGTGAGATCGGCCGATACGTCGAAGCTTGTTGCGGCGCCGCGATGAACGCCACCGATACCGCCCGTCGCGAAGACACGAATACCGCACAGTGCCGCGATGCGCATGGTGGCCGCCACGGTGGTAGCGCCCGTCGAACCTGTGGCAAGCAGCCACGGGAGATCGCGCGTCGTTGCCTTGTACACGCCGGGCTGAGTCCCTAGACGTTCGAGTTGCTTCGGACCGAGGCCGACACAGCACACGCCGTCGAGCACGGCAATCGTGGCCGGCGTTGCGCCGTGATCGCGCACGATCGCCTCTACTTCCCGCGCCAGTTCGACGTTCTGCGGATAGGGCATCCCGTGACTGATAATCGTGCTCTCAAGCGCGACGATCGGCGTCCGGTTCGCTTGTGCCCTGGAGACCTCGTCGCTAAGCAGCACGCGTCAGCCCTGTCGCTTGGCGAACTCGTGGGACGCGTCCGTCAGTGTGCGTCGCAGTACCGACTCGATGAAGGCGAACTCGGTCTCGCCGGCGATCAGCGGCGGCGAAAGCGTGATTACGGGTTCGCCGCGATCGTCGGCGCGGCAAATCAAACCGGCCGCATACAGCCGAGGCGATAGGTAGTCGCGTAAAAGCCAGCGCGCTTGCTCGGACGTGAACACACCGCGCGAACTCTGATCGGGCACCAGTTCGATCGCCAAGAAGTAGCCAGCCCCCCGCACATCGCCAACCAGCGGGATGTCTCGGAGCCCGTCGATGAGTTGTTTGAACCGACTTTCGTTGGTCAAGACATGACCGCAGATGTCTTCGCGCTCGAGAATGTCGAGATTGGCGTTGGCTACCGCGCAAGACACCGGGTGAGCGCCAAACGTTTGGCCCTGCAGGAACGCCGGAGCGTCTGTGCCCGCATCACGAAATGGTTCGGCGATTCGATCGCTGATCATCACTCCACCAAGTGGCGAGTAACCGGAAGTTACTCCCTTGGCAAACGTGATCATGTCGGGCTGATATTCGTAGCGCGTGCTGCCGAACATGTGCCCGAATCGACCGAAGGCGGCGATCACTTCGTCGCTGACGAGCAGTACGTCGTACTCGTCGCAGATCTCACGAATGCGCTGCCAGTAGCCATCCGGCGGAGTGAACGCGCCACCCGTGTTCTGCACCGGCTCCATGAAGACGGCGGCGACTGAGTCTGCGCCTTCCATTTCGATGCGCAGCGCCAGGTCGTCGGCGCAACGCAGCGTGCAAGCGTCCAGGTGCATGCAATCGCGGCACCGGAAGCGATACGGGGTCTGCACCTTTATCGCACCGGGCATCAGCGGTTCGAACGGCGTCTTAATCGCGGGGACACCGGTAAGACTGAGCGCGCCCATTGAGGTGCCGTGATACGCGAGGTATCGCGAAATCACCTTCGTGCGTCCGTGTTGGCCGCGCAACTTCCAGTACTGCCGCGACAACTTGATGGCTGTCTCGACCGCGTCGCCGCCGGTCGGCGTGAAGAACACGCGATTCAGGTCTCCCGGCGCGTACTTCGCAAGCCGCGTAGCCAGGGTGACCGCCGGCTCGTGTGCGAAGCCCCACACGGGGAAGTAGGCGAGCGTCTCGGCTTGGCGGCGTGCGGCCTCGGCAAGTTCCGCCCGACCGTGCCCGACCTGCACTGTGAACAGTCCGGAAAGCCCGTCGAGATAACGCTTGCCCGTGGTGTCGTAGACATAGCAGCCTTCGCCACGAGCGATGATCGGAACTTCACTGCTGGCGAACGCGTCCAGTCGGGTGAAGTGCATCCACAGGTGGCGTTGTGCGTCGTCGGACATTGTCATTTGTTGACCGTGCCGCTACTCGCCGCTGGTGTTGAGTGAGATACCACACTCGGCAAACGCGAACTCGTCGACGGCAGTCATCGCGTCCTGCGTCTCGGGGGCATCCATCGCGGCCATGTCGGCCTCGGCCTGCGCCGCAGCTTCGTCGTCGCTGAACAACAGGTTGTAGTCGTAGTCGACCTGCTGCAACCCCAAGTCGAAGGCGGTGAAGCCGTTGACGACCAAGATCATGTCGTCGGCGATTGCTGCCGGTGCGACGCTGGACATTTCGCTGAGCTGGTTGCGAAAGTTGGTCAGTGTTGCCTTCAATTCGTCGGGGACCGGAAAGTCGCCACTGTTGAGCTGCAGCACGAGTGGAGCTAGCGCCGTTTCCACCCTCGCGACGACCGAACAGAAGTCGGCCGTCTTCTTCTCGTTGCTCTCACATGCAACCAACGAACTCGTGGCAATCGAACAACCGATCGCGAGCGTGACGAATCGATTCATACAACGAGCGTAGTCAGGTGTCGTAGACCTCGGGGTGTTCGAGTGGGTGGTTCAGCCAAGACAGCATTTGGCGCAACTGTTGATAGGCAGCCAACCGCGCTTCATCGGTATCGGCAGCTTCAGCTTGCGTACACACCGCGTGCAAACGACGCGTCATTGTGGGACCAAGCTCAAGCAGACCCGACGCGCCCTCGCTTGCCCACTTTGCAAGCACGTAGCGAACGATCGCTCCCTCTGGCACGTCGATTGCAGACGCCAGATTTCGAATCGTGCTCAATGGGTCGGTGCGCGCATACAAGGCGATGTCGGCCTTGAAGTTTGCGTCCTTGTCGTCGTCCGCCCATGGCCCAAGCCACCGCGTTAGATGGACGGTCGGTTCAACGGCAGGCTCAACGGTCGGTTCATTAGTCACGAGACGAGCGGTAGCACTTCGTTGCGGAAGCGATCCATTTGTTCGATTGCCTTGGTGTACGGGTCGCCGATCAGATGGGGGAAGATCACCAGCTGCTCGACGCCGAGTTCGTCGTGGAAGAACTGAACGTGATCGGCAACTTCCGCGGGCGAGCCCACGAGGATGGTGCGCTGCTTCATGGACTCCTCGAGCGACGGGATTAGCCCCGGCTTCGCCGGCTTGCCGTCCTCGCCCATGTACCCACGGCTCCAGCCGTAGGGACCGAGAAACTTCCAGAACTCGTCGTGTCCGTTGCGAGCCGACTTCATCGCGGCCTCGTGCGTGTCTTCCACGCGCACACTCACAACCAGCATCCGCTTGTCGCCGCGCGCAAGGTTGCGGTGGTGGTGTTGTTCGTGCAACTCGCCGTAACGGTCCCACATGCGCTTGATGAAACTGGGATGCTGGTTCCAGAACACCGCACCATGATCGACAACCGGCACGTACTCGACAGTTGGGGGACTGGTCACGGCCTGCCAGATCTCGTACGGAAAGACCGGCCGGGGGACAAGCGTGAGGTGCTGCACGGTGGTACCGCGATCGGGGATACCCGGCACAGGAATCTCGAAGTACTTCCCCGAGAATGAAAACGTCTCGTTGCTGAGCGAGCGACGGACGATCTCCATCTGCTCTTCGAAGTACTCGCGGTTCTTCGCGTCGTCGGCTGCTTGTTCGGGGTTGTCGTGTGAGCCGACAGAGATGTGACGTTCGTTGAAGTGCTGAATCTCGCGCGGCACTGTGCCGCGGCCGACTCCGAGGATGCCGCGGCCTCCGCTGAGGTTGTGCATCGTGGCAAAGTCTTCAGCCAAGCGAATTGGGTTCCACTGAGGTACGACATTGAACATCGCACCCAATCGCACGTTCTTCGTTCGTGCGGCGATCCAAGTATTCAGCAGCAGACCGTTGGGAATCACTTCGTAGCCCTCGTGCTGGAAGTGATGCTCGGTGGTCCAGAAACTGTCGTATCCAAGCTGATCGGCAGCGACCGCGGCCTCGACGTACTTCAGCGTCGCGTCCCAGCACGCTGCGTTGTCGAATCGGCGATCCATCGGGTTTGGCTTACCTGCCCCGGCATCTGTCATTTCAACACCGCCGAAGAAGAACGCTCCCAGTTTCATGTTGCGACACCGTAGTCAAGGTCGATGAGGGCTCGCCTATGCGGCCGTTGGGTGACGGCGCCCAGTATTGAGAGTGCAGGCACAATCAGGATCGCCCACCGCAAACCGACCAAGTCGGCCAGCACGCCGAGCGCCAACGGCCCGAGTGTGACCGCGGCACCGGCGGCGAGTGCGCCGTAAGCGCCGAGTGTCACCGAGTCGAGCCGATCGCCAGCCGCTCGATAGAACGCGTCGATTGTGAGCGGATAGAGCGGTGCTCCGCCGAGACCGGCGATCACTAGTCCAGCGACTCTCAGCCACAGGCTTGGCCCGACGCACATCAGAGTCGCGCCGATGCCGACGATGAGAAAGCAACGCATGATTGCGGTCGTTCCCCACGCACGCGTGATCACCGGCAAGCCGAGGCGGGCGATGAACATCATCACGCCGAACAGGCTTGCCAGCACAGGTGCCATCGCCGCTGTGGCGTTGCCCACCTCGCGCAGATACGTCACCGCCCAGATGCCAACGGAGAATTCGGTGATCACCGCGTTGACGATGAAGAGACACGGAATCAGCACGCGGCTATCGGCGAGATGCTTAATCGTGAACGTTCCGATACGGCGGTCCTCTGGTAGCTGAACTGGTCTCGCGATAACGACGATGGAGACTGTGATTGCAATCGTGAACGCGATGTACGCCGGTCGCCACGACCAGCCCGCAGCCAGCGCAGCCCCGACGAGCAGGCTGAAGCCGACACCTGCAAGTCCGGGCACCGCGTTGACCGCGGCAAAGGCGGTCGCGCGGTGTACCCCGTGGTGATCGCTGATGACTCCAGTCATCACCATCACCAACAGCGCAGCGCCGCAGCCCGAGAAGACAGTGCCGGTCAGCGTGATCGGCCACGACGGCCCAAGGCAGAACAGCCCAACCCCACCGACGAGGCTGGTGACGGCCAACTGTAGAGCGGCGTGTCGGCCGAGGCGGTCGACTATACGAACGCCGAACACGCCCATAAGCAGCAGGCCGATGCCATAGGTGCTGCCGTGCAAAGCGGCGATGACTCCGTTGATCCCGAACTCTTCGCGCAGCTCGCTGAGCACAACGCCGACACCGAGCGCAGAGACCATCAGGCAATAACACATTGCCGAGGCCGCTGTCAGCCGGTCCCACTGGAAGTTGGACGGCGCCTCGGTACCCGTCGGTGCCGTCGCCGGATCGCTGATCACAACACAGTTGTAGCAAGCGGCGCACCGGCCACCCTTGTCAATTGACCGATAAGAAATAGTTTGGCAGTTAGTAGCGTGGCTCGATGCTCCTAGGCATCGACACCGGTGGTACCTATACCGATGCCGTCATTTACGACGACATTGCCCACACGGTGGTCGCCAAGGCGAAGGCGCCGACCACGCACCACGAACTGTCGATCGGTATCCGTGGCGCGATCGATGCCGTGCTGCTTCGTGCTGCCGTCGACCCGGCCAACATCGAGCTCGTTTCGCTCTCGACGACGCTGGCGACGAACGCATTGGTAGAAGGCAAGGGCCGCCCAGTATGCGCAGTCATCATTGGCTTCGACGGCGACGTGCTCGAGCGTGCAGGGCTGGGCGAGGCGCTCGGCAACGATCCAGCAATCATCCTCGCCGGCGGCCACGACCCTCATGGCAACGCGTTGGCGGCGTTGGATGCGCAGCAGCTAACTGCCGAGGTCGTCGCGGCCGAGCCTCACGTCGAGGCGTTCGCAGTCACGGCTCAGTTCAGTGTCCGCAACGCCGAGCACGAGCAGGCAGCGGCGGCGATTATTCGTTCCATCACCGATAAACCGGTGACACTCAGCCACCACCTGTCGGCGCGACTAAACGGACCCAAGCGCGCAGTCACCGCGGTCCTCAATGCCCGCCTGATATCGATCATCGATGGACTAGTTCGAACAACGGAACGAACCTTGCGCGAGCGGGGCATCAATGCGCCGCTGATGGTTGTACGCGGAGACGGTTCGCTTGTATCGGCGGAGTTCGTTCGCGAACGACCGATCGAAACGATCTTGTCGGGTCCGGCCGCGAGCCTGGTCGGCGCCGCGCACCTGACCGGTGCGACCGATGCCGTGATCTCCGACATCGGCGGCACCACAACTGACATCGCAGTACTGCGCGACGGATTGCCAATCATCAGCGCCGATGGTGCTTCAGTTGGTGGGCACCAAACGATGGTGTCAGCTGTCGCGATGCGCACACACGGCTTGGGTGGCGACAGCCACGTGCGCCACGACGAGCGCGCTGCCGGAGCCGTGCTGCGTCTTGGGCCGCGCAAGGTGATTCCGCTTTGCCAGCTCGCCGTCGAACACGCCGCCCTAGTTCACGCAATGCTGGATCAGCAACTGGCGAGCTCGATGCCCGGCGAGCTTGATGGAATTGTCCTGATCGCGGAGAACTTCGATGACAAGGTGGCCGCTCTCGATGGCGTGGAACGTTCGGTGTTGCAAGGGATGGGTGGCAGAGTTTGCGCCGCGGCACAGGCGCTGTCGACACTTCAACTGCGACGGGTGATGGAACGGCTCGTCCAACGCGGCGTCCTGCAGTTGGCAGCGTTCACGCCCACCGATGCCGCCCACGTTCTCGGCATGCAATCGATGTACGACGGAGTCGCCGCGGCCAAAGCCGCCGAACTGTTCGCGCGTCATCGCGATCGCTTAGGCCGAGCGATCGCCGCCGATGCCGCGACAATGGCGCAGTTGGTCATCGACACATTGGTTCGCCGTAGTGCCGAGGCGGTCCTCGCGGCCGCGTTCGTCCACGATGGGCTGCCCCCAGAGGCAGTTGATCAGCAGGTTGTGCAAGTTGCTCTGAACCGCGGCTTCAGTGTCGCGGCGGTGACGGTCGGCCTGCAGTTGCCGCTCATCGGGCTTGGTGCATCGGCACCGGCGTACTACCCGTTAGTCGCTGCGTTGCTCGGAGCAGAATCGCAGATTCCCGCCGACGCCGATGTCGCTAACGCCGTTGGCGCCGTCGTTGGCAGGGTGCGCCTCTCGCGAACTTGTGTTGTCACTGCGCCACAGCACGGGCAGTACCTCGTGCACGTTGAGGGCGAGACGCCGGCGATGTTCACTGACCTCGAAGATGCACGCACCTTCGCCCGCGAGCACCTCAGCGTTGTGCTGGCGGGCGAGATGGTCACGGCCGGCGCGCCAGTGTTCGAGACAATCGAGAACTGGTCTGAGAACATCGTCGATCTCGGAGGGATGGACATGTTCGTCGAGGGCTCACTCACGATTACGGCAAGTGGACGCCCGCGGCGCTCGCACTGACCCGTGACCGACAGTGCTAGTCCGTGTAACGACGAACGAGAGGCTTCTTGCCCTTGATGGTCGTGCGCTTCAGCGCAGCGAGCACCATGTCGACACTGCGATCGGGAACGCCAACGACCGCGAACTTTTCAGTGATCTTGATGGGGCCGATCTCGCGGCCTACTAGGTCGGTCTCGTTGGCGATGGCACCAACCAAGTCGCCCGGGCGAATGCCAGACGCGCGACCCATGCCGATGTAGATGAAGCCGGTCGCACCGTTGTCTGCCCCAGGCTTTCCCGGACGTCCGGTTGGCGCGCGAGAACCGGTGTGCCCAGGCTTTCCACCGGGGCGACCGGACGGACCGCTGCTTTCGGGTCGACGCTCCATGCGTTGGCTGATGTCGGGAATCTCGGTCTCGTCGACCACGTTGCCCGCCAACTCGTGGAAGAGGCGGATCGTGGCCAGCGCAATGCGTTGTGGGTTGCCGTCGCCGCTGAGTGCATTTAGCACCGGGTAGAAGTCGTCGAGATCGTCTGCAGCCATCGACTCACGAATCGACGTAACAGTTTGCTCCAACTGCGCGGCGCGCAGATCGGTGACAGACGGCACCTTCTCGATGGCGATTGCCTGCTTGGTGAGTCGCTCGATGTTCGCGAGCAAGCGTTGCTCGCGCGGTTCGGCGAGTGTGATGGCCACACCTTCGCGACCCGCGCGACCGACGCGACCAATGCGGTGGACGTAACTATCGGGGTTCGACGGCACGTCGTAGTTGACGACGTGGGTCAGCGTGTCGACATCGAGCCCGCGGGCGGCGACGTCGGTGGCAACTAGAAGCTCGGTCGTGCCCTCGCGCAGGCGCGCCATCACGCGATCTCGTTGTAGCTGATCCATACCGCCGTGCAGCGCCTCAGCGCGATAGCCGCGGCCGTTCATTGTTTCGGTGAGCTGGTCGACCTCGACGCGTGTGCGGCAGAACACCAGCGCACCGCCGGGCGATTCGATGTCGAGAATGCGGCCAAGTGCGGCTGGCTTGTGGTTGCGCTGTACAACGTATGCGCACTGACGAACCTTCCCCTTGCTGGCGATGGTGTCGCCCCGCACCACATTGATGCGAACCGGATCGGTCTGGTAGCGCTTGGCAATCGAATTGATACGCGAGGGCATCGTCGCCGAGAACAGCACCGTCTGGTGTGCGTGCGAGATCGTTTGCAGGATGCTCTCGATGTCGTCGGCGAAGCCCATGTCGAGCATTTCGTCGGCTTCGTCGAGAACCACCAACTTGATCGCGTCGAGTTGCAGCGAGCCACGACCGATGTGATCGATGATGCGGCCAGGCGTGCCAACAACAATGTGCACGCCGCGATCGAGTGCCTGCAACTGGCGGAAGATCGGCTGGCCGCCGTATACCGGGACGCACTTGGCGTTAAGCGTCTTGCCGTAACGGAAGAACGCCTCGCTCACCTGCATCGCAAGTTCGCGAGTTGGTACCAGTACCAGCGCGATCGGCTTGGATGCGGCGCGGCCGTCGATCAGTTGCAGTGCGGGCAGCGCAAACGCTGCCGTCTTGCCTGTGCCTGTGGCCGCTTGGCCAAGTAGGTCGCGGCCTGCCATTAGCAGGGGGATGGTCTCGCGTTGGATCGGAGTCGGTTCTTCGTACCCCAAGGCCTCGAGCGCAGCAAGAAGTTCCGGGCGCAGGCCGAGAGCTGCGAAACCACTTGCCTGATCGGTCTGGTCGTCGTTCACGTGTTTCAACGATACGGCCAGACCGCTCGTTACGTCTGGTACGGAGCCACCGAACCGCCTAGCCGGCTGCTCACATCTTGATGCGAGCGTTGGTTGGGTCGTACAACGGTCGCAGCGAAACGCGTGCCGGATACTGACGGTCGACGATCTCGACAGTCCACGTGCCGGTTGCGAGCCAATCGGCGGTGACGGCGGCACCACCCGCCTTCACCATCGCCAACCCGACCGCGCCTCCGAGTGTGTGACCGTACGAGGCCGCCCGCAAGTAGCCGACTGCCTGGCCATCGCGGCGAATGACCTCTGCGTGGAACATCAGCGGCTCGGGGTCGAGAACCTGCACCTGTACCAATCGCTCAGTGAGCGGACCGGCAGCCTTGCGCGCCACGACTGCATCCCGCCCGACGAACCCGCCCGGTTTGTCGAGGGCAAGTGCGAAGCCGAACCCGGCTTCCAACGGACCGTCGGTGTTGTCGATGTCGTGGCCGTAGTCGCGGTAACCCTTTTCCATCCGCAAGCTCGCAAGCGCCTTTAGACCAGCGTGGCGTAGGTCGAGTGTCGCACCAGCCTCTGTCAGCCGGTCGTAGACGTGAACCGCCTGCTCGCTGGGCACGTATAACTCGTATCCGAGCTCGCCGAGATAGGTAATGCGAATACACAGCACACGCGCAAAACCAATGTCGATCTCGCGTGCGGCACGAAATGGGAACGCATCGTTCGACATGTCGACCGTCGTCAGCATTTGCAGTAGGTCGCGTGAGCGAGGACCCTGCACGTTGATTTGTGCGTAGCCGCCGGTGACGTCGGTGACGATCGCGTGGGCGTCGCCGAAGTGTCGACGCATCTGCGACTCAACATGCCTGTGCCCAGTGTCGGTCGCAACGACGAGGAAGTCGTCGCCGTCGACGGACGACGACGGAAGCTTCGTCACCGTGAGGTCGGCTTCGAGAGTGCCTCGCGGGTTTAGCCACTGCGTGTAGGTGATCTCGCCAACAGCGCCGTTAACCGAGTTGCCTGAAAGCGAGTCAAGTAACCGGCCAGCGTCGCGGCCCTGCACACGGAACTTCGACATGAAGCTCATGTCCATCACGATCACGCCCTCGCGACAGGCCTTGTGTTCTTCCTCCCATCGTTTCCAGAACGTCGGTCGCTTCCACGACAGTGCGCCGGGGTCGGCGACTTGTCCCGCGCCCGCGAACCAGTCGGCGCCCTCCCAACCGCTGACGTCTTTGAAGTGTGCACCCTGCGCAGCCAAGCGATGGTGCAGCGGCGAGATCTTCGCGTTGCGCGCAGTCTGCAGCGAACGATCAGGGAAGTGGGTTTGGTACACCATGCCCAACGACTCGACAGTGCGCGTGCGTCGGTAGTCGGGGTTTGCTTGGTATGGGTGCAAGCGAGCGGGATGCATGCCCGTGACGTCGACCCCCGGGTCGCCGTCGACAATCCAATGAGCGACTAGCCGGCCGACACCGCCGCCGGTGAGGATGCCGATCGAGTTGAGACCAGCCGCGATGAAGTAGTTGCGCACTTCTGGCGCTGGCCCGATGATCGGGCTGAGGTCTGGCGTGAAGCTCTCCGGTCCGCAGAAGAAGGTACGAATTCCTGTTTCCAGCGACTTCGGCACGCGGCTCATCGCCGCTTCGACGTACGGAGCCATGCGATCCCAGTCGGGCTGCAGAGTCGTGAACGATGTGTCGTGCGGAATTCCCTCCACTTTCCATGGCGCGCACACCTTTTCGAAGAGACCAATCATCAGGCCACCGACCTCTTCGCGGTAGTAGCCGTAGTTGGCAGGGTCTTCAATCACTGGCCACGACGCGTCGATGCCTTCCATGTGTTCGGTGATGAGGTAGTAGTGCTCAGCCGCTTGCAACGGGATCGAGACACCCGATCGGGCGCCAAGCTGGCGCGCCCACATGCCGGCGGCGTTGACGACGTACTCGCACTCGATCGTGCCGCTGTCGGTCACAACCGCGTGAACGGCACCGTCGCGCATCTCGACATCGGTTGCGCTGACGCCCTGGATAATGGTGACGCCGAGTTGCCGAGCTCCGCGTGCCATCGACATCGTGACGTCGACCGGGTTCACGCGCCCGTCTTCCGCGACGTAGAAACCTGCGAGCAGGTCGTCGGTGCGCGCCAACGGGAACAAGTCGGCGACCTCCTTCGGCGAGATCTCGTGCACGTCGACTCCGCAGTAGCGGTTGAAGGCAGATGTCCGTCGGAACTCCTCCAGGCGTCCTTCGTCGGCGGCCAGCTCGATGAAACCGTTGGCGACGAAGCCGGTCGCAAGGCCGGTCTCGGCCTCAAGCCGCGCGTAGAGGTCGCGTGTGTACATGCGAAGTTCGGTCGACGTTGCTGAGGTCGACCCGAGCGTCTCCATTAATCCCGCGGCGTGCCACGTGGTGCCGGAGGTGAGTTGGTCGCGTTCGATCAGAACTGTGTCGGTCAGGCCGAGGTGGCCGAGGTGGTAGGCAATCGATGTTCCGATCACGCCACCGCCAATGATCACGACGCGCGCCCGCGCAGGTAGGGCCTGGCTCATAGCGCCCATTGAACCACGCCGGGTGGCTGCCGACCGTTGCCCAAGTTTGGAATAGGGTGGCCGAATGAAGGAACTCATCTATCACCGCATGCTTTTGCCAGCCGTTGCACAAAATGCCGACTTGCCCTGTGCCACCAACTCAGGTACAGGCGTCACGACGACGTTTGCGCAACACCTCGACAACGTCAGTCGCACAGTCGGCGGACTGAAGAGCCTCGGCGTCGGTCGCGGCGACCGCTTCGCCATCATGACGCTGAACTCGCTCGAATATCTCGAGCTGTATCACGCCGCCTTTCTTGGCGGCGGGGTGGTCAACCCGCTGAACCTGCGGTTCGCCCCGAAGGAGCTTGCATACGTCTTGCGCGACTCGGGCACGAAAGTGTGTTTCGTCGACGCATGGTTCGCCAAGTTGATCGACTCGGTGAAAGAAGAAGCCGGACTCGAACACATCGTGCTGATCGGCGAGGGCGATGTGCCGCACACGGTGAAACACGCCGAGTTGCTGGCCGCTGCCAAGCCGACGATCCCCGACGAGGGTGAGGAGACCGATCCGGTCGTGTTGATGTACACGGGCGGCACGACGGGCCTACCAAAGGGCGTGCTGCTCGATCAGCGAGCGGAAATACTGAACGCCTATCACGTGATGATGCGCCTGCAGTTCGATCGCAAATCGGTGAACCTGATTCAGACCCCGATGTTCCATGCGGCCTCGATGTTTGGCGTGCTCGGGGGGCCGGCACAAGGTGCACACACGGTCATCTTGCCGCTGTTCGATCCTGCTGCTGTTCCGAAGGTCGTGCAGGCATACGAGCCGACGGTAACGGTGATGGTGCCGACGATGATCGGCATGGTGATGGCGCACCCCGACTTCACGCCGGCCGGGCTTGGCAGTTTCACCGACCTCGTTTACGGCGCGTCGCCCATGCCGCAAGCGTTGCTCGAGAAGTTGATTGCGCTGTATCCCGACACCAACATCTGGCAGGGCTACGGCATGACCGAGAGCTCGAGCGTGCTCGCATTCCTCGGTCCCGACGAACATCGCGCGGGTGGCAAGTACCTGCGTGCTGCAGGTCGTCCGTTGCCAGGCGTCGTGCTGTCGATTCAGGATGACGAAGGCAAGCTGCTGCCGCCTGGCGAAGCTGGCGAAGTGTGTGCCCGCGCAGGCAACTTCATGATCGAGTATTGGAACAAGCCGGAGGCAACGGCCGAGGTCTTCCGCGACGGGTGGTATCACACCGGCGACGCTGGCTATCTCGACGAAGACGGTTACCTGTATCTCGTCGATCGCGTCAAGGACATGATTGTCACCGGTGGCGAGAATGTGTACTCCACCGAAGTCGAGAACGCGGTGGCATCACATCCGGCGGTGCTGCAGGTCGCTGTCATCGGAATCCCGAGCGAGCAATGGGGTGAAGCTGTGTTGGCGATCGTGGTGCTGAGGGAAGGCGCCACTGCGACACAAGACGAGCTGATCACGCATTGCCGCGAGTGGATCGCCGGCTACAAGCTGCCGAAGAGCATCGAGTTCCGCACCGACCCGCTGCCGTTGTCAGGGGCGATGAAGGTGCTGAAGAAAGATCTACGCGCCCCGTACTGGGAAGGTCACGAGCGCCGCGTCAACTGACGTCGCGCGGATACAGTCCGCTCGGTGAGGGAATGGTTGGTCGCAGCGGACGACCGCACCGGCGCGTTCGAGGTCGCCGCGCTGTTCGCACAAGTGGTTGGGCCGGTGACTGTGACCGTCGGCGACGCACCTGATGCTTCAGGTGTTGTCGACCTTGGATCGCGCTCGCTCGCGTCGGGCGATGCTGCCGAACGTGCAGCTGCGATTGATGCTTCGCCCACCGCGTGGGTTGCGCACAAGATCGACTCCACACTGCGCGGCAATTGGGTCGCCGAGTTGCGCGCTCGCCAGCGCACAACCGGTCGGCGCATTGTTCTGCTACCCGGCTGGCCAGAGATGGGTCGCACATGCGCTAGGGGAGTTGTGCACGTGGACGGACATCCGATCGGCAACGTGCTTGATCATCTCGGCGACGCCGACCTCGTGGCCGACGCGACCGAGTTAAGCGCGTGGCTCGCTGGCGACGGTGCAGTCGCGGTTTGTGATGTACCGAGTTCCGATGCGATGCACGCCGCCGCGTTGGCGCTCGTCGGTCACGACGTTCTGCTGGCTGGCCCTGCCGGACCGCTGGGTGCCGCATTCGCGGCGGGTCGACCCTCTATCCCTCTCGATGGCGCGGTCGTTGTTGAAGAACCAGTGTTGGTGATTTGTGGAAGTGCTAATCCCATCGCTCGCGAACAAGTGCTGCAGTTGAGAGGTATCGAAGTCGTCGCCACCGACACCCCGGAAGGTGAACTCGATCCTCAAGCGGTTTCCGCTCTGGCGGCGCAGGCAAGATTGCGAATCGAGAAGCTGCGACCGCGAACCGTTGTCATCATCGGTGGCGAAACTGCTGCAGCCGTTCTTGGCGGTGCGCCGCGCGCGGTGTCGGGTTTCGCTGCTCCAGGGATGCCAATGAGCCTTGACGACGATGGCCCGTTAGTAATCACTAAGGCCGGCGGGTTCGGTGGGCCGGATGCACTCGTCGACCTGCTGCGCCGCGAGAATGGCTGACATGGGCGCTCCGCTGGCGATCACTATGGGCGACGCTTCTGGTGTTGGACCGGAGATCGTGCTGCGCAGCTTCGCGGCCGATGCCCTCGGCGAGGAGGTTGTGGTCTACGGCGATGAGGCGATCTTGCGTCACGGCGCAACGCTGCTGAATCTCGAGCTCGACTGGAACAAGTTGCCGATCGTCGACCTCGGCCTGCTGACGGCGCGCGAACATCGCCCGGGTCAACTCGACGCCGCTAGTGGTGCAGCTGCGCGTGCGTACGTCGAGCGGGCAACCCGTGACGCGCTATCGGGCAAGGTCGCTGGCGTCGTAACGATGCCCATGAACAAAGAGGCGACACAGCTGACTGACCCGGGCTTCGTTGGCCACACCGAGTTCATCGCCAGCCTTTGCGGTGCCAGCAAGGTGACGATGATGCTGACGAATGGCCCACTTGCCGTAACCCATGTCAGCACCCATTGCTCGCTTGCCGAAGCGATCAGCCGTGTGCGCGCTGACCGTGTGCTGGATGTGATCCACCTCACGCACGATGTGCTCTGCCGCTTCATCGACCGTCCGCGTATCGCCGTTTGTGGCCTAAACCCGCACGCGGGCGAGCACGGCCTATTCGGTAACGAAGACATCGAACACATCGCACCAGCCATTCAGGCGGCGGTCGCGGAAGGCATCGACGCCACTGGCCCGCACCCCGCCGACACTGTGTTCCATCAGGCCGTTCACCGTCAGCGGTACGACGCGATCGTGTGCATGTACCACGATCAGGGACACGCGCCGATGAAGTTGCTTGCCTTCGACAGCGCAGTAAACGTCACGCTCGGATTACCGATCGTTCGAACCTCGGTGGATCACGGCACGGCATTCGACATTGCGTGGACGGGCCAGGCCTTCACCAAGTCGTTGCAGCACGCTGTCGACTATGCCCGCAAGCTCTCAACACACACCTAGGTGAAACGGACTCCCTGGCGGTCGAGTTCCTTCTGCACCGCAGTGATGTCGACGTCGTTCAACTCGCAGCCGTCGTGAATCGAGCGGGCGGCGGCGATGCCTGCGCCTTGGCCAAGCACCGCGCAGCACGACATGTTGCGCGTCGCCGCGTGCGAGACGCGGTCGCCACCCGAGCTACGACCGGCGACAAGCAGATTGCGCACGCCCTTCGGAAGCAGGTTGCGGTAGGGGAGATGGAAGTAGCGACCGGTCGTGGGAAGTATCAGGATTCCGTAGCCGTCGATGAACTCGGGATAGATGCCGATGCTGTCTTCGAAGCGCGCTTGCTCGCGCACGTCGTGCTCGGTCATGTTGTACTGCGCGTCGATCTTGCGCGTGTCGCGAACACCTAACGTCATGCCGAAGTTGCGCAGCCGCGCGCCTTCGCAGCCGGCCGTGTACGCACGCAGCGCATCGAGCGCATACATCGCTTGCCGCCGTCCCTCGATCTCGCCGCGAGTCAGGTCGTCAGGGTCGGTGCCATCGATGTTGTCTAGGTGCACCAGGTTCATGTAAGTCAGTTCGCCGGTGTCGTGAACGGCGCCCCATGTTCCCGCCAGCGTGGTGAGGTGCGCAGGAATCAGACCGTCGGCAATCGCACGTTGAAAGGGCTTCTTCAAGAACGGCGAGAACATGTCGTCTTCCTTGCCGCCCGTCTCGATGTTCCACTCGTCACCGCCGCCGTCGCTGCCCCAGTCCTTGTACGTCTGCGGGTCGGCCTTGATGCCTTCGATGAAGGCCTTCTTGTCGACGCCGGAGATATGGAACATGACGGACGCAGCCATCATCTTCTCTCGCGGTGTGTGATGCGTCGGCGCGCCAGCGCGGAACGCCACGTCGGCATCGCCTGACGCGTCGATCACGCGGCGGGCACGGATCGCTTCGCGGCCTGCCTTCGACTCGGTGATGATTCCAACCACTGCGTCGCCTTCCATGATCGGCGCGACGAAGGTGCGGTGCAACATCGCCCGCATGCCGGACTCTTCGACCATTCGATCGGCGACAACCTTGAAGCCTTCTGCGTCGAGTTCGTATGACTGCGACTGGCTCTCCTGCACAGCCGCGCCCATCTCGAAGGCGCGGGTTTCGAATTCGCGCCCAATGCCATTGGCTTCGACCGTCTGCTCGTGGCGATACCACGCCATTCCCTCAACGCCGACCGCCGTTATGTTGCCGCCAAAGCAGCCGTAGCGCTCGACCATCGTTACATCGACGCCAGCGCGGGCGGCAGCGAGCGCGGCCGCAAGACCGGCTGGACCAGATCCGACGACGAGAACGTCGGTCTCGTGAATGACGTCGACCGTGCGCGCTGCCTCGGTGATTGTGCCCAAGTTCGGGCGCTGCGTGCCCATCAGCGCTTCTTGGTTGCGAGCGCCCCGGAGGTGAGTGCCTGTGTGATCGACGGTGTGTCGGCGAGCAGGCGCTTCGTGTATTCCTCGGTTGGCTTTGCCAGCACATGGTCGGTGGGACCGAACTCGACGATCTTGCCGTCCGCCATGACTGCCACGCGCTGCGCGAGCGAGCGCACTAGCGGCAGGTTGTGAGTGACGAACAACATCGCCAGCCCGAGATCTCGCTGCAACTGCAACAACAACTCGATGACGGCCGCCTGAACCAGCACATCGAGCGCCGATGTGACTTCGTCGCAGATCAGCACCGATGGCCGACTAACTAGCGATCGTGCGATTGCAACGCGTTGGCGCTCGCCGCCGCTGAGCTGATCGGGATATAGGGAGGCGAAGCCGGCGTTGAGCGAGACCTTCTCGAGCATCTCGCCGACGGTGCGTTGTGCCTCGTGCTTGCCGACCCCGGCTACGCGCAACGGACGAGCGACAGAGTCGCCGACACTGCGTCGGGGGTGCAGTGAGCTGTACGGATTCTGGAACACGTATTGAATCGAGAGTCGCTGAGCGGTTGGGCGATCGCGAGACGACCGCTCCATCGGCGATCCGTTGAGAATGATCTCGCCGGTCCATTCGCGGTGCAGGCCGCCGATAGCCCGCGACAACGTTGTCTTGCCCGAGCCGGATTCGCCGACCAATGCGACGCATTCACCCTGGTGAACTTCGAAGTTGACGTCGTGAACAACTTGGTGGCCCGTGTACGAAGCGGACACATTGCGCAACGCGAGGGCGATGCCTTCGGTAGACGAGGATCCGAATTGCACGCCCTTGGCCAACGTGCGGTCGGGAACCGCGCCGGGGCGGAAGCAGCGAACGCTGTGATCGGCCGCGACCTCGGTAACCGCGGGAAAAGCGGCATGGCATTCGGCGATGGCGAGTTCGCAGCGCAGCGCGAAGGCGCAGCCGACGGGCCGTTTGCCCGGCGACGGCGCGCGACCGCGTAGGCCGACGATGACGTGGTCGCCGCTGATATCGGGTGCCGCGGCTGTGAGATAGCGCGTGTATGGGTGTTGCGGGTCGTCGAAGATGGTGCGCGTCGGCCCTTGCTCGACAATGCGCCCGGCGTACATCACGGCAACGCGGTCGGCAAGGTTTGCGACCACGGCAAGGTCGTGCGTGACGTACAGCGCCGCCACCTTGTGCTCGGTGGTGAGGGCTCGAATAGTCGTGAGCACATGAGACTGCGTGCTGACGTCGAGACCGGTTGTCGGTTCGTCGAGCACGATCACCGACGGGCGACACGCGAACGCCATCGCCAATCCGACGCGCTGCTGCTGGCCGCCGGACAGTTGGTGGGGGTAGCGACGCATGAACTCGCGCGTGCCAGGCAGCAGCACCTCGCCCATCACCTCGACTGCGCGAGCGCGACGCGCTTCGTCGGTGTCGCCGAAACCGTGGAACTCCATGACCTCCATCAACTGTGTCTCGATACGAAGCGCAGGGTTGAGTGCTGTGGACGGATCTTGCGGCACATAGCTGACCAGGTGCCCGCGAGCTTGGCGCAGTGCCTTGTCGTCGAGTTCGAGCATCGAAGAATCGCCGATGTGCACCGACCCGCCGGCCAGTCGCACGCCTCGCCGAGCATGGCCCAGCACGCTGAGCCCGACCGTGGTCTTGCCTGATCCGGATTCGCCCACCAACCCTAAAATTTCGCCAGGGGCGATGGAGAGATTGACCTCGTCGACGATGTCGTTTCCGTTGCTCACGACGTCGATGCGTAGATCCTTGATGGTCACCGCTTGAACCGTCGTGGTACTCATGCGTCACCTCGCTGACGGTCGACGCCACCCGCAGCGCGCGACAAGCCGTCGCCAATGAGACCGGTTCCGATGGTGAGCAGTGCGATCGCGATCACCGGCAGAGTCGTCCCCCACGGCTGATCGCCGACCAAGCCTCCACGATGCTCGTTGATCATTAAGCCCCAGTTGGCGGCGATCGGGTCGGCAGTGAACCCGAGGAACGCAATACCGGCGATGACGCCGATTGAGAAAGTGAGCCGCAAGTTTGCTTCCACGAGCAAGGGAGCCGTGATGTTTGGAAGCAGCTCGTCTTTAAGTATTCGCCATCGAGGTTCGCCCAATGCTTCCGACGCGGCAACGAAGTCGCGCTCGACAACGGCAACGGCCGAGCCGCGGACGATGCGCGCGATGCGTGGCGTGGTGGAGAGTCCGACTGTGAGGATGATCAGCTCGTTGGTTGCACCGAACATTGCGATCACGACAAGGGCGAGGATGATTTGCGGGAACGCGAGGATCACGTCCATCCCGCGCATCAGCAGATCGTCGAGCTTGCCGCGGTTGTACGCGGCGATCAGGCCGATGATCGTGCCGAGAATGAGCGCGAGCAGTGTCGCCAGGAACGCCGTGATCAAGATCGGCCTGCCGCCGTACAAGAAGCGCGTCCATATATCGAAACCGAGTTTTCCGGAACCAAACAGTGACGGTTCACGCAGTTGGTCGGAATCGGCTGCCTGCATCGCGACACCGATGAACTGATCTTCGTCGTAAGGGGCGAAGTAGCGACCGAAGAAGGCAAAGCACACCAAGGCGGTGGTGAGCAGCAACCCGAATCGAGTACGCCACATGCGCAGCGCGACGCGCATGACGCCAGGCGGCCGAAACGGCTTCTGCGGCAACGGCAGTGCGCCGTCGAGGTTGTCTTCGGCGTCGGAGATGATTGTCATGACACCCTCGTTCGCAGGCGGGGAGTGACGAGGATGGTCGCTACGTCGGCGACCAGATTGACCACCACATACACAGTGGCCAGGATCATCACGAGGAACTGGATCACCGGAATGTTGCGGCTACCGACCGCAGCCGACAAAGCGCCGCCGATACCGGGGAAGTTGAACAGAAACTCGACGACGATGACGCCGGCGGCGAAGTACGCAATGTTGAGTGCGATGACCTGGAAGACGGGGCCGAGCGAGTTGGGCATTGCGTGGCGCCACAACACTGTGCGTTCGGGTGCACCCTTCAGTCTGGCCATCTCGACGTAATCGCTGTCGAGCACCTCGATGAGCGCTGCGCGCGTGACGCGCGATATGTATGGAACAGCGCCGAGCACCAACGTGACGGTAGGCAACACCATTTGGTCCATGTGTTGCCACGGCTTGTCGGTGCCGAACTGCGCCACCGCTGGCAGCAGTTTCCACTGCACCGTGGAGAAGACGATGACGAGGATGACGCCGATCACGAACTCGGGAATCGATGCGAGGCCGAGCATCGAGAATGACGACACCTGGTCGAACTTGCCGTCGCGGTAGCGAGCTTGAACTGCGCCGATGAACAGCGACAGCGGAATTGAGACCGCAGAGGCCAACGTGAGGAGGAACAGCGAGTTGACGACTCGGTCGTCGATGTACTCCAGAATTGGGACACCGGTGGCGGTTGAGTTGCCCGGGTCGCCGCGCACGATTCCCCAAAGCCACCCGAAGTATTGATTGAGCAGCGGCCGATCGAGCCCAAGTTCCTTGCGCAAGTGATCGAGGCTCGCGGGTGTCGCGTTGCGCCCGAGAACGGTTTGTGCGGCATCGCTCGGCAGCGCTTGCGTCGCGACGAAAATGAAGATGGAAACAAGGAACAACGTGACAACGCCGAAGAGCAGGCGCCGACCTATGAACTTCGCGAGTCCCAAACGATTCGACATCGACACCCCCCCCTGCGTGATCGGCGAATAACTATCTACCAATGCGACACGGCAGGCCATCCCGATGGATGGCCTGCCGTGCAGCGGTGTTCGGATTGCTCAGTCGGCTGCGAAGGACAGATCCTGCCAACCGCGACCGTAGTGGTCGAGGTTGAGAGTGTTTGCCCTCTCGACCAAACCGACGACACGGGTGTTGAACCCGTCGAGCTGGTTCGAGAAGAACGGGATGATAAGTCCGCCCTCTTCGTAGAGCTCTGTCTGCATCTTGTCGGTGATCACCTTGCGAGCGACCGGATCGACTTCAGCAACAGCTGCGTTGTAGTCGGCCAAGAAGGTCGACTCGGGGCGCACCTGCGGACCGTCGAGGGTGCCGTTCGGCCAGTGATCGTCCGGGTACGGCGCCGTCGGCAAGCTGCTTGCGGCAACCTGCGCGAGGAAGTTACGGGTACCCCAGTAGTCCACGCCGAATGGGCGCTTCAGGTACTCGTCGCCCCAGTACGAGCCGTCCATGACCACAGCGTTGACGGTGATGCCAGCATCTGCCGCCATCGTCGAGAACGCCTGGATCAGTTCCGGCAAGCCGGCGGTGTCGTTCGGAGCAAGCAGGTCGACTTCCATGCCAGCCAATCCGGCTTCTTCGAGCAACGCCATGGCGGCAGGAATGTCCTGATCGCGCTGGGGCAGCTCGTCGCCGATGTAGGCACTGTCGAGCGGGCTGTACAGGTCGTTGGCGATGCTGCCAAAACCGGCGAGCACTTGATCGACCATTTGCTGACGGTCGACCATCAGGCGCATGGCCTGACGGACGCGAACGTCGTCGAACGGTGCGATGTCGACTGCCATGAAGATGGTGAGCCAGCCGCCACCAGCAGAGTTGAGCACGCCGAAGCCTGAGCTTTCGAGTGTCTCGACTGCTGTTGCCGGAATGTCGCCAGCGACGTCGATCTGATCGGCGATGAGTGCGTTGATCATCGCGTCGCCATCGGCGAAGTCGATGATGTGCACTTCGTCGAAGCTTGCTCCGCCACGCCAGTGATCGGCGAAGCGTGAGTGGATCGACTGCACGCCAACTTCGAACTCTTCCAACTTGTAAGCGGAAGTGCCGATTTGGGTGCTGGGGTCGCCGTCGAAGCGGTTGTAGCCAACCGGCACGACGCAGCTTGTGTAGGCGCAGAGGCCCTCGGTGAAGTTCGAGACGAGCTGCAGCAATTGCACCTCGACCGTGTAGTCATCGAGCTTGGTCACGCCATCGAACGAGAGAATCGGACGCAGCGCAGAACCACCGAAGACCGCGAGGTCTGGGTCGAGCAGGCGCTGGAACGAGTACACCAAGTCGTCGGCTGTCATCTCTTTGCCGTCATGGAACAACACACCCTGACGCAGATGGATGATGTAGTTGTCGGCAGCCACTGCTTCGACTTCCTCGGCGAGACCGTAGGTGTTGACCACGTTGTAGTCGGGGTCGAAGTTCAGCAACGACTCCCAACCCGTGACCGTACGCACGATGTCGGCCTTGGAAATGATCTGCTGACCGTCCATCAGGTCGTTGGCGCCGCCGAGCGTGCCTACGCGCAGGATGCCGCCGGACTTGACCGGTGGCAATGTTGTGTCGCCGCCGCCGCCCGTAGTGGTTCCCGGAGCGTCGGTGTTCGACGTTGTCTTCTTGTCGTCGCTGCAGGCCGCGAGTGTGAGCGCGGTTGCGGCGGCACTTGAGCCCACGATGAACTGGCGTCGGTTGACGGAGTTCTTCGGGACCCAAATCTTCTTGGCTTGCTCGGCCATTCAGGCCTCCCCCTTGGTCGTCGACCACAGAAACGCGGTCGCTGCGCGGACATTAGCGCGATTCCTGGAAGTATTCGACACCGTGACAACTTCGCAACCAAGTGTTCACCCATTAGCAAACCTGGCAGCCATCGACCTGGTGTCCGACAACCTCGCCGATGTGCAGTACGAGCACACCGACGGCGTCATTGATCTGACGTGGGGCCACCCCGACCCGTCGGCCCTCGCATCGGAAGCAATTGCCGAGGCCGCGCGGTCAGTGCTGGAGGCGCACGGTTGGCAAGCGCTGGCGTATGGGGCGCCGTGCGGAGCCGCGTTCACCCGCTCGGCCATCGCCAGCCTGCTCACGCACACCGACACCGCAGTCGTCGCTGACGAAGTCGTGGTTACCGGCGGCAGTTCCGGCGGCCTCGACTTGTTGCTGACTCTGCTTGCACGCCCGGGTGACGTGGTGTTCGTCGAGCAGCCGACGTATTTCTTAGCGCTTCGGATGTTCGCGGACCATGCCGTGCAGGTAGTTGGCCTCACGAGCGATGCAGACGGACCATCGGCCGCCGATCTGCAGCAGAAAGCGGCCGCGGTGAAACCAGGAACGCGAATGTTCCTGTACCTCGTGCCGACATTCGCCAACCCGACGGGGCGCTGCTTGCCAGTTCGTCGGATCGACGAACTGCTGGCAGTCGCGGGCGACTCGTCAATCCTCATCGTCGAAGACGACGTATATCGCGATACTGCGCCCACAGCTCCACCATCTATGTGGAGCCGCGACCGCGACGCGGTCGTGCGGCTCGGATCGTTCTCGAAGTCGGTAGCGCCTGGCTTGCGAGTCGGATTCCTCACGGGCGGTCGCCAACTAGTCGACCAGATTGGCGATTGCGGACTGCTGGATTCCGGCGGCGGTCTAAATCACTTCGCCGCGATGATTGTGGGAGAACTGATCGTGAGCGGCCGTTTCGACAAGCTCGCGATCGCTGGCCAACATCGATACGCACAGCGGTGTGCGGCACTAGCGGGGGCTCTGGATCGGGCTCTGTTCGAGTTCTCGGTTCCCGACGGCGGTTACTTCCTTTGGCTCGCACTTCCGGCAGGCATTTCGTCGGATCAAGCCGTGGCGGCGGCACGCGAGGAAGGCGTGCTTGTGTCGAATGGGCGCCCATTCATGGTCGACGCCCCCACAGCTGGCCACATTCGGTTGTCGTTCAGCATGCTCGATGTCGATCTGCTCCGCGAAGGTGCCAGCAGGCTCAACCGAGCGATAGCGTCGCTGCTGCGCTGATCTGGCTGTGCCCGACGCGGCGAGGAACCCCACTCGATGGATTACGACGCCTTCTTCACCGCCGCAGTAGATCGACTGCACGACGAGCACCGTTACCGAGTTTTCGCCGATCTCGAGCGGCGAGCCGGGCGTTTCCCACACGCCACATGGCATTCGCCGGACGGTCCGCGCGACGTAGTGGTTTGGTGTTCAAACGATTACCTCGGCATGGGCCAGCACCCCGATGTGATTGCGGCCATGGTCGAAACCGCCAACCGCATGGGCACCGGCGCTGGCGGCACCCGCAACATCGCCGGCTCGCATCACCCGATGGTCGGTCTCGAACGGGAACTTTCTGATCTTCACGGGAAGGCCGCTGCGCTCGTCTTTACCTCCGGATATGTGTCGAACGAAACGGGCATTTCGACGCTGGCGAAGCTGATGCCGAACTGCGTGCTGTTCTGCGATGCGATGAACCACAACTCGATGATTGAGGGCGTGCGCCAATCGGGAGCCACCAAGCACATCTTCCGACACAACGAAATGCAACATCTCGAGCAATTGTTGGCAGCAGCTGATCCGAATGTTCCGAAGCTGATCGTCTTCGAGACGCTGTATTCGATGGACGGCGATGTTGCTCCCGTCGGCCAGATCTGCGACCTCGCCGATCGCTACGGTGCGATGACATATGCCGACGAAGTGCATGCGGTCGGGTTGTACGGCCCGCGGGGCGCTGGCATGGCGGCGCATCAGGGTGCGATGAATCGCGTCGACGTTCTGGAAGGAACGTTGGCCAAGGCGTTCGGTTGCCTCGGGGGATACATCGCTGCGGATTCCAGCGTGATCGATGCGCTACGCGGCTACGCGCCGGGTTTCATCTTCACCACTGCGTTGCCGCCGGCGATTTGTGCCGCGGCGACTGCGGCTGTGCGACACCTGAAGGTGTCAGACGCCGAACGCGAGCGCCATCAGGCGAACGTGCGTCGGGTCAAGCAGGTGCTGGGTGCTGCAGGGCTTCCGGTCATGCACAACGAAACCCACATCGTGCCGGTGTTCGTCGGCGACCCCGACAAGTGCAAGGAAGCGACCGACCTACTGCTCGCCGATTACGGCATCTATATCCAGCCGATCAACTACCCAACCGTGCACAAGGGAACCGAGCGTCTGCGCATAACGCCAACACCGCATCACGACGCGGCTCTCACCAGCCTGCTCGCCGATGCACTGGTCGACGTGTGGAAGCGGCTGCAGTTGCCGCTTGAACGCGTCGTTGCCTAACTCTCTCTAAGAGGTCATGCCGCCGAGGCCGACAAGGCCACGCGCCAACTCGATCTCGCCCATGTGGCGCAAGCCGTGCTGATAGATCCAGCACTCGGTTGCATCGAGCAGCGTGATGCCTTCTGGCCCTGCAACGCGAGCGCTGTAGGTAGTGGCGATCTGCGGCGGGAACGGGCGTGGAATCACGACTCGGGTGAGTTCGGCAGGATCGAGTTGATCGAGCCACGCTTCGGTGCGTGCGAACACGGCGCGCATGTATTCCTGGAACGCGTCGTAGTCGCCGATTCGTTGGAAGACCATCTCCTCGACCGTCTTGTGTTTGCCGTGATCGTTGATTGTCATACCGACCCGCGCTTGCCATTCGTCATTCCAGATCGGTGGCGTTCCGGTCATCAGCATGAAGGAAGCGTCGATCATGTTCGTGATGTGAAAGAGGCAGAACGCGATCGGCAACACCCCCTCGCGCTCGAAGTGATTGACATGATCGATGTTCATCGACCCGACGGCCTGGTGGTATAGCGAGTGCATGGCACGCATGCGACGTTGCAGCGAGTCGAGTGTCTGGTTGTCTGACGGCATAGTTACTCCCGTGCAAGTTCGGTGCGGGCTGTGGCCTGCACGTCGGCGTTGTCGCGCCTGCTGTGGATTTCGAATGAAGCGCTCTCTATGACCCCGGTGAAGGGGAACGAGCCCTTGTAATCGGATACGACGGTCGACAGTGCATCACGGCCGATATCCAGCCCGGTCGAGCCAAGCATGCGCACAATTTTCGGAATGGCGACGGAGCCGAGGTCTGTGCCGTCGGCACCGATCACGATCGTGCCCGTCTTATCGGCGCGCTCGAAGCGGGCGGTGAGCGTGTGGTGACCTGCGGCGAGTGAGAGGGGAGCGGTTGCGCGGAAGTGGGTGCCGAGCGCGTTGTAGTCGAACTGCAGTTGCCCGTCCTTGATGAAGAAGCTTTGGCCGACGTTGTGGCTGCCGCGGGCGTACAGCACTCCCTCAACAGTCGGGCTATCGGTCACCACTGAAATCGTCAAAGTCCACGGGCGGCCACCCAGCGGTGGGCAAACGTCGGCGGGGATGTGCGAGATCGGTGCGAGATAGTCGTATCGAGTGAGCGCATGCGGGGTCGCCGGTCGCGGTGTACCGCCGAAGAGTTCGATGGTGCGATCGTCGAGTGGCAGCACGCCCATCTCGCCCGCTTGGCTCCACCACAGGTCGATCATCTCGCGCAGCTTGTCTGGTCGCTCGCTCGCCAGGTTGTGGCACTCGGAGAAGTCTTCGTCGAGGTGGAACAACTCCCATTCCTCGTCGTCGTATGCGTGACCGGCCTCGTGGTAAGTGGTGGCTTTCCAGCCATCGGCCCAGATACCTCGGTGGCCCATCTGCTCGAAGTACTGCACGGCCCGCTGCGGAGCCACCGCGCCGTCGTCGAACGTCGGCTGCAGCGAACGACCGTGCATCGGGATTTGCTCGACGCCGGCGACCGTGCCCGGCGCGGGCGCATGCGTGATGTCCAGCACTGTCGCGGCTAGATCGATCGCGTGGCAGAACTGCGTGCGCACTTCGCCACGTGCGGTCATGCCGGCTGGCCAGTGCACCACCAACGGGTCGCGCACGCCACCGCCGTACGTGTTCTGCTTGTACCAACGCAACGGACTGTTGCCCGCCTGTGCCCAACCCCACGGGTAGTTGCTGTGCGAATGCTCGGTGCCGATCTCGTGCAATCGGTTCTCTACGAGATCATCGATGTCTTCCCACATGCCGTTAAAGAAGCTGAACTCGTCCATGACGCCGAACGGGCCGCCTTCGCGGCTCGCGCCATTGTCGCTGAGCACCATCAAAAGTGTGTTGTCGAGCTTGCCCGTCCGATCCAGAAACTCAACCAAGCGTCCGATCTGCGCGTCGGTGTGTTCCAACATGGCGGCGTACGCCTCTTGTAGACGACACGAAAACTTGCGCTGGTTCGATGTGAGTTCCGTCCACGGTGGCACGCCAGGGTTGCGTGGCGCCATCGTCGTGCCGGGCGGGATGATGCCCATCTGTAACTGTCGCTGAAACCAACGCTCGCGAAGTACGTCATAGCCCTCGTCGAAGCGGCCGCGCCAGCGCTCGAGATAGTCGTTGGGTGCCTGGTGTGGCGCGTGCATCGCGCCGAACGCGAGATACAGAAAGAACGGACGGTCTGGTCGAACAGAAGTGAGGTCGCGAATCCAACCGGAACTCTGATCGATTAGGTCTTCGCTGATGTGGTAGCCGTCGGCAGCGCTCTTCGGTGGATCAATGTGGTGGTTGTCGTGCGTCAGTTCGGGATGGAATTGATCTGTCTCGCCCTGCAGAAAGCCGTAGAAGCGATCGAAACCTTTTTGGAGTGGCCAGTTGTGGTGCGGGCCAGCGGCCGAAGTCTCTTCCATCGGCGCGAGGTGCCACTTGCCCGCCGCGTACGTCGCGTAACCGTGCGTGCGCAACAGTTCGGCGATGGTGGCTGCTCGGGGCGAAATGCCGCCACGCATGTTTGGATAGCCGGTGTTCCAATTCGATATCGCGCGCATACCAACGGAGTGGTGATTGCGCCCGGAGAGCAAGCATGCGCGCGTCGGCGAGCACAAGGCGGTCGTGTGAAAGCCGGTGTAGCGCAATCCGCCAGACGCGAGTCGATCGATGTTCGGTGTCGCAAGGGTGCTGCCGTAACAGTTGAAGTGCGCGAACCCCGTGTCGTCGAGCACGATCATCACCACGTTGGGTCCGCCCAACCCTGCGGGCGGTGCCGGCCACGACGGTTCTGATTCGTGGTGGGTGCGGCCGATTCGACCTTGGAAGCCCGGTTCGCTCAGCACTAGTCCTTCACCACTTGGCGCAGGCTAGAACTTGTCAGAGTGACTGTCAACTGTTACGGTGCGCTGAATGGTGGCTCCGAGTCCCGTAACGACCGTCGACTTTCATTACGACGGGATGTGCCCATGGGCATATAAGGCGTCGCTTTGGATTCGCGACGTTCGCGAGCAAACGGGCCTGACGATCAACTGGCGTTTCTTCAGCTTGGAAGAAATCAACCGCGTTGAGGGCAAGAAGCACCCGTGGGAGCGCGAGTGGAGTTATGGCTGGTCACTTATGCGCATCGGTGCGCTGCTGCGGCGCACCGACATGGCTTGGGTCGATGCCTGGTATGCGCGCACAGGGCACGCGTTGCACGCCGAGGGCCGCAAGCCACACGACCCAGTCGTGGCGCGCGAGCTGATGGCCGAGATCGGTCTCGACCCTGCACTTGTCGATGCCGCCATCGCCGACCCAACTACGCACGACGAAGTGCGCGCCGAGCACGACAAAGTTGTCGCGGCTGGTGGCTACGGAGTTCCGACACTCGTGTTTGCTGACGGACAAACACTGTTCGGCCCGGTGTTGCTCGATCCGCCAACCGGCGGCGCTGCGCTGCGACTGTGGACTGCAGTGACGGCGTGGCTCGAGTTCCCGCACCTTTACGAATTGCAACGACCGAAGGTCGAGGCCGACGGTCTCGCCATCATCCGGGCGTTCCAGCCATACCTCGCGGGACGCGATTGGGTCAGCGTCAACCGCGGTGAAGTCATCAACATTGGTCCTGCAGCGGCAGAACCGTCATGACGATTACAGCCACACGGGCAAAGACAGAGACAACGTGTGTTGACGAGCCGGATGGCCGCCATGCTCGTCGCGAGCGCAACCGGTTGGCAGTAGTCGACGCAATGTTGGCGTTGTATGCGAAAGGGAATCTCGATCCGTCCAGCGATCAGATTGCAGAGCGTGCTGGCCTGTCGCCACGCTCATTGTTCCGCTACTTCGACGACATCGATGATCTCGTACGAGTGGCAGTTGCTCGTCACCACGAACGCGTGCGGCCTTTGGCCGAACTCGACACGTCGACGGATGCGCCGCTGGCAGAGCGCGTTCAACGGCTCGTCGACCAACGACTGCGTTTGTTCGATGCCATTGCGTCGGTAGGCACCGTTTCGCGTCTGCGCGCCCCCTTTCAACCACTGATCGCCGGCGAGTTAACGACCGCGCGCGGGTACTGGCGTCAGCAATTGCGCGAACTGTTCGCGCCCGAGTTGCGGTCAATCGGCTCCGCTGCGGCTAGCCATGTCGTCGCCAGCATCGACGTGCTCACGTCGTTCGAGTCGGTGCAGCTCATGCGCGACGATCAACAGTTGTCGGCGTCCGCCATCTCCGCAGCACTTGTCCACTCGATCACCGCACTGCTCAAGTCGTGAGCAAGATGCGGGTCACGTTGTTGGGTACCGGTAGTCCGCTGCCCGACCCGAATCGGGCTGGCCCCGCAACGCTTGTGACGGCCGATGGTCTCGCCGTTCTGGTCGATTGCGGTCGCGGCGTTGTGATGCGATTGGCTGCTGCGGGGATGCTGCCGCCGATGCTGGATGCACTGCTGCTCACTCATCTGCACAGCGATCACATCAGTGACTTGGGCGATGTCATTACCACGCGCTGGGTGATGAGCCCTGCGCCGCGTCCGTTCGCGATCTACGGCCCCCTCGGCACTAGCGATGTGGTCGAGCTGACCCTCGCGTCGCTGGCGCGCGACGTGCGTTATCGAATCGATCATCACGCCGACCTCAACGAAGGGCCAGCACTGGCAATCCACGAGGTGAACGCAGGCGACGAATTCAAGGTTGGGTCGGCGACTGTGCGAGTTGGTGCCACAGACCACAGACCCGTCCATCCGACGGTCGGGTTCCGCGTCGAAGTTGGCGGCAGCTCAGCGGTGCTTGCTGGCGACGGGATCCCGTGCGCGACTCTCGACGAGTTGTGTAATGGTGCCGACGTCTACGTGCAAGCCGTCATCCGCGACGACTTGGTCAAACTGGTGCCAAGCGCGCGCCTGCAGGACATTCTCGACTATCACTCGACTGTCGCGCAGGCTGCTCAAACGGCGACCAAGGCAGGTGTCGGAACGCTGATGCTCACGCACTACGTTCCGGCGATGCAGCGCGGGCAGGAGAGCGAATGGTTGGCTCTCGCCACCGCCCACTTTGCTGGCAACGTCGTGCTCGGCGACGACCTCACGCATGTTGAGGTCGGCTGATGTACGGCACGATTCGTCACGAGATTCGCATCGCGCGGCCAGCCGCGGATGTATGGGCCCTTGCCGGCGACCCCACGAAATTGCACACGTGGTTTCCCGGCATCGTCGAGTGCACCGTCGAAGGCAATATGCGCACAATCGTCACCGCTACCGGCATCCCGATGCCGGAAGAGATTCTCGTCTGCGACGACGCGCAACGACGCTTTCAATACCGAATCACGACGCCGATCTTCAAGCACCATCGCGGCACGATCGACGTGATCGATCTTGGCGACGAAACGTGCATGGTCGTGTACTCGACTGAGGCAGACCCGCGCACGATGGCAATGGTGATCGGCGGCGGCACTGCGGCTGCGTGTCGCGAGCTGAAGCGACAGATGGAGTCAGAACAGGAGAAGGTCGTCTGATGGGTCGCAAGATTCTGTTCATCACTACCGACCAGCAGCGCTACGACACGCTCGGTTGCAATGGCGGAACAATCGCGCGCACGCCGGTGATCGACGCAGTAGCGGCTCAGGGCATTCGCTACGAGCGTGCACATCCGCAGAGCGTGGTGTGCATGCCCTCACGCAGCACGATGTTGACTGGCCAAAGCCCCAGCACGCACGGTGTATGGATGAATGGTGTACCTCTGTCGGAGGATGCGCCTTCCGTAGCCGAGGTGCTTGCGCAGGCTGGTTATCGCACTGCAATCATCGGCAAGCCGCACTTCGAGCCATTCCTCGACGCGTTCGCTCGCTTCCCCGAGAACGGCTTCTCTCGCGCTGGTACCTTCGGCCCGCATCGTGGCTTCGAACACTTCGAATCCGCGACTCATGGTGCCGCCGGTCCGTTGCACTACGCCCGGTGGTTGGCCGCGACGCATCCGGAAGTCGTCAACATGTTCTACCCGGTGCTCGACTCGGCGCTGGAGGTGAATGCTTTAGGCGGTGGCGACACGGGTGCGCCGCAAGCGTGGGCAAACAACATCCCGCGCGAGTGGTACCACACCGACTGGGTCGCCGATCGCACGATCTCGTGGCTCGACTCGCTCCCCGTCGACGACGACTGGTTCTGCTGGATGAGCTTCCCCGATCCGCATCACCCATGGGATCCGCCTGCGAGCGAAGTTGGCCGCATTGATTGGCGCGAGGTGCCACTGCCAGCTGGCTACATCGCCGATGCTTCTGAGCGCGAGCGGGTACTGGATGCCAAGCCGCGCCACTGGCGAGCGTGGTACGACGGCCGCGTCGTCAGTAATTATGAGGCACCGCTTGATTGGAAACCGGCGACGCTGACAGCCGACCAACTGCGCGAGGTCACAGCCTTGAATGCTGTGGAGTGCGAGCTGATCGACGAAGCGATCGGTCGCGTACTGGCGGCGATTGCAGCACGCGGCTGGGACGACGACGTCGACATCATCTTCACGACCGATCACGGCGAACTCGGCGGCGACTTCGGGCTGATGTTCAAAGGTCCATACCACGTCGACGGCCTAATGCGACTGCCACTTATCTGGCGCCCTGCTGCGTCCGCGAAGGCGTCGGTGGCAACGGTCAGTCGGCCCGTTGGATTGATCGATCTTGCTCCGACCTTCTGCGCGATCGCGGGATTGCCCGCCGCGCCGTGGATGGAGGGCAAGGCGCTGCCTGTGGACGACGCCGACGCGGACAACCGCGGTTTCGAGCGCGTGCTCACCGAGTGGGACAGCGAGCTGTGGGGAGTTGGCGTGCATTTGCGCACAATCACTCGCGATGGCTGGGTGTGCTCGACTTACTTGCCTGGCAGCGAGCACGATGGCAGCGAAGGCGAGTTGTACAACCTGAGCGAAGATCCGCTGCAGCGCATCAACCTGTGGGCAGACCCTGCGCACTCCGCGATTCGAAGTGATCTGATCGCCGACCTTTGGGATCACCAACCGGCGATGGTGACTCCGCTGCGCGCTGTGGAAGCGCCCGTCTAGCTGCGCTCGTAAGTTGTTCGTTCCGGCAACAACTGCTCGTAGTTACGGCCAGTGTGTGTCAGCCACCAGCGCTGCGCCTTCTTCACCTTTAACACTTTCGGCAAGAGCTTGCGATCGTTGTCGTACATCCACTGCGCCTTTTCTCTGCGCAACTTGATACCTAACCGCGAGTTAACGGTCTCGATCGCCGGGTCGACCCACTGGTCGAGACCCTCCTTCATCATGTTGGCAACCATGTCGCCGAGCGCTCCTTCGGGCGTCGTGAATCGGCGTAGCAGCGATGTGAACTCCTTGCGCAGGTACGGGCGAATGACGAGCGGATACTCCTGCATGAACGTGTGCGAGTCGTACAGCAAGTCGTCGCGATCGTCTGTGAGCGCAAACGGCGAGGTGAAGTCGATTTGGGTAGCGATGGTTCCGTCCCAAAGCCAGTTCGCCAACTGGCAGTCGAATCCCAATGTTCGATTACACACCTTGCCGGCAGCGTCGGTGATCGCGTCGAGCAGGGGATGAGTGTCGGCTAGCGCGGCGGCGCGCAGAACCTTGCTGCCTAGTTGCGAGATGTCGGCGATCGGTTGCTGGTGGTAGACCACGGCGCGTCCGTCGGCGCGTTCATGAATGTGCAGTGTTGTTGGCCAGATGCCAACGTTCGCGGAACGCAAGGTGGCAAAGAAATCGTCGCACACGCCGACGTACTGCTGCGCACGAGCGAGATCGCGAAAGGGTGGAACACGTTTCACTGCTGCCGTTGGAGCGGTCGCTGGCCACGCAAGAACGACGCTGATCTCCCCATGGCCGAGCAACTTCAGTTCGGCGGTGGAACGTTGCCGGATCGCCCGCGCAACGGCACCTTCAACAGCAGCAAAGTCGATCTCTGCGTTCACCGGTTCACCGCCACTCCATCGATCTCCACACTCAACGGACCGGGCTCTTCGACGCGCACCACGGCGATGTGCGCCTTCGTTAGCGTCGGAAAGGGCGCGGTCAATTCAGCTGTGTACTCGATGCCCTCAGTTGTCCGCACCGTGACGGTGCCGGTACGGCCGGGTTGAGAAACGAAAACGAACGTTGCTCCGGGCACCACCAACGTGTCGAGGTGTGGCTGCGTGCCGACTCCGTCAGAAGCAGGTGTGCTGTCGGCGAAGTCGTCGCTGCCGGGCACAGTCCACCACCACAGAAACTCGACGACGCCAGCACGCTCGGCTAGTTGTACGCCGGCTCGCCACGGCTCGGAGGTCGACGTTTCGCCGCGCGCCAGGGTGGCGAACTCGCCGACACGAAAGTCCGGCCGCAGTCCGTACACCATCGCCGACCACTCAGCATCGGTAGCCGGTCGTACTTGGCGGCTGAGTATCGCCAAGTCGCCCGGATCACCGGGGCCGACCAGGCTGAGGAACCGGCCCTCCTCCTCCCACGCGACGAACGCTTCGCCGGTGTCCATCATGTATCCGTACGTGCGGTCGTAAAACGAAGGCTGCGCGTCGGTCACCAGGTAGCGGATGCCAGCGAGCCAGTGTTCGGGAGGGCGGTTGGCGAACCCGCTTCGCAGCGTTACGAACTCACCTCCAACTGTGAGGTAGCGCACAGCTGTTTCGACTCGGCCAAAGATCAGATCATCAAGCGAGTTCGCAGCGAAGGTCAAACCGAGCCCAAGCATCTCCATCAGGTCAGAGTCCACAGCGAGCACTCCGTCGATCACTTGCGCACTGCTGGCAATGCGACTGACCACGCCGCGGCTCGACCTTGTGGCGCGCACTGTCACCGACCACTCTTGGTCGATCGCTCGTTCGCTAATCAGCAGCTCGCAACGCTTGTCTGACGGGCCAGCCGCGTTGGCGCAGTAAATCTTCAACTCCGCCAACTCGTAGCCGTCGACTTCTATGCGAGTTGCGCCGACAATGCCGTATCGCTCGCGCGAGTAGGGGTGCAGCTCAATGATGACGATCGGTCCAGTCGCCGTGCCATCGGTCCAGACGTGAACTGTTTCGGTATTCGCGGGTGGCGTGACGATGTCGGCCGAGTACGGAGTCAGCGTGGGTTCGTCAAGCAGAAAGTGAGTCGGCGCGGTGGGGTCGAGTGGCGCGCGCATCGTTGTCGGGGTGGCCGCGAGAGTTGTCGTGACCGCAGAGTCCGACTTCGTGTCGTCGATCAATGCAACTGTGCTGGCAGCGAACGCGACAGCGACGAGCGCACCCCCGACCACGACACCGCGACGAGATTTGCGCCGCGCCGTCACCGGTGTCGTAGGTCGTGATTCTTCCGCCGGGATGTCCGACCAAGCTGCCGCGTCGTCGGGAGCAAACACCTCGATTAGCTCAACATCGCCCGGTTGCTTGCGCACGGCCGCAGGCTATTCGGGGCCGCTGTAGTGATGGGCGCGCCAGACAATCCATTGCTCCATTTCAACGGCGGGCGTACCATTTCTGACAACATCGAACAAGGAGTCCGAAGCCATGGTTCTGACCCGTCCGCGCGTTGCATTGCTTCTGGCGGCTGTCAGTTGCCTCGCTGTCACCGCTTGTGATTCCGGCTCATCGAGTGACCCAACGTCGCCGGCGAGCACCGCACCACCTGCCACCGAGGCACCAACGACTGAGGCGCCGACCACCGACCCGCCGGCTACCGAGGCGCCAACGACCGTCGCCGAGCCGGTCGATCCGCTGGTACCGACCGCGACTGGCTTCGCCATCAACTGGGAGGCGCTCAACAGCACGCCTTTTTATGGCGAAACCGGCGGTGCGGATCCGTACTTCAACATTCACACCGTCCCCGCGGGTGACGGATTCTTGTTCTCGCTCGAGCTGTACACGGTTTACGGAACTGCTTGGTCGGGCGAGCTGGGCACCTTCGACATCGGCTGTGCCCCAGCTTCGACGGGAATCTGTGTGCACTTCGATCCTGACGGGCCTGGTCCGCTCGGCAACCTCGGTGCCGACTTCTTGGCGACGGGAAGTCTGACGATCAACCAACTTGATGATTTTGGTTACGACATCGTGGTGCACGAGGTGGTCTTCACCGACGGCACCACGATCACCGAGTTCCACATGGTCGGCCTGCGGTAAGTGCCGTAATAGTCAGTTTGTGACTATTGTGGCGGAATGCGCCGCTGCCGCTTAACACTGACGGGTATGGCACTTGCGGTGCCGAGCATGTTGGGAACAGCCTGCGCCGATGATGCCAACACCGACAAGGCCGTACTGGCCGTCTTTGCAGCCTCGTCGCTTACAGACGCGTTTGTCGAAATCGGGGAAGCCTTCGCCGTCCAACATCCCGATGTGCGGATCGTGTTCAACTTTGCTGGCTCGGGCGAACTCGTCACTCAGATCACACAAGGCGCGCCGGCAGATGTGTTCGCATCGGCCGACGACTCGAATATGTCGAGGCTGATCGACGCCGCCGAGATTGCTGGCGATCCTCGGGTCATCGCGAGGAACACATTCCAGATCATCGTCGAGCCTGGAAACCCACTGGGCATCGCCAACCTCGCCGACCTCGCCGACCCGGAACTGCTTGTGGTGCTGTGTGCCGACACGGTGCCGTGCGGGCAAGGCGCGCGAACCGTCTTGAGCAATGCTGGCGTTGTCGTCACTCCAAAGAGTCTTGAAGACAAGGTGAAGGGCGTGGTCACCAAAGTGACGACTGGTGAGGCCGACGCTGGCATCGTGTTCGTTACCGACGTGATTGCCGCGGGCGACGATGCGACCGGCGTGGAGATTCCCGCCGACGTCAACGCGTTGAGCAACTATCCGATCGTTGAGACCAAGGCCGCGTCGAACGCAGAAGCCGCGCAAGCGTTCATTGAGTTCGTGGCCAGCGATGAAGGGCAAGCAATTCTCGCGTCGTACGGATTCCTCGCGCCATGAGCAACGATCGCCGCACGCGTTCGGCTCTTCCCGTTCCGGCGTTGGTGCTTGCGATCATCGCCGTCTCGTTCTTCGCGCTGCCGCTCATCGGTCTGCTCTGGCGAGCGCCATGGTCGAGGGCCGCCGATTACATCAGTGATGACGCGTCGCTTACCGCGCTGAAGTTGTCTTTGATTTGTTCGTTGTGGGCCACCGCCTTGTCCGTTCTCTTCGGCGTTCCGCTTGCGTGGTTACTCGCCCGAGTGCAGTTTCCGGGCCGCGGTGCTGTGCGAGCCCTGTGCACTCTCTCGATGGTGCTGCCGCCTGTCGTTGGCGGCGTCGCTTTGTTCTTCGCACTCGGTCGGCGCGGCATCGTCGGCCAGTACCTCGATCGATGGTTCGATCTCAGGCTGCCGTTCACGACTGCAGGGGTTGTGTTGGCGCAGACATTTGTTGCGATGCCGTTCCTCGTGGTCACCGTGGAAGCCGCGCTGCGCCAACTCGATGGTCGCCTCGAAGACGCATCGAGGACGTTAGGTGCGTCGCCGTGGTACACGTTTCGTCGCGTCACGTTGCCCGCGATCCGTCCGGCGCTGATCGCTGGAGCAGTGCTGTCGTGGGCCAGAGCGTTGGGAGAGTTCGGCGCGACGATCACATTTGCGGGCAACTTTCCGGGCACGACACAGACGATGCCGATCGCGGTCTACCTATCGTTGGAGACCAATCCCGAGAAGGCAATTGTGCTTGCGCTGGTGTTGATTGCCGTTTCGTTTGCGGTTCTCATCGGACTTCGCGACCGGTGGCTCGGCGGCGGTGGCGAGCGCGGGACGTCACGGGTGACTTCGTGAGTCTGCAAGCGCAAATTCGGCATCGCGTCGGCACGCTGCAGCTCGATGTCGACTTGGAGGTGCAGTCGGGCGAAGTGCTGGCGTTGCTCGGCCCTAACGGCGCAGGCAAGACAACACTCCTGCGTTGTTTGGCGGGGTTGAGTCCGATCGATACCGGTTGTCTCAGTCTCGGCGATGTCGTCCTCGACGCGCCCGGTGATGGCACCTTCCTCCCCCCAGACAAACGCGCCATCGGGTTTGTGTTTCAGGACTACATGTTGTTTGGGCAGATGACCGTGCTCGAGAACATTGCCTACGGATTGCGTGCGCGCGGCATGCGCGCCGCTGAGGCGCGGCGAATAGCGAGTGACTGGATCGAAAGCGTCGGGCTGGCCGAGTACTCGCACCAGCCACCTCCATCGCTGTCGGGTGGGCAAGCGCAACGAGTCGCGCTGGCACGGGCGCTGGCGACGTCGCCGAGCCTTCTGCTGCTCGATGAGCCACTCGCGGCGCTCGATGCCGGCACACGCGCCGCCGTTCGCCGCGACCTGCGTCGGCACCTCGACTCGTTCGAGGGAGTGGTGGTGCTCGTCACGCACGATCCGGTTGATGCGTTCGCTCTCGCCGATCGCGTTGCGATCCTTGATGGTGGTCGAATCGTGCAGTCAGGGACGTTGGCAGATGTCACCGCGCATCCGCGTTCGCGTTACGTGGCCGACTTGGTCGGGGTCAATCTTGTAGCGGGCGAGGTAGCCGACGGCATCCTCACGACTTCCGCCGGTGTTGTCGTGGCCGTGGCAGATGCGCCTGTCGGACCAGCGTTCGCGATCATTCGTCCCCACTCGATCGCGTTGACTCGACAAACGGCGGCGCAATCGAGCGTTCGCAACGCTTGGGCGGGCACTATCGCCGAGATCGATCGCCTGGGAGATCGCGCGCGTGTTGGCATCGTTGGGACACTCGCGCTCACTGCGGAGATCACAACATCTTCGCTCGACGCGTTGAACCTGCAGATCGGCGACGAGATTTACGCCACTGTGAAGGCCACTGACATTGAGGTCTATCCGGCATGACCGTCGCCGAGATGAAGCTGGGCGAGTGGGCGTGCCTTGGCTTGCTCTACCCGGCGCCGACGCACGGATTCGCGATCGCCGCCCGCCTGAAGCCAGGCGGTGATGTTGGTCGCGTGTGGTCGCTGTCGCGTGCGCTGACGTATCGAGCGCTCGACCAGCTGGCCGAACGAGGCTTCGCAGAGTCAGTGGGGGAGGAGCCGGGAATCGCTGGCGGCAATCGCACAATTCTGGCCGCCACACGCGATGGCCGGGCCCAGTTGCGCAAGTGGCTGGCCACGCCGGTCGAGCATTTGCGCGATGTGCGCAGCGAGTTGTTGCTCAAGTTGATCATCGCCGACGCGTGTCGAATCGATATCGCGCGGATGCTTGAACGCCAGCACGCGCACATCGAACGCCTCGCTGCGGCGCTGAACTCTCAGGCGACGTCTGATGTGGTCACGATGTGGCGATACGAGTCGTCGCAAGCTGCTCTGCGCTTCGTCGCCCGCCTGCGCAAGTCGACGCGTTAGCCCGTGGCCTGCCAGGGTTGACCGAACCAGCGTTGAATTCGCGACGAGCCGAACTCGACCTTGTCGGCGACGTAGTCAATCGACGGTCCATCCATCTCGCCGACAGGGTTCTGACCAGCGAGGAACGTGACGTCGACCTTCGCTACTTGGTTGTGCCCGAACTCGAGGTAGCACATGCCACGGCCGTCGTAAGTCGTGGATGACGTGTCGCCCCGGATGATCGCAGCGATCCCGTCAGCAACGACGATCGCCTGACCCTCGGCGAAGACGCCCGCCTTCGGTGTGCCGACGCTGGTTACGTCGCCGACCGCGTAGACGCCTGGGAATGAAGTCTGCAGCGTCAACGGGTCTACCGCTATCCACCCATCAACCGTCAGGCCCGATGCCACCACGACTTCCGGTGCGCGATGAACGGGCACACCAAGGAACAAGTCGTACGGCATTTCGCCACCGTCGCTGAGCAGCGCCACTTTGCGGGCTGCGTCAAGCGATGCAACGCGTTGGTTCGGGTGCCAGTCAATGCCGCGCTCGGCGAAGGCCGTGAGCAACGCGCTCGACGCGGCCGGCGACGGTGGGATTGGTAGACCCATCGGCATCACCAGCGCGATCGACGACTTGTCGCGCACTCCACTGGCAGTCAGGTGGTCGTGCATCAGCAGCGCGGTCTCGCTCGGCGCTGGCGGGCACTTGAACGGTGTTGAACAGACGGCCACGATGACGCGACCGCCGGCGAAATTCGCCAGCACATCGCGGAGGTCGAACGCGCCGGCGACCGTGTAGAACTCGTGGCCGCCCTCGACGAGACCGGGTGTCGCGCTGGGGTGTAGATCGGCGCCAAGAGCGACGACCAAGATGTCGGCTTCGAATTGGCCGGCGTCGGTCGCGACTCGCTTGGCAACTGGGTCGATCGCTCGAATAGTCGATTGCACGAACCGAACGCCCGGCTTGACCAAGTTGCTGTAAGAGTGGCGGACGTTGCTCGCCTGCGCCTTGCCGAACATGACGTCGAGCTTCGAGAAGCCGAAAACGAAACCTTCGGCCTTGTCGATCAGCACGATGTCGACGTCGTCGCCGAACTCGTCGGACAACCGCGTCGTGACCTCTAAACCACCAAATCCGGCACCCAGAACCACAATTCGCATGGGCGGAGATTAGACGCAGCCCGGAAAGCGCCTTTAAGTAAGACATTTGACACACGACGGTCATCAGACTTTCCCTACCTACCGGTCGGTAGGGAGAGTATGGTGACACCCAATGGACACCCTCACCGAAGCGCCTAGCGATACGACTTCTGCCGTCGGCGTCGTCCGCCGCCCCACCGAATCGCTGAACGATGTGCGTTCCGCCATACCCGAGTCGTGCTATCGGCGCTCGAGTTCGAGGGCGGTCGTGGCGTTGGTGCAGGCCGCCATCCTCTACGCGATTCCGGTGGCTGCCCTCGTATTGACGAACACGTGGTGGCTGATGATCATCTTGTGGCCACTTGCTGGCTTGGGTGTGGCTGGCCTTTTCGTGCTTGGCCACGATGCTTCCCATGGCGCGCTCTTTGAATCGCGCCGCGTCAATCGTGCCGTCGCGCGTCTGTGCATGGCACCGAGTGTTCATGTTGAAGCGGCATGGGATCTCGGGCACAACCGAGTGCACCACGGCTACACCACTCGCCAGGACTTCGACTTTGTGTGGCACCCAACAACGGTCGCGGAATACAACGCGTCCGGACTCTTCGCTCGACTGCGGCATCGACTCGAGTGGTCGTCGTTCGGTTCCGGCGCGTACTTCCTGCGCGTTGTGTGGTGGGAGAAGATGTGGCGTTTCAGTGCACCGGGCAAGCGCCACGGACAAATCGTTCGTGACAAGTGGGTGCTCTCGTCGCTGATGGCGATCGCTGTCGCCGGAGCAGTTGTCTTCGGTGCGTTCAATGGCGGACTACTGGCTGCCATCTGGTTGCCGATCAAGCTGTTCGTCATCCCGTTCTTGATCTTTGTTCAGATCATCGGGTGGGCCGTCTACGTGCACCACATTGCTCCCGACATCCGTTGGTGGACACGCAAGGAATGGTCGCAGTTCAAAGGGCAGATGGAATCGACGACTGTGCTGCATCTACCGCGCATCGTCAACCGCCTTTGGTTCCACAACATTTTCGTGCATGTCCCGCACCACGTAGATACGCGAATTCCCTTTCATCAGCTGCCTGCCGCAACCGCCGCTATCGAGGCGGCGTACCCGAGCACTGTGCGCACGTCGCGTCTATCGCTGCGCGACTATCTGAAGATCACGCGCGCTTGCAAGCTGTACGACTTCGAGGCTGGTCGCTGGTTGAGGTACGACGCCGCGCAGCCGGCAGCGGTTGAACAGCCCGCTAGCTAGCAGCTACCGAAAGCAGTAGATCGCGCGCCGGGCCAATCGGCGTGGCGTCGACTCCAAGCCCGATGGCGGCGGGCGACATCTTCTTCAAGGTCTTGCGCACGGCGGTCGCAGTTGTTTCGCTGCCCAGCCGCGCGAGTAGTGCGACGTAGTCGGTTTCCAGAAATACGAGGCAAGCGACGTCTTCCGCTGCCTGTGCTTCGGGGTCAGTGCCAAGACCGACGCGTTGCACCAGGTCGACTGCTCGGCTGACGATGTCTGCTGCAACTCCGAGTGGTGCAAGTGTTTCGGCCAACAACTCGGCTGACTTGGCTTTGCTTGCTTTGCGCCACTTCAGGTAGCCAGCGCGCCCGTCGGGGTAGCTCGAGCGTGCGATTGACCAGCGCGCTAGGTGATGAGCTCGTGCAGCGATCGCCAGCGCGGTAGACGGTGCATCGATCACTTTTGGCAGCCATGTCGTTGCTCGCTGGCCCTGCAGCAGCGATCGAGGAACCGATGTGCCGTGCCACTCGAGTTTGTTCGGGTCACCTGCGTTCACCGCGTCAATCGCGCGATACAGCGTCTGCAGGTCGATGGCGATGCTCACGCACATTCCGAAGCGCCGAGCGACACGTCGAACGGTGTGATCTCATCCCAGTCGACGTACATGTCGGGCGCATCTTCCGGAGTTGGGAAGAAGTCGAGTTCCTTTAGGTCGGCGGCGATGCCCTTTGCGCCGCCGGATCTTTCCATCCAGCTGCGGAACGTTTCGCCAGCCGTGCGCTCGCCGGCAAAGCGGCGCACGACGCGTATCACTGCCTCAGGTCCGTTCTTCGCTGGCAGGCGAATCGCCTTGTCGCCGAACTCGATGCGCTCTTGGCCAACGTATCCGCCGAGCAATAACTGATAGCCGGGAGCTGCGACGCCGTGCGCGCGTCGCTCGGCCCCCATGAAACCGATGTCGGCAGTGTGGTGATGCCCGCACGAGTTCATGCATCCCGAGATGTTGATACGAACTCCACCGACATCGGCAAGGCCTTCCTCTTCCAGACGTTCACCGATCGCACGAGCGAGACCGCGCGATTGCGTGATCGACAGGTTGCACGTGTCGGCACCCGGGCACGACACCACATCGCGCACCAGCTCGGCGCCCGGTTGCGCCATGCCAATCTCGGCGAGGCGAGTGTGAAGTGCCCCTAGTTGTTCGTCGCGCAGGTCGCGAAAGACGATGTTCTGACGATTCGTCAGCCGTGCGCTGGCATTGAAGTCGCGCACTATGGCGGCGAGTGCCCGAAACTGAACGGGCGTCACATCGCCCAGGTGCGCCCACGCGTATGCCGACACCGTGCCATTGGCCGTGCCGCGCACGACGTTGGCGTCGCCCCAGCGTTCGCGAGCAGATCGCGGAGTAATCGAGACTGGCACTCCGGCGGCGCGATCCAGGTTCTGGCCGAGTGCGCTCACAGGTCCGTCCGTTGCGCGCCCTGCAGGCTTGTCGCCGAACTCGAGCACCTCGGCAGGAATGCCGCCCGGCCACGACGACGATGCTGGCAGCAGTCGGCGCTGCGCCAACACGCGGCGCTTGACTTCGTCCCAACCGAGCGTGTCGACCAACCACTTCATGCGTGCGCGTATGCGATTGTCGCGATTCCCTGTCTGCTCGAAGACGCGCAACGCTGACTCGATCGTGGGCAACAGATCTTCGCGAGCGGTGAACGGTTCAAGCGCGAGCGCCGCGTGCGGTGTAGCGCCCAAACCGCCAGCCAGAAAGACTCGGAACCCTGCCTCCGTGGTGCCGTCGTCCAGCGTTCGGGTGACTGCGATCACCCCGACGTCGTTGAACATCGCCTGGCCACAATCGGTTTCGCAACCAGAGAAGTTGATCTTGAACTTGCGTGGAAGTCGTTGCGAGTAGGCGTGGCGCAGCAGATGTCGGAACGTTGCCTCAGCCCACTGCGTGATGTCGAGCTTCTCGTGCGGGCAGGCGCCGGCAAGGTGGCAACCCTGAATGTTGCGCACCGTGTCGCCGCATGCCTCGCGGGTCGTCATCCCGACCGAGCCGAGCTTGCGCAGCACATTCGGGATGTCGTCGAGTTGCACGAAATGGAATTGCACGTTCTGGCGAGTAGTGATGTGGCCCCAACCACGTGAGTGTTGCTCGGCGATCTCGGCGAACATCTCTAGTTGCTCGGGAGTGATCGCTCCATACGGTGCCTTCACGCGCACCATGTGGTTGTTGCCACCCTGCCGCTGGCCGTAGATGCCGTTCGCTAGGCGGAAGACACGGAATACATCTTCATCGACCGCGCCGGCCTTGTACTTGGCCAGCATCATCTCGAACTTGCTGATGTCGGCTTCGATCTCGGGATCGATGACCGAAGCTGGGGGACCGTGCAGGGTCTGGGTCATGATGATGTCTCCAGGCTGTCGCTTGCGAAGGAACGGAGGTCGAGCGACGCGACGGCGCCGATCACGATGACTGACGGATTGGCAACCGGTTCGTCGCCGAGGTCGGCGAGTCGCAATCTCGTCTCGCGCATTGTTGGCAATGTCGCGTCGGTGATGATCGCGACTGGCGTGAGCGGATCCATGCCGCCAGTCAGCAATCGGTCGCGGAAGGCGGCCGCGCGAGCTGCACCCATCAGGATCACCAGCGTCGTCCCAAGCCGTGCCAACGCTTCCCAATCAAGGCTGCGATCGGTGGTCGGATCTTGATGCGCAGTGACAACCGTGAAGCCGCTGGCTGCGAGCCGCGTCGTCAAAGGAATGCCAACTGCAGCCGGAGCAGCGATGGCCGACGAAATGCCGGGAACGACTTCAGAAGCGATGCCCGCATTGGCGAGCGCGATTTGTTCTTCGGCTGCACGCCCAAAGACGTGCGGATCGCCACCTTTTAGGCGCACGACGCAGTCGAAGCGTCCACCGCGGTCAACTAGCACTGCATTGATCGAGGCCTGTTGCACACTGCCACCGGGCCGCTTGCCAACGTCGACGAGTTCTGCCCACGGTGGCGCGAGAGCAAGAATCTCGTCGGGCACAAGCCGGTCGTGCACAACGACGTCGGCGCGCCGCAACAAGCGCGCAGCCTTCACGGTCAGCAGGTCTGGGTCGCCAGGGCCAGCACCGACGAGATACACGGTCACGACGCGCCTACCAATCCGAGCCGCTCGCGCAGTAGTTCTCGGGCGCCTTCACGTTCGCCCTCAGCGACTAACTGCACGAACCCGCTGTCGAAGGCTTCGTGCCAGCCGACTCTCTCCGTTGACTGGCCGCTGGCCTTCAACTCTGCTCGCACTTCGGCGACTAGCTCGAGCGCGTCAGCAATTGCACTGGGCAACGCATCTGCAAGCTGATCGCGCAACCACGATGCAAGTGCCGGGCTGCGACCGTTGCTCGAGACGGCGACTTGTACGTCACCACGACGCACGATGGCCGGCAGGGTAAAGGTGCACAACGACGGCACGTCGGCCACGTTGACCGGCACCCCGGCTGCGACCGCGTCGCGATACACCTGTTCGTCGACCTCGCGCACCCCGGTTGCCGAGATGACCAATCGGTACTCAGCAGCCTCGCCCGCTCGGTAGCGACGCCGACGCCACTGCACGTTGCCGCGCCGCACTAGCCCGTGAACGACGTCTAAGGCTGCCCCGTCAAACTCGACGACTGGGGCAACGATGGTTACCAGCGCACCAGACCCCAGCAGCCCTTCCACCTTGCGGAGCCCGATATGCCCGCCACCAACCACAAGGGCGGGTGCACCCGCGACAACGAGGTTGACTGGGTACGCCGGAGCGGAATAGGTACTAAATCCGATAGGAATAGTCGGGATTCTAGAGTGACTCAGAATCCTTACGCAACCCCAGTTTCTGTGGGTGACGAACTACTCGATGTGGAAGATGTGCTCCCAGGTGCCATCTTCGTGGTGGATCGATTCGACCCAACCGGACGCACCGCGGTACTTGCCGGACCCGCCGATGATCGACCGGATGGTTGACGACGACACCTTCAACGTCGCGCCTTCGCCCGGGTAGAGCGCAGCCCCTTCAAGGATCAACTGATCGCCGTCGGTGCCAAATGAAAACACGCCAGTGACGACACGCACCTGAACGCCGACCTCGGGGGAGTCGACCGCGGTCGTGGTCATTATCCAGTCGGTGCCAACGACGCTGTCATCGTCGGCAACACCGTCGAAGTGAAACAAGCGAACGTCGCCGACCGACGGGCCTTCGTCGCCGTTGTCGATGTAGGTCGGCGGTTCGACCTCGGGGTGGGTGACAGTGACCGTCTTGTCGTCGAGGCTGTCCTTGTCGCTACCTTCGTCCGAGCAACCAGCGATTGCAACGATTAGGCCGACCGCGACGAATGCCGTGAGCTTGCGCATATGAACTCCTTGAGTGAGCGATTGTCTCGTGGACAATACTTCGCGACTCGCTACGGCGAGGTGAGTGATTCCGCCGGAAGGTCGAACCAGCGCAGGTTTTCGAAGGCAACCGACAACGTCTCGGTGTGTCGCGCGGTGTCGGTCCACGGTGTTGCGGCAGCGAAGAGTCTGCGCGCTTCGTCGAGGTACCCGGCAAGCGCCGATTCGGGAGCTCGTACGCGATCGACCGGTGGACGAATCATCTCGCCAGTGGTCGCGTCGTAGGAGAGCTGCGACAACCGCAGCGGTGGCTCGACCGCGCCTGCACGGTGGTGCCACACGCCGTTGGCAGCGTTGAATCGATACTCGGGCAGCAACTTCCAGCCATGCTCGGCGACGAGGTCGACTGCATCGACGAGGTACTTAAACACTGTCTCGGAGATGAAGTAGTTGAAGCTGACGCGCGTCCAACCCGGCTTAATTCCCTCGCAACCTTCAGTGATCTCGTGTTCGAACTCGTGTGATCGCTCGATGTCGATGCCGAGCAGTCGGTGGCCGTACGGGCCAGCGCACGAGCATCCGCCTCGCGACTGAATCCCGAATAGATCGCTGAGCAGTGCAACAACGAAGTTGTGATGCAGGTAGCGGCCCTCAGGCCGCTTCACGACGAAGGACAGAATCGACAATCGTTCGGAATCTGTGTTACCGAGGATCTGCATCGCCGGATTCGCCGACCACGTCGCGACTGCTCTGTGCCAGTAGGACTCTTCCCTTTCCTTGATCGTCGCGACACCAACGGCCTGCTTGAGTTGGAAGACGAGACCGGCACGGATCGATTCGACGATCGCGGGAGTTCCGCCTTCTTCGCGATGAACTGGATCGTCGAGGAATCGATGCTCGGTCGGGTTTACGTATGTCACGGTTCCGCCACCGACCACGTCGGGCACCCGGTTGTGCAACAGCGCGCGGCGAGCGACGAGAACGCCTGGGGTCCCGGGGCCGCCGACGAACTTGTGCGGGCTGAGGAACACAGCGTCTTTGAACGCCAGCGGATGTTCAGCGCACTGCGGGTACATCTCGATGTCGACGTACGGGCCGGCGGCGGCGAAGTCCCAGAACGACAGCGCGCCATGGTTGTGCAACATGTCGGCGATGGCGCATGTGTTCGACACGATGCCAGTCACGTTCGACGCGGCGGAGAACGAGCCAATCTTCACTGTGCGATCGGCATGCGCGATCAGTTCGCGCTCGAGTTGAGCGAGGTCGATGTGGCCGTCGGAGTCCTCGGGGATTGTCACGACATCGGCGATCGATTCGCGCCACGGCAGTTCGTTTGAGTGGTGCTCGAACGGGCCAACAAACACGATCGGCCGCTCGTTCTTCGGGATGTGCTGCGACAGCCCGTAACGGTCGTCGAGGTCGGCAGGAATCCGAAGGTTCATGATGCCGATCAACTTGTCGATCGCGCCTGTGGCGCCCGAGCCGCAGAAGATCACGCACGTCTCGTCGTCGCCGCCCACCGACTCGTGGATGATCTGGCGAGCACCCTCGCGCAAACGTGTGGTTTGCAACCCCGTACCCGACGACTCGGTGTGCGTGTTGGCGTAGCGCGGCAGCACTTCCTCGCGGATGAAGTCTTCAATGAAGGTCAGCGCTCGACCCGAGGCCGTGTAGTCGGCATACGTGATTCGGCGCGGACCGTAGGGTCCGTCCATCACCTGATCGTCGCCGATGACCGACTCGCGAATTCGGCGTAGCAGCGCGGGCTCGGAGGACTCGATCACAAGATCAAGCTATCCCAGCAGTTCCGCGAGTTCGTTTGCTCAGCCAGTCACGACTAGTTGAGGCAATTGGTCAGGAATTGCATCAGCGGTGGAGTCATCACCTGGTCGTTGGCGGCGCCGATGCGAGTGCTCACTTCGCTGTGCGTCAGTGACCGTGCATCGATCGTGACTGCGTCGATGCCTGCGGCGGTAAGTGCGGCCAGGAACGCCATCTCGATCTGCTGCCGTTGGGGAGTGCCACGTGTGACCCCGATCATTGGTGGGATTCCAATGCCTGGCTCGACCAACAGAGTTGCAGACGTCTGCGCGATGTAGTCCGGATTGTTGCCGAGCGCGTTCTTCCACTGTGCGAGTTGTCCATCGGGATCATTCGATCCTGCTTGTGCCTTGTCGAAGCCCTCAGTATCCAACGGACCTGCACAACTGATTGCCGATAGTTCGAGGCCGACGTCGTGCAGGTAGTCCGGATTGGTGACGACATTCGAAACAATGTCCGCGCCCGCCGAGTGACCGAGCAAAGCGATGCGCGTCGGGTCGCCGCCGTAGTCGGCGATGTTGTCGTGTACCCACGCAACAGCATCAGCGACGTCGTTGTAATGATCGGGGTATTGCGCGGAGTTGCTCAGACCGGGCGTGGTGAGCCGATAGTTGACGCTCACCAGAATCCAACCGGCGTCGTTAAACAGTCGGGCCTTGTTGGCGATCTGGTTGCTCTTGTCGCCGATTGAGTAGCCGCCACCGTGCACCCACATGACGACCGGAGCATCGCATTCGACCGTAGGGGGCTGGTAGATATCGAGGCTGGTCAGGTTCTCGTCGACGCCTGCGATCGTTGTGTACGCCACTGTTGTCGCGAGCCCCGCGTCTCGACAGTTTGCTATGGAGGTTGTCGTTGAAGTCGTGCTGCTCGCGGTCGGGGTCGTCGTGACGACTGTCGCGACCGTTGTCGCACCTGAGCATCCAGCAGTGAGCAGGGCGGCAACAGCTATGTATCGCATGACTGCAGCATGGCGTGCGAATGTGAACAGTGTGTGAGGAACAGCTTTCTCAGCCCAACAACTATCGTGCGCATGTGGCCACCGCGACAGTTCCCGAGCTGATGTTTGGTTGCTGGAAGCGCGCGTGGATCGAATTCGCTGATGGCACGCTCGACGACACCACCTCCGTCGTGTGGCTGCAGACCCAGTCGCAAATGGCGGATGTGCGCATCAACGCTTGGGCATTCGACATCTCGCGTCGAGCAGGTCTGCACGAATGCTCGATGGACGAGCTGCGCGCGATTGCGGCGAATGATGCGAGCAGCGGGTTCACGGAATGTGGACCCGCGGTGGTTGATGATGACGGGCTCCGCTCGGCGACGGCGTCGTGGAACACTCGCGGCCATGGGGTCAACTTCCAGCCGGTGTCCGCGTTTCCAGAACCCGGCCTGATGTCCTGGAGTGAGGACGCGACGGTGATGATTGAGCGAGCACCCAGTGGCGCGTATGTCGAGGAGTGGCGACTAGTGCCCGGCAGTCGCGAGCCGCTGACGGTGACTCATGACGGCCTGGCTTCGACTTACCGCGCGGGCGGCATCGCCGTGTTCGTACGCGACCGGGCGATCCCGATTCCACGCATGGCACGATTGCCCGACCTACTTGACGAGTACGCAGCAGATCGAACGACGGTCGAGGCGCTACTCGATTGTGAGTTCAGCGTTGCCGAATTGAGTGGGGGCGAGTGGACGGTCACGATGTCGACGCTGCCGTGGCGGCAAGGAGACGTGCTAGATGTCGAGTAACGACGAGCAGATCTGGTCAGATCTCGCCGAGCACGCGCGGTTGCCGTTTGAAGAAGCCCGCATGTTGCCTTCGGCCGCCTACACATCGACCGACGTGCTTGCACGTGAGCACGAGCGCGTTTTCGCGAACGAATGGATTTGTGTCGGGCGCACTGCCGACCTGCCGGCTGGCGGCGATTATCTGACCGCCACAATTCCATCTGTCGGTGGCGAGCAACGTTCGATCATCGTCTTGCGCAGTGACGACGGCACAATCGGTGCCTTCGACAACATCTGCGTGCATCGTGGTTCGCCACTTCTGCAGGGTTGCGGCAACGAGACGCGGATCACGTGCCCCTACCACGCGTGGGTGTATCGGCTCGACGGTCAGCTAATCGGTGCGCCGTATATGAATCGCACGGTTGATAGCAATGGCCGTGCCTTCAACGCTGCCGATCACCGTCTTACGTCGTTGCGGCTTGAGGAGTGGGAAGGCTTTCTTTTCGTCACGCAGAATCCCGACGCTGCCGACTTGTGCTCGCGTTTGGCCGGACTCACCGAAGTTGTCGGCCGCTACCAGATGGCCGGTTACGTGCCGGTGTTTCGCCAGGTCGATGTGTGGAACACGAATTGGAAGTTGCTCTACGAGAACTTCATGGACGCGTATCACGTGTTCAAGGTGCACAAGAACAGCTTCTCCAAAGACGGCGACAACACGCTCGACACAACCATGCACCCAGGCAACGATCACTTTGCCCACCACGTTGTTGTTCACGATGGTGACGCAAAGTCTGGCGTCGCTCATCCGGACAACACTTCGCTAGACGGTGACTGGCGGCGCACGATTGTGCTCGGCGCCGCGTTCCCGACGCATGTAATGCAGTTGCAGCCTGACTGGTTGTGGTACCTGCAGCTCAGTCCGGTTGGTGTCGATCGAGTTCGCATTCGTTGGGACGTATCGGTCGCTCCGGAGGTGCTGGCCGATCAAGCCGACCCCGACACGTACGTGGCTGAGTTGCTGGAGCTGCTGAACTTGGTCAACTCGGAGGATCAGCCAATCGTGGAAGGCGTATTCCGCGCTCTGCAACCGTCGATGACTCGCGGCCCGCTGTCGTATCTTGAACGCAACGTTTACGACTTCGATCGTTACATCTCTCGCGCGTTAACTGGATCGGCGCGATCGCTCGATTAGCCAGCGCGCGAGTGGAATCGCGAGCGCCAGCGCAATCGCGACGAGAATGCCGACGAGCACGACCATGATCGCGACCGCAACGGCGACGAGGAACTCGGCTCGCTGTTGCCGCCAGAGCAAGACGAACGCCTTGATGTCAACCAGCCGACTGATTGCCGCGATCACCACGGCTGCCAATGCGGCGATTGGGATCAACTCGAGCGGCCGGGTGAATGTGGTTAGTAGAGCCAACAATGCCAGCGCCGCGGCAATGCTGGCCAACGGTGTGTGCGCACCTGTGGATTCGGCGACTGCGGTGCGCGCTGCACTTGCGCTCGCCGCGATGCCGCCGGTCAGACCTGAGACAACGTTGGCTGCCCCAAGGCCGGCCAGTTCGCGATTGGGATCGACCTGGTAGTTGTTTCTCGCGGCGAACGCTTCTGAAGAAGCCAGCGTGTCCGCAGAGGCGACTAGCGCGATCGCTAAAGCGGCAGGAGCCAGGTCAGCCAGATCACTTGCGGTGAAGGTTGGCCAGCCCAAAGGTGGTGAACCGGACGGAATCTCGCCGATGAGTTGGATGCCTTCGCCGAGCCAACCACGGTTGACCACCAGTGCCGCAACGATCAGCAAAGCGAAAGCGGCTGGGACGTGTGGATGCCAACTGCGCGCTACGAAAAGAGCGATGAGAATTCCGCCGCCAATCAACAGCGAGTATCCCTGTACGTCATCGATGGATCGCAGAAGCGAGGTGACCCTTTCGATGGTGCCACCGCCGCTCGATGGAACGCGCAGCAATCTCGGCAATTGATTAACAATGACGGTGAGCGCCAGTCCCGCTTGGTAACCGAGCAGCGCGGCTGGCGACAAGAGAGTTGCGAGACTTCCGAATCGCAGGAATCCCGCCAATAGACACACGATGCCCGCCAACAGCGCCAGCAGGTTTGCGAGTGTGAGGTACCTGCTCGAATCACCTACTGCCAAAGGTGCGACAGCGGCCGCGACCATCGCCGCCGTTGAGGCATCGAGTCCCAGCACTAGGTGCCGCGACGACCCGAACGCGGCATACGCGATTAGTGGGAAGACGCAGGTGTAGAGACCGACCACCGGATCCACGCCGGCTACCTCTGCCATTCCGATGCTGAGTGGGATTGCGATTGTCACAATCAGCAATCCGGTTATGCAGTCAGCGACAAGCCATTGTCGTTCGTACCCGCGGATCCACTCAAACAACGGCGGCAACCGAAACCATCGTCGTGTGTCATGCATAGGGTTAGGACCCAGCCTTGCTCAGATGGCGCAGACGTCGAACCGTGCGAAGTCGAGCAGCAAGTCTGCGGCGCGGTGAATTGAGTCGGCCGATGGCTCGACAAGCGGCGGGTCGTGTGGTCTGGTGCCGTGACTCCGAAAGCCGATCACCTTCACGCGCATCTCTGGGTCGACGTCGGCGAGCCACTCCGCCGTGCGCGCTAACAGCGCGGGATCGTCGTTGACGCCGGCAAGCAGCAGAAGTCGCACCTCGTAAAGCAGACCAAGACCGTGCAGTTGGCGAATACTCGCCAGTACCTGGTCGTTTGATTTTCCGGTCATACGTTGGTGAATCTCGGGGTCGAGGCACTTGAGATCGATCATTGCCCCATCCATCGTGCGAGCCAGCTGTGACCAGGTTGCGGGTTCGGTCGCGCCGTTCGAGTCGACGAAACAAGTCAGAAGTCGCAATTCTGGATCGGCTTTGATCGCGGTGAACAGTGAGTGGACGAACTCGGTTTGCTGGGTGGCCTCACCACCCGAGACTGTGATCCCGCTCAGGAATGGCGACGCTTGCCTGATCTTGACCAACAGCTCGGCGACGTCGGTGGAACGAGCCTTCGGCGTCGCGTCGTAGGGGCACACCGTGACACAGGTGTCCTTGCCATCGCACGCTGCCTCGTTCCACTGCACGGCCCCCAGATCGTTGATGGTCAGTGCGCCGGTCGGGCAGGTGTCGACGCAGTCTCCGCAGTTGTTGCAAACGTTGATCGTGTAGGGGTTGTGGCAGGCGACGCAGTTGAAGTTGCATCCCTGCAGAAAGATCACGAAGCGGTTGCCCGGCCCGTCGACAGTGCTGAACCTGATCGTGTTGGTTACGAGGCCCTTCAACGGTTACCTCGGCTGTCGTTCGTTGCAACCGATGCGCTTCACCGCGCGCTGCGTGAGGTGAAACTCGTCCTCAGATCCGGCAGCGAGGTAGTCGCTGCTATGGCGAGCGGATCCGCGCTCGGCGATGGCGGCCAAGTCGCTCTTGCGGACGAGATAGCCGGTGATGCGCACGAACTCGTTGCTGTCGAGGTTGAACGTGAAGTCGCGCATGCCGCTTGCAAAGGCGCCGCGAATGATGTCGACGAGTGCTTGCGGGTTACGTAGGGCGGTCTCATCGACATGGAAGATGTCGCTGACACCGGATGCGAAGAAGCGGTGATGTGGTGCGCAGGTCATGATGTGTTCGAACATCGCTGGCTCGTCGCCGACCGGAATGCGTGTACCGGCGGTCACGTCTCTGTCGAGGTCGATGCCGCTTTGCGAATGCAGGTAGCAGCGCCCACCGCCTCCGTTGCAGTAAGGCATCGGACGGGCCGCGACGAGTTCGGCAACTCGCTCGACTACGCGTCGACTGAGTGTGTTGGCTGCGGGATCGTGCCCGTAGCGTGCCGCATCATCGTGGCCTTCGTACGCCATCAGCAGGTTGACGCACTCGGCCAAGCCAAAGATCCCGAACATCGCCGAGAAGCGCTCTATGTCGATTAGTCCCTCCGTCGCCAACCAGTGGCTTTCGAAGAAGCCCTGTTCCTCGACTAGCGACCTAATGCGTGCTTCGATCAATTCGGCAGTCAACTCGACGAAACGTGGCAGCGTGTTGGCAAGGAACTCATCGGTAGTTCCCACGTGCTGAAGCGCTGCTTCTTTCAGGTTCAGCCGACACAGCGTGTGCGCGCCGCCACCAATCTTTAGCGAGTTGTAGCAACTGACTGCCGCATACCGATCGCCGTGGTCGGCCACCATCATTGGATGATTGACGAAGTGCGGTTTGCCCGTCTCGAAAACGGTGCGTACGGCATCCTCGATGAGATCGTCGGGTGTGACTGTTGGATCGACCTTGAGCGTGATGTTGGGCACCGACTGGCGCAGCGAGCGTTCCACGCGCAGGATCGAGCGCGCAATCCGGCTGTCGTGCGGGCCAATGTCGAGGTGCGCGAATGCGTCGGGAATCATGCGGTCGATTGCAATCCAGAATCGGCGCAGCTTGCGATCAAGTTCGGCATCGGAGAGTGCCTCATCAACGAACGGCCCGAGCACTTTGTCGAGATCGCCTAGGTACACCGGATATGTAGTCACGCTCGGAACGTGCGCGTACATGATCTGCAGAAACGAAATCGCGTCGTCAAGATCCTGCGGCGGTGGCAATTCGAGAAAGCCCAATCCTTGGCGCATCGCCTTTTCGTAGTCGGGCAGGATGTAGCGCGCGGTGTACGGCGCGTGTCCCTCAAACATGTCGCAGATCACGCGCTTCTCAAGTGCGTCGCGACACGCCTGCGAGAGCGCTGGGTAGGGGAGCAGTTCGGTGGCCAGGACGGCGAGGCGCCGCAATCGCTGGTCGTATCCGAGGCTCCTGTCTTGCACCAGGACTCTGGCGCGTTCTTGGAACTCGTTCATTTCCACGACCTGACCGTACGGCCGGTCGGTGCGAGGCAGGTAGGGCCAAAGGTCAGTCGCTCGTGAATCTCAGCGCTTCCAGCTGTGTAGCACCTGGTAATAGTTCGCTCGTTCGTAGACCTCCGGGTCGGGAACGTTGCGATGCGAGACACTGCCCTTCAACTGTTCGATGCTCTCATACTCGCGTTCGGTCATCCACCGCTCTATCCAACTCAGCATTGTGGCGATTCGATCTGGGCCGTGCCTCAGCAGTGCGCTCGTCGTCATCGCTACGTCGGCACCCGCGAGCAGCAGCTTCAGGGCATCGGCGCCGTCGTGCACACCGGTCGTGCCGGCCAGCGAGCACTGCATGAACCCGCGCAGGATGCCGATCCAGTGCAAGGGCAGGTTCGCCTCGGCCGACGTCGACAACTGCAAGCGCGGCTTCACGTCAAGCGTGTCGAGATCGATATCGGGTTGGTACAACCTGTTGAACAGCACCAGCCCGCTCGCACCCGCCGACTCGAGCGCCAGCGCGAAGTGGCCGAGCGAACTGAACCAAGGCCCGAGCTTCACTGCGAGCGGAACGTCGACCTCGGCGCGTACTTCTTCGACCAGTTCTACGTACCTGCGCTCTACGTCGGCCGCGCTGCGGCCAGGGTCAACGATCACGTCGTACACGTTGAGTTCGATCGCTTGTGCGCCAGCGTCTTGCAGGTAGCGGGCGTACTTCACCCAACCGCCGGGCGATGTGCCGTTGAGGCTGGCGATGACCGGAATCGACAGTCGCTCACGAGCGAGTTCGACCAGTTCCAAGTGACGCGCCGGCCCAGTGTCGTAGATCTGTAAGTCAGGGAAGTAGCTGAGCGACTCACCGAACGCTTCGGTGCCGAAGTCGAGCGTGCTGTCAAGAGATGTTGCGTCGCGTTCAATCTGCTCCTCGAAGAGTGAGGGGAGAACAACCGCACCCGCGCCGGCTTGCTCGATGAGTTCCCATTGTGACGGGTCACCCGTGAGCGGGCTGGCCGACGCAACGACTGGACTCTTCAGTCGCAGCCCGAGATAGTTGGTCGACATGTCGACGCTCATAGCTCGTCCTCAACTTCCGCGATAGTGGCGGTACCGATGTGGCTTGGTGCCGTTCGCTCGACGCCTGCGAGTTGTTCGTAGTAGCGCCACCGGGCAGCGACGTCCGCTTGAGCGAGGTCGATGAGTTCGCCCGCCCTTTCGGGATTGCTGCGCTGCAACATCGCGAACCTTGCCTCGCTGCCGGCGAACTCGGTGTATGGAACCGAGGGCGCAGCGCTGTCCAATTGGAATGGCTTCGCCGCGTCTTCTTCGCTCGGCCGATACCGATACAACGGCCAGTGACCGCTGTGCACGGCGAGTTTCTGCTGTGTCATTGATTGCCGCATGTCGAAACCGTGCGCGATGCATGTGCTGTAAGCGATGATCAACGACACCCCCGGCCACGCTTCCGCCTCGAGCATTGCCTTCACGGTCTGGATGTCGCTGGCACCGAGCGCGACTTGTGCGACGTAGACATCGCCGAACGTCATCGCCTCGAGTCCAAGGTCTTTCTTTGCGATTCCCTTTCCGCCGGAAGCGAACTTCGCAACCGCACCGCGCGGCGTCGCCTTTGAAGCCTGTCCACCTGTGTTCGAGTAGACCTCGGTGTCGAGCACCAAGATGTTGACGTTTCGTCCACTACCCAACACGTGGTCAAGGCCACCTGCCCCAATGTCGTACGCCCAACCGTCGCCGCCGACGATCCACACTGACTTGCGCACGAGTGTGCCGCATAGGTCGAGCAGTTGTGTCGCCGCTGGGTCGTCGCTGCCGGTGATTGCAGCGCGTAACTGATCGAGGCGAGCGCGTTGTTCGCGAATGGGAATGTCGCCGCCGTCATGAACGCTTTGCACGATTGCGGCGGCGAGTGCAGGATCGACGAGCGACTTGCTGCCGTCGCTCAGCTTTGCGAGTAACCCGAGTGCCGCGCGCTGCTGCGCATCGACCCCGAGCCTGATTCCAAGCCCGAACTCGGCGTTGTCCTCAAACAGACTGTTGCTCCACGCTGGCCCACGGCCCTCGTTGTTCGTTGAGTACGGAGTCGTTGGCAGGTTGCCGCCGTAGATGCTGCTGCACCCGGTCGCGTTAGCGATGAGCAGGTGGTCACCGAACAGTTGCGTGAGCAGCTTGAGGTAAGGGGTTTCGCCGCATCCCAGGCACGCACCACTGAACTCGAACAGCGGCTCGCGCAACTGACTCGTCTTCACTGATGCGGGATCCCAAAGCGCTTGGTCTGCTTCGTCGAGATTCCGGAATGCTTCCCAAGCGATGCGTTCTTCTTCGAGGTGTTCGCCGATGGGTCGCAGGTTGATGCTCTTGCGCTTGACCTCGCTCTTGTCGTGCGCCGGGCACGCCGTCACGCAAAGGCCGCAGCCAGTGCAGTCGTCCGGCGCGACCTGCACCGTCAGCGACATACCCGGTACTTCGCGACTGCGGAACGACTTCGTCTTCAGAACGTCGGCGCCACCGTGCTGCAGTTCAGCCGGGTCGTAGACCTTCAGCCGGATTGCGGCATGCGGGCAAACAATCGCGCACTTGCCGCAATCGATGCACAGGTCTGCTTCCCAAATCGGTATCTCGGTTGCGATCGTTCGCTTCTCGAATCGCGATGTGCCCGTTGGGAATGTTCCATCAGGCGGCAGGGCGCTCACCGGCAGCAGGTCGCCTTCGCCAGCAAGCATTCTGGCGGTGACGCGATGAACAAAGTCGGTCGCCTCGCCGGTCAAGGTCGGTCGCCGATGCTTGGTGGATGTGACCGCAGTTCCGAGGGGTACGGGGAACAGCTGTGCAAGCGTCGTGTCGACCGCCTCGATGTTGCGTTGCACAACGACGTCGCCACGCTTGCCGTACGAAGCTGTGAGCGCTCGCTTCAGCTCGACGATGGCTTGTTCGGTTGGCAACACGTTCGACAACGCGAAGAAGCAAGTCTGCATCACCGTGTTGACGCGACCTTGCAGGCCGGCCGCTTTGGCAACGGCTGCGGCATCGATTGTGTGCAGTTGCAACTCGCGTTCGATGATCGCTTCTTGCACCTCGATCGTCAGCCGATCCCAGATCTCGTTGGCCGGGAACGGGCTGTTGATCAGCACGGTTGCGCCGTGCCCTGCCACATTCAGCACATCCATCCGCTCGAGGAAGTCCCATTGGTGAACGCCGACGAACGTCGCTCGATCGATCAGGTAAGTGCTCGTGATGGGTTGTGGGTCGAAACGAAGGTGACTCACCGTCATCGAGCCAGACTTCTTCGAGTCGTATACAAAGTACGCCTGCACCGCGAGATCGGTGTTGTGCCCGACGATCTTGGCCGTGTTCTTGTTGGCGCCCACCGTGCCATCGGCGCCAAGCCCGAAGAAGACGGCGCGCACTCGAGCGTTATCAGTGGTGAACGACGGGTCGTACGTAAGGCTGTTGTGAGTGACATCGTCGATGATTCCCACGGTGAAGCCGTTACGCGGATCGTCTTGGCGTGCTTCGTCGAACACGGCCTTCACCATCGCTGGCGTGAATTCTTTGCTGCTCAGCCCGTACCGGCCACCGATTACACGCGGTGTCTGTCCATCCGCCCACGCGTCTGACTTGCTGTGCCAGAGCGCGCTCAGCACATCGAGGTGAAGTGGCTCGAACGGTGCTCCCGGCTCCTTCGTGCGATCGAGCACGACAACTGTGCGCGTGCTCGGCGGCAACGCCGCGAGTAGCGCAGCTGTCGGAAATGGCCGGAACAATCTGACGATCGCCACACCAACGCGATCTCCGTTCGTGTTCAGCGCGGTCACGGTTTCTCGAACTGCACCGGCACCCGACCCCATCAGCACTACGACTCGATCGGCGTCGGGGGCGCCGTAGTAGTCGACTAGGTGGTACTGCCGTGTTGTGAGCTCGGCGAGGCGATCCATAGTCGACTGCACGGCAGCAGGAACACTTGCGTGAAAGAGGTTGCATGCCTCGCGAGCCTGGAAGAACACGTCGGGGTTCTGTGCGCTTCCACGAAGCATCGGTCGGTCTGGGTCGAGACCGCGCCCACGATGCGCGGCGACTGCCGCTGGGTCGATGAGTGCCGCCATGTCTTGTTCGCTTGGCGCCTCGATCGTGGCGATCTCGTGGCTGGTGCGAAAGCCGTCGAAGAAGTGGAGGAAAGGCACGCGCGTCTCCAGCGTCGTGGCGTGAGCGACGGCGGCGAAGTCTGCTGCTTCCTGCACGCTGCTGGCACACAACATCGCGAAGCCCGTAGTGCGGGCGGTCATTACATCGCTGTGATCTCCGAAGATGCTCAACGCATGCGTTGCAACCGTTCGCGCCGCCACGTGAATGACTGTTGGCGTTAGCTCGCCAGCAATCTTGAACATGTTCGGCAACATCAGAAGGAGGCCTTGACTAGATGTGAATGTGGTACCTAGTGCGCCGCGGGTGATTGCTCCGTGCAGCGTTCCAGCGGCTCCCGCCTCGCTCTGCATTTCGATGACTTCCGGCACTGCTCCCCACAAGTTTGAGCGGCCCTTCGAGCTCCAGTCGTCGGCGAGTTCTCCCATCGCCGAGGCCGGCGTGATTGGGTAGATAGCGATGACCTCAGAGTTCATGTGCGCGATCCGCGCTGCCGCCTCGTTGCCGTCAACTACTACGCGCGTGTGAACATCAGCCATGTGCTCACGGTATGACGACCGTGCGCCAGGCCCTAGGGCCTTTCGACCATCAGAGTCCTGTAACGCCTGAGCAACTTTTCAGGTGGCGAGTGATCCACCGTAGATCTGCCAGGCCAATACCGACTTGGCGACCAAGCTGAGCACGAGGTACACCTTCTCGCCGTACGCATAGTTGCGCCAGCGACCGACGCCGCGATATTGCAACCACTGGTTGAGCCCGAAGCTGAAGAAGAAGATCACCTCGGCAACCACGATGCCGTACACGAATCCCGGCACTGTTTGTGCGCCGATCACGTTGACCCAGATCGCGATCCATGGTGCGACTCCGGCGATGGTCCCAAACCAGAACGGCAGCATTGTTGTCGAGGTTCGACCCGGCGGGTTCATCCGTTCTTGTAACCACCCGAAGAGAATCATTGCGGTGTTCGCGCCGGCGATTGCGACGACCGCCGTGATGTCGGTGATGCCGCTGTACGAAGCGATGAGCAGGATCATCAGCGTCGCGCTGAACGAGTACTCGACCCATCGGAAGCGGTTGATGCCGCGACGAAGGTCGGACTCGTAAGTCGAGCGGGCGAATGTTGCTGTTGCCAAATGATCGAGTGCAGCCAACAACAGGAACACAGCTATCGCGGAACCGATAGGCACGTCGAACAATTGCTGCGGCGACGACAGCGGTGTGCCAGGCGGGCCTTGCGGGTACGTCGAGGTGATGGTGATTGCGAAGTCACTCGCCATCACAAGGATCAGGGCAGCCTGAGCCGCATGCAGTACGGCCAGCCCAATGTTCCAGCGCCGTAAACCTACGAGCCGCTCGGGACTCGCCACTGAATTCGTATTGGTGAGAGTCATGCCAGATCGAATCGATCGAGGTTCATGACCTTGTCCCACGCTGTCACGAAATCTCTGACGAACTTCTCTTGTGCGTCGTTGCTTGCGTAGACCTCGGCGAGTGCTCGCAGTTCGGAGTTCGAACCGAACACGAGGTCGACACGCGACGCAGTCCACCTCAGCTCGCCCGTCGCTCGGTCACGTCCCTCGAAAGTTTGCTCACTGGTGTCGACGGCTTGCCAGGTCGTAGCCATTGTCAGCAGGTTGACGAAGAAGTCGTTCGTCAGAGCGTCCTTGCGCTCGGTGAACACTCCGAGTTGGCTCTGGCCGAAGTTCGCGTTCAGCGCTCGCATGCCGCCCACCAACACGGTCATCTCTGGCGCGGTGAGCGTGAGCAGGTTCGCCCGCTCAAGCAGGAGTTCCTCCGCCGAGTGGTGATGTCCGTCGCGCAGGTAGTTGCGGAACCCGTCGGCGGTCGGTTCGAGTACTGCGAATGATTCGACGTCGGTGAGTTCTTGCGTTGTGTCGCCGCGACCCGGAGTGAACGGAACCTGCACTTTGTGCCCGGCGTTCTTTGCCGCCTGTTCAACGGCTGCGCAGCCACCGAGCACGATGAGGTCGGCGAGCGAGACTTGCGCGCCGCCACCCTTGGATTCGTTGAACTCGCGCTGGATGCCTTCCAGAGTTCGCAGCACATTGGCCAGCTCACCCGGATTGTTGACTTCCCAATCCTTCTGCGGAGCGATGCGAATGCGTGCGCCGTTTGCGCCGCCGCGCTTGTCGGTTCCGCGGAACGTCGACGCCGACGCCCATGCTGTCGAAACCAGTTGCGCGATCGAGAGTCCCGACGCCAGCACCTTTGCCTTCAGGTCCGTGACATCCTTCGCATCGATCAGCTTGTGCGTTACCGCAGGCACAGGGTCTTGCCAGAGTTGCGGCTCGGCGGGAACGAGCTTTCCTAGCCCGCGCACGTATGGGCCCATGTCGCGATGCGTGAGTTTGTGCCACGCCTTGGCGAACGCGTCGGCGAACTCTTGCGGGTTGTCCAGAAATCGGCGCGAGATCTTCTCGTAGACCGGATCGAACCGCAGTGCGAGGTCTGTCGTGAGCATGACCGGCGAATTGCGCTTCGATGGGTCGTGCGCATCGGGTACGGCAGTAGCGGCAGCAGGATCAGTCGGGATCCATTGCCAGGCGCCGGCAGGACTCTTCACGAGATCCCAGTCGTAGCCGAGCAGGGTCTCGAAGAAGCTGTTGTCCCATTTCACCGGCGTCGGGGTCCACGCTCCTTCAAGCCCACTGCTAATGGTGGCGACACCGTTGCCGCTTCCGAACGAGTTACTCCACCCAAGGCCTTGCTCGGTGAGGCCGGCGCCCTCAGGTTCGCGGCCTACGTGTTTGGCATCGGCTGCACCATGCGTCTTGCCGAAGGTGTGTCCACCAGCGATTAACGCGACGGTCTCTTCGTCGTTCATGGCCATGCGCGCGAACGTTTCGCGAATGTCTTTCGCCGCGGCAAGCGCGCTCGGTTGACCGTTTGGTCCTTCCGGGTTGACGTAGATGAGACCCATCTGCACCGCACCGAGCGGATTCTCGAGTTCGCGGTCGCCGCTGTAGCGCTTGTCGCCGAGCCACGCGTCCTCCGAACCCCAATACGTGATGTCCGGTTCCCACACATCTGCGCGTCCACCGGCGAAACCGAACGCCTTGAAACCCATCGACTCGAGCGCACAGTTGCCGGCGAAGATCATCAGGTCGGCCCACGAGATCTTGCGGCCGTACTTTTGTTTGATCGGCCACAGCAGGCGGCGCGCTTTGTCGAGGTTGACGTTGTCGGGCCAACTGTTTAACGGTGCGAATCGCTGCAAGCCCGCGCCCGCGCCGCCGCGACCATCGCTGATTCGATACGTGCCTGCGCTGTGCCACGCCATGCGAATGAACAGCGGGCCGTAATGGCCCCAGTCGGCTGGCCACCAGTCCTGCGAAGTCGTCATCACTACGTCGATGTCTTTCCTGAGCGCATCGAGATCGAGTGTTTTGAACTCTTCGGCGTAATCGAAGTCGTCGCCCATCGGGTCGGACAAGGACGAGTTCTGACGAAGCACGCCGACGTTCAACTGATTCGGCCACCAGTCACGATTTGACGTACCGCGGCCCCCGCCAGTGAACGGGCACTTGCTTTCGGTCTCCACGATCTCTCCCTTGCTTGTGCTCTCAGTCATGTCGATTCTCCCGATGATGTTGTTTGTAGAACTAGAGGCCTTTGGCCAAACACTGAGGGCAGCGCCCCCTATAGACGACGTCGGCTTCGTCGATCTGATACCCGTTGTCGTCCGATGCGGTGAGGCACGGGGCCGAGCCGACTGCGCAGTCGACGTCGACGACAACGCCGCACAGCCGACAGATCAGATGGTGGTGGTTGTCGCCCACGCGATCCTCGTAACGCGCCGCCGAACCGACGGGCTGGATACGCCGGAGAATTCCTTTGCTGGCCAAGAGTGCGAGCGCGTCGTACACAGCCTGTTTTGAAATGGAACCGATCTCGATCGTCACCGCCGCCGTCACCTCGTCGGCGGTGATATGTGGCCGGTGGGCGACAGCGCGCATGACCGCCAACCGCTGTGCCGTGACTTGCACGTCGTGTTGGCGAAGCAGCTGCTTCGGGTTGGAGGTCATAACCGCACACTATCCAGAATCCGGATCGATTCCAATATCAGAGTTGATCTAGATCATCATTGGCGCGTAACGCTTCGCTAAAGCAATCGCCAGCGGCATCCTCAGGGCGTGATGACAACCTTGAGCGCGCCGGTATCTGCGGCTCTGCTGAACGTGTCGTAGGCGTCGATCATGTCGCTCATCTTGTAGTGGTGCGTGACGAACTGTGCTGCGTCAACTTGGCCGCCAGTAGTTAGCCGCAGCAGCGTCGGTGTCGAGTAGGTGTCGACGAGGCCGGTAGTGATGGTGACATCGCGAATCCACAGTGTCTCCAGGTGCAATGTCGCTGGCTTGCCGTGAACACCGATGTTGGCGACGTGACCACACGGCCGAATCAGCGTTGTGGCCAGCTCGAAGGTTGCAGGGATGCCAACCGCTTCGATTGCGACGTCGGCACCCAGGCCGCCGGTGAGTTCCATTACGGCGGCAAGGGCGTCTTCGCGGCTGTTGTTGACGACAACGTCGGCACCGAATCGCTTGGCCGCGTCGAGGCGACTATCAGCGAGGTCGATTGCGATGATGTGGCTTGGGCTGAATAGGCGAGCGCCCATGATCGCCGACAGACCGATAGGGCCGGCACCAACAACTGCCACCACGTCGCCGGGTTGCACGTGACCGTTGAGCACGCCGACTTCGTAGCCGGTAGGGACAATGTCTGAGAGCATCAAGATGTCTTCGTCGGACGCGCCATTCGGCACGGGATATGTCGACGTGTCCGCAAATGGAACACGCACAAACTCGGCCTGGGTTCCGTCGATTAGGTGACCGAGGATCCAACCGCCGCCACCCGTGCATTGGCCGTAGCGCGCTTCGCGACAGAACCGGCAGGTGCCGCACGCGCTGATGCACGAGACCAGCACACGGTCGCCGACCTTCACGTTCTTAACGCCCGCGCCGACGGATTCGACGGTGCCAACGGCCTCATGCCCGAGGATGCGTCCGTCCGTCACGGCGGGAACGTCGCCCTTGAGGATGTGAAGATCGGTTCCGCAGATCGTGGTTGCGTCGACACGGACGATCGCGTCGGTGTCGTCGATCAGCGTCGGCTTAGGCACTTCTTCCCACGCCTTGGTGTTCGGGCCATGGTAAACGAGGGCGTGCATTTTGGTGGTCATAAGGATGCGCGCGTACCCGATAGCTACGCGATGCAAACCTTTGCTGCCTTTAGGCGTGCGGAGCTTGGCCTGCTGTTAACAGTCGTTGCCCGAGAGCACGCGCAGCGTCTTGCAACTCGGCGCAGCCAACGATTCGAAATGGCGCGGGCAACGCGGTCAGTCGATCGACGTACCACGTTGGATTGCTCGTTGTGCCGACGAGATGTGTCGTCGTTTCGCCAAGTGGTTCGAGCCGTCCGATCGAAGGCGCGACGCAAGGACGCACAGCGTCGATTGGTGCCTCGATGACGATGTCGACTTGATACTCCCACCCAACGGCGAGGTGCGCTTCGAGCAACTGCACTGGGTCGAACTCGGCCGGCGCGCTAAACGTGTCGTCGAGCACCTCCACACCTTGCACGCGGTCGATGCGGTACGCGCGCTGTGCGTCGGCCGACAACGAATGACAAAGCAAGTACCAGCGGCCATGGCGGACAACGACAGCCCACGGCTCAATCTCGGCGATCCACTGCGAACCAGCTTCAGTTCGGTAGTCGAGACGTACACGTTGATGATTCGCGCATGCCTGCACGAGCGCGGAAGTTGTTGTGGGGTCGGGTCGCGCGGCTGCGCGGTCTGGCGCGGGTGCTGCCGTCACTCGAACAGCTTCGGCCTGCGCGGCGACCGACTCGGGAAGCGCACGCACGATCTTTCCGAGCGCGCTTCCAACCATGTCGGTCGGGTCGCTTGCGTTGTGATGTCCGTCGAGCACTGCCATCACAAGCGCTAGTGCTTCGGCGCTACTGAACATCAGCGGCGGAAGTCGTAGGCCACGACCGATGCGATATCCGCCGTATGGCCCACTGACGGAATCGATCGGCATGCCGGCTTCGCGAAGGATGCCGACGTAACGGCGTGCTGCACGCTCAGATACTCCAAGCTTGTCGGCGAGGCGATCGGCGGTGATGCCCGGACTGCTCTGCACGAGTTCGAGAGCCAGCAAGGCGCGGGCAGTTGGGCTGACATCAGTTTTCACAGAAATTTGCTTTCCGGTAGTAGAACGTCCGGGATACAGAATATGTTGCCGTTCATGACCGAGAACAACACCATGAACATGTCAGTTCGCGAACCATCAATGACGGCCGGCGAGGTCGACATGCTGTTCTTCGCGCTCGACCGATCGAGAGCGACCTTCGCCTGGAAGGTCAGGGGCCTCGACGCGGCCAGCCTGAATCGGAAGTTCCCCCCGTCGACGATGACCCTCGGCGGTCTGATCAAGCACGTCGCGTTATGCGAGGACAGCAAGACAGCCGAGTTTGTGACTGGGCAACCGCTTGGTGCGCCGTGGGCGGGCAAGGACGATCCGTGGGAGTGGGGTTGGGAATCGTCTGCCAACGACGCGCCCGCCGAGCTTTACGCGATGTGGACCGGAGCGGTCGAACGATCGCGGGCAGCGTGGAAGCACGCGGTCGCGAACGGCGGGCTCGATCAACCCTCCACGTTCAAGAGCAGCAGCGGGTGGTCTCCGAACTTGCGGCGCATCCTCGTCGATCTGCACGACGAGTATGCGCGCCACGTAGGTCACGCAGACCTCTTCCGCGAAGCGATCGACGGACTAGTAGGCGAGGATCCGCCGCCGCCCGAGTGATCGCGACAAGCGAATTCGTGCGCGGATTATGAAGGTGTCCAAGCGAGGTTGGCTCCTTCCGCAGCGCGTTCGATCGCATCGACGAGTAGGTCGATTGAGCCTCCGCACGCGTCGAGATCGGCAGGGGACAGCAGCACGACAGTTCCCGAGTCCGTCTCGGCGACGACAACAGGTGCGACCCCATTCGCGGCGGTGCGCGCGTTCTCAGGCTGATCGTTGCGGTGGTAGGTGTCGAACGGAACGGGCAGCCCAGCGCGACATGCCTTCCACTCGGGTCGCTCACGAACCGACCCGTGCGTGATGTCGCACAGCGAGCAGTGTCGCCGGCCAAGACGAGCGCCAATCCAGTAAGCGAGTTCGCCGCGCACCGTGCTGTCAGCGTCGTACACACCGATAAGCCGATCGATTCGGGTAGGCGGCGTCATTCGTATCTCTAGCTGTGATCCGGTTGATGCAGCGATAGCACGTCGGGGCGCGAGTAGTGGCCGGTTGGGTCGAACATTCGCCGTCCCGTCGCAATTCGAGAGAGGTCGAGTTCTGCTCGCACAACACCCGCCTCGCCGATCAGCGGGCCGGTCAGAACTTCGCCGCCTGGCGCGACGATCGTCGTGTTACCTCGCGACATAAAGTCTTCATCGCCGCCGTAGAGCTCAGCAGCTCCGCGAAGATCGCGCGGAACGTCGCTTCCGCGTAGGAAGGCGGTCACGCCGACGACGAAGATCTGGCCCTCCTTCGCGATGTGTCGCAACGTCGGTACCCATTCGTCGCTGTTGTCCCACGTTGGTGACAGCAGCACGTGAATCCCGCGCTCGTACATCGCCATGCGCGCGAGTGGCATGTAGTTCTCCCAGCAGATCAACGAGCCGACGCGCACACCGTGGATGTCGACGACCGTTAGCAGATGGTCGTTGCCGTTCCCCCACACCAGACGCTCGGCGCCGGTAGGTATCAGTTTGCGATGTCGAGCAGCAATTGCGCCGGTGCTATCGATGTAGACAACGGAGTTATAGAGCGTGTCTGAATCGGAGCGCTCGGTGATGCCGAGTGCAATCCACGCTCCTGCGTCACGCGCTGCGTCGCGGAGCGGATCAAGGTCGGCGCTGTCGACACGCACGGCGTTGGCGACGAAGCGCGCGTACCACTCACCATCTCGCATTGGCGGACGCCGCCAAACCCAGTCGGGATAGCCCGGCACGAACGACTCAGGGAACACCACCAGCTCGGCTTTGGCGCGTGCGACGTGCTCGGCCGCGACCTCGAGCGTGGCAGCCCGATCGAGGAATGCGGGCGTGCCTTGCACTGCCGCCACCGTCAAGGTTCCGCCAACCCCGTCGAAGCTCATAGGCGGCACGGTAGTTCGCGCGTGCGCTCGATCACGCAGGTTCGAGGATGACGACCGGAATCTCGCGCGTTGTCTTTGCTTCGTAGTCGGCGAAGCCTGGGTAGTCCGCCTTCTGCTTGCTCCAGATGGTCTCGCGTTCGGCGCCGGTCGCGACTCGCGCGCGGTAGCTACCGGTCGATGTTCCGAATTCGACGGTGACCGCGGGATTGGCGGTGACGTTGTGATACCAGTCTGGGTGTGTATCGGCGCCAGCCTTTGAGGCGAACACGGCAATCGATCCGCCGAGGTCTTGGCACGCGAGCGGGTTGACGCGTTCTTTGCCGCTGCGAGCGCCGGTGGTGTGCAGCAGTAGGAGTGGCACTCCCTCGAACTGCCCGCCGACCTTCCCCTCGTTTGCGCGGAAATCCGCGATGATCCCGGCGTTCCAGCTGTTGATGTCGCTCATGGCTTCCATTGTTACCGTCGATCGGGCAGCGGCAATCCCGCACCGGGCCAAACTGAACTCAGTTGCACGTCAAGGGTTTGGAGTATCGGGCGCCTTCTGAATCGGATGGATCCCAACCTGGCTGCCCTCGGGAAGCCAGCCGTTGGATGGCTCGATTAGGACGGCGGCAGCGAAGACTTTCTCGCCATCGAGGAAACGCTGTCCCTCGGCGTCTGCCTCGGGCTGCAACAAGTCTTCGGTGACGGGGACACTCACGTAGCCCTCCTCGACGATCGTTCGTTGCAGACGAACAGAAATTGAGTGCGTGGGTTCCGACATCGTCGCAAGCTACATCGCGGTGGCGTGCGAGTGGTGCGTGGCCACCCGCGCAACGGCAAGACTTGTTCGGAATGCGAGAGCTGACCACCGACTATCTCGTGATTGGTGCTGGCGCCATGGGCATGGCGTTCACCGATGCGCTCATCGATCATGCCGATGTGCATGTGACGATCGTCGATCGTCGCGACGCGCCCGGTGGGCATTGGGTAGACGCGTACCCGTTCGTGAGACTGCACCAGGCATCGGTGTTCTACGGAGTGGCATCGACAGTGCTGGGCAGCGGCGCCGTTCAGCAGGACGGACCAGAAGCTGGACTTCAAGAGCGCGCAGACCTGGCGGAAATCCTTGCCTACTACGACGACATCATGCAGCGCCGATTCATCGGATCCGGGAAGGTGACCTTTCTGTCTGGCAGTGACTACAACCCCGACGGCGACGCGCATGTTGTCACGTCAAGGTTGTCGGGCGAGCGAGTGCGAGTGAATGTACGACGCCCTGTTGTCGACGCGACCTATCTGGCTCCAACCATTCCAGCGACAACGCCGGCACCGTTCGCCGTCGCGGAAGGTGCGCGCGTAATCGCGGTGAACGAACTTCCGTCGAGGGCCGAAGTTGCGGACGCATTTGTGATTGTCGGCTCGGGGAAGACCGCGACCGACGCGATTGTGTGGTTGTTGCAGAGCGGAGTCGACCAGCGACAAATCACATGGGTGCGTCCGCGTGATCCGTGGATGCTGAACCGCGCCGTAGTGCAGCCTGACCCTGCAGTATTCCTCGGGCTCGGTGCCGATACGTTCGCCGCTGCCGCCGATGCGATGACGCTCGACGAGATGTTCCTGCGACTTGAGGCAGCCAAGGTGATGCTGCGCGTCGATCGTGCGGTCGTTCCGACGATGGCGAAAGCGCCCACACTCGCAACTTGGGAACTCGATCTACTTCGAACAGTCGAGAACGTTGTGCGCATGGGCCACATCAGTCGCGTGAAGCCCGGCGAGGTCGTGTTCGATGAAGGCGTCGTTGGCGTCGCGCGCGACGCTCTGGTCGTTCACTGTGCCGCTTCTGGATTGCCGCGTCCGCCCATGGTTCCAATCTGGGGGCAAGACCGCATTCGTCTGCAGACGATCAGGTCGGGCTTCCCGTGCTTCGGCGCTGCGCTGGCGGGTTACATCGAGGCGACACGCGACAACGACACCGAACGCAACCGATTGTGCCCGCCGAACGTCTACCCGAACTCGCTCGCTGAATGGGTGCGAATGCAATACCGCGGCGCGTTAGCGACAGCAGCATTCGGCGCCGAACCCGACATCAGCGCGTGGGCCAACAAGTGCGCGCTGAACCCAGCACGAATCGACCCAGCAAGACGCGAGGAACCGGCGGTCCAAGCAGCAATGAAACGCGTGGGCGAATATCGCGAGCGAGGCCTTAGCCGAATGGCCGAGTTGATAGGCGAGCGGCTTTAGGGCTGAGTGTGGAGTGTTTCGTGCCTGCACACGGGCAGGAAACACTCGACTGCGCCACAACCGTCGCGAAAAAGTGGAGCTGGGGGGAATCGAACCCCCGTCCATCAGGCATTGAACGTACGTGCTACGACCATTCCCAACTCTCCTCCTAACGCAGGAAGACCGGCGGGTCGGCTGACCATCGGTTACCCGGTGGCCCGCGAATCGTCTTTCCGAATCGTCATCGGTCTTTCCCGACGCCAGCGGTCTTTCCCACTGTCATTCCCCGCTTCTGGTGCCAGGCTGCGGTGAATCGGCCCCGTG
>JBEBGL010000051.1:0-2058 GCA_040081465.1 Ilumatobacteraceae bacterium | reverse complement strand
CGAATCGCCGCATAGCCGTCGCGCACGACAAAGTCGTACCACTGCCAGTCGGCATCGGTGTCGGGGTTTTCGCGGCAGAACACGCCGACAACTCCATCACCGCTGACGATCGTCAGCTCAGCGCTCACTTGCACATCCAGCATGTCGAGCGTGCCGGCGTCGTACTGGTCGAGCAGCACGGCGGGCAACCAGTGAGCGATGCTTCCACGGAACTCCCAGACGTAATCGCCGTCAGCAAAGTTGGCGGTGCCGAACTGCGGATCGTCGACGACACCCCATCCGTTGGCGTCATCGATGAAGTCGTCGGCGAAGAGCTCGGCGCCGGCTGTCGAAACGGCGTCGACCACGGGCGCTGCCGTCGTCGTGGCCGTAGCGGCCGTAGTGGCCGATGTCTTCGTGTCGTCCTTGTCGTCGTCCGAGCAACCGGCCGAAATCGCTGACGCGACCAAGACAATGATGACTGCTAACTGATTGCGTGTGCGCTTGTTCATTTTGACCTCCAAGTCGTAGTTGATTCGGAGAGTAGAGATCAGGCCGAAATCCGTCATCGGGGGCATCCCGACAAAACCATAGGGCGAACCCTCTAGCGACCACCCGCAAGGCACAGCAAGATATGCGCCGTGTCTCAGACTGAGCCCAACCTCGACCAGCCCAGGGGGAAATCTCAGCGATGGAGAGCGATCGCAGTTTGCGCGATAGCGGCCGACGTCGTGGTGTGTGTGCTTGCGATGCGCCAACAGATCAATCTCCGGCGACCGTCAGGCTTTCTGATTTCGGAGTTCATAGGCGGCGCTGCACTGGGTGCCGCCGCCGTAGCCATCTGGCGAAGGAGGCCCGAGAACCGCTGCTGGTGGTTGCTGCTCGCCGCCTCGTTGGCCTGGTGGATCGGCAACTTCGAACACCACTTCAATCGCGACATAGGGCTCTTTGGGTTCGCGTTCGGCCGTTGGCAAGAGGTGTTCTTGGCGGCAGCGGTGCTGATGTATCCGAGCGGCAAGTCGCACCACCTTGCCGATCGAATCGTCATCTGGGCGATCGCCGGTCTGACAATTGCTCGCACACTGTCGCGCTTGTTCCTATTCGTGCCAGCCGATGTCGCCGGATACGGCACAAGAAACCGATTCCTAAAGATCACCGACGATCGCTGGTGGCGCGGCGTTGAGGACTGGCATGCACGCGGAATCACGATCTCGATGGTGGTCGTACTCGGCATAGTCGTTCACCGCTGGGTGAGATCTGGTCGAACGACGCGGCACATGCTGACACCAGCGCTAATCGCCGCGGCGGTCCTAGCAATCTGCGTCGCGTATCAGTACCGCGTCGGATGGAGCACGCGAATCGGTCCCGCCGGCGACCTGCGGGTGGATTACATCGTTCGATGGGCATACGCCGGTCTCGCAATGGCACTGGCAATCGGAATGGTGCGACTGCGACGGACGCGGTCGGCGGTAGTCGACGTCTTCGCCGAGTTACACAACGGTGCCCCACCCGATCGACTGGAGATCGCGCTCGGACGCGCGCTCGGCGACCAGAGTCTGACGCTGCTGCCGTGGTCGGAAGCAGCCAACAGCTACATCGATCGATCTGCGCAACCTGTCGACGTCACTATCGAACGACCCGGGCGAGCGGTGACGTTGATCCAGCAAAGTGGCGCGCCGGTTGCAGCCCTACTGCACGATGCCGCGTTGCTCGAAGACCCTGGACTTGTGAATGCTGTCGTCGGCGCGGTCCGGCTGACGATTGACAACGAAAAGCTGCGGGCCGAACTCGAAGCACAACTCGTCGAAGTGGCCGCCTCTCGAAGCCGAATCGTGGCCGCCGGCGACGCTGCTCGACGCCGTATCGAACGCGATCTCCACGACGGAGCGCAACAGCGTTTGGTCAGCGCGGCCGTCGGCCTCCGTCTTGCGAGCGCACGATTGTCCGACAGCCCCGACGCGCGAGTGCATCAAGTCCTTGACGCAGCCGCGACCGAACTGCAGGCAGCGATCCACGACCTGCGCAACCTCGCCAACGGAATCCACCCCAGCGTCTTGACGGAGTTCGGCTTGGGTGCTG
>JBEBGL010000025.1:0-28981 GCA_040081465.1 Ilumatobacteraceae bacterium | reverse complement strand
CATGCCGGAAGGTCCCAACAGCAATTCGTCGAGACCGGCGACACCTGCGTTCTTGGCACCGAAGCGAGCCAACGTGTTCTTGAACACCTTGTACTCACCTCCGACACCACGCAACGAACGACGCATTGAAGCGAGTTGTCCGACGGTCATACCGCGGAACTCGGTGATGATCACAGCGTCGGAAGCTTTAAGCCGGGCGGCGACCTCGTCGACTACCGCAACCTTTGCTGCACGGGGCTTATCTGAAGTCATGTACACCTCCTTTCGCTACGACTCGGGGTGCTCGCTTTGCAGCGAACACCGCGAGGAGCGATCGGCAGATGTGTCGTTAACTACACAGCCTGCTAAACGTTCCGGCGAGATTCACCTCGGCTGGTGGGGAGGTTCCCATTAATCCCGGTTTGAAGCGGGGGCCAGCGGTCTTTGGCGAGCGACCGGTTTAGTTGTCACGGCAATGCTAACGCCGCGAATTGTTGCTTACGTCAGACCTCGACCTTTAGGCGGTTGGTGTCGACCTTTACGCCTGGGCCCATGGTGCAGCTGACGGTGATCTTCTTCAGGAAGCGACCCTTCGCCGAAGCTGGCTTAGCGCGCTGTAGTTCGTCGAGCACGGCGCGGAAGTTGGCTTCCAACGCAGGCAGGTCGAAGCTTGCCTTGCCGAGTTGAACGTGCACGTTGCCGTAGCGATCGGTGCGGTACTCGACCTTGCCACCCTTGAACTCGCCGACAGCCTTCGCGACGTCGTTGGTGACGGTGCCAGTCTTCGGGTTCGGCATAAGGCCACGCGGGCCGAGTGCACGGCCGAGGCGACCAACGAGCGGCATCATGTCGGGCGTTGCGATTGCGAGGTCGAAGTCGAAGTTGCCCTTCTCGATCTCGGCGGCGAGATCGTCGGCGCCAACGATGTCGGCACCTGCGTCGCGGGCAGCCTGTGCGGCTTCGCCGGAAGCGAACACTGCGATGCGCAGGTTCTTGCCGGTGCCGCTCGGCAACGCGACCGTGCCGCGCACCATCTGCTCGGCTTTGCGCGGATCGACACCCAAGCGCACAGCTAGGTCGACGGTTTCATCGAACTTCGCTTTGGCGGTCTTCTTGACCAGGTCGAGCGCCTCGGTCGGCGAAAAGAGTTGGTCGACGTCGAACAACTTTGCTGAATCAGTGAATTTCTTACCGGACATGATTGTCTCCCTCGGGTTGAGCACCGCCGGGCGAGGTCGTCCCGGTCGAGTGTGACTTACGAATTCACTACTTTGCTTAAGCGTTGACCTTCAGGCCCATCGAGCGAGCCGTGCCACGGATCTGCTGCTTGGCAGCTTCCAAATCGTTGGCGTTGAGGTCGGGCATCTTGATCTTGGCGACTTCTTCGATGTCGGCTTCGGTGACCGAACCGGCGGAGAGCTTGCCCGGCGTTACTGAGCCCTTCGCGACGCCAGCCTTCTGACGCAGCAGCACGGGTGCCGGCGGCGTCTTGAGGATGAACGTGAACGAGCGATCTTCGAAGACCGTTATCTCGACCGGGATGATGGTGCCGACCTGTGACTCGGTGGCAGCGTTGTACTGCTTAACGAAGTCCATGATGCCGATGCCGTGGGGTCCGAGCGCGGTACCAACGGGCGGGGCCGGTGTGGCCTTGCCCGCGGGAATCTGGATCTTGATGATCGCTGTGACCTTTTTCTTTGCCATGACTAAACCTGTTTTCTCTCTTTAGAGCTTGCTGACTTGGCTGAAGTCCATCTCGACCAGCGTCTCGCGACCGAAGATGTTGACCAGCACTTTGAGCTTCATGTGATCGGCGTTGATTTCGGCGACCGTTCCTGCGAAGTCGGCGAACGGCCCCTCGCGCACCCGAACGGCTTCGCCCACGTCGTAATCGAGCTTCGGCTTCTTGCGTGCCGGTAGACCACCCGTGCCATCACCCTTGGCGGCGAGGAACGTTTGCACTTCGCGGCGCGACAGCGGTGTGGGCTTCTGGCCGTGCTTGCTCTGGCCGACGAAGCCGGTAACGCCAGGCGTGTTGCGAATGCAGTACCAGCTGTCGTCGTCCATCTGGCAGCGGACAAGCAGGTAGCCGGGGAAGACTTTCTTCTGCACGGTCTGCTTGCGACCGTTCTTGAACTCGTCGACCTCTTCCATGGGGATGACGATCTCGTAGATCTTCTCTTCCATGTTCATGCTCTGGATGCGAGCGGTGAGGTTGGCCGTGACCTTCTTCTCGTAGCCCGACTGCGTGTGCACGACGTACCACTGGCCAGGACGAGTCCACGGATCGTCGACCGGAGCAGCTTCGGCGTCGGCGTCGGTCGGAGCTTCGGAATCGGCGTCTGCGTCGGTGAGATCGAACGTTGCATCGACGATGTCTTCAGCGTCGGAGGTCTCTTCGACTTCCTCTACTTCGATCTCGTCAGCTACGACAACGTCGCCCTTGGCGCCAAAGACGTCGGCGAACTCGTTAGCGAGAGTGGACTTGGCGGCTGGAGCCGACTCGATTGCATCGAGGACGTCGACCGACACGGCCGCGGTCGTCGGCTGTTCCGCGTCTTCGGTTTCAGGCGTGAAGTCGTCGCTCATGTCAGTCATACATCCAACCGGACAAAACGCCGAATAATGAGTCGAGACCGAACACGTAACCCGTGTAGATCACGACGGTGATGAGCACGATGATCGAGAAACGCCGGATTTCTGGCCACTTCGGCCAGGCCACCTTGCGCATCTCGTCGCGGACCTCACGGAGGTACTGCAGCGGGGTGACCCGCTTGTCCTTCGCCCGGCGCGGGGGCGGCGCGGTGCGCGTCGGATTGCCCTCTTCATTGAGGGCACCCATGCGCTTCAGCGATCGCTTCTGCTCTCGGTTGAGGTCGTCCAGTGACATTCGTGCTCTTTTTCTTCTTCTATTCGTTCATTGATGGGCAGGGCAGGAGGGATTCGAACCCCCGACCGACGGTTTTGGAGACCGTTGCTCTAGCCAGCTGAGCTACTGCCCTCGGTGGGCGCGGTGGATCACGCTATCAGCGGGTTTCCTTGTGCATTGTGTGCCGACGGTCGTGGTTGCAGTACTTCTTCATCTCGAGGCGTTCGCGATCGTTGATCTTGGACTTCATCGTGATGTAGTTGCGGTGCTTGCACTCGGTGCATTCCAGGGTGATTTTCACCCTTTTGTCGTTCCTTGCCATCTGAATTCTCCGGTTCTCGAACTGTGAACTTTACTTGGTGATCTTGGTTACGCGGCCGGCGCCGACGGTGCGGCCACCCTCGCGGATGGCGAAACGTAGGCCTTCGTCCATCGCGATCGCCTTACCAAGTTCGACGCTGATGGCGACGTTGTCACCAGGCATCACCATCTCGGTACCGGCGGGGAGCTGGATGGTGCCAGTCACGTCGGTGGTACGGAAGAAGAACTGCGGCCGATAGTTGTTGAAGAACGGCTTATGACGCCCACCCTCACCCGAAGTGAGGACGTAGACCTGGCCCTCAAAGTTGGTGTGCGGAGTGATGCTGCCTGGCTTGCACAACACCTGGCCACGCTCGACATCTTCCTTCTTCGTGCCGCGCAGCAGTGCGCCGATGTTGTCGCCCGCCATGCCCTCATCGAGCAACTTGCGGAACATCTCAACACCCGTGCACACAGTCTTTTGCGTGTCACGCAGGCCGACGATTTCGATTTCGTCGCCGGTGTGGACCTTGCCCTGCTCAACCTTGCCAGTAACAACCGTGCCACGACCGGTGATCGTGAACACATCTTCGATAGGCATCAAGAACGGCTTATCCAACTCGCGCACAGGTTCCGGAACGCTCGCGTCGCAAGCGTCCATTAGTTCCATGATCTTGGCCTGCCACGCCTCGTCGCCTTCCAGCGCCTTCAAGGCGCTGACGCGCACGACGGGGGCGGTGTCACCAGGAAACTCGTACTCCGACAACAGTTCGCGAACTTCCAGCTCGACTAGTTCGAGGAGTTCTTCGTCTTCGACCATGTCGGCCTTGTTGAGAGCCACGACGATGTACGGCACGCCAACCTGACGGGCGAGCAACACGTGCTCGCGTGTCTGGGGCATCGGACCATCGGTGGCGGCTACTACGAGGATTGCTCCGTCGACCTGGGCGGCGCCGGTGATCATGTTCTTGATGTAGTCAGCGTGACCCGGCATGTCGACGTGCGCATAGTGACGCTTCGCGGTTTCGTATTCGATGTGCGCGATCGAGATCGTGATACCACGAGCTTTTTCCTCGGGCGCCTTGTCGATCTGATCGAACGGCGTATACGTCGCCAACCCCTTACCCGCCAACGTCTTAGAAATCGCAGCAGTCAAAGTCGTCTTGCCATGGTCGATATGACCCATAGTTCCGATATTGACATGTGGCTTATTGCGCTCAAACTTGGCCTTGCTCATCGCTTTCTCCTCCTGGATTAGTTCTTCACTTGTAGCGGCGATCGGGATCGAACCGATGACCTTCCGATTATGAGCCGGATGCTCTAACCAACTGAGCTACGCCGCTAGGCAGTCGAGCCCTCTGTCGGAGTCGAACCGACGACCTACGCCTTACCATGGCGTTGCTCTACCGACTGAGCTAAGAGGGCCATGTCTTTAAAGGCCCGGCGCGCGGGAATTACCACGAAACCGACTAGCAAGCATAGCGGCGGGGCCTCCGACACAGCGAAGTGAATCGGCGCTTTAGAGGGGAGCCGAACTACCCTCGCCCGAATGACCGGTTTGCCATCGACAATCACCCTTCGCCTGGCAACTATCGCCGACGCGGAGCAGATTCGCGAGATCTACAACTACGAGGTCCAGCACACCACGGCAACCTTCGACCTCGTGCCCCGCACATTGGCCGAACAGCAGCAGTGGCTGGCCGAGCGTTCTGGCGCCTTTGCCACGATCGTCGCCGTTGATGACACGCCGGATTCTCCCGCAGTGGTCGGCTTCGGGGCGCTGTCGCCCTACAAGGAGCGCGCCGCCTACCGCACAAGCGTCGAGAACTCGGTCTATGTGCGGCGCGGCCGCCACGGTGAGGGGATTGGTCGGCTGCTACTTACCGAACTGTTGGCAACCGCCGCCAGGTCGGGCTTCCACACAGTGTTCGCTCGTATCAACGCGGCCAGCGAGGCAAGTGTCGCGCTGCATCGGGCGTGTGGGTACGAACCTGTCGGCATCGAGCGCGAGGTTGGTCGCAAGTTCGGGCGCTGGCACGACGTCGCGCTGATGCAACGACTTCTTTAGAGTCCCAGCCCCAACCCGAGCGCTTCGGCTTGGGCCGCGAGCGACAACCACAACTCTTCGGCGGCGTCGACAGCGGCTTGTGCTGTCGCCAGGCGGTCTCCAAGCGCTGCCATCTCGCGATGATCGAGTGCGTCGCCTAACTGATCGATCAGCGCGTCGCGCTGCTTACCAGCTGCAGCTAAGGCTCGCTCGGCTTCACCCAATCGACGCCGCACCGTCGACGGACTCGCGGAGACGGCGACAGCGGCTGGCTTCGCCGTAGAAACCGCTGCCGCGCTCCTGACTGTTTGCACCGAAGCGGACGCCTCGTGCGCGGCTAGCCATGCAGCGACTCCACCGCGTATCCACTGAGCACCGCCACGTCCGTCGAGAGCGAGCAACTCTTCGGTCACGCGGTCGAGAAAGGATCGATCGTGACTGACTGCGACAACGATGCCGGGCCAATCGTCGAGGAAGTCTTCGAGCGCGCGCAACGTGTCGAGATCGAGGTCGTTGGTCGGTTCGTCGAGCAACAACACATTTGGTTGTTCGACCAACGTCAGCAGCAATTGCAGTCGACGTCGCTCGCCGCCGCTGAGCGTGCCAATGGGAGCGAACTGACCGTCGCCGTCGAACCAAAAACGTTTCATGAGCGTCACATCAGCCAGCGATGGCTCGCCCTTGTCGCCAGCGACTGCTTCGCGTACCCGCTTGGTGAGATCGAGCCCGCGACCAAGTTGGTCGTAGTAACCGATTTTGACTGTTGCGCCGCGCTCGACCTCGCCGGCCGTGGGGGCAAGGCGACCAGCAACCAGATCCAGAAGCGTCGACTTGCCAACGCCGTTCGGGCCCACGATGCCGATCCGATCGCCTGGTTCGAACGCGACCGATACGCCGGCGAGCACGCCAGTGCCGTCAGGCCAATCGAAGGCGACCGAATGCAACTCGACTCCCTTCGAACCAAGTCGTTTCGTGCCCATCGACAACGCCAGATCGCCGGTGCGCGCCGCGGCTTGGGCCTTGGTGTTCACGAGCGCAGTCGCGGTCGCGATTCGTGCCTTCGGTTTGGCCGTACGCGCGGGCGCTCCTCGGCGCAGCCAAGCGAGTTCGCGAGCGGCGAGGTTGCGACGCACTTGTTCGTCGATTTCGGCACGCTCTTCGCGCTCGGCGCGGCCAGCGAGATAGGCGGCATAGCCAGACCCCGCAGAGCGCCCAGTTGGAATGTGCACGTAGCCAGTCCCGCGATCAATCTCGAGAACTTTGGTGGTGACGCGATCGAGCACGTGCCGGTCGTGAGTGACCAGCAGCAGTCCGCCCCGATAGGTAGCTAGCCAGTCCTCGAGAAACCTGATCGCGTCGAGATCGAGATGGTTGGTTGGTTCGTCGAGGATCAGCACTTCGTGAGCGCCGATCAGCAATCGGGCAAGGGCAACGCGCTTCGCCTGCCCACCGGAGAGCTCGCTCGTCGAAGCGTCGACGAGCGCCGCCATGCCAAGCCGATCGAGCATGGCTTCGCCTTCCCAACCGCCGCCAACCGCGTCGCGGACGCTGCCCGTTGGCAACACGGGTAGCTGCGCGAGATACCCGACGCGTACACCACGACCCCAGCGAACTTCGCCCGCCTCCGGCGTGAATTCGCGGGCGAGCATGCGCAACAAGGTGCTCTTGCCGCAGCCGTTGATGCCAACGACGCCGACACGATCTCCGTCGCTGATGGTCAGCGATAGATCCGCGAACAGCGGACGGTTTGGGCGGGAGGCAGCGAGGCCGGATGCGTCGATGAGGATCATGAGGATCGATGTCGTTACTTGGAGGGTGCAAAACGATGGATCGCCAGGCCCAGTTGGACCTGGCGATCGCAAACGAACTGTGTGGGCCGGGCAGGATTCGAACCTACGTAGGACGACGCCGGTTGATTTACAGTCAACTCCCTTTGGCCACTCGGGCACCGACCCATCAGCGGTGTGTGAGGTTATCGCGATAACTAACATGTCGTCATGTCCAGTTTCGATGTCGTTTCCGAAGTTGATCGCCAAGAGTTGAAGAATGCGGTCGATCAGGCCCAGCGCGAGATCGGCACGCGGTTCGATTTCAAGAACACCGACTCATCGATCGAGCACAAAGACCTAGTCCTGACGCTGCGCACGGTCAGCGAAGATCGCCTCGCCGCACTGCGGTTGGTCGTCGAGGAGAAGTTGGTGAAGCGCGGTGTTTCCCTGAAGGGTGTCGACTACGGCAAGGTCGAAGAAGCAACGCAGAACACTGTTCGCCAAGTGGTCACCATCAAGGTCGGCATTGGTGCCGACAAGGCGCGCGAGATCAATCGCATGATCAAGGAAAAGGGTCCGAAGGGAATTTCCAGCCAGACCCAGGGTGAGTCGGTGCGGGTGAACGGCAAGAAGCGCGACGATCTTCAGGCCGTGATCGCGCTACTCAAAGGTGCCGACCTCGGTATCCCACTGCAGTTCAACAACTTTCGCGACTAACGCACGCCTTCAGCGCGTCAGGCGGCTGCACAATCCGAACGACTCGGATCCGGCGTCGGATGTGCTGTGTGTGCCAGCCATCCGCCAACAGGGTCTACCACCATGCGTTCGTCGTTTGCCGACACGTTGTCAGCGCCGTAAACGGCGCATGCAGCCTGTGCTTTCGGCAGGGTCGGCGTAGCGACAAGCAGCAACCGATACTGCTCTGAACGCAGCGGCGCGCCACCCAATGTGAGTGGCGGCAGCCCGTTGTTCGTTGGCACTGCAACGCCGGGATCACAGGCGGTGATCGCCAAGCGAGCAACACCCTCAATGACAGATGGGACAACGGTCGTTGTCGACGCGACCGGGGCGGCCGCTGCCCACGCAGCAAAAGTTGCGTTGACACTGTCCAGCGCAGAAGGAGTAACCGTCAAAAGTGCTGCCACGCAGTAGCCAGTTGTGCCCGCTGTAACGACAACATCGTCGAGTTGAATCGCCAGCGCATGGTTCCATGCAGTTGCGGAATCGAGTCGGCTCGCGAGGACGTGATACCAGAACAGCATTCCTTGTGATCGCGCTCCGTTCTGCAGCACGTCGCGACGCAGGACTTCCTGCTGTAGAGCGGCTCCGTCAGCGACACCGGTCACCAGGCGGCGAAGATCCAGCGCTTGCGCGTCGGAAATCGTCGCGTCATTCAGCACCGCGCCGCGATCGGCCGTAGGAATCGACTCAACGAATCCTCGCAGTGACAGGCCCAAACGGCCGGCCGTCGCGGTGCCGAACGACGAAGGTGTCGTCAGCACACCGAAGGTTGCGAACAGGCCCGGCCGCTGCTCGAGAACAAGCGCGCGATCAGTTTCAGTCAGCATGCTCGATGCGGTTGCGAGTGCATCGGCTTCGTACAGCGCGCGGGTGCCGCGAACGATCGACGGTGCGGCATCCTTTGTGCGTCCGCCCCAGCCATACTCCTGATCAAGCAAAGCCGTGGTGAGGGCGCGATGCATTGCAAAGCGATAGGTCTCTACGGGTAGCCCGCTAACAACGTAAATCTGTTCGGCGCCCGCGTCGTAGAACGCCGGAGTTTCCGGCAACGCTGCCAAGCCAATTGCGCGCAGGTCGAGTGCACCGGTCAGCAAGCCAAGCGCACGAAGTTCGCCGGCGACCTGCTCGTCATTGCCGCCACTAATGCCGAGGGCGTAGCTAGCAATCCGCGACGCATACGCATCACCAGTTAGCGAGGTCACCTCGACGGCATGGTCGAACTCGAGATGACGCGCGGCTTCCACCTGCTCGACGAGCTTCCTCACGTCGGGGTCCCACTTGGGATCAAGCAGGTAGTACTTCGCCGCGTACAGACCCCCAGCAAGAAGCGCCAACGCAACTATCAGCGAGAACGCGCGCCGAAGGACGCCTTTCTTCGTACGACGTCTTGACGAAGTCGGAATATCGAAAGCGACATCAAGCGCATTGCGTCTTCCGGGGGGCGCAGGTATCGCTCGCGGGTTGTACATCTCGTGCTGGCTCAAGACAGGAACGCTCATCACCGGGTGCTGTTCGGTGTGAGTGATCGTTGGTACTACCACCGGGCCAACCGCGTCCTCTTGGTCGGGGAGATAGGCCAACCGATTGAGTTCCGCCTCAACCGCCTGCGATGCAATCGCGGGCTCGGGTGCGACGATTGCTTCGGCTGGTGCACTTTCCAGAACGACTGGTGCTGCCGCAACGAGCGGAGCCATAACAACCGGAGGCGTAACGACCGGAGGGGCAACGACCGGAGGGGCAACGACCGGAGGGGCAACGACCGGCTCGGCGGCAATTGGCTCGGCGACAATCGGAGGTTTGGCAACAGGTGCCAGATTGACGATCGGTGCTGGCTCGACAGTTGATGGGGCAGCGTCCGCCCGCGCACCCATCTCGTGCAACTTGTTGGCGCTGGTTTCGAATGCGGCTAGCACGGCAAGCAGCGCTTGCGTCTCGTCGGGCCCAAGCGACCCAAGTCCCGCAGACTCCTGATCCTGTGATGCTTGCGGCACGACTTCTGGAATCGGCTCTGCGGCGGCCGACTTCGACATCATCTCGCTGAACGAGACGAGCTTTGGTCGTTCGTGTGGCGCATTCTGTGCTGGCGCCGTCGGGGCGGATGCAGCAGTCTCGTTAACGACTACGACGACATCTTCTTCGACAGGGAGGGCAGGCTCGACCACCGGTTCAACGGGGTGCTCGCCGGTGTGATCAACGGCGTGCTCGAAGGTCAGTTCTCGCAGGCGCGGTAGTTGCGCGGGAGCGCCAAGGCCTTGGTCACGATGAAAAAGTGGAGCATCAAGGCGGGCGCGCAAATCATCCATCGAGAAAAGTGCGGCGCCGGCCGAGTCTGCCCGCTTGCCCGCAGCAGATTCAGTATTGGCGGCTAGGTCGGTGTCGTCCTGGTCGCCGGCGGCACCGTCATGAAGGTCCGCCTTCTTGGTTGCCACGCAGTGATATCGGCGGTTTCTGCCGCTTTCTTGAGCAAACGCTGAGCGTCAATCCTCGGTGGGAGTCTCGACCGCGCGGCGCTGCAACTCGCTAACGACACTGGCATCGGCGAGTGTGGTCGTGTCACCAAGGTTCCGACCTTCAGCGACGTCACGAAGCAGTCGGCGCATGATCTTTCCGCTACGAGTCTTAGGCAGGTCGGGGGTGAAGTAGATCGTCTTTGGCTTGGCGATCGCGCCGATCTCGTGGGCGACGTGGTCGCGAAGTAACTCGGTCGGAACCTCAAGTCCGCCACGCAAAGTGACATAGGCGATGATTGCCTGACCGGTTGTGTTGTCGTTGGCGCCGACCACGGCCGCCTCGGCAACGGAGGGGTGGCTCACCAAAGCGCTCTCAACCTCTGTAGTGCTGATGCGGTGGCCAGACACGTTCATCACGTCGTCGACACGGCCGAGCAACCACACGTAACCGTCGCTGTCGAGCTTGCAGCCATCACCCGCGAAGTAACGCCCGGGGAAACGCGCCCAATATGTTTCGCGAAAGCGCTCGGGATCACCCCAGATTCCGCGCAGCATGCCTGGCCACGGCCGCGTGAGCGTGAGGTAACCGCCGCCATGCGTTACCAACTTGCCTTCGTCGTCGACGACCTCGGCACCAATACCGGGCAGCGGAAATGTTGCCGAGCCCGGCTTCGTGGTGGTGCAACCGGGAAGGGGGCTAATCATGATGCCGCCGGTTTCGGTTTGCCACCAGGTGTCGACGACTGGGCAGCGACTGCCACCGATGTGCTCGTGGTACCACATCCATGCTTCTGGGTTGATTGGCTCACCGACCGACCCGATCAACTTCAGCGACGACAAGTCGTGCTTCGCCGGCTCTTTCGCTCCCCACTTCATGAAAGTACGAATCGCCGTCGGCGCGGTATAGAACTTCGTCACGCGGTACTTCTCGATTATCTCCCAGAAGCGATCGTTGCCAGGGAAGTTCGGTACTCCTTCGTACATCACCTGTGTGGCACCGTTTGCCAACGGCCCGTACACGATGTAGCTATGCCCCGTCACCCAGCCGACGTCGGCAGTGCACCAGAAGACATCGGTCTCGGGGTGCAAGTCGAAGACGAACTTGTGCGTGAACGCGACCTGCGTTAGGTATCCACCACTCGTGTGCATGATGCCTTTTGGCTTGCCCGTTGTCCCGCTCGTGTAGAGCAAGAAAAGCAGTTGCTCGCTATCCATCGGTTCGGCAGGACACAGAGGGTCGGCAGCCGACAACAAGTCGTGGTACCAGTGGTCTCGCCCGTCGACCATGGTCACTTCGTTTCCACCGCGCCGAACAACTACGACGTGTTCGATGGAAGGCGTATGCGCAATCGCTTCGTCGGCCGCTGGCTTCAGAGGCAAGACCTCGCCGCGCCGGTAACCACCATCAGCGGTAATCAGAACTTTCGCGGACGCGTCGTTGATTCGATCGGAGAGGCTCTGCGCGCTGAAGCCGCCAAACACGACGCTGTGCGCGGCACCGATGCGCGCACACGCCAACATCGCGACAGCGGCTTCGGGAATCATCGGTAAATAGATGTTGACGCGATCGCCTTTGACGACGCCAAGCGACTTAAGCGCGTTCGCGAACATCTGCACCTCGGCCAGCAGATCGGCGTAAGTGACCGTGCGCGTGTCGCCGGGCTCGCCTTCCCAGTGAAACGCAACCCTGTCGCCGTTACCCGCTTCTACATGGCGATCGAGACAGTTGTAGCTGACGTTGAGTTCGCCGCCCACAAACCACTTCGAGTAGGGCAGATCCCACTCGCAGATCGTGTGCCAGTCCTTCGACCAATGCAGTAGATCCGCAGACTGGGTAGCCCAGAAGCCTTGGTAGTCGGCGTTGGCCTGGTCGTACAACGAAGTGTCGGTGACGAGTGCATCGCGCTTGAAATCACGCGACGGGACGAAGGTGCGCTGCTCGTTGGCTAGCGCGTCGATCGTGTCGTGCTGTGCGGCCATGCGCTCGGCCTGGTGCTCTTCGGCCATGTCAGATCTCCACTCGTGAGCCAACTTCGAATACTTGCTCGTTCGGCAGGTGAAAGAAACGTACCGCGCTGTCGGCACCGCGATTGAGCCAGACGAACAGATGCTCCAAGGCGGGTGTCATTCCTTCGATATCCCCGGAAATGACGCCTTCGCGGCCAATGAAGTAGGTCACGTCTGTCGGATCAAACTTCAGCCCTCGGACTGTCAACGCGGCGAGCGCTGCTGGCACGTCGGGCTCCTCCATGAAGCCGAAGCTCAGCAACACCTGGAAGACGCCCGGCGCAACTTTCTCCACCTGTGCGCGCTCGTCGTTCGACACTCGTGGCTCAGCAGCGGTCTCGACACTGACGAGCAACGTCGTCGAGTGCAACACCTTGTTGTGTCGCAGATTGTTGAGTAGTGCCGGCGGCGCCTTGCCAAGATCCTTGAATAGGAACACGGCTGTGCCGTCGACCTTCTTGAGATTCTTCGCTTCGCGCAACACTTCGTCAATCGGGCGCTCCGCGCGTTGAATTCTCGCGGCAACCAGCTGTCGGCCTCGCCGCCACGTTGCCATCTGCACCATGAGGATTCCACCGACCGCGAGCGCGAACCAACCGCCGTGAGGGATCTTCGGGAGGTTGGCACCAAGGAAGCCGAGTTCAACCACGAACATCGGCACGCACACGACTAACGCCTTCCAGGCTCGCCATTTCCAGCGATCGGTCAACACTCTGAAGAAGACCAGCGTCGTGATGGCCATTGTCATGGTCACCGCGATTCCGTACGCCGCCGCAAGCGCCGACGATGACTGGAAGGCGGCGACGAGGCCAACGCACGCGATCATCAGCAACCAGTTCACAAGCGGTACGTAAATCTGCCCGGAGTGATCGTGTGATGTGTGTTCGATTCGAATGCGCGGGAGGTAGTCAAGTTGCACGGCCTGGCGCGTCAGCGAGAACACGCCCGAGATAAGGGCCTGCGACGCGATGATCGTCGCCATCGTCGCCAGCACTACCAGCGGCAACTTCAACCCTTCTGGAACCATCAGGAAGAAGAACTTCTTGTCCACTGCCTCGGGGTTGCGCAACAGCAGTGCACCCTGCCCCCAGTAGTTGAGAACCAACGTCGGAAGCACCAGTGCATACCAGCCGATCGAAATCGGCTTGCGGCCGAAGTGCCCCATATCGGCGTAGAGCGCTTCCCCACCAGTGACAACAAGGAAGATCGCTCCGAGCGAAAGAAACGCGTTGGCGCTGTCGTGAGCGAAAAAGCGAAACATCCACACTGGGTTGATCGACTGCATGATTTCCGCGCCGTGTAGAAGTTGCCGAACACCAAGTACACCGAGCACGCAGAACCACACGATCATGATCGGACCGAACACTCTTCCGACCGCGCCGGTGCCCCGCTTCTGTATGAGGAACAAGCCGACGATGATCACGATCGCGATTGGCACGATCCAGTCGTGGAACGAAGTGTTGACTTCTTCAAGCCCTTCCACCGCGCTTAGCACCGAGATCGCAGGCGTGATGATGCCGTCGCCGTACAGCAGAGCAGTACCGAATACGCCGAGGGCGACCAGCAGGCCAGCCTTCGCAACAGTCTTCTGACGCGGCATCACGAGACTCGTGAGTGCGAGGATTCCGCCCTCGCCGCGGTTGTCGGCCTTCATCACGAAGAACAGGTACTTGATCGAGATGATCAGGATCAGCGACCAGAACGCGAGCGAGCAAACTCCGAACACATTCACGCGATCGACCTCGAGAACGTGGGCCTCGTTGGTGAACGCTTCTCGGAATGCGTAGAGCGGGCTCGTGCCGATGTCGCCGTACACAACGCCGAGGGCCCCGACCACAAGCGCTCCCCGACGTGCCGTTATCTGATGTTCGCTCATCGGCTCACGACGGTAGTTGACCGATGTGTCGGTCACACGCTCCACTCGAGAGCGAAGAATCCGCCGAGGCCAGCAGGCTCGAGAAGGCTCTCGGCTTCGGTGATTCGGCTGCGCATGCGCAACGACGAAAGCGACGGCGATGCCGCTTCGGCGGCCCACTGGGCACGACCTTCAGCGACCAGATCGTCGATACCCCATCGCTCGAGGAACTGTGCCTGCGTGCGCACTGCCGAGGGCGGTGGCAACTGGTCGAGGCACACCTGCGACGTGATGTCTTGGTGGCCGGTGTTACGCAGATAGTGCTCACCGCGCTCGTGGCCGCTGTAGGTGCGCAGCCAGTCTCGCCACGGAATGGCGGCGAGTTCGCTAGTCAGCGCCGTGCAGTAGTCGAACGCGAGCAAGGTTCCGTCGCTCAGCTGCGCTTGCATGTTGGCAACCCACGCGGCAGCTCTCTGCTGAATCGGAACGCGTGCACCGTGTGGCGCGCGCTCCGGGAGCCACTTCCACTCACCGGGCGCGGCGACCAACTGCTCGCTAGCTGAGCCATCATCGGCAACCTCGACAAATGCCTCGCGCCATCCCCCGTCGAATACGGCGAGGCGGAACGGCAAGTTGTCGAGCAACTCGTTGGCAATGACGACACCACAAATCGGCCGTTCGTCAAGCGCCGCCACGGATGCCACCCCATTTGGATGCGACGCGCGCTGAGCAGCGGAGAGCTCGACGGCGAGGTAGCGATCGGTCCAATGCGGTGCGGCTTGCAGAATCGCGCGGGCAAGCGTCCCGGGGCCGGCACCGACCTCGACTATGCGGAAGTCGTCTGGCTGACCTAAGCGATCGAACTCGGCATCGATCCAGCGCGCAAGTACCGCACCGAACAATGGTCCGACTTCTGGTGACGTGATGAAGTCACCGCGGCGTCCGGCCCGCCCAACCTCGGCGTAGAAACCGTGCTCGCCATACAGCGCTTCCTCGACGTACTCGTCGAAGCGCAGCCGCTTGTTCAGGGGCCAACACCAGCGAGGTCTGTAATTGCCCCGACCTTCGCAATCAAGCCTGGCAACACACCCAACACCAACGTGGCGACTGCGCAGATCACGAGTGCAGCCTGCACAGAGCCATACACCTTGATCGGAGTGACGTCGCCGTCCGGGGCAGGCTTCATCCACATTTCGCGCATGACTGTCATGTAGTACGCGGTCGCGATGACGGCGTTGATCGCGCCGATGATCGCAATCGTGTATCCCCAACCGCCAGCCGCATCCAGCACTGCCTTGAAGGCGCCGAACTTCGCGTACCAGCCACCCAACGGTGGAATGCCTGCGAGCGATGCGAGGAAGAGCGTCATCAGCACTGTCAGACCTGGCGCGTACGAGAACAGGCCACCGAAGCTGCTGATCTCACCGCTGCGCGTCTTGCGCGATACGGCGATGACCACCGCGAAGGCGCCCAGGTTGGTGGCTGCGTAGATGATGAGGTACACGATGACCGCGCGCAACGACGCCTCTTGCGAACCGTCGGTGAATGCCATCGCAAGCGGCATCAGAATGAAGCCGCCTTGGCTGACGCTCGAGTAGGCGAGCATGCGAACGATGTTGGTCTGCTTGAGCGCGACGAGGTTGCCGATCGTCATCGTCAGTGCGGCCATCACCCACAGGAACGGCCGGTACACATCGCGCGCCTGCGGGAACGCGAGGTAAACCATCAGCACGAGACCGACGAAGCCGGCGGCTTTCGAACCGACGCTAAGGAATGCAGCAACTGGCGTCGGTGCGCCTTCGTAGGTGTCGGGCGCCCAGGTGTGGAAGGGCACTGCGCTGACCTTGAACGCGAACCCCACAACAACGAAGACGACACCGAGTACCTGCACGCCAACCTTGTCGCCGTCGAGCGTGACCGCCTTGCCGATGTCAGTGAGAAGCGTGCTACCGGCAATGCCGTAGAGCAGGCTCATGCCATAGAGCATTACCGCGCTCGCGAACACCCCGAGCAAGTAGTACTTCACGCCTGCTTCGTTGCTCTTGCGATCGCGCTTCTTCCACGCGGCCATCATGTATGCCGGAATCGATAGGAACTCGAGTGCGACGAACACACTGACCAGATCGCGCGAGCTCGCCATCATCACCATGCCGAGCACACTGCTGAGTAGCAGCACGTAGAACTCGCCTTGGTAGTAGCCGCCTTCTTCAATCTCGTGCGCGCTCAACAGCACCACGATGTATCCGGCGAGCAGGAACAGCGCCTTCAGCACGAGCGCGAAGTTGTCGACGACGTAGCGCCCAGTGATGCCCTCGCCGCTCAACGAGCTGCGCACGTCGTCGCCCACGACTGCCAATGTCACGACCGGGAGCAACGCGCCCAGCAGGAACAGCCCGCTCAGCGTGCCGGTGATCCAGCGCCGATGATCGGGTACGAAAAGGTCGACAAGCAGCACAACGCAGATGCCAGCGGCTAGCACCAGTTCTGGTGCTAGTGCGTGGTAATCGACGATGGGCGACGAGAACGCGAACACGAGTTACTTCCCGCTGGCCTTGAAAGCTTCGGTGATCAGCTGCACACCAGGATCGGAGAGGTCGAGCAACAGCTTGGGCACAATTCCCAATACGAGAATCGCGATCAGCAGTGGTGTCCAGGCTGCCCACTCGAACGCGTTGACGTCGTGAATGTCCGAGTGACCATGACCGTCATCAGTATGACCGACCGTTTGTGCGGAGGGTTCGCCCATCGCCGTGCGCTGGAACAGCCAGAGCAGGTAACCCGCAGCCAACACGGTGCCGAGGGCGGCGATGATCGTGAGAACTCGGAAGAGTCCCTCGTGGCCGTTCCCGACCAACACCTCTGCCGGACTCCACGCGCTGAGCAACGCTGGGAACTCGCCCCAGAAGCCGGCAAGGCCAGGCAATCCAAGCGAAGCCATCGCGCAGAAGCCGAAGATCCAACCCATCTTTGGCATCTGCTTCAGCATGCCGGTGAGGCGACTGATCTGCAGCGTGTGATGGCGTTCCTTCACAGAGCCAGCGATGAAGAACAACATTCCGGTGATGAGACCGTGGGCAACCATTCCGAACAACGCGGCGTTGATGCCCAGATCGGTGAGCGTGCTGATGCCCAGCATCACGAAGCCCATGTGCGCAACCGACGAGAACGCGATCAGCCGTTTCATGTCGGTCTGCGCCAGGCAGCCGAGCGCGCCGTAGATGATGCCGATGACAGCTAGCACCGCGATCGCGGGCGCCCACTTCACCGCCGCTTGCGGCAGGAAGGGGATCGCGATGCGGACAAAACCGTACGTGCCGAGCTTCAGCAAGATCGCGGCCAGGATGACGGAGCCTTGAGTTGGTGCCTCGGTATGCGCGTCGGGCAACCACGTATGGAACGGGAACATCGGAACTTTGACGGCGAATCCGATGAAGAGGCCGGCGAAGATCCAGATCGCAGTGTTCTTCGCAACGTCCGGGCCGTTCTCGTTGAACCACTGGAAGCTGAAGTTGGCCGCAGCAGGATCGGCTGCATTGTTCCTGGTAACGACGAAGAGCGCGATGAATGCGACCAGCATCAGTGCGGAGCCGAACATTGTGTAGAGGAAGAACTTCAGCGAGGCGTACTGACGATTCTCGCCGCCCCACACGCCGATCATGAAGTACATCGGCAGCAACACGACTTCGAAGAACACGAAGAACAGGATCAAGTCCTGAGCGATAAACGTGCCTGCCATGCCGGTTTGCAAGACCAGCATCAAGATGAAGAACGCTTTCGGGTTGCCGGGGCTCGGCACGTGGTTCCAGCTGTAGATCATCACCAGCAGAGTGATGACCATCGAGAGTAGGTAAAGCGGAAGGCTGATGCCGTCGAGGCCGATCGTGTATGTGGCTCTGATTGGCTTGATCCACTCGTTCGACGTGAAGAACTGCAGCTTCTCGCTTTGGTCGTAGTCGAACTTCAGCGCGGTGACGACGCCGACAGCCAGTGTGGCGAGGGCGGTACCGAGCGCGATCGTCTTGGAGGTGTCGACGTCTTTCTTGGGGACGAACAACATCAGCAGAACGCCCACCAGCGGCAAGAACGTGCCGAGGGTGAGAAGCCAGTTGAGGTCTTGTAGCTGATCCATGGACGTGTCCTTACTAGGTGTTCACGAGAACGAGTACGAGCCCACCGACTGCTGCGGCACCGAACAGCAATGCTCCGTACATGTTGACCTTGCCTGATTGCACCGGTTGCAACGCACCACCGGCGCCGCGTGCGGTTGTACCACTTCCGTTAACTGCGCCATCGACCAAACCTTGGTCGATGTACTTGTAAACCAAGTCGCCGGTTCGGCGGCCGGTCTTGCCGACCGTGTTGACGATTCCGTCGAGGATGTGTTGGTTAGTCCAGTACGCAGCCTTGCTGATCGGGTACGCAATCCCGCGCACGATGATCTTTTCGTACAGCACGTCGAGGTAGTACTTGTTGACCAAGAACTTGTGGCCAGCACCGAGCACGGCGTTGCGCTGGGTAAGTCCCTGCAGCGGCGACTTGTCGCTTCCGAACACAGCGCGCGACAACAACAGGCTGATGGCGAACCCGGCAGCGACTAGCGCTAACCCGGGAGCGGCCGCTAGCCACGAGAACACGGGCGGGTGCGGGATCTCAAACGCGCTGCCCTCGCCAAAGTGGAGCCCGATTGACGACTCGGTCCAGTGCTCGAACCAGTGCCACTTGAACGGCGCCGCGTTGAGATAGCCCGACACGACGGCCAGAACGCCAAGGATGATCAGCGGCACGGTGATCTGCCACGGCGAGTCCTTCGACTCTTTGTGGTCGTGGTGCAGTTCGTGTTCGAAGTGTTCGGCACCACCACGCGACTTGCCGAAGAACGTGAGGTAGGTCGCACGTGTCATGTAGGCGGTCGTCATGAACGCACCGACAATTCCGACGATGTAGAACATCGTGTAGTCGTTGTGCTTCGCCGAGTCGATGATCTCGTCCTTGGAGAAGAAGCCGCTCACGAAAGGAATACCGCAGAGCGCGGCAGTGCTAACGATCCAGACGCCGAATGTGATTGGCATCTTCTTGCGCAGACCGCCCATGTCTTTCTTCATGTCGAAGCTGTGATGGCTGCCGGTGTGCGCTACCGACCCGGCGCACAAGAACAGCGCGCACTTGAAGAAGGCGTGCGTGAAGATGTGGAAGACAGCTGCGGTCCAGGCCCCGACACCGAGGCCCATCATCATGTAGCCCAACTGGCTGACGGTGCTGTACGCGAGAACCTTCTTGATGTCGTTCTGCACGAACGCGAGGCCCGCCGCTATCAAGACAGTTATGCCACCGATCACCGCCACGAGGTTGAACTGTTGGCCAGCGATGTTCATGTCGAGGCCAATGTGAAAGACCGGATACAAGCGCGCGACTAGGAACACGCCGGCAACGACCATCGTGCTTGAGTGCAGAAGGGAGCTCACCGGTGTCGGGCCGGCCATCGCGTCGGGCAGCCACGTATGCAACGGGAACTGACCGCTCTTGCCGATACACGCGATGAACAAAGCCACGGCGGCCCACATCAGCATCGACTTGCTGTCGAAGTCGCCGGCAGCAGCGGCCTCGTTGATCTCGCCGATCTCGAGCGTGTTGAAGATTGCGAGCAGCATTGCGATGCCGACCAGCAGACCCATGTCGCCGACACGCACCGTCCAGAAAGCCTTCAGCGCTGCTTCGCTATTGGCTCGCTCTTCCCACCAGTGACCGATGAGCAGGAACGAACAGAGACCCATGATTTCCCAGCCGAGCAGCAACTGCACCATGTTCGGTGCCAGCACCATGGTGAGCATTCCGGCAGAGAAGAGCGTGATGCTGGCGAAGAAGTGCGTGTAGCGCCGATCGCCGCGCACGTACTCGGTCGAGTAGATCTGCACCAACGTGGAGATGAACGCAACCAGCAGCAACATCACGACTGCCAACCCGTCGATGTGCGAGCCAATCGAGACGCGCAGGTCGCCGATGCGGAACCATTCCCAGCGACTGAGCACAGCGTGAACTTCTTCGCCGTGGCTCTCGTCGACGCGATTGATCCACTGATATGCAGCCCCGGACGCGAGCACGAGCGACGCAGCCATGCTGGCGATGCCGATCTCGCTTCCGCCGCGCGGCATTCGCTTGCCGAAGAAGATGATCAGGAAGAAGGCGACGCCAGGGATGACCGGAATCAGCCATGCGTTCTCTAGAAACCAGCCCATGTCAGCCCTTCATCTCCGAAAGGTCGTCGAGCGAAATCGTCTTGCGGTTACGGAAGATCAACAGCACCATCGCAAGCCCTACGCCGACCTCGGCGGCAGCAACAGCGATGATGTACAGCGCGAAAACTGCTCCATCGTTGCCGCCATTCAGACGATCGAAGGCCAGCAGGTTGATGTTGACCGAGTTGAGGATCAACTCGATGCTCATGAGTACGAGCACCGCGTTCTTGCGAGCGATCACGCCGTACACGCCGATGCAGAACAGAATCGCGCCCAGTAGAAGGAACATGTTGATCAGCACGGGTTAGTCCTTCCTCGCGAGCACGATGGCACCAATCACTGCGGCGAGCAGCACGAACGAGAGCGCCCAGAAGGGCAGCGCGTATGTAGAGAAGATGCGATCGCTCAGCAAGATGTTCGCGCTGGCACCGATACGACCCTCACCGCTGCCCGAGATTTGATCGTCCTGGAAACTGTCGATGAGCACGTAAGCCATCACGACGAGAAGCAACAGCGCGATTGGCAAACCGAGCAGCCAGCCCTTGTCGTTGTTCAGGTCGGTGTCTTTGCCCAGCTTTGCGCGCGTCAACATCACGCCGAACAGGAACAGCACCATCACGGCACCGATGTACACCAACACCTGGGTGACGGCAACGAACTCGGCGGCCAGCAGCAGGTATTGCGCTGCAGCGCCGGCCATCACAGCAACTAGCGAAAGCGCCGCGTGCACGACGTTCTTGCTGAGCACAACGTTCAGCGCCGCGACGATCATCACGGCGGCGATGATGCCGAAGCCGATGGTCTGCGCGACTTCAACATCGGCCGCAAAGATGGCGGAAGCGAACTGCATCACTTCCCCTTCTTCTTCTCGGCGCCAGCTTCCAATTCAGGAGCTTCCGGCACCGTTTCCATCCACTCGCCGAGCTTGGTCTTGTCGTGTAGCAGGTCGGCAATCTTCGGTTCGCTGTACTCGTACTCGGGACTCCAGAACAAGGCGTCGAACGGGCACACATCTACGCAGATGCCGCAGTACATGCACAGCGCGTAGTCGATGTCGAAACGATCGAGCTTGTTGACCTTCCGCGGAGCGCCGCCCGCGCGCCGCGGCGGTGCCAGTTCCTTGTGACCCTCGATGTAGATGCACCAGTCGGGGCAACTGCGGGCGCACAACATGCACGACGTGCAGTTGTCTTCGCGTAGTGCGATTACACCACGCGCGCGAATCGTTGGTGTTTCTTTTTCGCGCGGATACTGCACAGTCGCCGCGCCGCCGCCAAGCTTTTTGGGTTTAATTGTCTGGGCCATCGTGCCGAGCGTGACGCCGAGGCCCTTCAGTAGTCCTGGGATGCGTGGTTTAGCCATCAGAAGGCCACCTTCAAGACTGCGGTGATCATGATGTTGACGAGCGACACAGGAATCAGGACCTTCCACGCGAAGCGCTGCAGTTGGTCTTCACGGAACCGCGGGTAGCTGAAGCGCACCCACATGATGATGCCGGTGAGCACCAGCATCTTGGTGATCATGATCAGCGGTCCACCGACGTTCATCCAGTTGTCGATCTCGCCACTGCCGGCTGGCGCCCACCCGAACCACGAGAACGGCACTCCCCAGCCGCCGAGGAATAGAACGCTGGCGATCAGCGCGAATACGCCAGCCGTCGCGAACTCGGCGATGAAGAAGATCAGGAAGCGGAAGCCCGAGTATTCGGTCATGTAGCCCGACACCAACTCCGATTCGGCGATCGGCATGTCGAACGGCGTCTGCGTGAGTTCCGCTTGCACCGCGATCATGAAGATCAGGAAGCCGACGCCCTGGGTGAGGATGTACGGAAAGCCAATGCCGTTCCAGCCAAAGATTTCGTCGCTGTTCTGCTTCACCACTATCTGTTGCAGGTTCATCGTGCCGGCCTGAATCACGACACCGATCACTGACAGCACCATCGGAAGTTCATAAGCGATCAACTGACCGGCCGCACGCAAGCCACCGAGCAGCGAATACTTGTTGGCACTACTCCAGCCAGCCATGAGGATGCCGAGCGTGCTGATGCTGCTGACGGCCAGCATGTAGAACACGCCGGCGTCGAAGTCGGTGAAGTAGGCATCGGGTCCGAACGGCACAACCGCGACGAGCAGGAACGTGCTCATCAGCACCACCAACGGTGCGGCGCGGAAAACTCGCTTGTCGGCACGGGTCGGTGAGATGTCTTCCTTCTGCAACCACTTGCCGACTTCTGCGAACAACTGCATGCTGCCGTACGGTCCGGCCTCCATCGGGCCGAGGCGACTCTGCATGAAGGACATCATCTTGAACAGGAAGAGGTACACGATGGTGCCCGCCGGCAACAGCACAGCGACTGCGCCGCCGAGCACGCGCAACAACGACTGCGCCCAGTACGGAAGATCGGCGCCAAGGAGTGCGACGGACGTCATCGGTCGATGTCTCCGAGGATGAAGTACAGCGATGCAAGAATCGAAATGACGTCGGGCACGTAGACGCCGCGCAGCACCCACGGCACGATCGAGATGTTGTTGAAGCTGGCAGAACGAATCTTCACGCGGAACGGGCCGAGGTCGCCCTTGCTCACCACGTAGTAGCCCATTTCACCGAGCGGGTTTTCAGTGCTGACCCATGCTTCGCCCTCTGGCACCTTGATGATGCGCGGCACCTTCGCCATGACAGAGCCACTGGGAATGCCGTCCAGCAACTGGTCGACGATCTTTGTTGCTTCGCGAGTCTCTTGCAGGCGAATCCAGCAACGCGCAAACGAGTCGCCGTCTGGATGCGTCCACACCTTGAAGTCGACCTTGTCGTACGCCAACGCAATCTTCTGATCGCGACGCAAGTCCCAGTCGACGCCACTTGCACGCAGGTTGGCGCCGCTGAGGCCGTACTGCTTCGCGACTTCGCCAGGAATCACGCCGATGCCGCGCAGGCGACTCTGGAAGATCTCGTTGCCGAACAACAGATTCTCGATCTCGTCGCAGAAGTTGCGCAGCTTCTTCATCACTTGCTTGGTCTCTGTGATCCAGCCAGCCGGCAGATCTTCCTTCAATCCGCCAATGCGGTCGAAGTTCGGGTGGAAGCGGCCACCGGTTGCGCTCTCGATCAGGTTCAACACGTACTCGCGGTCGCGGAAGGCCATGAACACCGGCGTGATCGCGCCGAGCTGCACGCCGAGGTCGCCGAGGAACAGCGAAACGTTGGCGATGCGACTGAGCTCGAACAGGATCGTACGAATCCATTGCGCACGCGGCGGCGCTTCCACTTCCATCAACTTCTCGGCGGCGAGAATGAATGGCACTTCGTTGGCGAAGCTGCCAAGCCAGTCGATGCGGTTGACGAGCGCAGTCACCTGCGGGAACGTGCGCACTTCGGTGAGCTTCTCGTAACCGCGATGCATGTAGCCGGCGCCTGGTTCGGCCCAGATGACCTGCTCGCCATCGAGACGAACGATGATGCGCAGCGTGCCGTGCGTCGCAGGGTGCTGGGGACCGATGTTGAGCGTCATGCCCTCGGTTTCGAGTTCGACGTTCAGTCGCGCGTCGGCAGCTTGCGCGGCGATGTAGCTGAGCTTCTGGCGATCGGCTAAGCCGTTAGGGATGACGGTTGTCACGACTCACCGTCCGCAGTCGGCTCGTCGGCGTCATCGCCGGGAAGAAGTTCAACGTCGACGATTCCTGGCCATGGCTTCACCATGCGGGCGAGCAACGGGAAGTCTTTGCGTAGCGGATAGCCCTCGAAGTCAGTCGGCAGGTACATGTTGCGCAGGTCGGGATGACCCTTGAAGTCGATGCCGAACATTTCGTGACACTCGCGCTCGTGCCAGTTAGCGCCGGCGTACACCGAAATCCAACTGTCGACGCACGGTTCCGTGTCAGCGACATCGGCCTTGATCGTGACGCCGAAGTGATGCGTCAGGTTGGTGACGCGCGCGAACACTTGCATGCGCGTTGCGCCACCGGTGTAACCCTGCTTGATCGTGCTGTCGCGCTCGGGCTGCGGTTCGGTGGGGTCGTCTTCACCACGGCCATACGGGCTGGGCATCCAGTCGATCGCTGAGAGGAAGCAGAAGTAGTCGCAACCAACCGTGTCGCGCAGCACGCGACCTGCTTGCTGCCAAGTTTCGGCCGACACGCGCACCCACATGTCGTCGTTGGGTTTGATGAGACTGTCGATCAGTCCTTCGCCGAGCGCAGCGCGCAACGCGGAGACAACCCCTTCGCGTCGCGTGTCGTGAACGAGCGCCGGTGTGTCACTCAATCGGACCACCTCCGACGACTATTGGCGCGGACGCGCGTGCGTGCGTTCCCTCGCCGCGCCAGCGCGCACCCATGTCTTCGTTCTTGATGCGCTGTTGCAACAACACAACACCTTCGAGCAGCGCTTCAGGTCGCGGCGGGCAACCGGGTACATAGATGTCGACCGGAATGATCTGGTCCACACCTTTCGTCACCGAGTAGCTATCCCAGTACGGGCCGCCGCAGTTGGCGCACGAGCCCATGCTGATCACGTACTTCGGTTCCGGCATCTGCTCGTACAAACGCTTCACGCTCGGAGCCATCTTGTCGGTGACGGTGCCGGAGATGACGACTAAGTCGGCCTGGCGCGGGCTGGCGGGCAACGGGATGACGCCAAGGCGCATCACGTCGTAGCGCGGCGAGCCGAACGCGGCACCCATCTCGATTGCGCAGCACGCAAGACCCCACTGGTACACCCACAGGCTGTACGAGCGCCCGAGATTGAACAGCGTCGTGAGTGGTGTGGGCAAGCGCCCTCTGTCGACCAAGCCCATTCAGTTACACCCAGCGCAAGACACCCTTGCGCCACGCGTATACGAGGCCAAGGAGCAAGACGAAGACGAAGATTCCCATTTCGACGAGACCGAACATGCCGTACACCTCGAGGCGCGTGGCCCACGGAAAGATGAACACCGCTTCGACATCGAACACAACAAACAGGAGGGCGAATATGTAGTAACGAACCTGGCTTTGTGACCAGCCGTCGCCGACCGGGTTGACTCCGCTCTCATACGCCATGTTCTTTTCGAAGGATGGCTTGTTGGGCCGCAGTACAGCGGAGACACCCAACAGAAGACTGGCAAGAATGATCGCGATGGCCGCGAACCACACCACATTCAGGTAGTCGCGCAAGAAGTCGGACATCGCAGCCGACGTTACTACGCTGCGTGAATGGCATCACAAATGGTCGCGAGACCCCGTCTTGTCGTCCCTGTGGTCTTCGCGCTGGCTTCGTTGGCCGCTTGCGGCGGCGACAAGGACAGCGCCGACGGCGCTACGCCGACCACCGCCGCCAATGCACCGGACTCGACCGCGACTGGCGCCGACAGCACGACCGCAACCGACGCCGGTACCACATCCACCTTCACGGCCGAGGTCTGGGCAGATAACTGGTTCTCGTTGTACGTCAATGGCGTGTTGGTGGGCGAGGACAGCGTCTCCATCGACACCGAGCGTTCGTTCAATGCCGAAACGATTACTTTCACCGCGTCTTACCCGTTGACCATCGCAATGGTGACGAAGGACTTCAAAGAGACCGACAGCGGCCTCGAGTACATCGGCACCGATCGCCAGCAGATGGGCGATGGCGGGTTCATCGCGCAATTCACCGACACAACGACGGGTCAGGTTGTCGCAGTGACTAGCGGTGAATGGCACGGGCTCGCGATCCATCGGGCGCCGTTGAATACCGACTGCGACACCAGCGCGAGCCCGGACACGGATTGTCAGTTCGAGACACTTGCCGAGCCGGAGGGTTGGTTCAACGCAGGGTTCGATGACAGCGCGTGGGTCGCCGCGAACACGTACTCCGCCGACGACGTCGGGGCCAAAGATGGCTACAACGAAATCAGCTGGGATGCCAGCGCCGCTCTGATCTGGACAAGCGATCTGAAGGTCGACAACACAATCCTCTGGCGCTTCACCGCTACCGGCTGAGGCCTCGTCAGTCCGGCGGCAGCGCCTGTGTCGCGTCAAGCCACCAGGCCATCCCCGACTCGATCTGCTCACGCGTGACGTTGCCGGCATAGAACGCACCTGACTTCGCCGTCGCGCCTACCCGCTCGCGCGCGTCGGCGACTGCTTGCTGCAGGTCGACCGCGAATCGTTCGATCACGCCCGGCTGCGTGTTCGGGCGCGTGACGCAGAAGTGAACGGCTGCAGGATTCTGCAGACCGTTCATTCGCCAGCGCCGAGAGGCGAGGAAGTCGTTGACTAGGAAAATGTCGAGACCGCTGTCGTCGGTGGTCGTGAACGCGACGTTGAAGAACGAGTGGCCCAGCAAACGGAGCTCGGGTTGCGCTTCGATCACGCTTCGCAACTCGGCGGCTGTGCGAAAGATGTCCTTCGCAATCGCGAGGTAACCCTCCCGACCCAGCGTCACCATCGCGGCCCACGCGGCTGCGATCACCCCGCCCGAACGCGACCCGCTCATCCCGGGCGATGTGTAGAGACCACCGGTCCAGTCGGGCACGATGAAGTACTGCAGTCGACGCAGATCGGCGCTGCGGTACAACAGCACGCTTGATCCCTTTAACCCGAAGCCGTACTTGTGAGTGTCGGCGCTGATCGATGTCACCCCCGGCAGCCGAAAGTCGAACACCGGCACCGAGTAACCAAGATCTTCGCCCCACGCGAGAATGAACGCGCCAAGGCAGCCGTCAACGTGCAGGTTGATTCCGCGCTCGATAGCCAGCGCCGAAAGGTCGTCAATCGGATCGATCGCGCCGTGTGGGTACGAGCCCGCCGAACCAACCAGCGCGACCGTGTTGTCGTCGACGAGCGCGCGGATGGAATCCATGTCGGCGGTGAATTGATCAGTGACCGCTGCCTTGCGAAGTTCGATACCGAAGTAGTGCGCACCTTTATCGAGCGCCGGGTGCGCCGTATGCGGCAGCACAACATTCGGCCGCGTGATGCCCCGCGCCCGACCCCACTCGCGATACACGAGTAGCGGATTCATCAGGCTCTCGGTGCCGCCACTGGTGAGCACGCCGCAGGGTTCGGGTGCGTGCAGCAAGTCGGCGGTCATTGCAATGATCTCGCCTTCGAACCGCGTCGCGCTCGGGTACATGTCGCGCTGCAACACGTTGGCGTGGCTGTAGTGGCCGAATACTTCGTTGAGGAATGCGTAGTGCGCTTCGTCGCCGCTGTAGATGCTGCCGCTGATGCGGCCCTCGTGATACGGCGAGTCCTCGACCTCTGACATCACGTCGATCTCGCCCAACACTTCCTTGCGCGAACGGCCTTGTTGCGGGAAGTCGCGGACGACTGGGAAGCGGTTGGCGTACGGGTACAAGCTCACCATCACACACTGCCAGAATGTCGCAATGAGCCAAAGCCGCATCGAGGGGCTGCTGCGCCAGATACCTGGCTGGAATACGAGCGAGATCACGATCGTTCCGCTGCACGGCGGAATCACCAACACCAACTTCGTCGCACACGTCGACGGTGAGCCTCGGGTGGTTCGGGTGCCCGGCGAGCGAACCGAGTTGCTCGGCATCGATCGCGCCAACGAATCCGAGGCTGCCATGCGCGCGGCGGCGCTCGACATTGGTCCAGCAGTCATCGAGACGCTTCCCGAGATTGGCACGCTGATCACGGCGTTAGTGCCTGGTAGACACCTCGATCCAGAACCATTCACGAAGCGACTGGCGCAGGTGGTGGGGCTGCTGCGTGCGTTTCACGACAGCGGTCCACTGAATGGTGCGTTCCCCATCCATCGAGTGGTCGAGTGGCACGCCCGCGATGCCGCAATTCATGGTGCGGTCGTGCCTGCCGCATTCGACCGACTACACGCGCAGAGCCAGCGAATAGAAGCGGCATTCGCGGAAGCACCGATGTCGCCAGTGCCATGCCACAACGATCTGCTGCCCGGCAATGTTCTGTTCGACGAAGAGTCAGGCCGCGTTTGGCTGCTCGACTTCGAGTACGCAGGCATGAACGACCGCTTTTTTGATCTCGGCAACCTCAGCGTGAACTGTGGGCTCGATCACGACGCCGACCATGAACTACTGCGCCTGTACTTCGGCGAGTCGACGGCATCGCGGTTGGCGCGCCTGCAGTTGATGAAAATGATGAGCGAGTTTCGCGAAGGCATGTGGGCGGTGGTGCAGCAAGCAATCAGCACACTCGACACAGATTTCGTGACGTACGCCAACGAACGGCTGGGAAACTGCGAGCGCCTTGCTGCGCAACCGGAGTTCGAACAGTGGCTCGCCGACGCGGCTACGCCGGCCTAACCCGCCCAGGGGCCCACGCCGCCGATGCGGTCGACTGTGATGCGCACGATTCGACCGCCGGGCGGATTGTCCATCGGCGGAAACTTCACGCCCTCGCCAAGGAAGCGCGGCGCTATCGACTGCAGTAGTTCTGGTGCGCCGCCAACAGTTAGGCGCGCACGACCGTTCAGCACGGCGTAGTTATGCAAACCGATCTGGTTGGCGCCGTCGACTGTGAACGAAACGACAACGCGCGGATCGCGCTCGATGTTCTGCATCTTCTTGCCGTCGCCGAGATGCGCTACCAACACTTCGTCGCCGTCGCGACCCAACCACACGACGGTTACCTGCGGCGATCCGTCGGGGTTGAGCGTGACGAGGTGGCCGTGAACGCCCCGGTCGATGGCGTTCTTCAATTCAGTGTGCAATTCCATGACAGAACCGTAGACGCGCCATTTCGTTAACGGCAACGGGCCGGTCCGTTCGCCTTGTGAG
>JBEBGL010000003.1:0-318897 GCA_040081465.1 Ilumatobacteraceae bacterium | reverse complement strand
CCCGAAGCGCGCGCGGTTAAGGGTTACAAGGAGGCGATCCTCGGCGTCGCCGAAGATGGCACCGTCGTCAGTCGGTCGTACACGGGCAAGACATGCCGCGTCGTGCGTAACGACTGGACGAACCACTTCGAACAACATCCGGAAGAACTGCAGCCGTTTCCGCAGCAGGTAATCGCCAGCTCGAAGGCTGGCGTCAATCACTTGGGAGCAAAAGACGGAACAGAGGTCGATGTGAATCGAGAATTCTTCCCGTGCGGTCAGGGCGCCGGCGCGATCGACGAGTTGATACCCGCGGGCGACATAGTGCTCGAGATGGTGCGCGAAGCCGAACGCACGATGGAACGCATCGCGGCGGTGCGTCGATGAGCGCCACGGTGAACGACACGATTCACAAGCACGTCGATCAGGTGTGGACTGACGACATCCTTCCGACCCTGCACGACTACATCCGCATTCCGTGTGTGTCGGTTCTGTACGACCCCGATTGGAAAGCACACGGCTATCTCGATCAGGCCGTCGCGCTCATTCGCGATTGGTGCGCCGCACGCCCGATCGTCGGCCTAAAGGTTGAGGTGCTCGAGTTGAAGGGGCGCACTCCCCTGATCATGTGCGAGATTCCGGCGCATAACGGCGGCCCTGCCGACGACACCGTCGTGCTCTACGGCCATTGCGACAAACAACCGGAGATGACTGGGTGGCGTGAAGACCTCGGCCCGTGGAAGCCGGTGCTCGAGGGCGACCGTCTCTACGGCCGCGGAGGCGCCGACGACGGCTACGCCGCGTTCGCGTCGTTGCTCGCGATCGAAGCGGCTCAGCGCGCTGGACTGCAGCACTCACGCCTAGTCGTGCTGATCGAGGCGAGCGAAGAAAGCGGAAGCCCCGACTTGCCCGCGTACCTAGAGGAGTACGCGGATCGCATCGGCTCGCCGACGTTCGTGCTGTGCCTCGACTCGGGCTGCCTCGACTACGAACGCATGTGGGTCACGACCTCGCTGCGCGGCCTCGCCGCTGGAACTCTGCGCGTCGACATCCTCACCGAAGGCGTGCACAGCGGTGAAGCGAGCGGCGTGGTGCCGTCATCGTTCCGCATCGCTCGCGCGCTGCTCGATCGTCTGGAAGACAGCAGCACCGGCGAGCTGTTGCTGCCGGAGCTCCACGAGCAGATCCCCGCCGATCGCCAGCAGCAGGCGAAGGAGACCGCCGCCGAGTTCCCGATCGGCGGCCACTTCCCCTTTGTCGACGGTGCGCATCCGGTGATGGACGACGCGACGGAGCAGCTACTCGCACGCACCTGGAAGCCAACGCTAAGCCTCACCGGCGTCGACGGCATCCCGCCCGTCTCCGCTGCCGGCAATGTTTTGCGGCCGCACACGTCGCTGCACTTGAGCGTTCGCCTCCCACCGACATGCGATCCGGATCGCGCGTTGAAGGCAATCGAGAAGTGCCTCACCGCCAACCCGCCGTACGGCGCGAAGGTTCAGTTTCTCGACGGCCACGCTGGGCCGGGTTGGAACGCGCCTGCGTTCGCACCGTGGCTGTGGAACGCGCTCGAGACGGCGGGCCAGGAAACGTTCGGCAATGCGACACGCGCATTTGGCGAAGGCGGATCGATTCCATTCATGGGGATGCTCGGCCAGCGGTTCCCGGAAGCGCAGTTCGTGATCACCGGCGCTCTCGGTCCTGGCGCGAACGCGCACGGCCCGAACGAGTACCTGCACGTGCCAACAGCGCGGCGAGTCACCGAGTGTCTCGCCCACCTGTTGCACGCACACGCCACTCGATGATCAAACTGCTTCGCAGCAACGCCGATCTGCGGGCGCTCTTCTTCGCGCAGATCGTGTCGTTCATGGGCGACTGGTTCGTCTTCGTCGCCATCACAGGCATGGTGAAGGAAGGAACCGACAGCGAATTTCTTGTCTCGATGGCGTACGTCGCGTTCACGCTGCCCTCGTTCCTGGTCACACCATTGGCGGGTTCGATGGTCGACCGCTTCGATCGACGCCGACTGGTGTTGGTTGTCTCGCTGCTGCAATCGGTCGCCGCGCTCGGACTGTTGACCGCATCGGTTGACCGAGTGTGGCCGTTGTTCATCTTTCAGGGCCTGATCAGCGCTCTTGCCGCGTTCGTCAAGCCAGCGATCGACGCGGGCGTGCCCAACCTTGCGCGCAACCCCGACGAGCTACGCACGGCGAACGTCCTCTTCGGTAGCACGTGGGGTGTGATGCTCGCTGTCGGAGCAGCGCTTGGTGGCGTCTTCAGTGAAACCTTCGGCCGTCGAGCCTCGTTCATCGCAGACGCGGTCACGTTCGTCGTTGCGTTCGGACTGCTCTCACTCATTCGGCGGCCGATGCAGCAACCCCGAGGCGAAACGCATCGCTCGATGCGACCGTTCAGCGACACGGCCGAAGCAATCCGCTACGCGCGCAAAGACAAAGCCGTGCTTGCCTTGCTCGCGAGCAAGACGACCTTCGCCATCGGTGCGGGCACTGTTAGTCAGTTGCCAGTGCTTGCAACGTCGGTGTATCACTGGAAGGACGGCGGCACCGGACTGCTGTTCGGCGCTCGTGGTGTCGGCACAGGTCTTGGCCCGCTCATTGCAGCCAGGTTCACAAGAGGCGACCTCTCAAAAGTCCTGCGCGTGTGCGGTCTCTCTGGCATCGCGTTCAGCGTGTGCTACCTGGCCGCCGCATGGTCGCCAGTGATCTTCGTGGCCGCGGCGTTCATTGCGATCGCGCACCTCGGAGGCGGAGCGCAGTGGACACTCAGCACCTACGGATTGCAGCTGCGCACTCCGGATTACATTCGCGGACGAGTCATGGCTGGTGACTTCGCAATCGTCACGCTCACCCTGTCGATCACTGCGATGGCCGCCGGACTTCTGTCGGAAGCGGCGGGCGTTCGACTGACGATCACCGTCTTCGCCGGCGCTGCCGCCATAGCCGGCTGTGCCTACCTGTGGCTAACACGCAATGTCATCAGCAACATCGAAGCCGAAGCTATGGAGCCAGTTGTCGCTGAGTAACGACTTCGTAGTCCGGTAGATCGGGGCGATAGTCACTGTCGAGCAGTGGTGAAGAGATCAGATAATCGGCTGTAGCCCGATTGCACGCGATCGGGATGTTCCACACGACTGCAATTCGCAGCAATGCTTTCACGTCAGGGTCGTGCGGTTGCGGCTCGAGCGGATCCCAAAAGAAGATCACGAGGTCGATCTCGCCACTGCTGATCTTCGCACCCAATTGCTGATCACCGCCGAGAGGGCCGCTCTTGAACAGTTCCACCTCAAGCCCGAGCTCGCGAGCAACCATCGCGCCGGTCGTGCCCGTACCGAGCAACGTGTGATCGACCAGAATCGGGCGATTGAAGAGCGCCCAGTCGAGCAGGTCGCGCTTCTTGTTGTCGTGAGCGACGAGCGCTATGCGCCGTCGTTCATCGAGCCGTGGGCCGATCACAGGTATCGGACGAACCAGTTCTGTTGCACTCACCATTGCCATCACCGTAGAGGCCTCGCGTGCGACAGTGATGTCGGCCCGATGAACTACGTGTGAAAGCTGCGTTATGCGCCGGCGATGCTGTCCGGCACCGGAACCTGGGGCCGCATGCGATCGCGAGCGAGGCGGATCGGTAGCTCGGCGCGGATTTGTTGGTCGACGCTCTCCGAGATGTGATCCGGGTAGTGATTAGCCAGCACGTCGCGCACTTTGTCGATCGCGCGGTCAATGATCTTCGGCCGTCCGACCTCGTTCCATTCCTTCGGACTCAGCCGGTCACCAATCGCGGGGTAGATGTACTCGGTCTGCATCAGCGACAACGTCTGCTTCGAGCCCAGGTAGTGGCCAGGCCCGCCGATCACCGCTGCACGGATGACATCGACGGACAGCGTTTCGTCGTTGACGTCGATTCCTTTGATCGTGCGCTGCGCTGCGCCGACGATGTCGTTGTCAAGAACGACACCCTCCATAGAGAATCCAAGCAAGCTGCCGTGCATACCCGCCGACTCATAAATCAGGTTGGCGCCCGAGTTACCGACGAGTGCGTGGTTGTAACCCTTCTCTGCGCCCGCTTGCGCATCTGGCATCTTCGCGTCACTGATACCCGACGACGTGCCGCCGGTGAGGTCGTAAAAGTGCGCCATCTGCGCGCACGCGGACGAGAGGATCGCCTGCTCGGGACTGCCGCCCGACATCGCGCCACTGCGTAGGTCGCTAACAAACGGCCACAACCCAAAGATCGCCGGATGACCGGGTTTGATCGCGTTCACATACGCGAGTCCAGCTAGAACTTCGGCAACTTCTTGGACGAGTGCACCGGCGAGCGCGGCGGGTGCAGTCGCGCCGGCCTGCCCGGCGGACAGCAGCAGCACGGGCATACCGCCGTGCACGGCGACTTCTAGGCATCGGCACGCATCGGCGGCAAACTTCAGCGGCGGAACAACGAAACAGTTCGACTGGCTGACGAAAGGACGCGCACGCCATTTGTCTTCGCCGCCGGCGATGTAGTGCAGCATCTTCAGCGAAGCTTCTAGGTGATCGGGGTGAACCCACGAAGTGCCGACGTGCTTCGTCGTGCCGCTAACGCTCGTGTAGCACGTGTTGATGTCCATTTCGGCAGGGTCGGGCAGATCGCGTGGCACGACAGTGCGTTGGTAGAAGTGGATGTGCTCCATCGAGTCGACCAGGCGAGCGATGTCGTAAGCATCCTGCGTCAATGACTCGCGGTATTCGCCGGTGATCGGATCGACGATGTACACCGCCGCGCCAGCCGTGCCGAAGTACACCTTTTTGCCCCACGGCTCCATGTCGTACTTCGGGTCTTGCGCGTGCAACACAAAGTTGCGCGCCGCCACCGCCAGTGTGTCTTCAATCAGCGAGCGCGGGAACAACAAACGCCCCTCGTCGCTGATCGTGCAACCCTTCGGCAACAAGTAGTCGAGGCACGAAGGAATCGCGTCGGCGAGCCCGATGTTCTCGAGAACGTCGAGCGCTGCCAGATGCACCTTCATCACTTCGTCGTCGGTCAGCACCTTGTACCGACCGCCGACCATCCCCGGATTCACTGGACGAACATCAAGCGCCAACGGCGCGGCCCGCAGCGCTTGGCGCGCAGCACGCCCGCCCCGCCTTCCGCCTTCTTGGGTGTCGCTCACAGTGCGATGATACGTCGCAGACATCGCACAGGGCTTACGCCAAAGCTCACGAAGGAGATACAACGATGGCAACAGAGGGTTTTCTGGGGTATTACGTCGAAACTCGCGACTACATCGCGACTGCTGCTTTCTGGAAGTCGCTCGGCTACGAGAACGTGTTCGACACCGACCACGGCTCAGGGCAATGGCGCCATCCGAACGGCGGTCCGTACATCTTCATCGCCGAACAGCACGACCAAGCGCTGACGACGCACCCGATCCTGCAGGTCGCCGACTCGGCGTCGTTCGCGCCGAAAGCCCAGACACTGAACTTCGACCGCCCCTTCGAACCGCAGCACTGGGGCGTTGTGGAAGCAATGATCCTCGACCCAGACGGCCGCGAAGTCAGCCTGCAAGCCCCGCAGTAGCGGGAGTCGAGTGTTTCGTGCCTGCGTGCGGGCAGGAAACACTCGACTGCAGCAAACACTCGACCCTTAGAGCTTGACCCTTTCGCTTTTTGGGTCGTACCAGGGGGCTAGCGAGACCCTCGCCGCAGTTCGTTCGCCGGCGATTTCCAACTCATACGTTCCGCTCAGCACGAAGTCGCTGTCCACTAGTCCGCCGTTCGGCGAGGACACGTAGCCCATTCCCAGCGCGGTACCGATTGTGTGCCCGAACATTCCCGACGTGATGCGCCCGACGATCACGCCATCGCGCACAATCGGCTCGTTGTGATAAAGCAGTTTGTCGGGATCGACGAGCGCGAACTGCGCGAGCCGTTGATGCACCCCAGCCAACTTCTGGCGCATCAACGCGTCGCGCCCGATAAACCCGCTCGGCTTGTTCCACGCAACTGCGAAACCGAGCCCGGCCTCCAACGGCGTTTCATCAGGCCCGATGTCGTGACCCCAGTGGCGGTAACCCTTCTCCATGCGCAACGAGTTGAGCGCGTGGTACCCGGCGTGGCGTAGCCCGAACTCCGCTCCGGCGTCGACGATTGCATCGAACACACCCGTGCCGAACTCGGTGGGCATGTAGAGCTCCCATCCCAGCTCGCCCACGTACGTCACCCGACTGGCGCGCACACGCGCGTACGCAAGGTCGATGATGCGCGACGTCCCGAATGGGAAGGCCTCGTTAGACAAGTCGTCGGCAGCGGATCGACTAGTCAGCGACTGCAGCAGCGCCCGCGAGTTCGGACCCATCACACTCAACACCGCAAATGCGGACGTCACGTCGGTGGCGACGACACGCGCTCCATCGGGGATGTTCGCTTTCAAGTACGCGAAGTCGCGCACCTGCGTCGCCGCCGCGGTCACAACTAGATAACGATCGTGCGCTTCGCGCGTCACTGTTAGGTCGGCTTCGATACCGCCGCGCTCGTTGAGCCACTGCGTGTACACGAGCTTGCCGACAGGTACGGCGACGTCGTTAGCGCAGATCTGGTTGAGCACGGCCTCGGCGTCGTGACCCTCGACGGAGAATTTGCCGAACGACGATTGATCGAACACGCCGACCGCATTGCGTACCGCGTGATGTTCCTCAGCCGAGTACGGAAACCAGTTCTGCCGACCATACGAGTACTCGTACTCAGCCGCGGCTCCGGCTGGCGCAAACCAGTTCGTGCGCTCCCAGCCCGCGGTCTCGCCGAAGCACGCGCCCTTCGCGGCCAAGCGATCGTGAAGCACCGACCGGCGCACACCGCGCGCCGTCTCGGGCTGACGGAACGGCCAGTGCATCGCGTACAACAATCCCAATGCCTCAACCGTGCGATCGTGCAGGTAACTCGCGTTGCGTTGAAACGGCATCACGCGCCGAATGTCGACGTCCCACAGGTCCATCGGCGGGTGGCCATCGAGAATCCAATCGGCCAAAACCTTGCCAGCACCGCCCGACGACTGGATGCCGATCGAGTTGAAGCCGCACGCCATGAACAGGTTCTTCACATCCGGCGACTCGCCGAGCAGATAACGGTCGTCGGGCGTGAACGACTCGGGACCGTTGAAGAACAGCCGGATACCTGTCTCGGCGAGAATCGGCATGCGGTGCGTCGCCGCTTCCACCAGTGGCGCGATGTGTTCGAAGTCTTCTGGCAACGTGCCGAAAGCAAACTCTTCGGGGATGCCGCTTGCTCCGCCGGGCTTGGTCATCCCCCACGGCTTCGACACGGGCTCGAACCAACCGATCAGCAACTTGCCCGTGTCTTCTCTGAAGTACCCGCAACCTTCCGGGTCGCGCAGCGTCGGCATGCTTGGCGAGATTCCCGCGACCGGTTCGGTGACGATGTAGAAGTGTTCCGCCGCGTGCAGCGGAACGACTGCTCCCGCCTGATCGCCTAACTCGCGCCCCCACATGCCAGCCGCGTTGACCACTGCATCGGCACGAATTTCGCCGACGTCGCTGTCGATCTCGTACGCAACACCAACAGCGCGACCGTTCTCGACGATGATGCGCGACACCTTCGCGTTCTCGACGATGCGAACTCCGCGGGCGCGAGCACCCTTCGCCAACGCCTGCGTGGTGTCGACTGGGTTCGTCACACCATCGCCGGGCACGTACACGCCACCGACTAGATCGTCGACGTTGGTGAGTGGCACCAACTCCTTGATCTCGGACGGACCGATGATGTCGACCTCAACGCCGAACACTCGCGCCATCGATGCACCGCGCGTGATCTCTTCCAAGCGCTCCTTGTTTGGCGCCACGAGAACCGAGCCACGCTGGTGGAACCCGGTTGCCTGCCCCGTTTCCTGCTCGAGAGTCGAGAACAAGTTGGTGGTGTACTGCGCCAACCGGGTCAGGTTGTGAGTCGCTCGTAGCTGGCCGACCAATCCGGCTGCGTGCCAAGTGGTGCCGCTGGTCAGCTGCTTGCGCTCAAGCAGCACGACGTCGTTCACCCCTCGCAGCGCAAGGTGGTACGCGATGCTGCAGCCCACGATTCCACCACCGACGATGACTACACGGGCCGAGCTGGGGAGGTCAGTCATAGTGATTTCGCCTATCTTCACATGCCATGAATGAGCAGGCACGAATCGTCGTCATTGGTGGGGGTATCGCGGGCTGCAGCACGCTGTATCACTTGGCGAAGATGGGCTGCACCGACGTGCTGCTGCTCGAGCGCGACGAGCTGACATCCGGTTCCACCTGGCACGCCGCCGGCAACGTTCCGACGTACAGCACCAGCTGGAGCATTATGAAAGTGCAGTCGTATTCGGCTGCCCTTTACCGTGAGCTCGCCAAGGACGCCGACTCGCCCATCAGCTACCACGTGACCGGCTCGGTTCGCCTGGCGCACAGCGACGAACGTTTCGCCGAGTTCCGCCACGTCACCAGCATGGCCAACGCGCAGGGCATGGGTTACGACATGTTGACCCCCGCGCAACTCGTCGATCGGTACCCGTTGGTGGAGACCCACGACCTAGTCGGCGCACTGTGGGATCCGCTTGACGGCGACATCGACCCTTCGCAAGTCACGCAAGCGATGGCCCGCGCCGCGCGTGCGATGGGCGCACGTGTGCGCCGCTTCGAACGCGTTGTCGGACTGACGCAACACGCGAACCATTCGTGGACCGTCACCTCACGCACAGCCGACGGCGAAGAGAACACGATCGATTGTGAGATCGTCGTCAATGCTGCCGGCTATCGCGCTGCCGAGGTGATGAGCCTGATCGGCCGCCACCTGCCCATCGCCCACATGTCGCACCAGTACTACGTCACCGAAGAGATTCCCGAACTCGCCGCGCGCGAGACGCCGCTGCCATTGCTGCGCGACCCCGACACCAGTTACTACCTTCGCCAGGAACGCAACAGCTTCATCCTCGGTCCGTACGAGTGGAAGGCGACCGCCATGTGGCAGGACGCGATTCCCGACCACTTCGCCAACCAGTTGTGGAGCGAAGACCTCGAGCGACTCGAGCCGCAGATTCTCGATGCTGGCGAACGAGTGCCGGTGCTGGGCAACGCGGGAATTGCGCGCGTCGTCAACGGCCCGATCCCCTACGCACCCGACGGCAATCCGTACCTCGGCCCCGAGCGCGGGTTGCGCAACTTCTTCCACTGCAACACATTCAGTTTCGGTATCGCGCAAGGCGGGGGCGCGGGCAAGGCAATCGCCGAATGGATTCTCGAGGGCCGACCAGCCATCGACATTTGGTCGATCGATCGTCGCCGCTACAAGGAATACGCAACCACGCAGTACACGATCGACAAGGCCATCGAGGTCTACCAGAACGAGTACGCAATGGGGTTTCCGTTCGAAGAGCGTCCCGCCGGTCGCCCGTCGTACACATCGCCGCTGCACGAGACGCTGATGGCGAAAGGCGCATACTTCGCAGCGCGTGGCGGATGGGAGCGGCCGACGTGGTTCGACACAGGTATCGCCACCGCGAACGCGGTTACCGATCATTCGTTGTCGTTCTTCCGGCGTAACGGTTGGCGCGAGCGTGTTGCGGAGGAATGCGCGGCCGTGCGCAACCGCGTTGCTGTGCTCGACATGCCTGGCTTCACCAAGATCGAGATCAAAGGTCCCGGCGCCGAGGCATACCTCGATCACCTGCTGTGCACAAAGCTGCCTAAGACCGGTCGCGTCACGCTCTGCTACGCACTGCTGCCTGATGGCAAAGTGCTCAGCGAGTTCACGTTGACAAAGCTCGCCGAACAGCACTACTACGCGGTTGGTGCAGCGAGCGCCGAGTGGCACGACCTCGACGTACTGGAAGCCGCATTGCCCGCCGACGGTTCAGTCACGCTCACCAACGTCACCGCCGACTACGGCTCGCTGGTCGTAGTTGGTCCGCGTTCGCGCGACGTTCTCGCACAGGTAACAAGCTCTCCGCTCGACAACGCGTCCTTTCCGTGGTTGTCGGTGCGCGACATCGAGACGGCTGTCGGACCCGTGCGTGCGCTGCGTGTCAACTACGTCGGCGAACTCGGCTGGGAACTACACGCGGCGAACGCGCAACTGCTCGCGCTCTACGAGGCGATCTGGGCGGCAGGCGAGCAATACGAAATTCGCGACTTTGGCATCTACGCAGTCGACAGCCTGCGACTCGACAAGGGCTACCGCGGGTGGAAGGGCGACATCGAGATTGGCTACTCGCCATTCGATTCATCGCTCGATCGTTTCGTCGACCTGACGAAGCCTGACTTCGTCGGCAAGGCAGCACTAGTCGCCGAGAAGGCGAAAGGTTCTGCGTGGAGGTTCGTGCCGATGACGCTCGACGCCGACGGCGATGCCGACGTTCCGTTCTGTTCGTCGATCTTCGACGGTGCCGGTGACAAGGCGAGCAACATCGGACTCGCAACCTCGGGCGGCTGGAGCTTCACCTTGGAGAAGAGCGTCGCGCTGGGTTACGTGCGTCCGCAGTTCGAAAAGCCTGGCACAAAGGTGTTCATCAAGGTCTTCGGCGAGATAGTCGCGGCAACTGTTGGCGCCGAACCCCTCTTCGACCCGACCAACGAAAGACCACGCGCATAGGCGACGCGGCAGTCAGCCCTGAGCGGGGTAGATGTCATTTACTGGCGGGTTGCAGTAGACGCCAGCAAGTGCGAAGTCCTGGCAAATCACAGCTCGCGCAATTCTCCACTCGCCGTCGATCAGGTACGCGATACCGAACCGACTCGGAAAGTCAGCGAACACAGTCTCGAGGTCGTACCTGAACCACGCCTCGTCCGGCGAAACAAAAACGAGATCGGTCATCGTTCGGGCCGAGGTCTGTGCGGCATCAGCGAAACCGCCAGCCGCCAGTTGATCGAGCGCATCCTGAACGCCAGTTGTGTCGTCGAGTAATTGTTCAGCTCTCTCCTCGAATACCGCATCGCGGTCGAACAGTGCGATGAAGTTGGCGCGCACATCAGCCTCGGCAGCGTCTGCGTCGTCTGGCTGTTCGCCGGGCTGCGGAAGTTCCGGCGGCGGTGGCGAGCAGTCCTTCTGCCACGTGAGATCGCCATCTTGCGGCAACTCGTCCCACGGAATCGCGCGCTCGCCCTCGGCGGTTTGCAGCACGATGTCGAACTTGCCGCTCGCCTGGCCGGGTGTAGCGAGAACCACCCAACCGTTCGCTGGTATCGCGGTGTCGGTTGCATCGTCTTCCCAAGTCGCAGTTGCGCTGACCACGTCGTCGGCGACATTCAACACGAGCGCGCGAAACGGAACACCTTCGGCATAGCCGCTGCTGAACAACGTGACCGATACACCGTCGCGTGGTTCGTCGTAGCGACTTCCGTTCGAGACACCGATCGCGTCTTGAAACAACATCGTCAGTCGAAAGCCGCCGATCGGACTACACCAAGCTGGCGGCGTCCATCCGACCTCTGATCCGGTGCCTGGCGGCATGTCGGGAGGCGCGATACCCACCACGGTTTCGGCAACCTCAATGACACCTCCCCCGAAGCCGGGATCTATGACGCGACCCTCGCCCACGGGTGCAAAGTTCTGCCAGTCGCCACTGTTCTGCAACGTCAAGCGAATGCCAGCGTCGGTGGTGCGTTGATACATCAACTCGAGCGCCGGGCCCATGTAGTCGCTGCCGTAATCGGGAAACCCGTTCGGATTGGGGCCGACATCGACGACCGGCTTGTCGTCCCCAGGTGCGGGCTCGTCGGACGACTCGATCGTTGTCGAGCTCGACACGTCGGCAGCCGGCTCGTCGCTTCCTGTAAGTGCGACCGTCCCTGCGACACCGCCCGCAATCACGAGCGCCACGCCGGCGAGCACGGCCAACTTTCGGCGACGCGAACCTGGACCCGAACGCGGTCGACCATCGTCATCGAGATCGTCGTCCAGTTCGTCGGGGTCGGTGTCGTCGATGCGCATGCCGGTTAGACGAACGATCCGGCCGTCGTAGTTCCCAGTTCGATGCCCGCTGCGGCTTGCTTGGCGTGGTAGCTGCTGCGTGTTAGCGGACTGGCCTCAACATGCCCGATGCCCATCGCTTCACCCGCCGCCTTCCACCCGTCGAACTCGCTCGGATCCGCCCAACGCGCAACCGGTAGGTGATTGTCGGTTGGCCGCAGGTATTGACCGATGGTGACGATGTCGACGCCGATCGCGGCGAGGTCGACGAGCAACCCGGCGATCTCGTCGTCGGTTTCGCCGAGGCCAAGCATGAACCCGGTCTTGACAACCATCCCTGCCGCTTTCGCGCGTGCGAGCACCGACAGGCTGCGTGCGTAGCCAGCAGTCGGGCGCACCGCGCGCTGCAGTCGCGCAACGGTCTCGATGTTGTGGTTGAACACATCGGGGCGGCAAGCGGCATCGTCGAAGAGCAGGTGTAACGCAGCGTCGTCGCCACGAGCATCGCTGACGAGCGTCTCAATGACCGTCCGCGAACTCGAGGCCCGGATCGCACGCACACACGCGGCGACGTGTGCAAACCCTCCGTCGGCTAGGTCGTCGCGCGCGACCATCGTCAACACCGCATGATCAAGTGCCATCGTCGAGATTGCGGCAGCAACTCGAGTGGGTTCGTCGGCGGACGGAGCAAGCGGTTTGCGTGTGTCAACCAAGCAGAAGCCGCATGCGCGCGTGCAACGATCGCCCAACACCATGAACGTTGCCGTTCCGTCGGCCCAACAGTCGCTGAGGTTCGGGCAGCCGGCTTCTTCGCACACCGTCACCAAGCCGTGGTCGCGCACCGTCTTCTTCAGCTGCAAGACATCCGCACCCAACTTGACCTTGGGCCGCAACCAATCGGGCTTGCGGCTTTCGATGGCGAGGCCTTCGCTCACACCCGCCTGCTGCAGTCGTGCCGTCGCCCGAACTCCCAGCGCCGAACCTTCACCGCGCGAGAACGGGGCCAATTCCTCCGGTCTGATCTTCCACGCAACGTCTTGACGCTCTGGTTCACCCCACGCGTCGCCAGCATGGCGCGCAACGACATCGACGACGTGCTGCATGTCGGCGATGACGCCTTCCTCGGCGAGCGACGTTACGGGCTTATCGCCAATACCGCATGGAACGATGTAGTCGCGCATGTAGCGCATGTCTGGGCACACGTTCAACGCAAATCCGTGCATTGTTCGACCGTTTGCCAACCGCACGCCGATTGCCGCAATCTTGCGCGGGTTGCTGCTGCTAACGCCAACCCACACTCCCGGGTAGTCCGGCAAGCAGCCCACATCGTCAACACCGAGCTCTTGCAGCGTCGCGACCAGCACGCGCTGAATGGTGCACACGTGATCGGCAGCGCCCAGCGTGTTCGCGACGTTGACGATTGGGTAACCGACGAGTTGCCCAGGGCCGTGGTAAGTCACGTCGCCGCCGCGCTTGACAGCGACCAACTCGGCGTTCACTGAAGCAGGACTTACGCACACGTTGGTGGCGAGGTCGGCGCGCGGACCGTGCGTGAACACGTGCGGATGCTCAAGCAGTAGCAGGTGATCGTTGCGACCATTCGCAAACATTGCCTGCTGAACGGCCAACGCCTCGCGGTACGGAACGCGGCCAAGCCAGCGAACGTGGAGAGTCATGTCGGCGACACGCCGATTCAGAGTTCCTGCGACCAGTCGCGGGTCTCGAGCAGTTCCTTCACCCGCACCAGGAAGCCTGCCGCGTATGCGCCGTCGAACGCGCGGTGATCCCAGCTCATCGCCAAGTTGCCGACTGGGTGGATGACGATCGCCTCGCCACCATCACCCAACCGGGCGACAACTGGCTTACGCACGATCGCATCGGTGGAAAGGATCGCGACCTGCGGCTGGTTGATGATCGGCATCGTCAACACGCTGCCGGCCGAACCGTTGTTGCTGATGGTGAATGTGCCGCCGATGATTTCGTCGGGGCTCAACTTACGAGTGCGAGTGCGGGCAGCGAGATCGTTGATCTCGCGAGCAATGGCGCGCAACCGCTTACCCTCGGCCGAGCGCACGACTGGAACCAGCAGGCCTTGGTAGTCGAGGTCGACGGCGATGCCGATGTCGATGAAGTTGTGCACGACCAAATCGGTGTCGGCCACACTGGCGTTGAGGTGCGGGAACTCGACGAGCGCGTCGACAACCGCGCGAGTGATGAACGGTAGATACGTGAGACCGAAACCCTCGGCGGCCTTCCACTCAGCCTTGACAGCGCTGCGCGTGACGTCGACGTTGGCGAAGTCGACTTCTACGACACTAAAGGCGTGCGGGCTGACGCCCTTGCTCATCACCATGTGACTACCCGTCAGTTTGCGAATTTTGCTGAGCGCGACTTTCGTGTCGCGCTCGCCTGTGCGCACAACGGGTGCGGGTGCACTGGCAGCAGGCGCCGCCGGCGACGCAGCAGGGGCCGCGATGGCCGTGGCTGCGGGTGCAGGTGTGGTCGCTGCCGCAGTTGGAGCGGTCGTTGCCCCAGCAGTGAGGTGCTTGCGATCGATGAAATCGAGAACGTCGTCGCGCGTGATGCGACCGCCCGGGCCTGTGCCGGTGATGTCGTCGGGGTTGATGGCGTGTTCTGCAACAAGACGACGCACGACGGGCGAAAGCAGCCGATGGTCGCCGTTCGACGCCGACCGCTCGGATTCATCGGCCGACGACGCGGCGACCGCGACTTCCAGCGGCTCGGCGGCGGGTGCTTGAGCGGATTCATCCGGAAGCGCCTCAGCTGCCGGTGGCACGGCCGCGGCCGGCGCAGGTTCGGCAACAGGATCAGCGGCAACCTCGGCGGGAGCCGCCGCTGGCTTGTCCACGGCAGGCGTGCCAGCTGCTTCGCTGGCTTCGACGACGGCGATGACGGCGCCGACTGGAACGGTGTCGCCCTCGGCGACGCGCAACTCGGTCACAACGCCTGAGATGGGCGACGGCACTTCGGTGTCGACCTTGTCTGTGCTGATCTCGAACAGCGGCTCGTCGGCGGCGATCGTGTCGCCGACTTTCTTAAACCAGCGCGTGATGGTGCCTTCGGTGACTGTCTCGCCCAGTTGCGGGAGGATGACGTCGGCCATGTTGCTAACTCCTTAAGCGTTATGCATTGAGGCTGCGGCCAGTGAGCGACAGCATCGTTTCACCGAATAGTTCAGTGAGGCTCGGGTGTGGCTGGATGTACTCGGCCACTTCGGCAACCGTTGCTTCCCAGTTAACGGCAAGGTAGCCGCCGCTGAGTTGCTCGGTGACCCATGGCCCAACCATGTGCACGCCGAGAACTTGCCCGGCAGTGCCATCGTCGTTCTTCTTCGCGATGACCTTGACCAAACCATCGAGCTCGCCAAGGATTTGCGCGCGGCTGTTGGCGCGGAACTGGTGCTTGGCAACGACGACATCGTGGCCAGCAGCGCGCGCGGCTTCTTCGCTAGGCCCGACGTACGCGACTTCCGGATGGCAATAGATGGCCCACGGGACACGGTCGTATGCGATCGGAGTTGGCTTCTCGCCACGAATGTGCTTGGTGACCAGAATCGCTTCCGCGTAACCCACATGTGCGAGCGCAGGAGTGTTGATCAGGTCGCCAACTGCGTACACGCCCGGCTCACCCGTGAAGCAGTATTCGTCGACTTCGACAAAGCCGCGCTCGCTCACCTTCACAGCTGTGCCTTCGAGACCAAGTTGGTCTGCGTAGGCGCGGCGACCGATGCTGACAACAACGGCATCGACTTCCAGGTTCTGCGCGTACGCACCCTTGCCATCGTCGGTCGAATAGTGAACGGTCGTTCCGGTTCCGTCCGTGAACGGTGTGTGCCCGAGAATCTTGATGTCGGTCTTGATGTCGATAGCGCGCTTCTTGAAACTGCGTACGACGACGTTGGCGACATCGGCATCTAGCCCGGGAAGAATCTTGGGCATACCTTCGAGGATCGTCACCGTCGCACCAAGATCGGCGAACGTGCTGGCGAACTCGCAACCAATCGCGCCACCGCCGATAACCGCGACCCGGCCGGGAAGATGGTCAAGCATCAGCACTTCGTCGCTCGTCATCACCGGGCCGGCAGGTTCGAAGCCAGGGATGGTGCGCGGCACGCTGCCTGCGGCCAGCACTACGTTGCCACCGGTAATCGTGTCCGTCGTGCCGTCGGGATGCTTCACCGTGACCGTGCGATTGGCGCCAAGCGTGCCGATTCCGTTGAGCACAGTGATCTTCTTCGACTTCAGTAACCCCGACAGGCTCTTCACGATGCCGTCGACGAGCTTTTGCTTACGCGCCTGCGCAACTGGGAAGTTGACGGCGAAGGTGGTGCCCGCATCACTCGCCTCGATGCCGAACTCGGCTGCGTGATTTACGTGGCGCTGTGTCGCCGCCGTCTCGAGAAACGCCTTCGCGGGAATGCACCCCCGGTTCAGACACGTGCCACCCAGCACATCTTTTTCGACCAGCGCGACGTTCAGTCCCGCCGAGGTGGCGTAAAGGGCCGTGCCGTAGCCGCCTGGGCCACCGCCGATTACGACGAGGTCGAAGTGCTGCTCCATCGATTTCGGCTCCAATTCACTCGTCGGCGGCTGATTAGTGCACCCGTCACGGTATCGCAGCAGATCACGCCAGCCTCCAGCGCACCTTCTCGGCCGCGCGCTGGAACAACAACTGACGATCGCTGCCTTCCAAGCCGCTGGCCGCGAACCACAGAAGACATCTGACTGGCTCGGATGTGAAGGCTGAGCAGGCTGGCAGATCCATCTGTGCGTTGATCCCCAATTCGGCGTTCACTGAAACGGCTTCCCCCGGAGCAATCAACGTGAACCCGGCGAGCCCATCGGGATCATCGACCCCCGACAACGTCACCGTCACCACGATGGCGTCGTCGGTCGCCTCGTAACGCTCCACCACAACCACCGCGTCACCGAGCTGCGCGGAGTCGCCTATCGACAGCGCCTTCGCAGGCTCGGCCTGGTTGGAGAGAGCCAGAAAGAACAACGCACCGGCGATCAGAATCGCGAGACCACACGTGACGGCCCAGATCAACAAGGTGCGGGTGCGCATGCGTGCAACAGGTTATGGCTGTACGGTCAAGGTCGATGGTTCGCTCGCTAGTCAGATCTACGATGCCCGCAGCCGTCAGCTTGCTGTCGCTGATCGGCGCGTGCGCTGGGGCGGGCAATTCGACCGACGACACTGCAGTCTCGACTGCTTCTGCAGCTACCTCTGCTCCTACACCTACCTCTGCTCCTACAGCCACCTCTGCTCCTACAGCTACACCTGCGTCGGCGCCACCGATCGCCGAGGCACCCACTGCGCTGCAGTTCTCAGCGCCAGCGGTCGGCGGCGGAACTATCGACTTCACCCAGTACGCGGGGCAAACGATTGCACTCTGGTTCTGGGCACCCACTTGACTGACCTGTAACAGAGAAGCCCCCTCGGTCGAGGAGGCAAGCGCAAGGTGGGCCGGGCAAGTTCAGTTCGTTGGTATTGCGTGGATCGGCACCGACGAATCGTTCCAAGGATTCATCGACGAGCACGGTCTCACCTTTCCTCAGGTGAGCGACGATCGCGGCGAGGTCTACGCCCGCTTCGAGATACCCGCGCAGCCGGCGTTCGTGATCATCGAACGCGACGGCACAATGCAGCAGGTGTTCGGTGCAGTCGACGGCGACCTGCTCGACAGTCTGATCACCGACGCTCTCGACTGAATCGTGTGGCTAACTGCGGCCCGGTAAGTCGACGGGCATGTGAACGGCAGCAGCACGCGCGAGGTTGATGCGCCGCAGGGGAGGCAGAGTCGGCGGCGGTTGTTTGCGTGGCGGTAGTTCGGCCAGCAGGTGTGCCGTGATGTGGGCGATGTCTCGCACAGCCGCCTCAAACACGGCCTCCGTTGCCTCGGATGTCTTCTGCACCCCACTGATCTTGCGCACGTACTGTCGTGCTGCGGCCTCAATCTCCTCTGTTGTGGCGATCGGCTGGAGACCTCGGAGAGTTGTGATGTTGCGACACATGATTGCAAGCGTACGCTCACCACATGCGCGTCGTCGTCTCAGGGTCCAGTGGATTGATCGGATCGGCGCTATGTAAGTCGCTGCTTAGTGATGGGCACGAAGTCGTGAAACTTGTTCGTCGGACGGCGGGTACCGGCGAGATTCAGTGGGACCCGATGAACGGCCAACTTTCAGCTGGCGCCTTGGATGGCGCCGATGCAGTGGTTCATCTCGCAGGCGCAGGAATTGGCGATCATCGTTGGACCGATTCGTACAAGGCAGAGATTCGCGACAGCCGAGTGCGCTCAACCGAACTGCTGGCGACTGCGCTCGCTGCAACGGCGAACGGACCGAAGGTGATGCTCAGCGGCTCCGCAGTCGGCTACTACGGCGACAGTGGCGAGCGCGAACTCGACGAGACAGCGCCAGCGGGCAACGATTTCCTCGCGGACATTTGCCGTGAGTGGGAAGCCGCAACGGCGGCAGCGGAAGCTGGCGCGCGAGTGGCGCATTTGCGCACAGGCATCGTGCTCGCCGGCAAGGGTGGCGCGTTGGCCAAGATGCTGCCGCTGTTCAAGCTTGGCGTCGGCGGACGATTCGGCAGCGGGCGCCAATGGCAAAGTTGGATCTCGCTCCCCGACGAGGTCGCCGCGATTCAACACCTGCTGACCGCCGATGTGCGCGGGCCTGTGAACCTCACAGCGCCGACACCCGTTAACGGAAGCGAATTCGCCAAGACGCTCGGCAAAGTGTTGCGCCGACCATCGCTCTTTCCCGTTCCGTCGTTCGCGCCGAAGTTGTTGCTCGGTAGCGAGCTAGTCGACGGGCTGCTGCTCAGCGGGCAACGTGCGTTGCCAAAGGTTCTGCAAAGCAGCGGCTTCAAGTTTCAACACGAAACGCTTGAGATCGCGCTGCGAGCAGTACTCGCGCGCTAGCTAGTTGCTGGTCGCGGTATCGAGTTGCGGCCAACGAGCGAGAGCGGCTTCCAAGTCGAGATGCATGGTGCCGACCTTCTCGGGCCAGTCGGCACGCGGGACGGCCCACATGATTTCGAACTCAATGCCGTCGACATCTTTCGCGTAGAGACTCTTGCTAACACCATGATCGCTCTCACCGACAAGCGCGCCAGCCTCGACCAGTCGAGCGCGCAGTGCGATTAACTCTTCGAGCGTGTGCACCTGCCACGCCAGGTGGTAGAGACCAACTGACTGCGATGCAACACCGCGCTCACCGACCGAGAACAGACCGAGGTCGTGGTCGTTGTCCGAGCCGTCGGCCCGGAGGAAGATCGCCTTGCCACCACCCATGTCGGCTTCCACTGTGAAGCCGAGCACGTTGGTGTAGAACGCGGCGGACGCCTTCGCGTCGCGCACGTAAAGCACCGCGTGGTTCAGTCGTTTGATTGACATGGCTGCTCTCCCTCCGGGTCGTTGTACCCAGAACTCTCAGTTCAGGACTTCAGTGCTTCGATCTCCAGAGTGATCTTTACCTTCTCGCCGACGACAACGCCACCGGCTTCTAGCGCGACGTTCCACTCGAGACCGAAGTCCTTGCGGTTGATCTCTGCTTCGGCGGTGAAGCCGGCCTTGGTGTTGCCCCAAGGGTCGGTCGCGACGCCATCGAATTCGAGTGCGAACTCGACTGGCTTGGTAACGCCCTTAATCGTGAGGTCGGCCTGCAGCACGTAGTTGCTGCCAGCGGGCTTGATGCCAGTGCTGACAAACGTCCACTGCTTGTGGTTGTCGACGTCGAAGAAGTCTTCGTTGCGCAGATGTGCGTCACGTGCTTCGTCGCCAGTGTTGACCGACTTGGCCTCGACGGTCGCTTCGACCTTCGACTTCAGCGGATCATCGGCAACGGTGATGCTGCCAGTGAATTCGGTGAAACTGCCGCGAACCTTGGCGACCATCAGGTGACGGGCGGTGAACCCGATGTGCGAGTGGCTTGCGTCGACGGTCCAGGTTCCGGGGGTTAGTGCCTTCAGATCGCTCATGGCGACTCCTTTTTCGTTGCCCATTTTGAGGGTGCAATTGTTGTGGATACAACAATCACCATACCCGAAGATATTTGCGTTCGCAACTATTTCTTACGCAACACTTTGCTATCATGGGCTCCATGGCGACGACATGGCTCACCGCTCGCGAACAGGTGGCGTGGCGCAACTTCATAAGCACCATTCCGGAACTCACGGCAGCCTTCGAGGCCGATCTCGCCCCTCACGGCCTGACGATGGGTGACTACCAGGTGCTGGTGTACCTGTCGGAAGCAGAAGACAATCGCTTGCGTATGTGCGACCTGGCCGAATCGTTGAAGTTGTCGCCAAGTGGGCTAACTCGTCGGCTCGATGGCATGGTGCGCAGCGGTTGGGTCGACCGCGCGTCGTGCAGCGGAGACCGCCGCGTGATGTACGCGTTACTAACTCCTGCAGGACGCAAGAAAATTGAAGCTGCTGCCCCTGATCACGTTGCCAGTGTTCGGCGGCACTTCATCGAGCCGATGGGTGCGGCAGGAGTCAAGAGCGTCGGTGAGTGCTTTGCGGCGGTGCGATCACATCTTGACCAACCGCAACTGGACTGACTACTGCCGTTAACTACTTCGGTGGCAGTCGGACTCCACCGTCGACGCGCACGGTCTCGGCGTTCATGTAGCTGTTGCTAATGCACTCGACGATCATCGAGGCCAGCTCCTTCGGCGAACCCAATCGCTGAGGGAACAACATTCCAGGTTCCAACTTGACCTTGAACGCTTCAGCGGATTCACCCTCACCGAAGATCGGCGTGTCGACAAGGCCGGGGGCGACTGTGTTCACTCGCACTCCGATCGCCGCGAGATCGCGAGCGATGGGAAGCGTCATCCCCACAACGCCGCCCTTCGAAGCCGAATAGCTCGATTGCCCGATCTGACCGTCCCAAGCAGCTACCGAAGCGATGTTGACGATCGCGCCGCGCTCGCCGTGCTCGAGCGGTTCGGTTTTGCTCATCGCTGTTGCCGCAATGCGAATGCAGTCGAAGGTGCCGACCAGGTTGATCGCGACGACCTTCTTAAACACGTCGAGATTGTGCGCCGAGTCGTACGAGCCGTCCTTACCCACTGTGCGTTGCGCCCAGCCAATGCCGGCCGAGTTCACCAACACGCGCAACGGACCCATGTCTTTAGCCATCTCGACTGCGTTGATGATGTCGTCGGTGTTGGTGACGTCGACCTTGCAGTAGGCGCCGCCGATCTCGTCCGCCAGCGCCGTGCCCTTATCCGCCTGCAGGTCGGCGATCACAACCTTGGCGCCCTTCGAGGCGAGCAGACGAGCTGTCGCTGCTCCGATGCCCGAGGCACCACCCGTGACGATTGCGCTAACTCCATTTATGTCCATGCGCCGACGTTACGCAGCCGCACCACAAAGCGCGCAAGCGAACGCCTAGGCGGACGAGGGTCGGGGGTGACGGAAGCAGCCGTCACAGCTAAGTTTTGGAAGATGACGAGCGGTCGGATCGCCCCACACCTTGCGACGAGGGGCTTGGCCGGTGTGGTCGTGCGTCAACTCACGAGTAACCCGGACACGCGTGGCAGCTTCACCGAGGCGTTTCGACGCGAGTGGGCCCTCAATATCGATCCAGTGCAGTGGAACGTGGTCAAGTCGGATACGGGAGCGATGAGAGGGGTGCATCTTCACCTACGGCACACCGACCTGTTGGTGGTGACCGCAGGCCATGTAACGATCGGCCTGCACGATCTCCGCACAGGATCCCCCACTGCCAGGAAATCCTCGACGTTTGAGGTCAACGGTGACGACATGTGCGCGGTGTTGGTTCCCCCTGGGGTCGCCCATGGGTTCTTATTCCACGAGCCAACGATCACGATCTATGCGGTGTCGCGATACTGGGACCTTGACGACGAACTCGCCGTCCACTGGGCCGACCCGGCACTCGATATCGAGTGGCCGTTTCCCCCAACCTCGGTGTCAGAACGGGATGCGACCGCCGGAACAGTCAGCGACCTTCTCGAGCAGCTAGCGCTTTACCAAGCCATCTGGCGATCCGACCAACAATTGGGATTCGGGTAAGCCGTCGAGCCGCCCGGTAGGCGCGAGAACTCCGCAGTGCGCTGAGCTCTGCTTGCAGAGTTTCGACCTCCGCCGCCCTTCCCTGCAGGGTCTCCACTTCTGCACTCCTGTCAGCAAGCCACTGTTGGAGCTCGGCAGCCAGAGCCACTAACTGGTCCGTGACATCGGTGCGCAGTTGCTCGCACGCGTCGCGCCGGCTCAGCCGCGCGCACCACAACTCCATTTCCGCGAGCCGAGCCGCAACACTCATATCAAAGCGCGCAGGCGAAGGTAAGTGCACGACGGTTGGCCGACCGCCCGAAACCAGTCGCATTCCAGGTGCGAGGATGAACTTGCGCCACATATGGAGATCGGTCCACAAGTCGGCAGGCGCGGGCGACCACCCGACAGGCAACGACCGATACGCGTCCAGCGTATGGCCGGCTGCAGAGAGGGGAATGAAGTTGGCGGGTCCCTGTAACCACGACCGGTACCACGAGCTGCCGAGGTTTCCGATGTGAGGAGTGCTGAATCCTCCGTCGACCTCGGCAATAACAGAGAGCGAATGGGCAAAGTCCGCGTCGGTCAGGAGCTCGTCCAGATACTCGACGTGATCGGGAAACCACAGATCGTCGTCGGACAAGTAGCAGACGATGCGTCCACGCGCCTCCTGCAGAACGAGATCTCGGTATGCCTCACCGTGACGTTGCCCTTTTGTAAACGCGAACACGTGGACCCTGTCATCGCTGCGCGCGACCTCAGTGGCGACATCAGTTGTGATTGCATCGGCCCCGTCAAGCACGATGAAGACCTCGACATCGTCGACGGTCTGTCCAAGAGCGCTCTCGGCGGCGAGTCGAAGCAACGGCCCGTGCGAATGCGTCGGAATCAATACCGTCGCACGACGCATTAGATCCCCGCTAGCGCTCGCAACTCGGCGATTCGCTCTACCGCTTCCGCGCCCTCTGCAGCTGACGAGCGCGGCGCAGGGCCATCAGTGAGGTGATCCACAAACGCAGCGAGTTCGCGCATGAGCGGCATGTCGTCAGCGAGGGGCACGGTGATCGATTCGCCTGAGCTGAGCCGCACAATCTCGAGGGACGGCGAATACGCGTCCGTGAGTTGAGCAACCGCGTCCTCGAAGTGCACAGCCACACGGCGCTCGCGAATCAGGCTCACGCTCGAAATCTCGATCGTGCAAGCCGGTTCCGGACCGAGCATCGCGGTGAGGGACCCAAACTTCTTCGACCATATTGTGCCGACGGCTCCCACCACTGCGGGAAGCGAACCAGCGATCTCGCGCACGATGGCAAGATCGTGTGGAATCAGGATCCACACAGCATCGACGTCATCATGGTCGTGTCCCCACGAGAGTCGTCGGGAGTGGATTGCTTTGAGCGAGCCGTACTCGCCCGTGCGCGCCATTGCTGCCAACGCCTCGATGCCGCGGTGATAGCGCCACTTGTCCATAACGAACAGGCGATCACCCGCGAGCTCGGCCAGGGCTCGTGCCAACTTCGGATCGTCCGTCAGCGGCTTCTCCCCAAACACCGGCACATCGAAGGCAAGGGCCTGCTCAATGACCGCGGCGTGGGTGCTAGTTGGTGTGGCCACAACGATGCCACTCACGCCGCGAAGCTCACCGACCGTTTCGACGATGGAGTCAGCCCCACCTGCAGTCGCACGCGCCTTCGATTCGGGACTTCGCGCGACCACCGTTACGTCGCACCCCAACGAGATCAGATCGCGGAGGATGTACCTTCCCCATCGCCCGCAACCGACGAGACCGATCCGCACAACGTCGACCGTACCATCGCTCCCCCGAGGTGGAGTTCGTGAAGTCGCTCAATGCCGGCGGGTTACTTCACAACATTCAACGAAGGTGACGCCGAACACTTCTGAATTTTCGTGCCGCCCAAGACGTTCGCGCCGACCCCGCCGCGAGTGCAGCTTGACTCGCTGCCATGGCGGCACGCGCACGGTCCAGATCGGCCCGCGCGGCGGTGAGAGCTTCGTTACCTGCAGCCTGCGCTGCAATAGTTTCAGCCAGCGCTGCTGCCTTCTCTTCGACAAGCGCGACCAAAGCCCTGCGGTCAAGATCTGACTGATCCGTCGAACTGACGACGCCGCCAGCCGATTGGTGCCGGACAAGTGTTGCATCGGCGACTTCATGAAACGAACGTTCGGCACGTTCGGGATCGCAGTGCGCTCCAAGCCATGGCCACAATGTCTGGCGCAGGTACTCCTCGTCCTGCACCAGCCGAGGGAACTGCAGGAAGAACATTGGAATGCGAGCCTGTACTGCCCAGAAAACCAGATCGTAAAACCCCACCGCCAACAGGCGAGCTTGGTCTGTCACCTCAAGCGAAAAAATGACGCCCCCGGGGGTTTGGCCGCTCACGGCGGTGGGTGGACGGTCGCGCCACGTTGTGTCCAGAATTGCCATCCGCTCCTGAAACACACGACTGGACGCCGCGACCGTGAGATCTCGCATCGGCAGAATTAGAGCGTCGATCGCGATCCGGGTCGGGTCGACAGCGTGACAGTACGTCGACAGCCACGGATCCTTCACGACATATGGCAACCGCTGAGAAGACAGCAGGTAATGCTCTTGGCCTGCGCGCGCACGTGAACTGCTACCCGGCTTCACGTCGCCGGCTGTTTCGAGTCCGCATGCGCTCAGGTACTGAACGAGGAAGCTCGTTCCGGCGCGCCCCGTGCCAGCAATTACCGCGTGGTGTCGACGTCCGCCTTCTGAATTCATCGTGCCCCCATGGTTACGACTTCGCGACCCGAGCATATTCCTCGATGTCGATGCCCTAACTATGAGGCGTTAGCGGCTGCCGCGACTGCCAGAGCGTCCACGAGGTCGTTCATCTTGTCGCCGCTGTGCCCTTTTACCCAGCGCCATTTCGGCTGACGTTCTTGCACGAGCGCGATCAGCGGCTCCCAAATGTCGACGTTCTTGACTGGCTGACGCTGCGAGTTCTTCCAGCCGTTTGCCTGCCACTTCACCCACCATCGATCGCGGAAGCAATGAACGACGTACGTGCTGTCGCTCACAATCGTCAAGTCGCCAGGCAGTGCTCGCAACGCTTCGAGGACGGCCTGCAGCTCCATGCGCTGATTAGTCGTATGCGCTGCTCCTCCCGCGCCGAACGGTTGGCCATCGGGCGCCACCGCCCACGCCCAACCACCGCGCCCCGGATTACCCGAACATGCCCCATCCGTAAACACAGTTAGTTCAGACGTCGCCATAGCGACGGCAGCGTAGGCGGTGGTCGATAGCGGTGGCAGACTGCCACGATGATCTTCGACGGCTACGTCAATCAACTGCCCGACAGCGACCCCGGCGAGACAGAAGAGTGGATGGAAAGTCTTAATGCCGTGATCGAAGTTCACGGCAAGACGCGGGCCCGATTCTTGCTCGGCAAGTTGCTCGAGCACGCAAATGCATCGCAGGTCAGTTTCCCCGCAACCGTCAGCACGCCGTACGTCAACACCATTCCGCAAGAGTCCGAGCCGTGGTTCCCTGGTGACGAATTCATCGAGCGCCGCATCCGCGCGTTCGTTCGGTGGAACGCAGCGATGATGGTGGTGCGCGCCAACAAGCACGCGGAAGGAATCGGCGGCCACCTCAGCACGTTCGCCAGTTCGGCCAGTTTGTACGAGATCGGCTTCAACCACTTCTTCCGCGGCAAGGACGACGGCAACGCCGGCGATCACATCTACTTCCAGGGCCATGCCACCCCCGGCATTTACGCCCGCGCGTTCCTCGAGCGGCGTCTGAACGAATCCGATCTCGAACAGTTCCGTCGCGAGATTGGCCGCGATGGTGCTGGCCTCAGTAGCTACCCGCACCCGCGCCTGATGCCCGACTTCTGGGAGTTCCCTACGGTCAGCATGGGTCTCGGCCCGATCAGCGCGTTGTATCACGCCCGCTTTAACCGCTACCTGCTCAATCGCCAGCTCGACGACACCACCGGCAGCCGCGTGTGGGCGTTCCTCGGCGACGGCGAATGCGACGAACCGGAAACACTGGGCGCAATCACGCTTGCCAGTCGCGAGAAGCTCGACAACCTCGTGTTCGTGGTCAACTGCAACCTGCAGCGACTCGATGGTCCGGTGCGCGGCAACGGCAAGATCATTCAGGAACTGGAAGCCGTATTCCGTGGCGCCGGATGGAACGTGATCAAGGTCATTCTGGGCAGCAAGTGGGACGCGCTGCTTGCCAACGACAAAGACGGTGTGCTGCTGAACCAGTTGAACACCACGGTCGACGGTCAGTTCCAGCGGTACAGCGTCGAGGACGGCGCTTACATTCGCGACGACTTCTTCGGCCCGGATCCGCGCCTGCGCCAACTGGTCGCACACCTCAGTGACGAAGACCTGGTGAACCTGCCGCGCGGTGGCCACGACTATCGCAAGCTCTACGCCGCGTACAAGGCGGCGGTTGAAAACCTTGGTTCCGGCGCGCCGACGGTGTTGCTATGCAAGACGATCAAGGGCTGGACGCTTGGTCCCGAAATCGAAGGTCGCAACTCGACGCACCAAATCAAGAAGATGAACGAGACGCAGTTGATGGCGCTGCGCGATCGCCTACACCTGCACGACGAGATTCCCGACTCGGCCTTCGCCGATGACGCACTGCCGTACTTCCGTCCCTCGCGCGACAGCGTCGAGTTCCAATACATGATGGAACGTCGCCGCGCGCTTGGCGGCAGCATTCCAAAACGAATCGTGCGCCCGCGCAAGGTTGTTGGCTTGCCGCTCGACAGCACGTTCGAGGAGCTGCGCAAGGGTTCCGCGAATCAAGCTGTCAGCACAACAATGGGTTTCACTCGCCTTCTGCGCAACCTGGCACGCGACGAGAACATCGGCCAGTACGTAGTTCCGATCATCCCCGACGAAGGTCGCACGTTCGGGATGGACTCGCTCTTCCCCGAGTTGAAGATCTACGCATCGCAGGGACAGAAGTACCAGCCGGTCGACCACGACATGTTGCTGAGCTATAGCGAGAGTGCGCAGGGGCAGATTCTCGAAGAAGGAATCACCGAAGCCGGCTCGTTAGCCAGTTTCATTGCGGCGGGTTCGGCGTACGCCACACGGGGCATTCCGACGATTCCCTTTTACACGTTCTATTCGATGTTCGGCTTTCAGCGTGTTGGCGACCTGATCTGGCAAGCGGCCGATGCACGCGTGCGCGGATTTCTACTTGGCGCGACCGCTGGTCGCACGACATTGGCGGGCGAAGGCTTGCAACATCAAGACGGCCACTCGCTGGTGTTGGCCAGCACGGTGCCCCCGTGCCAGGCATACGACCCGGCATTCGCGTTCGAAGTGGCCGCGATCATTCAGGCGGGCATCACGCGCATGTACGGCACTGACGACGAACGCACATCGGGTTTCGATCGCGACGTCTTCTATTACCTCACGTTGTACAACGAGAACTACCCGATGCCAGCAATGCCTGCCGATCTCGACCCAGCGCACATCCTGCGCGGTCTCTATCGCTGGAAGCCTGCTCCTCCAGAAACGCTGCGGCAGGCCACGGTGTTGTTCAGCGGCTCCGCGCAGGGCGCGGCGCACACGGCTGTCGACGAACTGGCGAAGTTGGGCATCGGCGTCGAACTGTGGTCGGCCACTTCATACAAAGCACTGCGCGAGGACGCGCTCGCCGCCGAGCGCTGGAATCGCTTGCATCCCAGCGATCCGCCACGCGTCCCAGTCGTGACGGAACTGCTGGCCGAATCTAGAGGCCCGGTCATCGCCGTCACCGACTTCATGAAGATCGTCCCGGAGCAGATCGCTCGCTTCCTTCCGGGTCGCACATTCGTGCCGCTCGGCACCGATGGCATGGGGCGCAGCGACACGCGCGAAGCTTTGCGCCACTTCTTTGAGGTCGATGCCGGCCACATCGTGCTGGCCGTGCTCGGCGCGCTGGCCGCCGACGGGCTATCCGGCCCAGCCGAACTGCACGCCGCGATGGAGCAATACGGCATCGACCCGGAAGCCTCAAACCCAGCAGTCGTGTAAGTCCCGTGTGAATCTTTCAAGCGGGCTCACAGACTGGTGCCGGTGAGTGAAGCCCGGCGATCGGTAGCATCGCGGACGGCATGTCTCTTCGAAGGGCGCTCGCTCACCGCAACCTTCTGTACTTGCTTTCGCTGAAAGAGCTGCGCACCCGCTACAAGAAGTCCGTTCTCGGCTGGGCATGGAGCCTGCTGAACCCACTCAGCCAAATGCTGATCTTCACCGTGATCTTCACGTATGTGTTCGCGGCGCTTCCCGTAACCGGCAGCCCAAGCGGTTTGAAAAACTTTCCTCTTTACTTCCTGGGCGGACTCTTGCCGTGGAACTTCTTTGCCATTACCACCAACGTGGCCATGGGCACCGTTCAGGGTGGTGCCGGATTGATCAAGAAGGTTGCCTTCCCTCACGAACATCTGGTCTTCTCCGTCGTGATCGCCCAATTTGTCACATTGCTCATCGAGACGTCGATCCTGCTAATTGCCCTTGTGATCGCCGGCCAAAACGTGCTCGTTTGGATTCCGGTGTTGCTCGCGCTCTACATACTTTGGGCACTATTCACGACTGGCGTCGCGCTCACGCTTGCAGCTGCAAATGTCTTCTTTCACGACGTGCAGTATCTGTGGACGATCGTCGCGCAAGTGCTGTTCTACGCCACACCAGTTATCTACTTCGCGTCAACCATCAAGCTCGACGCCTTGCGCGCTGTCGGTAACTACGGGCCAACGGGAAGCTTCATCGTTGCGTTCCACGACGTGCTTTACGACGGACGGATGCCGGGGGCAGGCCGATGGGTCTACATCACCGCGCTGGCAACGGTCTCGTTCGCGTTTGGCACTTGGTTCTTCGGCAAGCTTTCCCCGCGATTTGCAGAGGAACTCTGATGTCCGGCGACGTTGTTCTGGCAGTCGACCACCTCGTGAAGTCCTTCCGATTGCACCACCAACGCGCGAACTCTCTCAAGCAGTTCATCGCCGCCCGTGGTCGCAACCGTTATGAAGAATTCGTCGCCGTCAACGATGTCACCTTCGATGTCCGCGAGGGCGAGGTGTTCGGCGTCATCGGTCAGAATGGCTCCGGCAAGAGCACCTTGCTGAAGTGCATGGCAGGCATTCTCCAGCCGAACTCTGGCAACGTTCGAGTGTCACGAAGAATGGGTGCCTTGCTCGAATTAGGCGCGGGGTTTCACCCTGATCTGACCGGGCGGGAGAACGTGTTCTTGAACGCCGCGATTCTGGGGATGCCTCGCAAGGAAATTGCACTGCACTTCGATGCCATCGTCGACTTCTCTGGCCTGCACACGTTCATCGATCAGCCAGTCAAAACATATTCCTCCGGCATGTATGTGCGCCTCGCGTTCGCCGTTGCCATCAACGTCGATCCGCAGCTCCTCATCATCGACGAAATCTTGGCAGTCGGCGATGTGAGCTTTCAGCGGCGGTGCATGGAGAAGTTCGTCGAGTTCCGCGACGACGGTCGCACCATTGTGCTGGTGACCCACGACATGGGCAGCGTCAAGAACCTCTGCGATCGAGCGATTTGGCTGGAGCACGGCAAAGCCGTCGACGAAGGCGACCCGGGTGACCTTGTTGAGGCGTACACCGAGCGCATGCTCGGCGCCTACTCGCGCACCGCTGATGGCGGCCACAGACAGGGTTCGGGTGAGATACGCATCACGCAAGTTGAAATGTTCGTGAATGCCGGCACCACTCCGGTGAAGCGCTTTCGCACTGGCGACGATGTGCGACTGCGGCTGCACTACGAATCAGAGCAGACCGTTCCCCAACCTGTCATCGGTATCGAGATCGAAAGTGTCGGCGGAAGTACCATCAGCGCACCCAATACGAGAGATGTTGGACTGGTTCCCACGACGATGTCGGGAAATGGCGACCTAGAGGTTTCGTTTGCCAAGGTCGCCCTGCTTCCAGGCAGCTACGACCTGCACACCTCAATCACCGACTTCAACCGCGCCAAGATCTACGACCGACTGCAGAATGCAATGAGGTTCGACGTAATGACCGGCAAGCCGTACGAAACTGAAGGGGTCGTAACACTGTCCCCACAGTGGACGCTGTGACTGTCACTCACTTCTGAAGCATCCAAGCAGCTATCTCAGAGCGAGGGACCACGCGTTTTCCATTCAGGCGATGCCGAGCTCGCATCGCAGCCGGCAACGCGCGCGCAAACGACCAGAAACCAGAGCGACGCTTCACGGCACCAGCGACCGCCCGTAACGCCACCGTCGCTGGCGCGTTCTTGACCAATGTCAGTCGGCGATTGCGGTCCACCCAGAACTTGAAGAACTCACTACCAGACCTACTCGAATAAGCGTGCTCGTGATAGACGACCGAGCCCGGTTCGTAGCGATACGTCCACCCCGCCGACCGGCCGCGCCATGAAAGGTCGAAGTCCTCGTAGTACAAAAAGTACGACGGATCGAAAAGGCCAACCTCGCGTAGGTAATCCGATCGAAGCAGCACGGCTCCTCCACACCACGAGAAGACCTCCATCGGTTCGTCGTATTGCCCGATGTCCGGTTCGAGAAAACCTCGGTCGCCTCCGAACCATCCCGAGTACAGCTCGCCGCCCGCGCTATTGATGATTCGATTAGTTGAATCGATCGCGAACGACACTGGTGTCGGAGTCGCATTCAACTTTGTTGGCTGCAGCGAACCGGGAGGTCCGACAAGCATCGTCGACGTGGACGGCGCCGCAACATAAAGCGTGACGTGGTCAGCGGTGTCACAGTCACTGACCGCCCACCAAACTGACGCAGAACCTTTACTCCAGCGTCCGCCGTCATGGTTCTCGCGGTCCACGCTCCAAAAGCGCTCATCGAAACGAACTGTGGCGGTCTCTTCGTCACCGTTCACGATGACTCTGTCCACACGCACTCCAACCGAGCGTCCGTCAGGCAAAGCCGTGACGTTGGCAGGCTCGAGCAGAACAACATGGGCGTGGATATTGAGCAACAGCTTTGGGCAAACGGCGCCGACGCGGGCGTGAGTGAAGCCATCAAGCAGCGGCCGCAGCCAGTTGGGCTCGACGACGGCGTCGTTGTTGATCAGCGCGACGAAATCGATCCCGTCGAGGTCGCGCAACGCAAAATTGCATCCGCGCGCGAATCCCTCGTTGGTGTCGGACGCGATGACGACCACATCTGGGTAACGCTCCCTCAGAGCCGACTTCACACCGTCGACCGAGCCGTTGTCTACAACAACAATCTCTAGACGCTCGCGGGGAAAGTGAGTAGCTCGCAGTGCTTCGACGCAACGCAATGTGATCTCACCGCCATCGAAGTTGACGACGACGACACGTACCGTCGGATCGGGGTGCTGAGGGTGCGATGTACTGCTCAACACGAAAGGAGCCTACCGATCAGCGAATCAGCGCTACGCGTCACCCAGACGTCGGCGCTTTGGACAACACGGATAGCACCCTCGACTCCGCCGAGAGTTACCATGCGAGTTCAATGTCCAGCGAGCGGCTCGAAGCAGGCAAGGGTCACTCCCTAGGAAAAATTGATCCCGAGAGCGGCGTTCGACTTCTCGGAGACACCGTGCCGTGGGCAGACGGAAAGGAAGATGTCGTTCTCGACTTCCTGCAGTCAGCCGTAGATCGGACAGTCGCTTCCGATGAACTCGCAGCGCACATCACGGATTGGCCCACCCGGTACCACTTCTCGCGGGTGCGCGCGAACCTGCTTCGACCTTTCGTTATCGGTCCCGGTATCCGCGTGCTCGACGTCGGAGCCGGATCGGGAACGGCAACCCGCTACCTCGGCGATCAGGGCGCACACGTTGTCGCGCTCGAAGGCAGTCTGTCGCGGGCGCGCTCCGCTGCCGCGCGTTGCCGCGATTTACCAAACGTAGAAGTCGTGTGCGGACCGCTCTCGGACCTCCAGGACACAGCAGGCTTCGATCTGATTGTTTGTATCGGGGTCTATGAGCACGTGGCGGGCGGTGGCGCCGCCGAGGCGGCGGCCTTCCTAGCCTCGCTGCGCGCGCTCTTGCGTCCGCATGGCGCGTTGTTGCTTGCCATCGAGAACCAATTGGGCCTCAAGTACCTACTGGGTTACGGAGAGGACCATACAAATGAACCATGGCTCGGAATTGAGGGCTACACAGGGTCACCTCCTGCGGTGACCTTCAGTCGCGCGGCGCTTAGCGACAACCTCACGGACGCTGGCTTTCCCGCGCAACGTTTCTACTATCCCTTTCCGGACTACAAGATGCCGCGGGTAGTGCTCGACGAGTCTGCCTACGCGCGACCAAACACCGTCGACTTCGTCGATCAACTAATCCGCTGGCCTTGCTCATCGGATGCCTCGACGCCGCTGCGACTCGTGGACGATCGGCGCGCACATCGCGTATTTCTCGAAGCTGGCCTCGGCCAACAGGTCGCGAACTCGTTCCTAGTCCTCGCGAGCGCTACCGACGCGGCTCTCGTTTCCTACACCGACCAGAGCGTCAGAGCCTGGCACTTTGGAAACGATCGGCAGCGCCGGTTTCTGGGCGTCAAGGAGGTCAAGGTTGAGCCCAACTTGGCTATTGAAACGGCCCCATTCGCCGAAAATGAACAGCCTGTTGAGGGGTGGCTCCGACAAGTCCGCACAACTGACGCGCCGTTCATCGTCGGGCGCACCGTAGAGCAAGATGCCCTGCGCGCCGCCGGCCTTGGCATGGAAGCCCTTGAGCGGGTCCTCCGAGATTGGCGACAACAACTACGGGCGTTGGAATTCGACACGGACGATGCCGAGGACGACCACCCATTCCGTACGCCGGAAACCCGCCGCTTCTTGCCCGAGGAATACATCGACGTTTGCCTCTCTAACTTCATCGCGAACGACGACGGACTCCACTACGTCGACTCGGAATGGCATGCGTCCGGACCTGTGGACGCTGATCTCGTAGTTGTCCGCGCCCTCTGGTACTTCGCAGCAGACCTGACACGCAAGGGCGTACACCATCCGTGGTCCGCAAACATCACGGTCGATGAGATGACCGCACGACTCGGAGGTCTTTCCGAGACCCCCGCAGACGACGCGCTGCTCTCGCGTTGGAAGACTGCAGAGTCCGACATGCAGGCGAAGATCCACGGCTGCTCGGCCGCGGGCGTACGAACGGAGTTGGACTCCATCGGCCTGAGTACTCGGTCCACGGGCGCGACGTCTCAGAACTTGCCGTTCACTGCGCTTCGCCAGCTGGCCAGCGATCTTCAGGCTCACCTTGCGGAACTGAACGAGCGTGTTGTCGAACGTGACACGCTGATTGCGGCTCGGGACGCTGAGGTTCGCGCCCTGCGCGCGTCAACATCGTGGAGAGTGACGTCCCCTCTTCGCGCGCTCAGCGGCATCGTGCTCCGCACTCGAGGCGCGACGCACCGCTGAGCAATCACACGAGTAACCGCGCCAGCTAAGACCGCGGCGCGGAGACTAAGATATTGCTGTGAATCTCAGATCCAGCACACGCCTTTGCTCGACGGCGCGACACTCATGACCACTCTCCGGACGGAACCGCGACTCGGCGACTTCGTTAACCCAAGTTCTTTCTGGCAACCACTTCGTTTCGTGCACCCGCACGGCTGGGTCGGCCACATTCCTTTCGCATTCTGGTTGGTGGACGCGCTACGACCGTCCACAATCGTTGAGCTTGGTACCCACTCGGGCAACTCCTACTCCGCGTTCTGCCAAGCGGTCTCCACGCTTGGTTTCGACTCCCGATGCGTTGCCGTCGACACGTGGAAGGGCGACGAGCACGCGGGTTTCTACGGAAACGACGTGTACGACGACCTGAAGCGATTCAACGATGACCGGTTCTCGAGCTTCTCTGAGCTGATGCAATGCACCTTTGACGAAGCGTCAGCATCGTTCGAAGACGGCTCCATCGATCTGCTCCACATCGATGGAATGCATACTTACGACGCCGTGCGGCACGACTACGAACGGTGGCTACCCAAGATGTCCGAGCGGGGCGTGGTGGTCATGCACGACATAGCGGTGTTCGAGAACGGCTTCGGGGTACACAATCTTTGGGAGGAAATCGCAGGGCGACTCCCGTCATTCGAGTTTGTGCACGGCCACGGTTTAGGAGTCATAGGTGTTGGTACCAAACAAGAACCAGCTGTTGCAGCATTGTTCGCCGCCTCGACCGACCGCGAATTAGTCGGTCACATCCGCAACGCATACGCACGGTTGGGCGAGAGCGTCAGCGGCAGTACCGGCCGAACTCGGGCGTCGACAGCCGAGATCGACCGCTTCAACGAGGAGAACCTCGATCTCAAGCTCCGTCTCTGGAGCATCCGCGACCACGTAATCGGAGCCGAAGCGACTGCGGGCCGTTTGGCCGCCGAAGTCACGGCGCTTGAAGCCGAGAAGTCCGCAATCCTTCGGTCCGTCCGAATGCGAGTCGGCGCGAAGATTGTCGGCCCACTCGCCCGAGTAGCACGGTTACTCAGACGGCTCCCACGGTGACGGGCACACGCTTCTCAATAGTCACCCCGGTGTACAACCCCGAACCGCGTGTGCTGGAGGAGTGCATCGCATCGGTGCTTGACCAAACATTCGCCGACTGGGAGCTCTGCCTTGTCGACGATGGGTCAACTCGCGTCGGCGTACGCGAAGTGCTCGACGCAGCGCAAGCTCTCGATCACCGAATCCGCGTGCACATACGACCAGAAAACGGTGGAATCGTCGCGGCGTCAAACGATGCCCTCGCAATGGCCACGGGCGAGTTCGTAGCGTTTCTCGATCACGACGACGCGATCGAGCCAGACGCGCTGCTGCTAATGGACAATGCGATCAGCAGCGATGACACGGTCGACTACCTGTACTCGGATGAAGATTACCTCGATTCGAAGGGTCGACTGCTTGGCACTTTTCTAAAGCCGGATTGGTCACCCGAGCGATTCCGTTCACAGATGTACACGTGCCATCTCTCAGTAGCGCGGCGCTCGATCGTTGAGGAAGTCGGCGGCTTTCGCGCCGGCTTTGACGGGTCGCAAGATTACGACTTGATCCTGAGAATCACAGAGCGCTGTCGCACGATCCGCCACATCTCCGAAGTTCTTTACCACTGGAGAGGTGGCGGCGATTCTGTGGTCGGGAACTCGGACGCAAAGCCGTATGCGTACGAGGCTGGGCTGCGCGCTGTTCAAGAGCACTGCGACCGCGTTGGCATTATCGCGGACGTCGCGCACGGCAGCATGCCAGGCATATACCGCGTGAACAGGAAGTTGGAGCAGTTCCCGCTAGTAAGCATCGTCGTCCCAACCAACGGATCTGAACGGAAGGTGTGGGGAGAATCGCGGGTACTAGTCACGGAAGCAGTCAGAGGAATCGCCGAACGCGCTACTTACCCAAATATCGAGTTCGTCGTCGTGTACGACGCTGCCACGCCGAAGGGTGTGCTCCAGAATCTGCAACAAATCTGTGGTGAACGCCTCAAACTCGTGGCATTCCATCGCGCGTTCAACTTCTCGGAAAAGATCAATCTCGGGGCGGCCTCGGCGGCTGGTGAACTGCTTCTAATTCTCAACGACGATGTCGAGATCATTGACTGCGACTTCATCGAGGTGATGGCCGCACTTGCCCTCGAGCCCACCGTCGGGATGGTCGGCGCCCGCCTCTTGTTCTCAGATACCCGACTGCAACATGCGGGTCATATCTACACCAGCAGCGGCCCGCGTCATAGTTTCTACAAGCGCGGCAGCGACGAACCCGGCCCGGCGTACTTGCTAAGCACACAACGAGAGTGTTCGGGTGTCACCGCCGCCTGCGCAATGGTCCGTGCATCCGTTTTCGATGAGGCGGGCGGATTCACGACCATGCTGGACAACAACTTCAACGACGTCGACTTCAGCCTCAAGCTGAGGCATCTTGGCTACCGGATTGTTTGGACGCCGTACGCGAGTCTGTATCACTTCGAGTCCCTCACTCGCGAGCCGGGTGTGTCGCCCGAGGAGTTGGGAGTCCTGCGATCCCGGTGGGGCCATGTCATGAGTTGTGACCCATACTTCAGTCCGCATATGGATCAGACTCGTGACGATTGGGTAGCTGCGCCGTTTCGCCGACCTCGTTGGATAGATCGACTAAGGGCCGGGCAACCACCCGGTTCTCAACTGAAGCGAGCGCGGACGTCGTCCACTCAGCCCGCGGCATGACAAGGAGTCGCAATTCGTGTCCACACCTCTTCAGTTTCCAGAGGAATACGTTGACGAGTTTTACCGCCGCGACCCCGATCTAGCCGGAATGAGTCCCGAACAGCGGCGCGATCATTACCTGCGCCACGGACGACAGGAAGGCCGCTGCGCAAGTCCCGGGGCCACTCGCCAAGGTCTTGCCAGTCTGATCGGCAACGCTCGCGCACTAGAGATCGGCCCTTTCGCGCGGCCGTTTCTCAAGGGCAAGAACGTCAGGTACTTCGACGTACTCGACACCGACGGGCTCCGTCGACGAGCGATCAAGGTTGGTGAGGACCCAAAGGGCTGTCCCGACCCCGTGCACTACGTTGACCCGCACGGGAACCTCGATCTGATCGACGAACACTTCGAGATAGTGCTCAGCTCGCACGCCATCGAGCACCAGCCCGATCTTGTTCATCATCTCCGCCAGGTCGCCAAGAAACTCGAGGCTGGCGGGCGTTACTTGCTGATTGTTCCTGACAAGCGATTCTGCTTCGACCACTTTCTTGCTGAGTCCACCGTGGCAGACGTGATAGACGCCTGCGTTCGAAACCCACACATGCACTCGGTAAAAAGCGTGATCGAGCATCGCTGTCTCACGACGCACAACGACGCGATTCGTCACTGGAAGGGCGATAGCGGTCCGCGGCCAGTCGGTGATGCTGGAGCGATCAACAGCGCAGTAGCGGAAGCCATCGAGGCGCACAGAGCGGGGACATATCTCGATGTGCATGCGTGGTACTTCACACCTCAGTCGTTCCGCTCGGTCTTCACGTCACTACTCGATGCCGGTTACAGCCCGTTTGAAGTAGAGCGCGTCTACGACACTCCTCACCAACAGCTTGAGTTTGTGGCGTCTCTCAGGCTTCCAACCTGAGACCACGTTCGTGCACAAGTCAACGCGGTAGTCATCCGACGCAACCGCAGATACGGCAGTCGGAGATATCGTGTCGGGATGCCCACCGCCCTTGACGTCGTCGTAGTCGGTGGATGTGGCCATGTTGGCCTCCCACTGTCGCTCGCGTTCGCCCGAGCTGGTCAGACAGTCGCGGCCTACGACACAAATCCGACGGCGTGCTCGTTGGTCAACGCCGGCGAGATGCCGTTCCTTGAGCCAGAGGCGCCCGAGGTGCTGGCCAAGGTTTTGGCCGATGGCACTTTCATCGCCACCACCGATGCCTCCGTCGTCGCGCGGGCAAGAACGGTGATCGTCGTCGTCGGAACTCCCGTCGACGAACATCTCAACCCCGATCCGAACGCTGTCACCGACGCGGTCTCCGAACTTGCCGAACACCTCCTCGACGGACAACTCCTGGTGCTCAGAAGCACGATCTACCCCGGCCTCACCCGCTTGATCGACCAACTGCTTAGAAATTCTGGCAAGAAGATCGATGTGGCGTTCTGTCCCGAACGGATCGCCGAAGGTAAAGCGTTTACCGAACTCTACGAACTGCCTCAGGTCGTGTCCGGGTGCTCCGACAGTGCCGTCGCTCGAGCGACCGAACTCTTCTCCGCACTTACGGAATCAATCGTTGTTGTTACTCCCGAGGAAGCCGAGCTGGTGAAGCTGTTCACCAACACCTGGAGATACATCAAGTTCGCGGCGGCCAATCAGTTCTACACAATCGCCAACGATTTCAATTTGGACTTTGAGCGCATTCGCCACGCGATTCGGTTCGACTATCCCCGCGCTGCCGACATGCCCGCCGCGGGATTTGCCGCTGGGCCATGCCTCTTCAAAGACACGATGCAGCTCGCAGCCTTCAACAACAACAATTTTACCCTCGGCCACGCGAGCATGATGGTGAACGAAGGGCTACCGCTGTACGTCGTCTCAAGGATCGAGCGAAAGTTCGACCTGTCCTCCATGACAGTCGGCATCCTCGGAATGGCCTTCAAGGCAGAGAGCGATGATCCAAGATCATCACTCTCATACAAGCTCCGTCGAATCCTAAGGTTTAAGGCGAAGGAAGTACTCTGCACCGACCCCTACGTGAAGTCGCCTGACTTGTCGCCGATCGAAGAGCTGATCGAGCGTTGCGATCTCCTCATTGTCGGCACTCCGCATGCGACGTACAAGGACCTACAGAGTTCGTGCCCCGTCGTCGACATCTGGAACGTGCTCGGGCGCGGCGTCACCATATGAGTCCGCGGGTCTCGATCGTAATTCCGGTGTTCAACGAGGGGCCCGAGATCGTTGCGTGCCTCGACCGAATTTTCGAAGCGGTGCATCTCGAAGCAGAGGCACTGGTCGTGTACGACAGCGACGACGACCTGACACTGCCGTACTTGCGCACCTATCAACAGCATGAACCGCGCGTTCGCGCGTTGCTCAACACCTTCGGTCCCGGCCCGGCGCACGCCATTCACTACGGCATCACCCACGCGGCTTCGCCCGTTGCCGTTGTCACAATGGCGGACGGATCTGACGATCCGATGCAGATTGATCAGCTGACGCGTCTCGTCGAACGCGGTGTCGTCGTCGCGGCTGCGAGCCGCTATACGAAATCTGGCCAACAGGTCGGCGGCCCAGCGTTCAAAACAATGCTCTCCAGGCTCGCCGGATTGAGTCTCTACCACTTTGCTCGCGTCGGCACTCGAGACGCTACGAATTCGTTCAAGGCGTACTCAACATCGTTTGTCAGGGCTGTCGGCATCGAGAGCGACCGGGGATTTGAGATCGGTATCGAAATGGTCGCGAAGGCTCGCCGACATCGCCTGCCCGTCGCTGAAATTCCTACGATTTGGTTAGACCGCGCATTCGGGACGTCGAACTTCAAGCTTTGGGCGTGGATACCTCGCTATGTGCGGTGGTACCTGTTCGCGTATGGAAGGCCAAAACGTCTTGTCGACTTTCGAGTCGAGCAAATTTCGCGAACAAAAGACACAACAGGAGAAATTCAAGAATGAGAGTCTTAGTCTCAGGTTCCTCGGGCTTCATCGGTGGCTACATCGTTCAGGAGCTTCTCGGACGCGGTCACACCGTTGTGGGAATCGACAACCACTCCAAGTATGGAAAAGTGGCGCGGTCCTACGACAGTCACCCCGAATACAAGTTTGTCGAGGGCGATTGTCGCGACGTCGACCTGATGACCTCGCTGCTGGAGGACTGCGATCACTTCATTGCAGGAGCAGCGATGATCGGCGGCATCAGCTATTTCCACGCCTACGCGTACGATCTCCTAGCGAACAACGAAAGAATCATGGCGGCATCGTGCGACGCCGCGATCAAGGCTCACGCGGCTGGTCGTCTTCGAAAGGTGACGTACCTAAGTTCATCCATGGTCTTCGAAAGCGCCGATGAGTGGCCAAGCGTCGAGGGGTCCGAGCGACGCATCGCTCCACCGCTGTCGTCCTACGGTTTTCAGAAGCTCGCAGTCGAGTATTTCGCCAAGGCCGCCTGGGATCAGTATCAACTGCCGTACACCATCGTTAGGCCGTTCAACTGTGTCGGCGTCGGCGAGGGCCGCGCCCTCGGCGATGCCGAAGTACTTTCCGGAAATGTGAAGTTGGCGATGAGTCATGTGGTACCCGACTTCGTTCAGAAGATTGTCAAGGGACAGGATCCCTTACACATTCTTGGGGCAGGCAACCAGATTCGTCACTACACGTACGGCGGCGACGTCGCCAAAGGAATTGTCGTCGCGATGGAACACGAGCTCGCCTTCAACAACGACTTCAACATCTCGACGGCTCAGTCGACATCGGTCCTTGAGCTTGCAGAGGTCATCTGGAAGAAAATCAAGGGGCCGGACGTTCCGTTTCGCTTTGTGAGTGATGAAGCGTTCGAGTACGACGTTCAGCGACGCGTGCCATCAGTCGAAAAGGCCAGGGACGTTCTGGGTTTCGAGGCAAAGGTGTCGCTGGACGAGATGCTCGACGAGGTCATCCCATGGATTACCGAAGCGGTCGCGCAAAATCGAATTTAACGTTCCCGTTGTCGTCAGGTCGGGCGTCGACCAATAACAAGGAATTGCTTGCCGAGCACTTTCCACAGCAATGGCATTTTCAAATACGCGCGGGTGAGCCTCGCCGAGGCAGGAAGTGCCGAGCGGAAAGAATACGGCAAGAAGCGAGGGGTGACTGAGTCCACCTCAAAGCCCGCGCCGTATAGGTGCTCCGAAACGGCGACGTGAGTAAGCGCCAACACGTGGTCCGCGCAGTCGAAGTAATCGCGGCTGCAGTACCGGAAGTTCGGTCCCATAACTGCAAGGACTCCTCCCGGCCTGAGCAATGCGTACATCCGTTCAAGGAACTGCGCGATCTCATCTGGGCTCGCAAAGTGTTCCAAAAGATTCGACGCGAACACCGCGTCGAAGTACGCATCGGGCAGATCGGCCTCCAGGATTGGCTGAATTCGAACCGTGACCCCGTCAAGCTTGCTCAGTCCATGATCGATCATGTCAACCGCCCAACGCTCAGCGGCGGGGCTGTTCGCGATGAACTCACCGAGGCCGGCCGCTGGATCCAGCACACGCGATGGTTCGCCGAGGCGTCGATGGAGGTATCGGGCGATTTCTGTCCACACCCGCGCCCGAGCCACTTGGTCGACATCACGGAATCGATATGCGTAAATGCGATCAAAATTCATTTCAAGCCACCACGATTCCGCATAGTCGTACCGCTTCTGGAAGGACGAGCAAGATCGGAAACTCCGTGCTGTAGATCTCGATCGGGGTGATCGCATCCTGAATTGCGAATGCCATTATTGGGCCTTGCTCTCCTGAGGGGGTGAGCGCTGCGATCTGAACAATCGCGCCGACCCATCCTTGAATCTGAAGGGTTACCGCATCGCGAACATTCAAAGTAACTCCCGCGCCGGTACCGAAGACACAATTCTCATAGTCAAGCGGCGCTGACGTGGTGACGTCGCCCCGACTTGTCTCTGGAGGTGCGGCGACCGGCCCAACGTGAACAAGTAGAGCAGCCGCCGCACTTAGGACGTCTTGCGTCGGTAGTTCGTCGGGAACATCGAGCTTGCCGCTTTCGACCAACGCGCGAAGAGCGCCCGCGGTGAGATTGGGGTTGTACGTCGGATCGGGCACAGCGTTTGGATCGATAAGGGCGAGGTCGCGCAGCGACGCTGCAGCTTCGATACGGCGCCTGCCTCCATTAACGACGTCGTATCGGGCTTGTGTGAACGATGACATGTCGGCTGCGTTTCCGACTGCAGCCCATGAAGTGAAGACGACTGCTACCAGCCAGGCTCGCGGTTGAGTCGCTGTAGCTGTCCTTAGAGCCGCAACTACCACCGGAAGCAGAAGTGCGCCAGCGATATAGGTATACCTCGACGCGGTCGCCTGCTCTTGCCCAAGCCCGGCACGACCAAGAGCAGTGAGCACGAACATCGAAGCCGCACCGGCGGCGCAGCCCAGCACAAGCGCGTGCTGAGGCGGTTTCAGACAAAGCACAACGACACAGCCAACGAGAATCACCGCGCCGATCCCGCGTAACTGTGTCAAGCCTTCAAGAGTCGCCGTCGATCCCGTCCACACGAAGCGAGGTACGACCTTGAGACTCGCGGGCGGTAGGCCCGAGGAGCTGTCGCTGCCCCAAATCAAGTACCACAGTCCGAATATGACAGCTATTGGCGCCACCACTCTGATGAGTCGTAGCCACGAACGGTCGATGACGAGCACTACCGCTGCGGCCACGACGAACGGGATGCCCATCCCAGAACACATGAGCGCGCCGACCCCGGCCGTAATGGCCAGTAGATCCCGTCTAAGTGTTGCGCTCTTGTTGGATACAAGTAGCAAAAGCACGAGTCCGAACGACACCGCACCCACAAAGGCAATTTGGAAAGCCCAGGTGAGGTTCTCGGCACCCGCTCCAAAGAACGCGAAGGGAGTTACAAACAATGCCGATGCCCAGTTCCCGACACCAATGCGAATCAGGATCAGGCGCAGGCTGAATGCGGCAGCCAGATGGGCCGCAACGACCGGCAGCAGATACAGCAGATAACTGTGCAGCCCGAAGAGCTTGAACATCGCAAAGAAGAGGACGGCTGGTAACGCCGTCCAGTGTTCATTATGCGGCAGCATCACTGCGTCGATCTCGTGGCCGGCTGCCCACTGCTCTCGCCTATTGATGAAGAAGGCCCACTCATCGCCAAAGAACCACTGGCGGCGGCTTGTAAAGAGAATCCAGCCGGCAGCGACGGCGAGCGTGACGATGTGCGCGATGTTTGCAAGCCGCTTCGACTGGGCGCCATCCATCATGCGAATCGCATCAACGCGGCGCGACAACAAGCCAGTTGCACCGTTCATGAGCGGCATCGTACTCCGACGATGGCGTGCCAGCTCGACCGACTACGTGGGAACTTCGCGATTCCGTATGCTGGGCTAGGGGCAAGGAGATCCATGACACGCCTCGTACCACCACTCTGTCCGGCTTAAGGAAGAGCTTTCATGACCATCCTCGTCACCGGTGGAGCCGGGTACATCGGTTCACACACCGTGCGAATTCTGCAGACCCACGCACGGAATGCTGTCGTGCTTGACTCGCTGGAACTCGGACGACGCGCCGCGGTGCGCGAAGCGACTTTGGTGGTCGGCAACATTCACGACAAAGCTTTGGTCACCGACCTATGCCGCTCACACAATGTCACGCAGGTCATCCACTTCGCGGCGTTCAAATCCGTGGGCGAGTCGATGGAACAGCCCGAGCGATACTGGCTGAACAACGTGGCGGGATCGGTCGACCTGGTGGAAGGCGTGCTCGCTGCAGGGGTACGCGAGATCGTGTTCTCGTCGAGTTGCTCTGTGAACGGCTCACCGATGTCACTTCCGGTCGATGAAGACTCACCCGTCGCGCCCGAGAGCGTCTACGCCGAAACCAAAGCAATGGTCGAGCGCATTCTTCGTTGGTATGGCACGACGCACAACCTGCGCGCGGTGAACCTCCGCTACTTCAACGCCGCCGGCGCCAGCAGCGATGGCACCATCGGTGAGGACTGGAGCCGATCGCAAAACCTTGTGCCGTTGGTAATGAAAGCAACACTGGGGATGCGGCCACCCGTTGAGGTGTTTGGAACGGACTACCCGACCGTCGACGGCACTTGCATCCGCGACTACATCCACGTCGACGATCTCGCCGATGCGCATGTCTCGGCACTCGATTATCTCGCACGTGGTGGAAGCACCACGACTCTCAACGTGGGCACAGGTGTCGGTACAAGCGTGTTCGAAATCATCCGCGCGACGGAACGCATCAGCGGACAGGTGGTGCCGTACACGATTGCACCGCGGCGCGCCGGCGATCCGACCGCCTCTTACGCCGATCCCACTAGAGCGCGTACGACACTTGGCTGGGCGGCGAAACGTTCGCTCGACGAAATAATTGAATCAGCCTGGCGTTGGCACTCCACACACCCTGACGGCATCGTCGACTTCGGTTAGTGAAGTCTCATCAACCTGATCGCTGCACTTGGCGCGACCTCAGCTCTCCAAGACCGAGCGTTGTCGGTCGAGCCAACCGAGCAAGACAGCAATTGCACGTGGGTCGTGTCGCAGACGGTGGCCCGCTCCGCTGATGAGTCGCAGCTCTGCCGAACCGTGTGCCTCGGCCAGCTGGCGAGCATCGGCAGTCGGAACGCTTTCGTCGTCGTCGCCGTGCATTACCAACAACGGACGCGGCGCGACGCGATGTGCCGCGTCGACGGGGCGAAAGCGGCGAAACTCGCGCGCCCACTCATCGAAGCTGGACGGAAACCCGGGAGTGCGTACGGCACCGATCTCGCGTGCGTGTTCGAGAAGTCGCCTTGGTTGTGCAGCCCAATCATCGAAGTCGGCACGTGGGCTGAGCAACGCGGCGCCGGCTACGCGCGGATCGTCGGCCGCCACGCACGTCGCAATCGAGCCACCCGTGTTCGTGCCGACCAACCAGACACCGGACGGTTGTGCCTCATGAACAAGGTGATCGATGGCCGCGCGCAGATCGTCGACCCAACCCTGAAGTGAGAAGTCGCCCTCACTCGTGCCGCAGCCACGAAAAGTGAACGTCATCGCTACCCAACCGAGTTCGCTCGCAACTCGATCGATCAACTCAGGAAAAGTTCCGCCGCTCTGGCGCGCATCGAGCGGGCCGATCGGAAACCCGTGGCACAGAATCAGGCCCGACGTAATACCCGTCTTCCCCGCGGGGCGCGCCAGATGTCGCGCCAGGCGCAGGCCACCCGAATCGAAGCTGCCGTTCAAGGCAGCGACGCTAGTCGTCGGGTGACAAACTCGCCCGATGATCCCCACCGACACGATCGACATTCTCCAAGACTGCTGGCAGTCGCTAAGCAAGTTGGGCGCCGAGCTCACCGAGGCCGAATGGAAGACAGCCACCGATCTGCCCGGTTGGTCGGTGCAGGACAACCTGTCACACCTCATCGGTATTGAACGGATGATGCAGGGTTTCGCAGCGACCGAGCATCGTGCTGTGCTGCCCGACTACATCCGCAATCCCATAGGACAAATGAACGAGCACGAGGTGGACGCGCGCCGCTCGTCAACCGGCGCCGAGGTGCTTCGCGAGTGGAACGAGCTAGTTGCCGTCAGACTTCAAACGTTGCGCGCTGGCGACGAGGCGTACTTCGCGCAACCGGCGATCACTCCCACGGGTCCCGGTACCCTCGCCGACTTTCTTCACGTGCGCGTGCTCGACTGTTGGCTGCACGAGCAAGATATGCGCCGTGCCACGGGTCGCGCGGGGAACCTATCCGGCGCCGCCGCCGAGCACACGGTCGATCGCCTAGTGCGCACGATCCCAATCGTCGTCGGCAAACGCGCAGCAACTCCCGAAGGTGGCGCAGTTGCGATCAACATCACCGACGGCGTTGAACGGCACATCTTCTGCGAAGTCCAGAACGGTCGAGCCAAGTTCGTGGACGACCCGAGCACCGCACCACTCGCCACAATCGGCTTGACCACGGAAGCATTCATCGTCCTTGCGGGTGGCAGACGCACCAGCGATCGAGTCGACGCACAGATCAGTGGTGATCGCGAGTTGGCTCGGCGAGTGCTCAGCCAATTCAACATGATGATCTAGCTCTGCTGACGGAACTCGCCAGCTGCGTCGGTGTCTGCGCGCGGACCGACGGCACCGATGGCTTCGAAGTACGCGAGGTGGGCATCGACGACGTTGACGACATCGACGTCGTCGATGATCTCGACGCCACTTCGCTCTGCTTCGCCGAGTAGGTAACCGGTCAGCGTGTCTTCGTTGATGATCACGGGTGTGGCGATGTCTTGCCGGCGATCGACCACACCGTTCGGTTGTAGACCTTTTGAGTGCAGCCACCGCATGTGAAACGTCAGCAGCAGTTCGAGTTCATCCGGGGTAAGTCGTGCCTGTGATTCGGACGGCAAGTACTCAGCGACGAACTCAGCCGCTTCCTGAGGTATGTACACCGAGCGCGGTGCGACCGCATCTAAACGGTGGGCTTCGCGGCCAACGACCACCGCTGCAATGACGAACACAGCAACCACCGCGGCTACGAGGTAGACCAAGGTGACCGTCTCCATTGTCTACGTCTCTTGGATCAAAGGCACGTCTGCGGCTCAGATGCCAATTCGCTGAGCGAGCAGTTCGCGGTGGTAAGTCGGGTCGCCGAACAGCAACTCACTGCTCTTAGCGCGCTTGAAGTAGAGGTGCGCCGGGTGTTCCCACGTAAAGCCAATGCCGCCGTGGATCTGGATGTTTTCGGCGGTCGCATGGAAGTAAGCCTCACTGCAGTACGCCTTCGCCAACGAAGCGACCGATGGAAGTTCGTCGTTCATCTCGGCGGCACACCACATCGCGTAGTACGCAGCGCTCTTCGCTGACTCGACTTCCAACAACATGTCGGCACACTTGTGCTTGATCGCTTGGAACGAACCGATTGGGCGGCCAAATTGAACTCGCACCTTCGCGTATTCGACGGCCATTTCGAGCACCTTCTGCGCTCCACCGACCTGTTCGGCAGCGAGAGCCACCGCGGCCAAGTCGAGCACCGTGCTGAGCACCTTCCAGCCTTCGCCCTCTTTACCGATCAGCGTGGCTGGTGTGTTGGAAAACTCGAGCTTCGCCTGCTTGCGCGTTTGGTCCATCGTCGACAACGACGTGCGTGTTAGACCCGCGGCGGCACCGTCGACCGCGAAGAGTGTGACGCCCTTGTCGGTTCGCGCGGCGACGATGATCAAACTCGCGGTGTGGCCGTCGAGCACGAACATCTTGGTGCCGGTCAGTTTCCAGTCGCTGCCTTTGCCAGTCGCCTGCATCGTGATGCCAGCCTCGTCCCACTTGCCGCTCGGCTCAGTGAACGCGAGCGTGGCAACGGTCTCGCCGCTGGCAATGCCGGGCAGGTGTGCGGCCTTCGCGTCGGCGTCTCCGCTGTGAATCAGCGCATTCGCGGCAAGCACGACAGAACTGAAGTACGGCGCACACAGCAAGGCGCGCCCCATCTCTTCCAGCACGATGCCCAACTCGATGAAGCTGAAGCCTGAGCCACCGAACTCCTCTGGAATTGCAAGACCCTGCAGACCCATCTGGTCGCCCATCTGGCTCCAGACAGCGGCGTCGACACCAGCTTCGGTGTCCATTTGCTCGCGCACAGCGGCTTCGCTGCTCTTGTTCTCGAGGAACGACCGCACGGTCTTGCGCAATTCTTCTTGTTCTTCGGTGAAGGCAAAGTTCATGGCGACACTGTAGGTGGGTGACGGCGCCTTCTTCTATACGAGCGCCTGAGGATTAGCCGCGTACGAGCAGGCCAATCGTCACGAAATGGCAGGCGCCGGCCGCGACGGTGAATGTGTGCCAGATTTCGTGATACCCGAACGTACGCGGCCACGGGTTGGGCCGTTCGCGCGCCAGGATGGGAATGCCGACGGTGTACAGCACGCCGCCGGCCACCAAGAGCACAAGCGCCGTGGCACTCATGTTGTCGATGAGTTGCGGAGCTGCGATGACCAGCAGCCAACCGAGAATCGGGTAGAGGGCGTACTCCAAAATGCGCAGCCGTTCAAAGGCCAACTGCTTCAGCACAATGCCGCCTGCCGCCCCGACCCACACGACGCAAAGCAGCGGGATGCCCCAGCTAGCGGGCAGGCCGAGCAGGCAGATCGGCGTATAGCTGCCGGCGATGAGCACGAAGATCATCGAGTGATCAAGGCGCTGCATGATCGTTTGGGTGCGCTCTTTGCGCGCGAGTCGGTGATAGCCGGCGGAGGTTCCGAAGCCGAGAACCAGGCTGACGCTGTAGATGCAAGCGGCGACGGTGGCGGCAGGACCATTGGCCTGCAAGATCAGCAGCACTCCCCCTGGAACCGCCAGCAGAAACGCGACGACGTGCATCCATCCACGCCACGAGGGGCGATCTTCGAAGGCAGTGATCGAAGACAAGTTGGGAGGAAGTTCGATACTTCACCTTACGGCGAGGTGACGCGAAAGTGCCGGCAGGAGACCTAGGGTTGCGGCGCATGACAGCAGAACATCGGCTCCTCGTTCTGGTTGGCGCTACGCGCAATGAGGCGCGCAACGTTCCTATGGTTATGGCCGATCTGGCCCACGCACGCGACGAACTCCGCGAGCTGACGACCGAACTAGAGCTGATCGTGATCGACGATGCGTCGACTGACGACACCGTAAAGCTGTTGCATGCGGAGGCAGAGTTACGAGGTATACGACTTCAGGTATTCGATGGCCCAGGCCGCGGGCTCAGCCAGGCGATTGCGGCTGGCCTGCGCCTCGCGCTGCAGACATCAGCGACCGCTATCGGGACCATCGACTTCGATGGTCAGCACGATCCGATAGAACTGCCGTCCCTGCTGGCAGCGTTTGATGAGATCAGTCCTGCGCCGGACTGCGTGTTCGGCTCGCGATTTCTAAACCGCAGCACTTTTGTCGGTGTCAGCCCTCTGCGCCGAGTGCTCAGTCATGGTGCCAGGTTCGCACTTCGTGTCGCGACGCGCACTCGACTCCCGTCGGACCCCACAACATCGTTCCGGATCAGCTCTCCCGCAATGGTGCGGTCATTTCTTGACGAGGTTCCGGTCGACGACCTTGGTGGCTACGAGTTCTTCTTCTGGTACGCGGTCTTCGTCGCTTCCCGAGGTTCTTTCGCCGATGTTCCGATTCGATTTCGACCGCGGCTCACCGGCGCGTCGAAGATGCGGTTGCCGCAGGTCCTTGCGGCCGCTGGGACATTGCGCGAAGTGGGCGGACGCGCGCGCGAGTGGCGTCGCATGCGGCTGCCCAACGGTGGCTTCAGCGACTACCCCACTGAGTACCTCGACAGTCTCGGTGAACTCGACAGGTACAACTCGTGGATCGTCGAAACACTCGCACCGTTCATGCGCGGTCGTTTATTAGAAGTTGGCGCTGGGACTGGCACGGTCACGACCCGTCTAGCGCAGCTCTCGTCGGTCACGTCGATCACCGCGATCGAACCCGACCCACCACGGTGGAAGTCGCTTGCGGCAGCATGCGCTGCAAAGAGTGGCGGCTGCCCGGTGACTCCGGTCCTCGGCACCATCGAAACGACCAACGAAGTGTTCGACACCGTGCTGTACTGCAACTCTGCGGAACACATCCGCGATCTCATTCCGGAACTCATCGCCGCACGTGGCCTACTTGCCCTGGATGGCCAGTTGGTGGTGTTCGGGCCAGCGCACGAGGCGTTGTACTGCGAAATCGATCAACTGTCAGGCCACTGGCGACGATTCGTCACCACCGGCCTGTCGCGTGATCTGCGAGCCGCTGGTTTCAACGTCACGCATGCGCAATATCTCGACCCGCTAGGGGCGGCGGCATACTTCGTCGGAGGTCGACTTGGCGGCGTGTCTTCGTTGTCGCCGCGGCTGCTGTGGCTGTTCGACCGTGTGGTGCTGCCAATGTCTCGACGTGTGACTCCGCTGACGCGGCGATTCATGGGTAAGAACGTGTTAGTCGTTGGCAAACCGGTTGGCAAACCGGTTGGCAAGCCGCTCTAGCGCGGCGCCGCCAAGTTCATCGTCCAGTACTTGGCACCGTTCGAACCGATCGCCATGCCGATGCCGATGTTCGTGTACACCGGGTTCAACATATTGGTGCGGTGACCCGGGCTATTCATCCACGCTGCGATGACGGCAGCACAATCCCATTGACCGAACGCGACGTTCTCGCCCCACGCGCGCCAGATGTATCCGGCGTTAGTGATCCGTGTACCGGGGCTAGAACCGTTCGCGCTGGTGTGTGTCATCGTGAGGGCCGCTGCTTGGTACTGGCTGTGTCCCTGGGCCGCGGCGTTGAGCGAGACACTGATCGTCACTGGTGCAACACCAGCGGCCGCGCGATGCGCGTTGGTGAGAGCAGTGCACTCGACCGAAACCGCCGAGTACGGGGACGGAGGCGGCGGACATCCACTCGTCGCAGACGACACCGGAGTTGCGCCAGCGACCGGTGAACCGGCGAACCATCCCAACACATCTACTAACAGATGAGTTTCTCCAGCGTTGTTATAGAGGCTGATCTTGCCGTCGGTGCCGACGGGCACAATCACCATGTTCGCGATCGTCTGTCCGACACCGAAGTTCAGGTTGGAAGCAACTGGTCGAGGCGATCCGCTCGGATACACACCGACGTATGAGGCCATGCACGATTGGGTGGCCGTCACGTTGATCGCAACTGAGCCGACACCCGTGCTAGGTACACCACCGCGACCGAGCACGGTCAGGTTCAAAACCGAAGCCGGACCGGCAGGTCCGATTCCATCGAACTGTCCGTCGATCGTGATACCACCCGTGCGAGAGTCAAGAAGACGTGCCGAAACAGATCCGGAGAAGTCCGCATCATCCGCGAACCAACCGAGCACGTCCACAATCAGATGCGTCTGGCCGGCGTTGTTGTAAAGGTTGATCCGACCATCGACGCCGACGGGCACGATCACCATGTTCGCGATTGTCTGCCCGGCACTGAAGTTCAGGTTCGAAGACGTCGGTCGTACTGCACCCGACGGATAAACCGTCAGGAACGAGCCGGTCGTCGAGGAAGCGGCCGTCACGTTGATCGCTACCGCATCAACACCCGACGACGGAACCCCACCGCGACCGAGCACCGCCAGGTTCAAGACCGACGAGGCGCCAACCTGACCACCCCCGTCGAATTGATTATCGATCGTGACACCACCGCTGCGCGTGTCAAGCAGGCGTGCCGGCGTAAATCCCGTGTACCCCGCATCGACGGCGAACCAACCGAGTACGTCCACAATGAGATGCGTCGGAGCAGCGTTGTTGTAGATGCTGATCTGACCGTAGACGCCGACGGGAACTATCACCATGTTCGCGATCGTCTGAGCGGCAGCGAAGTTCAGATTCGAAGCAGTTGGTCGGGTTGAACCCGTGGGATAAACCGTGAGATACGAATTAGATGTCGCGAGCGCGGCCGTCAGGTTGATCGCTACCGCACCAACTCCCGACGACGGAACACCACCGCGGCCGAGCACCGTCAGGTTCAATACCGAGGATGGGCCAATCTGACCATCACCGGCGAACTGACCGTCGATCGTGACACTTCCGCCGCGAGTATCGAGCAGGCGCGCCGGCACGAGACCCGTATACGTGGGCGGGGCAGCCGATACCTGTGACACAGCCGATCCGGTAACCACCACGCCAAGCAGGATTGAAACACCGAGGCAGCAGCGAGCAAGCGCGCCACGACGGGCGTGATTCGAGCGAAGGGCCTTCATGGCGGGTACTCCGATTGGCGGTTGTTAGCGGATGACCGGCGGTGGTCTATATCCACCACATATATCGACCGTTAAAGCCGCCACCTTGAGCGAGGTTCTGTCGTGCAAATAGGGCGCGACAATCTGCATCCCGATTGGCAATCCCTGCGCCGTCAGCCCGACGGGTACCACCGTGCTCGGCAGGTAGACGCTGCCGATCAGGGCCGCCCAAGCCTCGAGTTCAAGGTACGAGCGATCGATGCCGTTGACGCAAATGCGTCGCGTCCTATCTGTGCCGGACTGGTCGTGCACGATCGCCGGTAGCACGGTGACCGGACATACGAGCACGTCGAAGTTCTCGAAGAATTCGGCCCAGCGAAGTCGCAGCCTGGTGCGTTCGCGATGCATAAGCAGCCACTGGCGGTGGCTGTATGCGCCAGGCAGTTCCTCATCGGATTGAACGGTCGTGGCCTCCCAGATCAACCGCCCGCCCATGCGCCACGCGGCGCCAACGTCCAGAGTCGGTCGCGCTAGTCGGTCGACGTGCGCGCCGGCGGCCTCTAGGTCGTCGACCGCTCGATGCAGGATCGTCGACATCTCGCTGTCGATGATGGCCGCTGGTTCATCGATCCACGCTGCGACCCGCAGATTGGCCAGCGATGTCAGCGAAGACGGCAACGGTTCGGCAATCGGTCTCGCCATCACGTCGACGAGCAGGGCAAGGTCGTCCGCGCCGCGCGCAATCGGCCCGAAGACGTTGATGTCGCTTTCGACCCCACCCACGCCATCGCAGCTTCGTGGTTCGTCGATGTAGCCGAACGTAGGAATGAGTCCCCAACTTGGCTTGTGCCCAAAGACTCCGCAGAAGGCTGATGGGACGCGCACTGAGCCGCCGATGTCGGTGCCGAGTTCGAAGCTGGTCATTCCAGTTGCGACGGCCGCGGCAGCGCCACCGGACGAACCGCCCGGTGTGCGAGCAAGATCCCACGGGTTGTTGCTCGTGCCGAACATCTCGTTGAACGACTGGAAGTCGCCGCTCCACTCGGGAAGATTCGTCTTACCGAAGACGATCGCACCAGCGGCCTTCAACGACGCGACCGCTGGCGCATCGTTGGTGGGAACGTTGTCGCGCAGCACGGTTGCGCCGCCGGTTGATCTGATTCGCGCGGTCGCGATCGCATCCTTGATGGTGATCGGAAGGCCATGTAGCGGCCCCCACGACTTGCCGCGCGCCGTTGCAGTGTCCGCCTCACGAGCTCGACTGCGGGCGTGATCGATGGCGAGTGTGCAGACTGCGTTCACCGCGCCGTCGACCTTCTCGATGCGAGCAAGGCAGAGATCGAGCAACTCTTCACTGCCTAACTCGCTACGCGCTATCGCCCCGGCCTGCTCGGCTGCGGTCCACAGTGTCGGGTCGCCTGGTGGCATGCTGCGAACGATAGTTTGACGCCATGACGACGATGCACTGGAACGACAGCCGTATGGAGATCCACCGCGTAGTGGTAGGTCCGTTCGAAAACAACGTGTTCGTCGTTCGATGCGTCGAGACCGGCGATGCAATTCTGATCGATGCGGCCAACGAGCACGAGCGACTGCTCGAGTTGTGCCAGCGACTGGGCGTGCGCCGAGTTCTGGAGACGCACGGCCACGGCGACCACATTCAGGCTGTGCCGGCGATGCGCGAGGCGGGCTACGAAGTGGCCGTCACCGCCAAGGATGCGCCGATGCTGAAGGAAGTCGGTTACGACGTGTTCATTGACGATGCCGAGGTCATCGAGGTCGGCAAGCTGCGCCTGCACGCCATCCATAACCCCGGCCACACACCCGGCTCGGTCAGCTTCAAGGTGGAAGGTGCCCCTGTCCTCTTCTCTGGCGACACGCTGTTTCCGGGTGGGCCGGGCGCAACCAAGTTCGAGGGCGGCGACTTTGCCGCGATCATCGATTCGCTCGACAACAAGCTGTTCACTTTTCCGGCCGACACCATCGTGATGCCCGGCCACGGCACCGACACAACCATCGGGACCGAGCGCCCACACCTGCAGGAATGGGTAGCCCGCGGCTGGTAACAGTGTCAGCGCGTACAATCGGGTACATGTCGGGCATGGTTCCTGCCGTGCTGCCGACGTGCCGAGAGACCGAGTTGATTCGGGCCGACGGTCGTCCGCAGCCCGAATTTCGCGAGCGGCTACGACGTATTCCCTCTTGGCGCAACGCGGTATCGGTGCTCTTTCTATACGCGCAAACCGGTGCGATTCTGTGGGCGACGGTCGAGTTCGCACCTTGGGTATGGCCACTTACGTTCGTGTTGCTCGGGCGCACGTTCGCGCAATACCTCTCACTGATGCATGAGGCCGCTCATCGGTTGCTGTTTCGTAACAAGCGGGCCAATGACTTCGTCGGTCGCTGGCTGCTCGGTTATCCATCGCTGACAAACACCGACGGATACCGACGAGTCCACGCGGCGCACCACCGCCAGGAGTTCGGACCCGACGAACCCGATATCGCGCTGTACGCCGGATACCCGATCGAACGTGCCAGCTTTCGTCGCAAGATGATGCGCGACGCAACGGGTCGCACCGGCATTCGATTGTTGAAGGATGTGTTCGCAGCCGCGCGTAGCAAGGATCAACGTTCGCGGCGCACATTCTGGAAGATCATGCTGACGCAAGCGCTGCTGCTCGCCGGTGCGATCGTCAGCGGATATTGGTGGCTATATCCGTTCTTCTGGCTGGCGCCGTACCTCACCGCGTGGCGTCTGATCAACCGTCTGCGCTCGATCGCCGAACACGGCGGTATGCAGATGTCGTCAGACCGACGAGAAACTACCCACGCGGTGCGACAGCGTCCGATGGCGCGCTTCATGCTGGTGCCGTACCAAATCGGGCTGCATCTCCCCCACCATGTGGACTCGGGTGTTCCATTTCGCAACCTGTCGAAGCTGAACGCCGCGCTACGCGACGCCGGCTATCTGGATGACACGATCGAGTACCGCTCGTACCCAGCGTTATGGCGCGCACTGCGCACTCGACCGGCGATGTTGCAGGGAGCCTGAAGATGCCACGGTCGATGCACAACTGGGATCCCGAGACAGATCTGTTTTCGCACAGCGTGATCGGTTACGCAATCGAGCGCTTGCGCACTCCGAAAGACAAGCGTTGGGGCGCACTGCCGGCGGACGAGTTACACAAGGCGATAGAGCACGCGATCACGCCCGATGGGTCGGGTGGCCTCGAAGCGCTGCGCTTGTTCCGAGATGTGTTGATGCCGGCGTGTCGCCCGATGGACGACCCGATGAACCTGGCCTACGTACCGACTTCGCCCTCAATCGCTTCGACGATGTTCGACTTGGTCGTCAGCGCCTCTTCGATCTTCGGCGGTAACTGGGAGGCGGGGGCCGGTGCCATCGCCGCCGAGAATCAAGCGCTTCGATGGCTCGCCGATCTTGCCGGATTCCCCGAAGGCGCGGGCGGTGTGTTCGTATCGGGCGGGTCCGCAGCGAACCTGAGTGCGTTGGTCACCGCCCGCGAAGTGCACATCAGGAAGAACGGACGCTCAGGTCGACTGACAATCGCCGCCACCGATGAGGTTCACGCCTCCGTGCGCGCGGCCGCGAAGGTTATGGATGTCGACGTTCTCGGGGTCCCCACCGACGAGCGCGGACGACTGACTGCGGCCGCGCTCCGTACGGCGCTGCAAAGCGACGCTGGAAAGGCCGCGAAAGTGTTTGCGGTCGTAGCGACGGGCGGCACGACGAACGCTGGTGCTATCGACGAACTCGACGGCATTGCCGATGTGTGCGACGAGCACGATCTGTGGATGCACGTCGATGGCGCATACGGCCTCGCTGCTTTGTGTAGTGACATCGCGCGCGACCGATTCCGCGGCATCGAACGCGCCGACAGCTTCGGCGTCGACCCGCACAAGTGGCTGTTCGCTCCCTACGACTGCGCCGCACTGGTTTATCGCGACCCAGCGCCTGCGGCTACCACTCACGCGCAGCACGGCGCATACCTCGACGCTGTGAACCGCGGTGAATGGAACCCCAGTGACTACGCGTATCACCTGTCGCGACGCGCTCGCGGGTTGCCGCTGTGGTTCGGACTGGTCACCTACGGCACGCGTGCCTACGCAGAGGCCGTCGACAAGGCGATCAAGACAGCGCGCGAGTTCGCCGACGCCGTCGCGGCCCGACTCGGATTCACGCTTCTGCTGGAGCCCGAGCTTTCGGTCGTGCTGTTCACCGCCAACGGCTGGACGCGAGATCAGTACTTGGAATGGAGCCAGCGGCGGGCGCGAGATGGCAGCTGGCTAGTGGTGCCAACAACTTGGCGCGGCGAGTCGTGCCTGCGCGTCTGCCTGGTGCATCCGCATACCACCATCGAGTCGCTCGCCGGGCTGCTCGACGACCTCACGAGCTACAAACGACCTGTTTCGTGAGGCAAACATCCCGGTCAGCGGGGTTTCCACTACGGCGGTAGGGGAAATAGACTGGACCGTGTGAGCGAGCTGTTTCGGATCGAAAACCTGCACGCTCGGCCGGTTACCGATGAAGCCCCCGCGGCCGACATCCTTCGGGGCATTTCGCTGACCGTCGCAGCCGGAGAGGTGCACGCCATCATGGGGCCGAATGGTTCCGGCAAGAGCACGCTGGCCAGCACACTCTTGGCCAGCCCGGAATACGAAGTCACCTCCGGGCGAATCTTCTTTCAAGGCGACGATGTCACCGACTGGCCCACCGACGTGCGCGCGAAAGCGGGCATGTTCCTCGCGTTCCAGTACCCGCAAGAAATTCCTGGCGTGTCGGTCATCCAGTTCCTGCGCCAGGCGCTTTCGGCCCGTAAGGGCGTCGATCTCAGCGTGCTAGAGCTGCGGTTGGCGACAATGGATTGGATGAAGCGCCTGGGGATGGACAGCTCGTTCGTCGACCGCTACCTCAACGAGGGTTTCAGCGGTGGCGAGAAGAAGCGCAACGAAGTGATGCAAATGGCAATTCTTGAACCCGACATCGCGATTCTCGACGAGACCGATTCCGGGCTCGACATCGATGCGCTGCGCACCGTAGCCAAGGGCATCCGCGAAATTCGTGTCGACCGACCCCAGATGGGTGTGGTGTTGATCACCCACTACCAACGTTTGCTCGACGAGGTGCAACCAGACCACGTGCACATTTTGGTCGATGGACGAATCGTCGCGAGTGGTGGGATGGAGTTGGCCGCGCAACTGGAAGCGTCGGGCTACGAGGCCTTCCGATGAGCGCGCTCGACGCGGCGACGATCAAGAAGCAGTTCCCGATCTTGCTGCGCGAGGTGAACGGATTGCCGTTGGTGTACCTCGACTCCGCCAACAGTTCACAAAAGCCCCAGGTCGTGATCGACTCGATGACCACCTTCATGGAGCAGTCGTACGCGCCGATCAACCGCAGCGCCTATCACCTGGCCGCTGCCGCCACCGAGGCCTACGAAGGCGCTCGCGAAAAGGTGCAGCGATTCATCAACGCCCGGCGCGCACACGAAGTCATTTTCACCAAGAACGCAACTGAGGCTCTGAACCTGGTCGCCTACGCCTGGGGCCGCGCCAATCTTGGTGCCGGCGATGTTGTGGTGCTGACGCATATGGAGCACCACGCCAACATCGTGCCATGGCAAATGCTGGTGCAAGACAAAGGAATCGTGCTGCGTTGGGTTCCGTTGACTGCCGATGGCCAACTCGATCTCACCACGTTGCCCGGGTTGCTCGCCGGTGCGAAAGTGTTCGGCTTCACAGCGATGAGCAATGTCATGGGAACCATCACACCCGTGCAGCAATTGTGCGCGGCTGCGCACGCGGCGGGGGCGATCGCCGTTGTCGATGCTTGCCAGTACGTGCCGCACAACGTCACCGATGTGCAGGCGTGGGGTGCCGACTTCATTGCGTTCAGTAGCCACAAGATGTGCGGGCCAAGTGGAATCGGCGTTCTGTGGGGGCGTGAGGAACTCTTGCAGGCGATGCCGCCATTCCTTGGCGGCGGCAACATGATCCTCGACGTCAAGCTCGACGGCTTTACGTGCGCCGAGTTGCCCGCCAAGTTCGAGGCCGGCACGCCACCTATTACCGAGGCAGTCGGACTTGGTGCTGCCGTCGACTTCCTAACCGACCTCGGCATGGCGAATGTGCGCCAGCACGAGATCGATGTCGCGAGCTACGCGATGCGAACTTTGAGCGAACGATTTGGCGACGACATCAAGTTGCACGGACCGTCGAACGTGGAAGTGCGCGGCGCCACCTTCAGCCTCGAGTTCCGCGGCATCCACCCGCACGACCTGAGCCAGGTGCTCGATCAGCGAAATGTTTGCGTGCGCGCCGGCCACCATTGCGCGAAACCGCTGATGCACGAGCTGGGTGTCAACGCAACGGCACGGGCGAGTTTCTATCTGTACAACGACACATCGGACGTCGACACGCTGGCCGACGCGCTCGACAGCGCCAGCGATATCTTCGGGTCATAGGAGGCTCGTTATGCCCGGTTTAGAAGACCTTTACCGCGAGATCATTCTCGATCACCACCGCACGCCGCGTAACCGCGGCGAGCTTCCCCCGCCCGCGGCGCACGCAGTCGGACACAACCCGTTGTGCGGCGACGAGATCGATGTGTACCTGCAGGTCGAAGGCGACATCGTGAAAGACGTGAAGGTCGGCGGCCAGGGCTGCAGCATCTCGCAGAGTTCGGCGAGCATGATGAGCCAGGCGATCAAGGGCAAGCCACTGCCCGAAGTGCGCGCGCTAGTGCGTCGCTTCAAGGGAATGATGAGCATTCCCGACGAAGACGGCAATCCGATCGAACCCGATCCGAACGTGAAGCTCGGCGATCTCGAAGCGCTGCAGGGTGTAGTCAAGTACCCAGTGCGTATCAAGTGCGCAACCCTGTCGTGGAACACACTGCTTGAAGCTCTCGCACAGTCGTGAGCTACACGTCATGAGTGCAAACTCCGCCGCACCTCGCAAGATCATCATCGACACCGACCCTGGCATCGACGATGCGATGGCCATCATCTACGCCCTGGCCTCACCCGAGCTCGATGTCATCGGGCTGACCACTGTGTTCGGTAATGCGCACGTCGAAACGTGCACCACCAACGCGTTGTACATCCTCGATGTCGCCGGCCGAAGCGACATTCCTGTCGCGCATGGTGCTGGCAGGCCGCTGGCGATGGACTATCGAGGGCCGGCGACGTTTGTGCATGGCGACAACGGCCTCGCCGATATCGCCATTCCTTCGTCAACACGCAAGCCGCACGCGCTCGACGCCGCGCACTTCATTGTCGAGCAAGTGCTCGCCGCTCCGGGCGAAATCACCTTGGTTCCGATTGGTCCGCTCACAAACATCGCCCTAGCGATGCAGTTGTGCCCCGAACTGCCCCAGCACTTGAACAGCATGATCATCATGGGTGGCAATGCGTTTTGCCCGGGTAACGCATCGCCGGCGGCTGAGGCCAACATCATCAACGATCCCGAAGCTGCCGACATTGTGTTTGGTGCCGACTGCCCGATCGTGATGTGCGGGCTCGATGTAACCGAGCGCACCGTGATGACAAACGAGCACATCGAGCTGATTGCGACAGTCGACAATCCGCGCGCACGGCTGGCGGCCCAGATATTGCCGCATTACAACGACTTCCACCGCGCAAAAGGCAAGACCGACGGCGTGTTCGTGCACGACAGCACCTGCATCTCGTACATGCTTGCTCCGCAGCACTACGCCACCGTCGCACATCCGATTCGTGTTGATTGTGGCGATGGCGTCGGCCGCGGCAAGACATGGCCTTCGATCCGTCACCTGATGCCGGGCGGGCCGTGGACCGACCGCAGGCCTGTGACCATTCTCACCGAGGTCGACGGGCCTGCGGTAGTAGCGATCGAACTCGATCGTCTTACAGTCGCCTGACGTATGCACGAGTTCTTCGACGACATTGCACCTCACCCTGACGGCATCGACCCGCTGACCGACCTGATTCACGAGCGGTCGTACGTGGTACGTGCGTATCGCAAGGACAACTCGACCCTGTGGTTGCGTGGCGCGATTCGCGATCAGAAGCCGCCAGGGTTGTACATCGTCGATGACCTCGAGCCGTTGACCGTGCACCACATGATCCTCGACTTACACATCGCGGTTCCTTCGCTGGAGATCACGTGGGCAAACCTCGTGATGGAGGCGCACCCGAATACCGGTTGCCCAAAGATCGAGGACCACTACCACAACCTCATCGGACTCTCGATTGCGCGCGGTTTCACGCACAAGGTGCGCGAACTGTTCGGCGGGCCTCGTGGGTGCACTCACACCACCGCCTTGTTGCAGGCGATGGCTCCCGTGGCGGTTCAGTCAATGTGGTCGTTTCGGATGGTGGTCGCACGCGAGAGCGATGGCAACGGAAGTGCTCTGCCGTCGCCGTCGGCCATTAGTCCGGAGGCGCGAGATCGTGCGATGGCGATGAACCTAAACACCTGCCATATCTGGGACGAAGACGGCGAGCAGGTTGCATCCATCCGCAGGGGCGAACCGATGGAGGTCCCGGTGTGGATCAAGAAGCGCTTCGCCGAGTTGGGTCGCGATCCGAAAGGCTGGTTACCCGGCTCGGGCTGAACGCCAACCGCACGTGTCAGCGGGCAGCTAGGTCGGTGATCTTCCCGCCGCTGGCTTCCACTAACTGCTGAGGCTCGATTCCGAAGACGTCGGTCCAGGTGCCGGCGGCTGCCCACACTTCTTCGTACTGCAACAAGTCGGGGTCGATGAAGACTTGCAGTTGCGTCTTGTGGCCAAACGGGGGCACGCCACCAATCGGGAAGCCAGTTGCTTCGCGAACCGCGTCGGCATCGACACGTGCACACTTCGCTCCCCCGGCCGCCGATGCCAGCTTCTTCTCGTCGAGCTTGTTCGCGCCGCTTACGTACGCGAGCACAACTTCGCCGTCGACGGCGAAGATCAGGCTCTTCACGATCTGTCCGACGTCGACTCCGATTGCGGCAGCTGCGTCGGCCGCCGTCTTCGTACCTTCCGGAAATCGACGAGGAACGATTGTTAGGCCGAGGGCGGAACCAGCGTCGACGACGCGCGTGACGTTCGGATGCTGCGGCTCACTCATTACGCGACCGACGCCTCGGTGAATGCTTCGTAGCCATCGCGCTCGAGCTGGTCGGCCAGCTCGCGGCCACCGGATGCGACGATGCGACCCTTCACGAGAATGTGAACGCGATCGGGCAACAATTCCTCGAGCAAGCGGTTGTAGTGCGTGATCGCGAGTACACCAAGGCGACCGTTAGGGCCGTCCGTGTTCGTTAGATCCTCAACTCGACGCGCACAGTCGCTGAGCGCATCGAGGTCGAGACCGGAATCAAGTTCGTCCAGAATCGCGAACTTAGGAGAAAGCAATGCGAGTTGCACAGTCTCGTTGCGCTTCTTTTCGCCGCCAGAAAAGTCAACGTTCAACGAGCGATCGAGTAGGGCGACTGGGAAGTTGATGCGCCCCGCCTCCGCGGCCACCAAAGCAGTCAAGCCGTTCGTTGCGCGGCCGCGTGCGTCGTAGGCGGCGGACAACATGTCGGTGAGGCTGACGCCGGGCACCTCGCTGGGATATTGCGACACGAGATGAACGCCTGCTTGCGCGCGTTGCCATGCCGGCAGCGCGAGCAGGTCGACACCGTCGAGCAACACCTGGCCGCTGTGCACTTCGTAGCCGGGCTTGCCCATGATCACGGCGCTCAGCGTGCTTTTACCAGCGCCATTGGGACCCATCACCGCGTGCACTTCACCCGAGTTGATGGTCAGGTCGATGCCGTTGAGAATGTGCTTGCCCGCCACCGAAGCGACGATGCCTTTGATCTCGAGCGTGCTCATGACGGCGATGCCTCGTGTTCAACGGTGATCTCGACATTTCCGTCGACGACGCGGGCGACGAATAACGGAACTGGCATTGTCGCTGGCAGCGTGATCGGCTCGCCGGCGACAAGGTCGAACCTGCTGCCGTGCTTCCAGCATTCGAGCGACTTCTCGTCGGCCCACACTTCGCCCTCGCTGAGCGAGACTTCGGCGTGGCTGCACGTATCGCCGATCGCATACACGTCGTCGCCGAGACGCACGACGGCGACCGGCACATCGTTGACCATGAATCGGGTGGCGCTGTTCGGTGCCAACTCGTCGAACTTGCACACGACGGTCATGACACCACCGCGCTGCCGACCAGCTTGCGTTCGACGCGGGCGCGCAGATCTCCACGCATATCGCCGACGGGCAGCATTGCAAGCACATCATCGAAGAACCCGAGGACGACGAGTCGCTGGGCAACGTCGGGCGGGATGCCGCGGCTCTCGAGATAGAACCGCTGGTCTTCGTCGATCGGGCCAACGGAACTGGCATGACTGCACTTCACGTCGTTGGTTTTGATGTCGAGATTGGGCACGCTCTCGGCCCACGCACCAGCGCTGAGCGTTAGGTTGCGATTCGTTTGGAATGCAACCGAACCTTTGGCTTCTTCGCGAATGCGGATGAGGCCCGTGTACACACTCTTCGCTGTGTCCTGGACAGCGCCCTTGAACAACAGGTCGCTGTTGGTGCGCGGCGCGACATGGTCTTGCAAGGTGCGGAAGTCGTGCATCTGCGTGCCGTCGGCGTAATAGAGCGCGATCTGTTTAGTGGTTGCACCTTGGCCAACGACACGTGCATCGGTGCGCACGCGGGCGTAGTCGCCGCCCAACGCAACGGTTGCGAGCAAGGTGGTGCTGTCGCGTTCACCGGTTGCCTGCTGGTGCGCGAGTTGCCACACACGCGGGCCGAGAAGGTTGACGCCTAAGTACGAGACGCGGGCCGCTTGTGATGCGTGGACGACCAGCCGGGGCACGACAAGCGCGAACGTGTCGTCCGCGCTTTCGAAACGCTCGACGACGGTGAATTGGCTGTCGGCGCCGCCGTGAATCAACAAGCGCGGGTACAGCGCCACGCCGTCGCCCTCGATGTGGTGGGTAACGATGATCGGCTCGTGCAGAACTTTGCCGGCCGGAACGCTGATGGCCACAGTGCGGTTGAAGGTGGCGTTCAACTCGTCGAACACATCGTGCGGGGTCATGCTGGCGACAAGTTCGTCGACCAACGCCGGGGAAGCCGGTTGGAGGGCTTCCGCACCCGTCACCGTCGTGCGAACTTCTGCGGGCGTGAACTTGGCTAGGTCGAGTTCGCCGATTCGGCTGTAGCGCCAAACCTCCTGCTCGGGAGAAGGCAGAACGATCGTTTCCGTTGAAGTTGACGCTGGCACCAGCACTGACACGGCAGGAATTCTACTACGCACGTAGTACTAATCATCGGGGTCGCAATCGCTACGACGGCGCCGCGATCAGTTTTTGCGCTTGCGCTTCTTGGATCGCTTGCGTCCGCCGGCCGGATGGTTGTCGCGCTTCGCCTTCTCGAGCTGGACTTCAGCGAGCACCTGCGCGCCGATCGAGTTGAGGAAGTCCTCGGCTTCATCGAGCAACGCTGCGGCCGAACCATCGTCGAGACCCGGTGGTTCATCGGGGGTCTGGCTGGCGACCATCGAGCCATATGTCCATCCGGCGTCCATGCGTGGCTGAAATCCAGTGCACTGTGCCGGGCAACGCCACGGCGCGTCGGGGGCAAGGTCGATGTCGCACTTACGCACGGTTTCGCCGTTCGGGTAGGTGCGGCTCTCGAAGTGCTTGCACTCCTGACGCATGGGCATTGCGCCATTCTGCCAGCACCAGTGCCAGAACCGAGGGCACGATCTGCGCGCTAGGGCTTGACTGCTCTCCAATGGCCGGCGCCGAGTTCCCTGCTGTCGAAGACGGCGCACAGTGCTTGCCACACCTCGACTTCGTGATCGAGGAACTCTCGGCCAACCCTGGCCTCGATCACCGGTCGCAGACGCCCGTCGAGATCTTCCAGCTCGACGTGCGAACGCGCCGCCAGCCATGGAGTGCGATCGAGGTACGACACTTGCTCGAAGCCGGCGCCGCGCAGCGCGCTGAAGTAAACATCCGGGGACGCGAGGCCGAAGCCAAGACCCTCTAGTTGTTGATAGTGCAACAACGCGGGCGATGGTGGCTCGTCGCTGCCGCTCATCCAATCGCTAGCGGCGAACACGCCAGCGGGGGCCAACACTCGGAACAGTTCGTGCGCAAGTGCGTGCTTGTCGGGGATGTGCACAATCGAGTCCTTGCTGAAGACGACGTCGAACTCTTCGTCCGCGAAGGGCAGCGGGCCGGGCTCTATCTGTACGAACGCGACAAGATCTTCGAGTCCGGCGGCCACTGCGTTAGCGATGGCCTTTTCGACTACGCCAGCTTCGACGTCGACTCCGACCACTTCGGCCGGTCCAAACTCGCTCGCAATGAAGAGCGCGCACCCACCGGTGCCGCAACCGAGGTCGAGCACGCGCTTGTCTCGTAGGTCGAGTCCGTCGACTACTAAAGCTGTCTCGTGATCGCCGCCGGGCGACAGATAACCCTCGCCCCACAGCACTTCAAGGAGCATCACCAGATTGTCGTCGTAGTCCTGAGTCTGTTCCACAGATTCGATTCTTGCAGGAGAGAGTCGCCCCGACTAGCCGACGCTGCCTTCCATCTGCAGCTCGATCAGGCGACTCCACTCAACCGCGTATTCCATGGGCAGCGTGCGAGTGATCGGCTCGATGAATCCGTTGACAACCATGCCCATTGCCTGTTCCTGCGAAAGGCCGCGCGACATGAGATAGAAGAGCTGTTCGTCGGCGATCTTGGAGACTGTGGCTTCGTGGCCAATCTCCGCATCGCGCTCGCCGACTTCCATGTATGGAAACGTGCGACTCTCGCTGTCTTCGTCGAGAATCAGCGCGTCGCATTGCACATGGCTCTTGCAACCGTAAGCCCCTTCGTCGACACGAACGAGGCCGCGGTAGGTCGTGATGCCGCCGTCCTTCGAGATCGACTTCGAGACGATCTTGGATGTTGTCTCGGGTGCTGCGTGCACCATCTTTGCGCCAGCATCCTGGTGCTGACCAGCGCCCGCGTATGCAACCGAAAGCACTTCACCCGTCGCCTTCGGACCGACCAAGTACACGCTCGGATATTTCATCGTGAGCTTGGACCCAATGTTCCCGTCGATCCATTCCATGTGACCTTCGGCTTCAACGCGTGCACGCTTCGTGACGAGGTTGTAGACGTTGGGCGACCAGTTCTGAATCGTTGTATACGTGACGCGCGCAGACGGCTTGACGACAATCTCGACGACTGCGGAGTGCAGCGAGTCCTTCGTGTACACAGGGGCCGAGCAGCCTTCGATGTAGTGAACCTGGCTGCCTTCTTCGGCGACGATCAGCGTGCGCTCGAATTGGCCAGCGCTTTCGCTGTTGATGCGGAAGTAGGCCTGCAATGGCATCTCGCAATTCACACCTGCGGGGATGTAGACGAATGATCCACCGGACCACGTCGCGGTATTAAGCGCAGAGAACTTGTTGTCGCCAGGCGTGATGATCGTTCCGAAGTATTGCTTGACCAGTTCGGGGTACTCGCGCAGCGCGGTATCCATGTCGCAAAACAGAATCCCCTGCTTCTCAAGGTCGTCGCGGTTGCGGTGGAAGACGACTTCGGATTCATATTGTGCAGTCACGCCGGCTAGGTACTTGCGCTCGGCTTCGGGGATGCCGAGCTTCTCGTACGTCGCTTTCATCTGCTCTGGCAGATCGTCCCACTCGCTGACCTGCTCGTTAGCCGGACGCAGGTAGTAGTAGATGTCTTGGAAATCGATGTCGGGCATGTTGACGGCGAACCACTCGGCCATCGGCTTCTTGTCGAACGTCCGCAGGCTGCGACGACGCATCTCGGCCATCCACCGCGGCTCGCCCTTCCACCAGCTGATCTGATCGATGACGCCCTCGTTCAACCCCTTCTCGGGCTTGAACGCATACTCGACATCGGAGTCGCTCCAACCCAGGTTGTACTTACTGAGGTCGAGGTCGAACGAGGTCACAACGTGCTCCGATCAGGCAGACGGATTTCCACTACGGCCATAGTAACAATTCCGGCGCTACTTGCCCACCCACGCGTTTGGCTGCGGGCGCGGTTCGTGGCGAATACAGTCCCGAAAGTGATTCGGCGAGCGGCGAGGTCTGTGGTAGCTCTGCTACTCGCAGTGCCAATCGTGCTGGCTAGCGGCGCCGAAGCCGCGTACGCCGACGGAGAACTGCTGATTACCAGCACGACCACGTACACGGTCGATGCCGAAGCCGGCGTCGTGCATGTCGTCGCCGACATGTCGCTGAAGAACCTTTTCCCCTGCAGTGGCCCCGTCCGCTACTACTTCGACGCTTTCTTCCTACCCATTCCGATCGGCGCATCGTCGTTATCGGCATCGACAGGCGGCAGCGCTCTCGACATCGTCACCGCGCCAATCGCCGACAACAAGGACTACCTCCAACTCGAAGTGTCCTTCTTGTCGAATCTGAATTGTCGAAACACCACACAAGTCATCGTCACCTATGACCTGCTCGGCGATGCACCGCGCTCCGATGGCCCGTCGCGCATCAACCCCGCCTACGCAGCTTTCCTAGCGTTCGGGTTCGGGGACGACGTGGACATCCGCGTAGTTATCCCTGCCGGATACACGAGCGAGACCTTCGGCGATGAAGTCGTCAAGACCCACGAAGGCGGAACAACCGTATACACCGCGGAGAACATCGCGGATCCAGCCGAGTTTGAGTTCTTCGTGTCTGCTTCTAACAACGACGCCCTTGTGCAGACCGAGGTCGAAACCGAAGCAGGAGAGTTCCGCGTGCAAGCGTGGCCAGGCGACACAGCTTGGCAGGAATTCATCATCAAGCAGATTGAGGAAGGCGTTCCAGTGTTGGAAGAGTTGATCGGCCAACCGTGGCCGATCGACGAACCCGTCGACGTGCGCGAGTCACACACTCCCTCTCTGTACGGGTACGCGGGCTGGTTCAGCATCACAAGCCTGGAACTCGAGATCGGAGAAGATCTCGACTCGGACACAGCGCTCCACGAGCTGAGCCACGCTTGGTTCAGCGGGCGATGGTTCACGGAGCGCTGGCTGAGTGAAGGCTTCGCTCAAGTGTTTGCAAGCAAGGCCATCGAGGAACTGGGAAGCAACGGCCTACAACCGAAGGCAGTCAACCCGACCGACCCTGGAAAAGTGCTGCTGAACCAATGGGGTGATCCGACTTTCGCTCCGGTATCGCAGGACATCGACGACCTCGAGACCTTTGGCTACAACGCGGCCTTCTTCGTCGTTGATCAAATCGCTGAGGAACTCGGCGACGAGCGTCTGCGCGAAGTCCTCGACGCGGTCGCCAACGACAAGACCGCGTATCGCGGCGACGCAGACCCAGAGAAGTCTGTGGACGTCACCGACTGGCGCCGCTTCCTCGACCTCGTCGAAGAAGTTGGCGGTGCAACCAAGGCGGCCGACCTTCTCGAGGAATACGTCGTCACAGCTTCGGAAGCAGCATCAATGATCGACCGCGAGACCGCGCGCGATGAGTACCACGAGCTGGTCGCCGAGGGCGGCGATTGGGCCGCTCCAGTCGTGGTGCGCGATCGCATGGCCGTGTGGAATTTCACCGAGGCGCAAACACTGATTACGGCCGCGCAGAACGCATTAACACTGCGCGACGAACTTGATGCAATGGCCAAGGAACTCAACACGCCCTATCCAGTCGACCTCGAACTTGTCTATGAAAGCTCAAACGAAGACCTCGATGAAGCAACCGCGGCGGTGCAGCAACAAATCGAGACCGCCGATGCACTCCTCGCCGCAGTCGACGCCGAAGGCGACGACGACGGGTTGTTCGGCAGCATTGGTCTCATCGGTAGCGACCTGGGCTCAACTCTCGACGATGCGAAAGCGGCGTTCGCTGCCGGCGATCAAGACCTAGCCCGCCAACACGCGCAAGACATCATCGATCAGATCGCCGATGCTCAAAGCACAGGCAAGGCCAGAGCGTTGGTCACCGTCGCCGCGCTGCTCGTTATAGCCCTAGGTGGATTCTTCCTGATTCGCCGTCGCCGGCTTCGAAAGCAGCAGGGATCAGTCGTTACCCCGGATCCCGCGATCGCGGAAGTTGTCGACTCGCTCGCTTGATGCGGCGAGTCCGATCGCTCGCCTCGCGGCTCAAGCTGCGCTGACTCTTTCCACCTCGATGAAAATGCATTCACCAGGGCAAGCACTAGCTGCGTCGATAACGCTCTGCCGCAATCGCCAATCGACATCGGCAAGACTGCGCGAACCCCCCGGATCATTCAGCGGCTGTGCGTCCTGCACGACGTACGCGATGCCGTCTTCCAACTGCCGAAAGACGTCGGGGCAATGGTCGACGCACAATCCGTCGCCCGTACACAGATCCTGATCAATCCACACCCGCATTGGCTGTGACGCTACAGCGTCGCAGCCAGTACGGCGATCGCGATGAAGGCGAAGTTACGTGCAATATGACCGGCACCTATAGGGCGCGAACTCAGCGCGCCGAAGCATGCGCACGGGGGCCGCTGCCCTTGCGTTAATCGCAGCGCGAGCAATCCGGTGAAACTCGCGAAGAGCGCGAAGGCCACCCAAGCGAACGCGTGTCGTTGCCACTGCACCAGCAACGCAGCACCGACCGCAACTTCGACAAACGGAACCACGCTGGCGATACTCGACGGCACTCCGAGCCCTGCCGATTGCGTCCGCCACTCCAAGGGTCGGCCGACCTTCTGCACACCTGCGACTAGCAGCACACAGGCCACAACCGCGGCAGCCGCAATCCCCCACGCCGACTGACTCACCAAGACCTTCTCATCAACGACGTGCCCATCAAACGTCGACGGTCAAACCCTCGTAGGCGGCAAAGGCCTCGAAACCATTCGCGGCTGCAGCTTTGTTAGCACAGCGCCCGACTTCGTCAAGAGCGTCGTCGGTGCGCGTTGGGTCGTGATGGTAGAGCGCGAGCTTGCCGACACTGCAGTGCTCTGCCAGCCACAGCGCGTAGTCGATCGTGCAATGACCCCACGTCGACTTCATCGCGAACTCGGCTGGCGTGTATTGCGCGTCGTGAATAAGCAAATCGACACCTTCGGCCAACTCACGGGCGCTCTCGGTGACCCCAAATGAACCATCGTGCGGCTGCTGGTGATCGCTGAGGTACGCAACGCTGCGTCCACCCCACTCGACGCGGTAACCGAGTGTCGGGCCGACGTGCGGAACCGTGCGAGCAATCACCTTGATGCCGCCAACATGAAACTCACAGTCGATGGTGTCGTGAAAACGAACTGCTCCGGGAAGTTGGTCGATCGTCACCGGGAACACAGGCGGACGAATCACAGTTCCGATTATCTCCTCGACCGACCGACCATCGTCTTGCGCAGGCGCGTAGACATCGAGCGTGGATCCTTCGCGCAGAAGTGGCGTGAAGAACGGAAGGCCCTGCGTGTGGTCCCAGTGCAGGTGACTCAACAGGCATGTGCCGTGAAAGGGAGCATGTAAAGCGAGTTCAGCACCGAAATACCGCGCGCCGGTTCCGAGGTCGAAGAACAGTGGGTCTTCACCTGGGGCGCGCACCGCAACACACGATGTATTGCCGCCGTACCTAGCTATCTCGTCGCCATGACACGGCGTCGAGCCGCGCACGCCGAAGAAGGTCACCTGCATGACTTCCCACCCCCTGCAAGTCCACGCTACGCCTGGTAAGTCGCCCTGAGCAATGCTTAGGCGTACGTGACCTATGTCGCAGGATGTCGCACGATGTCGTCAAGACTCGGCCGCTGGCTGTAAAGGGTTTCGGTGAGTCGGCCGATGGGTAACGCAACAACGGCTACTGACGTTGGAGCGACTCACGATGAAGACACGATTCGGTCATGCCGCAGCGCTAATCCTGACTGTCGCGACAGCGGCCGTGGTTCCGGCGTTTACTCCCGCCTCCGCTCCTCATGTGGATGCTGTGTCGTGCACGGTCCCCTCTACCCTGCACCCAGGGGCGAGGAACAGCGCCGTCATCTGTGTCGAACAGCGGCTGATTGAACTTGGCTATCCCGGAATCGTCGGACCCAACGACTACTACGACCCGGTTTCGTCACAGGCAGTCAGGGCGTTCCAGTCCGATCGCGGGCTTTACCCCGACGGCATTATCAAGTCGATTACAAGTCGCCAACTCGGTCTGCGCGGCGCCCTCCCTCCCGTCAATGCGCCGCGAGTGACAGTGCTTGGAGACTCCACGTCCGCGGCAATGCGTTGGCACGACGAGACGACCAACGGCACCGTCCGCTACGACGTGATGGGGAACACCTACGACCTGCTGTGGTCGGTCGAGAGCTGCCGTCGCCTCGTCGCAAAAAGTTGCGTCGGACGAACCAACTCCGAAGGAGTCGCGTGGACTCCGCCGAGCGTATTGCCTCTGATGCAAACGACACTCAGAGGCAAACTGGGCGAGGCGATCGTGATCATGGCCGGGTACGACGACAAGTCGATCACCACCGCCATCGAGTCGATCATGGCCGAGGCAAAGAGCCAAGGAGTGTCGAAAGTCTTCTGGCTCAACTATCGCCTGACGAACTCGTACAACACCGCGTACCAAGCGGCGTACATCGCACACAACGCCGACCTCGAAGCCGCGAAAGTTCGCCATCCGAGCCTGGTCGTGCTCGACTGGAACGGCTTCACGTACGCCCAATCGGCGGCCACGCAAGACCTCTGGTTCGCCAACGATCAGATTCATATGAGTGCTGCGGGCGGGTACGCGTTGGCCAACTTCCTGAAGGCGAGCATTGATCCGTACAACATCGAACGTTGCGACCCGCTAAATGCAAACGCTGGCGTGGCAGGGAGTATTAGCGGGGTGCCCACTCCGACCACCGTTGAATCTGGCTTTCAGGCGATTGCCCCTACCCGAGTCCTCGATACACGCGACGCGTCGCTTGGGGGTGGCAACGGCAAAATGGGATCCGCGCGGACGGTCACCATTGATCTCGCTGGGCTCGTCCCCGACGACGCGGTGGCCGCCGTCGTCAACGTCACGGCGGCTGATCCGTGCCGCCCTGGGTTCCTCACGGTGTTCGCATGCGGTGCGCAACCAGCCACTTCTAACTTGAACTATGTCGCGGGCCGAACGACCGCCGGAATGTCGATCACAATGCTGCGCGACGGAAAAGCTTGCATCTTCTCCAGCGCCATGACAGACCTCGTGGTCGATCTGGTTGGTGCATTCGTTCCCGACGGAGCATTGTTCCATGCGATTGATCCGTCGCGTTGGGTAGATACCCGCGGTGGGCCAGCGCAGGTCGCGCGAATCGGTCAGCTACCAAGCGGATCGCAGATCGACATTCCGATTGCAGGTATTGGCGGAGTTCCGATCGACGCCACCGCAGTGTGGATCAACCTCACCGCCACTGGCTCGGCGACGCGAGCCGTGTTGCAGGTGTACCCAGGCCCATGCGGAGCCCCGCCAGCTACTTCGGTCGTCAACGTCATGCCCAATCGCTCTGCTGCGGTGGCGGCAATAGTTCCACTCGGCAGCGGTGGCATCTGCGTTCGGACGTGGGCCGGCCTGCCACACGTCGTGGTTGATGTATCGGGCTGGTTCGGCGGAGCGCTGCCGGGCGGCCGAGCGTTCATCGGCCACACCCCGATACGTCTCTACGACAGTCGAGTCGGCAACCCACATGCCACAGGCACGACGTACTCGCGAGTCGCTACCGAGACCGCTGTGTACAACGTTGCCGCTATCACCAGCGTGGGTTTCGGATGGGTGAGCGCCAAGCCATGTGGCGTCTCAGCGACAACCTCGCTGTTAAACACCGCTATCTCGGAGAACACGGCCAACGTCGGCGTGGTCGCGCCAGGAGTCAACGGCCAGATCTGTCTACTCGTGGCGACAACGACGCACTTGCTTCTCGATCAAGTCGGCACGTTCGTGGTTGCTACTTAGCCCTAAGCGTGAATCGGCTGCCGACGCGCCGCCGCCAGGAACGCGCGCCGGAGTTTGTGAGAACCGTTGCAGGTTCGGAGGCTCGTTCGGCTTGCATCGCCACCCGTGCGTATCGTTCGACCTGTGCAACGAAGTGAAAGTCGGCGAACTGCGCAGCCTCTGCGGCAGTGCAACCGGTTCGGCTACTGACGACATAGCGGAAGACCTGAGCGTCGGCGGCCGTACGTTCCTCCAGCAACTCGAGCATCGCAAAGTCGAACTGCGGGCCAGCAAACGGCGCTGGGTGGTCGTTCGAACTTGTGACGTTGGCGGTGACCGGCTCGAGCGGTGCACCAACAAAGGTCGACACGTCGCCCCACATAGTCGGTGACTCGACGTATGTAGTGAGCCCCAACGTCTCGATCGTTTCGATGGCTGCCTCCGCGGCCACCTTGCGTTCGGACGCTGACATCGCCCGGTCACGGGGGATGACACCATTGCCACTTGCGAGCATCCGACAGATGAGGTTGTCGGTCTGATGGGCTGCTTCGGAGCGTTCAAGGAAAGGTCGCAAGCCGTCGAGCGACAGGCGCTGTACTTGATACTCACCAAAGGCTGCGTAGTTCGCAGGTTGCACCGCCCAAAACAGTTGGTGTGACAGCAGGCGAGCCCTGGGTTCGCGAAGCACCGTGAACATGTCAGCGGGCTCGACCAGCCGCCGCATACCCTGCAGTGACAGGTGGCCCGCGACCAGCCGCGCCGGAGGCTCGGTGACCTCGTCGCTAGGCAGCAGCACCGAGGCACGCAGTGACGGGTCGAATGTGTCGAACGCGGCGAACGGCCCGAAAAGCACATCGTCGAAGCGGTAGCGCGACACTTGCTCTTCGGAGAACAACGCCGTCAGCGCTTCACGCACACTGCTGCCGGCCGTTTTGGGGATGTGCAGGAAACCGCATCGATCGCGCAGCACCCGTTCATCCATAAACGGATTCTTGCCGATGACAGCCTTCAGCGGTAAACAACCGACGACTACCCTCGCAATGTGCAGGTGAGGGAACAGTCATGACAGCGACCCCGACGAAAGCGGCCAACACTGCTGCCCCTCCCCTGACCCACCTGCAAAGGCTGGAGGCGGAGTCCATTCACATCATGCGCGAGGCCATCGCCGAAGGCGGCCGACCCGTGATGTTGTACTCAATGGGCAAAGACTCGACCGTCCTACTGCACTTGGCGCGCAAGGCCTTCGCGCCGTCGGTATTGCCGTTCCCCCTGCTACACGTCGACACCACGTTCAAGTTCCGCGACATGTACAGCTTCCGCGACATCGTGGCGGCGGCACCCGACGTCGAGCTGATCGTCCACACCAACCCCGACTGCGTCACGCGCGGTATAAACCCGTTCGAACACGGTTCCGCGATGCACACAAACTTGTGGAAGACAGAGGGACTCAAGCAGGCACTCGACCTGCACGGCTTCGATGTTGCTTTCGGCGGAGCTCGCCGCGACGAGGAAGCATCGCGTTCCAAGGAACGAGTTATGTCGGTGCGTTCGAAGAACCATCAGTGGGATCCCAAGCAGCAGCGACCCGAGCTGTGGCAGTTGTACAACGTTCGTCGCAGCCCAGGCGAATCGCTGCGTGTGTTCCCGCTGTCGAACTGGACCGAACTCGACGTGTGGCAGTACATCGAACGCGAGAACCTGCCGATCGTGCCGCTATATCTCGCTGCACCACGCTCGGTCGTTGATCGCGGTGGCATGCTGATCATGGTTGACGACGACAGGCTGCCGTTGCTGCGTGGCGAGTCGCCGCAGGTGCGTTCGGTGCGATTCCGCACCCTGGGCTGTTACCCGCTGAGCGGCGCGGTTGAGAGTACCGCCACCTCGGTTGCAGACATCATCGACGAGATGCTGAGCAGCACGACGTCAGAGCGTGAGGGGCGCCTCATCGACCACGACGAAGCCGGCTCGATGGAGAAGAAGAAGCAGGACGGTTACTTCTAATGCGCACTCGGTCTGCTGACTCGACGTTGCTGCGCGTTGTGACGTGCGGCAGCGTCGACGACGGCAAGAGCACTCTGATCGGCCGCATGCTGTTTGAAACCAACAGTGTGCACGACGATCAGTTGGTGTCGCTTGCCCGCGACTCTGCGGCGGCGGGCACGCAAGGCGCCGAGCTGGACTTCGCGCTGCTGCTAGATGGCCTGCTGGCCGAACGCGAACAAGGCATCACGATCGATGTCGCCTACCGCTTCTTCTCAACGGCGCGCCGTACATTCATCGTCGCCGACACTCCCGGACACGAGCAGTACACGCGCAACACGGCCACCGGCGCATCCACAGCCGACCTAGCGATCCTGCTCGTTGACGCTCGCAAAGGCCTGCTCACACAGACGTACCGCCATTCGTTCATCGTGTCGCTGCTGGGCATCCGACGGGTCGTACTGGCAATCAACAAGATGGACCTCGTCGGCTACGACCAATCGTGCTTCGAGCAAATCGAGCACGAGTACCGGTCCTTCGCCGAGCAGGTCGGCATCGCCGAAGTCATGTGCATACCGGTCAGCGCTCTTCGCGGCGACAACGTCACCACCGCCAGTGTGGAAATGCCCTGGTATAGCGGCCCCACCCTGCTCGACCACCTTGAATCCGTTCCCTCGATAGAGCAGGCGCCCGGCGCGTTCCGCATGGCGGTGCAGTGGGTCAACCGCCCGTCCCCAGACTTCCGCGGTGTCGCGGGCTTGATTGCTAGTGGCGTCGTGCGGCCCGGAGACCGCGTACGTGTACTTCCCAGCGGCGTCGAGACCGTCGTAGATCGCATTGTGACAATGGATGGCGATCTGCCTGTCGCAGGTGCTGGCCGGTCAGTGACACTGACGTTCGCCGACGAGATCGACGCCAGCCGCGGTGACCTGATTTGCGAGGCAGCGCAACCCGCCGAGGTTGCCGATCAACTTCAAGCGCACGTCGTGTGGATGCACGAGGCCGAGTTGCTACCAGGTCGTTCGTACCTGTTGAAGCTTGGGACGCGCACCGTCGGCGCGACGTTCGCGGCGCCGAGGTATCGACTGAACGTCAACACTCTCGAGCATTTGGCTGCGGCCACGCTGCAACTCAACGAGGTCGGCGTGTGCGACCTGCACCTCGACCGTCCAGTTGCATTCGACCCGTACACCGAGAACCGCCAGACCGGCGGGTTCATCGTGATCGACCGAATGACGAACGCGACGGTCGGCGCGGGCATGGTGAAGTTCGCGCTGCGCCGCGCGCACAACCTGCATCGCCAAGCGGTGCAGGTCGACAAGCGCGCGCGACAACGGCTCAACGGCCATGACACACGCGTGCTTTGGTTCACTGGTCTTTCCGGCTCGGGGAAGTCGACGATTGCGAACGAGGTCGAATCCAGGCTGCATGCGGCTGGCATCCGCACCTATCTACTCGACGGCGACAATGTGCGCCACGGCCTCAACCACGACCTGGGGTTCACCGACGCCGACAGAGTCGAGAACGTTCGCCGAGTAGCCGAGGTCGCGAAGCTAATGGCGGACGCCGGATTGGTGGTCCTCGTGTCGTTCATCTCGCCTTTCACCGCAGAACGCCGATTCGCGAGATCACTGCTGGACGAAGGCGAATTCGTGGAGGTCTTTGTTGATGTCCCGTTGGCGGTCGCCGAGGCTCGCGACCCGAAGGGCCTCTACGCCAAGGCGCGGCGTGGCGAACTGGTTAACTTCACCGGCATCGACTCGCCGTACGAACCACCGGTCGCGCCGGAGATCCGAATCGATGCAACGACTCTCTCGCCGGCGCAGGCCGCTGAAGCAATCATCGAGCGACTCGGTCTGTAGGCGTTATCAATCCCAAACGTGATCGATGTCGTACGGCCGCGTGCGCGCCGGCGCGAACGCCCGCTTCCACACCATCACTCGCCGACGGAAGTAACACACCTCGGCACCGTCTTGGTTGAAGCCCTTGGTCTCGACGGTCACAACGCCGCGATCGTTTTTCGACTTGCTCTCCTGCACATCGAGCACACGAGTCTCCGCGTGGATGGTGTCGCCGTGAAAGGTCGGGAACTTGTGCTGCAGCGTCTCGACTTCGAGGTTGGCAATGGCCGCGCCACTCACATCGGGCACACTCATGCCGAGAACCAGCGAGTACACCAAATTGCCGACGACCACGTTGCGCCCCTGAACGCTTCGCGCAGCGAACCAATCGTTCGTGTGCAGTGGGTGATGGTTCATCGTGATCATGCAGAACAGGTGGTCGTCGGCCTCGGTGATCGTCTTACCAGGCCAGTGGCGGTAGACGTCGCCAACAGCAAAGTCTTCGAGGTACCGCCCAAACGGGCGCTCATAGGTGCTCATGTCGTCAAGAATGGCACGCATGCGAATCGCACGCGTCACCGGCTGGTCGATACATCTCCCCTACGTCGAGGGCAGCTACCGAATGGCGGGCGATCGGGTGACAACAGGGATGGACGCAGTAGTGGTTCGGGTCGTGGCCGACGACGGCACGGTAGGAATTGGCGAGTCGGGCACAGTCGGGGTGACGTTCGATGCTGCCAATGCTGCTGGCCAGGTTGCTGGAGTCACGACGTTGGCTCCGGCGGTGCTGGGAGCCGATCCGCGCAGCCCGCAGTCCGTTTACCGACGTATGAATGCGGCGCTTACCGGCCACCCGTACACCAAGTCGCCGATCGACATTGCAGTGTGGGATCTAGCCGCTCGCGAGGCGGGAGTGCCGCTGTGGAAACTGCTCGGCGGCGATGACGCCGAAGCGACTCCGATCTACCGGCCGGTTCAGGGCGCGACACCAGCCGATGCTGTTGCGAAGGCCAACGACCGGCTCGCGCAGGGGTACGCGCGACTGCAGGTGAAGGTCGGCGACGACCCAATTGTCGACGCGCAGCGCGTACTCGCGGTTCGCGCAGCCGTTGGCGGCGACGTCGTGATCTTCGCCGACGCGAATTGCGGCTTCTCGCTCTCTGCAGCGCGTCGCTTCGTGCGTGAACTCGGCACTAGCGGCGCAGGAGTTTTCCTTGAGCAGCCGTGCGCCACGTTGATCGACTGCGCACACTTGCGCGACTCGTGGGCTGGCCCGATGGTGATCGATGAAGGCATCACATCACTCGCCGCACTACTCGAAGCACATCGCCTCGGAATCGCCGACGGTGTGACGGTCAAGCTGACGCGAGTAGGGGGTATCACTCCGGCTGTCACAATCCGCGACGTAGCTGTTCAGCTTGGAATCGGCGTAACGGTCGAAGACGCTTCGGGCTGCAACCTCGCCGACACCACCTTCGCCCACATGAACGCATCGACTCCCGCGCGTTGGCGCACGCACACCGTCGACTTCGACAGTTGGGTCACAATCACCCACGTCGATGGCCCCTCCGCGCGCGACGGTTCGTTCCTGCGGCCGCAGACCGACACGCCAGGGCTCGGCTTGACGCTGCGCGAAGAAGTGCTCGGCGACCCGTTCGTCGACGTCAGTGCCTGAGCTCGTTCGCTATTGCTTATCGATGTGGTACGGGTCGGGGTGATGGCGACGTTCGAAGCGCGCCGAAAAGTCGAGCGCGCTCTCGAGGTTTGTGTCTGCCTCGGCGGCAAGGTCGCGCAAACGAGATAGCTCGTCGCGTCGCTTGATGCTCCATGGGCCCACACGCAACGTGAGATACAAAATGCCGCCGAGCAGAATCGGGAACCAGAACTGCGCAACGCGATAAGTAAGCACGCCCAAGCTGGCGTGCACACGCGTCAGTCCGAATCCGACAAGTACGGGGATGTAGGCACCCTCTACGATGCCGAGTCCACCTGGTGTAATCGGGATCACAGCCAACATGTTGGCGAGGCCGAACGAGACGATGAGCGCGTCGGCGTCGAGCGACGGACCGAACGAGCGTAGGAACACCCACAGCGCGGCGGCGTCGAGCACCCAGTTGGCCGCCGCCCACATCGCGACGCGACCAAGCAACCGCCGATCGGAGACAAGGTCTTCCAACCGACTTCCGACCTGGCGCACCGCGGCGCCCGCGCGATCTTCGTTGAGGCCTAACTTGCGAGCAACCCAACGCAGCAGTTTTTCTGCGCGACCCTGGCCCTCCATCAATCCGATCACGATCGCCGCGGCAATGCCCATCAGGATGATTCCGGCGATTGCAGCGGTGCCGTAGAACTTGTTCACGCCGCGGATCGGAATCGAAACGATCAGTCCGAACCACAGCACGATGTTCAGCATCACGGCCGAACCTAAGCCGGCAGTTGCGAGTGCGAAGCCAGCATCCGGACCTTGCACGCCCGACAGCGTCATTAGCCGATAGCCGAGCGCGGAACCCGCCGCGCTTCCGCCCGGCACGATGCTGCTTAGCGCCTTCGTGCTCATTTGAATTCGAAACAGCCGCCAACGCGAGATTCCGAGCCCACCTTCTCCCAACGCCGCCTTCGTCAGCATCGAGTAACAAAACAATGCGACCAGCTCGAGCCCCAGGCCGAGGCCGAGCAACCATGGGTTCACCGTGCTCGCTTCGCGAGCAGCGTTGCGCATGCCGGGAATCAGCGGCAGCACAAAGAACCAGATGATCAGGACCAGGGCGAGAAGCTTTAGCGTGAGCCGAAACGGCCGGCGACGACGGGGGCGCGGCGGACCACCTGTGTCGTCAAGCGAGACCTTTGGCAGTTCGCCAGTCAGAGGGCCAACGGGGTCGATCGCCACCACCTATTGATAGCCGATTCTGGTCAGGTTGCTGCGCGAAAGATCTCGCGCAGCCGGTCGAGCAGGACGGGCCGTTGCTCTATCGGGGACTTTCCGAGATGAACAACCACCAACTCGCGATCGGGAAGCACCACTGTGTATTGGCCTTCGTAGCCGTGGCAGCCCAGGCTTCCCGCGAAGTCGGGCCACAACCACCAATGAGCGCCGTAGTCGAAACCATCCGGATCGTGAGCGGTCAGCGTGCGTGCATGGTCGCGCCATCCGATCGGCAATACCCGCTTGCCATCTGCCGCTAAACCATCGAGGCGATACAACTCGCCGAATCGCGCAAAGTCGGCTGCTGTTGCATACACATAACTCGAGCCGACAAAGGTTCCTGCCGTGTCGAACTTCGGAACCGCCGAGTGCATTCCGATGGGTTCAAAAAGTCGATCGTGTAAGAACGCGGTCATGCCCGCTTCCCCACCACCAACCGTCTGTCCAACAATGCGGGAGACAATGTTGGTGGTGCCACTTGAGTAATTCCACTCGGCTCCGGGTTCGTGAACGAGCGGCAAGCCAGCCGCGTACGCGGCCATGTCGTCCTTGCCCACTCCGTAGAGCATTTCCAAGCAATGGCTGACCGCGTCGTCGACGTAGTCCTCGACGAAGAGCAACCCTGGTCGCATGTTCAACAAGTGCTGCAGCGTGATCGCTTCCTTTGGCGTGCCCTGCCACTCACTGACTGGCGCTGGTTCGTTCAACTGCAGGCGCCCTTCACCAACGAGAATGCCGACGGCCGCGTGCGTGATGCTCTTCGCCATGCTCCACGAGATCAGCGTCGTTCCGGCATCAACTGGGCCGCCGAGGCCGAACACAGTGTCGGGCTGCGTTCCATAGCGTTCCGCGACAATCGATCCGGACTGCATGACAACCAACGCCAAGGTCGTGCCGTGTGCGGCGTCGGGTGCGAGTAGGGCTTCGGCCGCGCGATTGAAGGCGTCGATGTCGAAGGACGTCACGCAAATGAAGGTACCAGCCAGTGCCGTTCAAAGTCGTGGCGACCGACAAGTCCGCATCAAGACGGAAGTGCTGCGCGTATAGAGGGCATTAAGCCACTTCCCCGCCGCCAAAAGCCGGCGTAGAAGGTAAGACATGAAGCGCGACCTCACTGAATCAACGGGTTTAGCCGCCGGGTTCGCTTGCATCACAATCGCCGTCGCCGGAGCGTTCGTCGCGGTGCGCGAGGAACTCGGTAGCGCAAACGCCGCACTCATCCTGATGCTCGTCGTCATCGGCGCTGCGACTGTGGGCGGCCGCTTGAGTGGTGGCGCGGCCGCCGTTACGGCTGCGCTCTCGTTCAACTTCTTCTACACCGAGCCGTATCTCACGTTGCGCATCCACTCTGGGCGCGACGTGCTCACGACAGGTCTGCTTCTCATAGCTGGCCTCGCGGTTGGCGAGGTTGGCACGGCCAGATCGCGCCAGAGCGCTGCCCGCCAGTCGAATCTTCGTTCGATGCGCGCCCTCGAGTCAGTGGGCGCCCTTGTCACCTCCGGTGCTTCGGCTGACGCGGTGTGGTCGTCGAGTCGCGACGAGCTCATTGCTTCGCTTGGCGTAAAGGAGGCGACCTTCGAGCGCGGCGAACAACGCAAGCAGCTGCCCGTAATCGAGCGTGACGGCCGCATCGATGTGAGGCATCACCGGTTCCTCGGTGATGGCTTTGCGTTACCTCGCGAAGGTGCGGTCATCGACGTCGAAGCCGATGGTGCGCACCTCGGACAAATCAGCCTTGTAACAAACCCCGCGGTGAGTGTCACCCGCGAGCAGCGACGGGCAGCCGTTGCTATCGCGGACCAGTTCGCCATCGCCCTCAAACAGGAGAATCGAAATGCGTGACGTCATATTCATCGCGATCGCGATGGGCTTCTTTGCCCTGTGTATCGCCTACACCGCGCTGTGCGATCGCATAATCGGGCCGGACCCGGCTGATTCGAGCAGCGAAGACGCGGCGGTGACGACGTGATGCTCGCCACCGCTGACAACGCAATCGGTCTGATCCTGGCCGTACTTCTGGCCGGGTTCCTAGTCGTCGTTCTCATTGCACCAGAGAGGTTCTGATGAGTCCTTCAGGATGGTTTCAATTCGCCGCGTTGCTAGTGGTGCTCGCCATCACGGTTCCGCCGCTTGGTAAGTACATGGCCGCTGTGTACGGCTCGCGGGCCGACGGCTCGGCACCAGGCGATCGAGTATTCGGCCCGATCGATCGTGCGATCTACAAGATCTGCCGCATCGACTCGAAGCGCGAGCAGCGCTGGAACGTTTACGCCGCAGCCTTTCTGGCTTTCAGTTTCGTGAGCTTCCTCGCGGTCTACGGAATTCAGCGATTTCAGAGCAGCCTGCCGTTCAACCCAACCAACGTGAGCGACGTTTCGCCTCAAGGCGCGTTCAACGTCTCGGTCAGCTTCATGACCAACACAAACTGGCAGTGGTACTCCGGTGAACTCACGATGAGTCATCTCACCCAGATGCTCGGGCTCACCGTTCAGAACTTCGTTTCGGCCGCAGCTGGCTTGGCGGTCGCAGTGGCGCTGATCCGTGGGATCGCGCGCCGCAATGCGCGCACGCTTGGCAACTTTTGGGTCGACCTCGTTCGCACCACCACGCGCATCCTGCTGCCGCTTTCATTCATCGTCGCTCTTGGGCTCGTCACGCAAGGAGTCATCCAGAACTTCCACGGCTCGACCTCGGCCAAACCGATCGACGCGGTCGCGACACAACAGATCACGCAAGAAATTCCCGGTGGTCCGGTGGCGTCGCAGGTCGCAATGAAGCAACTCGGCTCGAACGGTGGCGGCTTCTTCAACGCCAACTCGGCGCACCCTTTCGAGAATCCGACCGGACTATCCAACTTCATCGAGATGTGGGCCATCCTCGCGATTCCGCTCGCGCTCGTCATCGCATATGGCTACCTAGTCGGCTCGCGTCGACAAGCTCGCGTCTTGTTGGCCGTGATGGTGGGATTCCTGTTGGCCTTCAGCGTGTTCTCAATCTTTGCCGAACAGGTTGGTAACTCTCGGCTGGATGCACAGGGCGTCACGCAGGCTCAGTCGAGCCAACAAGTCGGCGGCAACATGGAAGGCAAGGAAATTCGATTCGGCCCATCCGCATGTGGGCTATGGGCTGGCGCCACGACAGGCACTTCCAACGGCTCGGTGAACTGTATGCATGACAGCTTCACACCCGCGGGTGGCGCGATGCCGATGGCTCAGATGATGCTCGGCGAAATTTCACCGGGTGGTGTTGGTGTCGGTTTGATTGGCCTCCTTCACTACGCACTACTCGCCGTATTCATCGCCGGCCTGATGGTCGGGCGAACTCCCGAATACCTCGGCAAGAAGATCCAGGCCGCAGAGATGAAGTTGGTGGTGTTGTACATCCTCGCGATGCCCATCGCCCTTCTGGGGTTTGCCGCCGCCAGCGTGATGCTCGGTTCGGTAACGAGTGGCTTGCAAACGCAGGACGCACATGGGCTCAGCGAAGTGCTTTACAACTACGCCTCGGCTGCCAACAACAACGGCTCGGCATTCGCCTACGTCGGCACTGGTACCGATTGGTACACGACGACGCAAGGCCTGGCGATGCTGATCGGCCGTTTCTTCCTAATCATTCCCGCACTCGCGGTCGGTGGTTCGCTTGTGCGCAAGCAGAAGGTGCCGGCAACGTCGGGAACTTTCCCCACCGACACGCCGTTGTTCGCGGCACTCGTCGCTGGCGTGGTCGTGATCATCGCCGGCCTCACATTTCTTCCCTCCCTGGCCCTAGGCCCGATCTTGGAGCAACTGACACCATGAACTCAACAATTGAAATCACTCCACAGGAGCGCTCACCGAAAGTCCGCACTCGGGCAAGTGCATCTCGATCAATGTTCGATCGCACGATCGTGCGTCGCGCACTTGTCGACAGCGTGCGCAAGCTGAATCCCGTCACGCTCGCGCGGAACCCTGTGATGTTCGTGGTGGAAGTGGGCTCGGTACTCACGACTGTTCTATTCATCCGCGACTTTGGATCTGCCAGCAGCAACGAGAACTGGTTCTCCGGACTCGTGGCGGCCTGGTTGTGGTTCACGGTCTTGTTCGCCAACTTTGCTGAGGCGATGGCAGAAGGGCGTGGCAAGGCGCAAGCCGCTGCATTGCGGGCAACACGCGCCGACACCATGGCCAGGGTGCGCTTACCGGGCGGCTCGATCATTGAGAAGCCTTCTGCGCAGCTGCAGCTCGGCGATCTCTGTGTCGTTAGCGCCGGGCAAGTGATTCCGGGCGATGGCGATGTCGTTGAGGGCATCGCCACTGTCGACGAGAGTGCAATCACCGGAGAGAGCGCGCCAGTTGTACGCGAGTCCGGTGGCGATCGCAGTGCCGTCACCGGTGGCACACGAGTGCTGAGCGACGAGATCGTCGTGCAGATCACCTCGCGGCCAGGCGAAAGCTTCCTCGACCGCATGATCGCGTTGGTAGAAGGTGCCAACAGACAGAAGACGCCAAACGAGATCGCGCTCAGCATTCTGCTGGCTGGCCTCACCATCGTCTTCCTACTGGCGGTCGTTACCTTGCAGCCGTTCGCAATCTTCTCCGGCGCCGAACAAACCGTGATCGTGCTCGTCGCACTGCTCGTGTGCCTGATCCCTACCACCATCGGTGGCTTGCTATCGGCGATCGGAATTGCGGGCATGGACCGCCTGGTGCAGCGCAATGTGCTCGCGATGAGCGGTCGGGCAGTCGAGGCGGCCGGCGACGTCAGCACTTTGCTGCTCGACAAGACAGGCACGATCACGTTCGGATCACGGCAGGCCTCGGAATTCATTCCCGTGCACGACGTCACCGAACGCGAGGTTGCTGAAGCCGCACTGGCAGCGAGCCTTGCCGACGAAACGCCGGAAGGCCGATCAATCGTTGCGCTCGCGATCGAGAAGTTTGGGCTCACAATCCCCGATAATCCGGATGCCGTACTGGTTCCGTTCACCGCCCAAACACGCATGAGCGGCATGGACTTTCCGGCCTATGGAAACCAGGCTGCGCGCAGCGTTCGCAAAGGCGCCGGCGACTCGGTGCGTCGGTTCGTGTTGGAACACGGAGGCGCGGCGCCGATCGAACTTGGCCCCATCGTCGACGGCGTGTCACGCGACGGTGCAACGCCGCTGGTTGTTATCGACGGATTGCGCGTGCTCGGTGTCATTCGCTTGAAGGACACCGTCAAGCCGGGCATGACTGAGCGGTTTCAGCAACTGCGCATGATGGGCATACGAACCGTCATGATCACGGGCGACAATCCGCTGACGGCCGCCGCCATCGCCGCCGAGGCAGGAGTCGACGACTTCCTCGCCGAGGCAACCCCGGAAGACAAGATGGCGTTGATCAAGCGCGAACAAGCTGGCGGCAACCTGGTCGCGATGACAGGCGACGGAACTAACGATGCTCCTGCGCTCGCGCAGGCCGATGTCGGCGTCGCGATGAACACGGGTACTCAGGCTGCGAAAGAGGCAGGCAACATGGTCGACCTCGACTCGAACCCGACGAAGCTGATCGAGATCGTCGAGATCGGTAAGCAGTTGTTGATTACGCGTGGGTCGCTAACCACGTTCTCGATTGCCAACGACATCGCCAAGTACTTCGCCATCATTCCGGCGATGTTCGTCGCCACATTGCCTGCGCTCGACTCGATGAACGTGATGGATCTCGCTACCCCGAGGTCGGCAATCCTCTCGGCGGTCATCTTCAACGCGCTGATCATCGTCGGTCTAATCCCGCTTGCGCTGCGCGGCGTCAAGTTCCGTGCCGAAAGTGCCGCCGTCGTGTTGCGCCGCAACCTACTGGTTTACGGCTTCGGTGGAATCGTCGCCCCATTCGTTGGAATCAAACTCATCGACCTGCTGGTCACTGCTCTAGGAGTGAAGTAATGAAGAACTTCTTTCGTCAACTGCGTCCCGCATTGTTCGCCCTCGTGGTCTTCACGGTGGTGTGCGGGGTCGTGTATCCGCTCGTTGTCACCGCTGTCGCGCAGGTGGCTCTCAAGGACGAAGCCGAAGGCTCGCTCATCAAGGTCGACGGCGAAGTGGTCGGCTCGAAGCTGATTGGGCAACAGTTTGTTTCTCCCCAGTACTTTCACCCCCGGCCGTCGGCCGCTGGTGATGGGTACAACGCGGGAGCATCGTCGGGCTCGAACCTTGGACCGCACAACCCAGCACTCCTGGATGCAGTCGCGGAACGCGTCGTGGCCTATCGCGCCGAAAACGGATTGAGTGACGACGTGCTTGTACCGGTTGATGCCGTTACCGCGTCGGCCAGTGGCCTAGATCCGCACATCAGCGTGGCCAACGCTCGTTTGCAAGCCCCGCGGGTCGCCGAGGCTCGCGGCCTGGAAATCGCCGTAGTGCTACAGATGATTGGTGACCACACCGACGATCGCGATCTGCTTGTTCTCGGCGATCCTGGCGTGAACGTGCTCGAGTTGAACATTGCGCTCGACGCGTTCGCAAGTAGCTGATCGGGCACACTGTCGGTATGGCGCGCGGCACGTTTCGGATCTACCTGGGAGCGGCTCCCGGAGTGGGCAAGACGTACGCGATGTTGAACGAAGGGCGGCGGCGCGCGCACCGCGGCACCGACGTCGTGATCGGGTATGTCGAGACTCACGAGCGCCCGCAGACCATCGAACAGATGGGTGATCTAGAGCTGATTCCGCGGCAACAAGTCGCCTACCGCGACTCAATGTTCGAGGAAATGGATCTGGACGCGATCCTGCGCCGACATCCAGCCGTTGTCCTGGTCGATGAACTCGCGCATACCAACACTCCAGGCGTCCGGCACACCAAGCGTTGGGAAGATGTCGAAGAGCTTCTCGCTGCCGGAATCGACGTCATCTCGACGGTCAACATTCAGCACCTCGAGTCACTGAACGACGTCGTCCATCGGATCACCGGTGTCGCGCAGCGTGAAACCGTCCCCGACTCATTCGTGCGGCAAGCCGACCAAATCGAACTCGTCGATATGAGTCCGGAAGCCCTGCGCCGTCGCATGGCGCACGGCAACATCTACAAGGCAGCCAAGGTCGACGCCGCGCTGGCGAACTACTTCCGCCCTGGAAATCTCGGGGCACTCCGCGAGCTCGCGCTGTTGTGGGTGGCCGACCGGGTCGAGGACGCCTTGCAGGGTTACCTCGCCCAGCACGGCATCACCGACGCGTGGGAGACACGCGAGCGTGTCGTCGTTGCGCTGACCGGCTCGCCAGGCGGCGACCATCTGATTCGTCGCGCCGCGCGCCTGGCTGGTCGGGTTCGCGGTGAGTTGTTGGGCGTGCACGTCGCTAGCGCAGATGGTCTCTCCAGAAACACTGGCGACAGCCTGGAACGGCAACGAGCGTTGGTGATCGAGCTCGGTGGCACGTATCGCGAGGTTGTCGGCGACGATGTCGCTGCCACGCTCGCCGCGTTCGCGGCGAGCGAGCAGGCAACACAGGTCGTCTTCGGGGCCTCACGTAGATCAAAAATCTCGGAAGCACTGCACGGGACGCTCTCCGCGCAGGTACAGCGACGGCTACCCGGTGTCGATGTGCACATGATCGCAACGGATCCCGAAACGCCAAGTCAGCACTCGCGGCAGCCACGGCGGCGCCGCTCACTCAGCGCTATCCCGCGCAGGCGCGAGCTGCTGGCATGGGCGCTGTGCGTCATTGGGTTACCGCTGCTGACCGCAGTGTTGGTCGCTGTCGACGAACACCTCAACCTCGGAAGCGCACTGCTGATGAATTTGGCGATTGTGCTGGTCATTGCAGCGGTCGGCGGCGTTCGCCCTGGCGTGTTCGCATCCATTGCAGCCTCATTGCTGACGAACTGGTACCTCACGCCACCTGTGCACACATGGACTATCACCGACACGGACAACATCATCGCTCTGGGAGTCTTCGTCACAGTCGCGATCGGCGTCAGCACAATCGTGGACCGAACAGCACGACAAAGCCGCGACGCACGGCGCGCACGAGCTGACGCGACCGCGCTTGCGCGGTCCACTGGTTCGATCATCGCCGCCGCCGACCCACTTCCGGATCTCGTCGACCAAGTGCGCGCGCTCTTTGAACTCGATTCGGCGGCGGTGCTTGAACGAACGGCGGAGGGCTGGACACTGACCACCGCATCGGGTAGCAACCCGCCAAGCACTCCTGCCGAAGGTGTCGCAATCTCACTTGACGAGGCGGGGAACACACAACTCGTCATGCGCGGGCGACCGATCAGCGGAGACGACCTCGGAGTGCTGCGCGCGTTCGCCGACCAACTTTCACTTGGGCTGGAGGCGCGTCGGTTGCGCAAGGACGCAACGAAAATTGAATCGCTGTCGGAATCGAATGCACTGCGCACAGCGTTATTGCAAGCCGTCTCTCACGATCTGCGCACACCCCTTGCCTCTATCAAGGCATCAGTCACAGGGCTGATGGCAGCCGATGTCGGTTTCAGCGCCCAGGATCGCCGCGACCTACTCGCCACAATCGACACGTCAGCGGATCGACTCGACCGCGTCGTCGGAAACCTGCTCGACATGAGCCGATTGCAGGGTGGTGCCGCCTTGGCGAATCTGGTGCCCACGGCAATGGAGGAGGTCGTCGCGGCAGCGCTGTCAGCGTTGGCGGCACCGGCCGGACGTGTCGTTGTCGATGTCAGCGAGCAACTTCCTCTGGTTCTGACAGACGCTGCGCTACTGGAGCGCTCCATTGCCAACCTCGTGTCCAACGCGCTGGCATGGACCGAGCCCACTCAGACTGTGCGCATCGAGGCGGCAAAGATTGCCGACCGAGTGCAACTACGCATTATCGACAGCGGTCCCGGAATTCCCAAGAGTGTGCGGGCGCGCGTGTTTGAGCCGTTCCAGCGCTTAGGAGATAGGTCCAACGACGCTGGCGTCGGATTGGGGCTTGCGATCGCCCGGGGCTTCGTCGAACTCACCGGTGGTGTGATCGAGTTGGACGACACACCAGGTGGCGGCTGTACGTTCACGATCATCGTGCCGATCGCGAAGGATGCCAAGTGACGCGAATCTTAGTCGTCGACGACGAGGCGCAAATTCGAAAGGCGCTGAAGATCAATCTGACCGCGCGCGATTACGAAGTTGAAGTTGCCGCCAGTGGCGAGGAAGCGCTCGCGCTTGCTGCTGCTCGCCCACCTGACCTCGTGCTTCTCGACATCGGCCTTCCGGGAATCGACGGAGTTGGAGTTGTGGAGGGATTGCGCGGCTGGACGAAGGTGCCAATAATCATTCTCTCGGTGCGCGATAGCGAGGCCGACAAGGTGCGCGCCCTCGACGCTGGCGCCGACGACTACGTGACGAAGCCCTTCGGCATGAATGAAGTGCTTGCCAGGTTGCGCGCCGCGCTCAGGCGCCACCAACCGACACCCGAGCAAGCTTCGGTCAGCACCGCGTCATTCACAGTCGATCTCAGTGAAAAAGTCGCGACGCTGGCGAATGGCGAGCACGTGCACCTGACCCCGATCGAGTGGGAGATCGTCGAAGAACTTGTTCGGCACTCTGGGCGACTGGTCACACAACGCCAGTTGCTGCAACAGGTGTGGGGGCCACAGTACGAGCAAGAGACCAACTATCTGCGAGTGCACCTTGCAGCCATTCGCAAGAAGCTGGAACCCGAGCCGAGCCGGCCGCGCTACTTCCTTACCGAGCCAGGTATTGGCTACCGCTTCGAACCCGACGCGATCTAGTTACGGTCGAACCGGATCGCGGTCGAGCCACTTGTGCGGAGTGTCGGGCACGGGGCTTGTTGCGAGCGCGATCGCTTCATCGACGTTGCGGGCGCGCTGCGCGAGCATCCGATGGGCAGGTCGCACAAAGCCGGCGGCGACAGCGCCATCCATCCAGTCGAACAGCGGCGACCAGTAGCCCGCGACATCGAGCAACACGACCGGCTTGGCGATGATTCCGAGTTGGTTCCAGGTGAGCATCTCCGCGAATTCGTCGACCGTGCCGAAACCTCCCGGCAAGACGATGAATCCGGAGGCCAGGTCGCACAGCCTCGCTTTGCGTTCGTGCATCGTCGGCACGATCTCGAGGGTCGTGAGTGCTCGGTGCGCAACCTCGGCGCCTACCAGTTGTTCTGTGATAACTCCGGTCACATCGCCACCAGCCTGCATCGCCGCATCGGCGGCAATACCCATGAGGCCAACGCTGCCGCCACCGAAAACCATTCCTATGCCGCGGTTCGCTAAGGCTGTGCCGAGCTGGCGAGCGCTTGTAGCAAACGCAGCGGAGCTGCCTTCGTTGGAACCGCAATAGACGCAAACCCGAATCATGTGGGCAGCATCGCACATCTCAGTAGCCTCGCCATCGTGGAAATCTCTGATACCGATCTGTCAGCGGCGGGGGACGCAATCGACCTTGCGGCCACCGTCGTCGACGGCGGCGTCCGAACGCTGACCGCCAAAGGCGGACCCGACGCGAACCAAGTTCTTGCATACGACGTGGCGCACGCTGCGGCGCAAGTCGCGGCAGCTCGAGCATTGCTGGACTACGGGCGAAATGGCGCGATCGAGGCACGCATCGCATGCGCCTTCACCGCCGACATGGTGCACGACCTGATTAATCGAATCGCCGGGCGCGAATCGCTTTGGGGTGTTGCAGTTGCTCCCCTGCGGGCCGCCCACCCGGTGCTTGAGAAGTTCCGCGCACCCGAGTTCGTCGCGTCGCTCGCTGAAACGCCTGGCCCGCTACACCTCGACGATGAGATGACGATGGTCGCCGATACCTTCCGCAGCTTCGCCGACAAGGTGATCAAACCACAGGCCGAACGCGTACATCGCGAGAACGCCGATGTACCCGAGGAGATTGTCCAGGGCTTAGCGGCGATGGGCGCCTTCGGCCTCAGCGTGCCGGCCGAGTACGGCGGCTTCAGCGAGGGCGGATCCAACGAGTACATCGCGATGGTCGTGGCGACCGAGGAGTTGAGTCGCGGTTCGCTGGGCATCGGCGGGTCGTTGATCACGCGGCCCGAGATCCTGACGCGCGCACTCTTGAGCGGTGGCACCGAAGCACAGAAGTCTGAGTGGTTGCCAAAGTTGGCCGCTGCCGAAGTAATGCCAGCGGTCGCGGTAACCGAACCCGACTACGGCAGTGACGTCGCGAACCTCAAGGTCAGTGCGACGGCAGCGCCAGGGCCTAACGGCGAACAGGGCTTCGTGATCAACGGCGTCAAGACGTGGTGCACGTTCGGTGCGCGGGCCGACGTGCTCGCGTTGCTAGCTCGCACCGATAGCGACACGTCGAAGGGCAATCGCGGGCTCAGCCTGTTCATCGTTCCAAAGCCGCGCGGTGAGGGTCATGCGTTTGCGTTCAGCCAGCCGCCACGTGCGGATGGCGTTGTCGGCACGATGGAGGGCCGCGCGATCGACACCATCGGGTATCGCGGCATGCACAGCTACGAGGTCTCGCTAGTCGATTGGTGGGTGCCGATGGCCAACCTGCTCGGCGAGGCGGAAGGCGTTGGTAAGGGATTCGGCATGCAGATGGCCGGTTTCGAGAACGGGCGACTGCAAACCGCGGCGCGCGCCGTCGGCGTGATGCAGGCCGCGTACGAAGCTGCCGTCGACTACGCGCGCAACCGCAAGGTGTTCGGCGCGCCGATTGCCGACTATCAACTAACGCAGGTGAAGCTCGGCCGCATGGTGATGTTGATACAAGCCGGTCGTCAGTCCGCGTATCGCGTTGCTCGCCTCATGGCCGAGGGTGGCGGGACGGCGCAAGCGGCGATGGTTAAGGCGTTCGCGTGCAAGGCCGCCGAGTGGGTCACGCGCGAGGCCATGCAGATTCACGGCGGAATGGGCTACGCCGAAGAGTTCCCCGTGTCGCGCTATTTCGTCGACGCGCGCGTGCTGTCAATTTTCGAAGGCGCCGACGAGACACTGTGTTTAAAGGTGATCGCCCGCCGCTTGTGCACCGAGACTGCATAGTCGCTGCCCTCAAACGGCGCTCGCTCCCAAGTCGCGTAGCGATCTACCAACTCAAGGTCGACAGCGGCGCAGGCCGCGTCGTAATCGTTCAGCGTCAGCGCTTCCGCGTCAGTCCGCAACGAGAAGCCGGCGACCAACAATCCGTAGTCGCTGAGATGACTCGCCAGGTTGGCGACAATCTTGGTGCGGGCCTCTGCGCGACAGAAGAGCATCACATTGCCTGGCATCGCGATCAGTTGATACGTGCGGCCGAGTGACGCCGTCGCAAGGTCCGCGAAATGCCACGTGATGTGCGGCGCGTCTGTGCGTGCGTACGCGAGCAGGTCATTATCGAGATCGGCGCCCTCGACGTCGATGCCACGCCGGTGTAGCTCGATTGCCACGCGACCCATTCCGCAGCCGGCGTCCAGCACACTGGTTGGATGAAGCGACTCGATGAAGTCGGCTTCGCCGTGCGATGCCTCGCCGCGCTGTTCCATTTGCTGCCAACGCACGTGGTACTCGTCGAGGTTGACTCGTGCTCGCCATTCGTCCCATGCATCGCTGACGCGAGCGCCGGTCATGCGATCAATTCTTCCAAACTGCGCAAACGGTCGAAATCGGCACCGGCATGATCGTCGTACGGGTCAAGCAGAATCGGGTGCAGGCCAGCGGCTCGCGCGCCACCGACATCCATGGTGGCCGAGTCACCGATGTACGCGATGCGCGCTCGCTCTACACCGATGAAATACTCGAGCGCGAAATCGAAAATGCGCGGGTCGGGCTTGGCGACACCGACTATGTGGCTGTCGATGATCACCCGCACGGGAGTGCCGGACCCCTCACCGACCTGACAGACAGCGCTGCGCGCCAATACCTCGGCGATTTGGCCGGAGGCGTTGCTGATGATGCCCATGGGCACTCCCGCGGCGTGCAACTTTCGTAGTGCGCTCACGCTCTCGGGAATAGGCCAGCGCCACGTGTGAGCGTTGCGACTGCGCCCCAACACGTCGGCCGCGAGGTCGACCTCATGTTCAAACACGCCGACTGCCCGCACATACGCGACGTTGTAGTCGTCCCAGAACTTCTCGGTCGCGCCGCTGGCGCTCTTCGCCGCCATGCCGGCGTAGTGGGCGCGCCGGTGTGCCGCTTCTGAGGGATCACCACCGTGATAGGCCAAGAGCGGGCCGAGCACTGTTGGGTCTGGCAGCAGGAAAATGCCGCCAGCATCGAAGAGGATTGCGTCGAAGTTGGTCGCTAACACGCCGTGAAAGCTAACTGGGAACACGCCGTGTGAAAGTCTTGCGGTGTGAAAAGCCCACGTGACTTCTTTAAGCCGCTCGCGGCGGGTGCTCCCGCACCCCTTCGTGAATTGCCGGTGCGGCCGAGCCGGGTCATCCATTTCTTTCCGCCGCACATCGACAAGCTGGTGGCCAAGGTTCCCGAGCTCGTACCCACAGTCGACATTCTGTTGGGCAACCTTGAGGACGCAATCCCGATGGCCGACAAGGAAGCTGCGCGGGCGGGACTGGTCAAAATCGGTAAGACCGTCGACTTCGGCAGCACGCAGTTTTGGACGCGTATCAACAGCCTCGATTCGCCGTGGGCGCTCGACGATCTGACGACGCTGGTAACCGAGATTGGCGACAAGCTCGACGTGATCATGGTGCCCAAGGTCGAGGGGCCGGAAGACATCCACTACGTCGATCGCTTGCTGGCGCAACTCGAGGCGCGTGCCGGCCTGAAGAAGCCGCTGATGGTGCACGCGATTCTCGAGACCGCCCGCGGCGTCACCAACGTTGAAGCGATCTGCGCGGCTTCACCGCGTATGCAAGGCCTGTCACTGGGGCCGGCCGACCTCGCCGCCAATCGACGAATGAAGACCACACGTGTCGGTGGCGGCCACCCCGACTATCTCGTGCGCGCCGATCCACAAGACGGCACCGACGAGCGGCCGATCTATCAACAAGATCTGTGGCACTACACACTCGCTCGCATGGTCGACGCGTGCGTCACCTACGGACTGTTGCCGTTCTACGGCCCGTTCGGCGACATCGCAGACACGGTTGCATGTGAAGACCAATTCCGTAACGCGTATCTGCTCGGTTGCGTCGGCGCCTGGAGTCTGCACCCTTCGCAGATCGAGATCGCCAAGCGCGTGTTCAGTCCTCGCCCCGCCGACGTGCAGCAAGCACAGCGCGTGATCGACGCGATGGGCGACGGCACCGGCGCAGTCATGCTCGACGGCAAGATGGAAGACGACGCGTCGGTGAAGCAGTGCAAGGTAGTGGTGGCGTTGGCTCGCCAGTTGGCAGACCGCGACCCCGCGTTGGCGAAGGCCTACGGCTTCTGACGATGAGGCCGCGTCGTTCAGTCCTGTACATGCCCGCAGCCAACGAGCGGGCGCTCGAGAAGGCCAAGACGATTCCGTGCGACGCGATCATCTTCGACCTTGAGGATGCCGTTGCACCGGACGCGAAGGCGACTGCGCGGGCGAACGCCGTCGCCGCGGTGACTTCGGGTGCGTATGGATCGCGCGAGCTAACGATTCGTTGCAACGGGCTCGACACTCCATGGGGAGTCGACGACCTCGCCGCTGCGGCACAAACGACCGCTGCGGCCGTCGTCATTCCGAAGGTGTCGTCGGTGGATTACCTCGCCCAGGTCGCCGATCGACTCGATGCCGCCGGCGCGCGAGCCGACATGAAGATCTGGGCGATGGTTGAGACACCGACAGCAATCCTCGACGTGCGCGCGATCGCCGGCTTCTGGCGCGTCGATGCGTTAGTAATGGGCACCAACGACTTAGCCCGCGAGTTGCGTGCGGCCCTCGGCGCCCCCGACCGCTACCCACTGCTCCCTCATCTAGCCACGGCGTTACTCGCGGCGCGCGAAGCGGGCAAAACGATTCTCGACGGAGTGTTCAACGACGTAAAAGACCTCGACGCCTTTCGCGCCGAGTGCGTGCAAGGCTTCGAGTTGGGCTTCGACGGCAAGACGTTGATTCATCCGGGCCAAGTCGAAATCTGCAACGAGGTCTGGTCACCAAGCAAGGAAGAAGTCGAGCACGCATGGCGAGTGATCGCCGCCTTCGAAGAAGCAACATCGGAGGGCCGCGGCGTAGTGACGGTCGACGGCAAGATGATCGAAAACCTGCACGTAGCCAACGCGCAAAGAGTGTTGGCACTAGCAAACGCAATCGCCGAGCTGGGTTAGAAGTCGAGTCTTCAGAGCTTCGAGCGGAACAATCCGACCGTGCGGTCCCACGCTTCTGCTGCGTCGCTGGCGGAGTAGACCTCAGGGCGACTGTCGTTGAAGAAACCGTGGTGTGCTCCGGCGTGGATGTGCATCGTCACGTCCTTGCCTAGATCGCGCAGCTTCTTCTCGAGTGCGCGAGTCGGCTCGGGACCTGCGGAACCATCGTTCTCCGCGTACTCGCCGACAATCTTCGCTTCAATCTTCGACCAGTCGGGCTGCGCGGACTCCGAACGGATAACTCCGTAGTACGGCGCGCACGCCACGATCGCGTCGGGTCGCTGCGATGCGACTACCAGCGCCAGCCCTCCACCCATGCAATAACCGACGACTCCGACCTTCTTCGAACCCGATCGTTCTTGCAGCAAGTCGATGGCACCGCTCAGGTCTTTTCCGGCTTGTTGCAGGTTGAGCGCCATCATCAACTTGCCGGCGCCGTCTGACTCGGTGCTCGATTGGCCGTGGTACAGGTCGGGCGCGAGCGCCGTGAATCCCGCAGCGCCAAAGCGGTCAACAACATCCTTGATGTGCGGCACGAGACCCCACCATTCCTGAATCACCAGCACACCCGGGCCAGAACCGGCGATGTAGCCATCGCATGTATGCCCATTGCTTTTGAAAGTCACCATCTCGCCCATTTGCCGAACGGTACTACCATGGACATCCATGAACGCGCTCGACACAAACCCAGCTGACGCCTTTAAGAACGACCGCAAGCACGTGTTCCATTCGTGGAGCGCGCAGGGCGCATTGAACCCCGCCGTCGTCACCCGCGCAGAAGGCAGCCACTTCTGGACTGAAGACGGCACCAAGTACCTCGACTTCTCTAGTCAACTGGTCAACGTCAACATCGGCCATCAGCACCCGAAGCTCGTCGCCGCGATCAAGGAATACGCCGACAAACTGTGCACGGTTGCTCCGTTCCACGCCAACGACGCGCGTAGCGAAGCGGCTCGATTGATCAGCGAGGCCGCGGGCCTCGACATGGTGTTCTTCACCAATGGCGGCGCCGAAGCAACCGAGAACGCGGTTCGCATGGCGCGGCTGCACACGAACCGGATGAAGGTGCTCAGCCACTACCGCAGCTACCACGGCGCAACGAGCGGTGCGATCAACCTCACCGGCGACCCACGCCGCTGGGCCAGCGAGCCAGGCATGCCTGGTGTGGTGAAGTTCTGGGGGCCATACACATACCGCAGCGCGTTCCACAGCGCCAACGAGGTCGAAGAGTGCCAGCGCGCGCTCGCACACCTCGACGACGTGTTGATGGTCGAGGGCGGACACAACGTCGCCGCGATCATTCTCGAGACCGTTGTCGGCACCAACGGAATCCTCGTACCACCCGATGGCTACTTGCAGGGCGTGCGCGATCGCTGCGACCGTCACGGCATCGTGATGATCTGCGACGAAGTGATGGCCGGCTTCGGCCGCTGCGGCGAGTGGTTCGCGTATCAGAGGTGGGGCGTGCAACCCGATCTCGTTTGTTTCGCGAAGGGTTCAAACTCTGGCTACCTGCCGCTCGGTGGCGTCGTGATCAGTCGCGCGATCGCCGACTCGTTCAAGGATCGCGCCTTCCCCGGCGGGCTCACGTATTCGGGCCATCCACTCGCGTGCGCATCGGCCGTCGCCAGCATCAACATCTTCAAAGAAGAAGGCATCATCGAACATGCACGCATGCTCGGCACCGACGTGATCGCTCCGGGCCTTGAAAAGCTGATGGCCAATCATCCGAGCGTCGGCGAAGTACGCGGTCTCGGCGTGTTCTGGGCAATCGAGCTCGTGAAGGATCGCGCCACGCGCGAACCGCTAGTCCCCTACAACGCATCGGGTGCCGACACGAAGCCGATGACCGAGCTGGCCGCAGCGTGCAAGGCAAAGGGTTTGTGGCCCTTCACCCACTTCAACCGCCTACACGTGGTTCCGCCATGCAATACAAGTCGCGAACTGGTCGAAGAGGGCCTAGCCATTCTCGACGACGCACTTAGCGTCGCGGACAAGTTCTACACAGGCTGAACTCTCGCGCGCCCCTCTGTGATGCTCGGCCCTATGGGACGTAACAGCCAGCAACGCCGTGCACAAAAGCAGCGTCAATCCGCCGATCGCAAGCGCGCAACAGTTGAGGAACTAATCACCATCGCGTGTGCTTACGCCTTTGGTCCGTCCGCTGACAAGACGACGTTCGCCAGCGTGATCGACGCACTTCACGAACGAGACGACCAACCCGAACACACCGAGCGGCCAAGCGCCGTTGTAACGCGCCGCCTTCAGAATGTCATCGATTTGCTGCTCGAGTACGGGTGGCAGCCTGCCGACCTCGTCCACACGGTGAAGCGCGAGTGGACGCTCCGCGCGAGTCGGATGGTCGTTCGGTTCATTGCACATCACTCACGGCGCCACGACGCGGCAAGCCGCGCACCGCACTCGTGGCTGGCGCAACTGGACGACATGGGTGTTTACGATCCGAGCGCCTGTGTGATTCGCGGCGGCACCGGTGACGTCCTGTCGGCATGGGCTCGAGCCGAGCGCCTCCACCCGCAAGAGGCACTTACCACCGCGATTCAAGTCCTCGCTCAACTACAACACTCACAGCACGTGTCGGTGCTAATCGATCCGCCACAGGCGTGGGGCGCTACAAACATCGGACTCACCGATCGCATCGGAACCGGCGAGGTTGACGAGAAGGCGCTGCGCCTCATCCGCGCAATGCTGGCGAAGGCCGAAGCGACCGACTTTGAGGCAGAAGCCGAAACGTTCACCGCCAAGGCGCAGCAGTTGATGACCCGTCATTCCATCGATGCGGCAATGATGGCCTCCGCCGCGAAAGGGACGGCCCACGCAGCCGGAATCGAGTCGCGCCGAGTCCACATCGATAATCCATACGGCGACGAGAAGGCAACCTTCCTCTCGGCGATTGCATCGGTCAACGGCGTGCGAGCGGTTTGGGGGCCAAAGTGCGGGTTCAGCACGCTCGTCGGCTTCCCTGTCGACCTACGCCTGACCGACGTGTTGTTCACGTCGCTGCTCGTTCAGGCAACCCATGCTTCGGCGCAGGCCACCATGCAGCAACCACACTTGCGCACCGCACCCTTTCGACGTGCGTTCTTGATTGCGTTCGCAGACCGCATCACTGAACGACTAGAGGCGGCTCGCGATTGCATCGCGACCGACGCCCAACAAACCTACGGCACGGCGTTGGTGCCGATTCTCGCCGAACGCCAAGCCGCCGTCGACGCGGCGTACGAGGAAGCATTTCCTACTACAACCGTTCGGCGTGGACGCCGACTCAACGCGGCAGGTTGGTACGCCGGACGCGCGGCGGCTGAACGGGCCAACATCGGTGCCGGCGAGGCGATAACCGGCGGTTGAACGACGCCGCCTCGACTACTACTCCGTCGGCGAAACCATCCAGGTGCCGGTGCTGCGCAGCAGCGCACTCAAATCGCCGGGGCCCTTCTTTTCCGATGCCTCGGCCAGCTGTGCACCTACCAGGTGGCCGTAGTCGCCGCGATCGACGTCGCGGAAGATTCCAAACGGAGTCGGCGAGTTGTTGTCGTGCGATAGCCGTGCCAATGAGAAGGCAAGTCCCGGATCGTGGCGATGCGCATCGTGCACTAGCAACGCCTCAACGCCAACTTCGGCTACTTCGACGATGCGAAGCTGGCCATCGCTGCCCATCACGACACCACTGTGGCCTTCTGCGCCGAATCGAATCGGCTCGCCGTGCTTCAGGTCGATCATCATCTCTTCACGCGCGGTGCGGGCGAGAATTCCATCAAACGCACCGTCGTTGAACACGTTGCAGTTCTGCAGAATCTCGACGAATGAAGCACCGCGGTGCGCGTGCGCGGCACGGAACACATTCATCATGTGCTTGCGGTCGAGGTCGTGCGTGCGGGCGACAAACGAGGCCTCGGCGCCGAGCGCAACAGCCAGCGGGTTGAATGGGTGATCGATGGAACCCATCGGCGTACTCTTCGTGACCTTGCCCTCTTCCGAGGTCGGCGAGTACTGCCCCTTCGTCAGGCCATAGATCTGATTGTTGAACAACAGGATCGTCAGGTTGACGTTGCGGCGCAGCGCATGGATCAGGTGGTTGCCGCCGATCGACAGGGCATCGCCGTCGCCGGTGATTACCCACACATCGAGGTCGGGTCGAGCAACTGCAACACCGGTTGCAATGGCCGGCGCACGACCGTGGATGCTGTGCATGCCGTATGTGTTCATGTAGTACGGAAAGCGGCTACTGCAGCCGATGCCGCTAACGAAGACCGTGTTCTCGGGGGCAACACCCAGCTCGGGCATCAGCATCTGCACGGCAAGCAAGATGCCGTAGTCGCCACAACCCGGGCACCAGCGCACTTCTTGATCGCTAGTCCAGTCCTTCTTGCTCGTGATTGGAACCATCGTGTCACTCACCGGCAAGTACCCCCTTGATTGCAGCTTCCAGTTCGGCAGCGGTGAAGGGCAAGCCCTGCACCTTGGTTACAGGTTTTGCATCCACAAGAAACTCGGCGCGCACAATGCGACACAGCTGACCGAGGTTCAACTCGGGAACCAGGATGTGCTTGAACGAGCGCAGCAAGTCGCCGAGGTTTCGTGGCATCGGATTGAGGTGGGTCAGATGAATCCACGCCACCTTTATGCCTTGTCGACGTGTGATCTGGACGGCCGCGTCGATCGCCGCCCACGTCGAGCCCCAGCCGAGCAGACACAGGTCGGCGTCTTCATCGCCGACGATGGTGGCCAACGGAATGTCGTTGGCGATGCCTGCAATCTTCGCCGCACGCAAGTGCACCATCGCCGAATGGTTCGCCGGTTCGTAGCTGATGTTGCCGGTGCCGTCTTCCTTCTCGATACCGCCAACGCGGTGCATCAGACCCGGCGTGCCAGGAATCGCCCACGGACGAGCGAGCGTCTCGGGGTCGCGCAGGTACGGCCAGAACTCTTCGGTGCCATCCTTCGCGGTGTGGTTCGTCTCGGTCGCGAACGGCACCGAGATGTCGGGCAGCGTCGAGACATCCGGAAGAAGCCACGGCTCACTGCCGTTGGCCAAGTAGCCGTCGCTAAGCAAAATCACAGGCGTGCGGTACTTCAGCGCGATGCGGACAGCCTCGATCGCCGCATCGAAACACTGACCAGGACTGTAGGCAGCCACGATCGGAAGCGGTGCTTCGGCGTGACGTCCGTACATTGCGATGTTGAGGTCGGCAGCTTCTGTCTTAGTCGGAAGCCCCGTCGACGGTCCGCCACGCTGAATGTCGACGAGCAAGAACGGCAACTCAAGCGACACTGCCAAGCTGAGCGTCTCGCCCTTCAACGACACGCCAGGTCCGCTCGTGGTGGTGACACCGATGTGGCCAGCGAACGCGGCGCCGAGAGCCATTCCGGCAGCAGCGATTTCGTCCTCGGCCTGAACGGTGCGCACGCCGAACTGCTTGTGCTTCGACAGTTCGTGCAGGATGTCGCTGGCCGGAGTGATTGGGTAACTGCCAAGAAAAATCGGCAGCTTCGCAAGTTGACCTGCCGCGACTAGTCCCCACGCCAGCGCGACGTTGCCAGAGATATTGGTGTACTCGCCCGCCGGCAAAGGTGCTGGCTTCACCTGATACGGATGGTCGAACAGTTCGCTTGTTTCACCAAAGTTGTAGCCCGCACGAAACGCGGCCAGGTTGCTGTCCTTCACTAGGTCTTTGAACCGCGACTCGACCCACTTGACCGTCGGCTCGATCGGTCGCGAATAGAGCCAAGAAATGACGCCCAACGCGAAGAAGTTCTTCGACCGCTCGGAGTCGCGCGACTTCACACCTAGTGGTTCGGTTGCCTTCTGGGTCAGCGACGTCATCGGAATCTCGACTACTCGGTATTGCGAGAGTGATTCGTCGAGCAGCGGATTCGTGGAGTAGCCCGCCTTCTGTAGATCGCGCTCCTCAAACGAGTCGCTGTTGACAATCAACAGGCCGTGCTGGTCGAGTCGATGCAGGTCGGCCTTCAGCGCCGCAGGATTCATCGCAACCAGTACGTCGGGAACGTCGCCCGGCGTGGTGATGTCGTGGTCGGAAATGTGCACCTGGAAGCTCGACACGCCGTTGACGGTGCCTGCTGGTGCGCGAATCTCGGCCGGGAAGTCGGGGAACGTCGACAGGTCGTTGCCGAAGAGTGCGCTTGCCGACGTGAAACGGTCGCCGGTGAGCTGCATACCGTCGCCCGAGTCGCCAGCGAAGCGGACGACAACGTGTGAGATTTGCTCGGGCTCCCGGTCACTGGGTTTGTCTGTCATGACCACAGCGACACGCTACCGCGCTGACCTCAATGTGAGCGCTACGCCCGCGAGGGCGGCGACCAACCCAACGAGGGCAAGCGCTCCCATACGCTCGCTGAACAGAATCGCTCCCTCCAGCGTGCTGAGCGCCGGAGTGAGAAAGAACAGGCTGCTCACCCGCGCTGCCGCATGGCGCTTCAGCAACCACAGCATGATGAGAATGGCGGCGATCGACATGACGAAGACCGACCACACCAGAGCAAAAACGGTGCTGCGGGTGAACCGCACGCCCTCGTAGCCACCGACTGACGAATGGACTGCCGCAGCAATCGTCAGCGCCGCCGCCGACGCGACGTATTGCGCGCAGGTTCCCCACACCAGCGGAGTCGACCCACCATGGCGGCGTTGCACCAGCGTTCCGGCGCAGATGCCAATCGTGCTCAATACTGCGGCAACGATTGCGCCGAATGACATTCCCTTGGCGCCAGCCACAAGTCGATCTACCACGACTGCGATTACACCCACGAAACCGAGCGCGACGCCCACCCACTGAATCGGCCGCAGTCGTTCGCCGAGCAACCCGCGGGCCGCGACAGCGGTGATCACTGGATGCAGGCCAGCAATCAACGCGCTAACACCCGAAGGCATGCCCCAACTGATCGCGAGGAAGACGCCGCCTAGGTACAAGGCGTGCAGTCCGAGGCCGGCAATTGTCACGGCTCCGAACTGGCGGCGCGTCGGGCGCTCCATTCGAGTCGCTGCCGCGAACACCGCAAGAACCGCAGCCGCGAAGACGAACCTGACGGCCAAGAACATCAACGGCCCCGAGTCGTCGGTCGCGTAGCGAGCAGCGATGAAGCCTGTGCTCCACAACACAACGAACAGCCATGGCGCTGCCGCCTCAGCACCGAAACGGGCGACGCGTGAAGGGCGGGCCGCCGAAGCGACCCGCCCTTCAACTACTTCATCGAAGGACATGAGTCCCGAATCGAATTAGACGCCACCCTCGGTGAGAGTGACTTCAATTCGCGACCAGAGGGAACCGACAACGTCGACACCCTCGGCTTTCAACGCCTCAAGCGCGGCGTCCACTATTTCGTTGGTGAAGGCGTCGGCGTCAACCGGTGCAGTCAGCACAGTCGCACCATCGAGGTTCAGCGTGTTGCTGGCAATCTCGACCGTGCGATCCCATGCAGCCTGATCGATATGACCGATACCGTCGGCCGACGGCCAGATGAGACCGTTGATCTCGTTCATCTGCCACAGCTGATGACCAGAACCAAGCGTCGGACCATTCTCAACCACGATGTCGCGGCAGATGACCGTGTTGTCGCGGCAGAACGCCCAACCCTTCAGTGAGGCTTTGACAAAGGCAATCGCGGTTGCCTTGTACTCAGCGTCATTGGCCAACCGGTCGCCGTCGGCCCAGATGGCGTCTTGCAACATGCCGACGCCGACTTCCTCGTAAGAGATGACGTTGAGATCGTCAGCCGTGTACAGCTCGCCGGTCTCGGGGTTAATCGCCTCGAGTACCTGCGCGTACTCGTTGTAGATCATCGCTTCAGCAGCATCGATGTCGCCAGCCAGCAGACCGGACATGTCGAAGTTCTGACCAACGATCTCCACGTCGGTTGCCGGATCGAGACCAGCTTCGCTCAGCGCGGCGAAGATCTCGAACTCGTTGCCGAAGCCCCAGCTACCAATCTTCTTGCCAGCGAAGTCCGCTGGCGAAGTGATGCCAGAGTCCTTAAAGCTGACCTGCAGGGTTCCACTGCGCTGGAAGATCTGTGCGATGTTGACGATGTTGGCTCCTGCTTCGCGTGATGCGAGCGCTTTTGGCACCCATGCCAACGCAAAGTCGGCGCCGCCACTGGCGAGCACGTCTTGCGGAACGATCTCGACGGCGCCCTGCAAGATCTCGACGTCAAGACCGGCCTCGGCGTAACAGCCCTGCGCGTCAGCCGCGTAGTAGCCAGCGAATTGAGCCTGTGTGAACCACTGCAGCTGCAGCTTCACCGTGGTCTTTTCGGCTGGACCTTTGCTGGCGTCGCAGATCACGGGACCGCCGGTCGGCGAATCCGTCGAGTCGCTCTTCTCGTCGTCGCCGCAAGCGACGAACGAAAGACTTGCTGCTGCGACGATGGCCAGCGACTTAAACAGTCGTGTCCGTTGCATTTGCACTTCCCCCTTGTTGTTGGTGTTTTTGATGTTGGTGTTGTTGACCTTCATTACCTGGAGTCACGTCGACGTTGCCACGGCACCGCGACGTACTCCAAGACTGCGGCGAACCCGAAGAAGAGTAGGCCGAGTACCGACGCACCCGCGACATAGGCGAGGCCAACGTCCTTCTTCGAGATCGATAGGAACCCGCTGATGCTGGCCCCGAGACCGTTTCTGTTTCCACCAAAGTACTCCGCCACGACCGCCGTAATGACCGTTAGTGGTGCTGCGACCCGGATACCCGTGAACAGGAACGACATCGCATTCGGTAGTCGAACCTTCACGAACTGCTGGCGAGGCGACGCGGCGAACGAGCGCATTAGCTCCAATTGCGTCGGCGAACTCTGTCGCAAGCCACGCGACACATTGATGAAGACCACGAAGAAGGCGGCGAGGGTGGACATGATTCGCCGAGGCGTCTCGCTGTCCGCCTCATACAGGCGAGTGAACAACGCTATTAGTACAACGATCGGGATCGCGTTTACCGCGACGGCGACGGGGTTAACCAACTCGCCGACCCAGCGGACGCCGGCGGCCAGCAGCGCGACGAGGCACCCGAGCAGAGTTCCGGCGACCAGACCGATGAGTGCGTTGGTGCCGGTGACCTCCATGGCATCGGCGATGCGCTGCAGGTTGTCGAGTCCGGCCGACCACACCTTCGACGGCCTGACCAAGACAAAGGGCTTGATGTCGCGCCATACGACGAATGCCTCCCACGCAGCGAGAAAGACGACGCCGAAGACGACCGGCGGTAACAATGCCTTGACTCGACGGGCGGCGGTATTCATCGATCGTCAACGCCCTTGATCTGCTGGCCAGCAATGGCATGGCCACCGCGCAACCCTTCGCGCACCTCGGTGATCTTCTCGTAGAACTGCTTGGCTTCGCGTGTGTCCTCGTCGCGTCCGCCGCCAAGGCCCACTGAAACAATCGACGTGATGCGACCCGGCCCAGCCGACATCACTACAACGCGATCGCTGAGATAAACGGCTTCCGGAATGCTGTGGGTCACGAACACGACCGTCGTTTGAGTGGCCGCACAGATCCGCAGCAGTTCGGCTTGCATGTGTTCGCGCGTCATCTCGTCGAGCGCACCAAACGGCTCGTCCATCAGCAGCAACGAGGGATGCGCGGCCAGCGCACGAGCAATCGCAATGCGCTGCTGCTGCCCGCCCGACAATTGCCACGGCATCGCGTCGGCGCGGTCGGGCAGCTTCACCAGTTCCAACATTTCTTTGGCCCGAGCGCGACGTTTGTCCTTATCCCAGCCCTTCAGTTCGAGCGGCAACTCGATGTTCTTAGCCACCGACCGCCATTCGAAGAGCCCTGCCTGCTGAAAGGCCATCCCGTAGTCCTGATCAAGACGCGCCTGCCGCGGCGATTTGCCGTTGACCGCGATCGTTCCCGCGGTCGGTTCAAGAAGGTCGGCGATGAGACGCAGCAGCGTCGACTTGCCGCAGCCCGACGGACCGATCAGCGATACGAACTCGCCAGCGGTCACCTGCAAACTCACGTCCGACAGCGCATCGACCTGATTCGGTCGACCGCTATTGAACACCTTGTGGACTCCTGCGACGTCTACCGCCAGTGTCACGAAAACTCCTCCTGCGGTCGATTGCGTGTGAAGAAACGATCGGCGGCATTGATGAGCGCCGCCATCAACAGCCCAAGCACCACTGTTCCTGCCACCGCGGTAAACACCTTTGCGGGTCGCGACGTACCTTCTTGCAAGTACGCGAGAATCAGATAGCCGACGCCGTCTGTCAGACCGACGCTCAGTTCGCTGACGACAACTCCGAACACCGCGGCACTGCCAGCCAAACGCATCGCTGGCGCAAGGTATGGGATAGCTGCCGGCAATCGCAGTTTGCGCCAAGTACTCCACCACGACGACGCGTATGAATCCATGAGCTCCAGCGCGGCCGGGTCGGGCGAGTTGAAGCCACGCAGCGCGCCGACAGCAATCGGGAAGAACGACAAGAAAGCGCCGAGCACCAACGCCGACGTCCACTTCTGCCATTCGAACCCGAGGATGCTGATCTCGCCACCCCAAGTAACGGTCAGCGGCGCCAGCGCGATCAGAGGAATTGTTTGTGAGATGACGAGGTACGGCATCAAGCCGCGCTGCACGACCTTGAACCTCGACATGAGTATCGCCGCGCCGATTCCGATCAGGGTTCCGAGTATCAGCGCGACCACCGCCAGTTTGAGCGAGTTGAACGTTCCTTCGAGCACCGCTTCAAACACGTTCGTCGAACTTCCGCGTACCTGCGGCTTGCCGAACTCGCGCCCCATGTCGAACACGCTTGGCATGGCGAGATCGTTCGCACGCGGCAGCAGCTTGAAGCCGAGCACCTTGCCCACCTCGCGTTTGGTTCCTAGCCACGGGCCGAACCAGTTGCGATACGACTCCCACGCGGCCAGCAGCAGCGCAAGCGCCAATATTCCGAAAGCGGCTGGCCGAAGACTTCGCAGTTTCACGACTAGTAGTTCACGACTAGTAGTTCACGACTTGTAGTTCACGACTTGGCTCGCACGTGGTCGGCGACGGCGGGCATGATCTTCTCGCCGTATGCCTGCAACGTGTGGTCTTTGTCGTCGTGCTGCAAATAGATCGCGAATTGATCGACGCCGAGATCCTTCAATTGCTTCATGCGTTCGATGTGCACTTCCGGTGGACCGATGATGCAGAAGCGATCGACGATCTCGTCAGGCACGAAGTTGGCGTGCGTGTTGCCAGCTTGGCCGTGCTCGTTGTAGTCGTAACCCTCACGACCCTTGATGTAGTCGGTCAGCGCTTTCGGCACCGGCGCATCGTCGCCATAGCGCTTCACAATGTCGGCGACGTGGTTGCCCACCATGCCACCGAACCAACGGCACTGCTCGCGACCGTGTGCAAGCCCGGACGTGCTGCCCTCGGTGACGTATGCAGGGGCAGCGACACAAATCGTGATGTCGTCAGGGTTGCGGCCGGCGGCCTCGGCCGCATCACGCACCGACTTGATTGTGAACTCGGCGATCGACAAGTCGGCGAGTTGCAGAATGAATCCGTCGCCCACTTCACCGGTCAGTGCCAATGCTTTGGGACCGTAGGCGGCGATCCACATCTCGAGACGACTCTTGGCGGCCCACGGGAGACGCAATTCGCTTCCCTTGTAGTCGACCGAGCGCCCGTTGGCCATTTCGCGAATGACGTGCACGCTGTCGCGCAATGTCGCCAGCGTTGTTGGCGCGCCATTGGTTACGCGCACCGCCGAGTCGCCACGACCGATGCCGCACACCGTGCGGTTGCCGTACATCTCGTTGAGCGTCGCGTAGACACTTGCGGTAACAGTCCAGTCGCGCGTCGCCGGATTGGTAACCATCGGCCCGACGATCACGTTGCGCGTCTCGGCGAGTATCTGGCTGTAAATCACGTACGGCTCTTGCCAAAGGATGTGACTGTCGAACGTCCAGACGTAATCGAACCCGTAGCTTTCCGCGCGCTTGGCGAGGTCGATCACCCGCCGCGAAGGCGGAGTGGTCTGCAATACGACTCCAAACTGCATCTGCGTCTCCCCCTCTTCCCGTGAGTCTCGTCCGGCAGGCTACTCAGGGCCGCATTGGCGCTGAGCGTCCAGCTTTGGTCTGCAACTGGCTAGAGGATAATCATGTCGCCATCACAGCAATGAAGACGACGAGTGGCGGATCTGGCATGCACCAATCCTTCCGCAAGGACATTCAGGGCTTGCGCGCGTTGGCGGTGCTACTCGTGCTGGCGTGGCACGCCCGAGTCCCAGGCATAACTCGCGGGTACGTAGGCGTAGATGCATTCTTCGTGATCTCGGGGTTCCTGATTACGGGTCTGCTGATGAATGAACTTCGTTCGACGGGCCGCCTCAACCTCGTTCAGTTCTATGCGAGACGCATGCGGCGCCTACTGCCGGCATCTTCGGTAGTGATCATCGTGAGCGTCCTCCTCACTCTCTGGCTCGTGCCTGCGATCCGTTGGTCGTCGATAAGTGGCGACGCCCTCGCCAGTGGCCTCTACTTTCAGAACTGGCGGCTGGCAGGACAAGCGGTTGACTATCTCGCGCACGACGCGGCGGCAGGCCCACTGCAGCACTACTGGTCGCTCGCGGTCGAAGAGCAGTTCTATTTGGTGTGGCCGTTGCTGATTGTTCTGGTCACGCGACCGAGATTCGCGAACGGTGGGTTGCCCCTGCGCAGGGTCGGCATCTGTGTCGTGGTTGTGTTCGTCGCGTCGCTCGCTTGGTCCGTGCATTACACGCAGCTGTGGCCTGGCCCCGCGTACTTCGCAGCAACCACTCGTGGTTGGGAGTTCGCATTGGGTGCGGGGCTTTCGGTGGTGATGTCGCGAAAGCGGTCGAGTTCACTGAGCAGCAAGTTCTCGGCTGCCATCGGATGGGTGGGCCTCGCGCTGCTGGTCGGTTCCGCCGTGTACCTACCCGAACGGTTTCCGTTCCCCGGTTTCATCGCGCTTGTGCCAACCCTCGGCACCGTAGCGGTGATCGCCAGCGGGGCGAGTGCTGGGCGATTCGGTCCGCAGGTGCTACTGGACCGTCGGCCGACGGTGTTCGTCGGGACAATCTCGTACTCCCTCTACCTTTGGCACTGGCCGCTGTTGGTCGTGCTCGGCGCGCGCTTCGGTCCGCTAGGCGTATCGCAATCGATCGCGATCGTCGTTGCCTCCGCCGTACCGGCGTACCTCACCTTTCGCTACGTCGAGACGCCGGCGCGACGATTGGTGTGGTTCAGTTCCGCGCGCCGTGGTCTTGCACTGGGCGTGGCGTGCACGGTGATTGCAGTTTCGTCGGCTATCACGCTTGGAGTGCTGTCACCGGAACCCACCAAGATTTCAGCAGCGCGTCAGGCCGAACTGGATGCGATCGAGCAGTCGCTGAGCTCGACCTCGTCGACAAATCCGTCTGCCTCGCCGACAGCTCCGACGACAACCGCCGCGGCGGTGACGACCGCGGGTTTAGGTGCGTTGTCGCTCGATGAACCGGGCGAACAGGAAAGTTTCGAGCAGCCCGCAACTGTTGCGGAGATCACCCCCGACCCATTTGGTGCGGCGCAAGACGTTGGTGCGTACTTTTGTCGGCAGGAAATTGAGTCGAGCGCGGTTCTGAACTGCGAGTTCGGTGATCTGAACAGCGATGTCGAGATCGCGTTGGTTGGCGATTCACACGCAGCACAGTGGACGTCAGCCTTCGTCGCGATCGCCGATGCACGGGGCTGGAAGGTAGTCGTCTACTCGAAGGCTGCGTGTACCTACACGGGGCTACGTCTCGCTCTCGAAGGCCAGGAGTACTCAAGTTGCACTGCTTGGAACGCCGAGGTTCACCGACTGCTGCTTGAGCGTCGACCAAGCGTGATTGTGGTGACGGGACGAGACAAACCGGTTCTCAGTGATGACGTCGTCGTTCCAGCCACGCAGGCGCTCGCACTACTCGTTTCCGATCAGGTGCTGCGCTGGGGAGACCTGATCGCCAACGGCTCGCAAGTCATTGCATTGGCCGACACCCCGATACCCGGGTTCTATGTTCCGGAGTGTGTCTCGACGCATCGTGACGACCTTGCGGCCTGCACGTTCGAAAGTGCGACGGCGTTACAGCCCGAGGGCGGATCACTGCGGGCCACTGCACGTGAGCTACCAAGCGTGCACTACGTCGACCTCAACCCGGCGATCTGCCCGGGTGCTGTGTGTCCGGTTGTTGTCGGAGGCGTGCTGGTGTACAGCGATCGGACGCATCTCACCGACACGTATGTTCAGACACTGACACCCACACTCGCGTCGGCACTGCAATCAATCGTCTAATCCGCAGGCTGGGTCGACGTTGAATTGCTAGCGATTCTGCGGGAAGCCGAGGTCGACACGACTGGTTCGTGGGTCTGGCCAACGACTGGTCACGACTTTTGTGCGCGTGTAGAAGTTGATTCCCTCTGGGCCATACATGTGCGTGTCGCCGAACAGGCTGGCCTTCCAGCCACCGAAGCTGTAGTAGCTGACCGGCACCGGCACAGGCACGTTGATGCCCACCATGCCGACTTGCACATCGAACTCGAACTGGCGCGCCGCGCCGCCATCGCGGGTGAAGATCGCGGTGCCATTACCGAACTGGTTTGCGTTGATCAGCGCTAGGCCTTCGTCGTATCCCTTTACTCGCGTGACGTTCAGCACCGGACCGAAGATTTCCTCGTCGTAGCAACGCATGCCGGGCTTCACGTGGTCGATCAGGCTCGGCTTGAGGAAAAAGCCGTCGGCTGGCAGATCGCTGCCGACAGTTCCGTCGACGACCACGGTGGCACCCTCGCCAGTCGCACCGTCGACGTAGCCCTTGACTTTGTCGCGATGTTCGCCGGTGATCAGTGGGCCCATCTCGCTGCCGTCTTCGCTGGCGGGGCCGACCACAATTGCTGGCAGCCGATCCTTGATCTTCGCGACCAGATCGTCGGCGATGGCATCGCTTGCCAACACGACCGAGATCGCCATGCACCGCTCACCGGCCGAGCCATAAGCGGCACTGACCGCGGCGTCGGCCGCCATATCAAGATCGGCGTCGGGCAACACAAGCATGTGGTTCTTCGCGCCGCCGAGCGCCTGCACGCGCTTACCGTTCTTGGTGCCGGTCTCGTAGATGTAGCGCGCGATCGGCGTACTGCCCACGAAACTGATCGCCTGCACGTCGGGGTGCGACAACAAACGATCGACCGCAACCTTGTCGCCGTTGACGATGTTGAACGTTCCGTCGGGCAAACCGGCCTGCTTCAACAGTTCCGCGACGAACATGCTGGTCGACGGATCCTTCTCGCTCGGCTTCAGCACGAAGGTGTTGCCGCACGCGAGCGCGTTGGCGAACATCCACATCGGCACCATCGCAGGGAAGTTGAACGGCGTGATGCCGACACAAACTCCGAGCGGCTGTTTGATGCTGTACACATCGATGCCGGTGGACGCTTGCTCGCTGTAGCCACCCTTCAACAGATTTGGAACGCCGCAGGCAAACTCGATGTTCTCGAGTCCACGCGCCACTTCGCCGAGCGCATCACCGAGAACCTTGCCGTGCTCCTTCGACAGCAGCGAGGCGATCTCCTTGCGATTGGCGTCGATCAATTCGCGTAGGTGAAACATCACCTCTGCACGCCGCGAAAGGTTGGTTGAACGCCACTCGGGAAACGCCGCCTTCGCGACTGCGACCGCGTGATCAACCTCTTCCGCCGAAGCGAGGTCGACTGCGGCCTGCTGTGCGCCCGTTGCGGGATCGAACACGACCCCCGTACGTCCCGAGGTTCCTGCGACAACCTTGCCGTCGATCCAATGCCCTATGTGATTCATGGCAACTGCTCCCTCTAGACCAAGTACTGCGATAGGCCGCGGCGGACGTACTGGCCGTGACCCTTACGTCCGGTGAATTTGTCGTTCTCGACGACCACAGAACCACGCGAGAAAACTGTGTCGACCTTGCCGTCGATCACCCAACCTTCCCACGCGCTGTAATCCATATTCATGTGGTGCTTGTCTTTGACGCCGATCTTCGTCTTCTTGTTCGGGTCCCACACCACAACGTCGGCGTCCGCGCCGGGCGCGATGACACCCTTCTTCGGGTACATCCCAAACATGCGCGCCGGCGTGGTGCAGCAAGTCTCGACCCAACGCTCGAGCGTCAGCTCGCCCTTCACCACACCCTGATACAACAACTCCATGCGGTGCTCGACGCCGCCGATGCCGTTCGGAATCGCCGCGAAGTTGCCGAGGCCCATTTCCTTTTGGTCCTTCATGCAGAACGGGCAGTGATCGGTGCTGACGATCGCCAGCTCGTTCATGCGCAAGCCCTTCCACAAGTCGCCTTGATGACCGTGACCCATCTGACCAATGTGATGCGGATCGTGATCGCGACTACGTATCGGGGTACTGCAAACCCACTTGGCTCCTTCGAAGCCGGGCAGGCCGAGCGTTTCCTCAAGTGTCAGCCACAGATACTGCGGGCACGTTTCGGCGAACACATTGCGCCCGTGATGTCGTGCGGCCGCGACTTCGTTGAGCGCATCGCCTGCACTCATGTGCACGATGTACAGCGGCACGTTGCCGGCGACCTGGCTAAGCACGATCGCGCGGTGCGTCGCTTCTGCCTCGAGCGGCGACGGCCGCGTATAGCTGTGGTACTTCGGATCGGTTTCGCCGCGCGCCAGCGCCTGCTGCACGAGCACATCGATCGCGATGCCGTTCTCGGCGTGCATCATGATCATCGCCCCACACTCGGCAGCGGTCTGCATCGCCTTCAGCACTTGGCCGTCGTCGCTGTAGAACACACCCGGGTAAGCCATGAACAACTTGAAGCTGCTGATGCCTTCATGCTCGGTGAGGTACTTCATCGCCTTCAACGACTCGTCGTCGACACCGCCGATGATCTGGTGGAAGCCGTAGTCAATGCTGCACTGGCCGTCGGCCTTGCGGTGCCACTCGGCTAGCCCTTGGTGCACGTCTTCGCCATAACGCTGCACTGCCATGTCGATGATGGTCGTGGTTCCACCCCACGCGGCCGCGTTGCTGCCGGTCTCGAACGTGTCGCTAGCGAAGGTGCCACCGAAGGGCAACTCCATGTGCGTGTGCACATCGATGCCACCCGGGATGACGTACTTGCCCTTCGCGTCGATGACGCGGTCGATGCCTTCCTCAGTGAAGTAGCCGGGCGCTCCGAGCGCGCGAATGGTCTCGCCCTCGATGAGCACATCCTGCGCCACGACTCCCGTAGTGGAGATAACGCTGCCGTTCTTGATCAATGTCGCCATGTTCCGCTCCTTAGCGCTCGAAGAGGTCGTCGTACGCGTCTGGCCGGCGGTCGCGATAGAACGCCCACCGATCGCGCACTTGCTTGATCTTGTCCATGTCGAGATCGCGCACGATCAGTTCCGGCTTGTGCGCATCGCCGACATCACCGACGAACTTGCCTTCCGGATCGACAAAGTAGCTCTGGCCGTAGAAGTCGTTGTCGCCGAGCGGCTCGATACCCACCCGATTGATCGCGCCGACGTAGTACATGTTGGCCACCGCCGCAGCCGGCTGCTCGACGCGCCAGATGTATTCGCTTAGCCCGCGACTAGTCGCCGACGGATTGAAAACGATCTCGGCACCGTTGAGACCAAGCGCACGCCAGCCTTCGGGGAAATGGCGGTCGTAACAGATGTAGACGCCCACCTTGCCGACAGCGGTGTTGAAGATCGGGTAGCCGCCGTCGCCAGGTGCGAAGTAATACTTCTCCCAGAACCCCTTGGTCTGCGGAATGTGCTGCTTGCGGAACTTGCCAAGGTACGTGCCGTCGGCGTCGATGACGGCCGCGGTGTTGTAGTACAGGCCGGGGCGGACGATCTCGTACATCGGCAACACCAACACCATGCCGGTCTCCTTGGCGAGACTTTGGAAGCGCTTAGTGGTCGGGCCATCGGGAATCGCTTCGGTGTAGTCGTAGTACTCGGGCTCCTGCACCTGGCAGAAGTACGGGCCGTAGAACAACTCCTGAAAGCACAGCACCTGCGCGCCTTGCTTCTTCGCGTCGTGCGCCGCTTGCTCGTGCTTGTCGAGCATTGCGTCCTTAGTTCCCGCCCAATCCGTCTGCAGCAGCGCTGCTCTCACCGTGTTAGCCATGCCCGGAGACTACCCGCCGCCCCCGATCCGCAAAATCCCAAGTTGGCTGGACGGGGACAGACTCAGTAGCCGGTGATCTTGCTGTGGTCCCAGCTGACTACGCGTTCGACTTCGAACTCGACAGCCAAACGTTTGCGGGCTTGGGCTTCGATGAACGGCATTAGCTCGTCGGCGAGCGCAGCAGGCCCGTTGTAGCGAACGGCTAACTCCTTACCCAAATGCAGAATGCGCTCGTAGTCGTCGATCACTTGCCCGTTGCCGACCAGCTCGACACCCTTCAGCTCGTTGTATGAGTCGCCACTTTCAATCAGCCCAGTCATCTTCGGATCGCGGCGCAGGTTGACGATCTTCTGGCTCTTCGCGAACGTCCAAAACTGGACCTTTCCTTCGATGAGTGCGTACCACATCGCTACAAGGTGCGGATGTCCGCTCGGGCCTAGCGTCGCAACATTGAGTACGCGTTGTTCGTCGAGGTACAGCCGAACCTCGTCGTCGGTCATTGCGATCTGTGCGCGTCGATTGGCCACAGGGCCACGGTACTTCGCAGGTCTAGGTGCGAGTCAGCTCGAGCGCGACTGGGCAGGTGCCGGCGTGTGGAGCGAACTCGGTGCACAACCCGAGCGGAACGACGTCGGCCATTCCCTCGTCGGCGATCCGATCGACTAACGAAACGAAGCCCGCTTCAGGAATGCGACGACCAACGCCAACGATGGCCCACACAGGTATCTCACTGCAGTACGCGATCGAGGCTGCGGCGCGCGCGCCTGGCGTCGCCAACATCTCCGATGGCGAAGCAGCCAACGCCTCGATTAGCACTACATCGGCCGCGAGCACTGAACCTGTCACTAGATCGACCGAGTCGTTGCTGCCAACCGCAAGCACGCTCAGGTCGTCGCGACGCAAGAGTGCTTCACTGATGAGGTCGGACCAACCAACGACGCACACGGTTGCGTCGAGGGGCAGTGCCTCGGCCAACTGATCGGCAGTGGTGTCGTCGGCAATCTCCGCTGCTAGCCGACGCGCAACGGCGAACGGTTCTGTGTCCGTCAGCATGTGCGCGCACAGCCACCACAGTGGCCCGGAGGTGGGATGGCGCTCGACGATGCGGCGACACGCCACCACGAGTCCGGCCGGGTCAGCACCGAGCCCCCGCAGCGCGGCGGCCGATTCAACTACGAGTGTTCGCGGATCGCCGCCATAAGAACGGGCGATATAGCGCAAACGCTCAATCGGGTGCACAGCGGGACGCTACATGGAAGGGCGTCGCGCGCTACCGTTGCCCCTCGTGGCTAGCACCGTCGCACTCGACACCACCCTTACGGCAATTACTGGCGAATCGCGCCCGCTGGAAGAGTGGCTCACTACCTTTCATCTCGCGAGTGTCGTGCTCGATCCGTTCACCAACGAAAGCTCGTGGGTTCTGCAACCGGCAACCCGCATCCTCGAGGCGTTTCGCGGTGCCGATGTCCGCGTCAACCTGGTGGTCACATGCACGCCAGACGAAGCCAAGCAATTCCTCGGTCCGCTCGTCGACAAGTTCCTCGTCTTCTGCGACCCCGATCGCCGTTTCGTCCGCGGCCTCGGCGTGAAGACCTTGCCCGCGTTCGTGTTCGTGCGGGGCGACGGAAGTGTGCACGCTGCCGCCGAGGGTTGGAGCCCGGCGGCGTGGCGCGACGTCGCGAACAGCATCGCCGACACAACGTCGTGGATCGCACCCACCATCCCGGTGGCCGCCGATCCCTCGCCGTTCCACGGCACCCCAGCACTCGGTTAAAGACGACCGCCAACGTCGTATCCTGCAACCGTGGCTGATGCTCCGGTGTTCGAGTTCACTCCGATTCTTCCGCTTGGTCATGACGACACTCCGTATCGCCTGATCAGCAAAGACTTCGTCCGCAAGGTCGACACGCCGTTGGGCGCAATGTTGCAGGTCGATCCGGCGGCGCTGACGCTGATCACCCAGGAAGCGATGCGCGAGATCTCGCACTTCCTGCGGTCGGGGCACCTGCACCAGCTGCGCAACATCCTCGACGATCCTGAAGCAAGCGACAACGACCGCTTCGTCGCACTCGATCTGTTGAAGAACGCCGCGATCGCTGCAGGCGGAGTGTTGCCGATGTGCCAAGACACTGGCACAGCAATCATCAAGGCGAAGAAGGGCCAGCACGTCTTCACCGGAACGCAGAAGGCCAGCGGTGGCGACGAAGAAGCGATCGCGCGCGGTGTGTTCAACACGTTCCAAACGAGCTTCCTGCGTTACAGCCAGATGGCACCCATCAGCATGTTCGAGGAAGTGAACACGGGTAACAACCTTCCCGCCGAAATCAAGATCAGTGCGGTCGATGGCGACGAATACAAGTTCCTCTTCATTGCCAAAGGTGGCGGCAGCGCAAACAAGAGCTTTCTTTTTCAAGAAACGAAAGCGCTACTCAACGAGAAGGCGCTACTGCCCTGGTTGTTCGAGAAGATGAAGACACTCGGAACTTCGGCGTGCCCGCCGTACCACTTGTCGGTCGTCATCGGTGGCACGAGCGCCGAGTTCGCAGTCGAAACCGCGAAGCTTGCAAGTACTCGCTATCTCGACTCACTGCCGACTGAAGGCAGCACACGTGGGCACGCGTTTCGCGACATAGAGCTAGAGGCGAAGGTGCTCGCGGTCAGTCAGCAGACAGGCATCGGCGCGCAGTTCGGCGGCAAGTACTTCTGTCACGACGTGCGGGTTGTGCGGCTTCCGCGCCACGGCGCGAGTTGCCCGATCGCGATGGCTGTTTCGTGCAGCGCCGATCGTCAGATGCTCGGCAAGATCACAGCCGACGGCATCTTCCTCGAGCAGCTCGAAACCGACCCGGCGCGATTCCTGCCAGAGGTCACCGAGGAAGATCTCAGCAGCCATTCGATCAACATCGATCTCAACCGTCCGATGGCCGAGGTGCGCGCCGAGCTGAGCAAGTACCCCGTCAAGACGCGCGTGATGCTCAACGGCCCGATGGTGGTCGCCCGCGACATTGCGCATGCACACATCAAAGCCCGCCTCGATGCCGGCGAACCGATGCCGCAATATCTACGGGACTACTGCGTGTACTACGCGGGACCAGCCAAGACTCCTGACGGCATGGTGAGCGGCGCGTTCGGTCCGACTACCGCCGGGCGTATGGACAGTTACGTCGATCAGTTTCAAGCGGCGGGCGGCAGCATGGTGATGCTGGCCAAGGGCAATCGAAGCAAAGCAGTGACCGACGCGTGTAAGGCGCACGGCGGTTTCTACCTCGGCACCATCGGTGGCCCCGCAGCGCGCATCGCACAGGACTGCATCTCGAAGGTCGAGATCGTCGAGCTGGAAGACCTCGGTATGGAAGCGGTGTGGAAGATCGAGGTACGCGACTTCCCCGCGTTCATAGTCGTCGACGACAAGGGCAACGACTTCTTCGAAATCGTCAACCGCCCGTATCAGGGCACGCCAGTACAGCTCAAGCGCTGAAGCAGCTCGACGTACTCAGGCACGAGCACTCCCAAACGCGCATACACCACGACCGAATCGGAACCTTGGTCGATGATTCCCTCCGCGAGGCAGCGCGCGACATCGGGCGTAGAACCCTCTGCCTCGAACACGCTCCGCAACCTGATCAGGAAACTGTCGCGATCGATCGAGAACACTTGCGATGCGCGAGCAACTGTCGTGTTGACATCGTCGGTGAATCCGCACTGCGTACGCGAGTCGGGCACCTTCAGCTCGACGAGATAGTCGATCACAATCCGATCGACGCACTCGCTGTGCAGAAACGCGGTGTGCCCCGCACCTTCCCAACGAACTGACACAGCATCACCCAACGCTTCAGCCATCCGCGGCGCCAGAAAGCCCGGCGTGGCCGGGTCGCCATCAGTGCCGATCACAATGATCGGGTTTGCAACCTCGACCGACGTAATGATCGGCAGCGGTTCAGCCGACTCGGGCCAATCGTCACAACGGTCGACAGCGAAACGCCCGGTGCGACCAGCAAAGTCGGCGCAGTAGACAGCAAGGTTGGCCTCGACCAGGTTGTCGTAGGAATCTTCGGCTCGCGGATAGCCAGCCTCGAAGAAGCTGCCGAGCGCCGCCAGCGTGCTGGCATCGCCCTCGGCCGCGTCAGCCAGCGCCACCGCGAGTGGCGCCCACAGATCCGTGTTGTACATGGCCGAAGCCACGATGCCCGACACCTGATCATCGGTGACTACCTCGTCCCAATCATCGAAGTAGTCCGTGTCCGCGTCCGCTACCTGCGACTCGAGCGCATCGAGCAACGACCGACTTCGCGGCCCGGCCTTGCACTGCCGTGATGCGTCACATAGATCGAGGAAGACGTCGAGTGTTCCTTCGAAGTCCTGAACGCCATAGAACGGATCAGAGAACGAACCAGAGGACGTGCCATCGATGTTGTAGCGACCGGCCTCTGGGTCGATGCTGCCGTCGAGCACGAGCGCTCGCACGCTGTTCGGAAACAGGTCGGCATATACGGCACCGAGCGCTGTTCCATAGCTAAAGCCGACGTACGTGAGTTGTTCGTCGCCGAGCGCCTTGCGTAGCTGCTCTAAGTCGCGGGCAGCGTTGACTGTTCCGACGTAAGGCAACAACTCGCCGCTGTTCTCGATGCAGTCGCGCTTCACAACCCTGTACGAACGATCGAGGTCGCCACAGTCGACCGCCGTCGAGCGGCCGACACCGCGGGGATCAAAGCCGACGAGATCAAAAGTGTCCGCCAGTGCTGATGGAAACAACGACGCATAGCTCCAGGCAAGATCGAGGCCGGAACCACCGGGTCCGCCGGGATTCAACACCAACGACCCGATCCGATCGGTTGCAACTGCCGCGGGCAGACGTGTCACCGCAATGGAGATGGCATCCGAGTCGTCTGGGTGGCGATAGTCGAGCGGAACTTCGATCACCGCACACTGCCAAGGCGCAGCCTGCGTCTCGCATTCCTCCCACTTGATCGGATCGATGTCGGGCAGCGCATCGACCGGCACAAGCTCTGCGCCGCGCTGAAAAGTCGGCGACGACTGTGTGCGGCTGGCGACCGACACGCCTGGGTCTGACGCGCACGCACCGACTAGCACGGGCAATGCGGCGCAGCATGCCCCGAGAACCCGACGCCGCAACTTCACGCGCAGCACACTACGAACGTATGGACCCGTATGTACATCAGGCGAGGCTGACGAGCTCGAGCCAATCTTCATTGAAGTAATCAACCTGACCCTCAGGCATCAGCAGAACCTTTGTTGGCGACAGGCGCTCGACGAATTCAACGTCGTGACTTACGAACACCAGGCTGCCCTTCCATCCGATGAGCGCGTCGGCGACGGAACGGCGGCTCGGAGGATCAAGGTTGTTGGTCGGCTCGTCGAGCAGCAACAGGTTGTTGCGCCCAACCATCAGCATTGCGAGGGCGAGTTTGGTTTTCTCTCCGCCGGAAAGCGTGCCGCTTTGTTGGAAAACCTTCTCGCCGGTGAGACCCATCATTCCGAGGAAGGCGCGGAGCTGCGTCTCGGTGTAGATCACGTTCGGCGGCACATCGGCCCGCAGGTTTTCGAGCAGGGTCTGATCGGTGCGCAAGTTGTCGTGTTCTTGCGCGTAGTAGCCGACGGCGACATTGTGACCGAAGTGGAAGTTGCCCAGATTGGCCGTGGTCTCACCCGCGAGTATTCGTAGCAGACTCGTCTTGCCGGCACCATTGAGGCCGAGCACTAGCAGCCGCTCGCCGCGGCCGAGATCGAACGCAACATCCTCGAACACTGGTGGCCCGCCGTACGCCTTCGACAAGCCGCGCGCGGTCAACACCGTCGAACCGCACGAGGGGGGATCGGGAAACCTCACGCGCAAAGTGCGATCGCCCGGACCGACTTCCACACGCTGCGCCTCGATGCGGGCGATCTGCTTTTCCTTGCTATGCGCCATCGAAGCCTTGCTCGCCTTCGCGCCGAAGCGATCGACGAACGTCTGCAACCGGGCGATCTCGCGCGTCTGAAGCAATGCCTTCTTGGCGAGCAGCTCTTCGTCTCTCATGCGCGCCGCTTTGTACTGCGTGTACGTGCCCTTGTACTCGACCAGGTTGCCAAGGTTCTCTTCACCCGGTCGGTCGAGATGCATGACGCGAGTAATGGCTTCGTCGAGCAGCTCGAGGTCGTGACTGATCACCAGCAACGCACCTCGATAGTTGCGCATGAACTGCAGCAACCATGTCTTGGCATCGATGTCGAGGTGGTTGGTCGGTTCGTCGAGCAGCAGCACGTCGCTGCCTGCGAACAAAATCCGCGACAACTCGACGCGACGACGCTCGCCACCACTCAGCACACCGATCGGTAGATCCATGCGATCGGTTGGCAAACCGAGTCCGGCCATGATGCTGCGCGCTTCGCTCTCGGCTGCGTAGCCACCGGACGATGCGAACTCGTCTTGCGCTCGGCTATAGCGCTCGACATTGCGCGTTGAGGGGTCGGCCTCCATAGCCACCCGCAACTTCTCGATGCGGTCGAGTCGGTCGTCGACGGATCGGCCGCTCAACACATGCGTCACAGCAGGGCGGGTATCGAGCACGCCCTCAATTCGCGGATCCTGGGGCAGATAACCGAAGCCGCCCTTGCAGATCACCTTGCCGGCCATCGGCTCGACCGCGCCGCCGAGCACCTTGAACAGGCTGGTCTTGCCCGCACCGTTGCGACCAACCAGACCGACTTTTTCGCGCGACATCACAGTGAAGGACACGGCGTCGACGATCTGGCGACCGCCGACTTCCACAGAAAGTCCCTTCGCTTGCAACATGGCTTTCCAGCCTACGATTCACAACGTGCAGAAAACCTGGGCTCGACGCGCGCTACCTGTGACGTGTGGTTGCGCGGCGGCAGGTTTGGCCGCATTCGTTGCATTGAACGATCCGTCCGCAACGAATAGTCACTTCCCGCAGTGCGTGTTTCGCGCTACTACGGGATTGTGGTGTCCCGGATGCGGACTGACTCGCGGGTTTCATCAACTTTTCAACGGCGACGTCGGATCAGCGCTGAGCTACAACTTGTTCGTTCCGCTGGTCGTTCTCGCCGCGGGCTTGGGCTGGTGGTCGTGGATGCGCACTAGTTGGGACAGACCACCGCTAAATCTGCCGCAGTGGTTGACGCGTCCGATTGTTTGGGCACTGCCCGCCGCGTTGATCGTCTACGGCGTGCTGCGCAACATTCCGACGGCACCGTTCAACGCTCTCGCGCCATAACGCGGTCAGGGTTCAGGTGGAGGTGGGTGGGGTCGTGTCGGGTGGAGTATCGGGAGGGGTGGTATCGGGCGCGGTGTCTTCCACCGTTGTTGTCGTGCTCGGTCCCGGCCCTGAATCGTCGAAGAAGTTAGTGGGGTAGCAAGTTCCCGGCGGAGTCGGCGCAGGTCCCAAGACGGCGGCAACGGCATTCACGAGCGCAAGCTCACCCGCGGGGTTCGGGTGAAGGAGGTCTTCGCCATTCAAGTATTCCGGGTGCTCGGCGGTGATCGCTGCCCAATCGAGTATGTAAACGTTGTCGTACAGGTTGGGCATGTCGAGGATGATTTCGTTGACGTCGCGCTGCGCAGCACGCCACTCGCTCACGGTCAGCAGCACCACCGGCCTCGGTGCCAAACGCTCTATCAGCCTTTCCAAAGAGCGCCGAAATGGGTTCGGGAAGCCTCCGTAGTTGTTGCCCAACAGAACGACCGCTGCGTCCCAGCCGGCGCCAAGGCGTTCGCTTAGAACCTCGTGGCCGAACTCGATGAAGCGACTGCGTTCGGCATCGACTTCAACCCCCCACCCCAGCGGTACGAGCGCATCGCACATCTCGCCACCATTGCGCTTCGCTGTACTCGCGAATATCGAATCGCCGATGACGAGCAGGCGATTGCGCGTAACCAACGAACCAATTTGCAGTGCGGGCATCACCGGGATAGTCGTGCGCGGCACCGTGGTTGTGGTTTCGCCAGGCGGAAGCGTGGGCAACGTAGGTGGCAGCCCGCCGACGGAAACATCTTCGGTTGCCTGCGATGGGCCGGCGGAAGTCGTTACTTCGCACGCAGTAGCAAGCCCTAGCAAACAGACAATAGAAACAACCCGCCGAATGAACATGAGGCCTCTATTCGACCGACTGACACGCCGCGATGCAAGTCAGGCGGCAGTGACGTTCGTCAGCCGCGAGCCTTAAGTAATTCGCGAATCTCGACAAGAACGTCGATCTCACGAGTCTCTGCCGGTGTTTCGGCCTTCGGCTTGCGCATCCGGTTGTATGCCTTGACGACGAGAAACAACACGAAACCGACGAGAACAAGAGAAATGAACTGAGTCAGCACCGGGCCGATAGCCAACACGGTGTCGTCAGTCGGGTCGGCCGCATTGCCTTCCCGGAGGGTGAACCGCAGCAAATCGTCGAGATTCGGCTTTCCGAAGATCGCACCGACAATCGGGTTAGCGACATTTGCGATGAACGAGTCGATTACTTGCTTGACCGCGGCACCGAGGATGAACGCGACTGCAATCTCGATCATGTTGCCAGTGGCAATGAATTCCTTGAACTCCTTCAGAAAGTTCTTCACGTGCATTTCCTTCCGTGTTGATGACAGACCGACGTATTGAAGCAGATGTGTCACGGGTTAACGTGCACCGATGGATCGTCCGACTCCCGACGAGCGAGATGGCGCATTCGACGAACTGATCCTCGATCGCATTGACGCGTTGCGAGTTGTGCGCGCAGTGACGCCCGAAGAGAAGGGTGCCCTACTCGAGAAGATCGCTGGGCGGGGCCAGGTCGAGCAGGACATCGTTCGCGAGATCTCGAAGATCAGACCGCTATGGCGGCCCGACCGCTTCGAGGAGGCGCATCGCATGGCAATGCGATCGCTAGAAGTGCTCGATCGCAACGGCGCGCGCAAAGCGAAACTGCCACGGCTTGGGCCGCTGAAGCCGTTTGCCGCATACGTCGTACAACAGATGACGCGCTGGATCGTCAAGGGTCATCAGAACGCCTTGGTGACGCGCATCCGCAAGTTGTACGAACGTCGCGAAGCGAACTCGATTCCGGGAACGCCCGAACACCACATGCTTCGCCGCGCACGGATCAGCGCCGCACGCGTCGAGCCCGGCTACAAAGGCAACCAACTTGGGCTTCCGACTTTCCTGCTGGGCGGCGCAATCATCTCGGCGATCTTCAGCGGCATTCAGGGTTTCATCCTCTGGGCGTTCAGCGATCTGACAGGAATTGTCATCCTCGCTTTCGTGCTCGCTGTGGTGTTCGGCGCGCTGGCATGGGCGGCGCTGTACTCAGCGGGCGTGGCGCGGCGACGAATCCGGCTGAGCAGCGATCAGCCGATCCGCGCCTTGTGGGAAACGATCGGCGCGTGCGGCAATCCACCAAAGGACAGCAGTTACGACTTCGCCGTGTACGCCATCGTCCTATTGACGCTGACATGGTTGCTTGTTCCGCTCGCGACGTGGCTAATCGTCACCCGCGTCATATAGCCCCTCAGTCATTCGTCGCTGGTCGTCAATGATCTAGGTCTTCCAATCGATCAACGTTGCGTAGCGATGGAAACGCGATCCACCACACGCCAACGATGGCGATGGTCGCCACGCCGCCACCGATCACAGTGGCTGGCGTTCCAATCGCCTGCGCGACGATGCCACTTTCGAAAGCACCCAACTCGTTGCTCGCGCCGATGAAGACGTTCTCAACGGCTAGCACGCGGCCGCGCTTCTCGTCGGGCGTAACCAGCGGCACGATCGATCCGCGGATGTATACGCTCACCATGTCGGCACCAGCCAATATCACGAGCGCGATGAAGGCGAGCAGGTACGACCGCGTCAGGCCGAGCACAACCGTCGATGCGCCGAACACGAACACGGCGAGCAGTAGCACGCGGCCGATTCGCCGGCGCATCGGCCGGAAGGCCAACAGCACGGCCATTAACGCCGCACCGATGCCTGGAGCCGCGCGCAAGAACCCGTAACCAAGCTCGCCAGTACCAAGCCTGTCTTCGGCGATCGCCGGCAAGAGCGCGACGGCCCCGCCGAACAACACCGCAAACAGATCGAGCGAAATCGCGGCGAGCAGGATTGGTGTGCGCCGGATGAACAACAACCCCTCGATAGCCGTGCGGAACGTCGGCCGGTTCCCGCTGATGGAAGGGTCGGGCGGGCGAATGAACTTCAGAGCCAGAAACATCAGCGCGCCAACGAACATCAGCGACGACGACGCGAGATAAGCGACCCACGGTGCGATCGCGTAAAGGAGCCCCGACAACACGGGACCAAGAATCGTTGCACCTGTCCACGTCGCCGAGTTCATCGCGACCACCTTTGGCAGACCGCCCTCCGGCGCCACCATCGGCGGCATTGCACGTGTCGCTGGCGCCAGGAATGCGCGAGCTATTCCATATACGAACGCAATGACAAACAGCGGCCACACTTCCGTCGGATCGGTGAGTGCATAGAACAACAACGCGACCGACGAGAGAATCTCGCCGCCGATCGCGAACAGCGCGACGACCTTGCGATTGAAGCGGTCGGCGACCGTGCCCGTAACCAGCACCAACAGCGCTGCGGGCAAGAACTCGCAGAGTCCGATCCAACCCAGGTCGGCCGGGCGACCCGTGATTCGAAAAGCTTGCAACCCGAGAGCTGCTGCTTGTAACGAGATGCCAATGTGCAAGACCGTTGTAGCAACCAGCAATTGCCGCACATCGCCAAAACGAAGAACCTCGCGAGTGGACATCGAGGCACCATCGAGAGGCTGCACAGCTCGGCCAAAGCTACCGAGAAAGTGCTACACATTCGTGCATGACTTCGTTAGCAAACGACACTCGCTGGCTCGATGCCACGGATCAGGCAGCACTTGTCGCAGCTGGCAAAGTGAGCGCGACGGAACTGGTTGAAGCGGCGATCGAACGCATCGAGCACCTCGACCCGCAACTCAACGCGGTCATCATTCGCTGGTTCGACGAGGCACGCGCAACAGCGGCAAGCGACCTGCCAGTAGGCAGGTTCCGCGGCGTCCCAACATTGCTGAAGGACCTGTGGGCTCACTACGCAGGACAGACCCTGACGAACGGTTGTCAGGCTTTGAAAGACGCGATGCCAATCTCCGCGAGCGACACAACACTTGTGTCTCGATTCCGCGCCGCGGGCTTTGTGATCGCGGGTCGCACCAACAGTCCCGAGTTCGGCAGCCTGCCCACAACCGAACCAACCGCGTGGGGACCAACTCGCAACCCGTGGAACCGCGAGCATTCGGCAGGAGGTTCGAGTGGCGGCTCAGCTGCCGCGGTCGCTTCGGGGATGGTGCCCATCGCTCACGCCAGCGATGGTGGCGGCAGCATCCGCATTCCCGCATCCGCTTGCGGACTGGTGGGGTTAAAGCCGACGCAGGGGCGAATCACCCTCGGCCCATTTCGCGACGAGAGCAATCTGGGTGTCGAGTTGTGTGTCAGTCGCAGTGTGCGCGACACGGCCGCGATGCTCGATGCTGTGCGCGGACCAGGTGTCGGCGACACCGTGATCGCGGCACCACCCGCACGCCCGTACCTCGACGAACTCGGCGCCGATCCTGGCCGTCTGCGCATCGGACTGCTCGACGAGCACCCCTTCGGCGGCCCGGTACACGAAGAGTGCACGATCGCTGTTCGCAACGCAGCGAAGCTGCTCGAGAGTCTTGGCCACAACGTTGAGCCGGGCTTCCCCGCAGCCCTGTCGAATCGCGAGTTCGGACAGCGTTTCTCCGCGCTGTGGAGCACGAACATGGGCGTTGGCATCGCGCGCATCGCAACTCAGTTGGGTCGCGAACTTGGTGCGAACGACATCGAGCCAGTGAACAGAGCCATGGCCGAGTTCGCCCGCGGCGTCAACGGCGTCGACTATGCGATGGCGTTGGCGGCGAACGTCGAGTTTCGACGTGCCGTGCAGCAGTGGTGGCACGACGGCTGGGACCTGCTGCTCACGCCAACGCTTGGCGAACCGCCGCTGCCGGTCGGGACGTTCGCCAACAACCCGCAAAATCCACTAGCGCCGATGGCCAGGACGACGCAGTACGTGGCCTTCACACCGGCGTTCAACGCCAGTGGGCAGCCGGCAATCAGCTTGCCGTTGCATTGGACACCCGACGGCTTGCCCGTCGGAGTTCAGTTAGTCGCCGCCTACGGACGCGAAGACGTGTTGCTGCGCGTAGCTGCTCAGCTCGAAACTGCGCAGCCGTGGGCGCATCGCCGCCCACCGCTATAAGCCCGGCGGCTATTCCTCGCGACCGTCCGTCGAGCTGAGCGCTTCTTGCTCTGCGACGGGCGGCGGCACCTCAAGCCCCCAGCGCTTCATTCCTGCTTCGACGCTTGCGATCACGGTTTGCAGCACCTCGATACGCGCAAAGCGCTTTTGCTCGGCGGCGATCACGTGCCACGGCGCCAACTTATGGTCGGTACGCGTGAACATCTCTTCCGCAGCCGCCTCGTAAGCCCGATTCTTTTCACGGTTGCGCCAGTCTTCTTCGGTGAGCTTCCAGCGCTTTAGTGGGTCGGCCGCTCGCCCCTCAAAGCGGCGTAGCTGTTCTTCGTCGCTGACGTGCATCCAAAACTTGACGACGATCAGGCTTTCTTCGCATAGCGACTCTTCGAAATCTACGATCGCCTTGTAGGCACGCTTCCACTCGGTTTTGCTCGCGAAGCCCTCAACGCGTTCAACCAAGACCCGCCCGTACCAGCTGCGGTCGAACACCGCCATCTCACCGAGGCCGGGGAGCTCTTGGTAGAAGCGCCACAAAAAGTGGTGATGCTTTTCCTTGTGCGTCGGCGCGGCGTACGAGACGACCTCGTAATGGCGCGGGTCGAGGTGGCCAACAAGGGCTTTGATCGCGCCACCCTTTCCGGAAGCGTCAGGGCCTTCGAGAATCACAAGTAGTCCGGGCCCCAAGCCACCCGCACCCATCAGCCCACCGAGGTGAAGGCGCAGCTGCGACATGCGCTGCTGGCCCGAGCTGAGCTGCCGCTCGTACTCGTCGCGGCTGAGACGCCGCGACATATCGAGTTTGTCAAGAAGGCCCACGGGGAAACCCTACTGGCATGACATTCCAATGAAAGTTGTCCGAAAACTGACAGAACGCGTCGCCTCAAACGTCTACTAGTCATGAACGCCATGCACACATCGCAGATCACCCACGCAGCGCCGCCAGTCGACTGGATCAGCCAGGTCCGTCTGGCCCTCGGCCTTAGCGTCGCGACCGCAGTCGCGGCCGTCTTGGTGCGCGGCCACGTTGCCGAGTCGACATTTATCGTCGCGGCGACCATCGTCGCGTCACTCGTTTCTTGGACCCGGGTATTGCGCCCGTCAGCCCAGACGTCACACCTTCGAGTGCACGCCCTCAATCAACCCCAGCGCTTGCGACGCGGGTACTGCAGGAGAGAACAGGTAGCCCTGCATCGTGTCGCAACCCATCACTCGTAGGGTTTCGCACACCGCATCGGTCTCGACACCCTCGGCGACAACGGTCAGACCAAGCTGATGACCAAGCTCGATGACCGACGCAACGATTGCTCGATCCTCGTGGCTCTCCTGCATGGCGAAGACGAATCCGCGATCGATCTTCAATTCACTCACCGGCAAGTGGCCTAGCGAACCGAGTGACGTGTAACCCTGGCCAAAGTCGTCGAGGCTCACTTTCACGCCAGCAGCGCTGAGCTCCTCAAGCAGCACGGTTGCCCTGATGGGGTCGGCGGCGATCGACGTTTCGGTGATTTCAAGAACTAGTCGAGCCGACTCGATGCCGTGCGCCGCCAAGCGATTGAGCACCCAACCGGGCAGGTCGTCACGCAGGTTGCGCGCCGAGATGTTGACGGCCATTGAGAGTTCGGGGCGAGATTCGGACCACTCGGCGAGTTGCGCCAATGCCGAGTCGACGACCCAGTGCGTGAGCGGCCCAATCAGACCGGTGCTCTCCGCGATCGGAATGAAATCGCATGGCGGCATCAGACCGCGGGACGGGTGATTCCAACGCACGAGTGCCTCGAACGCGGTCACGTTGCCTGTCGGGACATCAATCTTTGGCTGATAGTGCAGCACCAATTCGCCGCCGCCGATTGCACGACGGAGTTCGGAAATCAGCCCGAGCCGCTGCGGATCGAACTCGCCGCTGCCCGGGTGATAGCGCACAATCGTTCCGCGGGCGACCTTGGCGGTATCCAGCGCGAGGTCTGCTCTGCGCAGCAGGTCGTCCGGTTCCTCGGCATCGCTGGGCCACATCGCGTAGCCGATGCTCGCTTCTGCAGAAATTGCAACACCACCGAGTTCCGCTTCCGCCTCAAGCGCGAGAAGTACGCGGGCCAAGATGTCTTCCACCGATTCCGACACGGTGCCCGGCAGCACGAGGCCGAACTCGTCTCCACCCAGTCGTGCGACGGTGTCGCCCGGACGCAAGGTGGCCTTCAGGCGCTGGGCGACGATGCGCAGAAACTCGTCGCCATTGCGATGGCCTAGCGATTCGTTCACGTCTTTGAAGCGATCGAGATCGAGCACCGCGACCGCGACGTCGTTACCCAAGCGACCGGCCGCGCTGAGTGCGGCTGCAACGCGATCGCGATACAAGACTCGGCCCGGCAAACCTGTGAGCGAATCGTGCAACGCCTGAAACTCTGACTGCTTGCTTTGCTGGCGCGTGCGGCGCGCAATCGAAACGACGATCAGCACCAACACCAGCCACAACGCAATTAGACCGAAGATGATCGATAGACGTAATTGAGTGAGCGATGCCTGCCGCTCGGCCGCAATCGGCGCGTAGGGGATGTAGACCTCGAGTACGCCGACAACGAGGCCAGTGTTCTCGATCGGGTGAATCGCAACGTAGACCTCGATCGCCTGCGCACCGTCGGTGCGGCTGCCGTCGACCTCGTCAGCGCCGACGGTGGTAAGGAGCGACACCATTCCCACGTCGATCGCCTCTTGCACTTCATCGTCTGGCGGAGTCGCCGGTTGCACTCCGTAGGGATCGGCGGCGTCGAACACAATCTGTCCGGCAAGGTCGCGGACGCGAATTGACAGAGCGCTGCCTTGACCGAGCAAGTGCGACGTGGCCCGCGCGATCGAAGCGCGCTGATCATCCGACAGGCCGTCGCTCAGCATCCCGCTATCGAGATACGGCTCAACGGCGGCGCTGGCCATCGACTTGGCTTGCGACTCGCCTTCGCGAATGGCGGCGGCGTCGACCTGATTGGTGACGGTTTGGCCGAGCACCAGGCCGAGCCACACCATTGGCAGCATGGTCGCGCCTAGGTACGCGGCAAACCGCGCTCCACCACGCCACCGCCTCCGCCTCGCCTCCATACGGACAAATATCGGACGGAGAGTCGACGGTCTTGAGGGTATTGAGACATTTGCACGTGCTCTAGCTTTACGAACATACGTACGACTACTCTGGACGCCTGAACGATCGGCCGACCATCCTGCACGCCGACCTCGATGCGTTCTACGCGTCGGTCGAGCAACTGCTCGATCCCTCGCTACGCGGACGTGCGATTGCAGTCGGCGGCGGCGTAGTACTCGCCGCTTCGTATGAAGCCCGTGCTCATGGGGTGCGAGGTGGCATGTCGGGATGGCGCGCAAAGCAGCTCTGCCCGAACCTGTTGTTTGTTGGTGGTCACTTCCGCGAGTACCAGCGATTCGCCGATCAGGTGATGGCCGTCCTCGATGACTTCACTCCGCTGGTGCAACGAATCTCGATCGACGAAGCCTTCCTCGATGTGTCGGGCAGCACGCACTTGTTCGGTTCGCCACACACGATTGGCAACGAGATTCGTCGTCGCGTGCGCGACGAGATTGGGCTGCCGTTGTCTGTAGGCGCGGCGCGCACGAAGCACCTCGCCAAGATCGCATCGCAGGTCGCGAAGCCCGACGGTCTGGTGGTCGTCGACCCCGCTCGCGAGCGTGAGTTCCTCGATCCGCTGCCCGTAGGGCTTGTTTGGGGAATCGGTCCGGTGACACAACAACGTTTATCCGAGCGCGGTATCTACACGATCGGTCAGCTCGCAGCGTCGCCTTCAGAATCGCTCGAGCACTACCTCGGTGCCGCGCTTGGCAGCAAGGTCGGAGCGTTGGCCGCGAACGTCGATCACCGGCGCGTGCAGGCGAATGCGCGTGCCGGCTCGGTCGGCGCGCAATCTGCGTTCGGCCGCAAGGTGCCCACGGCTGATTTGTTGCGCGGCGTGCTCGGTCACCTGAGTGATCGCGTTGCCGGCCGACTACGAGCGAAGCAACGCGCTGGTCGCACCGTCACGGTGCGCGTGCGATTTGCCGGAATGCGGTCGGTGACGCGCTCAGTCACCCGCGCCGAACCCCTGTCCACCACTTTGACGCTCACCGAAACGGCGGAGGAACTCGTGCAGCGCGCGCTTGCCGCTCATCCGGACGAGACGATGATTTCGCTGCTAGCCATCTCGGTCTCGAATCTGGTCGACCAACCAGTGCTGCAGTTAGAACTTCCGATCCTTCCCGACGAAGCCGTGCGCCCGGGTTCACCGACGGGCTCGGCGCGCTGGGCTGTCGACCACTCGATCGACGCAGTAAGGCGCAAGTTCGGCCGCAGCGCAGTCGGCTACGCGGCGGTAGCCCTTTCCGAACACGCGAGTGTCCCAGACGAATTCAGAGAACTAGCCGAACACGAGCTGTGATCAAAGGGGAAGGTCCCCGAAGTCGCAGCCAATCCACCCTGGAGGTGGAATCGGTGCGAATTCGACGGGTGAACCGCCGAACTTCAGTAGCCCGTACGGGATTCGAACCCGTGCCGCCACCTTGAGAGCGTCTCCTGGACGTAGGAATCTATCTGAAACCGCGTCTGACCTGCGGCTTTTCATTGAGTTTCACTCTCTGTGACTGAATCTATCTGAGGGTTGTTGCGCGCTGAATCGCAAGGTTTTCGTTTGTCAAGCGCTTTCTTCGTCGCGCTGAATCGTCCGCACTAGAGCTACCGCTTCCCGCGGCTGGACGGGAGTTAGAGCCTTCTCGCAAGGCGCGAGAGAACGTCCGCGCTTTATGGAAAGGAATAAACCCAATGCACGTCCGACCCTGTATTAAGCTGGCACCTAGCAATCACCTATGCGTAGGTGCGGCAACCAGTCGCATGGCGCATAGGTGGACCAGTTGAGCGCGCTTAGCTGGGAAGACCCTCAATTCGCTCCCGTCCATGCACCTGGGCAGGGCAATTGGGGGTCTTTTGCTTTCTCTCCTCGCACGGCTTCCATACTGTAACACGCCTAGTGCTATAGGGGTAGCAATTACGCCAAGTTGCGGCGTTACCTGTACTGCGTCAGGGTCCAACTAGCTTGGCGCGGTCTTCTCGTTCCTTCTTGCGTGCCTGCTTGCGGTTGTCCGCGTCCGGCTCGTCAAAGAAGTCCGCTACGAGACGCTTCTCAATAGCGTCGTCAATCCAGAAGACGAACGCGGCTCTAGAAGCGTCGTTTTCCCAAGTCAAGCCAAGAGCTAGCTGCTTGGCGGCTTGAAGTTCTAGGTAAGTCGTTGGCTTAGACATTTACGCTCCGCAATCTTCAATGATGAGTTGACGCGGCTGGGCGGCTGAACCAAACGAGTTGACCGCGGTGTTGTTCGTGGACGCGTTAATCGTCAATCGGTAGACGCTCGCGGCGTGTGTTGCTACAACTGTCTCGGCGTAAGTGAAGGTTCCAACGTTGCCCGCGGCACCTAGCGCCTCGGCTGGTAAACCGAAACGTCGGATAACTACTCCGTCGCGTTGAAGGTCAACGACTATGCCGTTGGCTCCACCTGAAACGTACAGAGATAGAGAAGCGGTGAACTTGAGTTTTCTTCCCGCTACGTCATCGTATGTAACCGTGAGACCTTCTGCTTGCGCGGTGGTATGAGTCGCGCTAGTGACAAACGCTGTAGTCAAAGTGTGAGAGGCAACGATTCCCCGCGGCAAGTTGTCGGTCCATGTTTCGTCAATGATGTCGCCTGTTGCCAAGTTTGCTGCTGTCATTTCTGTATTCCGCCTGTATTAGCTGGTTGGTTTGTAGATGAATCGCGGGAAAACGCTGATCTGCGTTGCCCACTGGATGCCTTGAGAAGTTCTGATGATTGCGTCATGCGTTGCCAGTACGCGACCGATGAAGCGGACGCTTGGTAGCGCTGCGCCTTCGTCGTAGTAGTCCAAAATGCAAGTGTCTAGAAGAACTACTGCGCGTTGTGCTTCGTGCTGGTCACTGATCGTGACTTGTCCCGGTTGGAGTGTTTGGTCCCAACCAAGAGCGGTTGCGTAAGCCGCGGTAGAGGCAGGGTCAACCACTCCGTCCGCTTCCGCCATAAGAACGATTCCGGCATAAAGAGCGGTTGTGTCGTTGATTCCAATTAGGTCTGTTCGCTTATGGCTGCGTACTCCGTACTGACCGATTGACGACTGCGTTGAGCCTGTTTGCTCTGTGCCGCCAACGCGCGTCATTGAGAAGCTGTTGATAACAAAGTCGGCGTTGTTCGTTATCTCTAGTGGTGGCGCGTAGTAACCGTTCACCATGTTTGGAAACAAAGTTGCGTCATGCGTTGGCGCTGCGACCGTTGAACTTGCAAGCCTGAGTATTGAGCCTGCATAAGCGCTAGCGGCTGCTCCGTTGTTCAAGTCGTAGTGAACGAGGTTGTTGCCGTAGCCGACTCTCATAGAGCCGTCACTATCGCTATAGATGAGAGTGTCCATGATTGAGTCCCCGGAGAGGTAAACCTCTGACAGACGGTTTGCCGCCATAGTCGTTGCTTGAAGCGTGTATCCGCTTCCAAGGTTGGGCGCGAGGCTTGAGAAGTAGTTAGGCGAGTTGCCTTCAACCATCGGAAACGTGAAGTTTGCGTCTGCGTTGAGACGTACTAGGCGTTGACAGAGTTCGTCTCCGCTTCCTACGGCTACAACCGCGGGCTTGTCGATGTCTGCGAGAGCGCCCAACGTCTCTGACGCGGTGATACGAACAAGGTTGCGACCTATCTCAATTTCTTCGTCCCAAGATTCTGACCAACCCGTGAACTTGGCTGCCCAATTGGTACGCGTAATTGTGGTAAAGCCGTTAGCCGCGGTGCTGTAGCTCGTAGACGCAGTTGGCTTGAACATGACAACGCGAATCAGTCGCTTAGGGGAACATTCCGCGTAGAAGGTCGCAGAGTTGATAAGAGAGCCTTGAACGGCGCTAGCTGACTGGTTCCAAGTGCTGTAGAAGTTCGTCGTATTTTCCAGCGTCATGTTGAGTACGCCTACGTTTGGTCGCGGTATTCCCTGACCACCTAACGGAGCGCCGCGGGTCCACTCAATGCCAACGAGGTCAGAGGTCAGGTCGTACCACTGGTAATCGGAAACACGCGAAGTACCTACACGCGCCTTCCCTACACGCGCTCCCCCACTTGCAACAAGCATCTGTACCGCGAAACGCCACGTTGAATCACCTGTTGCAACGCCAACCGTGTCCGCTGGTGCTTCTAGGACTGCCGTAAAGAGAGACGCGCTCATCTTGCGTTCCTACGGTTGAAGCGCGCGATCTTCGCCGCCGTCTGTTCTGGTGTTGCGTTTGGAATCGTGACGTAGGTACGGCTGTTGTCAACGTAAGTAACTGCGCCTTGAAGGTTCGCTACTGCGTTCGCGGTGGTTACAGAGTCGCCGCGTTCAAGGTTGACAATCTCGGGACCGTGTTCACCAACAAGCGCCGGACCACCTGTAGCCGCGCTAGTACCTTTGGCGTACTTAGAGCCGGGACGGTTGCTTATCGGTCCTGTGTTCGCGTAGATGTTGCGAGTGATTGGCTTCTTCAGTTCGTCAAACGCTGCCTCTGCTTCTGCAATTTTGCCTTGGTCAATCAAGGCAAGAATCTGAGTAACCGCCGTCGCTGGAATCGTTCCCACCTGCTCGGCGTACTCAATGACTTCTTTCTTGGCATCTCTCAACGAGGCTTCGTAGTCCCGCGTCTTCTTGTCTGCGTCTGCTGCGCCTGTAACGGCTGCGTCCCAAGCGGCTTGTCCTTTCTCCGCTATCGCGTCAAAGTTGTCCTTTACGTTGTCCCAAGTGTCCGCGGCGCTGAAGTTTCCTAGTAGCTCGCTGTAGCTGTCTGAAAGTGTTTCAATCTCTGTCGCTGCTTCTTCCGCCGCGTCTCCACTCTCAACAAGCTTCCCGTTTAATCTGACAACTTCGCCGGAAAGGTCGCTGGTGACAATGGACGCGATGTCCGTAGCTGTTTCCCAAGCCGTAAACGGATTGATAAGCGCCATTGACTTGGCAACAATCTCCAAAGCGTGAAGCTGGTCCGCTAACTCAACAATGTCGCCAACGGCTTCCGCGGTTGTTTCGATAACCGGAGCGATACCCGCGACGAACTCACCAAACGCAAGCGTCACTTCTGCTAGAGCGTCACCTAACGCGTCTTCCGCCTTACGCATACGCTCTGCTTTGGCGGCTTCCTTGTCGGTAATGACCTGACCTTTTTCGACCGCGCCAAGCATCGTCTCGTATTCGGCGCGGGTCTTACCTACGAGTGGTGCTATCGCCGCGTAACCTTTTCCGAATAGCTCATTGCCGATACGGGCGCGCTCGGTTGCGTTGGTTGTCTTGTTCAGTACGTCTAGAGCGTCAAGGAAAATGTCGTTAGTGCTGCGCGCTTCGCCGGACGCGTCGCGTGTTGCAATGCCGTACTTCTTCCACGCGCCAGAGTCCAACGTCTTAACGACCTTGCCAAGAGCGCCCGCGAGGGAGTCGGCTGAAACCTCAAAGTCGTCGCCTACCGCTATCCAACGCGAGGCTTGCTCTGTTGCAAGTCCCGTCTTCTTGCCAAGGTCAACTGCGGCTTTGGCGGTCTTCTCAAACGCGTGAACTGCCTTGATAGCGAAACCAATGAGTGCGGCTCCTGCCGCCATCGCGAAAGCACCCGCGTTAGCTTTCAACGTTGCGAACGCGCTAGACGCTCCCGCCTTGAACTTGCCTACTGCGCCGTTGGCTTGCGACACAGAGTTACGGAAGCCGCGAAGACCTGTGTTGCCTTTTGACGCGTCAACGTCAATGAGGACTTTGATTTTCTCATTGAACGCCATTGCTTAACTTCCTGTGAAGATTCGTAGTAACTGCTTGTGAAGTTCCCGTTGGACGCGGTGAGGTGTCTCGCGCTCCATCACTTCAACGGCGCGACTCCAAGAGTGCTTTCCCTTAGAGCGAGACCAAGAGACTTCACGCTTGCGCTTGCGGCTGTACTTGCTTCCGGGGGAACGTCCCTGATCTAGAACGAGCCAAGGACCAAACGGTCTTCCCTTGAGTTCAACCGCGTGGTCAGAAACAAAGTCGTAACCGGCGTTGAGTCGTGGCTTCCAGTTGGAGAACTTCTTGTCTCCGCCTAGATCAACAACCATTTCCTTCATCGCGTCCTTCTTCGCGTCGAACGCAACTGCTGAGACAAGTTCCTTTTGCGCTTCGCCTGTTAGCTGTGCGCTGAGCCTGTCCAACTTGGTTGCGAGCGACGCGAAGTCGTTCACGATTAGGCGACCGCGATAGCGCTCGTTAGAACTGGGAACGTCTGTGAACGCTTGCGTAGCTCGTTGACGGCTCCGCCTGCTTCCCACTCAAGAACGCTGCAAGTGCCGCTGATCTTTGGGTTAGCTGGTGCGGCTGCTCCGCCGTCTGGCGTGAACTCGTAGTAAAGAACCTGCGAGCCAGTGAAGACCGCGTGGTTAACGAGAGCGTCTAGATAGCTAGCTGATGCGCCGTAGTTGTTGCTCACGTAATCAACAACGAGTTCGTCCGCGAACGCGCCTGCAACGGTTGTCTTACGAAGACTGCCGAACGTGGCTGGCTTCTCGATTCCGTCATGCGTTCTCTTATAGGTGCAAGAAAAAACGTCAGAAGATACGTCTACGTTTGCGCTTGCTGTTCCGAACTTGACGGAACCTGTTAGTTGGTATTGTCCTGACATTTTTGTTGACGCTCCTTACGCGTGTACTTCAATTACTGCTTGAACTGTGTTGAAGGTCGCATTACCAATGACCTTCGCTTGTGGCTTGCTTGAGCGCTTTACCGCTATCGCTCGCCAAAGTGCGTTTGCTTGAACGACTGTCGAAACAAGACCGTCCAATGTGCTTGCTAGAAACTTCTCTGCTGTTGTCTCGTCACTCGTTGCCGTACCGATTTCCAATACGAAAGTGAGTTCCGCTACTCCGCCAAACGTTGTGTCGTATCCCACTTCTGGAAAACCAACCGTGACGTATGGCGAGTCCGCTTGAGTTGGCTCCGTTGCGTAAGCGTGGAAACCAACAAACTGACTCGCTAGCTGTGCGCGAATCGCGGTTATGTTCATGCGCCGAATCTCCAAGCGCGTCCGCAAGTCGCAAGCAGAGCCTCAATGTCTGAGTCCCAAGACTTAACGTCTCCGGAGAAGTCACCTAGAGACCAGACACCTTCAATGCTGTTCTTGCGCTTCCACAAGCGAGCCGCGTACATAAGTACGGCTTGTTCAAAGCTGAAACAAGTTGTGTCGTTAACGCGGGTACTCAGATGCTCGTTGGAGACATTGAGTACCCGCGTTGCGAAGCTTGTTTCTGCGGCGGTAGGTGCTGCTATACCGACGTAGCCAAGAAGATCAGCGGCTACGAGTGTCACTTAGATCAGCTTGACGAGCGCCTTGCTGGTAGGTGGCGTGTTGAACGCGACGTAACCGGCGTAGCCGATGTCAAGACCAAACAACGGAACGTTGACGGCTTGCAAGATGCCCTTGGTTTGTTCAAAGCTTTCGACAAGCGAAGAAGCACCCAAGATGCGAGTGTCTGCGTCCAACTGAGGACCAACAACAACCTTGATCTTCAGACCGGCTTCACGAAGCGCCGTGTTGACCATCTGCATAGCCGTGACATCGTTGTTCGTGTTGGTAAGACCTGCGATGGAAAGAGACTCGTCAAGAGACAACCAAAGCGTGTCTGGCATCCTCTTAGCTGATGCGTAGACCGCGGCAACTCCGCCAAGAACGGAAGTAACAACCGTTCCGACGTTGCTTGCGGACCATGCGGCTGAAGCAGAAGCGCTTGAGATTAGGTAATCACAAGCTGCTAGCTCTGTGACGTTCGCGTACATGCCGATGAAGTCGGCAATTGCGAGGTCCAACATGCTTGGGTCAGTCCAGTCAATGCTCTGTTGTGAGATGTCCAAGACTCCGGTGTAAGTGACCTTTGAAACTGTGTCGCCGGTAATCGTCATCTTGCGCGATGCGCCTTCGGTCTTCTGTGTTTCCTGAACGCCAACGTCTACGCGCTGTGTAACGCGGGGACGGGTGAACGAAGCGCCTGCCTGTGGCATTGGGCGAGAAGTGAACGAGCTAAAGACTGGACGCGAGTCGTCCGCAAGCTTGATGACTTCGCCAACAATCGGCGCTGGCAAGATGCCAGTTACGTCGCTGGAAAGCTGGTCAGCGACGGTACGAATCTTCATCGCTGCGCTGTCGTCGCCTGCCTGAGCCTTGGCGTAAGTGGAGAACCACTCACCCGCGGTCATCTTTGAAACGTCAACGCTCTTGACGGCTGGCTTGCTCATACGGTTGAGAACTTCTGCGGCTGCGCCAACGCTCTTAACGCGTGCAACTTCCTTGTCTAGTTCTGGGCGGATTGCGTCAGCGCGGGTTAGCAACGCGTCTGCGTCTGCCTGCTCTGCGTCTGTGAGGTCGCGACCTTCTGAAACGGCTGCGGACTCAATGGTTTCGACGGCTGAACGAATCTTCGTCATCTCGTCGCTAAGGGTGTTAAGTCGTTGTGACACTGTTGGTTTTCCTCTTGTGTTTTGCGTCAAGTGGAAAGACCAAGTGGACTGAGTGCGTTAGCGGCTCGTCTACGACTTGCTACCGGCTTGCGGTTTTCGGTTGTGTTCTTATTGTCCCGCGGCTTGGGGTAGCGAAACGGGAACTACCTACGAATAAAAGCGTTACCGCCGTGCGTCGTCTCATAGGTCTCACCTAGCGAGCGATACAACTTCCAGAAGTAGAGACGGTTTGGATTCAAGTCCAAGGTCTGTGTCGCTGTTAGCGAGACAGTTACGGACGCTCCACTTTGGCTAACCGTGTAGCTAATGATGTCGGAGTCGTCGCGGTCTCTAGGCGGCGAGTAACTGTGATCGGTTAGCAGAGCCTCAAAATCGTAGGCTGCTTGCGTTGCGTCAAAGACGAGCGTGTTGGAGTACGTCGCTCCGCGGTCAATAGCGATATCAGTACGAATCACAGAAGCACCAACTTGCGTCGTAGCTCGTCCAAACGCGGTGCGCCCAAGTCGATAGCTCGAACCGCTAAGACTTCTGCGCCGGTATGAGCGCCGAATCCCGTAGGAATGAGGGACAGTTCTTCTAGTCCTATCTCTGTGCGGTAGACGACTGTTCCGCGCTTGGCTTCTTTGAACGAGCGGAAACCAATGGATACGTCTGTGACTGCGCCGTCATTAACTAGCTCTAACATTTCGTCGCCGTTGCGCGTCTTAGAGACCTTGGCGGAAAACTCAAGACCTTCTGTACCGGCTCTGAACGTGACCGCGCCTAGTGGCATTGGGTCTGTCTTTGCGCCTGGTGTCCAAGGATGCAAGAAGCCAAGAGGACGCGGACCGCGCTCCTTGAGCGTCTTGTCTGTGCTGCCGCGGGTGAACGCTTCTAGATAACTGGGTCCACCATCGGAGACCTTAGAAGCAACGTCCCAACGAAACGCGAGTCCTTCAAGTGTTCGTCCGTCCGTAGCTAGCTCGCTACCGAACGAGCGCGTTAGTAGTGCTGTCATTCTGGTTTTCTCCCGATGATTGGCGTTACGTCGTCGCCTTGCCTTGCCGCGATGCCGTTACCGACTGAGTAGCCAACGATCATTCCCATCATTCCTACGGCTGCTTCTGACTCAATGGAGTGAGTCGCTAGAAGGATGGTTAGGCAGATGAGCGCTACGAGAGCGATGAACGCCTTAGTTGGGTTGACAATCTTCATGCTGCTTGCTCCTGTAGTGGTGGTCTGCCTTCCAACTCGCGAACTTCGTTGACGGTTAGGAATCCGGCTTCTAGTGCGATGTTGTAGGACTCGTAGCGCGCCTTCGTGTCTGTGCGTAGCTGACGTTCTGAGATGAACTTGGCTCGCTGCGTAGGCGCTAGGTATTCGTTGAACTTCTGTTCAATGCGCTGGAACCAAGGCGCAATGCGCTTCATGCGCGCCGTCTCTCGCGTCTCAAGGTTCTGATAGGTCTGTGCTTCTCCGCTAATGGTCGCGTTCAAGTCCATTGCGTCAAGACCCAGCATCATCGCTACCTCTGCGACGGAGAACGCTCTAGAAGCCAAGAACTCCATATCAACTGCGCTGAGTCCAAGCGTTGTGACGTTCGTTCCTTGTGGGACCATCGCTGGTCGCTTCTGTGCGCCTGCGAACGAATCAACCCAAGCGGTTTGAGCGGTCGCGGCGTTGTCTGCGTTCCAATTGCTTGCGTTAACTGGCATTTCAATTACGACAGAAGGCGTGCCGCCTGTGCGGAGAGTCGCGGACTGCAACTGCTGTTGGTCAATCACGATGCCCAAGCCGCGCCTGTGCGCTTCGATGACACCTACTCCCTTAGGGGAACCTGGCTGCGTAAGTCCCCGGAGATGAATGACCTGATCTGCGCTGAACTCGTTCCCTTGCCACTCAAAGACCGGGTAACCGTCAACCAAGCGAACGGTTGTGTCTGCTGGCATTGGTACGAGCGAGTCAATCTCAAAGCCGTTGTCGCGCCAGATGATGAACTGGAATGAGTTGCCGTTCAAGACAAGCTGGCTGACGGTCTCGCTGTAGAACTCGTATGGCGTTAGGTGATGCGCAGGTTTGTCTACGAACGTTCCTTCGACTTCTGCGAATCCGTCAAAGACCTTTGGCGCGCAGTTCGCCGCGGTGTTGGCAATCAGGTTGACACCTGACCAGAGCGCGGGAATACCAAGGACGGTTGTCTCATTGACAAACGTTGCTGGAAGCGAGAAAGGGAACGCGCCATAGAAAGGCGCTGTTGCGAATTGCGGATGCATCTTGTGTTAATTGTCCCGCGGGTTGGGGTAGCGAAACGGGAGATAACTCAAAAGAGGAACTTGAACTCCGTTTGTGGCGGCTCAATGTCGCTGACGCTCAGCGCGATGGCGGTAGCAACCGCGGCGTCGATCTTCACGCGGCTTGCGTTCTTGCTTAACGTGAATCCGCCGTTGGCTTGCATCTTCGGAACTGCCGACAACATCGCAAGTCGGTAATCTTCGTCCTCGTCGTGGAAGAAGCGTTCCTCTGTGATCGCCTTATGCAACGTTTGGTACGGAGCTATGAGTCCTGGTCCTTGGTTGACAGAGACCATCGGCAGACCTTCGTCTGTTAGGTCTTGTGCTGATTCCACGAAGAAGCGCGGGTCGTATCCGATAGCTGCAACCTTGTAGGTCCGCGCAAGTTCCCTGATCTTGTCCCTTACGGCTGCATGGTCGATACGCGGCGACGGCTTGAAGATGAAGCACTTGGAGAGCCAACGGTCTGCGTTGCGTTGTAGAGCCACTACCGCTGTTAAGTCGTCTAGTACCGACTTGTCACAACCGATGAAAACCGGCTCTGTTAGATCAAACTCAATGTCGGTCGCGGTGTTGTCCCAATGCTGCGCGCCTTCAAGACCTAGCCAACCTTGTGCGGAATCGGCATCTACCCACAAGCCAAGGCGCATCATCTTGAATTGCCAGAGCGGTCGGTCTAGGAAGTCCATTTCAAGCGCGGCGATGTCAAGGAACTTGCCCAACGCTGGATTGGCTTCAAACCAAGTAGCGCGGTCGCCTGGGTCGCCTTCGCTGCTGAACTCTGTCCAACGGAGCGCGCTTGAAGACCTACCGGCTTTGTAGCTCTCGCGCATGGTGAACATCGCAGAGCGTTGGCTGTTAGGCGTTGAGATACCAACAACGCGAGAGTCAGCGCCGCGCTTACCAGTTGACTGAACAATGTTTCCGTAACGCTCGTCTGTCCAAACGTCAGAACCAAACTCGTCAGCGATAGCGAGTGACCAACTACCGCCAAGCAATCCGTCCGGGTCTTTGATAGCTACGCAAGCCAACTGTCCCCCGGCTACCTCAATATGGGGGTTGGAGTGGTTGCGATGGATTTTGCAAGCGTTCAGTAGGTCCGGGTTCGCGAGGACCATCGCCTTGGCGACTCCGTAGACACCTGAAGGTCTCGCGCTCTGTTCCAACGTGACACCCGCGCAAGCGATGTCAGGCGCATAAGGGTTAAGGAATAACTCTGCTAGCGCGATGCAAGCCAAGAGTCCTGTCTTGCCGTTCCCTCTGGGGATGCTGAGACCGGCTGCTAGAACTCCGTCTCCGTACAACGATTCAACGAAGTCGGTCTGGAAGGTCTGTAACTCGATTGGCTTACCAGTATTGGGAACGCGGCAGTTGTCCGCGATCCAGTCAATTCGCTCCCCCGCGGTCAGCATGAGCCACAACTGCTGTTTGCTCTGAGTTTGTCGGCGCGCCTTTCTACGAGGCTTCCGCAATTACAACGACATAGCCAGTAGACGCGCTGAGCGGACCAAGCGCGCTCAACAACAGTGAGTTTCCCGTAACGGAATGAGGTTCGATCAATCAACTTGGGTCGCCGTGTCAATCAATCGGGAGCAAGTGAGGGGCAGGGTTCCGGAGCTATTTCGCATAGAAGAAACGTCGATCATGAGGCTTGCCGTGATCGGTAGTCGATCTTGTGGAGTCGCTTGCACTCGCGACACTTGTTGAAGCCGTTAGCGGTCTTGTAGCTGTGGACTGCGGTCTCATGTCCATTACGGCAATGGAGACGCGGTGCTTGTCCGCCTACTGCTTGTCCTCTGTTGTCGCCGCGTAGACGCGCGCACTCCAAGCACGAGTTGTATCCGTACTTCCGTACTGAGTGGTCTGCTTTGGCGTGTCCGTTCCTGCAATGCGTTAACGAGTTCCAAGCGAACTCGTCTTCTGTGAACCAACTGTCGTCCTCGCGGACACTGAGCCAACGTTCTTCCTGTTCCTTGCGGACCTTGGCGTTGCGCTTCATGCGCTCCAGACAGTTGCTACAGGTCTCTAGCAGTAAAGGGTTTTGGCGTTGGAAGCTGTAGCCACAACCGGGACAGATGTTCACGACTTCTCCAAGATGTCGTACCCGTTGGGTAGGTCTTCGTTCCAATGAGTGACTTCCCATAGGAAGGCGTTTGGGTCACGCGGTAGATGTTCGTCTAGCTCCGCCGTCACCAAGATGTCTTCTAGTGCCTGCCTTAAGTTCTTCATTGCGTACCTACTTTGTGGATGACCTTCGTTCTGTCCGCGGTGATGTCCAATGCCGTGATGTCAGTTGGCTTAACGCGGTTCTCTAAGCACCAACGCTGAATGTCCGGCGTGATGAGAAGACGGATATGTTCCGCGTTCGTCACTCTCATGGCTTCCAATGCGCCTTCACGAAGTTCTTGAGCGCGCCGATTGCGTAGAGCGCCATTCCTAGGTAGCTAAGTAGAGCGAACGCAATCATCGGGTGTCCCTCAACCACTCGGGAACGGTCGTGAGGTCTACGAGCGTGAATGACACCAACTGCGGACCTTGCCTGCGCTGATTGAACGCGACTTCCGTTACGCGGTTGATGTCGATTCCAAGACCGTCAAGCCATTGACGTAGCTCTAGGCGTTGTCCCGCGTTGAGTCGATCTTCTGATGAACCTTTGACGGTCTTCCAAACGTCCTTAGCGCGTACCTTCATCGGACGCTCCTTCGCTTGAGCGCGCCGTTCTTCTGCCCAGCGCGGGAGTTACAAGAGACATGAGCGGGGCGGTACTCCCAACCGTCGCCTACCTCAAAGTGGTCAAGGTGAAACTTGGCTCTTGCGTCGATAGGACGTTCGCAACGTCCACAAACCGCCGCGCCTGTAGCAACGAACTGCGCCATTGCGGCGCGTGCTGCCTTGTGGCTCGCTCCGTATCGGTCCCCGACTCGCTGCCGCTTAAGGCGGTCCTTCTCCCGGTCGCAGGCTTGACAGGTACTACCTACATAGATGATGCGAGCGCAATCCGCGCTGTTGCCAGCACAAAGACGCTTCATGAGGTTTCCGGGGTTAATCGGTTGCTTTGCCATACTCTACTATTGTAGAGAACATCTGTTCGTCAGCCAGCAACTACTAAAAGAATCGGGAAACTTTCTTACGCGCTACTTGCTCGGCGTTGTTTCCCCCGAATGAGAAGTGGTCGGTTCGTGCTGTTCGCTCGCCGTTTCTTCTCTCCGGGGACCGCGTTCTTGTTGTACCGCGTTAACCAATAGCGCAACGTGTGCGCGTTGGCTTGTTGAAGCGATGTTCTTCTCAAACAAGCTGTCAAGCAGTTGTCTAGAGGTAGTTCTCTCTTGAGGCAAGAACGGCTTAACAAGCCGTCTTCGGTCGGACGATGCTGCAAGCATAGAAACCATGCATTCTCTATGCGATTTAGCGCTTCCCAGCGCGGCCAACGTCAGTTGGTTCATCGTCTCGGCAGTCTGTCCCGAAGTAATCACCATTGTACCTCTCAAGGTCAGGTCACGAACCCAACTAATCAAAAGTCGTCAAGCAGATTGCAAGTGCAACAACATTGCCTTTACACGTTCGCGTTAGTTGGTTTTGAAGTCAGGCAAGCTGCGCGATAATAGAGTCATGAACGGGAAGCAATGCGAGACGCTTAAGACCAACGGAGAGCGCTGTAAAGGTGGCGCGCAACGCGGCTACCGCTGGTGCGGCTCTCACTTACAACAACATCTAACGAGGTACGTCAACGAGCCTCGCAAGGACGGTCCGCCTTATTGGGCGTTCGCCAAGTCCTGACCGTTGCTTAGCGGTCGGAGCGCTGTAAAGAAGCGCTGTTAAGTCAAAGCCTCGTACCGATATCTCCTGTTTAGAGCGGTACGAGGCTTCTGACGTTCTGAGCCTCATCACACAGAGTCCGACTTATCCACAGGCGGGAACGCTGTCCGTACACTCGGCTTCTATGACCAACTACGACCCAAACCAGAAGCGCAAGAAGAAGCTAACGACTCGGCTACCGGGTGAAGACCCCTACGCGTTTGTTATCCGGACCATGAACGAGGCTCGTCCTCATGAACAGGCTTGGCTTTACATGATTCGTCATGGAGACGACAAGCAACAAGAGACGATGCGGTTCCTCGCAGAAGCCAAGGTCGCCTATTGGACTCGGTTCGCGGTGATATTCGCTGCGCTCAGTTTGCCTATAAGCGTGATCGCTGCGTTAATCGCCCGTAGCTAAATGGACGGTCTACGAGTCGTCTACCGGCTCTAGGAACGCTGTACGGGGCTTGTAGCGCTTGTGGTGGTCAGTTGTCGAAGATTCTTGCTTGCTCCAAGAGCGCTTCTTCTCCCGCTACCGCCTTGACATAACGCCCAACCATTGAGTGCGTCTTCCAACCTGCGATTGTCATTAGGTGCGTCTCGCTGCCGCCGCGCCGTAGCCAGAGCATCGCGAAACCGCGACGGAAACTATGCGGAGTGATGTTGACTCCTGCTGCTTTACAACGTCGCGTAATGGCTTTACGGATTGCGTCCGCTGACATTCTGCGGTTGGTCCAAGTCACGAATAGGACTAGCTCAGAGATTGGCGGAGCAACGCGCTGGTAGCGCCGTATTGCGCGCATCGCGTCCGCTGTTAGCTGCGTCCTGCGAACATCGCCGTTCTTCGTCTTAGGCAAGGTGATCGTCTTGGTTGTCGTGTCAAGGTCGCTGACGTTCATTCGCGAGACTTCCCCAAGTCGGCAACCTGTACAAGCGAAGACATGGACAAGAGCCGCGTCCCGGAGAGCTAGAAAGTTCTCAATCTCGTCGCTCGACCTAGTACAGACGGCTAAGAGCTTTTCTACGTCCTCTAGGGTCGCAACCGTGTTCTTCGTCGCTGGCGGCTGCTTGGGAAGAAGAAGCTTGGCGTACTCGTCTACTTCGTCGTACTCCTCTGACGACCACTTTGAGTAGTGCTTGAGCGCTCGTCCTGCCATACGCGCTTCATGTACCGACTTCTTCCCTGCGAGCCATTCGCGAGCCTCCAAAAGGCTTAGGGTGTGTCCCTGGCTACGGAAGGCTTTTAGATGCCTCTCGTAGCTCCGCCACGTAGCCTGAGCATGACCTTTAGTCTTCCAGTCCGCTGCACAAGCCCTAATATCTTCGTCAGGAATCTTCATAAGGGTGGTTACCTCCGATAGTTGGTTACGTTATCGGAGACTCCCTCAGAGCCAGAAAATAGCCTCTGACCTGGTGTTTTGTAGCCCGTACGGGATTCGAACCCGTGCCGCCACCTTGAGAGGGTGGTGTCCTAGGCCTCTAGACGAACGGGCCAAGCTACGCGCCCTTGCGGGCTATGTGAGCACGCCATCAGGCGAGCTGGTTGGGGTGCAAGGAATCGAACCTTGAATAACAGATCCAGAATCTGCTGTGTTGCCAGTTACACCACACCCCATCGGCATCACCGAAGAGCGTGGTGAGTGTAGCAACGGGCCTTCCAACTTTGCCCGGCCGGGAGCGACTTGCGCCAGGTCAGGCAGCGAACGCGAGAGCGAATTCGCAAAACGCTGCGTATGCCCGGGGGCCATAGATGGTGCCTGGCCCGCCAGTCATCAGCATCGCAACGCCGACTGCCTCGGCGGCTTCCTGACACGTCGCGCCAGCCTTGGCGGCAGCTTCGGCGTGCGAGGCAATGCAGCCATCGCAGCGCTCGGTGATTGCGATTGCGAACGCAATCAACTCCTTGGTCTTCCCGTCAAGGGCACCGGGTTTAAAGGCCGCACCGTGGAACTCGCCGAAACCCTTATAGACGTCGGGAATCGCGTGTCGCAGCTCGCGATGGAGCGGCCGCAAATCGTCAAGCACTGCCTTGCCATAGCCATTCTCAGTCATGATCGTGCCTCCTCTTCCACATTGAGCATGCACTCGCGAACGCGAAACAGTCAGGGCACAAGGTCACCGATGGAGTCAGCCGGTCAGGAAGAGCAGCGAATCGAACCCAATGATGCGACCGACCGCAACGCCCGCGGCTTCGCGCATCTCGCGGAAGAACGCGCCAGAGCCCGCGATCGGACTGGTACGAGTGGGCGAGACGTATGCCGTCAATCCAAGTTCCTGGCTGATCATGCGCACGCGTAGTGAGTGGTACGGGTCAGTGACAAGCAAAACACTTTCGCCGCCGCGCTGTCGCACGGCGTCGCGTACGGCCAGCAGCGTCTCGTACGAATTCGCGCCACCCACCTGCACAATCGCATCCGCCGGGATGCCGCGATCGACGAGATAGTTCCTCGACGACTCTGCTTCGGTGAAACGGTCCCCCGGCTGCTTGCCGCCGCTGGTGATAACCAGCGGCGCGAAACCTTCGTTCCACAGCGCGACGACTTGGTCGAGGCGCGCGGCCAACACGGGCGATGGGCGGCCGTCGTACTGTGCGGCACCCATCACGACGATCGCGTCGACGTTGCGAGCCTGATCGCTGGTACCAACTGTGTGCACGAACCAAAGCGCGATCAAGTAGTACAAAGTCAACAGCGCGAAGAACGCGTAAACCGTTCGACGAAAGCGACGCCAGTTCCGCTTCCGCCGCAGCTTGGCAGCGGTCGCTTCGTCGACGACGTGTTCATCGATCGCCGGCTCGTCGACCAAGGTGTCGTCAATCGTGTCACTCAATTGAGCGCCGCCTCTGCGTTGCGTAGCCGGCGCAGCGTCTCGTCGCGACCGAGCACTTCCAGCGCCTCGAACAACGGCGGACCAACCGTGCGACCGCTGACCGCGACGCGAATCGGTGCTTGCGCTTTACCAAGCTTCAGATCGTGTGCAGCACCAATCGATTCCAACGCGCTCTTCAGCGCTTCGGCGTTCCAGTCGGACACCGATTCGTAAGCAGCTTTCGTCTCGCGAAGTACAGCCACTGCTTCGGAAGCCGCGAACACTTTCGTCCACGCTTCGCGGTCGACGACCGGCTCGGCGAGGAACAGGAAGTCGATTACGCCAGGCGCATCCGCAAGCGTGACGCAACGAGGCTGAATGTGCGGTGCCATCGCCAAGAACACAGTCTCGTCGAAGCTATCGATTGGGTACCCAGCGTCCGGCGCGAGCAGCCAGGGCCTACATGCTTCGAGAAATTCCGTTGGCGACAACATTCGTATGTAGTCGCCATTGAACGCGGACAGTTTCTTGAGGTCGAAGAAGGCCGGTGACAGATGCACGTCGCTCAGACGGAAGTCGCCTTCAATCTGCGCCCATGGTTGAATCTCTTCACCCTTAGGCGTCCACCCAAGCGTCATGAGGTAGTTGACCATCGCGTCGGCGAGGAAACCCTCCGCTCGATACTGCTCAAGCGCCACCTTGTCGCGTCGCTTCGAGATCTTCTTGCGCTGCTCGTTCACAAGTAGCGGCAGATGCCCCCAAACAGGCGGCGGGCTGCCGAGCGCGTCCCACAACATCTGTTGCTTGGGAGTATTGGAGAGGTGTTCTTCGGCTCGCAAGACATGAGTAATACCCATGTGCACATCGTCAATAACATTCGCCAGCAGAAACACCGGTGACCCGTTCCCGCGTAACAAAACGAAATCCTCGATTAGTGCGTTGTCGAATTCGACATCGCCGCGCACTTGGTCGCGCACGATCGTTGTGCCTTCGGGCACACGGAAGCGAACGACTCGGCCAGGCCCAGGCCCAAGGTCGCGATCGCGCGACCAGCCGGCGTATCCCTGCGAACCCTCGGCTTTGTTGCGGGCTTCAATGTCGGCCGCGGTCATGTCGCAGTAGTAAGCATTGCCCGTATCGACGAGTTGCAGTGCGGCAGCAATGTGCTGCTGCGTGTAATCGCTTTGCAAGTACGGGCCTTCGAAGTGCGGATCATCGGCGCTGATGCCGATCCAAGCAAGCGCGTCGATGATTCCCTGGGTCCACTCCGGTCGGTTGCGATCCTCGTCGGTGTCCTCGATGCGCAACACGAAGGTTCCACCAAGCTGACGCGCAAGCGCCCAGTTGAACAACGCGGTGCGTGCTCCCCCAACGTGGAAGTAACCCGTCGGCGACGGTGCGATTCGAAATCGTGGGCCGTTCAAAGGTTCGGGCCGTTCAAAGGTTCGGGCCGTTCAAAGGTTCGGGCCAGTCATGTCAGCTCAACAGGGCGAGGTTGCGCAGTTGTCGCAATGCCACCGACAACGTCGTCAGGTCGTGCGCGTCGACACGGCGGATCTCGGTGAACAAAACGGTCGCCCGACCGATCATGCGATCGTTCGCGGCTCGCCAATTACCGACGGAACCGGCAGCAAGAATGTCGCTGGTCAGGTCGGCTAGCGCCAACAGCAGATCGTCGCGCAACGCCGCACGCGCCTGCGTCTGCCAACGGTTGCTGCGCGGCAGGCGGCCGATGGCTTCCCAAAGCCACCACAGGTCGAGTTCCTCGAACAGTTGCCAATAGTTGGCGGCGACAGCGGGAAGCGGCTGCGCCGACTTAGCGGCCAATGCAACGACGTCGAAGGTTGTGTGCAGCAGCGGCCATAACACACTTCTCTGCGCCAATTCTTCGGGCACTCCACCGGCAAGCCGGCCGGCTTCGAGGGCGAAGGCCTGCTCGCGCATCCGGCCCTGCAGGTGCCCGTCCAGGCTGACAGCGAGCGTCGCAATGCCTGCCCGGAACTCGGTGACGACACTTTCGATGTCGATCGGCGCCTTGCGGCTCCGCAGCAGCCACATCACCCCGCGCTCAGTCATCGTGCGCAACTCGAGGAACAGGTCGAGCTGCAGGTCTAGCTTCACCTGTCCTGTAAGCGCATCAATCTGGTCCCACAGCAGTGCGACATCGAAAATGTCGCGAGTCGCGATCCACGCGCGTGTGATCTCGACAACTCCGAGGCCCGTTTCCTCACTTATGCGGTGGTCGAAGCTGATGCCCGCGTGGTTCACGAGCTGATTGCACAGCTGTGTGGCGATGAGCTCGCGCCGCAGACGGTGACCCAAAATCTCGTCGCGATACTTGCCCTGCAGGCGCTGAGGAAAGTAGCTCAACAGATCGGGCACAAGGTACGGATCGTCGGGCAGATCGCTGCGCACGATCTCGGCGACGTTCGCCGTCTTGGTATACGCAAGCAGCACCGCGAACTCGGGCGTCGTTAGCCCAGTGCCTGCGGTTTGCCGCTCGGCGATCTGTCGATCGGTCGGGAGAAACTCGAGCGTGCGATTCAGCCACCCTTCGGTCTCAAGTGAGTTCAGGTATCGACTGTGCACGTTGATCATCGGCAGCGCCTGGCGACGAGCGATCGTGAGGGCCAGCGTCTGCGCACGATTGTCGTCGAGCACCATCTCGCCAACCTCGTCGGTCATTTCGGCAAGCAACTCGTTACGTTGCGCGATCCCAAGGCCGCGCTTGGACATCGCCGCGCCCAGAAGGATCTTGATGTTGACTTCGTGGTCGCTGCAATCAACACCGGCCGAGTTGTCGATCGCGTCGGTGTTGATCAGTCCGCCAGCAAGCGCGAACTCGACTCGCCCGCGCTGCGTGAAGCCTAGGTTGCCACCTTCGCCAACCATCTTGCAGCGCAACTCGACGCCGTTGACGCGCAAACTGTCGTTGGCCCGATCGCCTACCTCGGCGTGCGTTTCGCTGGCGGCCTTCACGTACGTGCCAATCCCACCGTTCCACAACAAATCGACGGGCGCACGCAAGATTGCCGATAACAACTCGTTCGGCGCAAAGGAAGCACGGTCGGCGTCAAGTCTTTTGCGCGCTGCCTCGGACAACTCGATCGTCTTCAGTGTGCGCGGGTAAACACCGCCGCCCTCGGATATCAGCGACACGTCGTAGTCGGCCCAACTGCTGCGCGGCATCTCGAACAACCGTTGCCGTTCCGCAAACGAGACGGCCGGATCTGGATTCGGGTCGATGAAAATGTGGCGATGGTCGAACGCCGCGACCAGCTTCAAGTGCGGCGAACGCAGCATGCCGTTGCCGAACACGTCGCCACTCATGTCGCCGATGCCAACGACGGTGAGTTCGTCGCGTTCAACATCGCGCCCTAGCGCCGCAGTATGGCGACGCACGCTCTCCCACCCGCCGCGAGCGGTGATCGCCATCGCCTTGTGGTCGTACCCAACGCTGCCGCCCGACGCGAACGCGTCGCCCATCCAGAAGTCGTAATCGGCAGAGATGCCGTTAGCGATATCGCTGAACGTCGCGGTCCCCTTGTCCGCCGCGACAACTAGGTAAGGGTCGTCGACGTCGTAGCGCACCGTTGCCGGCGGCGGAACGATTTCGTCGGCGACGATGTTGTCGGTGAGGTCGAGCAAGCCAGAAATGAACTGGCGGTAGCACGCGACACCTTCCGCACGAAACTCATCCGGATTCGATGGCGCGCGCTTCAGCACAAAGCCACCCTTGGCGCCGGTCGGGACGATGACCGCGTTCTTGACGATCTGCGCTTTCAACAAGCCGAGCACCTCGGTACGAAAGTCCTCGCGCCGATCGCTCCACCGGATTCCACCGCGAGCAATGCGCCCGTTGCGCAAGTGCACGCCCTCGACGCGCGGCGAGCACACCCAGATTTCGAATATCGGCCGCGGCAACGGCAAGTCGGGAATCTTGCTGGTGTCGAACTTGAACGCGATCACATCGCGGTACCCAGCATTCGGTCCGGGACGAAAGGCGTTGGTGCGAACCGTTGCTTCAATCAGCGCGAGCAACGCACGCAGCGTGCGATCGTCGTCGAGCGTCGGAACAGCGTCCAGTGCTTCCGCAATCGCTGCTCGCTCGGCTATGGCGGCCGCCTCGTCGATCGCGACCGCGGCCTGCGGGGTAAACCGCGCGCCGAAGAGCCGCACGAGTCCGGCGGCGATTGCCGGGTGCCGGCCGAGCGTGGTCTCGATGTACTGCTGGCTGAAAGGAAACCCAATCTGGCGCAAGTAGCGCGCGTATGCGCGCAAGATCTCGACCTCGCGCGCGGTGAGACCCGCAAGCAACACCAGTCGGTTGAGCCCGTCGACCTCGACCGTTTCAGTGAACTCGGCGATGAACGCTCGCTGCACCTCGGCGCGAGCTTCGGGGGTCAGAGCGACCGACTCAGGCACTTGTACGCCGACATCGTGCAACCACACGCCAAGTGAGCCGAGTTGGAAGTGAAAGGCGCGCTCGTCGATGGCGCGAAAGCCGAGGACGTCGAGCAACGGCAACAGGTCGGCGATCGGTACGGCCGAGCCCACGTGATACACGCGGAAGCGCCACTCGTTTTCTGGCGCCTCGACGAAGTGCAGCATCGCCGTCTCGATCGTCGTCACCGAATCGTCGGTCACGTCGCCGAGACGATCGACGATCGGAAGGTCGATCGACGCGCTGTTCGGCCAGTTCAGCTCGTCGTAACCGGCAGGGATGATGGGCAAGACGCGATCCATCACCCGGGCCGTTTCGCTTTCGCCGATCAGTCCAGCCATTTCAGCGCGAGTTGCCGCAGCCCAGTCGGCCGCGTGGTCACCAGGTAGGGCCTTGATCGTCACCCCGCCAGTGTTGCACAGCGCCGCTTGTTGAACTTCGGCAGTCATTTGACCGCGCAGGCCGGTTAGTTTGCCCTTCATGGCGCAGATCAATGTGATGGGCGACGAGTTGCAATCGTGCTCGTTCGACCCGCTTACCGGTTACTACCGCACGGGTTGCTGCGAGAACCATGGCGACGACCCGGGCATGCATGTCGTGTGCGTCGTGTGCACCGACCAGTTCCTGGACTACTCGAAGCAAGTCGGCAACGACCTCAGCACGCCGATGCCGCAGCACGGCTTCGCCGGCCTCAAGGCAGGCGACCAATGGTGTCTGTGTGCCCCTCGTTGGCAGGAAGCCTTCGACGCCGGCTGCGCTCCGCAAGTGCGTCTCGCCGCCACTCATGTGTCGGCGCTCGAGTTCTGCGCGCTGGCCGACTTGAAGTCGCACGCGATCGACCCAGTGCCATGACAGTCAGCGTCGCCAATGACGGAGCGGTCTGCGTAGTCACGATCGATCGGCCCGACGTGCGCAACGCGGTTGACGGACCGACTGCCGCGCTGCTCGCCGAAGCGTTCCGAGCCTTCGACGCCGACGACTCGCTCGCCGTCGCAATTCTCACTGGCGCCAACGGGACATTCTGCTCGGGCGCCGACCTGAAGGGCATCAGCGACGGTCGAGGAAATCGCGTAGAGCGCGACGTTTCACTCGATGGCCCAATGGGGCCGACGCGAATGGTGTTGAACAAACCGGTGATTGCGGCGGTCGAGGGTTTCGCGGTGGCTGGCGGATTAGAGCTCGCGATCTGGTGCGACCTGCGAGTCGCCGCCGAGGATGCGGTGTTCGGCGTGTACTGCCGCAGGTGGGGTGTCCCGTTAATCGACGGGGGAACAATCCGGTTGCCTCGCCTCATCGGGCAGAGTCATGCGCTCGACCTTCTGCTCACCGGTCGTGGCGTCAGCGGCGAAGAGGCCGTACGCATGGGACTCGTGAATCGGTCTGTGCCCACGGGAACTGCGCTCGCCGCAGCCGTGAAGTTGGCGCACGAGATCGCAGCGCTGCCCCAGGGTTGTTTGCGCAACGATCGCCAGAGCAGTTTCGAGCAATGGAACATGTCGCTCGCCGACGCGTTGGCCAACGAAACCAGACTGGGTCTCGACACGATCATGAGCGGCGAGACGTTGGCCGGCGCAGCGCGCTTCGCGGCAGGTGCTGGCCGACACGGAGCCACGAGCTAGCGCAACTACCGTGGCGACTGTGCACGAGCATCACACCCTTCCCGCACCGCTGATGCGCGGTTGGACTCACCTCGTTTCGTTCCCCCTGATGGTGATCTGCGGCATCGCATTGGTCGTACTGCCGCATGCCTCAACCAGGGACCGGATTGCGCTTGCCATCTATGCCGGCGGTACCGCAACGATGTTCGGAGTGTCGGCGCTCTATCACCGCGGTCGCTGGCAGCCGCCGACGAAAGCGTTGATGCAGAAGCTCGATCGATCGGCGATTTTCCTCGCTATCGCCGGCGGCTTCACGCCCATTGCTGCCGTGTGTTTAGAGGGCGCGCAACGCACCGCGATCTTGATTGCCGCGTGGGTCGGTTCTGCGATCGGCATTGCGTTGCAGTGGATACCCCGCGTTCATCGCGCGTGGCGCGGTGCTAGCTACATCATCGTCAGCTGGACCGCAGTCCTGGTGTTTCCGCAGCTTGCCGATCGGCTCGGTTCGTGGGGTTTCGGGCTCGTACTTGCCGGCGGCGTTTGCTACACGCTCGGCGCGTTGGCGTTGGCCGTGCGCTGGCCAAACCCGTGGCCAAGGGTGTTCGGATTCCACGAAGTGTTCCACGCGTTCACCGTTGTGGCGTCAGGCTTGCAGTTCGTGGCGATCGCGTACGCGGTCGTGCCGCTTATGTAGGTAGAGGGACTGCTGCCAGTCTCGCTTCACGGATGTTCGCCCATTGCGCCAGTAGAACGCCGGCGACAACCACCACAGCACCGACGATCTTGATCGCTCGCAATTCTTCGCCGAGGAAGATCACGGCCCACAAGATCACCAAAGCGACTTCGATCGTCAGCACCATCGCGACTGCACCCGGCACGATGTGTCGCATGGCCTGAAAGAAACAGATGCTCGACACAACGGTTGGGATCAGCGCAAAGACCGCCACTTCGAACACGAGTTGACCACCGCGTGGTCGTACCAAACCATCGATCAGCGCAATCGGCGTGATCACCATGCTGGCGCCAAGAACGATCCACGCCGCTGTTACAACGCCATCGATCGTGCGCGGCAGCACGCGGCTGCTGACGATCATGTAAGTCGCAAAGATGACGGCTTGCAGCAGTGACAATGCAACGCCGACTGCATCGACCTCGCCGACACCGCCGAACAACTCGGGCACGGTCAGCACGATCCCGATCATCACGAGCGCGAGTGCAGCCCATGTGAGGGCAACAGGGCGGATACCGAGAAACGCTGAACCGACAACTACCAGCACCGGGTGCAAGTAGATCAGCACGATGTAGAGCGAGGCATCGAGCCGGTCGAGCGCGAGGAAGCCGGTGTACACCATCAACCCAAACACAAGACCGAGCGCCAGCATCGTCCGCCGCGGAACGTCGAACGGATTAGGTCCGCCCAAACGACGCCAGACCACCAAGCCGACCCACAGAACAACAGCTGCAATCGAGAAACGCCAGAACAGTAACGACGACGGACCGAGATGGTCGAGCAAGTCTTTGCCGACCACCGACGACAACGAATACGCCGTAGCCGAAACAAGTGCCCAAATCGCACCGCGCGCGCTGTTGTGGTCGCCGACCCCTGCGCTCATTGCGCTAGTTGAACAGTTTCTTGGCGATCACCATTCGTTGGATCTGGTTAGTGCCTTCGTAGATCTGGGTGATCTTCGCGTCGCGCATCATGCGCTCGACCGGGAAGTCGTTCGTGTAGCCGTAGCCGCCGAGGAATTGGACGGCGTCGGTCGTCACTTTCATCGCAACGTCGCTGGCGAAACACTTCGCCATTGCGCCAGCCATGCTGAGATCGCCCCGCGGATCGCCCTCGTCGACGATGGCGCACGCCTTATAGACCAGCCCGCGCGCAGCCTCGATCTGCATTGCGCAGTCGGCGGCCATCCACTGCAGGCCCTGATTATCCGACAACGGACGCCCGAAGGTCTTGCGCTCTTTCATATAGCCGACCGCAAAGTCGAGCGCACCTTGCGCGACGCCAACAGCTTGCGCGCCGATCGTCGGCCGACTGCGGTCGAGCGTGTGCATCGCAGCGGTGAAGCCCTGCCCCACCTCGCCGATGCGGTTTGCATCAGGCACGCGCACGCCATCGAATCGAATGACGCCGGTCGGCGATCCCTTGAGACCGATCTTGTGCTCAAGCTTGTCGACCTGCACTCCCCACTCGGCTTCGACCAGGAATGCGGTGATGCCACGGTGGCGATCGGGTGATGTGCGTGCGAACACCGTGTACAGGTCGCTGATGCCAGCGTTCGTGATCCAGCACTTGCTGCCGTTCAGGATCCAAGCATCACCATCGGGTTCGGCCTTTGTCGTCATCGACGCAACGTCGCTGCCAGCATCGGCCTCGCTGAGCGCGTAGCTGCACTGGCTGGCACCACTCGCGACGCGCGGCGCGTACTTCTCCTTCAACTCTTTCGAACCGAAGTTCAGTACCGGCAACATGCCCAACTTCGAGATTAGAAACTGCAAGCTCGTTGCAACGCACGCGCGCGCCAACTCTTCTGCGGCGATTGCTTGATCGACCAGCGATGCGCCGGCGCCGCCGTATTCGACGGGGAATCCGAGCCCCGGCAGTTCCATGCTCTTCAGCGCTTCGAACGTCTCCCACGAGTACTCGCCTGCACGATCGATCTCGGCAGCGAGCGGAGCGATCTTCGCATCGCAGAACTGACGCAATACTCGACGAAATTCGTGCTGTTCGTCGGAGAGCGTGATCGATTGGCTCATCCGACGCCTAGCTCGAGTCCAAGCAGTGGACGCCACTGAGCGGGATACACCAAGTCGATTTGTTGCGGCGACATGCGCAGCGTCGACTCGGGAACCATGTCGGCGATCGCCCGAATCTCGGTGTAGTGGTTGCCATGACCGATTCCCGTGAACAGCGAGCGACGCATCTCGAGCAACTCTTCCGCGTGACGACGGCCGAGGAAGCCCCAGATCGTGAATGCAATGGTTAGGTCGTGCACCACGGGCGCACGACCGAAGATCGATGCGCGACGCAGGGCCACACCGAGGCAGCCGGCGATCGCGTCGTGAGCCTTCTCACCGGGCTGCAACTGCAAACGGTCGGTGAAACCTTTGGCCAGCTTGAGCGCGTAGCCCTGATCAGGCCCTTGGTAGCCAAGACGATCGCCCGACGGTTGGAAGCCGACGACTTCGGCCGGTCGGTCGGGAACCCACGCATCGGGCACGAAGGGCGGCGACTCGTAGCGCCGCGACGTATCAACAACGGGTGACGGGGAAAACCTTGGGGCAGCCATCTGCCTCAGTCTGGCACTCAAACGGGGGCGTGCAGCAGCCCGTAAACAAGACCTTCTTCAAGGGCACGCCACGAGGCCTCGATGATGTTGCTGCTGACGCCAATCGTCGTCCACGAACGCTCGCCGTTGCTGAAGTCGATGAGCACACGTGTGACGGCGCCGGTGGCGGTTGCACCGTCGAGGATGCGCACCTTGTAGTCGGTGAGGTGCACATGCGAGAGCAGCGGGTATGTGGGATCGAGCGCGGCACGCAACGCAGTGTCGATTGCGTTGACGGGGCCATTGCCCTCAGCCGTTTGCACGTAGCGCTTACCGCTATCGCCTGAACCGTCCGTTCCACCAACCCACACCTTGACGGTTGCCTCGGTGGTGAACGCTCCACTCGCCGCTTCGTCGGTGATTACGCGCATGCTCTCGACGCGGAAGAAGCTCTGCTCCCACCCCGCGCTGCGGCGCATCAGCAGTTCGAGCGATGCGTCGGCCGCTTCGAAGTGATAACCCTCATGCTCTAGCCGCTTAAGGTCGTCGATCACTTGGTTCACCGCCGGACCATCCATCGGCAGGCCGAGTTCTTCCGCCTTGATCTCGATCGTGGCGCGGCCAGCCATCTCGCTAACGACGAAACGGGTGCCGTTGCCGACTAGCTCTGGGTCGACGTGCTCGTACGCATCCTTTGCACGCTTGATCGCGCTGACGTGCAGACCCGCCTTGTGTGCGAATGCCGACGCGCCGACGTACGGCGCTTGCGGGTTCAGCGGGCGATTCAGAATCTCGGCAACGTGATGGCTGACCGATGAAAGCCGTTCGATATGGCCTTCTGGAAGGCAACGCATCCCGAGCTTCAACTGCAGGTTGGGGATCACGGTTGTCAGGTTGCAGTTGCCAGTGCGCTCGCCGAGACCGTTGAGCGTGCCCTGCACGTGCCTCGCGCCAGCAAGCACCGCTGCCATCGAGTTTGCGACCGCGCAACCGGTGTCGTCGTGACAATGGATGCCGATGATCGCGTCGTTGCCCACGTGGCGCTTTACATCGGCGACTACCTGCGAGATCTCGTGCGGCAGTGAGCCGCCGTTCGTGTCGCACAAGACGAGATGGCTCGCACCTTTCACCATCGCGGCCTCGATTGCGCGCAACGCGAACTCGGGGTTGCGTTTGAAGCCATCGAAGAAGTGCTCGAGGTCGACCATCACTCGCCGACCATTGCCGACGAGGAACTCGACTGAGTCAGCGATCATCGCCGCTCCTTCGTCGAGCGTCGTCTGTAGCGCTTCAAGTACGTGGTAGTCCCAGCTCTTCGCGACGATGCACACCGTCGAGGTGTTCGCGTCGAGCAAGTTGCGCAGCGTCGAATCGTCGTCGACTTTGCCGCGCGGGCGCCGCGTGCTGCCGAACGCAACCATCGTCGAAGTGTCTAAGCGGAGTTCTTTCGACGCGCGTGCGAAGAACTCGGCGTCCTTCGGGTTCGCTCCTGGCCATCCGCCCTCGATGTAGTGCACGCCGAGATGATCGAGTTGCGCGGCGATGCGCAACTTGTCGTCGACGGTTGCAGAAACTCCCTCAACTTGCAGGCCGTCGCGCAACGTTGTGTCGAAGACCTCGACTTCTGCTACTTCGTTCATGCGAACCCTCTCGTTAACGACTTGTCTGGAGAAATGAAACAGCCGCCCGAATGGGCGGCTGCAGGCGCATATCGGCGTTGGCCGACATGCGCTAACAAATAATGATCGCGGTCAACACGTGCGACTTCACGCCTCTATTCAACCGGCTACGCGCGCAATGTGTCAATGCGATCTGTGCACAACCTGTGAGCATCGCGGTGGATGAACGAATTGTTCTGTTCATAACTGGCTTTCCGGTCGGATAACCCTGTGAGCACCGAAAATACCGCTTGACCTGCAGAAACGTCTCATTCAGAGTGTGCGACGTACCGGATAGCGCATGCCAACCGGTGCCCGAGGAACGGTGCCGAACAGCCGAGTGAGCCAGCAATGGCGAGCGAGGGGAAGCGGAGGGCCAACCGGGTGCACGAGGCAAAGCGGGACGGTCGGGGGATGATTCCGAGTCCACATCGCGAACCTTCGGGGGAGCCGATGGGATGTCGGTGAGCTCACCTGGGAAACCGGGCAGAGGCAGCGACAGCCAGCACGACAAGGCCAGGGTTGGGAAACCGACAATGGCAAGGCACGTGGGGTCTCACGTTGGAGGAAGGCGCTGGGTAACTAGCGACGGAGGCCAGCAAAGGGATCGCCCGCCAGAGCGCAAGCTCTGACGGGCGATGACATTGGTCGGAGAGAAGGCTAACGCCGGACAATCGATCGGTGGTGGATCACCCTCCACAGAGGTCGCCCCGGGCGGCGCGCTGGCTTCGGCTGGCAGCGCAGCCCGGGGCGCTTCGCTTTTCACGGACTACCGTGAGTTGCATGACGACGCCGCGCCGACACATCTCGCCTGGTTATCAGCAACAACTCGACCAGGGGTACAACTTCGGCAGCGTGCTCACTTTCGGTCAGCGGCCGTTGCTCACCGATGCCGCGCAACTCGACGAGTGGCAGCCCGATGTCGCTGTTGTTGGCGCACCATTCGATCTCGGCACCACTAACCGGCCTGGCGCGCGTTTCGGTCCTCGTGCATTGCGCGCGAATGCGTATCAGTCGGGCACCTATCACCTCGGCATGGGGTTGGAGATGTACGACTGGGTCGAGGTTGTGGACTACGGCGATGCGGCCTGCCCACACGGAATGGTTGAACAAAGTCTTGCCAACATCAAAGCGCGCGTGTACGAAGTTGCCAGTCGCCACATCGTGCCATTCGTGATGGGTGGCGACCACACGATCACGTGGCCGTCAGCGACCGCCGTCGCCGATGTGTACGGCTACGGCAACGTCGGCATGGTGCACTTCGATGCGCATGCCGACACTGCAGAGTCGATCGACGGCAACTTGGCGAGTCACGGCACGCCGATGCGTCGCCTGATCGAGTCGGGCGCGATCCCGGGAAAGAACTTCATACAGATCGGGCTGCGCAGCCATTGGCCAGGCGAAGAAGTGTGGGACTGGATGGCCGAGCAGGGAATGCGCTGGCACCTGATGGACGAGGTATGGGAACGCGGCTTTCAAGCCGTGATGGCCGACGCAGTAGCGGAAGCGCTCGACGGTCCCGAGTTCTTGTACATCTCCATCGACATCGATTCGCTCGACCCGGCGTACGCGCCAGCAACGGGCACGCCCGAGCCTGGCGGATTAGTCGCGGCTGACCTGTTGCGCATGGTGCGCTCGTTGGCGTATCGCCACAAGGTCGTCGCGATGGACGTAGTCGAAGTCGCGCCGGCGTACGACCACGCCGACTGCACAGTGAACGTCGCTCATCGCCTGTTCACCGAATGCCTGGCAGGAATGGCAGCAAAGAAGCGCGACGCGGAAGGTGCAAAGAAAGGCCGCCCCGCCAAGTGACCGCATCATCTAGAGGCGTGCCGATTGGTGAACGGCCGGCGATGTCGGACTATGGGGTCGACGTTCCCGAGTGGGAAGCACTCCCCTGGTCATGGGCTGCCGAGCGTTTGATCGCTACGCGCAACTACTGGGTGATCACCGTTGCCGCGAACCCGCGTGTCGCGCTCACCAACTCCGACTCGATCGAGTGCGTTTCGGTGCAAGGTTCGGCTGTGCGACTGACCGACATGGCGCGCATCGACACTTGGGTCGAGCGATACATCGCGAAGTACGAAGAGATGGGTCCCGACGCAGGTGACTTCATTCGCGAACACGCATGCTTCGAAGTCACGCCAACACTCGCGTTGACCGTGATCGAACGCCCCGACGAGTTCGCGCTGAGGGCAACTCGCTGGCGTTTCGATCAATAGCGCCGACCTGTTCGCTCGAAAGCGACCGCCGCGGTCACATCCGTGGGAACAGGTAGCGGAAACCACGAGCACCACGGACGATTAACGTCGGCGCATGACCGCCAAGCCATCCATCCTGCACGCCGCCGAATCCGTCGTTGGCGCTCCCGTGCGTGATGCAGTCCTCGTTATCTTCCGACGAACTTGGGCTTGGGTCACGTTTGCTCTGGGGTTTGGTGCGGGTCTTATCATCAGCAAGATCGTCGGAGTCAATAGCCCGTTCGACTTCGCGATCGCTGGTGGCCTCGGCGGTCTCGGTCTGCAATCTGGAATGGTCTACAGGTTTCTCGTGCGCACGGAGAACCAACTGTTTCTGACATCGTCGAAACGATGGGTCGGACGACCGAAAGAACTGATTGGCCCGGTCGACCCGCACTCGGTCACCGTTGAAAGCGGCATTGTCAACCGCAAGGTGACAATCGGAGGCGAGGCACATCAGATGTCGCGACTCTTCGAGTCACGCCTGCGCGCGATGATCGACGATCTTCAGCAGGCCAATCCGCCAAATGTTCCACCGGGTTACACGCCTTACCAAGGCTGATCGCTCGAGATCGGGCTAATGGTCCTAAGGAATCGACCGTTTCGGTGGATTCCTTGTGACCACCTAGCTCAGACGGCTAGTTCGCACCAGTCTTTGTAGCGGTCTTCTTGCGCTCGCACCGTGCGGGCGTAGACCTCGGCGATGGCCTTCGTCTTCGGACCTGGGCACGGAATTGCGCGGTCGTCGACCGAGTTGACCGAACTCACTTCCGCTGCGGTTCCGCAAACAAGGATTTCCTCGGCGATGTACAGGTCGCTGCGAGCCAGGTTGTCGACGCGAGCTTCGAAGCCAAGGTCGCGGGCGATTGTCATCACTGTGTTCTGCGTGATTCCCTCAAGCGCGCCAGCCGAGATCGGCGGAGTGATCATGATGCCGTTACGCACCGCGAAGATGTTTTCGCCGGTGCACTCGGCGACGAGACCGTTCGGCGCCAGCATGATCGCTTCGTCGTACCCAGCCTTCAGCGCTTCGACCTTCGCGAGCGAACTGTTGACGTAGTTACCGGTGGTCTTCGACGCGGGCGGCATCGTGTTGTGGTCGTGGCGAGTCCACGAAGAAATCTTCATGCGCACACCCTTGGTGACAGCATCGTCGCCAAGGTATGCACCCCACGGCCAACACGCGATCGCGACGTCGACGGAACACGGCATCGTGTTCAGCCCCATCTCGCCGTAGCCGTAGTAAGCGATCGGGCGCACGTAGCAACTGGGCAGACCGGTTGAAGCGACGGTTGCCTTGCAGGCCTCGATCAACTCGTCGACGGAGTACGGAATCTCCATCCCGACGATCTTGGCCGAGTTGTGCAGGCGCACGATGTGGTCGGTGAGCCGAAAGATCGCAGGCCCATTCGCCGTCTCGTAAGCACGAATGCCCTCGAACACGCCAGTGCCGTAATGCAGCGTGTGCGTGAGCACATGGATCTGCGCCTTGTCCCAATCGACAAGCTTGCCGTTCATCCAGATCTTGGGAGTTGTTTGAATCGGCATCGTTGCCCCTAGTCGTTCTCGCTAATAGTCGGTAGTTGTTCAGCCTGCCACGCGGGAGGCGATTTTGGAACCGATCTCGCTGGTGCTGCCGCTAACAGGTTCGGCACAGGCAGTGCGGATGCGATCCCCCGCTTCGCCCTCCCCCAGAAAGTCGAGCATCAGCGCAGCGCTAAGAATCGCGGCGATCGGGTTGGCCGTCGCAGTGCCGACGATGTCTGGCGCGGAACCGTGCACCGGCTCGAACATGCTTGGGCCGGTACGCGCTGGATTCAGATTCGCGCTGCTTGCGATCCCGATACCGCCACTGACCGCGCCGCCGAGGTCGGTGAGGATGTCGCCGAACAGGTTGTCGGTGACAATGACGTCGTAACGATGCGGGTCTTGCACGAAGTAGATACACGCGGCGTCGACGTGGTTGTACGCCGTCGCGACCGTCGGATATTCGGCGGCGACAGCATCGAACGCGCGCTGCCACAAGTCGCCGGCAAACGTCAACACGTTCGTCTTGTGCACCAACGTGACGTGCTTGCGGCGACCCATCGCCATCTCGAACGCGTAACGACATGCGCGTTCGGCGCCCATGCGCGTATTCACCGAACCCTGCGTCGCGACCTCGTGCGGTGTGCCCTTGCGCAACACGCCACCTTCGCCGACGTACGGGCCTTCGGTGTTCTCGCGAATCACGACGAAGTCGTGCTGCTTCGTGCCACCCGGCGCAGTGCCAATGAACGGACGCTGGTTGACATAGAGGTCGAGCTCGAAACGCAGCTTCAGCAGCAACCCGCGCTCGATCACACCCGGCGCGACCTGCGGAATGCCGACTGCGCCGAGCAAGATCGCATCGAAGCCGCGTAACTGGTTCAGCGTCTCGTCACTCAGAATCTCGCCGTCGCGCAGATAGCGCGCGCCGCCGAGATCGAAGTCGGTTGTCTCGATGGCGACGCCGGCCGCGCGCACGACCTTCAGCGCCTCGGCAGTTACTTCCGGGCCGATTCCGTCGCCCCCGATTACCGCTACTCGATGTGACTTACTCGCCATGTCTGCCTTTCGAACTATGGGCAAACGGTATCGGCCTGACTCGTCAGTCGAGCAGCCGACCGTGGCGGTGACGGGTCCAGCTGACTGCCTGCTCGCGCACCCAACGCCGCAATTCCACCATCGCGTCGGCGACCGGCTGCACAAGATCGACCTCAATGCCCAATGCATGGCACTCGAGGAGCTGCTCGTCGGTCAGCGACCCAATCACGCGCACGCGATCCGACGTTTGTGTCGCGGGGTTGACCAAGCGGGTTGCGGTCACGCCCGCGACACGCGCGGCCATTACGGCGATCTCTACCGCGGCGGGGTCGGCATCGTCAGCGACGTAAAGGCCGACGCTCGGCAGTGGTCGGTAACGCAGGAAGTTGCGCTCACACGCAAGACCTGACGGGTCGTGGTCGACCGCGAAGTACTCGCCCCACACTCGCTGAAACTCGGCCTCCCCGTCGCTGCCGCCGAACCAGCGTCCGAAAGCCTCGACGTAGAACGGGCCACCAGCCTTCGGACCGCAACCGACCGACGACTGCTTCCATCCGCCAAACGGTTGCCGCTGGACAACTGCGCCAGTGATGTGGCGGTTGATGTACGCGTTGCCGACCTCCACTCGATCGAGCCAGTGCGTGACTTCTTGATCGTCGAGCGAGTGAATGCCACCGGTCAATCCGAATGCGGTCGCGTTCTGCAGTGCGATTGCATGGTCGAGGTCGCGAGCACGCATCAGACCGAGCACCGGGCCGAAGCACTCGGTGACATGGAACCACGAACCCTCGCTCACGCCAGCGCGCACACCCGGCGACCAAATGTGGGCGCGCTCATCGAGCAGACGGGGCTCGACCAACCACGTCTCCCCCGGTTCCAAAGTCGTCAACGCGCGCAGCAGCTTTGGGGATGGCGCACTGATTAGTGGACCCGTCATCGTCGACAAGTCCGCAGCGGCACCGACTCGCACGCTCAGCACGGCTTCGGCTAACCGGTTCTGGAACAACGGATCGTCGTAGACCGACGCCTCGATGATGGCCAGGCTCGCGGCGGAACACTTCTGCCCCGCGTGACCAAACGCCGACTTCACCAGATCACGAATCGCGGCGTCTTCATCGGCGGCGGCTGTGATGACGAGCGCGTTCTTGCCGCTGGTCTCGCCGAGAATTCGGATCGAGGGCTTCCACGATCGAAACATCTGCGCCGTTTCCAGCGCGCCAGTGAGGATGACCGTGTCGACATCGTCGTGCGTGATCAGCGCGCGCCCGACGTCGTTGTCTGGGCATGCAATGAACTGCACCAACTCGCGTGGGACTCCGGCGCGCCACAACTGGCTCGCCAACTCGTAAGCGACCTCAACCACTTCCGGCGCCGGCTTCAAGATCACGGCGTTGCCTGCCGCAAGCGCAGCCAGAACGCCGCCCGCCGGAATCGCGAACGGGAAGTTCCAAGGCGCCGCGACCACCACAACGCCAAGCGGTCGAAAGTCGCGACCACGTGCGGCTCGCGCTTCCATCGCGTTCGTGCACCAGCCGTAGTAGCGGGCGAAGTCGATCGCCTCTGAAACCTCCGCGTCACCTTCCTGAATCGTCTTGCAGGCGGTGTGCGCCATCAATGCCAGCGTGCGCCCGCGGCTGCGCTCCATTTCGTCGGCGACGTCGGCGAGCAACCGTCGACGGTCGGCGAACGAAACCTTGGCCCATTCAGTTGCCGAGCGAACCGCGGTCGCCACCGCTTCTTCGATCTCGAGCGACGTCTCGACTCTCGGAAACGGCTGTGGCGTCCACACGGCCAGCTCGCGCTCGACCCACCGACGGTTTACGTGCTGAGTCCAATCGGTGTCGGCGCAGTTCTCAAACGCCGCAACTCCAAGGCTGACCGGCTGCGTTCGATCCTGAGTGCGGCGACTCTCCGTGCTGACCGAGTCCTTCATCGCCATCGCGGTCTCGAACCGTTCGCGTTGATCAAGCCATTCGGCTGACCCGGGACGCAAGGTGAACAGCGCGCGCAAGAAGTTGTCCGGTGACGTGTTCTCGTCGAGGCGGCGAGTCAGATAGGCGATACTCGCCGCCAAGTCCTCGTTGCGCACGACCGGCGCATACAGCAGCAATTCACCCGCGGCCTTCCGCACCGCACGCGACTGCGCTGGCGCCATCCCCTCCAACATCTCGATGTCAACGCGCTCACTTTGCTCGGGCGCAAACGAAAGCGCCCACCCAAGGTCGAACAAGTTGTGACTCGCGAAGCCGACTCGGATCGCTGGGCTCGACAACGGGTCGAGTGCAGCCTCGACCAACCGTTTGAAACTGGCGTCGACCTCCAACTTCGTCATGTACGGCGCTTGCGGCCAGCCGTGCAGTTCGGCTTCCACGCGCTCCATCGCGAGGTTGGCACCCTTCACAATGCGGATCTTCAACTCTCCACCGCCACGCGCACGACGCGCGACTGCCCAACGACATAACTGCGCGCACGCAGCGTGCGAGTCGGGCAGATACGCCTGCAACACAACACCGGCGTCAACCTGAACGAATTCCTCTTCATCAAGAACGGTGGTAAGCGCTTCGACCGTCAGCGCCAGATCGCGGTACTCCTCCATGTCGAGGTTCACGAACGCTCGCGGCATCGCGGACTCGGCGTCGCGGTACAACACTCGCAATCGCTCACAGATCCTGCCGACAGAGTGATCGAATGCCAAGACGTCGAGGTTTGCCACCACGGCCGACACCTTCAGCGAGACGTAGTCAACGTCGGTTCGCGCGATTCGCGCCCGAACCATCGCCAACCGTTGGTCGGCTTCGGCATCGCTAAGAATCGCCTCGCCCAGGACGTTTACATTCAGTCGAAAACCATCCCGACGACGACGTGCGACGTGGTCGCTGAACGCGGGGTCGTCGGCGGACAGGACTACCCCGTTGCTCTCGCGCACGATGCGGCGACGCATGAGCGGCATCACCAGCCACGGCAACGGGCCCGAAGCAACCAACCCCAAGCGCAGCGCGGTTCGATCGAGCGGCCCGAGCGATCTGGGCACTCCCACGTCCGAAACGATTCGGCGAAACCGCCGAGCGGCCCGCCGGTTGCCACGAAACCGCAGGACTTCGTCAGTAAGTGCGAACGTCAACGCTCGCAACGCCGGGTCGCTTACCAGCGCGGCGAGCCGCGCCTGCTGCCGCCGCTCTCGCCGAGACATCGAGGCCAGAGAATCGGCCAGTAATCGCTCGGCGCTCTGCACGCGGTGATGGTACGTGACCCAAACGGGGCTGCCCAGATCAGCGGTAGACTTGCTGCCCTTATGGCCAGTACGCAGTTGTCCCGGTCGGCTTTCGAGCGTTTGCAAGCCGAGCACTACGACCTCAGCACGCGCGGGCGCATCACCGTGGCGCAAAAGATCGAAACTGCGCGCCTGCTCGGCGATCTCAGCGAGAACGGCGACTACCACGCAGCTAAGGACGAGCAGGGCCACATGGAGGGCCGCATCCGCCAACTCGAGTTCCTGATCGAGTCGGCCGAGATAATCGAGACCGCCACCGATGGCACCGTCAGCACCGGGTCAATAGTCACGATCATGTACGAGGGCGATGCGCCCGACATGGGCGAGACCTACTTGATCGGTCACATGGAAGAGAAGACGGGCAGCCTCGATGTGATGAGCCCGCAGTCACCTCTCGGCGCCGCGCTACTTGGTGCCGCCGAAGGGCATTGGGTTGAGTATCAAGCACCTACCGGCGTGCTGCGCGTACAAGTGCTGAAGGTTGCGCCGGTCGTTGGCTGACGCGCTGGGTGAGGGTGCCGCGTGAGTATCAAAGTTAATGCCCCTTCAGGTCCCAGCCTTCCTCCGGGTGCTGCGATGGAGTTGCCTGGGCGCGGCACCACGTTCGTGCGCCGCCTTGCAGGCCCAACCAACGCGCCAACCGTTTTGCTTCTGCATGGCTGGACGGCAAGTGCCGACTTGAACTGGTTCACGTGCTATCGACCACTGGCACAGCACTTCCGAGTTGTTGCGCTTGATCACCGCGGGCATGGTCGTGGAATTCGCTCGAAGGCGCAGTTCCGTCTCGAGGATTGCGCCGACGACGCGATGGCGGTCTGCGATGTGCTCGGCATCGATCAGGTCATCCCGATCGGTTACTCGATGGGTGGTCCAATTGCGCAGCTCGTGTGGCAACGTCATCGCGATCGGGTGCGCGGTTTGGTGCTGTGCGCGACGGCGTCGCACTTCCTAACTTCGCGTAACGAACGTCTTGGGTTCATCGGGCTTGCCGGCCTCGCGGCTCTTGCCCGTCGAACGCCAGCACAAACTCGCCAATGGTTGACTGAGCAGTTCTACTTGCAGCGCCGAAGCGACACCTGGGAGCCGTGGGCAATTCAAGAAGCGTCGCTGCACGATTGGCGCATGGTGCTGGAAGCCGGCCGCGCGATCGGCAAGTTCAACTCGCGCGAGTGGATGGCCGAGATCGATGTCCCCACGTCGGTTCTGATCACAATGCGCGATCGGGTTGTGCCACTACGGCGACAGGTCCGACTGTTCGAAGCGATCGAAAGCGCAGAGGCGTACAGAATCGATGGCGATCACGATGCAGTGGTAGCCAACGCCGATCGCTTTGTACCGACGCTCTTGCGCGCCGTCTCATCCGTCGTGGATCGATCGACGGCGTCGACGTGAAGTTACGGAAGTTGTTGCTCCCCGCGCTCGGCGTTGGCATCGTTGCTGTGGCGATGCGAGGTCGCGTGTCAACTGCACTGCGCACGAGTCGCACTCAGCGCAACACCGACCTGTTCAAGCTTGGCGCGAATGTCGGCGCCGTCTACGCCAGTACCGCTGCCCGCAAGCTCTTCGCGTCAGCCGAGCGACGCATCGAACTCGACAGCGCGCGCGAGTTGCACACGGCGGCAGCCGTCGCCGATCGGCTGGGGCAAATGAAGGGCGCTCTGATGAAGTTGGGCCAGATGGCCAGCTACGTCGACGAGGCGTTGCCCGCGCCGTTGCGCGCCGCGCTCGCCGAGCTGCAATCGAACGCGCCTCCGATGAGTGCCGAACTCGCCGCGCAGGTCATCGAAGAAGACCTCGGCGCACCACCCGAGAAGTTGTTCCTGGAATGGGATCCGAAGCCGATCGCGGCAGCGAGCATCGGCCAGGTGCATCGCGCAGTCGTCATCGACCCGGTTACCGGACGCGAACGTGCCGTGGCCGTCAAGGTTCAGTACCCGGGCGTCGGCGACGCTGTCGCGGCCGACCTTCAGAACGCCGACCTGTTGGGCATGTTGTTGCAGCAAGGGTTCGGTGGTTTGAACGCAGACGAAATGGTCGCCGAAGTCAAGGAGCGACTGATCGAGGAACTCGACTACGAACAAGAAGCGCGCAATCAGCAATTGTTCGCCGACTTCTATCGTGGCCATCCATTCATCCACGTCCCCGACGTGTCACCGGCGTTCAGCAGCAAACACGTCATCACCAGCGATCTGGTCGACGGGCACACGTGGCAAGAGATGCTGCAGTGGTCGCAGGATCGCAGGAACCAAGCCGGCGAGACAATCTTCCGATTCGTGTTTCGCAGTTTGTACGGCATGCATGCCTTCAACGGCGACCCGCACCCGGGCAACTACTTGTTTCACGACGACGGCAAAGTCACGTTTCTCGACTTCGGATTGGTGAAGCACTTCAACGACGACGAGATGTCGACGTTCATTGCCATGGTGAAGGCCGCCGCTTACGAGCACGACGCAGCCGAGTTTCGGCGCGTCGTCGAAGCGGCAGGAATGTTGCGCGCGGGTTGCCCATCATCCGACGCGGAGGTTGGCGAATACTTCAGTCAGTTCTACGAGAGCGTGCGCGAAGACAAGCCCGTCACGTGGTCAGGGGAGTACGCGAGCCGCATCGTGCGCCACACGTTCGACCGCAGCAGTCCGATTGCGCAATACGCGACCGTGCCGAAAGCATTCGTCTTCATCCAGCGCATCAACCTGGGCCTCTACGCGATCTTGGGCGAGTTGCAGGCAACCGGCAACTACCGCAGGATCGCAGAGGAGTTGTGGCCATTCGTGGACGGTCCACCAAGTACACCGCTGGCCGAAGCGGAACGGGACTGGCTCCGCGCCAGTAATCAGGGCCGCGAAGGACAGTGAGTCGACTGGCGGTAGCGTCGAACGAATGCGCTCCACGCGATCTCTCGTCACACTGTCTGTCGTCGTATCGCTCGCCCTCGTGGCCTGCGACGACGCATCCAACGACTCCGACGGCTCGGTCTCGACCGAGGATGTCACCAGCACAACCGCTCTCGTCAAGCCGACCATCTCGGTTCCGACAGAGGTGCCAACGGAACTAGTCGTGACCGACCTAGTTACCGGAAGTGGTCCGGCTGCCCGCGTCGGCGACGGCGTCGTCGTGCATTACGTCGGTGCCGTCACCGAAACCGGGGAAGAGTTCGAGAACAGCTACGACTCGACTCCGCTCGAGTTCCTGATCGGGGCTGGTCGCGTGATCCTCGGCTGGGAGCAGGGACTTGTCGGCGCGCAGCAAGGCACGCGGCGGCAACTCGATATTCCTACGGAGCTCGCGTACGGCGACAACCCACCCAACGGTGGTGCCGGTCTCATTCAGGCAGGCGACGCGCTTTCGTTCATCGTCGACGTCGTCGTCGTGCTTCCGACCACGAGCGTTGAGGACGAGCCGCAGATCACGTTGAATCCCGCGAGCAACGTCCCAGTGCTGCAGTCAACCGACCTAATCGTTGGCGAAGGGCCGAGCCCTCAGGACGGACAGAACGTGGCGATTCAGATCATCACGTATCGCGCCGACACTGGCGAGGTGTTGGCGTCGGATTGGGGTGGACCGCCGCTGACGTTCTTGTACAGCGCGCAGACGCAGGTGTACCCGGGGTTGCTAGCCGCGGTGAAGGACATGCGCGTCGGCGGCCGACGCCAATCGCAGATTCCCTACATCCTGATGTTTGACGGACAAGGTAGCGCCGACTTCGGCTTGCCGCCTGAGGTTGACGTCGTAGTCCTCATCGACCTAGTCGCCGTCTACTAAGGGTCGTCTACTAAGGGTCGTTTACTAAACGCGGCGAAGGAATTTCGCGGCCGCGCGACGGATTCGGCGGGCGTAGTACGAAGAAGGGGTATGCAAGCAGCGGCTCCTCTTGACGGCACACCCTCGCCTTCACCTGCAACCTTCGCCGCCTTCTACGACGAAACCTTCGACGCGGTCTACCGCTACCTCTCGCGGGCTGTGTTCGGCAATCGCGCGCTTGCCGAAGATCTGACGCAAGAGACCTACGCATCGGTAGTCAATGCAGTGCGTGCCGGATCTGCCGGAGCGCAGACGCTCGCCTGGGTGATCGGCGTCGCTAGGCACAAGCTGATCGATCATTACCGCACCACGGCCCGCGAGCAGCGACGGCTGTCGTTGGCCTGGTCAAGCGGCATCGGCCGTGACGACGAACAACTCGACGAGTTTGCTGGAATCGATGCGGCCGACCTCGTCGAGCTGATGCGCGAACTCGCACCCGATCACCGACTTGTACTCGTGCTGAGGTACCTGGACGAGTTCTCCGTCGAAGAAGTTGCCAGCGAGATCGGTCGTTCAGTGCACGCCACAGAGTCACTGCTCGCTCGCGCGCGCCAAGCACTTACTCGCAGTTACCGGGAGACAAACCAATGAAACAACATCCGGTTCGTGCCGCCTTCGAGCAAGTTCAAGACGCGCCGTCTCGCGAGTTCCGCGACACCCTGCGCGCACAACTGCTCGCTGATCTCGTCGCGCCCATTGCAACACCCACCCCCCAAACAGCACAGGAGATTCCGTTGACTGATACCCCCAACAACCCAAAGCTCACACGTGGGCGAACACTGCTCGGCATCGCCGCCGCAGTGATCGTCGCCGTCGGCGTGACCGCTGTCGTCGTCAGCCAGGACGACAACAAGAATGAGTCGGTACCGGCAACCGACCCGACCACGACGGACGCTGCGCCCACGCGATCAGACTCGTTGATCGCCGACGCGGCGCTGCTGACCGAGGACGATCTCGGTTCGTCCTTTAGGTTGGTCGCAACCTCCGCCGACCTCGCCGGTGAGAAGAACCTGCAGGCGGACGTACCTGAGTGCGCCGAAGTTCTCGCGGCCCACGGCGATCTGCTCGATATCGCCCCGTCCACTGGAAGACGGTTCGCCAATGACCAAGGCCAGGCGCTGGTCCAAACCGTCGTCATCTTCCCGACGCTCGAGGATGCGACAAGGGTGTTCGAAGCATACGCAGCCGATGACGGTAAGTGCGCCGTCGGGGCCTACAGCACTGGCTTCGACGTCACGGCAGTTGCGGTCGACTTCGCACCGCCGATGCAATACGGTGATCAGCAGACTTCGTTTGGCGTGAACACTCCTCTCGATCCGCCGCAGTTGAGCCACTTCGTGTGGGTACAAGTCGGTCGAGCCATGGTTCGCATCATTGCGCACAACGAAGCCGAAGGCGCCACAGAAGCCGACCCGCTCGGGATGCTCGACATCGCTCTCGCCGCCGCGGTTGAGTCACTCGCTGCCGAGTTAGCTGCTGGCTGACCCTGACTAAGTAGTTCCCCCCGCTAAAGCAGCCGTCACTTCGGTGGCGGCTGCTTTCGCGTGTGTGCCGAAGCGACGGCTCGGTGAACGCGTCAATCGTTCGACAGGTCCACTGACGCTCACCGCCGCGACGACTCGTCCAGTTCTGTCCGTGACAGCGGCGCTGACCGATGCGACGCCCGGCTCGCGTTCCTCGACGCTTTGCGCGAGCCGCGGACCGTTGTCGGCAAGCACGTGCCCGGCCGACCCGACGTCGAGCGGCAGCAGCGCACCGACTGGGACGATCCAGCGCAGACCGTGGCTCGACTGAATCGATGCAACACAACGACGGGCATCACCCTCACGCACATACAACTGCGTCGCCTCACCGGTGCGGTCGCGCAGCTTGATCAGAATCGGCGTCGCTAACTCCGCCAAAGGGAACGAATCGGCGGCAGCGTGCCCGAGGCGAATCAGTTCAAACCCGAGGCAGAAACGACCAGCGGAATCGCGGCGGACCAGTTGATGCGTCTCGAGTGCAACCGTCAGACGATGCGCGGTCGCGCGTGGCAAGTCGGTGGCGTCCTGCAACTCAGCGAGGTCAAGAGGCCCATCGGCCAGCGCGTTCAAAATCGCCGCTGTCTTGTCAATCACACCAACGCCGCTTAGACTTTTCATATTGAGAATCGTATCTCAGAATGTGGGATTGGACATGAAGCCTAAAACGTTGGCGGAAAAAGTGTGGGACCGACATGTCGTACATGCGGCCGCGGGCGAACCCGACCTGCTGTACATCGATCTTCATCTCGTGCATGAGGTCACCAGCCCGCAAGCATTCGACGGACTCCGCCTCAGCGGTCGCACAGTTCGTCGCCCCGACCTCACGATCGCGACAGAAGATCACAACGTCCCGACGGCGGACATCGATCAACCGATTGCGGACCCCATCTCGGCGAAACAAGTGAACGCATTACGCACGAACACTGCGCAGTTCGGCATTCAGAACTTTCCGATGGGCGACCCCGGTCAGGGAATCGTGCACGTCATCGCTCCCGAACAGGGTCGCACGTTGCCAGGGATGACGGTCGTGTGCGGCGACAGCCACACCGCGACCCATGGCGCATTCGGTGCACTGGCGTTTGGCATCGGGACAAGCGAAGTCGAGCACGTGCTCGCGACGCAGACACTTCCGCAGTCGCGACCGAAGTGGATGAGCGTCACCGTCGACGGCACTCCACCGTCAGGCGTCACCGCGAAAGACATCATCCTCGCGATCATCGGAAAGATCGGTACCGGCGGTGGGATCGGATACGTCATTGAGTACCGCGGCTCGGCTATCCGTGCGCTTTCGATGGAAGGACGCATGACGCTGTGCAACATGAGCATCGAGGCTGGCGCGAAGGCTGGATTGGTAGCGCCCGACGACACGACGTTCGAGTACCTCAACGGACGTACTCACGCGCCACACGGCGCTCAGTGGGACGCGGCCGTCGCAGATTGGCGAACACTGGTCACCGACGATGGCGCTGTGTTCGACAAGACCGTGCTGATCGACGCCGCTACGTTGCGTCCGCAGGTGAGTTGGGGAACCAACCCCGGCCAGGTGATGTCGATCGACGACGTGGTTCCGTCGCCCGACGACGTCAGCGACCCGACCGCGAAAGACACGATCGCGCGTGCACTCGAGTACATGGGGCTGAAGGCGGGAATGTCGATGCGCGACGTGAAGGTCGACACCGTGTTCATCGGTTCGTGCACCAACAGTCGCATAGAAGACCTGCGCGCCGCGGCGGCCGTGATGAAGGGACGCAAGGTCAGGGTGGCGCGCGTGATGATCGTGCCAGGCAGTCACGCGGTTAAGCAGCAAGCGGAGGCGGAGGGCTTGCACGACGTGTTCCGCGCTGCAGGTGCCGACTGGCGCGAGCCGGGATGCAGCATGTGCCTCGCGATGAACCCCGACAAGCTCACCGTCGGCGAACGATCGGCTAGCACGAGCAACCGCAACTTCGAAGGACGCCAAGGCCGTGGCGGTCGCACACACTTGGTATCGCCACTGGTTGCGGCTGCCACTGCGGTTGCCGGTCACTTCGCGACACCGGAGGATCTGCAATGAAAGCTGTACACGTAGTGTCGGGTCGCGGCGTGCCACTGAAGCGCGCCGACGTTGATACCGACCAGATCATTCCCGCCGAGTGGTTGAAGCACATCGAGCGCACAGGGTTCGAGAAGGGTCTGTTCTCGACGTGGCGCGACGATCGCAACTTCGTGCTCAACGACGAGCGCTACGCGGGCGCAAGCATTCTCGTCGCCGGCCCAGCCTTCGGCGTCGGCTCGTCGCGCGAGCACGCCGTGTGGGCGATCGTGCAAGGCGGGTTCGACGCCGTCATCGCCCCCAGCTTCAGCGACATCTTCGCCAACAACTGCACCCAGAATGGCCTGCTCGCAATCGTGCTTCCGGAAGCCACGGTGCATCAGCTGTGGGACGCGATCGAAGCCGACCCGACCACCGAGATCACCATCGACGTCGAGCGTCGCTCAGTCGAGGTTCCAGCTGCCGGCATCGTTGCCTCGTTCGCGATGGATGCGCAAACACAGCACCGCATCCTCAACGGCCTCGACGACGTAGGCATCACCATGACCCACGCCGACGAGATCACCGACTTCGAATCCAAACGCCCCGCCTGGTTGACGTAGTCCGCGGCATCGCGGCGAGACTTAGTGCATGTATGTAGATCGCGAGCTGGTGAGGCGGGTTGAATACTCCGCGGCCAACATGTCGGCACGGCAGGCGAATGTCCTCGCACGGATGACACCGGCAACTCCGGGAGCCGCACAGGAATGCGATGGCGGCCAACTCATCGCGTTCGGATCTGGTCGCTATGTGAACCGGGCAGCAGGGATCGGACTTGGCGGAATGCCCGGCGCAGAAATCGTGAGCGCAGTCGAGACCTTCTACAGGTCGCGGTCGCTACCGGCTTCGGTCGAGATCAACCCGTGGGTCAGCGAGGAGTTGGTTGCCGCGCTCGGAGTCGCCAGCTTTCGATTGGAACGCTTCCGAAACGTGTACGTCCGCGAACTCCACTCGCTGCCCGACCAATCCCCTGCCGACATTCGAGAAGTCAACGCCGCGCTGGTGGCGGAGCGCAATGCAATTCTCGCCGGCGACTCGACTGGTGAAGCGCGGCGAATCAGCGATGAATTCTGCGAAGTGATGATGCAAGTGGGCGACACGCACGACTTCGTAGCGATGGTTAACGGTGAGCCCGCCGCATGCGGCTCGCTGAACCTCGTCGATGGCGTTGGCTGGTTAGGCGGTGCCGCGACACTGGCTACGCATCGCGGTCGAGGCCTGCAGCAAGCGCTACTCGCCTATCGACTGCACCTCGCGCTCAAACTGGGCTGCGACTTCGCCGCATGCACCGCGGTCCCCGATGGCCAGTCGGCGCGCAACCTGGAACGCCTCGGCTTCCAGCTGCTGTACTCGCAAGCGGTGTTGACGCAGAGTTAGTCGAGTGTTTCGTGCCTGCCTGCGGGCAGGAAACACTCGACAGGCACCAAAGCTGCAGCAAACACTCGACTGAGAACCTGATGGGCTAGACGTGGAAGTCGGCTAGGTGCTTTAGCTTTGGGTTGTTGCTGAAGGCTTCGATTGGCAGCGTTGGTTCCAATCGCATGCCTCGCTGCAGGATGCGCACTTGCGTGTGCTGGTTGTACTCGGCGAGCGTGACCGCCCAGCCGTCGCGACCGGCGCGAGCGGTACGTCCGCTGCGATGCAGGTAATCCTTCACATCCGGCGCTGGCTCGTAGTGAATCACAGCGCCGATGTCGTCGATGTCGATGCCGCGGGCCGCAACGTCGGTGGCGACCAACACGGAAAGCTCGCCTTCGGTGAAGCGCTTCAACGCGCGCTCGCGCGCCGCCTGTGCAAGGTCGCCGTGAATCGCCGCCGCGCGTACGCCGAGGTCTTGCAGGTTGCGCTCGACGCGATCGCACATGCGCTTCGTTTGGCAGAAGACCAGCGTCTTCGTCATGCCGCTTGCGATTGCTGCAACGACGCGATCTTTGTCCATGTGATGCACAGCCAGAAAGAGGTGATGCATGCTGCCGACCGTGTCGGTAGCGGCGTCGATCGCCACCTCGACCGGGTCTTTCATGTATCGCGTAACCAAGTGGGCGACATCGCCATCCAGCGTCGCCGAGAACAGCATCGTCTGATGCGGCGCGGTGACCTTGCGCAGGATCCACTCGACTTGCGGCGTGAACCCGTCGTCGGCCATGCGGTCGGCTTCGTCGAGCACCACGATCTCGACTGCATCGAGCTGCAGCTCGTTCTCTTTGAGCAGATCGATCAGACGCAGCGGCGTGGCCACGACAACATCGACGCCTAACTGCAGCGCGTCGATCTGTTGCTGACGGGACGCTCCGCCATAAACAGCAAGCACGGTACGCCCACAAGCGATCGCAACCGGAGCAAGGACTTCGGAGACCTGCAGCGCCAACTCGCGCGTCGGCACCATCACCAGCGCCGCCGGCCGACGCGGCTCGCCCACTTTGGTGAGCCGGGCAAGCAACGGCACACCGAACGCCAACGTCTTGCCACTACCGGTCTTGGCGCGGCCACACACATCACGTCCAGTGAGCGCGACCGGTATCGCCTTGGTCTGAATCGCGAATGGTGCGGTGAAGCCGGCGGCGGCGAGACCGAAGTCGACACTTGGAGGAACGCCGAGATCGATGAACGCAGTCGGCACGTAATCGTCGGGCGAAAGAGTCAGCACCGGGGCGGATGTCGGACTGCGGTATTCGGCGGGTTTCGGGGAGGTGCGGCGGCGCCGCTGTGCGCCCGGCGGGCGAGAATTTTCAGGCATGTTGCCCGCCAGGGTACCGGCCAGAGTCAATTGCAGGCGGGCACACGTTCGCCCACCTGCTGCGCGCAGACCACAATGTGCACCTATGAAGGTCGCACTCACTGTCAACGACTTCCTCCGCCGAGCCGAGCAGGTCTACCCCCACCGCGTCGCCGTTGTCGACGAACCCGATCAACCGGCCGAGTCGTGGGACTCAATCACCTACACCGAGATGGCCGCGCGTGCCCGGGCAATCGCCGCGCATCTCGATGCTCTCGGAATCGCGCAGGGCGAGCGCGTCGCGATCGTCAGCCACAACTCTGCGCGGCTCCTGACGGCGCTGTTCGGTGTCAGCGGTTCGGGGCGCGTGCTTGTCCCGATCAACTTTCGGCTCGTCGCTGAAGAAGTGTCGTACATCGTCGAACACTCCGGCGCACGAGTGCTCTACGTCGACCCAGAACTGGATCAGGCGCTCGTTGCAGTTGTCTGCGAGCACCGCTTCGTTATTGGCAGTGCGACCGACGCGCCACCACTGCACTCCGAACCTGAGGAATGGGCTTACGACGAGGATGCGACCGCCACGATCAACTACACCAGCGGCACGACAGCGCGGCCGAAGGGCGTGCAACTCACCCACCGCAACATATGGCTGAACGCCACAACCTTCGGCTGGCACCTCGGCGTCAACGACCGCGATGTCTATCTGCATACCCTGCCGCAGTTTCATTGCAACGGCTGGGGAGTGCTGTACGCAGTCACGGGCATGGGCGCCAAACACATCATCCTGCGCAAGGTCGATGGAGCCGAGATCCTTCGCCGCGTCGAACGACACGGCGTCACCCTGATGTGCGGCGCACCGGCAGTCGCCAACATGATTCTTGACGCTGCCGCGCAGTGGAAGGGCGAGATCCCCGGTCGCGGGCGCGTCCGCATTGTGTGCGCCGGCGCACCACCGCCTACAAAGACGATCGAGCGCATCGAAACCGAACTCGGCTGGGAACTCATTCAGATCTACGGACTCACCGAGACAACTCCACTGCTGACGATGAACCGTTCGCGCGCCGAGTACGACGAGCTGAGCAGCGCTGAGCGAGCAGCGAAGCTGAGCCGCGCAGGCGCACCGACAATCGGAGTCGAGCTCAGCGTGTCACCCGACGGAGAAATTCTTGCCCGCGGTAACCACATCATGGCCGGGTATTGGAATCAACCAGATGCGACTGATGCTGCGATCCATCCAGCCAGCGACGACCCGGCAGGAGAGAGCTGGTTCCACACCGGTGACGGTGGCTCGATCGACGAAGAGCACTACATCACAATCACTGACCGCAAGAAAGACGTCATCATCTCCGGCGGCGAGAACGTCAGCAGCATCGAGGTAGAGGACGCTGTCTTCAGCCATCCGGAAGTCGCGGAGGTCGCAGTCATCGGAGTACCCGACGAGAAGTGGGGCGAGCTCGTGTTGGCACTTGTCGTGCGAACTCCTTCGTCGACGATTACCGAGGCCGATGTCATTGCGCACACCAAGACGAAGCTGGCGAGTTACAAGTGCCCCAAGCGCGTCGAGTTCCGCGACACGCTTGCGCGCACGGCCACCGGCAAGCTGCAGAAGTTCAAGCTGCGCGAGACGTACTGGACCGAGCGCACGCGCCAGATCAACTGACTGTCGCGTCGGCCGCGCTGACGGACGCATCAGCCTTACTGTCAACTGAATCAGTAAGTAGCAACGTGACTTCTCGATAGTTAGGGTCGCTGCGCCATGAACGAATCAACCCCCTTTTCACAGCCTGCCTTCACGCAAGAGGGCCGCAAGGGCATTGCCTACGACTGGCAAAGCCTGTGTGACCCCGAGACCTTGGCAACCCTGCAAGAGCTCGACCGCGAACTCGACCTCGAGCTCGCCGCCACCGCCGCTGCTGAATGAGCCGCGTTCCCGAGCGCGTGCTCGTGCTCGGCTGCGGCTCGGTTGCGCAGTGCGTGGTTCCACTGCTGGTTCGTGATCTAGCGATTCCTCCATCCAGCGTCACGGTCGTCGACTTCACCGATAACCGCGATCGCATCGCATCCGCTCTCGCGCTCGGCGTCCGCTACGAGCTCGATCGCCTGACGCCCTCCAACCTCGACGAGTTCCTGTCCGGCCGTGTGAGTGAGGGCGACCTCCTGCTCGATCTGGCCTGGAACATCGACAACTGCGCGATCTTGCAATGGTGCCGCGATCATGGTGTGCGCTACCTCAACACCAGCGTCGAGATGTGGGATCCGTACGACGAGATGACCACCACTCCGCCGCTCGAGCGCACGCTCTATGTCCGCCACATGAACCTGCGCCGGATGAAGGCTTCCTGGCCCGACAACAAAGGGGCGACCGCTGTGCTCGAGCACGGCGCCAACCCCGGTCTCGTCAGCCACTTCACCAAGCAAGCACTCACAGAGATTGCCACGCGCATGTTGGTCGATGGGCTTGCGGAGCCGAACGCGGGGAGGCTCGAACAAGCGCTCGCCGACCAACGCTTCAACGAACTGGCGATGCTGACCGGCACCAAGGTGATCCACGTCGCCGAACGCGACACGCAAGTCTCCGACGTTCCGAAGCGCACCAATGAGTTCGTCAACACATGGTCAGTGGAAGGGTTCTACGAGGAGGGTGTCGCACCCGCCGAGATGGGCTGGGGCACGCACGAACGGTCGCTACCGCGGAACGCGTTCGCGCACAGCGGCGAGGGACCGTGCAATCAAATCTGCATCGCGCGACCGGGCATGGAAACTTGGGTGCGCAGTTGGGTGCCGAGTGGCGAGATCCGCGGGATGGTCATTCGCCACGGTGAAGCATTCACACTGTGCGAGCACCTGACCGTGAACGATCAGAACGGTGATCCCGTGTACCGCCCGACAGTGCACTACGCGTACCACCCGTCCGACGCGGCTATCAACAGCGTGCTCGAGCTACGCATGCGCGGCTGGGAAATGCAGCCAGACCAACGCATCTTGAACGACGAGATAATCAGCGGCCGCGACGAACTCGGTGTGCTGCTGATGGGGCACCCGTACAGCAGCTGGTGGACCGGGTCGCTGTTGAGTATCGAAGAGGCTCGGGCGGTCGTCCCGCATCAGAGCGCCACAACCGTGCAGGTTGCCGGCAGCGTGATTGCGGCAGTCACTTGGATGATCGAGAACCCGAACGAAGGCGTCTGCGTGCCCGACGACCTGCCCTGGGACGCGGTGCTCGACGTCGCCCGCCCGTACCTCGGCACGATGCATTCGGGGCCGTCCGACTGGAACCCAGTCAGCAGCCGGCGCGACCTGTTCGCGCAGTTCAGCGACGAAGCAAGCCACGTGGACGCATCCGATCCCTGGCAATTCGCCAACTTCCTCGTCGATAGCTGACCCGGCGTTGACAACGGTGCGGGCGCTGGGCAGACTGTTGCCAATGCGCACGCAACGTGGACTCCTCCTTCTTATGTAGGGCACGCGCCACATATCCGCGCTTGCCCAAGCCCCAGCCGAATTGGCCGGGGCTTCTTGCTTTTTCCGGCGAAACTACGAATCGAAAGAACGATCAATGCCAACTGAACCCGTAAAACCGAAACAGATGCCGTTCCACAAGTACGAACGGCTGATACCGCTCGTGCTGCACGATCGCACGTGGCCGAACAAGGTTCACGAGCGCGCTCCAATATGGTGCAGCGTCGACCTTCGCGACGGCAATCAGGCGCTGATCGACCCGATGGACCCACAGCGCAAGCGGCGCATGTTCGACACGCTCGTCAAGATGGGCTTCAAGGAGATCGAAGTCGGCTTCCCCGCTGCTAGCCAGCCCGACTTCGACTTCGTGCGCCAGCTGATCGAGGAAGACCTCGTGCCCGACGACGTCACCATTCAGGTGCTGGTGCAGTGCCGTCAGGAACTGATCGAGCGCACGTACGAATCACTGCAAGGCGCGCGCCGCGCCATCGTGCACTTCTACAACTCGACCAACCCATTGCAGCGCGAAGTCGTGTTCGGTCTCGACAAGGCAGGCATCACCGAGATCGCAGTCAACGCCGCCAAGTTCTGCAAGAAGCTGCAGCACACATTGGTCGGCACCGACGTGCGCTACGAGTACTCGCCGGAGAGCTTCACGCTCACCGAGCCTGAGTTCGCGGTGCAAATCTGTCATGCCGTGATGGACGTGATCGAGCCAACGCCCGATCGGCCACTGATCCTCAACCTGCCGGCGACCGTCGAGTGCTACACGCCCAACGTGTACGCCGACGTAATCGAGTGGTTCGGCAGAACAATCCGCAACCGCGACAGCATCGTGCTGAGCCTGCACCCACACAACGATCGCGGCACAGGGACAGCAGCCGCGGAGTTGGCAATGCTCGCGGGTGCCGACCGCGTCGAGGGCACGCTATTCGGCAACGGCGAGCGCACCGGCAACGTCGACGTCGTCAATCTCGCGATCAACCTGATGGTGAACGGTGTCGATCCGGAACTCGACATCAGCGACATCGACGCGCTGCGGCGCGTCGCCGAGTACTGCAATCGGCTCCCGGTAGGTCCGCGGCATCCGTGGGTTGGTGACCTGGTGTTCACATCATTCAGCGGCAGCCACCAGGATGCGATCAAGAAGGGCTTCGACGCGCTCGACCAGAAAGCCGCTTCCAACGGCGGCGAGTACCCGCAATGGGGCGTGCCATACCTACCACTCGACCCGAAGCACTTGGGCAGGTCGTACGAGGCCGTCATTCGCGTAAACAGTCAAAGCGGCAAGGGCGGCGTTGCGTACGTGATGAAGGCCGAGCACGGTTTCGACTTGCCGCGCCGACTGCAGATCGAGTTCTCCAAGACGATTCAACACATCACGGAAGACTCGGGCACCGAGATCAGCCCACTCGTGATGTGGCTCGCGTTTCAGGAGACGTACCTGCCGGAAGAGCCACGGATGCGCTTGCAGGGTCACGAACTGCGCAGCGATTCCGTCAGCGGCACGACCACGATCACAGCGCAACTGATCATCGACGGCGCGCCCGTCACCGTTTCCGGAACTGGTAACGGCCCGATCGATGCGTTCGTGCACGCGCTGCGCGAGGGCCTCGGCGCCGAGATCGACGTTGTTGACTACGCGGAGCATGCCGTCGGCCAAGGCAGCGAGGCGACCGCGGTCGCATACATCGAGACCAAGAACGGCGATGGCCGAGTGCTGTGGGGCGTCGGCAGCGACCCGAGCACCATCACCGCTGCTCTGCGCGCCGTGTTGCACGGCCACGAGCGCCACGTCGGCTAAGACGGCTACGCTGCGGCCATGGCCAAAGAGCGTCGATCGCGACTGCCGTTCTTTCTGTTGCTCGTTGTCGTTGCTGTCGCCATCGCGTGGTGGCGTAAAGAGCAGGCAAAGAAGGCCGCTGCCGATTCGTTCACCGAGCCCGCAACGACAACGACAACGACAACGACAACGACACCCGCACCCGCGACACCTGCGACACCTGCGAACGTGGCCGTACCCAAGCCGCCAGTTGTGAAGCAGCCAGCGGCCAAGAAGCCAGTGGCTAAGAAGCCGGCAGCAAAGAAGCCCGAAACCAAGAAGCCCGCTGCAAAGAAGCCGGCGCAAAAACGAGGTGCAGCATGAAGGTCTCAGTCGATTTCGATGTTTGTGCCAGCACGGGCGCATGCATGCAGGTTTGCCCGGAGGTGTTCGAGGTGCGCAGCGACGGCTACTTGTACATTCTGCAAGAAGAGCCGGGCGAAGAGTTGCGACCCAGCGTGCAGGCCGCGGCCGACATGTGCCCGACGGCGGCCATCACAGTCGAAGGCTGAAGTCGCACGGTCGTGGGGTTTCACCAACAGCTACGACGCGCTTGGAAAGCATCGGACTCGATGCTGTGCGTTGGGCTCGACCCCGATCCGGTGAAGTTCCCCGACGCAGTTCGCGGTTCTGTCTTTGACTTCTGCAAGGCGATCATTGACGCAACTGCCGACCTTGTGTGTGCGTTCAAGCCACAGATCGCATACTTCTCCGCCAACGGCGCAGAGCCAGAGCTCGAACGGCTCTGCGCGTACATCCGCGAGACATACCCCGACGTGCTGTTGGTGCTTGATGCCAAGCGTGGCGACATGGGCACCACCGCCGAGCAGTACGCCCGAGAAGCGTTCGATCGCTACCGGGCACACGTCGTCACGGTCAACCCTTATCAAGGCACCGATTCGATTGAACCATTTCTGCGGCACCCCAATGGCGGCATCTTCGTTCTCTGTCGCACAAGCAACCCCGGCGGTGACGACTTCCAATCGCTGATCTCAAACGGCGAGCCGCTGTACAAACACGTCGCTCGCCGAGTCGCGGATCAGTGGAACAAAATCGGTGACTGCGGACTGGTCGTTGGCGCCACGTATCCCGACGAGTTGCGCGAGGTGCGCAAGATCGTCGGCGACCTTCCGCTGCTCGTGCCTGGTATCGGTGCACAAGGTGGCGACATCGCGGCGACTGCAGTCGGTGCCGACAGTTCCGGAATGGGAATGGTCGTCAACTCGTCGCGTGCCATTCTGTATGCGTCGCGCGGCGCTGACTTCGCAGATGCAGCACGCGTGGAAGCAATCGCAACGCGCGACGCGCTTCGCAAAATCAATCCGCAGGGAAACAAGGAGTAGCTCGGGTGTCGAACTTTGCCAAGAAGCCCGTCGCCGGAATTCGTACTCTCGTCAACCGAGCATCGCCACGCACAGAGATGGAGCAGTGGTTCATCCGGCGTGGCCTCCCTCACTTCATCGAGCCGTACAGTGCTGGCCCGGATGTGTGGAGCCGAGCCGCACCGGTGTTGGTGATCGCCTACGTCGCTGGCGGCCTGCACGGACTTGATCTTGCCCACTGGACTCTTAGGGAGAACTTGATCGGCGCGGGTGTTGTGCTCGCAATTCTCCTTGCTACATGGGTCGTAACGAATCTCGCTCGTCGCCGCCCCCTATTCTCGCGGCCTCGCCAGTTGGGACGAATAGAGCTCGCTGCGTTCCTCCTCGGTCCCGCGATCCCGCCGGCTGTGTTCCAACAGTGGGGCGACGCGATCCAGGCATTGATCGAAGGTGCCGTCGTCCTCACCGTCATCTACTTCGTCACGTCGTACGGCGTCATTCCGCTCGTCGGCTGGGCAGCGAAGCAAATGTTCTCGCGTCTTGGCTCGGTCGGCCGAGTGCTGAGCCGCGCGATGCCGCTGCTGTTGTTGTTCACCACCTTCTTGTTCATCAACGCCGAGGTCTGGCAGGTCGCGGGTGTGCTGTATGGGCCCGCCTACGTACTCTCGCTAAGCCTGTTCTTCTTGCTCGGCAGCGCATTCGTTCTGTCGCGCGTGCCAGAGGCGATACGCGCCGTGCACACCTTCGACGACTGGGCAGAGGTCGCAGAACTTGTAAAGGGCACGCCCGCCGAAGGGCTGCAGCTACCTGCTGATGGCGATCCGATGGAGACGCCACTGTCCACCCGTCAGCGCGTCAACATCGGGCTGGTCAGCGTGCTGAGCCAGGCGATCCTCATCACGATCGTCGCGATCTTGCTCGCCGGGTTCTTCACGCTGTTTGGCGTGCTCGCAATTCCGGAGATCACCACAGGTTCTTGGACCGCTACCGACGACGTGAACGTCTTCACCAGCCTCGAGTTCGGCGGTCACACGCTGGTACTGACAGAGGCACTGCTGCGCGTCTCAGGATTTCTTGGAGCATTTGCTGGCATGTACTTCACCGTGGTCCTCAGCACCGATGCCACGTACCGCGCCGAGTTCGCCGAGGATGCGGGCCCACAGATTCGCCAAGCTCTAGCGGTGCGCCTGGCGTATAGGCACGCGAGTGGCACCGACTAGCTTTCAGCCATGACTCACGCCTTTCTCTCCAACGAATGGATGGTTGCCGCCAAGGCCGTCCGCGAAAAGTACGCCGACCAAGCAACGAAGGTGACGACCAGTATCAAGATGAACCAGGTCATCACCGATGTTCCGTTTGGTGATGGCACCGTCAAACTGTTTCTCGACACGTCTTCAGGCGACGTCGTCATGGAGCTCGGTGCCATGGAGACACCCGACCTGACGGTGACCACCGACTACGAGACCGCCCGCAAGGTTTTCGTCGATCAAGATCAAGCTGCTGGCATGCAGGCGTTCATGGCCGGCAAGATCAAAGTGCAAGGCGACATGATGAAAATGATGGCGCTGCAAACGTCGATGCCGCAGGACGACATCGCTAAGCAGATTTCGTCGGAGATCAAAGACCTCACCGCGTAGCGCGGCGCTACATCGCCATCAACTACGGCGTGTAGTGAACGTCGACGATTGTGAGGCGGGGGAACTTCTGACCGACCGTCACGACTACGCCAGCGACTGTTGCATTCTTGAATGGCAGCGAAGTGTTGCCGTCGATTGTTCCAACCGTGAATCCCGCCGCTCGCAGCGCCTCTGTGGCACCTTCGGGGTCGAGCCCGGCCAGCGACGGAATCGCCACCAGGTCTTGGCCTTTTGAGAGCACGACCGTCACCGTGGTGCCGAACTCGACAGTGGTTCCCGCGGCGGGCGTCTGACTCACGACGTGGCCGATCGGAATCGTGTCAGAGAATGCGTCGACTGGATCGACAGCGATCAGCAACGTCTCGGCTTCCAGCGCAGTCGTCGCAACTGCCAACGCAGTGCCCGTAAGTTCCGGCACGATGCGCGGCTCGGGGCCCAACGACACGACCACTTGCACAACCGTTCCCTTAGTCACGGTGTCGCGAGCGACCAGCGTCGGTGAATCAGGAACTGTCCACGAGATGATCGAGTCGAGCGGCACAGTGTCACTGAATTGCGGTTCGGCGGTTACGAGAACGAGGCCAAGCCCTTCCAGCGTGTTCGTGGCCTGCTCGAGTGTCTGATTCACCAGTTCAGGCAGCGGGCGCGGTGCCGGACCAGAGCTGACATACAGCGTTATGTCCTTGCCCTTCTCGAGTTCAGAGCCAGCCGGCGGATCAGTACGGATCACGATGCCCTCAGCGATTACTTCGCTTGGCTCTTGCACGGGTATGCCATTGAACGTGCCGGCGATCTGGTTGAGCGCGACGCCATCTTCCAGGCCGGCGAGCTCGGGCACTGTGCTGGTCTCGGGTTGCACGGTGTACCAGGCGAGCGCGCCACCACCAACGATCATTGCGACCAGCACGCCCAAGAACCACCGACGACCGCCACCACGAGTGGACTCGGGATTCTCGTCGACCTCGAAGGCGTTTTGCGCGAACTGATTTACGGTGGTCTTCTCGAGTGCTGGTGTCGGCGCGATCGCCTGGCGCGCCGCTACAACTGGCGGCACAGCGGGTCGCCCTGCCTGCGGTCGATCAGGCTGCGGTCGATCCGGCTGCGCGGTGACCGGGCGACGCATCGGCCCGGTTGCTTCCACGGGCTGACTTCCGGTGACGCGGTCGGTGTCGAACATCGAGCCACCGATAATCGGGATCGGCTCTGGTCGCGGCAACTTCTCCGCCGACTGCACGAGTGCGCGTCCGAACTCACCAGCGCTGTAGCGGTCGCTAGGACGCGATCGACCAGCGCGCTCGAGTACGGCGGCCAAAGGCCCGAGATCGGCCGACACCGGCATCAGTTTGTCGATGCGATTGCTGAGAGTCGCCACTGTCGAGTCGTCCTCGAACGGCACCGAACCAGTAACGGCCTCAAGCAGCGTCAGACATAGTGAGTAGACATCGCTCTTGGGGACTGCGGGCTCGCCCTTCGCCTGCTCGGGCGAGCAGTACTTCGCTCGGTCGTTGCTGCGCGAGGTGATGCCACCGGCGGCGATCGCCAACACTTCGGCGAATCCAACATCGACAACGCGCAACCGGCGATCGTCACCGAAGACGAGCGTCGAGGGGCGAATGTCGTGGTGCAAAAGGTTCTGGCGATGCATGACGTCGAGTGCCTTGCAGGCGTCGAGGCCGACAAGCAAAGCCTGGGACGGCGACAGCAGTCGCCCACGATCGAGAATGTCGCGCAGGCTGCCACCGCCAAGGTGCTCGGTGACGACGTACAGAACCTCGTGGCCATTCCAGATTGTCGTGCCGGATTGATACACGGCAGCGATGTTCGGATGATGTAGCCGCTCGGCAATGCCCATCGCGGAACGGAAGGCCGCCCGAACATCTTCGCGATCACCGAGGTCGGGGTGCACCAGCTTCACGACAACGAGGCGCTGCAGCTGCTCGTCGAAGCCCTCGAAAACAGCGGCATCGACACCGCTACCGAGGCGGTGGCCGAGCCGGTACCGACCCGCTATCAGCCGAGTAGCAGATGGTATGGAGGATTCAGTGTCGTTCGCCATCATTGCGACCTACGAACCTAGCGGGATGACCCTTAGACCAGCACGCGGGTGGGTGAAATCCGGGCTTCGCAAGCCAGAATGCCCTTGTGCCAAACCGATTTCGTCGCCCCAACGTCAAGCTGCTGCTAGCGAGTTTCACCATCGCGCTTTGCTTGGTTGCGATGGGATTTGCGCTCTCCCTAGCCGTTACCGGCGACGAGGGTGCGCACCTGCCCGACCAAATCGAGCGCATCGAACCCGTTTCGGGTGCCACGCAAACTCCGGCACAGACCTCGGTGTTCGTCGACCTAGTTTCCGGCTACGAGGGTGTGCTGGTCATCGATGGGCTTGAACTGGAAACAGTGAACCTGAACGACTTGCGCGACCCCACGAAACCCGGTCAACAGATCACGTTGCCACCGACGACCGTGTACGAGTCGGGCAACGCGACGCTGACTTTCGATCCCTCGCCCGAGTCGACGATCACGACCTTCACCCAAGGTCGTCACGTTGTGCAGGTCATCTACTGGGAAACGGTCGAAGGACGCGGTAGCGCACGCTCGTACTCGTGGTCGTTCGAGGTTTTCTGACTCTCAGGTTCAAGCGGGCAATTCGCCGGTGGCGAGCACGTGCTCGAATCCGGCGAGATCGAGAATCGGTACGCCTAGCTCCTGTGCCTTGGTGAGTTTGCTGGCGCCGGCATCCGAGCCCACCACCAGCGCGAATGTCTTCGCGCTCACGCTGCCCGGACTCTTGCCGCCGCGATCCTTGATTGCGGCCTCTGCCGACTCGCGCGAGTAGCCCTCTACCGTGCCGGTCACGACGATTGCTTTGCCCACGAGATTCTGCGGCAAGCGACTGACTTCCACCTTGCCAAACTCGACACCAGCTGCGCGCAGTTTCTCGACGATCGCGCGATTGTTCGGCGCCGCGAACCAACGCACGATGCTGGCGGCGATGATTGGGCCGACACCGTCTGTGCGAGCAAGGTCGGCTTCCGACGCAGCCATGATCGAGTCGAGCGTGCCGAATGCTCGACTGAGAGCTTCACTCGCAGAAGGTCCAAGCCCCTTGCAACCCAGCGATGTGAGTAACCGGGGCAATGCCCGCTGCTTCGACCCATTGATCGCCGAGAGCAGATTGTCGGCCTTCGTAGCGCCCCACTTGTCGAGCGTCAGCAATTGCTCGCGTGTCAACGAGTAAATGTCGCCGGCGTCGGCCACGAGACCAGCGTCACTCAACTGAAAGACGGTGTTCTCGCCGAGGCCTTCGATATCCATTGCACCGCGCGACGCGAAGTAAATGATGCGCTGGTCGCGTTGATACGGGCACGCTGGCTCGACGCAGCGAGTGTCAGCCTCACCTTCCGGACGCACTAACTCGGTGCGCAGCGGGCACGGGCAAAGCTTTGGAAACTGCCACGGCTTGCTCTTTGCCGGGCGCAGCGACAGCACAGGCCCGACAACCTCGGGAATCACGTCGCCTGCCTTGCGGACGATGACCGTGTCGCCAGGGCGGACATCCTTCACCGCCACTTGGTCTTGATTGTGCAACGTCGCCATGCTCACCGTCGACCCTCCAACGAACACGGGCTCGAGCTCGGCGAACGGAGTTGTGCGCCCCGTGCGCCCCACCGACACCTTGATGTCGCGCAGAATCGTCGTGCGTTCTTCCGGAGGAAACTTGAACGCGATTGCCCATCGGGGCGCACGTGAGGTATGACCTAGCAACTCGCGCTGCGCTAGTGAATCGACCTTCACCACTGCGCCATCGATTTCGTACGGCAAGGTGTGGCGCTGCTCTTGCCAGTGGCGACAGAAGGCGACAACGCCAGCGAGGTCGTCGACAACCTTGATCATCGGGTTCACGGGGAAGCCCAGGTCGTGCATGTACTTCAGACTCGCCGCATGTGAGAGCAGTTCCGGGCCGCCAACGACCTCGCCCAATTGGTAACACCACACATCGAGTCCGCGCCCGGCGGTGATGGTCGGGTCTTTCTGTCGCAAGCTGCCTGCACCCGCGTTGCGCGGATTGACGGGCACCGGTTCTGGCTTGCGACCAGCAGCAACGCGCTCGCGATTCTCGGCTTCCTTCGCCGCTTGTAGACGCAGGAACGCCGCGGTCGGCAGGTACACCTCGCCTCGCACCTCCAAAACGGCGGGTGCCGCTCCTTTCGCAGCTAGCTCGCGCGGCAGTGATGCAATCGTGGCCACGTTGGCCGTGACGTCTTCGCCAACACGACCATCACCGCGTGTAGCGGCCTGAACGAAGCGGCCCTTCTCGTAACGAAGACTGATGGCCAGCCCGTCGATCTTCAGCTCGCACACAAACCGGGCTTGCTGGTCGCCAAGCCCTCTTGTGACGCGGTCACCCCATGCGGCCAACTCTGAGTCGTCCATGGCGTTGTCGAGACTCGCCATCGGCTGCCGATGTGTGACAGAAGTGAAGGCCATGTTCAACGCCCCGGCACCGACCATTTGCGTCGGCGAGGAATTCTCGACGAGATCGGGATGCGCTTTCTCGAGTTCTGCTACTTCGCGCACGAGCGCGTCGTATTCGGCGTCGGCAATCTCTGGTGCATCGTCCGCGTAGTAGCGCTCGTTGTGATGCGCTATCTGCAGTCGCAGTTCTTTGATGCGCTTGGCGGGGGTCATTTTGTCAGACGCGCTGTTTGGCGATCGTCGCCAGCGAACCGACGGTCGCGACGATTGCTCCCACTGTCGCGACGTACAGACCAGGCCCGGTCGAGACGTCGAAGCCGAGGAACTTGCCGAGGTCGACGAAATCACCTACGTCGCTGAGTGCCTTCAGGCCGACGATCAACCCGAACGCACTAGTGACGGCGCCGATGATGCCGATCGCGAGAATCTTCTTTGCCGCGAGTTGCGTCACACCAAAGCCGACGGCCAGCGCACCGAGAACATCGAAGAATCCGCCCTTCACGTTGGTGAAGTCCTCTAACCCGGTCGTGAAACCGTTGAACGTCGCGCCGTCGAAGTCGAACCAGTTCAAGAACGAACCGACAATCATCAATGCACCGCCGAGAACTAACAGCCCGGCTCCAAGCGTGACCGGTGGGGCCGGCGGTTTCTCAGTTGGGGCGAACGTGTTTGTGGGCGATGAAAACGAGGAGGGAGGCGGCGGTGGCGGGCTGAAGCCGGTCATGAGGTGAGTGTACGTGCGTCATATTGCTGGCGAGAAGAGATGAGCGCAGATGCGCGCGGTCAGGCGCCAAGCACCCAGCGACTGGCGCTCGATTGGTCACGAACACGGCGACCAATCTCGGCGACGATCGCATGCACCCGCTGCGCAACCGCGGGCGTGTGACCCGCAAGTCCGCACTCGGTGGTCACCAAGGCTTGCGTGCGCAGCAGCACTGGGTCGGCTCCGCGTTGCACTAGCTCACACCACAACGCGCACAAAGCACGCCAGGGTCGCTCGGCTGAGGTCGCGATCGGCCCGGAGGTTGGCACGACACCCCATGCGATGTACCCGCCGGACTCCATGAACCGAATCAGGTAACCCGCCGACTCTGCAATCTCAGAATGAACGGGTAGCGAGAGGATCGCCGGGCCAGCGGCTAGCTGCGAAGAGATGTCGCCGCTGCCACAGCAATGCAGTCCGGACATTGCCGTCGTCTCGATAGCCGCGAGTGCGCCAGACACAAGGTCGATCGCAGTCTCGGGAGCGATCGGAAAGCCCGGTTGCATCAGTTCGCCGAAAGCTGGCTCTTCAATGAACACGATTTGGCGGCAGTGCGGCAATGCGACCTGGACAGCCTCGAGCAGATGCTGCACGCGGGTTCGGATCGCCCGCACCGCCGAACTGAATGCCTCGCTCATGGGCACACCAGCGCGCATCAGCGCCAGCCCAAACGTCACAGGACCTACGAATTGCCACTTGACCCAGCCTTCGTACTCGCGACCAAGTTCGAGCGGTGCGTCTTCGAGGAACGTACGAAAGCCAACAAGCGCATCGTGATGCAAGTCGGTGAATACAGGCGAGAGTGAGTCGACCTGTTCCGGGTGCACGGAGATACTTCCGTACTGCCCGACGGTGATGCCCTGCATACCCACCATCGCCTGCGCGATCGCGCCTTCGGCGGGCGAGCGCCGAGGCAACCTCGGAATTGATGGCAACTCCATATTTCGCAGCGCGAACGCCACCGCGTGGTGTGCATCTAGGTGTGGAAGTCCGCCGATACCCGTTGCTGCCCCGCTCGGAGGCGCAGCAGCAAGCTTCATGGCGATACGTTTGCCCAATGCCGAGGCTCTCCACAAATTCTGCGTTGTGGGGAACGCGACTTTCTTGGCTGGCCGCAACCGTGCTCGTGCCGATCGCCATCACCAGCGCCGCGCGCGGTCGCACTTCTTGGGCCGAGAATGTCGCAACCACGACGTGGTGGATCACCTCTGGCGCCGTCGTAGTTGCTTTGGTCGTGTGTGGCCCGATCGGATTGACAGTCGTCCGCATGCTCGCGCCATGCGCCATTCCGATAGCTGTCCTCTCACTCGTGCTCGACGCAAGCGCGCCGATCGGCGTAGCAGCGCTCGCCGCCGCGACGCTCGTGACACTCAGTGCTTTCATGGCCGAGACCGGCGAAGCGTGCGTCCATGTATCGGCGTACGGCGACGAACGGCGATTGCCACTGCGCGTACCGGCCGCGATGCAGATCCCGATCGCGATTGCGTGGATGTTGTGGGTTGCCACATTGGTGGCGGGCGTGTTGCTAGTTGCGGCCGAACGAATGGCTCTCGGAATCGCGCTGATAGCGGTCGCGAGCGTGCTGACGTGGCTGATCTACCAGCGGCTTCATCGCTTCTCGTGTCGGTGGTTGGTGTCCGTTCCCGCGGGCGTGGTGATTCACGACCCGGTCGTGCTGGGGGAAACTCTGATGGTGCTCCGACCAAATGTGCTGCAGGCACGATTGGCCCTGGCCGACACCGAAGCCGCCGACCTCTCGGGGCCGGCAGCCGGACACGCACTCGAGATCAGAATGCGCGAGATGGTGCAAGTGGTATTCGCCGCGACGAAAGCGAAGCCGAAGGGGACCGCGATTCATGCACAAGCCGTACTAGTAGCTCCGTCACGACCAGGGCGAGCGCTGCGGGCCCTCGCCGACCGCAAGATCCCGGTTGCGTAACTGTGGCTAGACGGCGATGCCGCCGCCCAACACATAGGTGTTGCTGACGTCGTAGAACACAACGCTCTGGCCGGGCGCCACGCGTCGCTGTGGTGAGTTCCAAGTGATGCTCGCCTCGTTCGCATTGTGAGTCAGGCTTCCCTGCACGGCGACACCGTGAGCGCTGCACTGCACCGCGACTTGGCCAGAAACCGGTTCGTGTGCCCACACAACATTGCGGACAGCCAGCGACTCGCGCTGCAGCATGGTCTCATCGCCGACCTTCACGGTTGCTGTGTCGTGATCAATGTCGACGACGTAGCGCTTCGGACCGCCACCGACCAGACCGATACCGCGGCGCTGGCCGTGGGTGACCATCTCCAACGAGTCAACCTCACCTAGCTCGGTGCCATCAACCGCGTCGATCACCTGCGCGCGTCGAAACGGAATACGACTGCCAAGGAACGCCACACGGCCGCCACCGTCGGTGATGAAGCACACATCCTGGCTGTCGGGTTTGGCCGCGGTACGCAGACCAAGCGCGGTTGCCTTCTCGCGAACCTGCGCCTTCGTCATGTGACCAATGGGGAAGATGGTGCGCGCGAGTTCGCGCTGCGGCAACATGTGCACGACGTAGCTCTGATCCTTCGCCGGGTCTTCGCCGCGAGCGACAAACCACGCACCGTTGCGCTGAACGACCTGCGCATGGTGGCCAGTAGCCACAGCATCGAAGCCAAGTAGATCGGCGCGCTCGCTGAGCCTGTCGAACTTGAGATGACGATTGCACTCGATGCATGGATTGGGAGTGAGCCCGTCTTGGTGGGCCTGAACGTAGGGGTCGACAACGTGGGTATTGAAGTCGTCGGTGAAGTTGAACACGAGATGATCAATGTCGAGCTGCTGTGCAACACGGCGCGCATCGTCGACATCCGCGATCGAGCAGCAGCCGGTATCGCTCTCGCCGCCCCATAGACGCATGGTGATGCCAACGACCTCATGCCCATCGCGAAGCAACTCGGCGGCGGCGACCGACGAGTCGACGCCACCACTCAACGCCACCAGAACCTTCACGACGTCACCTTCACGACGTCACCTTCACACGACGTAGGCGCTGCACTGCTTGCGCAACCACTTCGACGCCTCGATCGACGTCGGCCTGTGTCGTGGTGATGCCGAGCGAGAAGCGAACTGCACCAAGCGCCACCTCTCGCGGCACGCCCATGGCGGCGAGCACGTGCGAAGGCTCCATCGCGCCAGCAGCACAGGCGGCAGCGGCACTAGCGCAGACGCAGGCTTCATCGAGCATGAACAGCAGCGCCTCGTTCTCGATGCCCTCAATGCACACGTGCGCTGAGCCTGCAACCTTGCGATCGCGGGCAACCGTCTCGTGCACTCCCGGCAGACTCGCCACGAGCCCGTCGATGAACCGGTCGCGCAGCGGACCGATGCGGGCGACATCGCTTTCGCGATTCTCGTCAGTCAGGCGTAGTGCTTCGACCATCGCCACGATTCCGCCGACGTTGTGCGTTCCACTGCGCCGTTCGCCCTCTTGCCCACCGCCGATAAGAGTCGGCGCGAACTTGGCACCATCGCGTGCAACAAGTAGCCCGACTCCCTTTGGCCCACCGAACTTGTGCGCCGAAAGCGAGAGAAAGTCGACATGCGGCGTGATGGAACGGAGGTCGAGCCAACATGCCGCCTGCACTGCATCTGTGTGTAGCAGCGCCTTCGGTGCATGACGGCGAACAACGGCGCGAACGGCGGCCAAGTCGTTGATCGTGCCGACTTCGTTGTTGACGGCCATGACGCTCACAACGGTGACGTCGGAGAGCATGTCCAGCGTCGCGGCCAGCGCGTCGAGATCGACCGCTCCAGTCGATGTCGTCGCCACCACATGGCCACCGAGCTGATGAACACATTCGAGGACTGCGTGGTGCTCGGTGGCCGAGCAGACCGCTACTCCGCCTCGGCGCGCAACCGATCCGAGCACCGCTGTGTTGTCAGCCTCTGTGCCGCTACCGGTGAACACAACTTCACCTGGGCGACAGCCGATGATTCCGGCGACCACATCGCGTGCCTCGTCGATCGCTCGGCGCGCTTCGCGGGCGAAACGATGCGAGCCAGAAGGGTTGGCGAAGCGCTCGGAGAGAAATGGCAACATCGCCGCGACTGCCTGCGGACGCATGGGCGTCGTCGCGGCGTGGTCGAGATAGGTGTACGCAGCGGGCGAAGCCATGGCTGCCAGGCTACGAACTCGCGACCGCAGGTTGCCAGGAGGTCGGCTGATAGTTCGGAAAGTTGCGTCGCTGATAGCGACTAATCACGCACAACAAGTACGCCTCCGGATGAACCTTGGCGTGTCCGTCGTGTCGCAGGGTCGCGGCGGCTCGGCGAGCGAGATCGGCGGCCAACGCGTAGCGGGCATCGGCTGACAGCTCGCGGTTACGCATCAGAAACGAGCGGATCACCGTGTACTGCTCGTCAGTCATCGCGGTCGGGTCGATAGTCGCGGCGAACGCCTCGCAGCCGGGTGGCACCGGGAACCAAACGGCCATCGGCAAAGGCGTGCGATCCGGATCGCGAATCACAATCGTGCCCGCCAGCAGATCACCGACGCGCTGGTGACGCGAAGTGCCGAGCACGAACAACATGCCGGTGACACCGAAAGGTGGCAGGAACCGATCGACCAGGCCGCCCATCATGCGCAACATTGCGTGACGCAGCCGGATAGGTGCGCCTTCGATGGTTACTGCGCGTAACCCCATCGCTCGCTTTCCGATTGTGCGGCCGCGCATCAGGGTTTCGCTGACGACTGGGTAACCCATCACCACAAGTGCCATCAATAAGGAGACAAGCAGCCGCGACGACGAAGAGGTGAGCCCGAAGATCGTCAGTATCAGCGACCCGGCGAAGAGAATTCCGATTTGGATTAGCAGATCGATGATTCCGGCGAAGACGCGAGACGCGACGCCAGCGGTTTCGACGTCGAGCACGACCGCCTCGGGGGTAACGATTCCCTCCATAGCCGTCACCTTAGAAGGACAGGCACCAGAGGAGGACAGCTACCCTAGAAACACTGTGGACATCGATGCCTTCGTCGCGACGCATCAGGGTGCTTGGTGGCGGCTCCAGCAGCTCACCGAGAAGGCGCGCAAGGTTGCGCAGGTCGCACCTGACGAACTGGACGAGTTGGTGCACCTGTATCAGCGCGGTGGGGCAAACCTTGCGCACGCGCGAATTGAGTACGCCGGCGACTCTGCGCTTGTGAGTCGACTGACATTGCTTGTGACCGACGCACACGGCGTGTTGTACGGCCAGCCCGATACGGAAGTTCGTCGCGGCGTTCAACAGTTCGCCACCATCACGTTTCCCGCAGCGATCTATTCGTTGCGGCGCTACATCGCCATCGCCGCGCTGCTGACCTGCTTGCCTTGGGCCTTCTTCCAGATCTGGCTGGCGATTTCGCCCGCTGCTTTCGATGTGGTCGCACCCGACGCGGCAGCGCAGCAGTACATCGAGCAGGACTTCGAGGACTACTACAGCAATCAGCCGTCGCAGAACTTCGCCACACAGGTATTCCTCAACAATGTGCGCGTGGGCTTCCTAGCCTTCGCAGCCGGAATCCTGCTGTGTGTCGTGACGGCCGTGGTGCTCGCAATGAACGGCGCCAACATCGGCCTTGCTGGTGGACTGTTCACTAACGCAGGTCAGGCCGACAAATTTTGGGGCCTGATACTGCCGCACGGAATGCTCGAGATATCGGCGGTGATCGTCGCCGGTGCCGCCGGTCTGCGCATCGGTTGGGCAATCATCGACCCCGGTGATCGTTCGCGAATCAACGCGCTCACCGAGGAAGCGCGTCGCGCGGGCAGTGTGCTGATCGGCCTGATCCTCGCCTTCCTGCTCGCGGCGTTGGTTGAGGGTTTTGTCACCGGGCGTCCGTGGCCGACCTCATTGCGCATCGGGATCGGTGTGTTGGTCTTCGTTCTCTTCTGGGGATGGACGATCAGGTTCGCGTTGCGCGCTCGACGGGAGGGCAACGAGAGCTACACCCCCGACGCTGCGTTGTAGCGCTTGAGTTACAGGCGTCCGCTCGCCTTGAGTTCGAGATAGGCGTCGACTAACTCAATTGCTAACTGCCCGGGCGCCGCATCGATGACTACCGCGCCAGCAGCGCGCAGTCGGGCAGTCGCTCGCGCTCGTTGCTGCAACATGTTCACTGCGGCAGCCTCGCGATACGCCTCGCTTGCCCACTGATGGGCCGCGCCGCTAGCCCACGCTTTAACGACCGGATCTTGCACCGCCGCAACGACCACAAGGTGCCGTCGAGTAATGATCGGCATCGCCGGCAGTAACGCTTGCTCGACTGCCGACTCGACAAGATCGGTAAGCACGATAAACATCGACCGGCGTCGAAACCGCGCCGTCGCCGCGCTGAATGCCACCTGATACGCACTCTCGCTGTAGTCGGGCTCGAGCATGTACATCGCCTCGGCGGCTCGCCCTAGTTGGCTCTTGCCATTCGTCGGAACGAGAATGCTGCGCACCTGTCGGTCGAAGGTGACCAGGCCAACGCGGTCGCCCAACTTCGTCGCCGTCTGCACGACACCGAGCACCGCGTCCATCGCATGCTCGACGCGCGGTACTCCCCCAACAACGCCCGCCATGACGCGCCCGTTGTCCAGCAGCAACACAATGTTCTGGTTCCGCTCGGCGCGGTACTGCTTCACGATCGGCCGTTGCAGGCGCACGGTCGCCGCCCAGTCGATGCGCCGAAACTCGTCGTCGGGCCGGAAGTCGCGCAGCTGATCAAACTCGGTGCCGCCCCCGCTCGTGCGAATGCTGCGTAGGCCGACCTCCAGCACCCGCGGCATACGCATGCGGCGCTGCACTTCCTCTCGACTCGGATACGCCGGCATCACGCGCAACCCACCAGGCAGATCGCGTGTGGCCTGGCGGCTGATCATTCGTAGTGGTCCCTCGACGCGCACGGTCACGTCGTTCAGCGGGAAGCGACCGCGACGTGTCGGGCGCAACGTGGTGCGCGACTTCAGACGCGCACCACTGCGCAGATGTGCACCAACACGACGACGTTCGGCCTGCAGGCTCGGCCACAGCGCGTCGGTCACCGTTACTCGGCCAGCGCGCGGCGAGCGATTGTCGATCAGCCACGTCAGCGTTGCTTGTTCGCCGACGGTCACCGACTCGGCAACTTCACGCTGCACACTGATACGTCGCGGCGAGACGCATGCAACCGAGTCGACCACCAGCACAAGCACCAACAGCAACTCGACTGCCCACAACGCCCACCAGTTGCTGCCCGGCCACGCAAACAGCAGTAGGCCGCTCACCGCCGCGAGCGCGGCGAACCACACCGTTGGTATCGGATAAGCGAAGCGGCGATGCACAGTGGATGGACGTCGGCTAGCGCGGCGTTGGAATCGTGGCGAGGATGCCGTCGAGAACCCCGTCGGCCGACGTGCCTTCTAGCTCGAGTTCGGGGCGGACCATCACTCGGTGGCGCATGCACGGTTTCGCTACGGCTTTCACTTCATCGGGCGTCACGAAATCGCGACCGCTCAACCACGCCCACGCCTTGGAGGCATGCAGCAACCAGGTTGCCCCGCGCGGCGAGACGCCCAATTGCAACGACGGCGAGTCGCGGGTCGCGCGGCACAGCGACACGATGTACTGCTGGACTGCCGTGTCGACACGGATTCGCTGAATGGCCGCCCGCCCGGCAGCTAGGTCGGCTGCGTTCGCGACCGGCCGCACACCAGCACCCCGCATATCGTGCGGATCGAGCCCCGCGTCGTGACGTGCGATCATCTCCAACTCTTGCTCGGCGGTCGGGTAACTCACGTTGAGCTTGAACAGAAATCGGTCGAGCTGCGCCTCCGGTAGCGGATATGTGCCCTCGTACTCGATTGGGTTCTGCGTAGCGATCACCAAGAACGGGTCGGGCAACTTCAACGTGTGACCGTCGTAACTGACCTGCCGCTCCTCCATTGCTTCCAGCAGCGCGGCTTGCGTCTTAGGTGGCGTGCGGTTGATTTCGTCGGCGAGCAACAGGTTGGTGAACACAGGCCCTTCGCGAAAGCGAAACGAGATTCCGCCACCAGCCGACTGTTCGACGAGTTGTTGTCCGATGACGTCGCTTGGCATCAGGTCGGGCGTGAACTGAAGGCGTGTGAACTTCATATCGAACGCGGCGGCGAGACTCTTTGCCAAGAGCGTCTTGGCGACGCCTGGCACGCCTTCCAGCAGCACGTGGCCGTGCACTAGCAAAGCCGCAATTGCGCCGGTGAGCACACCCTCCTGCCCCACCACAACCTTGCCGACCTCCGCGCGCACGGCAAGTACAGCATCAAGTGGGGACCTCGCATCTGACGTTGAGGGTGACGATGGTTGGGAGGTGACGGAATCGGTCACGGTGTAGCTCCTTCTAGTGTTTCAAGTGTCGCTTCTCGAATGGCTTGCAAACTATTGCTGAGTTCGAGCAAGCCTTGGTCGTCGTGAACTTCGCGCTGCAGCACCGCAGCGACGTGGCCGATAGGCAGCGAAGTGTTCGCGGCCACGATGTTGTCGATGGCTTCAATCGAAGCAGTTGCGGGCAGGTGAAATCGTCGGCACAACGTGCGATAAAGGTTGCCGCGCAACATCCAGCCAGCACGCTCGGCATGGTGGGCGCGACGCATCAGGGTTCCGGTCGCAACCACCAACGCGCTGCCCGCGATCGGCACTTGCTCGGGCTCGCGCACTGGGCGACCTGGTCGCACGGCGCGCGCAGTCGCGAAGACGATGAAGGCGACAGCGAGCTGCGTAAGTGCCATCCACACACTCGGACGTAGGAGATCTGATAGTGACTTCTCGCCGGTGCCGATGTCAGCGGTCGACTTGGCGGCTTCCTGACCGAGCAGAACGCTGACCCGCGCATCAGCGTCGGGGGCCAACAATGCAGTTGCGAGTGGCCCGTTATCGGCGTAGCGCAACAGACCGTTGGTAAAGATCTCGTTGTCGCCAAGTTGAACGATCAGACCGGCGCCATGTTCGCGGATCACAACGAATGCTGTTCCATCTTCGGCGAAACACGAACGGGCCTCGGCTGGCACATCGAAACGTTGGCCAGCTCTCACGAATAGGCCGCGCAGGCGCTCGAGTGCGGGCACGTCACAGTCAGCGAGCGGCACATTGATGTGCGCCAGCACGTCGTTGCCCGAGAAGGCGGGCACCTCCCCCTCGATCGTCTCGGCGACGACGAGTGCGTCGATGATCGAGCTGTCCGGATCGGCCATCACTAACAGTCCGCCCTCCTCGACGAATTGCAGCAAGTCGCGTCGCTGCCCATCGTTCAGCCGATCCTGCAAAACGAGAACGCGCGCCGCAGAACCAGTCTCGGGTGCGGAGCGGGCGATCTCGACACTTGCGCCTTGGTCCTCCAAGAGCAGCACCAAACCGCGAGTGCCGCGTGACTCTGAGCTACGCGGATCGAATGGCTCCGCTTCCGGCCGCGCCCTGAAGAGCAGCAACATGATTACCGCGACGGCGACGACCAGCAGCGCGGAGAGCCCGACGCGGGCGCCGCTGCCACCTGAGGTTTTCGCCTGCCGCGCGCTCACCTGGCGACACTCACTTCTTCACTACCGTCTTGGCGAGCACGTCGCGCTCGAGTGATTGGAAGCGCTCGTCGTCCTCGGCATCGACCGCATGGTGGCCGTACCACGCATCATCGAACAGATCGGCTGCAGACGTGAACGGCGAGCCTGCAGTTGGTTGCACTTGCCGCAACTGTGAGCGCTCTTCTCCGGTCGTGCGGCCAGGGATCTCGTCGATCAAGCCTCGGCGGGCGAGGTCGCCCACAAGTGCGCGGTAACGACAACGCAGCGCCTCGCGATAGCGGCCGGCACGACGATGTTCGTCGGCTTCCGCTCGCCAGTTGGTTGGCTCGCGCGAACGGTCGATCGCAACCGCAGCCTGTTCCACCTGATCAATGTCGTCTGCGTCATCGGAGTCCGGCTTCCGCTTCTTGCGACGGCGGCCCGATCGGTCGATGAAGAACCGAACGAGAAACACGAGCAGTGCGATCAGCGCCACGATGAACAGCAGCCAGATCAGCGCCGCCAGCCAGTCCAGGTTGAACCCGGCGCCACCCGATTCGGTTGGCGGCGGCCGAGTGTCGGGCGGTGCACACACGGATGTATCGCGCGACACAAGGCGGCAAGCCTCTTCGCGCACCGCATCGGGGTCTTGCTCAATCGGTTCGAATGGGTCGCTGCCTTCAATCAGCCAGCCGACTAGGGAAACGGCAATCCTCATACCGTGACCTTCTCAAACACGCGATCAGCCGCGATCGCGATGTCGAGGCCCTCTGCCTGAACGCGAAGCTGCAGGTACATCTGCGAAGTCGCAATCGCGACGAAGGGCAACACGAGCAGGACTGCCAACTGCGTCGTGACACCTTGCACCAACCAGCTGAGTGAGCCGAACGTGATGAATCCGGTCGCTTGTGCGAGATCGGGCAGAAACGCAATGAACGCGGCCAGCATTCCACCGAGAACGCCGCACGCGAGTACGAACCCGAACGTGGCACCGAATCGATTGCGGCCAAGACGCCACGCACGACCGATTGACCGAACGCCGAGCTGCTCAATCATCACAACCGGTGCCACAACTAGCGACATCGCGCTGATCATCGCAATTACTGGCACCATGAACCACAACAAAGCGACAGCTTCTCCGGGAGCAAGGACGACGAACCACCACATGGTCACCAGGGTTGGCCAATGAGTCAGAGCCCACGTCAGCGTCAGCAGCGGAATCTTGCGCACAACGCGACCAAGACACACACGCATCCGCGGGTCGCCACCCATCTGATACGGCACTAGGTAGGCAGCGGTATATGCACCGATCAGGTGCGCGCTGAGTGACTGCGCCGCGACGCCCAGCATCACCAGACCTGTTTCGACACCGACATATCCGCGGTCACCGAGGAAGCTGTCGAAGTCCTGATACGAGTCGAACGCCAGCACAGTGAGCAGTAGATGCAGCGCCACCATCGGCACCATCAGAACTGCCGATCCGAGCACGATGTGGCGGGCACGACGCTGAAAGACGTGAGCGGCCACGTCGATCGAGCCGACGATTAGGTGATCCGACCATCGCAAACGCGATGTTGCGCGATGTGAGGTGCGTGAGACTTGCGCCGCACGCGAATCGGCACTCGCAGCAGGGTCGGGTTGCCGAGCGGCCGACTCGATCTCCGCCCAGGTTGTCACCGGGCCATTCTGACCGATTCGACTCTGACCCGTACAACGACCTGGGTCAGAATGTCGTCGTGCGCGGATACGACGATGCCAGCTACGGCGACGGGTTCGCCGATGTGTATGACGATTGGTACGCAGGGATCACCGATGTCGGCACGACGGTAGCGACACTGTCAACGCTCGCAGGTAATGGACCTGTGCTCGAACTGGGTGTCGGCACCGGCAGGTTGGCGATTCCGCTAGCCGCCACCGGCATGCAGGTCCATGGAGTCGACAGCAGTTCGGCCATGCTGAAGCAGCTGTTGGCCAAACCGGGAGGTGATGCCGTACGCGTGAGTGTCGGCGATATGTCGGACGACTTGCCAGCAGGCCCATTCACGCTGGCATTCATCGCCTACAACACGTTCTGGAACTTGCTGACTGAGCAGCGGCAACGAGGGTGCTTCACTCAAGTTGCGCAGCGCCTTGCCACCGATGGCATGTTCGTCGTTGAGGCGCTTGTTCCAGATCCCGCGCTGCACGATCCGCCATCGCAGGTCGGCATTCGCTCGCTCGCCGTCGATCGCGTCGTTTTGAGCGTGACGCGGGCGAAAGTCGAAGAACAGCTGGCAGAGGGCCAGTTCATAGATATCACAGAGGCCGGCGGCGTGCGGTTGCGCCCGTGGAGTATTCGTTGGGTCACGGTCGCGCAGCTGGACGCGATGGCAGAAGCTTCTGGCTTCGCCCTCGTTGAGCGCTGGGAGGCGTTCGACCGCTCACCGTTCAGCCCGGTAAGCGAACGCCACGTCAGCGTGTACCGCAAGTGCTGAGTTTGTTCAAGTCGATACGGATTCCTTCAAGTCGGACTCGCGTGACATGCGTCCGCACGCCGCCTTGCGCAACCTCGTAAGCTGATACCGCTGTGAGCCTCCGTTTGAATCCACTTACCGGGCGATGGGTAACGATCGTGGCCGATCGAGCCGAACGCCCCACTGACTTTGCGCCGCGTCGCGCGCAAGTCGAAGCACAACCCGATCGCCCGTGTCCGTTCTGCCCCGGCAACGAGGAAACGACACCGCCCGCACTTGAGACGCTCGATGCTGGTGGGCAGTGGCGCATGCGTGTGATTCCGAACCTGTATCCGGCGTTCGACGGCACAGAGCCGTTCGCGGTGCACTATCTCGGGCCGGTGCATGTCGAGGCCGAGGCCAGTGGCATCCACGAGATCTTTGTGTTCACGCCCGCACACGACGCCGGCACGCATGTCATCACCGACGACGACGCGGCCGACATGATGCTGATGCTGAAGCGTCGGCTGCTCGAGCACGGCGCGACTAGCCATATTCGCTACACGCAAGCGATCATCAATCACGGGCGCGAAGCTGGCGCGTCGCTTGCACATCCGCACGGCCAATTGCTTGGTCTGCCGTTCGTTCCGGGTGAGATCGTCGAGGAAGAGCGGGCGTTCACCCGCTTCGAGGGCGGCTGCATCCTGTGCGCGACTATCGAGGCCGAGTTGGTCGACGGTAAGCGAGTGCTCTGGGCAACCGACGACGTCGTGTGCGTCAGTCCGTTCTGGGCAGGCACGCCGTACGAGCTTTTGATCATTCCCCGCAGCCACGACCTGCATCTCACCGACAGCACCGACGAAACGCTGCGCGGTGTCGGCATTGCGGTTCGCGATGCCGTCGTCGCGTTGCGCGAAGTGCACGGCGACGTCGCTTACAACATTGTGTTCCACACAGCGCCGCATCACTACAACGGTGCGTATCACTGGCACGTTCACTTGTTCCCGAAGCTGATCACGACGGCAGGGTTCGAACGCGGCACCGGTGTGATGATCAACATCGTGGCACCGGAAACGGCTGCCGAGCGGTTGCGCAGTGTTTCTGTAAGGGCGTAAGGCGTGGGTCGCGTTCGCGTTGGCGTCGATATCGACGCAACGCCGGATCAAGTGTGGGCAGCGTTGCAACAAATCGATCGCCACGTCGAGTGGATGCACGATGCCGTTGCCATTCGCTTCGTCGATGAACAGCACAGCGGTGTCGGAACGAGGTTCCTGTGCGACACCAAGGTCGGCCCGTTCAAGCTCGTTGACCAAATGAAAATTACCGAGTGGGAACCGTCGGCCACGATGGGCGTGAGCCATACCGGAGTAGTCACCGGTGTTGGAAGGTTCACGCTGCACGCTTTCGGCAAGCACACGCGCTTCGAGTGGGAAGAGAAGTTGCGTTTCCCATGGTGGCTAGGCGGCCCAATCGGCTCGGCGATTGCCGGCCCGATAGTCCTACGCCCACTATGGCGAAGAAACCTCCGCGCCCTGAAGCGCCAAATCGAAGACTCTGTGTGAGCGCTTAAAGCGACACAACGTCTGTGAGCTCACACAGAACCGCGTGGTCACCTCGCGGCGCGGATGGCGGCGGTTACACCCGCGCCGATGACGATCACCGCTATCAGCGGGGCTTTGCGCCAGGCGGCTATCACCGCGGCGCCTACGCCTGCGGCGCGGGCATCAAGCTGCAGGTGTTGTCCGATGCTGAACGTGTCTTTCACCACCAACGCGGCAATCAGCGCTGCGGGGATCAGCGCTAGACATCGATCGAGTACCGCTGGCAGCTGACGGTCGCCGACTAACACGAGCCCCAGCACCTTGAAGCCGTACGCGGTTAGCGCTAGGGCAAGTACGAACCCCCAACTCATTGCGCGGCCGCCTGCGGTTCAGTGTCGCCGGGCGAAGGAATCCCGACAGCGACACCCAGTACCGCACACAAGATCGGCACACCGACCGGTGTGAAGGGGATCAGCGCCAAGCACATCGTCGCCCCGATCGCAGCAGCCAGGGCCGAGCGGCGATCGCGCAACAGCGGCCAGACCATCGCAACGAAAGCTGCGGGAAAGGCCGCGTCGAGCCCGTACGTCTTTGGGTCGATGGCGGAACCGAGGATCGCACCGATCAGCGTGCCGATGTTCCAAAACAGGTAGATGCTCAGACCGGTGATCCAGAACGCGGCGCGTCGGTGGTCCTCGTCGGTCTGCGCTGCAGCCATAGCTGTCGACTCGTCGATGGTCACCTGCGCAGCGACCAGCCTTGTGGCCAGTCGCCCCTTGAGGTGTGGTGCCATCGCTAGCCCATACACCGCATTGCGCGCGGCTAGCAACGCCGCTCCACCGAACGCGGACACCGCGGAGCCGCCGGCGCCAATCACGCTGACCGCGGAAAAGAGCGAGGCACCGGTGAACACCGTGAGCGACATCACGCACGTCTGCGCCACGGACGCACCGGCGCCAACAGCGGTGACACCGAATGAAACCGCGAACACACCGGTAGCGAGACTCAGGGTCAGGCACGCAGCGAACACTTGTCGCAGCTCTTCGTCTCGCCACATGTCTTTCAATGACAACGCCTTCACAGTGGGCGCACGCTACCGAGCAACACAACGGTTAAAGCTGGTAGTGCGAGTACCACCGACGCAGGTTGCCGCTGCCACTCGGACTCGTTTGCGTGCAGGTCGGAGTCGACGCCATGTCCTGCACCCGAAAATTGTGCAGAGTCAGTGTTCAGTAACGTCTGCCAAGTTCCCGACCACGGAAGTCCGATTCGGTAATCAACGCGCGGCTCGATAGAGAAGTTGGCTACGCACGCGATGGCGGTGGCACCGTCGGTCCCCCATCGAAGAAACGAATACGTCGCACCGACATCGTCATCAGCGTCCAGCCACTCGAAACCACCTGACTCGTGATCGCGTTCGTAGAGTGCGGACCAATCGACCGCGACCCGATTCAGATCCATGATGAGATCGCGGACGCCGCGATGAAACGAGAACTCCAGCAGATCCCACGGCAACTCCTCAGCCTCGTTCCACTCCGCGTACGGCGCCAGCTCACCCCCCATGAACAGCAGCGGCGCACCAGGTAGCGCCCACATCCAGGCGTAAAGCGCGCGCAGGTTGGCGAACTTCTCCGCCTCGTCACCCGGCATCTTGGCGAGCAAGCTGCTCTTGCCGTGCACAACTTCGTCGTGGCTCAACGGCAGCACGTAGCGCTCACCGAACGTGTACGAAAGGCCAAACGTCAGCTCATGGTGATGCACCGGTCGTCGCGCTGGCCGTCGGTGCATGTACTTCAGCGTGTCGTTCATCCAGCCCAGGTTCCACTTGAGGTGGAAGCCGAGGCCACCCTCCTCAATCGGATGAGTCACCTTCGGCCACGCGTGACTCTCCTCTGCGATCATCATCGCGGTCGGCACTTCGCGCCGGACAGCGACATTCAGCTCGCGAACAAACGCAACCGCTTCCAGATTCTCGTAGCTGCCATCCGCGTTCGGAGTCCACTCGCCAGCCTTTCGCGAGAAGTCGAGACGCAACATGCTGGTGACCGCGTCCACTCGCAGCCCATCAATATGAAACTCGTGCAGCCAATAAAGCGCATTGGCAACGAGAAAGTTCCTGACCTCGGCACGGCCGAAGTCGAACACGTACGTACCCCAATCGGGGTGCTCGCCAAGTTGCGGATCGGCGTGTTCATAAAGTGGCGTGCCATCGAAGCGCGCCAGGCCCCACTCGTCTTTCGGAAAATGTGCGGGCACCCAATCGACGATCACGCCGACGTCACGCGCATGCAACACGTCGACCATCGCTCTCAGATCATCTGGCGTGCCATACCGCGATGTCGGCGCGTAATAGCCGGTCACCTGATAGCCCCACGAACCACCAAACGGATACTCGGCAATCGGCAAAAGCTCGACATGGGTGAAGCCCAGCCCGCTCACATAGTCGGCGAGTTGTTCGCCGAGTTCGCGATAGGTGCTCACCCCAGATCGCCATGAACCAAGGTGCACCTCGTAAACGCGCAGCGGAGCGCCGACAACATTCGTGCGAGTTCGCATCCAATCGTGGTCGGCCCACTCGTGTTGCGACACCCCCGTAATCACACTCGCGTTCGACGGCGCACCCTCGGCCAAGCGAGCCATCGGATCCGCCTTCAAAACAACCTTCCCTTCGGCAGAAGTGATCGCGAAGCGGTAGCGCTGACCCACTTGTGCCGCAGCGGTGACTCCTACCCACACACCCGATGTGCCCTGCCGATGCAGCGGATCGCCGCCGGCGGATTGGTTCCAGTCGCCGATCACCTGCACCGTTTGAGCGCCCGGCGCCCACACAGCAAACTGCACGCCCTCAGCTGTGACATGTGCCCCAAGTAGCTCCCACAGTCGCAAATGGGTGCCCTCGCTGAACAGTTGCACGTCGCGATCAGGCAATACCACGGTGCGAGCGTAGGGCGCGGCCAGGTCACCAATAGGCTCGCCCGGATGCAATCACGGGAGCTCAAGCTCTTCCCCCAGATTCCATCGACGCTCGCTGCGTTGGCGGAACTCACCTGCAACCTGCACTGGACTTGGGATCGCGGCACGCAGCACCTGTTCGAATCACTCGACCCTCGCGTTTGGCATTCATCCGGCGGGGATCCGATGCAGTTGATCGCCGGCATCACGACCGAGCGATGGAGCGCGCTAGCCGACGACCCGGCGATCGTCGCTGCCACCAATCACTGTGCCGAACGGCTGCAACGAGCAATGACAGAGCCGCGTTGGTTCCAGACCCGTACTGAATCACCCCTTGAATCGGTCGCGTACTTCTCGCCCGAGTTCGGCATCTCCGAAACCTTGCCGCAATACGCGGGTGGATTAGGCATCTTGGCTGGCGACCACCTCAAGGCAGCGTCAGATCTTGGTATCCCGCTCACTGCCATTGGACTGATGTACGACGAGGGCTACTTCCGTCAAAGTCTCAACGCCGACGGCATGCAAGAAGAGCGCTACCCGCCACTCGATCCGCACTCACTGCCGCTATACCCAACCGGCGCGCAGATAGAAGTCGACCTTGCTGGCGACCCAGTCCGCGCGAACGTGTGGCGCGTGCAGGTGGGCAGAGTTCCGCTCTACCTACTCGACACCAATGTTGTGGGCAACAGTGATGCCGCCGCTGCGATCACTGACCGCCTGTACGGGGGCGACAGCGAACATCGGTTGCGTCAGGAAATCCTGCTGGGCATCGGCGGCGTGCGTGCACTGCGAGCGCTCGGGTTGCGGCCACAGGTGTTCCACACAAACGAGGGCCATGCCGGCTTTCTCTCACTCGAGCGCATTCGCGAGTTGGTAGCCGCTGGAATGAAGTTCTCCGACGCGAAACAAGCCGTACGTGCAGCTGGCCTGTTCACCACCCATACTCCAGTGCAGGCTGGAATCGACCGCTTCACTCTCGAATTGATGGATAAGTACTTCCGAAGTTTCGCGCACGAGTGCGGATGTAGTTTCGAGGAACTCGTCGAGATTGGACAACACGAAGTTGTCATCCCCGACGAGGCCGGACACCCGAAGGTGTTGCACGAAAATCCGTTCAACATGGCGGTGATGGGCCTGCGCCTGGCTGGCCACGCAAACGGTGTCGCACAACTTCACGGCAAGGTGAGTCGCGAGATGTTTGCCGGGCTATGGCCGAATCTGGCCGTGGACGACGTACCGATTTGTGCCATTACGAATGGCGTGCACGCGTCGACATGGGTGGGCGATCACATTGCCCCGCTGCTGACACAAAGCATCGGCCAGGGTTGGAGCGAAGCCGATGCCAGTCGGTGGGCGGGTATCGACAAGCTGAACGACCACGAAGTGTGGGACGCACGTGCCCGCGGCCGCGCCGAACTCGTCGCATTCGTACGGTCGCGCATCGGCAACCTGGCGCTCAACCCGAACGCGCTAACGATTGGGTTCGCGCGCCGGTTCGCCACGTACAAACGCGCAACGTTGCTGCTTGCGCAACCCGAGCGACTACGTGCGTTGCTGTTGCAGTCCGAGCAAGAGGTGCAGTTCATATTCGCGGGCAAAGCTCACCCCGCCGATCAGGCAGGGAAGGACATGATTCGCGAGATCGAACTATTCGCACGCCAGCACGAGATCAGCCATCGTTTCGTTTTCGTTCCCGACTACGACATGGCGGTGGCGCGAGCGATGTATCACGGCTCCGATGTGTGGTTGAACAACCCGCGGCGCCCGCTCGAGGCCTGCGGCACCAGCGGAATGAAGGCTGCACTCAACGGCGCGCTCAATTGCAGCATTCTCGATGGTTGGTGGGACGAGTGCTACGACGGCAAGAACGGTTGGGCAATCGAGACCTCTGACGACGACGACTTGATCCGACGCGATCACGACGAGGCCGACAGCTTGTTCGGTCTGCTCGAGGACGAGATCGTGCCGCTGTTCTACGGCCGCGATTCCAGCGGGCTACCGCACGACTGGATTACCAAGATGAAAGAGAACTGGCGCTCGCTCGGGCCATTCGTCAACGCCGCGCGCATGGTTCGTGACTACACCACCGACCTTTACGAGCATGCCGCTGCCCACACGCTCGTCGCTCCACCAGCGTCGTAGCCGTTCGGCAGTCAGTCGTAGATTGCCTTAAGCATTTCGTCGGCTGCGGTCCACGGGTCGATCGAGCGTTGAACGACCTGCGATTGCAGTTCCGCCCAGCGCTCGCCACCTGTCAGTTCACGCGCACGCTGTTCCAATCGGCGCGCGACAACCTCGCGTAGTTCCTCTTGCAATCGGAACTCGCGGCGGCGCGCCAACTCGCCTGTGGACTCCATGAACGCACGGTGCTGTAGCACTGCATCCCACAAAGCATCGACGCCTACATGATCAGTGGCAACGACAGGCAAGATCGGGGGACGCCAGGCATCGGCCGCCAAGTCACCCAGCTCGAGCATCTGCTCGAGGTCGCGGCGGGTGTCGTCGGTGCCGGTGCGGTCGGCCTTGTTGATGACGAAGACGTCGGCGATCTCCATCAGTCCGGCTTTATTCGCTTGCACCGAGTCGCCCCATCCGGGATTCACCACAACAACCGTCGTATCGGCCTTGCCCGCGATCTCGACCTCTACCTGACCCACGCCCACGGTCTCGATCAGGATCAGGTTGTGGCCGACGGCATCAAGCAGTCGTGCAGCCTCTGGCGTGGCGAGCGAGAGCCCGCCGAGGTGGCCCCGACTCGCCATAGAACGAATGAACACACCGGGATCGGTCGCGTGTTCTTGCATACGCACGCGGTCACCGAGGATCGCTCCGCCCGTGAACGGCGACGACGGATCGACCGCGAGCACTGCGACTTGCTGAGCCTGCGCGCGCAGGTGCCGAATGATCGACGAGGTCAAAGTGCTCTTGCCCGCACCCGGAGCACCGGTGAGACCAACGGTGTAGCCCGTGCCGGACAATGCGTAGGCGAGGCGACTTACTTCGCGGGCCGGAGTGCCCCCACGCTCGATGAGGGAAAGCAGTCGAGCAAGTGCACCGCGATCGCCCGTGCGGGCCGATTCGAACAGGTCGCCGACGGAAAGCGACCGCCGGTTCATCGCGCGTTGGCGCCGGTGTCGAGCAGCGCGTCCAAAGCGTCGTTGTCGATGTTGATGACCTCAGTTACGCCATCAATTCGATCGCGCATGATGCGCTCGATGCCAGCCTTCAGCGTTTGCGAACTCGCGGGGCAACTCACGCAAGCGCCAGTTAGCGAAACAGATACAACACCCGTTTCTTCGTTTACGTCGCGCAAAATGATGTCGCCCCCATCGGCCTGCAGCGCGGGCCGGATGACTTCGATCGTTTCTTCGACTTGCGTGCGCATCATCGGCGTGAACTTTCGGAGTGGAGATACAGAATTACCATTGAATCAGCACCAATTGTAGGATTGCACCTATGACAACACTTCGCGGCCTCGCAATCATTCCCGCAGCCCTGCTACTTCTCGCTTCATGCGGAGACGATGGCGCTTCCACCGATACCACGACTCCCGGACCTGCGACGGTGCTGATCGAAGTCACGATTGGCGTCGATAGCGGCCCCGATCGGGTCGAGACCGTGGCTCTCGGCACCGAGGTGACCCTCACGATCACCAGCCCCGACGCCGACGACGAAATCCATGCGCACGGCATCGATATCGAGCAAGAGGTCGCAGCCGGCGAGTCGACTACCTTCACTTTCGTCGCCGATACTGTCGGCGCCATTGAAGTGGAAAGCCACGTCACCGACGACCTTCTCGTCGTTATCGAGGTCGTGTGACGTCCGTCCTTGCCCACCAGGGCGGCTGGGACGAGATCCTGCTCGTTCTTGGTCCGATCTTGATCATCGTCGGTCTACTGCGTCTGGCGAAGTCGCGCGTCGAACGTGGCAAGGGCAACGACTCAGCTAGCGATTAGCCGGCATTAGGTAGCAGCAATGCGCTCGATGTCGGCTCCGAGGGCTGCGAGTCGTCCAACGAGGTCGTCGTAACCGCGATCGATGTGGTGCACACCCGTCAGTGTCGTCTCACCGTCAGCCGCCAGGCCAGCTACCACCAACGCCGCCCCTGCGCGGATGTCGGGCGCGCGCACGGGTGCACCGCTGAGCCGGGGCACCCCACGCACGACTGCATGGTGGCCATCGGCGCGAATATCGGCACCGAGCCGCTGCAATTCTTCGACGTAGCGGAAGCGACCCGGGTACAGATTCTCAGTGACGATTCCGACGCCGTCGGCCACTGCAAGCATTGTCACCAGCAGCGGCTTGTAGTCAGTTGCGATACCTGGATATGGCAGCGTCGCCACGTCGATACTGCGCAAGCGACCATTCGCCCACACCGCTAGGCCGCCAGGCGCATCAGTGATCGTTAGTCCCATTTCGTGGAAGCGACGCAACAGCATCTCCATGTGGTCGCCACGCGCTCCGCGCAGCACCACTTCGCCACCACTCACGGCAACGGCGGCCAAGTAGGTGGCTGCTTGAATTCGATCTGGAACAACCTCGTGATCAGTCGCGTGTAGCGCGCCCGGTTCGACACCGTGAATCACCAATCGCGGTGACCCGATGCCTTCGATCTGGGCACCCATGCCCACCAAGAAGTTGCATAGGTCGGCGATCTCGGGCTCACGAGCCGCATGGTCGATCACGGTCGTGCCCTTCGCGTGAACGGCGGCGGTGAGAATGTTCTCAGTTGCCCCGACGCTTGGGAAGTCGAGCGTGATCTCGGCGCCATGCAGCCGTTCATCAGGTGTTCTCACCGACGCTTCGACCACGCCGTGCAACAGCTCGAAGCTGGCACCCATCGCTTCCAAACCCTTGAGGTGCATATCGATCGGCCGGCTGCCAAAGTCGTCGCCACCGGGAAGCGAAAGCGAGACGCGCCCAAAGCGCCCAAGCAACGGGCCAAGCACGTTGATACTTGCGCGAATTCGTTCAACCAACTCATAAGGAGCGACCGGCGTTATCGCGCCGTCGTTGATCAGTCGCAGCGTGCCTGTGTGCGAAAGATGGCTACGCAAACCGATCGCGGAGAGAAGATCGGCCATGATGCTGACATCTGCAATGTCGGGAACGTTGGTGAGCGTGAAGCAACCGTCGGCCAACAGCGAAGCGGCCATCAACTTCAGCACCGAGTTCTTCGCGCCGGGAATGGTCACCTCGCCATGTAGCGGGCCGGCGCGCCGGATGACAATGCGCTCCTCAGTCATGAGCCGTCCATTATGCCCGGCTTTGCCTGCAGCTTTTCCCAGTCCTTATGTCGGAAAGCCCTTGAAAGCTGCGGGATAGAAGGGCACGGCTAGCCTGCGCCCGGTGCCACGGCGATTGACGACCCTGACGCAGTCGTGGCCTGCAGATTCGCCGCGCGCGCAGATCGCCGGGATCGCTCGCACCGATGTGTGCGACGAGCGCGCGACCGGTGAAAACGTGTTTGAGCAAGCGAACGGGCCCTTCAACAGTTATCGCCGAGAAGTCGCCACAGCCGCCGACGGCACCGTCAGCGAGACCACGAAGTATCGACTGAGCGTGCCATGGTTCGGGTGGGTGTTCGCGTTGCCGATGCGCCACGCCATTCGCAACCGACGAGAAGCAGGCACAGCCCAGCCGTGGTGGTCGCCACCCGATCGACTGAACGAGCGGCAAGTACGCACACTGGCACTGCTCGCGATCGCTTCCAGTGCAGCAGCCTTTGCGAACACTCTGTTTACACAGACCGCGAACTTTGCGGCTGACAGTTTCGGAGTCGACAATCAAGGCCAGGGTTATGGCGGCGCCGCGGTTCGCATCGGCGTTTTGATCGCCCTTCCGTTTGCAGTGTTGGCCGACCGAATCGGCCGACGACGAACCATCATCCTGCTCGCATGGTTGACGCCCCTCTTCTGCGCGCTCGGTGCAGCGGCGCCATCGTTCCCGCTACTCGTGGCTTCGCAAACGATCGCCCGCCCGCTCGGCATCGCGATGGCGATGATCGCCGGCGTCGCTGCTGCTGAAGACATGCCGCGCAACAGCCGCGCCTTCGCGCTCAGCCTGCTCGCAATGTCGGCCGGGCTTGGTGCCGGCATCGCCGTTGGTTCGTTGCGACTGGCCGACCTCGGCGACAACGGCTGGCGTTACTCGTACTTATTGTCGCTGATTTGGCTGCCGGTCGCGGTCAGCCTGGCGCGCAATCTCGACGAGACCCGGCGCTTCGAGACGGTGCACCCGGTCGCACCGATACTCAACCGCCGACGACTCGCGCTGATCGCGTCGGTTGCGCTTGCATCCAACCTGTTCATCGCACCCGCGTCGTTCTTTCAAAATCGCTACTTGGGTGACGTGCGGGGCTACTCGGGGGGCGGGATTGCACTGTTCACACTCGCGACCGGAACGCCCGCGTCGATCGGCTTGATCGTTGGTGGGCGAATGGCCGATGTCATCGGCCGCCGCCGACTGATCGTGCTGTGCTCGCCGCTTTCAACCTTCGCGATCATCGGTGCGTTCTTCGCCGACGGCGCGGCGATGTGGGCGCTCGCGCTAGCGGGTGGATTCACGGCGGGCATGGCGTACCCAGCCTTTGCCGTGTATCGCGCGGAGATGTTCCAAACCGGAAACCGCGGTAAGGCCAATGGCATCATCACGGCAACGGCGTTACTTAGCGGCAGCCTCGGCATCTTGGTCGTTGGTTACGTCCGTGACCGTGGTGCGAGCTTCGGTGTGGCGCTGGCCGTGATGGCGATCGGCCAATTGCTCGCGGTTTACATCGCGTACCGCCACTACCCCGAGACGGCTCACCTAGAACTCGAACAACTCAACCCTGGCGACCCGCGGGTCGTTACATAGGTGTCAGAGCGATTTGATCCAACTGGCAACGGTCGCCGCGATTACCGCGTCGCAGCCCTTCAGGTCGTGGCCCTTACCGTCTAGCCAGTGGTGGGTCACAGGTCCCGGAATCGTGGCCGTCCACTGTTCCAGTTCGCTCGGCGAGCCAAACGCATCCTTCGTTCCTGAAATGAAAAGGCACGGCACGCGAAGGCGTGGAAAGTGTTCGACGCGTAACGTGTCGGCCTTTCCCGGCGGATGTAACGGATAACAGATCAGCACCAGTCCCGTGGCGGGCAGCGGATCGGTCTCGTCGGCCACCGCGAGAGAACAGATCCGCCCACCCATCGAGCGCCCACCAAGTACCAACTTGTCGTCGACGGCCAGCAATGGTGCCGCAGCTTCTCGCACAGCTTGCAACAAAACCGGAGGGCGATCGGGAGCCTTACGACCTGCCTTGCGATACGCGAAGTCGGCGCGCACGCACGGCATCGGCGCAATCGCGGTCTCAATCGCCAACAGCGATGAGTGCGTGCTGGATGACCCGGCACCGGGAAACAACAACAGTCGCGTCATGTCTGTAACAGGATTCGTCGGGCCTCACCGAGACGGTCGATCGTGTCGCCAGCCACGGTGTCGTTGCCCCCATGGTCGGGGTGCGCATCGCGAAGCTTGAGTCGAAAGCGAGCCATTACTTCCTTCTTCGTCACCTTGATCGTTCCCGTCGGAAAGCCCAAGAGGTCGAGCGCCCACACCCGCGGGTCGGTCGTGCCTACAAGTTCGCCGCGGCTGACGCCGCTGATGTCCGCAACGAAGGACGGGCCGATCGGACCGCGCCAGCGCATCGCCCGATGCAGCACGGGTGCTAGCGCGCGTCGCGCATCGAAGTTCAATCGCTCGAGCGCATACACCGCGCCGAGCACTTGCGATAGCGGCCGACCCATCGAGTGCAAGTCGAATGTGACATTGTCAGCATCGCCGTTGAGTTGATGCACACTGACAGCAAGTCCGTGGCGGTCGACTTGATAGCGGTGCTGCAGTCGCGGCTGAACGATTCGCTCGCCGCGCGTCACCTGGTCGATCAGACGACCGAGGTCGGGGACGAGCTCTTCGTCGACGTCGGGCAGGTAAGCCGCGACAACAGCCGCTAGCAAAACACCACCCAGCCCCGGCGCCGGATCTGTGGGCAGAACGAGGTGACCGAGCGCGACGCGACGAGTTGGCGTAACAGGTCGTGTATGCCAGATCTCTAGTTCAGCGAGCAACATCGCGATACGCGGCAGCTATACGTACGGACGTAGCAAGTCGTGCAGATCGGTGGCGACGGCCATGGCTGTTTCGTGATCGGGCTCGTCGGCATCGACCAACGCACTCGCCAACGCGTCGGCCAACTCGCATGTCTTCTGCCACAACAACAGCTCAACGCCATACGGTCGCCGCTCGGGTTCCGCTACTTCCAGCGCGTCGAGCAACTGCTCGAGACCATCGGCGTCTTGCGTGTTGCGTTGCAAGCGCTCGGCAGCGAGAAAGAAGGTGGTGAGCGTTTCGAATGGCAGCTCGCTCTCGACGCCAGCATCGGTCGGCAGCATCGCGAACTCACCAGCCTCAATCGTGTCCATGAGCGACTCTGCTGCTTCCTCGTGGTCGGTGCTAACCAACAGCAGGTCGTCTTCCCAGCGGTAGGGAATCTGTTGCGCAGTCAGCGCCTGCGTGATGGTCTGACGATCGCTCTCTGCCCACTCAGCTAGGTCGTACTCCGTCGACGAGACGCCGGCGGGAATGTCGATCGGCTCAATGGCCGACCCGCCACCGACTTGCTCGTTGTCGTCGCCGTCATACACGATGCCAAGTCGAGCCTCGACCCTGGTGACGGTGGAATCGGCGGCGGCCTCGTGCGACTCGGGCACCACCAACTCGGAACCGTCCCACGTGTGCGGAATTGCCGCCTCAGCAAGTTCGGCAGCGAGCTCGGCCTGTTGATCGAACGACCACCGACCCAGGTCGTACATCACATTGCTTGCATCGGGGTCGTTCGGATTCCAGTCGTCGCTCACTATGCAAACGCTAGCGGCACATGACGCGCCAAAAAGCCCGCGATGCGTTCGTACTCGTCGAGTTGATTCGCGCGCTGGCGAAACCCGTGCCCTTCACCCTCATAGACGTGCAACTCGACCTGCCCGCCCGCAGCGCTCACACAATCGGCGAATGCGCGGCTTTGCTCGACGGGAATCACGGGGTCGGCGTCGCCATGCAAGATCAGGATTGGTGTGGTCGCGAAACGGTCGGCATGCATGATGGGCGACCGCTCGCGGTACGCGTCAGTCGCTGCCGGCAGCGGACCGATCAGGCTGTCGGTGTAGTGCCGCTCGAAGCGATGGCTGCGTTCAGCGAGATCGATCAGGTCGGTCACCGGATACAGAACGACCGCTGCTTCAAAGAGCGTTGCATCGGCAGCGACGGCTTCTAGCGCTGTGAAGCCGCCCGACGAACCACCCATCACGACAGTGTTGCCAGGTTTACCCCAACCCTCGCGATGCGCGTGCTGCGCGGCTGCCAACGTGTCGCGCACGTCTAACACGCCCCACTCGCCGCCCAGAGCTTGTTGATACGTCCTGCCATGCCCTGTCGAGCCGCGGTGGTCGGGCGCGAGAATTGTCCACCCCTGTGCGCGCCAATACGCAAGCCGTGGCATGAACGAGGCCTGCCACTGATCGGTTGGTCCCCCGTGCAACCACACGATGAGGCCGCGGTCACCACCTCGGTAGAGCCGAGCATGGACGAGGTCTGCGCCGGCGCGGATTTCGACACGTTCGGGTTCGACGAGATCGGCTGCCGCCCACTGCTCCGACGCGGTTGCGATCACGGTGCGCCGCCAAGTCGTCGTGTCGTATACGACGACTTCCGGCGGAGTGAGGGCGTCGCTGCGAAGACACGCGACCAAATCTCCGCCCCACGAGAGTTGACCGTGGACGCCCTGCGCTACTTCCGTCGCTGAAAGCGGCGCATCAATGTCGGCGACACATAACCGACCGAAGCCTCGATCGTTGCGCGTGAACGCCAAACGTGCGCCATCGGGCGACCATGCGTACGACCGTTGACCCGGGCCCCATGTCGGACCGGCATGCTCGAAGCGCTCGGGAATCGCGGGCCAACCAGCGATCCAAACGTTCAACCAGCCGTCATCGTCGCGAACACAGATCGATCGCCCGTCGGGTAACACGCGCGGCTGTTGCACGCTCCCCGCAACCAAGAGATCGCTCACCTCCCCGTCGCCGACACAACGTTGTGCGCGACTGTGATCCCACGGCATGTTCGGCACGTTCCACGCCTGCCAACGAATCGAGTTCCAGTCGACGAACGGGTCGAAGCAGAAGTCGGCACTGCCATCATCGATCCTTCGATCAGTCGCACCATCGAAGAACGACTGATGGATTTCGCTTTGATCGAGCATGTACACGACAGACTGTTCGTCGGGCGAGCAGCACGGCGATGAAACGCTGTGCTCCGGACCGAAGTCGGTGAGCTGTTGAATCTCGCCGCCGTGAATCGACTGCAGCCAAAGGTCGCCCTCCGCGCCCACGTACACGACTGCCGTTTCATCTGCCGTGAAGCACCAGCTACCACCGCCGAGGCCGCGCGCGGGTCGCAGTGCGGGCTCGGTTGCCAGCAACTCGTCGGAGAGTGCATCCGTCAGCGAGTGCACGACTAAGTGGGCAGTCCCCAGCGCCAAGGCCGCGTACACGATGCCCGAGCCGTCGCTGAATAAGCGGGGTTCGCTGAGGTCGCGCCAATCGACACACATTTCGGGCGTGATCTGAGTGGACGGTGCCATCGCCGGGACGCTAGTTGCTGCCCGACGCACTACGGTTGGCCCTGATGATCGCCAACTCACAACGACCCGACCGCAACCTGGCCCTCGAGCTTGTGCGGGTCACCGAGTCTGCTGCGCTGGCAGCGTCCCGATGGGTTGGCCGCGGCGATAAGAACGGCGCCGATAAGGCCGCCGTCGACGCTATGCGAACTGTGCTCAGCACGGTGCCGATGGACGGCATCGTTGTCATCGGTGAGGGCGAGAAGGACGAAGCGCCGATGCTGTTCAACGGCGAGCACGTGGGCGACGGCACGGCTCCGCTCACCGATGTTGCGGTCGACCCGATCGACGGCACCACACTTACGGCGTACGGGCGCGCCAACGCAATCGCCGTGATCGCCGTCAGCGAGCGGGGCACGATGTTCAACCCCGGACCGTGCGTATACATGCACAAAATTGCCGTTGGCCCAGAGGCAGCCGGCTCGATCGACATCACCGCCTCGGCGACACAGAACTTGAAGTGGATCGCGAAGGCGAAGGGCGAGAACGTTCGCGACCTGACAGTCGTCATCCTCGATCGTGAGCGTCACGAAGAACTGATCGCAGAGGTTCGTGCAAGCGGCGCCCGCGTCAAACTGATCGGCGACGGCGACATCTTCGGGGCCATCGCGACAGCGTGGCCCGATGCCGGTGTCGATGTGTTGCTGGGCATCGGTGGCACGCCAGAGGGAATCACAGCCGCCGCGGCATTGAAGAGCATGGGAGGCGAGATTCAAGCGCTGCTTGCGCCGCGCAACGAAGAAGAGAGGGCGGCTGCCCTCGCGCTTGATTACGACCTCGACAAGGTTCTCACGACTGACGACTTGGTGTCCGGCGACAATTGCTTCTTCGCTGCGACGGGCATCACCGACGGCGACCTACTACGCGGTGTGCGCTACGAGCGCACCGGCGCGCGCACGCAGAGCCTGGTGATGCGTTCGCGAAGCGGAACGGTGCGCATGATCGATGCGCGGCATCGCATCGACAAACTGGCCGCGTTCGCGTCGGTCGAGTACTAGCGGCGCTGCACGACGCTGGCGGCGCGGCGCACAAATGACCGAGGCAGGAATCCTGTGGTCGCGACGAGTCCCTTGTACAACCCACCAGGTATCGACAGCGTCTTGCCTTTCGCAACATCGTCGAGACCGATGCGGGCAACGGCGTCCGCTTCCATCCACGCAAAGCTGGGGTAGGCGCTCACAAGGTTCTCCGTGCTGCTCACACTCTGAAACTCGGTGCGGGTTAGCCCCGGACACAGTGCGGTCACGTGCACACCGGTGCCGCGGACCTCTTCGTGAAGTGCCTCTGTAAGACTGGTGACATACGCCTTCGTCGCCGCGTACACGGCCAGCCTCGGGGCCGCTTGAAAACTAGCGACGCTACTGACGTTAAGAAGGTAGCCGCGCCCTCGTGGGACCATCGCTCCAAGCGCTGCGCGGCTGATTCGTGTGAGCGCGGCAACGTTGAGCTGTACTTCATTGTCGAGTCGGTCGGCATCGAGTTCGAAGAACGCGCCAGACGTGCCGAATCCGGCGTTGTTGACGACGAGGTCGATCGGATTTGCGTCGTCTTCAACCCGCTCGACGACGTTGCGCAGGCCATCCGACGAAGTGAGATCGGCGGCAAGCACGGTGACGCAAGAGTGGCGAGCAGCGAGCTCATCAAGTCGATCGCGCCGACGAGCAACGACGACCGTAGGAATGTTCTCTGCGGCGAGTAGCTCGACCATCGCCTCGCCAATCCCGCTCGACGCGCCAGTAACCAGCGCGGATTGGAATGGAAAGGCGTCTGCCATCTCTAAAGGCTACGCCGGGCTCCCTGCCAAATGAGTCGTGCCTGACTCACGGGTGTCCGCTCCAAACGACCTTTAGCGCTTGGAGCCGATCGCGTCGGCCGTCAGTTCCAGGTGGCCGAGGTGCTGGAACAGTTCCTCGAGCGCGTGGAGCACGAGGGACCCGTCTGAACGATCTTCGCCGTGAAGGAAGACACGTAACTCGTGATCGGGCACAGTCGGTCCAGTTTCGAGATCGGCTGCCAGAGCGGTGAGGCGATCCGCCGTCGTCGCCAACAAGTCGCGCAACTCCTGGACGGTCGCCGTTGCCGTGAATTCGCTTTCACGGTCGCGTTCGACCGGACGGCCAAGGCCGATGTGTTCGAACCAGTACGGCGCGGCGGCGCACGCGTGCACGATGAGGCCAGCGGCCGAGTTGGTGCGATCGCCGTGCGGCCGACGATTCACCGACGCGTCATCAAACCTATCCAACGCCTTCTCCATACCGATGAGCGCTTGACGCGCATAGATACCGACAGTGCTCGGGCGGATCTCCATCAGCGCGACCGTAGTCGGCCCTCGCTAGTGCGCGGCTAGCGACGTCCCGGCCAAACCACCGGTGGCGTTCAACCTTGCATGTGCACGACTCAATGCGGCCTCTGCGTCGGCGTCGTGTTCCTTGCGCAGGGTCGCCTCTGCAGCCTCAACCGCGCGCAAAGCGCGATCGCGATCGATCTGCTCGCCGAGCTCGGCGATGTCGCTGAGAATGCTGACCGTGTTACCACTCACTTGCACGAAACCGCCGTGCACCGCAACGTCGAGCACCGTGTCGTCGGCGAGCGTGATGCGTGTGTGGCAGTTCGCTAGCGCGCCGAGGAAAGGGGCATGGCCAGGCAGGAACGCGATCTCGCCACTCAGCGTGCGCGTGATCACCTGCTTAGCTTCGCCGGAGAACAGAACGCGCTCCGGCGACACCACCTCGACCTGCATCGTTGCCATTGTCAGCTAGCGCCCTCTTGCAGCGACTTCGCCTTCGCCAGCACCTGCTCGACGCCGCCGACGTTGAGAAATGCTTGCTCGGGAACTTCGTCGAGCTCGCCGTTGACGATCGCCTCGAAGCTCTCCACCGTCTCTGCCACCGGCACGGTTTCGCCGCTGACGCCGGTGAACACTTCGGCCACATAGAACGGCTGGCTGAGGAAGCGCTGCACCTTGCGCGCACGGCTAACCGTCAGGCGGTCTTCCTCTGACAACTCGTCGAGACCAAGAATCGCGATGATGTCTTGCAGTTCCTTGTAGCGCTGCAGAATCTCCTGCACGCGACGCGCAACGGTGTAGTGACGCTCGCCGACCACCTCGGGCTGCAGAATCGTCGAGGTTGAAGCCAACGGGTCGACCGCTGGGTAGATACCCAACGATGCGATCTGACGGCTGAGCTCGGTGGTTGCATCGAGGAATGTGAACGTCGTGAACGGCGCCGGGTCGGTGTAGTCGTCGGCAGGCACGTACACGGCCTGCAGCGACGTAATCGAGCGACCTCGGGTCGACGTAATGCGCTCTTGCAACTGACCCATCTCGTCGGCCAGCGTCGGCTGATAACCCACGGCCGAAGGCATACGGCCGAGCAGGGTGCTCACTTCCGAACCTGCCTGCACGAAACGGAAGATGTTGTCGACGAACAACAGCACGTCTTGGTTCTGCACGTCGCGGAAGTACTCCGCCATGGTCAGCGCCGACAGTGCGACGCGCAGCCGGACTCCCGGTGGTTCGTCCATCTGGCCGAAGACCAACGCGGCCTTTTCGAACACGCCCGACTCGGTCATCTCGATCATGAGGTCGGTGCCTTCACGCGTGCGCTCGCCCACTCCGGCGAACACGGACACACCACCGTGGTTCTGAGCAACGCGGCGGATCATCTCGGTGATGAGCACCGTCTTGCCGACGCCAGCACCACCGAACAAACCGATCTTGCCACCGGCTACGTACGGCGTCAGCAAGTCGATGACCTTGATGCCAGTTTCGAAGAGGCGCTTGCTTGGCTCGAGTGCGGCGAAGTCGGGAGCCGGGCGGTGAATCTCCCAGCGCTCCATGTCGCCGAACTGCGCGTTGTCGGCGTCGAGGCACTCGCCCCACACGTTCCACACATGGCCGAGCGTGCGCTCACCCACGGGCACGGTGATGCCGCGACCGGTGTGGCGCACCGCGGTGCCACGTGTGAGACCGTCGGTTGGCTTCAGGCACACCGCACGCACGCGGCTGTGGCCGAGCTGCTGCGCGACCTCGGCTAGCACGGTGACGTCCTTGCCGTCGACCGAGACGGTGAACTCGAGCGCTGAGTTCAACTCGGGCAACGAACCCGGCTGGAACTCGACGTCGATCACGGGGCCGGCGATGCCGACTACGCGGCCATCCTTGCGAGCATTTGTTGTCTCTGGGCTTGCTGTTTTTGTTGCCATAGATTTGTGAGTCCTTAACGAAGGGCCTTACGAAAGGGGACGATTTACTCGATTGGTCCGAGATCGACGAGTTGCAGTTGACGTTCTGCCTTGCCGCCGGAAAGCGCCTCGGAGCCGCTGACGATTTCCATGATCTCGGTGGTGATGCTGTCTTGGCGAGCGCGGTTCATCACGCGGCTGAGGTTCTTGATCAGTTCCTCGGCGTTATCGGTTGCGCTCTTCATTGCGCGCTGACGGAAAGCGTGCTCGCTGGCCGCGGCGTTCAGCAGAGCGGCGTAGATACGTGCCTCGACATAGCGTGGCAGCAGCGTGTCGAGAATCGTGCCCGGGTCGGGCTCGAATTCGTAGTCCGCAGCGCCAGCTTCAGCCGACGGCTTCCCGTCGCCACCGGCGACTGTCTCTTTGTCGAGCGGCACCAGCGGACGCAGCACGACTTCCTGCGAACCGGCACTGATGAAACGCGTGTACACGAGTTCCACACGATCGAACTCACCATCGAGGAAGCGAGTGATGACGTCCTGGCCAATCTCGCGAGCGTTCGCATACGTCGGCGCACCGCTGAACCCGGCGAACGAGGCAGCGATCTTGTAGCCGCGGAACTTGAAGTAACCCTCTGCCTTACGCCCGACCGTAACCAACTGGTAGTCACTGCCGGCGAGAACATCGGCTTTCACTTCGCCCTCGGCAGCGCGCTGAACACCAGAGTTGTACCCACCGCACAAACCGCGGTCAGCGGAGATCACTACGTATGCAGTCGTGCGCACTTCGCCGCGGCCGTTGAGCAACAGCGATTGCGACGAACCACCGGCTGCGGCAAGATCCTTCACGACTTCGGTGATTTGCTCGGAATACGGCACGGCAGCGGCGACGCGTTGCTGCGCCTTGACGATGCGGGAAGCCGCGATCAGTTCCATGGCGCGCGTGATCTTCTTCGTCGCCTGGACGCTACGAATGCGCCCTCGAAGAATTCGCTCCTGACCGCCTGCCATTAGTTACTCCGTCGCCAGCGTTTTGTTGCTCTGGGCGGCGCCGACTTCTTCGGCTGCCGTTGCCAACGGATCAGCCGCACGAGCGGCCGCGCTGGCTGCCACGAACTGCTCTTTGAAGCCAGCGATGACGTCGGCGAGTTCGGCGGGCACATCGGCCTTCGCGTTGCCGCGCATACCCGCGAGCATGCTGCTGTGCGTGCTGCGCACGTGGGCCAGCAACTCGGCCTCGAAACGGCGAACATCGGCTACCGGCAAGCTGTCGAGGTAACCCTTCGTACCGGCGAACACCGAAACGATTTGCTCTTCCACCGGCATCGGGCTGTTCAGCGGCTGCTTCAACAACTCGACCAAGCGGTATCCACGCTCGAGCTGCGCCTTCGAGATCGCGTCGAGCTCGGAACCAAACGTTGCGAATGCTTCGAGCTCACGGAACTGCGCAAGGTCGAGCTTCAGGGTGCCCGACACGCTCTTCATTGCCTTGATCTGCGCTGCGCCACCCACGCGCGACACCGAGATGCCCACGTCGACGGCCGGACGCACACCCGACTTGAACAAGTTGTCCTGCAAGTACACCTGACCATCGGTGATCGAAATCACGTTGGTCGGAATGTAAGCCGACACGTCGCCAGCCTTGGTCTCGATCACCGGCAGCGCCGTTAGCGAACCGGCACCGCGCTCGTCACTGAGCTTGGCTGCACGCTCTAGCAAACGGCTGTGGAGATAGAACACGTCGCCGGGGTACGCCTCGCGGCCCGGTGGACGGCGCAACAACAGCGAGACTTGGCGATAAGCCTCGGCCTGCTTGGAGAGGTCGTCGTAAACGATGAGTGCGTGCTCGCCGTTTTCCATCCAGTGCTGACCAATCGCGCAGCCACCGTAAGGAGCGAGGTACTTGAATGGTGCCGGGTCGCTCGCCGGTGCGGCCACGACAACGGTGTATTCCATCGCGCCGTGCTGGCGAAGCGTCTCGACAGTCTGGGCAACGGTCGAGCCCTTCTGGCCGATGGCGACGTAGATGCACTTCACGCCAAGGCCGCGCTGGTTGATGATTGCATCGACGGCGACGGTGGTCTTGCCCGTCTTGCGGTCGCCGATGATCAGCTGGCGCTGACCGCGACCGATCGGGGTCATCGCGTCGATGGCCTTAATGCCCGTCTGCAACGGCTCGTGCACGGGCTTGCGACCCATGATGCCCGGCGCCTGAATCTCGACTCGGCGCTGAATGCCACCGACGATGTCGCCCTTGCCGTCGATCGGACGACCGAGTGCGTTGACTACGCGGCCGAGCATCGCGTCGCCGACGGGCACGCTGAGAATGCGGCCAGTGGCCTTAACGGTCTGACCTTCTTCGATCGCGTCGGCATCGCCGAGCACGACGGCGCCGATTGACGACTCGTCAAGGTTCAGCGCGAGACCGACGGAACCATCCTCGAACTCGAGGAGCTCGTTCACGGCGCAATCGGGGAGGCCGCTAACGCGGGCAATACCGTCGCCGACTTCGGTGACGCGCCCGACTGTGCGTGCCTCGAGCGAGGGCTCGAAGCCTTCGAGGTTCTTCTTTAGCGCGGAGGCGATGTCGCCGGCACTCAGTGTCAGTTCAGCCATTTTGTTCAATGCTCCGTTAGTGACTTAGAGACGAGACTTCAGTTGATCGATACGGGTGCGGACGCTTCCGTCAATGACGGTGTCGCCGACGGTTGCGACGATGCCGCCGAGTACCGACGGATCGACCACGACTTTGAGATTCACTTGCTTGCCAGTGGCATTGGTGAGTGCAGCCGAAAGGCGTGTCTGCTGATCGGCGGTCAACTCGATGGCGCTGCGTACCTCCGCGACTTCCAGGTCTTTTGCTGCGCTTGCACGCGCGACCAGCTTGTCGACGATGGCCGGCAGGTCGCGTGTGCGGCCAGAACCAACGACCATCGAGATCAGTTGTGTTGTCGTGCTAGTGGCTTTCGAGCCGAGCAGGTCTTCGATGATCGCCTGGCGCTTGGCCGGCGGGATCAGCTCGTCGCTTAGCGCCGCACGCAACTGGTCGCTGCTCTCAAAGCTGCGCGCGAAACGGAAGAGTTCGTCTTCAACCTCGTCGAGCGTGCCTTCTGCTCGCGCGATCTCGAACAAACCGCGGGCGTAACCCTCGATGCGATTGTCGCTCATTTCCGCGCTCCTGCCTTCTGGGCACCAACTCGCTGAATGAAGTTCTCGATCAGTTCCTGATGGGTCTTGTCGTCGAGCGAACCAGTGACAACTTGATCGACCGCAGCAGCGGAGAGACGAGAGATCTCGGCGCGCAACTCGTCGCCTACACGACTCTGCGCGCTGGCGATATCGGCAACTGCCTTCGCTTCTACTTCTGCAATCTCGGCGGTGATGCGCGCCCGACCATCGGCCAGCATCGCCTCCGCCTGCGCAGCTGCGTCGGCGAGGATGCGATTGCGCTCGCTAGCGATGTCGCCCTTCGCTTCGCGAATCCGTACTGCATCGGCTTCCGCCGCTGCACGTGCAGCCTCGCCAGCATCGAGTTCGCCTTGAATCTTCGCAGTGCGGGCCGCCATCCCCTTCTTGATTACCGGCCCGGCGAACTTGAAGAGCAAACCGAACACGAGCACCGAAGCTGGAATGCCGAACAGCAACTCGTAGCCCTCAGGAAGAATCGCATGGTGCGTCTGCGTGACGTCTTCTTCGGTAACGAAACGCGTGATTGAGTGCAAAATCACTTGGTACCTCCGGCCATCAGCGCTTCGACGACGCCAGTAACGACTGACGCCTGCGGCTTACGACCGGTCGCCAACTCGGCGGCACGGCTGCTGACATCGGCGACTGCCGCTTGCACGTGTTCGGCAGCGGCCGCTCGCGCTGCATCGGACGCAGCGTTCGACTCGGTACGTCGTACAGCGATGCGACCATTCGCCTCAGCTAGCGCCGCAGTGCGCTCGCTTTCCAGCACGCCGCGCGCCGCTTCCAGACGCTCGGCGGCCTGCTTCTTCAGGCTGGCAATCTCCGCTTCGTACTCAGCAACTTCGGTCTGTGCCGCTGCACGCGTAGCGTCGGCAGTTTCGTGGTCGCCACGAATCTTGCCGTAACGCGCGTCCATGCCCTTCTTCAAACGCGGGAAGAGCCAAACCCGCATGAGGATGAACAGCACGATGAACGCGCCGGCACCCCATGCCAGTTCCTTGATCTCTGGCGCGATCGGGCTCGGCCCCTTGTCTTCGGCGACGGCGTGTTCTTCGTCGACGCTTCGGGGTACGAGCACCTCAGTGCCGTGGATATGAAGGGTAACGCTGGACACAAGGCTCCTTAGAGACCAAGAAGAATGAAGACGACGAAGCCGATGAGCGCCAGCGCTTCGGTGAAGGCGATGCCGAGGAACATGGTGGTGCGCACCATGCCGGCAGCTTCTGGCTGGCGAGCCATGGCCTCGATGGCCTTACCGACGACGTAGCCGATGCCGATGCCGGGGCCGATGGCGGCAAGGCCATAGGCAAAACCGGCGCCGATCGCGGCGTTCGCAGCCTTGATTTCGTCGGGTGTCTGCACCGGAGTGGCAGCGATGAGGCGGATGAATGCTTCCATTTTGTTTCAATTTCTCCTGGTTCAGTGCTCGGGATGGTGAGCAGCGTTGATGAAGACTGCGGTAAGGATGGTGAAGATGTAGGCCTGCAAGAACCCGACGAGCACTTCGAATGCCGTCAGGAACACGAGCATGAAGAACGGCAGGATCGCCATCGGCTTCAGCACGAACTGTTTGGTCTCGGCGAAGAACAACGCGTTGGTGAGAAACGCGAACGTGATCAGCAACATGTGGCCGGCGAGCATGTTGGCGAAAAGTCGAACGGCGAGCGAGAACGGCCGCAGCACGATGTTGGACAACAACTCGATCAGACCCACCAGTGGGCGCATTGCGACGGGCACTCCGGGCGGCCACGCCATCAGCGTCAGGTACTTGATGCCGTTGTGGCGCAACCCGACCGCGTTGTAAACGACCCACACGGTGAGAGCAAGGAATAACGGGATGGCCATGCGCGCGGTCGCAGGCATCTGCAGCACCGGCAAGATTCCAGGAAGGTTGCACAAGTAGATGAAGACGAACAGCGAAAGCAGGAACGGCGTCCAGCGCAGTCCGTCCTTGCCCATCGTTTGCATGACGATGTCGTTCTCGATGAAGTTGACGCCAGTCTCGGCGAGGTTGCGCACGCCCTTCGGCGCCTTCAACGGATCTTTGCTACCAGCGATCAGGAATACGAGTATTCCGATCAGCGCGGCAAGCACGGCTATGAGGCCGACCTTGTTGAAGTTTTCATAGATGTCGCGCCAACGGATCAACTCGTTGATCGGCGGAAACTTGAGTCCGAGCATTCCGTACTACTCCCTATTGCCTAGAGCGTTGGGACTGAGATCTTTTGCGGTGGGTTTGAGTCCTGGGTACGCGAGCGACATCGCCACGTACTTCATTTCCCAGACCAGCAGTCCGAGGTGCGTGACGATAATGGTCGCTCCGAGGGCCGGAAGTGAAATCCAACTGGCGTCCTTGACGAGGTACACCGCGAGGAAGATGAGCCCCAACCGAAGCAGGTAGCCAATGAGGATCGACGCCATCATCAGCTGCAAGCTGATTCGCGCCGTCACCGCGACGATTCCCGAGGCCAGCGCGAAGTTGATAAGCACGATGGCGATTGCGTAAGCCGACGACCATGCACCGTCGACACCCCAGATGAACCCGCAGATCGCGATCAACAGCGGAGCCACGATCAGCCCACGCTTGACCATGTCGTTCGAGACAGCGACTTCCGGCGACGGGCCGGCAAGCGGCGCCGACATCGAGAACGCCGTGTCCTTGAGGGATGCGTCGTTCATTTGCCGTCGTCCCATTCCTTGTACGACTCGCCGCGGCCTTTCGCTGCGCGTTCCGCCTCCAGAACTTTCATCCGGGCATCGTAGTCGTACCAAAAACGCACGAATTCGCCGATCAGCGCCAGACAAACCAGCACGATCATGAACACCGGCTTCGTGTCGAGCCACCGATCGAGCAGGTAGCCAAGGCCCATGAAGACAAGCGTGACCAGCGCGACGTCAATGCCAATACCAAGCTTGTCGCTGGTGGCCTTAGCGGTCGGAGGTGGCTTCAAAGTGGCTAAATCCCTAGGGTCGGTACGGATCGGCGGCGAGCTTGTGAATGCATACACAAAGTATCAGATCGACCGCGGCCGCTCCAACCCCACCGTCACTTTGTAACGACACGTCAATCTGTAACGACGATGTCCTGCTCGGCCGAATCATCTTCGGGTCCGCGGCGCCGGCGGATCTGTGGGTGCAGCAGCGTGTACAGCACGAGCACCAACATCAGCATGCCGATCGGCACGTAGCTGAGGCCACTGCCGGTGAACACCGGGTAGAGCACGAACGCCGAAAGCAGCGCAGTCCAAGCCCAAAGAATCAGCACGCTGCGTCGTTGCCCGTGACCCATCTCCATCAGGCGATGGTGCAGGTGCCCTTTGTCGGCGCGCGCCACTCCCTGTCGGCGAACGGCGCGGCGCACGATCGCAAACACGGTGTCGAGGATCGGCACGCCGAGAATGATCAGTGGGATCAGCAGCGGTGCGAGGAAGAAGTACGACTGACCGATGAACCGCTGCGTGTTCGGGTCCGCGCGGCCCCCGACGACACTCGTGCTCACCGCCATCAGCAATCCGAGCAGCAGCGCTCCACCGTCGCCCATGAATATGCGCGCCGGATTGAAGTTGTGCGGCAGAAATCCAACGCAGATGCCGACCGCCAGAATCGCCACCAACGGGCCAACGTTCGGTTGTGTCAACATGCCGATCGATGGCTCGGCAAGGCGTTGGCTGTAGAGAAAGAATGCAAACGCCCCGATCGCCACGATGCCGGCGGCGAGACCGTCGAGACCGTCGATCAGGTTGATCGCGTTCGTCATGCCCAGCAGCCACAACACGGTCACGAGCGGCACCCACTCGTCGCTGAGGATGTACACCTCGTTGAACGGAACGCGGAAGTAGAACATCGTCACGCCGTAGAAGACGAGGACGACAGCGACGATCACGGTGCCGACAACCTTCGCCGGTGCGGAGATCTCGTAGATGTCGTCGACGAAGCCGACGAGGAACATCAGAGTTGCCGCGATCAACACACCGCGCGGCTCGGAGTCGCCGGAACGGAAGAGCGACGCGAACGTGTCCATTGAGCGCGCGACGAGAAACGCGACCAAGAACCCGACGAACATCGCGATGCCGCCGACATCCGGTGTCGCCACCTTGTGAACGTGACGTTCCTCTTCTGGCTCGACAACCCAACCGACGCGGCGGGCGATTGCACCAACTACCGGCGTTGTGGCGAAGGTGACGACTGCCGCGATCGCTCCAACGAGCAGATAGGCACCAATATCAGGCATCGTGATGCCGTACGGGCGGCGCTTCGAAACCCTGGTGGCCTAACCATCCGGCAACGACAAGCGCAAACGCGCTGTAGATCGCCGGCGAAGCTGAGGTCGTGAACGCTCTGTCGAGCACCGACCACCACCAGTCCAGATACGGCACCAACGGAATCGACGCGCGATCGCCGTTGTCCGCGAACCAACGCACGATCAGCAGGCGTTCAACGTAATACATCGCGATGATCACGACTACGACGGTGATGGCCACCGAAATGAACGCGTGGGCACGACCGAATCCGGTCATCCCCTTGTGCACGCCGTAAGCAATGGCGGCGCCGACAACGGGGATCAGGTACGACTGCTTCTGCGTTGTTCCGGCAACAACCCCGTACCACGCGACCGCCCCGACCACGCCGAAGGCGCCACCGAAGAGCAGTCCGCGAAGCAATCGCTCACGGCTGACCCCGAGCCATCGAGGAAGCGACCACCCGGGCGGCGTCTCAGAATTTTGGGCGCCGCTATTCACAGTGCGACAGCGTAGCGATTAGGCGTAGGCGGGGAACTGCCCGCAGAGTGTCGCTACTTCGGCACGTGCCGCTGCCACGGCCGACGAGTCGGAGCGTTGGCGCAGAATGCGTGCGATCAGTTCCGCGATCTGCACCATTTGCGGCTCGCGCATCCCTTGCGTGGTGACGCTGGGAGTGCCGATGCGTACGCCACTGGTGACAAATGGGCTGCGCGGATCGTCGGGAATCGTGTTCTTGTTGAGCGTCACGCCGCCAATATCCAGCACGGCTTGCGCTTCCTTGCCGGTCAGTTCGGCATCGAACTGGCGCAGGTCGACCACCATCATATGGTTGTCGGTTCCTCCGCTGACCAACCGGAAACCTTGTGCCACCAACGCTTCCGCCAGTGCGCTGGCGTTCCGCACGATCTGCTGTGCGTACTCCTTAAATGCCGGTTGCGCCGCTTCGAAAAACGCTACGGCTTTACCTGCGATCACGTGCTCGAGCGGGCCGCCCTGCCAGCCAGGGAAGACAGCCTTGTCGACAGCGGATGCGTGCTGAGCGGTACTGAGAATGCAGCCACCACGCGGGCCGCGCAGAGTCTTGTGCGTCGTGAACGTGACGATGTCGGCGAATGGCACGGGGTTCGGATGCGCGTCGCCGGCGATCAGCCCTGCGATATGCGCGGCGTCGAACATGAACAACGCGCCAACCTCATCGGCGATCGCCTTGAACGCGGCAGGGTCGATCCGGCGCGGGTAACTGGTGGTGCCCGCAACGATCAGTTTCGGACGGTGAGCCAACGCAAGGTCGCGAACTTGATCCATGTCGATCCGCTCGTCGCCGGGCGTGACCTTGTACGCAATGAAGTGGTACAGCTTGCCGCTGGCATTCACCGGCGAACCGTGTGTGAGGTGACCGCCGTGATCCAGGCTGAGACCAAGGACGGTGTCGCCCGGTTGCAGGATCGCCTGGTAGGCGCACATGTTCGCGTTGGCACCACTGTGCGGCTGCACGTTGGCGTGGTCAGCACCGAACAGTCGCTTGACGCGATCGATAGCCAACGCCTCGACTTCATCGATAACCGCATTGCCCCCGTAGTAACGCTTACCGGGGTACCCCTCTGCGTACTTGTTTGTTAGGACACTGCCCACCGCGCTCATAACCGCAGGCGACGTGAAGTTCTCGCTTGCGATCAACTGCAGGCCGGTCACTTGGCGCTGCACTTCCTGATCGATGAGCGCGAACAACTCGGTGTCTGGAGTTGTGTCGCTGGGAAATGGCACGGTCAGCCTTCAGCCGCAGGTGGCGGCGGTGGTTCGGGTGTCGGTGTCGGATCCGGCCACGTCGGCGCGTTCTCTTCGACTTCGATCTGCATCAGCAGGTCGACGCGGTTCGTGTGGCGACCACCTTCGAAGGTGGTTGCGAGAAACGTCGCAAGAATCTCCTCGGCTAGCCCAACGCCGACAACGCGAGCGCCGATGCTGAGCACGTTGGCGTTGTTGTGCGAGCGAGCCAAACGTGCGGTGTAAAGGTCGTTGCACAGCGCGGCGCGCACTCCTCGCACTTTGTTGGCCGCAATCTGTTCGCCTTGCCCACTGCCACCGAGCACGATGCCGACGTCGGCACGACGGTCGCGAACTGCGCGGCCTACCTCGGCACAGATCGGCGGGTAGTCGACGCTGGCGGTGCTGTCGGTTCCGAGATCGGTCACGATGTGCCCGTCGCGTGTCAGCACCGCAATCAGGTGCTTCTTCAGTTCGTACCCGGCGTGGTCGGCACCAATTGCGATTCGCGACATCCCAGCGAGTGTAGGTGACGCACCCTCGCGACCTACCCTGACCCCATATGTTCAACGACAGGGCGTGCGCGTGAACCCGCAGACCCCCGTGTTGGTTGGGGCCGGACAGTTCCTGCACCACGCGACAGGGCTTGACGACGCACTCGACCCTGCCACGCTGATGTGTGAAGCGATCCGCGCGGCCTGCACGGATGCGGGGCTCGCATCAGTTCCCGACGTCGATTCGATACGCGTCGTGACGCTGCTGAGTTGGCGTTACGGCGATCCGGCCTTGGTCGTTGCTCAGCAGTTGGGATTGTCGTCTCGCGAAACTGCCGCGACGACCATGGGCGGCAACAGCCCGCAATCGTTGGTGAACGAGACCGCGTTGGCGATTCAGCGTGGCGAGCTGGACATCGCGATCCTGACTGGTGGCGAGGCGTGGCAAAGCCGCGGACGCTCACGCAAGGCGGGAGTCGAGTTGATGTGGCCGAAGGCGCCCGCCGATGCGTTCCCGCGAGTGCTCGGCGAAGACTTGGAGATGAACCATCCCGCAGAACGCGAGCGGGGGCTGGTCATGCCCGTCCAGATCTACCCGATGTTCGAAACCGCGATTCGAGCCGCGGCTGGCCGCACGGTCGAGCATCAACTCTTGGTGGCGAGCGAGTTGTGGGCGCGGTTCAGCGAAGTCGCCGCGCAGAATCCCGCGGCGTGGTCGCGCACGGCGCGAACGGCTGAGGAGATTCGCACGCCGACGGCCAGCAATCGCATGATCGGGTTCCCGTACACGAAACACATGAACTCGAACAACAACGTCGACATGGCGGCGGCGCTCATCATGTGCAGCGCAGCGAAGGCGCAGGCATTGGGCATCGCTCGCGACCGGTGGGTGTTTCCGATTTCCGGTGCCGACTGCCACGAACACAACTACATCAGCCATCGGTGGAGCTTCGCCGAAACTCCAGCGATTCGTTTGGGTGGTCGCGACGTACTTCGCCTCGCCGGACTGGCAATCGACGATGTTGAGATCGTCGATCTCTACTCGTGCTTCCCCTCAGCGGTTCAGCTTGGCGCGCAGAGTTTGGGATTGTCCCTCGACCGTCAGCTCACGCGCACCGGTGGGCTTTCGTTCGCCGGTGGGCCGTGGAACAACTACGTGATGCACGCGATCGCAACAGTTATGCACGACGTGCGGGAACAGCGAGGAGCGAACGCTCTCGTGTGGGCGAACGGCGGCTACGCGACCAAGCACTCGTTCGGTGTATACGGCACCAGTCCCCCATCCGCATTCCAACACTCGAGCCCGCAAGCCGAAATCGATGCCCTGCCACGTCGCGAGTTGGCCGACGTCGCAGACGCGGCTGGCGCCGCGACGATCGAGGCATACACCGTGATGCACTCTCGCGAAGGCGAGCCCGAAACCGCGTTCGCAGCATGCCTGCTGGCCGATGGTCGGAGGGCGTGGGGAACCTCAACTGACGCGGCGCAGGTCGCGGCGATGTGCGATGGCGAGTGGGTCGGTCGCAGCACGCATCTCACTGACGACGGTTCCCTCAAGCTCTGAGTGGCAAGCTGACGGTCATGCCATCGAACTCGATTCCGATCATCCTCGACTGCGACCCGGGACACGACGACGCGATGGCGATCGTCGTCGCCGCGAGACATACCAACCTGATTGGCATCACCACCGTCTCGGGCAATGCGCCGCTTGTGGATTGCACACGCAACGCGATCATCATGCGCGATCTGCTCGACCTCGATTGTCCGGTACACGCGGGTGCTGCGCGACCCCTGATTCGTGAGGCGCGACACGCAAGCGACGTGCATGGAAAGAGCGGGATGGATGGCCCCAAGTTGCCGCAGCCCAGTGGTCCTCCGACTAGCCACGATGCCGTCGGTTACATCATTGAGACGTGTCGCGCGCAGGAAGGCATCTGGCTTGTGCCGATTGGGCCGATGACGAACATCGCGCTCGCGTTGCGCGCAGCGCCCGACCTCGCGAACCGCATTGCAGGCATATCGATCATGGGCGGCGGGCGCTTCGGAAACTGGACGGCCGCCGCCGAGTTCAATCTGTGGTGCGATCCGGAAGCGGCCGACATCGTGTTCTCCTACGGCGGACCGCTGATCATGTCGGGACTCGATCTCACACACCAGTTTCAAGCGACGCCAGAACGAATCGCGATGGTTCACGCAATCCCCGGAACTATTGCGTCAATCCTTGCGGAGCTTCTCGACTTCTTCAGCGGCACTTATCGGTCGCGGCACATCAATATCGTCGGTGCCCCGGTTCACGACCCGTGCGCGGTCATGGCACTCACCCATCCGCAAATCTTCACGCGACGCCGCGCACACGTACAGATCGAAACCCACGGAACGCTCACCGCTGGCATGACACTGATCGACGACAGAGACCTAAAAGACATACCGGCACCCAACTGCGATGTTCAGACAGGCATTGATGCCGACGCCGGTTGGCAAGTACTCGTCGAGGCGATCGCTCACTTCTCGCGCTGACGTACGCTGCCGCAATGCGAGCAGCCTTGATGCGCGAGTGGCAACTACGAGTCGACGATGTCCCCGACCCGATACCCGGCCCAGGCCAAGCACTGACGAAGGTTCTCGCCTGCGGAATCTGCGGTAGCGACCTGCACATGTTGCGCCACGGCGAAGAGATGCGCGCGACGATGGCCGAACTGATCGGTTCGGCGCCAAAGGACGCGATGGCCCCCAAGCCGTTCGAAGCAGAACACGACACGGTCATGGGGCATGAGTTCTGCTGTGAAGTGACCGAGCTCGGGCCCGGATGCAACAATCTCGTGGTCGGCGACATTGTTGTGAGCATGCCTGTCGCTTTCGACACTGACGGACTGCACGCACTCGGCTATTCCAATCGGTACAACGGCGGCTACGCGGAGCTGATGGTCGTCAACGAGTTGCTCGCGCTCAAAGTTACGAATGGTTTGTCGCCGTCGATGGCTGCGTTGACCGAACCACTCGCAGTCGGAATTCACGCGGTCGCGAAGAGTCGAATCGATGGAACAGAGAGCGCCGTCGTCCTCGGTGCCGGGCCAGTCGGACTGGCGTGCATCGCCGCGCTGCGTATGCGCGGGATGGGGCCGATCGTGGTCGCCGAATTCTCCGCCAAACGCCGCGAACTGGCGGTACAACTCGGCGCCGACCTCGTCGTCGATCCGCGCGAGACACCAGCGATCGAGGCATGGAGATCGATCGATGGCGTGCGCCCCCTGGTGATCTTCGAAGCTGTTGGGGTACGCGGGATGCTCGACGAAGCGATGCGCATGGCTCCGCGCGGTGCACGCATCCTTGTTGTCGGCGCATGCATGCAACAGGACACGATTCATCCAATGCTCGGAATCGGCCGCGAGCTGAACATCCAATTCGTGCTGGGCTACGAGCCAGTCGAGTTCGGCAACGCTTTGCAGGCGATCGCCGAGGGCGACGTCGACCTCGCGCCTTGGCTGACTGGCACGGTGACTGTGGACGGAGTGCCACAAGCTTTCACCGACCTGGCCAGCCCCGACACTCACGCCAAGATTCTGGTCGTCCCGAGCTAGGCGACTCCGAGCTAGACGCTGGCCGGGTATGTCCTCAAACTGATTGCCGTGCCAAAGTAAGGCGTGGCGAAAAAGGTAACCGACACATTCCCGCGACAGAACGCGCGCACGCAACGCTTCACACTTGGCGACCCGCGCAACATTGCTGTTTCTCCCGATGGTCAGCGCGTGATCTTTGCTCGCAGCCGCGCCGGCGACGACCCGTCGAACTGCTTGTGGGTGCTCGATGTTGCTGCCGCGACCGAGCGCCTTGTTGGCGATCCGGCCACGCTGCTGGCTGCGCCCGATGACGAGGACCTTCCCCCCGAGGAACGCCTGCGCCGCGAACGCATGCGCGAGGGCGCCAGTGGCATCACCGCCTTCGCGACCGACAAGGCCGCGACCGTCACCGCGTTCGCCCTGTCGGGTCGGCTGTTTCTCGCCGGACTGCTCAGCGGGCAGGCTCGCGAGTTAGTAGTCGACGGGCCCGTGTTCGATCCGCGACCCGACCCGGTAGCGACACGCGTTGCGTACGTCAGCGGCCGCGCGCTGCGCATCGCGGAACTCGATGGCAGCAGTTGGGAACTCGCGGCCGAGGACGACGCCGACGTGTCGTGGGGTAGCGCCGACTTCATCGCCGCCGAAGAAATGCATCGCTTCCGTGGACACTGGTGGAGCCCCGATGGTTCCGCGATCGCGGCGTGTCGCGTCAACGTCAGCAATGTGCAGCGCTGGTACATCGCCGACCCTGCCAACCCAGATCAGCCAGCAAACGAAGTCCGCTATCCGGCGGCTGGAACCAACAACCCCGAAGTAACCCTGCACGTGTTGGCGCTCGATGGCGGCTCGACAGAACTGATGTGGGACCGCGATAACTACCCATACCTCGCCGACGTGAAGTGGCCATCCGTTGATCGCTTGTTGCTGACGGTTCAATCGCGAGACCAGCGCTCATTGATGGTGCTTGAAGCAAACCCGCGTACCGGAGATACGAGCCCGTTGTTCGCTGACGGCGACACGGCGTGGGTTGAACTAGTGCCCGGCACACCCGCGCTGCTTGATGACGGAACGTTGATCACCTGTGCCGACCGCGATGGGGCACGACGACTGATGGTCGATGGCGAGCCTGCGACCCCTGCCGAATTGCAAGTGCGCGCTGTTCTGGCAACACAAAGTGACGAGGTGTTCTTTCTCGCGAACCCTCTCGACGATGCAACGGTGCAACACGTGTGGCGTTGGCGCACCGATCGCACACTCGTCGCATTGACGACCGAAGCCGGCGTTCACACGGCTGCGGTCGGTGGCTCGACGCTGGTGTTGCGGTCGGCTGGGCTGGCCGACGCTGGGATCGTGAGCAAGGTGCTCGATGACGGCATCGACAAGGGCGTCGCGATTGAGTCGTTCGCGCAGCAACCACTCGTCCGCCCGAATGTGTCACTGCATCGCTACGGGAAACATGGTGTGGCAACGGCAGTGTTGTTGCCTCACAAACACGACGGCTCACCGTTGCCCGTGCTACTGGACCCCTACGGCGGGCCGCACGCGCAACGAGTGCTCTACGCGCAGAGCGCCTACCTCACATCGCAGTGGTTCGCTGATCAAGGTTTCGCCGTCGTCGTTGCCGACGGCCGCGGCACGCCCGGGCGCGGCAGCGAGTGGGAACGCGCGGTTCATCGAGATCTTGCGACCGTCGTCCTCGAGGATCAGGTCACCGCATTGCAGGCCGCTGCCGACGAGTATCCGCTCGACCTCACTCGTGTGGCGATCCGCGGGTGGAGCTTCGGCGGCTATGTCGCCGCGCTGGCGGTGCTCCGCCGACCCGACGTCTTCCATAGCGCAGTCGCTGGGGCGCCGGTGACCGACTGGCGCATGTACGACACCCACTACACCGAGCGCTACCTGGGTGACCCGACCATCGACTCGACGGCTTACGCCGCGACGTCCCTGCTGCCGCTCGCCGGCCAACTAACACGCCCACTGCTTTTGATTCACGGGCTCGCCGACGACAATGTCGTGGCCGCACACACGCTTCAGTTCTCCAATGCACTGCTTGCTGCCGGAAAGCCCCATGAGGTGCTGCCTCTGGTTGGAGTCACGCACATGACCCCGCAGGAAGTCGTCGCCGAGAATCTGTTGCTGCATCAACTCGACTTTTTACGTCGCTCGCTCGCTCTCAGATAGCGTGCGGCCACGATGAACCAACGACTAACAGAGCTTTACAGCCACGTAGCGGTCCATGCGACGGCAGATCGCGAGCACGAAGCTGCTGTTGAGCTGTTGCTGTTGGTCATGCTCGCCGACAACCACATCACCGATGCAGAGGTCGACGAGATTCGCAACATCAGCGCTGACAGTGGCTGGGATTCGGCAACGTTCTCGTTCGATCAATACGTCGGCGCTGCGGCCTCGAAAGTGCGGGCGGCTCTCGCCGCAGATGAAGTTGAAGCATTGCTCGACGACATCGATGGCCGGGTCAGCAGTAGCGTGCTGCGCAGTGCGCTTTTCAGCGCTGCCCGCGATGTCGCCGGAGCGGACCACGAACTGGACGCAGCAGAGCAATCGCTCCTCGGCCAGATCGCAGCCCGCTTCGACTGAGGTTAAGGACTGAAATTAAGCACTGACGTTAAGTCGGGTCTAAGCGACCCAAACCACTCCGCCGCACTCAGCTTGGCTATACCGATCGAGCGCCGCGTCGCTGGCAATCAGAGTTCCGGAAATCACCGTGCCAAGTACCAACGAGTGATCACCCTCGCGCTCGAGCCTGTAGTCGCCGGTATCGAAGTTGAAATCGTCAGCCGTTGAGGCGTGCAACACAACGAGGAAGTGCGATCCCATGGCACCCTCACACGTCAAGCCCGACCTCTGACCAATCGACGCCGCGATCGGTGTCTCGAACGGAGCACCCGCGCCATCGTCGAACTGGAAGACGCAACCATCGGCGCCGACGCCGAAGATTCCCAGGTTCACACCCGATGCACCGCCACCGACGATCGCGATCATCTCGTCGCGATTCACGCCGGGTTCGGCACCGAGCGAGAAGTCGACGTCGACGTTGTCAAGCGCTTGCGCGTATCCGACGCCGAGATCGCCAAGACCGACCGTCGACGAAAGTCCACCGGTGACTTCCGCACGCATAAACCAAGCGGCTCCTCCACCGCTGGGCTCGCCCCACGACACACCAGTGTCTGAGATGCCGTCGCCATTCCAGTCGCCATCAATGATGGTCACCGACACTGCGCCCGCGCTCGGCGCGGTGGCGTCGGCACAAGATGGCGGCGGCGGCGCCGCTGTGGTCGGTGCCACGGTGTCGGCGACGGTGGTTGGTGCGGCAGTCGCAGGAACGGTTGTGGCTGCGGCGGTCGTGGTGGTCTCGCCGGATCCGCTGCTGATCGACTTCGAAGAGCTGCACGCAGCGAGAAGGCCAAAAGCCGCACTGCATACGACTGCTCGGCGAACGAGGACATTGGACATGGCAAAACTCCCTTTGATTGGTTTCTATGTTGTCTGTTCAGAGCAGGCATCGCCAGCCATCTGACACTTTTCTGGCGCCAGTTCAGTTGGCAGCGCCGAAGCGGGTGATGCCTTCCACGACCGAAACCAACCACAGTTCGCCGTCAAGATCGGCCGTTATGTCGACGAGGTACGCAACGTTGGCGATACTGACGACGGAGTCAAGAGGTTTCGTGGGATCGAGCGACCAGACCTCACCGCTGCAATAGTCACCGAATACGTAGTGACCAACGAGATGTGGGAATTGTGTTCCGTGATAGATCTCGCCACCCACGGCGGAACAACCGGCCATTCCGTGGACCCATTCAAAGGTTGGAATCAGATGGCCGGCAGCGGGCTGATCGGTGTTCTGTCGCCGAGTGCCTTCCCATGCGCTCCAACCGAAACTGACCCCCTTCGCAGCGTCGACTCCATCAACGGCCTTAGCCCAGTCGATTTCTTCGATGTCGAACGCACCGACGTCGCCGATCCATAGGTCGCCAGTTGCTGAATCGAAAGCAACGCGCCACGGATTACGAAGTCCGATCGACCAGATCTCGGGCAATGCACCCGCAACATCTACAAAGGGGTTGTCCGGCGGGACTGTGAAGGACGCGGTCTGGGATGGCCGGGGATCGATACGTAACAGTTTCCCTAGCGGCGAGGCCAGCGAGAGCGCCCCTCGGTAGGCGTCGGCAACCGCCGGATCGTCGACCTCGCGCGGTCTGCCACCATCGCCGGTTGGAATGTAGAGATAGCCGTCGGGACCAAACAGCAGGTCGCCGCCCTTATGACCCTCGCCGGGCTGATCGAATTGATAGACGATCCGGTCGGTCGCTTTCGAGAACGTCTCATCGTCGAGGACAACGAATTCGTGGATGCGCGTGACGAACCCGTCGGTTTCATTGATGTACACAAGCGATCCATCCGGCGAGAACGCCATGCCGAGAAAGCCCCACTCGGCTTCGGCCACGACCTGGTCGCTCATATCGAGTACCGGGTCGGTTAACTCGTCGTCGACAAGCCGCCGCACTCGACCAGCACGTTCGACGACAAACGCGGTGCCCGTGCCGGGACGAAACTGGATTGAGACAGGCTCGTCGGCGGAAACCATCGCAGCGAGGGGAAGGCGTTCTCCGATGCCCATTTGGTGGCCCTGCCGCGACGCGACCACTTCGCCAGACGTGAAGAGCTCGATGGTGCTACCAGTAGGGTCGGTAGTGCTCGACGAATCGATCGCTGGTGGTGCAGTTGATGACGGCGGAGTCGACGGCGCCGTGACCATCACTACCGTGGTCTGCGGGTCAGAAGCTCCGTCGTCGGAACACGCGCCGAGCAACAGCAAGGCGCAAAGACTCGAGCCAATCCGCACGCGCATCAAGAAACTCTACGCCCGACCGCAATCCGATCACGGCCAGTCAGATCACGAAGAATCTCAACTTGCGCAAGACCTGCAGATGTCAGAAGCTCGCGCACAACATCACCTTGTGACGAATCAATCTCGCTTACAAGCCAGCCACCGACCATCAACCAGTCAACGGCACCGTTGACGACAACGCTCACGTCCGCCAGACCATTTCCGTCTGCGAACAACGCAGCGTGTGGTTCCCATTCGCGTACTACAGCTTCGATCTGTGCGTCGTCACGCGCAATGTAGGGCGGATTCGACACCACCAACGCAAGGTTCCCATGCAGTTCCACCGGTAGCGCCGCATACCAATCTCCCAGGCCGAATCTCACACACCCGCCGGCCATGCCTAGTCCCGCCGCGTTCGCGCGAGCAACGTCGAGCGCGTCGGCTGACCTATCGGTGAGCCACACCTCTACCAACCCCCTCGGTAGCTCGGCAGCGAGCGACAAGCCGATTGCGCCGCTACCGGTTCCGAGGTCTGCAACTACAAATGGCCGCTCGACACCCTCCGCCACAAGCTGTCGGACGAGCGCAATCGCATGCTCGGCGACGAGTTCGGTCTCGGGGCGCGGTATCAGCACCCGCTTGTCGACTAGCAGGTCGAGCCGACGAAACGACCAATGGCCGAGCACGTATTGCAACGGCTCGCCAGTTTGTAATCGCGCCAACATTTCGTCGAGATGCGCGACTGATCGTTCACTGGCAGCGTCGTCGACCACTTCGAGGAACTCGTCGCCGAATGATCCACTCGCCTCTTCGCAGAGCCAGCGCGCCTCAGCGCGACCAGTTTGTGACGCCGTCCGATCCCACAACTCGCGCCAACTGATGGTGCGGTCTGTGTTCACTCGCCGCCGGCCAACTGACGGGCGCGTTCGTCGGCCGCGAGCGCGTCGACAACTTCGTCGAGATCGCCAGCTAACACATCTTGCAGGCGATAGATCGTGAAGCCGATGCGGTGATCGGTCAGTCGATTCTCCTTGAAGTTGTAGGTGCGAATCTTCTCGCCGCGCCCACCGCTTCCGACTTGCGAGCGTCGCTCGACCGACTGCGCGGCGGCCTGTTCATCTTCAGCGAGCTTTAGAAGTCGCGCGCGTAGCACCACCATCGCGCGCGCTCGGTTCTGGATCTGGCTGCGCTCGTCTTGCATCGTCACCACGACACCAGTTGGTCGGTGGGTAATGCGCACGGCTGAGTCGGTGGTGTTCACGCTCTGACCGCCAGCACCGCTGCTGCGGTAGACGTCGACGTCGAGATCTTTGTCGTCGATTTGAACTTCAACTTCTTCGGCCTCGGGCAGCACGAGCACCGTCGCCGACGAAGTGTGGATGCGGCCCGAGCTTTCGGTCACCGGCACGCGCTGCACGCGATGTGTTCCGCCCTCAAACTTCAACTTGCTCCACGCCGTGTCGCCCTTGATCAGCATCGTCACGAGGTTGACGCCGCCCAGATCGCTGACGTCGCGCGACAATATGTCGACCGACCAGCGGTTGGCCGATGCGTACGCGCGGTACATGTCGAACAGGTCGCCAGCGAAGAGGTTCGCCTCGTCGCCACCCTCCGCGCCGCGAATCTCCATGATCACCGAGCGACCGTCGTTGCGATCCTTCGGCAGCAAGAGCACACGCAGTTCTTCTTCCAATTCCGCAATTGCTGACTCGCTGGCGGCCAACTCGTCGCGCAGCGCCGGACGTTCGGCTTCCGACGCGACCGTCAGCAGTTCCCGAGCAGCTTCCGCGTCGGCGGTGCGCGCGTGAAAGCGGCGGATGCAATCCACAACCGGTGTCAGATCCTTATAGCGACGCGAAACCTCGCGCATCTTGGTTTGATCGTTGGCGAGATCGGGGTCGGATAGGCGCGCCTCTAAACCGATGAACTCGTCTTCCAGGGACCGCAATCGATCAAACACCGTTGCAAGAGGTTACGGCGTGGCGAGCGGAGTGATCGCGATAGAACCCGGAGCCGCCGCTGCCAGTCGATGCTGAATGTCGAGCGCGTCACGTGCAGGCAGCACGACTAGGCACTCGTCGGTGCCGCAGGCCGCCATCGCGTCGACCGCGAAAGGAACAACGTCGAGATCGACGCCGGTGGAACAAACGACGGTGACCTGATGGCTCGCGATCGTCGCCTGCGCCACACAGGGAACAGCATCCTTGACGTTTTGCCGCGGGATCGGCGGGGCAACGGCGCGCACATGACTCGCGCTAATGAGCGCGGGATCGGCCACCAATCGCGCGCGCAACGCACGTTCCTGCGCAAGCAGGTTCAGCGGATGACGAGTGGCGCCCGGCCGTCGATGGTCGCGCACGGAGCGAACGACATCCGCCAAGGCTTCGCCGGTCGGGCGATCGCCGTGCAGCAGCTGAAACGCTTCTCGATCATGCGCGCCGACACCCACTTCCAGCCGAACGGCGTCGGTGTGCGGATCAGTAACCACGCGACACACTTCGAGACCATCAACCTCGCCGCGTAACACTCCATGTTCGACGATTGGCTCGGCACCACCGTCGACAATCAACGACTCGAGCGCTGCATGTTCGACCGGTAGCCCAGTCGTGGAGGGCAGCGGGTCGGGTGTCGCCGGGTGTAAATCGCGACCGGCGACTTGCCATACGTGGACTGGCGGAATCCATCCGATAGCGCGACGTGCCAAGGTTCCGGCACCAACCTCGGCAAGCAGGTTGAGTTCAATCGCGTTCTGGCGCAATGCCCAAGCCATCGCCGGACCGAGCCCACGCTCGGGACGATCGTCGAGAAGCACCCAAGCAGCGCTGCCATCCATGAGAGCTGCACCACCACCGAATTCGCCGGGCCGCAGGCTCGCTGCGGGCCGATCGCCTGAACGACAGTGATCCCGAACAAGCGCCGTCAACTTGACCGCGAGCAGTTGCTCGCGGGTGGTCACTTGCCCTTGCGCTCGCCGTAACGCTTGTTGAAGCGCTCGACGCGGCCACCGGTATCGACCAACTTCTGCTTGCCCGTGAAGAACGGGTGGCATTCGTTGCAGAGTTCAACTTGCAGATCGCCACCACGCGTTGAACGGGTGGTGAACGTGTTGCCGCATGAGCAGCGCACGTTGACGTCGGAATATGTGGGGTGGATTTCAGTCTTCATCAGGAACTCTCCGCAAGAAGTGGAAGTGCCATTGTATCGGCCGCAACCTCGCGACGCTCGTCAGTTTCGCTGGGGCTCAATCCCCGCCTGCCTGCCAGCGCAATCGCCAGCAATCCGATCCCGCAGACAGCCAGGCCACCACGAATTCCGAGTGTGGCGATGAGGGGTGCCGCCAGCAGAAGTCCTAGCGGCTGACCAACGATCATGCACGCACCAACCAGCGCGAACACGCGGCCCTGCAGTTCGGGTGCGACCCGGCTCTGGAAGCGGGTCTGCACCAACGTGTTTGCCACGCCAACGCCGAAACCCGCGCCGACGAACGCCGCCCCAGCCCACCACGCCCACGGTGCCGCACCGCTCGCAGCAACGCCAATACCGGTGAGCAACAACGACCACAGCGTGGCCGATGCGACGCGCGTAAATCGGGGGGCTAGCGCGAGTCCCGCGAGCAATCCCGTTGGCACAGCGGCCATCAGCACGCCAAAGCCGCGACCGTCCAGATGAAGTGGTCCTGCCGCGAGACCAACGATCAGCACCGGCACGGGCGCGAGACAGAAGTTGAGACCGGAGGCCACGATCACAAGGTCGCGCACCTCGCGATCCTGCTTCAGGATTCGAAACCCGGCGGCCAAGCCACTGCTGTTCTCATCAGCCTCTGCCGCGACCGGCATGGGTATACGGCTGAGCGCAACCATCAGGAAGGCCACCGCGAATGTGGCAGCGTCGACCCACAGGGCTGCCGCCGTACCCGCGAAACCGATCAACACTCCACCGATGGCTGGCCCCAAGATGCCAGCAATTGCGCGGTTCGCGCCCAGCATCGAATTTGCCGTGGCGCGGCGTTCTTCAGGGACGAGTTGCGAGATCGACGCCTGTAGGGCGGGATCTTCCATCGATGCCGCGAGGGCCGCGACGATCGCCAGCGTGATGACGAGTGGCGTGCTCAACGATCCGGTCGCGGCCGCCAGCGCAAGCAGCGCGGTGGTGGTGAACATGATCGCGTCGCTAACCATCATCAACATTCGACGCGACACTCGATCGGCGAGCCAACCTGCAAATGGCGCGGCGACCACGCTGGGCAACATCGTGGCCAGCGCCACCATGACGACCACGGTGTTCGAACCGGTCGCCTGCCGCGCCCACCACAGGATTGCAACTTTGTGGATGCCGTCGCCCAAGTTGGACACGGCCTGCCCCGCCCAAACCTTCATGAAGTCACGTTGTTCTCGCATGCCGACCATCATCGAAGTACCCTGATTCGAATGAAAGACACTGTTTCGAATCAGACAGCTTCTAACGAGACCGTGATGATCGTGCGGGCGCACGACGCGGTCGACCTGCTGTTGAACGTGCAGGCGGCGAAACACCTGGCGCCGTTCATGCGATCCGAGCAGACACTTGGCTCAGCCGCGGAGGAGTTAAACCGACGACCGAGCAGCGTTGCGTACTGGGTTGGGCGATTCGTGCAGGCTGGCTTGTTGGCTGTCGTCCGCGAGCAACCGCGCGCCGGCAAGGCGATTCCCTATTACCGAGCGGCAGCCGACGAGTTTCAGATCCCGTTTGACGCGATGTCGCCGGGTGTTGCGGAAGAGTTTCTGCACGGCGCGCGCAAGGTGATGGTCGCGGAGTTCGCCAAGTCAGTGGAGCGCGCGGCGCGAAACCATTTCACCGACGGCATCAGGGTCACCGGCCACCCGCAGCGCGGCATGTCGATCAGCTTCATCGAGCCAAAACGAGACGGCGGCGCGTCACCGGTAACCGAATGGTGGGGCAAGATCTCGTTGAGCAAAGCTGAAGCCGAAGGGCTGCAAAAGGAAATGGAAGCGCTCGTCAGCCGATTCAGCAACGATCTGCCTGGTCGCGGCAAGTCGGGCTACCTCATCATGGTCGGCATCACGCCTACCACTCGCTGATTGCCTAGCCGTCAACTACATCGACGGTTGCTTGGCGATTTCGTTTAGGAACTCATCGTTGGTGCGGAACGTGCGCAGACGATCCATCAGCAACTCGAGGCCTGGGGCGGCGTTGCCGTCAGCGGCAAGACCGCTGAGCACGCGACGCAACTTCCACACCATCTGCAGTTGCTTGCGATCGAACAGCAATTCCTCGTGACGAGTGCTGCTGGCGTCGACGTCGATGGCCGGGTAAATGCGGCGCTCGGCGAGGCGACGATCGAGGCGCAACTCCATGTTGCCTGTGCCCTTGAATTCCTCAAAGATTGCTTCGTCCATGCGGCTGTTCGTCTCGACAAGTGCAGTCGCGAGAATGGTGAGCGAGCCACCCTCCTCGACGTTGCGAGCAGCACCGAAGAATCGCTTCGGCGGATACAGCGCACCGGCGTCGATACCACCGGAGAGGATGCGACCGCTGGCCGGTGCAGCCAAGTTGTAGGCACGGCTGAGGCGCGTGATGCCGTCGAGAATGATCACGACGTCGTGACCGGCCTCGACGAGTCGCTTCGCCTTTTCCAACGCCAACTCGGCGACTTGTGTGTGCTCGTCGCTCGGTCGGTCGAAGGTGCTCGAAATGACTTCGCCCTTGACGGTGCGACGCATGTCGGTGACTTCTTCGGGACGCTCGTCGATCAGCAACACGATCAACTTCACTTCGGGGTTGTTGGCCTCGATCGAAGTTGCGATTGTCTTCATGATCGTCGTCTTGCCAGCCTTTGGCGGCGACACGATGATGCCGCGCTGACCCTTGCCGATCGGCGACACGAGGTCGACGATGCGCGCGGTCATGTTGTTCGGATCCGCGGCGTTCTCGAGATTCAACTTCTCGTCGGGGAACAGCGCCGTTAGGTCTTCGAAGCGACGACGACCTTTCGCCTTTTCCGGATCGGCATCGTTCACCGTGTGAATCTCGAGCAGCGCCGGGTTCTTCTCGTTGCGACCTGCCGGCCGACTCATGCCAGTCACATGGTCACCCTTGCGCAATCCGTACTGACGAGTCAGCTTCACAGGAATGTAGGCGTCCTCGCGACTGGCGAGATAGCCATTCACGCGCAGGAAGCCGTAGCCCTCTTCGCGGAGGTCGAGATAACCGCTGACCGCGACCGGGTCGAAGTTCTGCGGTTCGCTGCTCTCAGCACGCTCGCCGCGGTCGCCACCCTGGCGCGGCTCTTGGCGGTCGTAGCCCTGCGGGCCATCCGTGCGCGGCTTACCGCGGCGACGTCGACGGCGACGGGCGTTGCGGCTTTCGCCATCGCCCTGACCGCTCGCGCTGTTGCCTTGCTCGTCATCGTCGTCATCACCATCATCGCCAGCCTCGCCGTCGGCGGATGCCGGACGCGGGGTGCGAGCGGGTGCGCCGGGGCGACCACCGTTGTTGCGCGGGCCGTTCGGGCGCGGGCCGCCGGGGCGTCCCGAGCCGGGCGAATCGACTTCGCCCTTCTTGATCAGGTCGACTTCCCAATCCGGGAGCGGCTCGCCATCGGGGCCAAGCACGACCTCATACGCCGGGGCCGGCGGTGCGGCCTGCGTTCCGTTCGTCTTTGCCGTTCCACTACCGGCGTCGCCATTGGTCGTCGCACGCGCTGGCGTCGGCGACTCGTCGGGACCTGAGCCCGTCGTTTCGAGAATTTTGCTGATCAACGTCGCCTTCGCCACACGAGCGGTGGCGGTAATGCCTAACGCCTGGGCAATCGCGAGGAGTTGATCTTTGTCCTTGGATTCGAGCATTGACTGCTCAAGTGCTTCCGCGGCCACCGGCCACCTGCTTTCTAAAGGGAGTGGGACTCGGTCGATTTCCAGCCAAGAAAGCTGCTACCGCCGGCGGCCCCACCGCCTGGGAATACCCCACCTCGTGCTCCGCGCTCTACAGCGCAGGACCCAGCGGGGACGTTCGGGAACCCGAACAACACCACTGTAACCCCCTAGGGGTTCACCTGCAACGCATGGTTAGGTGAACAATCGGTGTCGGTAGCCGGCACCTAAGTGAACGTGGTGGACACGAACTCTTGGATTGTCTTCAGGTCGTTTGGCAGCACTGTCATTTGCTCGGGTAGCTCAAACAGGTTTGCCAGATGTGCGGGCAATGGTGGGCGGACGCCCGTTGCCTTCTCTACCGCGTCGGGAAACTTCGCCGGGTGGGCCGTCGCGAGCGTGACGGTGGTGCCGTGCAAAGTTCCGGCGGCACGCAACTTTGTGGTCGCGCCGACCGCGACCGCTGTGTGTGGATCGAGCAACATGCCGGTCTCGGCGTACGTCTGCGACATCACCTGCAGGGTTTCCGCGTCATCGAGACGCGCCGCTTGAAAACGACCCTCGATGAATTCGCTTCGTTGATCGGGCTCGATCGACAGTCGACCCGTCGCACGAAAGTGCTTCAACTGCTCAGCGGTCATGCCACCGTCGCGGTGATTCATCTCGAACAACAAACGTTCGAAGTTCGAAGACACTTGAATGTCCATACTCGGGCTCAGCGAGGGCACGACTGGCGCGGTGGTCATCTCATTGCGGTTGAAGAAGCGTTCGAGAATGTCGTTGGCGTTCGATGCCACTACTAACTGATCAATCGGCGCGCCCATACGGCGCGCGATCCATCCACTGAATACGTTGCCAAAGTTGCCGCTCGGCACGCAGAAGTTGACTGGGCCACCTAGTTCGTCGCACGCAGTGACGTAGTAAACGATCTGCGCCATCACTCGCGCCCAGTTGATGCTGTTCACCGCACTGAGTTGCATGCGCTCGCGGAACTCAGCGTCGTTGAACATCGCCTTCACGAGATCTTGGCAATCGTCGAAGGTGCCCTCAACTGCAACGACCCGCACGTTGGGCGAGTCAACAGTCGTCATTTGCTTGCGCTGCACGTCGCTGGTGCGGCCGTCCGGAAACAGGATCACGATGTCGACGTTGCCGCACTTCTTCACGGCGTCGATCGCGGCCGAACCTGTGTCGCCACTAGTGGCACCGACGACGGTTACCCGCTGGCCGCGCTCGCGCAACACCTCGTCGAACATTCGACCGACCAACTGCAGAGCAATGTCTTTGAACGCGAGAGTTGGCCCGTGAAACAACTCTTGAACGTAGTCATAGTCGTTAACTACACGGTGCAGTTGGACGAGCGGCACAACGTCAGGATGCAAGAACGTCGCGTAGGCCTCTGCGCACAGCCGTTGCACGGTTTCAGGCGCGAGCTCGTCACCCACGAATAGCTGGATGATCTGCGCGGCGCGTTGTGCGTATGTAACGCCTGCCGCAGCCGGAGGCAGCGCCGGCCACTCGGTGGGGACGTACAGGCCGCCGTCATTGGCGAGTCCCGCGAGCAGCACATCAGTGAAACCCATCTCGGGCGCCGCACCGCGGGTGGACACGTACCGCATTACTCGCCGATCACGCGCAACAAACCGCCGACGCTACGCACCACATCCAGGTCGCGTAAGTCGCGTACGGTCGCCTGCACCTCCGACTCGAGCGCGACGTGCGTGATGAACACCAGTCGGGCATCGGGGCCAAGGCCCTCCTGCTCGGCGATTCGAATGCTGACGTTGTGACGAGCGAACACGCCCGTGACCGCGTGCAACACGCCTGGGCGGTCGGCGACATCGAGGCTGAGCAGATACTCAGACGACGTCTCGTCGATCGACAACTTTGTGGGCCGAACGAACTCACCGAGCGAGCCGTGTGTGCCACGCGACAAGTTGACCGCGGCATCGATCACATCGCCCAACACGGCGCTCGCGGTCGGAAGACCGCCGGCACCACGCCCGTAGAACATCAGTGACCCGACTGCGGCGCCTTCGACCAGCACGGCGTTGTAGCTCTCGCGCACGCTTGCCAACGGATGTGTGAACGGCACCATCGCCGGGTGCACACGCACTCCCACCGCACCATCGGCTGCAATCTCGGCGATACCAAGCAGCTTGACGACATAGCCAAGGCGCTTGGCCATCGCGATCTCTGCAGCCGAGATAGCACTGATGCCCTCGTGGTACACGTCGGCGGCAACGACCTGCGCGCCGAACGCGATCGTGGCGATGATCGCCGCTTTGGCACCGGCGTCGTAGCCCTCAACATCGGCGGTTGGATCGCGCTCGGCGAAACCGAGTGCCTGCGCCTCCGCAAGTGCCGCCGAGTACTCGGCGCCGTCCTCGGTCATCCGAGTGAGGATGAAGTTGGTGGTGCCGTTGATGATGCCGAGCACGCGCGTGATCGGCTCGCCGCGCAGGCTCTCGCGCAAGGCACGCACAATCGGAATGCCGCCAGCCACCGCCGCTTCAAACAGCAAGTCAACGCCCGCCGCGTCGGCGACCGCAAACAGCTCGGTACCAAATGAGGCAAGCAACTCCTTGTTGCCTGTCACCACCGGTTTCCCATTGCGCAGGGCCGCAGTGATCAGTTCGCGCGCCGGCTCGATTCCACCGATTACCTCAACTACCAAGTCGATCGTCGGATCAATGACCACAGCCATTGCGTCGCCAGTCAGCTCGGCCGGTGCGACATCAACGGCCCGCTTCTGCTTGGGATCGCGCACTGCGACCGACACGACTTCGAGCCGAACCCCGGCGCGCGTTTCGATCGCGGCCTGCTGGGCCCTGATGAGCGACACCAGTTCGGCGCCAACGTTGCCGCAGCCGAGAACACCGATCTTGATCACTTTCACGACTGGCAGGTTACGAGTTGCGCACCAGCGCGCCACGACACATATCTGGCGCTCTGAGTCGAGTGTTTGCTGCAGACGAGTGTTTCGTGCCCGTGTGCGGGCATGAAACACTCGACAGAGCCTGCGGCGGCAGGAAACACTCGACTGGGGGACGGGGTTTCAGCGTTGCTGTGCTTGGCGTACGCCTTCGACAACGTTGTCGAAGTGCTTGCGAGACAACACAGCGCCCTCACGGCGCACCTGATTGGGGTCGACGTCCAGTACGCGCTCGACCTTGGCGTAACTCTGTCGGCCCTCACGGTCCCACGGGCCCGTGCCCACCGGGACCTGCAGTTCGTTGTCGTGGCGCTTCGACGTCAGCGGCACCCCAGCCAGGTACTTGCCATGGCGACCGATGATGACGACCGGGCGATCCTTGCCCTGCGACGGGTCGTCTTCGTACGGCACCCACGTCCACACAACTTCACCTGGATCTGGATCGCCGTCGAGATTCGGCGAGTACTCAATGACGAGACCGTCGCGTGACGTGGTCTTGATGTCGCGGCCGCCAAACTTGTCGCCTGCGCGCGACTCAGAACGCTCAGACGGCTTGAACAGGCTCAGCAGTTGATTGATCACTCCACGTCGCATTGCACCAGATCCTCGTAGGTCTCGCGCCGAACGACCAAACGTGCCGCGCCATCACGAACGAACAGCACAGGTGGACGCGTCAGCTTGTTGTAATTACTCGCCATGCTGTGACCGTACGCGCCGGTGACCGGCGTCGCGAGCAGATCGCCGACCTTGAGGTCGGCTGGCAGTGCAGCGTCGAGCACCAACACATCACCGCTTTCACAGTGCTTGCCCACCAGTCGCGCGGGCAATGGCCGATCCGCTCCCACCGCGCGCGGAAGGAACGCTTCGTAACCGCTGCCGTACAGAACGGGCCGGGGGTTGTCGCTCATACCGCCGTCGACGCTGACGTACGTGCGCACTCCCGGAATCGCCTTGATCGTGCCCACCGTGTAGACGGTGATCGCTGCCGCCGCGACGATGCTGCGACCGGGCTCGACACTCACAGTGCTCTTCACTCCCATCGCAGCGCAGGCGTCGAGCAATACGTTGCCCCACTGCGTGATCGTCGATGCCTCTTCGTCTTGCACGTAGGCAACTCCTAGCCCGCCACCCAGAACGAGTTCCGGAAGATCGAGCGGGATTGAGAACCCTGCCATTACCTCTGCTGCCTTGGCAAAGTTGGCTGCTTCAAACACGTTGCTGCCGATGTGGCAATGAACGCCGCGTAAGTCCATGCTCGGCGATCGGCGCATGCGCTCGATCGCGGCCGTCGCCGATCCGTTACCGAGGTTGAAACCGAACTTGCTGTCGTCCTGCCCAGTGGCAATGAACTCGTGGGTGTGCGCGTGCAACCCGGGCGTGATTCGGGCGACGACCCTTGGTCGCGGCAAGCCCTCTGCGTGAAGCGCATCCAGCCGATCGAGCTCGTCGAAGCTGTCGACCACGATGTGACGTACACCCTCCGTAATGGCCATGCGCAGCTCGTTGATGCTCTTGTTGTTGCCGTGCATCACGAGCGAACTCGCGGGCACACCGGCGCGCAACGCGACGAACATCTCGCCACCGCTAGCAACATCCAGCAACATGCCTTCCTCGTACGCGAGCCGCGCCATTGCGGTGCAGAGGAATGCCTTGGTCGCATAGACCGCGTTACCGAGCCCAAATGTTGTAACGGCTTCGCGACAACGCGCACGGAGTTGCACTTCGTCGTAGATGAACAGCGGGGTTCCGTGCTCGGCGGCCAACGCACCGACGTCGCAGCCGCCGATGGCCAGTGATCCGTCGCCTTGAATTGCAGCTGAATCGGGCAGCAACCTCAGCGGAAGGTTGCTCACATCCGCTCCGGTGCCTCGATACCGAGCAACGCCAAGCCTTGGTTCAAGGTACGCGCCGTGATGTCGCACAGCGCCAGGCGACTCGTGCGTGTTGTTTCGTAGCCTTCCTTCAACACCGGGCAGGCCTCGTAGAACGCAGTGAACGCCTGCGCCAGCTCGAACAGATAGGTACACAGTCGGTGCGGGCTGAACTTGTCCAGCGTGTCGTGCACTGTGCTGTCGAATTGCAGCAGCGTCAGAGCCAGCGCCTTCTCTTGCGGCTCGTCGAGCGTCGACACGACGGAACGTACGGAGGCACGCTCGACCTGCGCGCGCCGGAAGATGCTGCAGATCCGCGCGTGCGCGTACTGCAAGTACGGCGCGGTGTTGCCATCGAACGACAGCATTCGCTCCCAGTCGAACACGTAGTCCTTGATGCGGTCGGTGCTGAGGTCGGCGTACTTAACCGCGCCGATTCCCACTATCCGACCGACCTCGGCCTGCTCGTCCGCCGACATGTCTTGGTTCTTCTCGCGCACAGATGCCGTTGCGCGCTCGACCGCTTCATCGAGCAGAGCACTAAGCCTCACCGTCTCGCCCGAGCGGCTCTTGAACATCTTGCGGTCGTCGCCCAGCACGTTGCCGAACGGAACATGCACCGCTTCAACAGGAGGCTTCAGCCAGCCGGCCATTCGCGCAACGTCGAACACCATGTTCAAGTGCTGAGCTTGCGGAGCGCCAACGACATAGACCATGAGATCGGCATGCAGGCGCTCGACGCGATCGATGATGCACGCAAGGTCGGTCGCCGCGTAGCCGAAGCCGCCGACGCTGTTGCGCACGATCAGCGGAAGTGGCTCGCCCTCGCGATTGAGGAAGCCTTCTGGGAACACGACCTCGGCGCCCTGGCTTTCGACAAGCAAACCCTGATCGCGCAACCGATCGATGACCGTCGAGAGCATGTCGTTATATGCGCTCTCGCCCATCAGGTCGTCGTTGGTTAGCAGCACACCAAGTCGCGCGTACACGCCGTTGAAGTGACGCATGCTCTCGTCGACCAACAAGCGCCACAGCCGCAACGTCTCAGCGTCGCCACTCTGCAATTCAACTACGCGTTGCCGCGCACGATCTTTGAACTCGTCGCTGGCCTCGAACTTTTCGCTTGCCTCGCGGTAGAACGCGTTGAGATCGCTGGCTGACAATTCGTGGACAGCTTCTGTTTCACCAACGTCGAGCAAATGCTCGATCAACATTCCGAATTGCCGACCCCAATCGCCGATGTGGTTCTCGAGAATCGTGCGATGGCCGACGAAGCGAAGCAACCGCACCAGGCTGTCGCCGATCATCGTGGTGCGCAGATGGCCGACGTGCATCTCTTTCGCCACGTTCGGATGCGAGTAGTCAATGACGACTGTGCGCTGCTGCGGCGCAGATCGCACGCCGAGCCGCGGGTCGGCAGCGGCCTCGGCCAACTGCGCGGCGAGAAACGTCGGCTTGAAAGTGAGGTTGATGAAGCCAGGTCCCGCGACCTCAACGGTGCTGCACGCTTCTGCGAGCAGTCCGGTCGCAACAGCCGCCGTCGCGACCTCGCGGGGGTTCTTGCCAACCTGATGCGCTAGTGCGAGCGCACCATTCGCCTGCGCATCGGCGCGATCGCTCGGCCGCACGACCGGGTCGATACTGTCAGCAGGCAGCCCCGTTGAGGCCGCAAACGCAGCACGCAACGTTGCCGCAATGGTGAACAGCGGATCGGCCATGGTCTCGCGATGGTACCGGCGGGCGCAATCGGCGCGTCAGCTATTGGCGAGCAACCACTTTGGCTCGCCAATTGCGAACATGGTGGTGGGCTGCATCGCCCGCAGCACCTCAACCAGATTGTTCAGCCCCAGTGATACACAGCCGGAGGTGGCCCTCGGATTGCCGTTGGCATCGAGACTAAATCTGTGCAGGAAGATCGCTGACGCGTACGGGATTTCGCCGGGAGCGTCGCCGCTCACGTTCGGTTCCATGTTGGCGTTGATGAGCGCAGCATGGGCGTACGCCGATTCGACAGACGGCAAGTACTCGTCGGGGGTCTGACAATTCGCTTTGGTGCGCTGCACGAGGTGGCCGTAGTCGACATGGTTAGGTGTCGCCCCGAAACAATCACCCGCTTGAACTCGCCGATAGGCGCCCGCTGTAATCCCGGGGTCGGCCGCATTGCCGAAGAAGTTGAACACCTGTCCGTCCCACGCCGTCATCGTCCCAATTGCGAATACCCCAGCCGGCGTTGTTCCATCGCCACTACGGCGCTCAACGAATGGACGTACACCCGCCCTACCGACGCGCGCCGACATCGCTGCCCCGCACATCCAGCCCTTAGGAGTCTTGGTGGCAACCTCGAGCGTCGCCCTCGCTGGCTCGTCGAACGCAGCGAGCACGACGATGACTTGGGTTGTCGCCGGATTGCGAACGCCAACATTCGTCGCCACCTGCTGACAGACAGTCGTTCTTCCAGGTTGCGCAGAGACGGCGCTGGGAAACACGCAAACAGTTGCGCCAACCGCGCACGCGACAGCAGCGACGTTCCGAATGGCGACAGTCCGCATGCGAACACGCTATCGATTGTTGATTGCAGGGGTACAGTGACCGCGATGGCTGCCAAGAAATCAACCCCGCCGCCATCACTCCTCACCATCGGCCAGCTCGCCACCCGTGGCGGCATCGCCGCTTCTGCACTGCGCTTCTACGAGAGCCAAGGCCTGCTGTCGACCAGTCGGTCGGTGAAGAACCAACGCCGCTACGAACGCGACACGCTTCGCCGCGTCGCATTCATTCGCGCCGCTCAGCAACTTGGATTGAGCCTCGATGAGATCAAGTTGGCGCTCGACGTACTGCCCGAAGATCGCAATGCCACCCCTGCCGATTGGAAAGCGTTGGCGCGATCTTGGCGGACGAAGCTCGACGAGCGAACGGTGCTGATCGAGCGTTTGCGAACAGACTCGTCGGCGTGCATCGGCTGCGGTTGCATGACCTTGGATTCTTGCAAGCGCGACAATCCGAACGACGTTGCATACAAGCTCGGCCACGGCCCGCAGTACTGGAACGGCCACACTCCGGCCGATGCGGCAGCTGCCTCCGTGAAGGTGAAAGGCAACCCCCTGCGGGGCCGCTGACGAAGCTCGCTATCGTGGCTATTCCGTTCACGACAAGTGCACACCCCGCCCTCGTAGCTCAGGGGATAGAGCGTCGGCCTCCGGAGCCGTAGGCGCAGGTTCGAATCCTGCCGAGGGCGCTGAGTTCGAGCGAATCCGTTTCTGTGTGAGCGCACAAAGCGACACAACGTCTGTGTGCTCACACAAAGCCGGGAACCGGACGACGGGTCGGGAACGTCGAAACATTCATGAACCGATTCCTTACCCGCGCCCTCGCTACTTCCGCTTGTTTGATTGCCGTCGCTGCTTGCGGCGATGACTCGAAGACCGCGAACACCACACCCGACACGACTGCACCCGCGACCGAGGCGTTGCGCTACGTGACCATTGGTGGCTGCCAGATGATGGGGCCAAACTGCGCGACGTACGTCGTGTACTCCGACGGCACCGTCGAGATCTATCGCACGGACGAAAACGCCCCCGCTGAAGTGGTGGGATCAATCCCCGCCGCCGAAGTCGCCGCGTTCCTTGACAGCGTGAAGGACACGGACTTCGAAGGATTGGTAGCCGAGGTCGGACCGGGTACGTGCAACGCATGTGTCGATGGTCTCGACATCAAGGCGACGATCACGTTCTCGGACGGACCGGTCGAACTCGACAGCACTATCGTCAACTTCGATCTGGCCCACCCACTGTTCGCGAACCTCGAGACGCTGATGGAAGACGTGCGCGCAGTGGGCGAGCTTGAGATTCAACAGCGCATCTGAGCCGACACGCTGAGAGGTCGGCACACGTAACTAAGGTGCCGAACATGCAACGCCAATTTCGGTGCGAAGAGTGGACATTCCTTCTAGATGGTCGCGTGTTCGAAGCCTTCCACGAAGGCACGGATACAAATCAGCGCTACCACGTCGATCATCTCAGTATCGAATCGAAACCAACTGACGAAGGCATGAAGATTCGGTTCGGATACCGGGTGTCCGGCACGATCATGGGTGGCGGCAGAGTCAAGATTCCGAGTGCGCAGATACTCGAGTTTCAGGAATTCGTCGATGCGGCGATCGCCGCACGCACTCCAGCATGAACACGCCGAACCCGGCCACAGCGCACACCACCGCCGAACATCAACGCTGCACGTCGAATCTCGACTTCGCCGACCGCAGTGACTTCGAGCGCGTGACCCGCGGACGACTGGCCGCGCTCGACCCGCCGGTCATCACTGGGCCGGGAGCGCGTCCATTGTGGGATCTCGACTCGTTCAAGTTTCTCGCCGACGGTTGTCCACCGACCGTCAACCCAAGTCTCTGGCGACAATCGCAACTCAATGCGCACCATGGTCTCTTCGAGGTGACGCCCGGTATCTACCAAGTGCGCGGCTACGACATTTCCAACATCACCTTCGTGCGTAGTGACACCGGGTGGATCGTCATCGATCCGCTCACCGTTGCCGAGACCGCGACCGCGGCGAGGCAACTGGTCGACTCTCACTTCGGCGCGCTGCCAATCGTCGCCGTTATCTATACACACAGCCACCTCGATCACTTCGGCGGTGTACGCGGCATCATCACGGAGGCCGAAGTCGACGACGGCCGCGTGCAGATCATCGCCCCCTATGGATTTCTCGAAGCAGCCGTCAGCGAGAACGTGATCGCAGGTCCGGCGATGCGGCGGCGCGCGATGTACATGTATGGGGTGCTGCTGCCCAGCGCGGCCGACGCTCATGTCGATTGCGGACTCGGTAAGCGCATGCCGTTCGGCACATCCGGTCTGATCGCACCAACGGTCGACATCACCGAAACCGGCCAGGTGTTGGTGATCGACGGAGTGACGATCGAATTCCAAATGACGCCCGGCACGGAAGCGCCAGCAGAGATGAACTTCTATTTTCCGCAGTTCAAGGCGTTGTGCATGGCCGAGAACTGCAACGCAACGATGCACAACGTGTACACCCCTCGCGGTGCCGAGATTCGCGACGCGCTCGGCTGGAGTCGCTACATCAACCAAGCGCTAGAGCTCTTCCTCGACCGCAGCGATGTCGCGTTCGCAAGTCACCACTGGCCACGGTGGGGCAATGCCGACATTGCCCGCTGGCTCGGTGGCCAACGGGATCTGTATCGGTACCTGCACGACGAGACGATGCGGCTTGCCAACCATGGCTTGACTGCGTCAGAGATCGCAGAGGAAATTGAAATGCCGCCTGCGTTGGCGAACGAGTGGTTCAACCGGGGTTACTACGGCACGGTGAATCACAACGTGAAGGCGATCTATCAGCGCTACCTCGGCTGGTTCGACGGCAACCCAGCCAACTTGCATCCACACCCGCCGCAGGCGACCGCCGAACGAATGGTGCGCTACATGGGCGGAGCCGACGCGGTGTTAGCGAAGGCGCGCGCCGACTACGAAGTGGGCGATTATCGCTGGGTCGCACAGGTGTGCAATCACCTCGTGTTCGCTGACCCTTCCAATACGGCCGCACGTTCGTTGCAAGCCGATGCGCTAGAACAGCTCGGTTATCAAGCGGAGTCTGCTGTGTGGCGAGACTTCTATCTAATGGGCGCACAGGAACTGCGCAACGGCACGCCATCGTTTAAGGGAATGCGGCCAACGGCAACCGCCGACACGATGCGCGCGATGACTCCACAGATGGTGCTCGATCTGTGTGCGATGAAGGTGAACGGCCCGCGCGCGATCGACGATGCCATCCGACTCGAGTTCCACTTCGACAACGGCTGGAGCACGCATCTGGTGCTTGCGAACGGTGTTGTGCACTACAGCGGCAAGAGCGCTGCCCGACCAGACGCGGTTATCACGACGACTGCCTTCGCGTTGGGTTCGATGGCCAACGAGCTCAGCACGCTGACCGACGAGGTCGGCAACGGCTCAACAGCGGTTACCGGCGACGTCGCGACCTTCGAACGCTTCCTCGGTTTGCTCGATCAGTTTGAACTGTTCTTTCCGATCATTGAGCCGTAGGCGAGCCGAAACATTAGGGTTTCGGCCGTGACCAGACGACTCGGCGTTGCTCCCGCCCTACTCGCAGTTGGCCTAACTGCCGTTGGCAGCCTTTCAGCGTGCGACCGGTACGAACCCAACGAAGCCGCGGCGACAGTCAACGGACACGAACTCTCGCTGAGTCAGCTCGAAGAATTGGCCGAGGGCAACGACGATCCGACGGTTCGGCGCAGCGCGTTGACCGCGTGGATTCAGGTGATCGCCGCCTCGGATGATCCGGGCGAACTGTTGACGGAAGCCGATCTCACAGCGCAACGCGAGATCGTCCTACCGCCACTGATTGAAGCGACACAAGAGCAAGCACAGTCGGAATACGAACAGGGTCTGCAAGGAAGTCTCTCGCTGTGCCTGAGGGTCATTCCGCTTGCTGCCGATGTTCCGTCGGCTGCGGTGCTGGACGCTCTCGAAGATGGTGTGCCGTTCGCCGAACTCGCAGCCCAGTACTCGGAAGACCCAAGCCTCATCGAAACGGGCGGCATCATCAGTGTCGAAGGGCAAGAATGCCTGCCAACTGATCAGTGGAACGCGGAGCTGCTCGAGTTGCTTGCCGGCGAAGACGCAGTCGTCGGAGAGCCAGGCGTAATCATTCTGAACAACTCCGAAGTGATCTTCTTGTTACGGCCCTACGACGAACTAAGTGCCGCGTCGAAAAACCTGCTCGCCCAAGGGCCGGTCGCCGAGGCCTTGCTCGAGCTGTATCGCGCTGCAGACGTGACGGTGCACGAAAGCATCGGAACCTGGGACGCCGAGCAGGGACAGGTCGTCGAGTCGTCGAGCCACGAGTGACGCTGCCGCGCGTCGTCGTTGTGGGCATTGGGCCAGCTGGCCCCGAGTACGTCACTGAGCACACACTGGGCGAGATTGCACGCGTCCCGCACCGATACCTGCGCACCGCTCGTCATCCGTCGGCGCTCGTTGTGCCAAACGCGATCACCTTCGACGACGTTTACGAAGCAGGCGACACATTCGACGATGTCTACTCGACGATCATCGAGCGCTTGATTGAGGCGGCGGCGACGCACGGCGAAATTCTGTACGCCGTACCCGGGTCGCCGTTGATTCTTGAGCGGACAGTTCGGATGCTCGTCGACGACCCGCGCGTCGAGTGCATCGTGCACCCAGCGATGTCGTTCCTCGATATCGCGTACGCACGGCTCGGAATCGATCCGATCGAAGCCAGTGTCACACTTATCGACGGGCACAACTTCGCCATCGCCGCTGCCGGTCGCAGTGGCCCGATGCTGGTCGCGCACGCTCATGCGAACTGGGTGTTGAACGACATCAAGTTGACGGTGGAGGGCGCTACCGGCGACGAACCGGTGACAATCCTCGCCCGTCTCGGTGCCGCCGACGAATGCATCACGCAAACCACATGGGCCGAGCTCGATCGCACAGTTGAAGCCGATCACCTGACCTGCCTGTACATCCCTCGACTAGCCGCACCTGTCGCAGCCGAGCTAATGCGATTACACCAACTCACACGCGTTTTGCGCGAGCGATGCCCGTGGGACCAGGAACAGAATCACGCATCGCTGGTGCGTTATCTCGTCGAGGAGACCTACGAAGTCGTCGACGCCTTGCAAGCCCTCGAGGCGAACGATGCGTCGACGGACGATGCGTTGGTCGAGGAACTCGGCGACTTGCTCTACCAGATCGAGTTCCACGCCACCATCGCCGAGCAGGAGGGCCGCTTCACGATGGCCGACGTCGCGCAGCGCGTGCACGACAAACTCGTTCATCGACATCCACACGTGTTCCCACCCGCTGGTGGCGACCGAGTTGTCGCTAGCGACGCGGCGACCGTTAAGGCGAACTGGGACGACATCAAGAAGAAGGAGAAGGGCCGGACAGGCGCCTTCGATGGCCTGGTCAACTCGCAACCAGCACTCGCTTACGCCGAAGCCGTGCAGCAACGCGCTGCGAAGGTGGGCTTCGACTGGCCGAACGTTGACGGCGCGCTTCCCAAGATCGCCGAGGAGGCCGCCGAGGTGCGCGCGGCCGCCGACAGCGGCGACAAGGCGCGCACGCACGACGAACTTGGCGACCTGTTGTTCGCTGTTGTCAACGTTGCGCGGCACCTGGGTGTGGAGCCGGAAACCGCGTTGCGCGCAGCGACGGTGAAGTTCCGCCGCCGATTCGAGCAAGTTGAAGCCCTCGCCCGCGAGCGGGGCATCGAAATGAAACTTGTCGGGCTAGAAACCCTCGACGCGTTGTGGGATCAGGTCAAGGCGGCCGAAGCAACGCCTCGCGCGTAGCGCTTCAGTTGCCGCGCAAGAACGCAGGAATGTCCATGCTGTCGTGAGTCATCTGTCGGCCGACGCACGAACGATCGAACGTAGACATAGCGCGCACCCAACTGCCGGCCATGAAAACGGTAAGTCCGAAAGTGAACAGCGAGAACGCCAAGTAGCTGGCCTGCGACGCGATGGCTTGGTTGAAGAACGTTCCCAGCATGGTGATGCCAAAGATCGCGCACGGCAGCACCATCACATGCGTCCACGGCGTGTCTGGAGCCCCGATCGCAACCGCTGCACGGCGAAAGGCTGCAAGCACGCCAAGGTGACATATCACCGCAATGCTTGCAACGATGATGATCGCCGGGTTGGTGAACTTGTTCGTGAAGCTCTCGGTGAAAGCCGCGGCACCGACGCCCAGACCAGCGACGAAGACGTAGGCCATCGGCAATGAGAGTGGCGAGATCGACCAGCGTGACTTTCCACGTGCGTTGAGCGCGGCGGTGATAGTCCACAGCAGCCAACCGACCATCACGAATGCCAACCCAAGTACAACCACGACACGTAACGACTCGCGCCCGACCGCGTCGACGACCAAGCGGCCCTTATAAAAACTGATGTGATCGTCGTCGTCGAGAAAGTAGAGCGCCGTCGGCATGAACAGCACACCGAATAGTCCGACGGCCACCATCTGGCGTGGCAGCCATGTATGAAAGTGACGCGCGGGGGCTTCCGGTGGCGGCCCAGGCCGATGTCGACTATCCGTCATTGCAAATGCCATATCCCCGTTATCGGCGGGAACTAGCGACCGCATGAGCCAACTTCCGTCCCAGGTACCGTGTTAGTCGTGAAGGAGAGATCATGACCGAGATCGTCAGCGTCATTGGCCGCGAGGTCCTCGATTCGCGGGGCAACCCGACAGTTGAGGTTGAGGTGCAGTTGGCCAGCGGCGCCGCTGGCAGGGCAATCGTGCCGTCGGGTGCGTCAACGGGCGAGCACGAGGCTGTCGAGTTGCGCGACGGCGGAAGCCGTTTCTTGGGCAAAGGGGTCACGACCGCAGTCGGTTTTGTCAACGGCGAGATCTGCAATCTGCTGACCGGCGTCGACGCACTCGAACAGCGTTTCATCGACAACGAGATGAACATGCTTGACGGCACCGACAACAAAGCTCGCCTCGGCGCAAACGCAATCCTTGGCACCAGCTTGGCGGTCGCCAAGGCTGCCGCCGACGAGCAGGACCTGCCGCTGTGGCGCTACGTCGGTGGACCGAATGCGCATGTGTTGCCGGTGCCAATGCTGAACGTCGTCAACGGTGGCGTGCACGCGGACAACAGCATCGACATGCAGGAATTCATGATCATGCCGATAGGTGCACCCAGTTATCGCGAAGCGTTGCGTTGGGGTGTCGAGACCTATCACACGTTGAAGAAGGTGCTGCACGATCGGCACCTCAGCACAGGAGTCGGCGACGAAGGTGGCTTCGCTCCCGACCTACCGAGCAACGAAGACGCGATCAAGATCCTCGTCGAGGCGATCGAGAAGGCTGGTTATAACCCCGGTGAAGACATCGCGATCGCGATGGATCCGGCGATGAGCGAGTTGTATCGCGACGGTAACTATCACCTCGCTGGCGAAGGCAAGGTTCTCAGCGGCGACGACATGGTGGCTTACTGGATGCGCCTGGTCGACACCTACCCGATCATCAGCATCGAGGACGGAATGGCGGAGAACGACTGGGACGGTTGGGCAGCGCTCACCAAGGCGCTCGGCAACAAAGTGCAATTGGTTGGCGACGACGTATTCGTCACGAACGTCACCCGCCTTCGGATGGGTATCGAGCGCAATGTGGCGAACAGCATTCTGGTGAAGGTGAACCAGATCGGCTCACTGACGGAAACACTCGACACCATCGACTTAGCGACGCGTCACAACTACACCAGCGTGATGAGCCACCGCAGCGGCGAAACCGAAGACTCGACCATCGCCGACCTCGCTGTTGCCACCAACTGCGGGCAGATAAAGGCCGGCGCCCCCGCCCGCAGCGATCGAACCGCCAAGTACAACCAATTGCTGCGCATCGAGGAGCAACTGGGCGAGTCAGCGGCCTACCGCGGTCGCGCCGCATTGCAGCAGTGACGTGATTCTGCGCGGCGGCGCTGCGAGAATGGTGAGATGAGCTCAGGCGGGCACAAGACCTCATCGATCGCGCGACCCAAGGTGGGCACCCGCACGCGCACACACGGCGTCAAGCCCGCCACCAAATCCACGGCTACCGCCAGGGCAAAGCCCAAGCCAAAGACCAACGCTCGTTCCAACGCCAAGCCCGCCTCTAAGCCGAAGAGCAAGCGTCCGGTCGGTAAGACCAAGCCCGTACGCGCTGCCGAGGGTCGCGACGAAAGCCGCTTCGCGGACTTCACGCGGCCGATTCCGGTCGAGAAGCAACTCGTTCGTGGGCGCAAGCGCCGCGTCCTTGGCATCGGTGGTGCCGTCGTCACCGCGGCATTCATCGCAGCCTTGTTCGTCTTGCCGGTGCAGGCATGGCTTCGCCAGCAAGACGACCTCGATCGCAAAGAAGATCAACTCTCTGCGCTGCAAGACGCGAACGCGGAACTCGCCAATGAGGTTCAGGTGCTGCAGACCCCTGAGGGCATCGAGCAGGCAGCGCGCGAAGAAATTGGTTACGTGCAAGAGGGCGAGATTCGCTACACGATGCTGCCGGCGCCGGAGGCACCACTCTCGTTGCCAGGTGGTTGGCCGTACTCAACGATCGCGCAGATCGTCGCCGTCCGGTCTGAAGAGGCCGCTAAGCCCTAAAGTCGCTCGGTGTGATCGATCGACAGCGCCTACGGCAACTCCGAAGCGCAGAAGAGCAACGGTTCGTAGAAACGCACCCTCAATCGGCAAGGCTCGCAGTCGCGGCGCGCTCCAACCTACTGGGCGGCGTGCCGATGGCATGGATGACACGTTGGCCTGGGTCGTTCCCCCTGTTCTTCGAAACCGCGGCGGGGGCTCGCATGGTCGATGTCGACGGCATCGAGTACGTCGACTTCTGTCTCGGAGACACCGGTGCCATGACCGGGCACGGGCTCCCACAGGTGGCCGACGCACTGCATCGCCAAGCAAAGCGAGGCATCACAACGATGTTGCCGAATGCCGATGCCGCGTGGGTGGGTGCCGAACTCGCACGACGCTTTGGGCTACCGATTTGGCAAATGGCGATGACGGCAACCGACGCCAATCGTTTCGTGCTGCGTTTCGCTCGCCATCTGACACGCCGTCCGAAAGTGTTGGTGTTTGATGGCTGCTACCACGGCAGCGTCGACGAGGCGTTAGCAACACTCGATGCAGCCGGACAAGTTCAGCCCCGGATGGGCAACATCGCGCCAATGGTCCATCCCGCGCACACAACGGTCGTTGTGCCGTTCAACAATCCACATGCATTGGAGGCAGCACTGGCCACCGGGGAGATCGCGTGCGTGCTTGCCGAGCCAGCGCTTACCAACATCGGCATTGTGCTACCGGACGCAGGCTTTCATGAAGTCATGCGGACACTTACCCGGCGCTATGGCACGCTGCTCGCGATCGACGAAACCCACACGATTTGCGTTGGCCCCGGCGGCGCGACTCGCGCGTGGGGTCTCGATCCTGATTTCTTCGTGATTGGAAAGACAATCGGCGGCGGAATGCCAGCGGCGGCTTACGGGTGCACTGCCGATATCGCCGCGCGGCTAAATGAGTTGCTGAACGATCCCGAGGTCGACACCAGTGGTGTTGGCGGCACACTGACGGGCAACGCGCTTGCGATGGCAGCAGTGAGGGCGACGCTCGAAAGCACGCTACGTCAAGACGATTTCGCATACATGATTCCTCTTGCGACTGCGTGGGCCGCCGGCGTGCAGGCAACGATCGACGAGTTCGGTCTGCCATGGAACGTTCAGCAGTTGGGAGCGCGCGCCGAGTATTGGTTCTGTCCACCACCACGCGATGGTGCGGCGGCGGCAGCGGCGATCGATCACGAGTTAGATGCCCTAATGCATTTGTGGGCAATCAACCGCGGTGTTCTGCTGACGCCGTTCCACAACATGGCGTTGCTGTCGCCTTTCCATTCGCAGGCCGATGTCGACACACACTCACTTGTGTTCCACTCCGCCGTGTCAGCATTGTTGGCATGAGCGACTCACTGCGAGGTCAAGTCGCGCTTGTTACAGGCGCGGGCAACGAACTCGGTATCGGGTTTGCGATTGCGGCCGCGCTCGCGGCCAGCGGGGCCGATGTTGTTGTTAGCTCTACGACCGATCGCATTATCGATCGCGCCAAAGAGCTGCAAGCACTGGGCGTGCGGTCGCTCGGTGTCGTCGGCGACCTGATGCAACCCGGAGTAGCCGACGACTTAGTACGCGCCACAACAGAGTTTGGCGGCCGCCTTGATGTTTGCGTCAACAACGCCGGAATGATCGCCATTGGCGGAACCGTGACTGCAGCGACGGTCGACGAAACTACCGATGCGCGCTGGCACGACGGAATCGAACGCAGCCTGACGACCTGCTTTGCAGTCACGCGCGCGGCGATTGCAGCCATGCGCGAACGTCGCTACGGCCGCATCATCAACATCGGTAGCACGTCTGGTTCGTTGCAAGCCTTCACGGGTGACGTTGCGTACCACGCTGCGAAGGCGGGAATACAGGGCTTAACGCGCGCCGCTGCACTCGAGGTCGCATCGATCGGTATCACCGTCAACGCCATCGCCCCCGGATGGATCAAGAGCGGTTCACAACCACACGGCGAGCGCAAGGCGGGCACGTTGACGCCGATGGGGCGGTCTGGCACTCCGGCGGAAGTAGCAGTGGCGGTTCGATTCCTCGCCGATCCAACGGCTAGCTACATCACCGGCCAACTGCTGGTCATCGATGGCGGCAACTCATTGCCAGAGGATCGCGGCTGGCAACCCTGAAGCACGCGGACGAAGACTGTCTGCCGGAAGCGCCTTAGCCGTTGAAGGACTAGCCGTTGAAGGACTAGCCGTTGAAGGACTAGCCGCGCTGATAGTTCGGTGACTCGCGCGTGATGGTCACGTCGTGCGGGTGGCTTTCGATGAGACCAGCACTCGTGATGCGCGTGAGGCGAGTCTTAGTTCGCAACTCGTCTAGCGACGCCGCGCCCGCGTAGCCCATCCCGCTGCGCAATCCGCCGACGAGTTGATACACGAAGTCGCTCATCTTGCCTTTGTACGGCACGCGCCCCTCGATGCCTTCCGGCACCAACTTGCCGCCGCCACCTTGCCCGCTGGCGTAGCGATCTTTACCCAGTCCCTGCATCGCGCCAAGGCTGCCCATGCCGCGGTACTGCTTGAAGCGGCGACCTTCGTATAGCTCGATGTCGCCCGGTGCTTCATCGAGCCCGGCCATCAGGCCGCCCAACATGACGACGTCGGCGCCAGCAACAATCGCCTTCACGATGTCGCCGCTGTACTTGATGCCCCCATCGGCGATCACTGGCACACCCTTGCGACGCGCGACTTGCGCACACTCGAAGATTGCCGAGACCTGCGGCATCCCCGCACCTGAAATCACGCGCGTCGTGCAGATCGACCCGGCACCGACACCGACTTTGATCACATCGGCGCCTGCGTCGATCAACATCTGCGTACCTTCGGCCGTGACCACATTCCCCGCCGCGATCGGAATCTGCGGCCAAGCACTGCGGATACTTTGCACTGCACGAACAACTCCTGCCGAGTGACCGTGCGCGGTATCTATGCAAATGAGATCGACGCCCTCTTCGATTAGGCGTTGAGCGCGCGCCTCGACGTCGGGGCCGACGCCGACGGCTGCACCGACCAACAGCCGACCACTCGCATCCTTCGCCGCGTTTGGGTAATCCAACTTCTTCTGGATGTCCTTGACTGTGATGAGCCCCTTAAGCCGCCCTTGGTCATCAACCAAAGGCAACTTCTCGATGCGGTGCTTCTGCAAGATGGCTTTCGCCTGATCGAGGGTCGTGCCGACAGGTGCGGTCACCAAACCTTCCTTGGTCATGAACTCGCTGATCGGCCGATTGAAGTCCGCCTGCTCGACGAAGCGCGTGTCGCGGTTGGTAAGAATGCCGACCAGCGTTCCGCCACTTTCAGTAATCGGCACGCCGCTGAATCGGAATCTGGCCATTAGGTCTTCGGCTTCGCGCAACGATGCCGTCGGCGGCAGCGTCACGGGATCGACGATCATTCCCGACTCCGACCGCTTGACCTTCTCGACCTCGGCTGCTTGCGCCTCAGTAGTCATGTTGCGATGAATGATTCCCAAGCCGCCTTCGCGCGCGAGGCCAATCGCGAGTCGCGACTCGGTGACGGTATCCATCGCCGCCGACATCAGCGGGATGGGCAGGACGATGTCGCGTGTCAACCGAGCGCGCACATCCGTCTGATCGGGTAGCACCTCGGTGTAACCCGGAACGATGAGCACATCGTCGAAGGTGAGGGATTCGAACTTGTTGAACAGTTCCTTATTCATCAGTGCTCCATCTAGTGTCGAAAATGTCGTACCCCTGTCACAACCATCGCGATATTGGCCGCATCGGCGGTGGCAATCGCTTCGTTGTCGCGTAAAGAGCCACCGGGTTGGACTATGGCCGTGATGCCGGCTTGCGCGCCAATCTCGACCGAGTCGGGGAACGGGAAGAAGGCATCAGACGCCATCACGGCTCCACGCGACTTATCCCCCGCCCGCTCCGCCGCGATACGCACGCAGTCGACGCGGTTCGGTTGCCCGCCACCAATCCCAACGGTCGACTCACCCTGAACAAAGACGATGGAGTTCGATTTGACGTGCTGGCACGCCTTCCAAGCAAAGCGCAACGATGTCCACTCGGCATCAGTCGGTTGCCGCTTACTGACGACGCGCCACGCGTCAGCCGCAACAGGATCGCCGAGATCGACGTCCTGCTTCAACAAGCCGCGCGTGATCGAGCGCAGTTCGTAGCGCGGCTCGATCGCCATGTTGGGCATTTCAACCAGTCGGCAGTTCTTCTTCTTGGCCAGCACAGTTCGCGCATCAGCTGTAAAGCCCGGCGCGGCGATGCACTCTGCGAACAGGTCGCCGAGCGCCTCCGCGGTTGCTCCGTCGAACGGCCGGTTGCTGGCGATGACACCCCCGAAGGCCGAGATCTTGTCGCACTCGAATGCTGCGTGATAAGCGTCAGCGAGTTGATCGGCAGACGCGACGCCGCAGGGTGACAAATGTTTGACGATGCAGATGGTCGGTCGTTCGAAACTCGCCGCCACCTTCCACGCCGCGTCGAGGTCGAGCAGATTGTTGTACGAGAGCTCCTTGCCTTGCAACACCTCGCCGCCCAATGGTCCGGCACCTGCTTCAAACGAGTAGAGCGTCGCCGACTGATGCGGGTTCTCGCCGTAACGCAGCGATTGAACGGGATAGGCAGTCAGCTGAATCGCGTCGGGCGTGCTTCCACCTAGGTAAGTCGCGATCGCCGAGTCGTAGTGCGCTGTTGCTGCGAAGCCCTTTACCGCTAGTCGGCTACGAGTCTCGGGTGTTATGCCACCGTTGCCGGCTTCGGCAAGGACGCTCGCGTAATCGGCTGGATCGCACACGAGTGTGACTCGTTCGTTGTTCTTGGCCGAGGCACGAATCAGGGTCACACCGCCGATGTCGATGTTCTCGATCGCGTCGGCCAGGGTGACGTTCGGCGTCGCGATCGTTTCCTCGAACGGATAGAGGTTGACCGCTACGAGATCGATGTAGTCAGCGTTGACGCGATCAAGGTCGGCGCGATCAGCTTCCGTGCTACGCGCCAGCAATCCGCCATGGATCGCCGGGTGAAGCGTTTTGACTCGTCCGCCCAGAATTTCGGGCGAACCCGTGTAGTCGGCCACTTCAGTAACGGGAAGTTTGTTCTCGCGCAACAGGCTTGCTGTTCCGCCGGATGCGATCAGCGACCAACCGAGGTTGTGTAAGCCGCGAGCGAAGTCGACGAGGCCGGTCTTGTCGTGAACTGAAAAGAGTGCGATCGGCATGGTGTTCTTTCAAACGCAGAGTGAGTGGAGAGTCTTTACCAAGAGGCGGTGTTCGACAGAATGCACTTTGGCTTCCAACGTTTCGAGCGTGTCGTTCGGTTCGATGCCGACAATCTCCTCAGCCAGTACCGGACCTGAGTCGACACCTTCATCCGGCACCAGATGCACCATCACTCCTGTGTGTTCGATCTCGCCCCGCCGATGCGCCTGAAACGCGCGCTCGATGGCGTGAGTTCCGGGGAACGTTCCGGGTAACGCAGGGTGCAGATTGATGACTCGATTGGGAAAGCGGTCTAGGAGATTCGACGAGAGCAATCGCATCCAACCTGCTAGCACGACCCAATCGGGATCGAACGAGGCGATGAGCGAAGCGAGTTCCGTGTCGTAGGCCGCGCGATCCTGCGCCTTCAGTTTCGGACGTGCGATAGCAGGGACGTCGGCACGGGCCGCACGCTCGAGTCCGTACGCATCGGGTTGGTCAGAGATGACAGCGACGACTTGGGCACCGAGCTCGCCAGACGAACAACCATCGAGAATCGCTTGCAAGTTCGAGCCGTTACCGGAAACTAGAACGACGAGACGGGTCACTGCAGCGTGACCTTCTTGGCGCCGGCGACGAGTTCACCGATCACAAACGTGTCCTCGGGAATGCTCGCCTGTATCGCAGCCGCTTTCGACTTGTCGGCGATGATGATCATCCCGATACCCATGTTGAAGACGCGGTACATCTCTTCCGGGTCGATCTGGCCCCGCTGTTGGATCAGGCTGAACAGCGGCGGCATCGGCCAACTGTCAAGTTTGATCACGGCACCGAGATCATCGGGCAGGACACGTGGAATGTTCTCGATGAATCCGCCACCTGTGATGTGTGCAAGCGCCTTGATGTTGCGCAGGCTCGACGCGAGAGGTTGCAAGTAGGAACGATGCGGGACAAGTAGTGCGTCGACGAGCGACCGACCGAGTTCTGGAACCTCGGCGTCGAGTGGGACACCTTCGAACACTTTCCGAATCAGCGAGTATCCGTTCGTATGCGGCCCAGAAGAGCCCAGCCCGATGAGAACGTCGCCTGCCTGTAGATCAGCGCGCGGTAGAACGTCGGCGCGCTCTACGACACCAATGATCGTTCCTGCGACATCGAATTCGTTCGGCTGATAGACACCCGGCATCTCGGCGGTCTCGCCACCAAGCAACGCGCACCCGGCTGCGCGGCAGGCGGCGGCAATGCCGTTGACTACAGACGCAACCATTTCGGGATCGATCTTCGAGCTGGCGACGTAGTCGAGAAAGAACAGCGGGCGCGCCGCCTGCACGAGAATGTCGTTGATGCAGTGGTTGACGATGTCATAACCGATCGAGTCGTAACGCCCGACCTGCGCAGCAAGCTTTACCTTGGTGCCGACGCCATCGGTCGACGCGACGAGCACAGGGTCGTTCATTTCCTTCAGCGCAGCGGCGGAGAAGAGGCCGCCGAACGCACCGATGCCCGCGAGAACCTGCGGACCGTACGTCGAGCGCACCGACTCGCGCATCAGGTCGACGGCGCGGTTCCCGGCGTCAATTGAGACGCCAGCCGCGGCGTACGAACTTCCTTCGGGCCTATCCATGATTCTCCATGGCCCTCCAACCAATGTCCTTGCGAAACTGCATCCCCTCGAACTGCACGCCATCGACGGCTGAGTAAGCGTTGTCGAGCGAATGCGCAATTGTCTCGCCCCACCCGGTGACAGCAAGCACGCGACCGCCCGCAGTCACCGTTTCGCCGTCGGCAACTTTCGTGCCTGCATGGAAGACGACAGCGCGCTCGAACGAGCCGTCGAGGCCACTGATCACTCGCCCGCTCGGATAATCGCCCGGGTAGCCCTCCGATGCGATGGTTACGCACGCAGCTGCGTTCGCGTTCCACTTCACTTGGGTATTCGCCAATCGTCCATCGACACACGCTTCCACGACTGTGAGCAAGTCGGACTCGAGCAGTGGAAGCAACACCTGCGTTTCCGGATCCCCGAAGCGACAGTTGAACTCGAGAACGCGCGGCCCGTCTGGCGTGAGCATTAGGCCGGCATAGAGAACGCCTACGAACGGTCTGCCTTCAGCGCGCAGGCCATCAATCGCGGTCTGCAACACAGTTCGCGAGAACTCATCCGCCAGCTCAGGCGGGCAAATCGGCGCCGGCGCATATGCGCCCATGCCGCCGGTGTTTGGCCCAAGGTCGCCATCCAGCAATCGCTTGTGGTCCTGCGCTGGCGGCATCGCCCTCACTGTCGAACCATCAGAGAAACAGAGCAGCGAAACTTCTTCACCCGAGAGTCGCTCCTCGATGATGACTTCGTCGCCGGCAGCGCCGAAGTCGCGATCGAGCATGATCGCCCTCAGCGCATCCGCTGTTTCGTCAGCGGTGCTGGGAATGAGGACACCTTTGCCGGCGGCGAGGCCTGACGCCTTGATGACGACTGGGTAGTCGATCGCCGCAACATGAGCACGCGCCGCGTCGTAGTCGGTGAAGACGGCGAATCGCGCCGTTGGAATCTGCTGACGAACCATGAAGGCCTTCGAGAACGCTTTGCTGGATTCGATTTCGGCGGCAGCCTGCGAGGGACCGAAGACTTTGACACCCGCGGCGCGCAATACATCGGCGAGCCCAGCAGCGAGCGGCACTTCCGGACCGACGATGACCATGTCGATCGCTTGCTCTTGCGCAAATGCAACAAGTCGCGCCGTGTCGTCAGCCGCGACGCCGACGTTGTATGCAGCGGTGCCTGCGTTGCCCGGCGCGACGAACAGTTGGGTGAGGCGTGGAGATTGCGCAACCTTCCAGGCCAGGGCGTGCTCTCGCCCGCCAGCACCGACGATTAGAACGCGCATTGTGCCTTACGCAAGCGCTCGCTCGAATCCGGTCTTGGTCCGATCGGCGTCCAACTCGAGTGGATAGATGCCATTGAAGCAGGCCTGGCAGTAGCCCTCTCGTTTGCCGATGGCGCGCATCATGCCGTCGAGCGAAAGGAAGTGCAGCGAGTCGGCACCGATGTGTTCGCAAATCTCGTCGACGGTCATGCGATGTGCAATCAGTTCGTCGTACGTCCCCATATCGACGCCCATGAAACAGGGATGGGCGATCGGCGGGCAAGTGATGCGCACATGCACTTCGCGAGCGCCAGCATCTCGCAACAGCTTGACGAGTGGGCCTGAAGTATTGCCGCGCACGATGCTGTCGTCGATCACGATCACTCGCTGGTCGCGCAAGTTCTCTTCCAGCACGTTGAACTTGAGGGCAACGCCCTGCTTGCGTAACGAGTCGGTCGGTTGAATGAACGTGCGACCGATGTAGCGATTCTTGATGAACCCGTCGTTGTACGGAATGCCGGATTCCCGTGCGTACCCGATTGCGGCTGGAGTGGATGAGTCGGGCACTGGCACAACGACATCGGCGGCGATGGGCGCTTCGCGTGCGAGTTCCACACCGAGATGCTGGCGGATTTCGTGCACGCTGAGGCCGTCCCAGAAACTGTCTGGACGTGAGAAGTAGATCTGTTCAAAGGTGCAGCGCGCCAGTTGCTCTTGTGGTGGAACGGCTTGGCTAACTCGCAGCGCAGCCTTGCTGAGCGTGACGACCTCGCCAGGGCTGACCTCGCAGATGACTTCGCAGCCGAGCGTGCGCAACGCGCCGGATTCGGAAGCTGCGGCGTATCCGCCGGTAGGCAACCGCCCAACGCTAAGCGGCCGAAAGCCCCACGGATCGCGAACCATAAACACACCGTCGCGCGTGAGGATCGAGAGGCAGAACGCACCGCGCCACCGCGGCATCGTGTTCCGAATTCTCTCCTCCCAAGTGTCGCCTTCCGCAGCAGCGAGCATCATGGTGATGACTTCGCTGTCCGACGATGACGACAGCCCGACGCCGCGGCGCAGCAGCTCGTTACGAAGTTCGGGAGCGTTGACGATGTTGCCGTTGTGGGCAACGCCCAACGGCCCATATTGCGTTTCGATGAGGAACGGTTGAACATTGCGCATCGACGACGAACCGGTGGTCGAGTAGCGCGTGTGTCCGATCGCATAGTGACCTTGCAATGGCGCAAGGTTCTCGGCGTTGAATACCTGCGCCACCAAGCCGACGTCTTTGTGAATGCGAGCCGAGATTCCGTCGGAGACGGCGATGCCCGCAGCTTCTTGCCCGCGGTGCTGCAGAGCGAAGAGCCCGAAAAATGCCATTCGTGCAACGTCTTCATTGGGTGCGTAGATACCGACGATGCCGCACTCGTCACGCGGGTGATCATCTAGCGAGTCGGCGTCGAAGGTCGCGTCGTCGAAGCTGGCGTCGTCGAGCGTCATTGCTGGCTCGCGTCGTCAGCGATGATCTTGTCCGCTTGGCGTTTCTGGAACGCAACTACTTCTGATTTCACGTCAGCCTCGCTCAGACTAAGAATCTTGGCGGCTAGGAGGGCAGCGTTGGCCGGCTCGAGAACAACAGCCGGCGCAATTCCCGAGGGCATTCGCAGTGACGAGAAAACGTCGGCGCCACCAAACGAGTCGCTCGGCGGTGGACACGCGATGACCGGCGCACTCACGGCACCGTCTGTGAAACCCGAGAGTGCGTTGCTGCGACCAGCGACGGTGATGTACACCTTCGGGCGCGGGTCGGCTTCGTATTCACGCAACAGCTTCGAGACGTGATCCGCTGTCTTATGCGCAGAGCCAATGCGAATCGCGACTTCAAGGCCGAAGCCACGCGCCGCCTCTGCGATCTTTTGGCAATGCGCTTCGTCGGCCTTCGAGCCCATGAGGATCACAACGAGGCCGCTCATGCGCCTATCCCGGCGCTGCGCAAGTTCTCAATCAGGCGTGGTTCAACGGGGTAGCCGCCAGGGATGAACGACTGGCCGGTCAGCATTTCGTAGATCGTCATGTAGCGCTGGCTCGCAGCTGCCCACAACGAGTTTGGCACCGTCGGCGGAACGCCATCGCCGCGGTAACCGTGTTCCGCGTATGCGAGGCGCACGAATTCTTTGTCGAAGTTCTCAGGCTCGTTCCCAGCTGCAAACAGTTCGGCGTACGAGTCCGCCTTCCAAAAACGCGATGAGTCGGGAGTGTGCACTTCATCGATCAGCAGCAACTTCCCAGATGGGTCGAGCCCAAACTCGTACTTCGTGTCCACCAAGATGAGGCCAGCCTTGTCCGCAACCTGTTGACCCCGTTTGAACAATGCCAACGCGGCGACTTGCACTTCGTCCCACAGTTCGGCGGGAAGCAGACCCTTCTCTACGACTTCCGCACAGGTCAGGCGTTCGTCGTGGCCGGTCGGGCCACCCTTGGTTGTCGGTGTGATGATCGGCTCGGGCAGTCGATCGTTCTTTTGCAAACCTTCCGGAAACGTGTAGCCGTAGATGTCGCGCTCGCCGAGCGAGTATCGATACCAGAGCGCCGTACCTGTGACGCCGGTGATGTAGCCGCGCACGATGACTTCCACCGGAAGCGGTCGCGCGTCGACACCAATGAGTGCATTCGGATCTGGAATGGAAACCTTGTGATTGGCGATCACATCGGCGGTCTGATCGAACCACCACGCCGCGAGTTGATTCAGCACTTGGCCCTTGTACGGCACACTTGTCAGCACGCGGTCGAACGCCGACAACCGATCGGTGGTGATGATTAACCGTCGGTCGCCCTCAAGCGGATACCAGTCGCGCACCTTGCCCGACTGCTTGCCCGCGAGCTTCAAGTTCGAGTCGTGAAACGCGTTGGGCAGCAGTTCTTGCAGTGTGGCCGTATCGGGGATGTTGTCAGGCAGCGTTTGCATACTTCACTCCATTTTCGAAAAGTGTCAGACCTAGTTGGCCACTCTCGCCGCGCGTCCAGCGCGGATGCTGGTACGGCAGGATGTGATTTTCCGGATGCGGCATGAGACCGAGCACGTTGCCCTCCGGATTACACACTCCGGCGATGTCGGCAATTGAGCCGTTGGGGTTGTTCGGGTACGAACCACTAGCCGACGACCCATCGGGGTTGGCATAGACGAGCGCGATCTGATCTTGCGCTTGCAGGTCGGCCACAAGCGACTCGTCAATGACGGTGTAGTTGCCTTCGCCGTGCGCCACCGGACAGTAGATCTGCTCGGTGAGACCGCGTGTCCACACGCAGGTTTGCGATTTCGGTCTCAGCGTGATCCATCGACATTCGAAGTGTCCGGAGGCGTTGAAGGTGAGCGTCGAGGACGCGGCGCCAGCGTTACGGCGACCGTCCGGGAGAATGCCCGACTTGACCAGCGCCTGAAATCCGTTACACATCGCGATCACGGGCTTTCCCGCTTCCACGAACGCTTTGACCTGATCCGCGAAGTAGACGTTGAGGTCGAGTGCGAACAACTTCCCCGCACCGAGCGCATCGGCATACGCGAACCCGCCGGGAAGGCAGAGCAGTTGATAATCCGACCAGCGAGTGTTGCCCGCACGAAGTTCGTTGAGCGGAACGATCTCGGGTTGCGCGCCGGCCAGTTCGAACGCGTGAGCCGCGTCGAGATCACGATTGGACCCTTGGGCGTGGAGGATAAGCGCGCGGGCAAGCATCGGACGGGTGTCACCTAGCGGTCATGGTTAGAGGAGTGGTGTTCCACGCCCCGACGAGTTCGTCGATGGGGAGTGAGATAAAGGTTCGGTTGTCGGCGGCGATCTCGAGTCGATTACCGGTGGTTACGACGCCGAGACGCTGATGAGGTTGATCCGCGAGCGTGCTCTCGAACTGATCTGCGTGCTCGGGCACTACCTCAACAAGCAAGCAACCGTTGGTCTCCGTGAACAGGTCGCCTTCCTCAACTGTCAGGGTGAGACCGAGCCGACCACCGATACACATCTCGGCAGCCGCGACCGCAAGGCCACCCTCGCTGAGGTCGTGGCTTGCTCGTACCAGCCCGAGCTGCATTGCGCGATGTAGACCGCGATAGAGATCGGCCGCAGGAAGTAGCCCGTCCGCAACCGGCTCAATGCTGCCGACGAGGTACAACGCGTCGCCGACTGCTTTCAGATCCATCGTCACTGCCTTCGCGACATCTTCGATGATGCCGAGTGCCGAGATGAGCAGCGTGGGCGGAATCGCATGGCGTTCGCCGTCGGCGCCGAGGTACTCGTTGTTCAGCGAATCCTTGCCCGAGATAAAAGGTGTACGAAAGTGAACGGCAGCGTCGTGGCACCCGCGCACAGCTTCGACCAACGAGCCCAAGGTCTCGGGGCGCGTCGGATCGCCCCAGCAGAAGTTGTCGAGGATGGCGATGCGATCCGGATCGGCACCGACTGCGACCGCGTTGCGCATCGCCTCATCGACGACGTTGATCGCCATCGCGTAAGTGTCGGACTTGCCCAACTCGGGATTGATGCCATTCGAGATCACGATGCCGCGAGAGCCCGTCGTGCCAATCGGTTTGATGACGCACGCATCGGACGGGCCGTCGTTGAGGACACCGGTCAGCGGCTTAACCACGGTCCCGCCGAGAATCTCGTGGTCGTAGATGCGGATCACGTCGCTCTTGGAGGCGACGTTGGGTGTAGCAAGCAGAGCCAGCAACATGTCGTCGTGGTTCTGTCCAATGAGCGCGCTTTGCTGCGCTGATGCGTTTCGTGCGATGACCGCAGTCATTCGTCGCTGAGGAATCCCGTCGTGCAGAAACGCGTTCGCAAGGTCGAGCGCGACTTGGTCGTTGTACCGAACCTTGAGACGACCAGAATCGACGAAGTGACCGATGTTGGTGAGTTCGACGTTGTACGTGTCACACAGCGATTGCAGTTGTGCGAGCGTCGACTCGGGAACCGCCAGCACCATGCGCTCCTGCGCTTCAGATAGCCAGATCTCCCACGGTGCGAGGCCGGGATACTTCAGTCGCACCTGTGTAAGTTCAACGTCGGCGCCGACGGTGCTGGCCATCTCGCCAACCGCCGACGACAACCCACCGGCGCCACAGTCGGTGATCGCGTGATACAGCCCGCTGTCGCGCGCACGCGTGATGACCTCGATCAGTCCCTTCTCAGTGATTGGGTCACCGATCTGCACCGACGCTCCGGCCACCTCGCCGGTTTGTGCATCCATCGTCATCGACGAGAACGTTGCGCCGCGCAAACCGTCGGACCCAGTTCGACCGCCAAGCACGATGATGCGATCGTTGGGCCGCGGAGCGCGAGTGCTGGCATGCAATCCCTTGGGCGCGATGCCAATGCAGCCGCAGAACACGAGGGGGTTAGCGGTGTAACCCTCGTCGTAAAGGATCGCGCCGTTGACGGTGGGTATCCCGATCTTGTTGCCGTAGTCCTGTACGCCCGCGACAACGCCCGAACGAATGCGTCGCGGGTGCAGCACACCTTCGGGCAAGTTGTCGGGGTCGAGGTCGGCCGGACCGAAGCACAGCACATCGGTAGCGGCGATCGGCTTCGCAGAAACGCCCAACACATCGCGGATAACGCCGCCGACGCCGGTGTTCGCACCACCGAACGGCTCAATCGCTGAGGGATGGTTGTGGGTCTCAACCTTGATCGAGACTTCGAAGTCGTCATCGAAATCGATGATGCCGGCATTGTCGACGAACGCCGATCGCACCCACGGCGCTGCGATCGAGTCGGTCGCAGCAACGAGATAGGTCTTGAGCAGACCACTTACCTGTGCCCGGCCCTCGATCTCGATCTTGGCCCTGAACGTCTTGTGCACACAGTGCTCGCTCCACGTTTGAGCAATCATCTCGAACTCAACGTCAGTCGGGTCGCGGTCTTCCAACCGAAAGTAATTTTGTATGGCTTCCATCTCGGCGAGGTCGAGCGCGGCACGTCGATCGCGCGAGAGAGCGAGCAGTCCATCGGCGTTCAGTTCGCGCAGTGGAACGATGTCGACTCGCGCCGAGCCTTGCGCAGATTGCGGAAACGTCGGTTCGATCGAACCAATTTTGAAGTGTTGAATGACCGAGTTGGCGAGCAAACGTTCCGCGAGCGTGCGCAAGTCGCCAGCCTCAAGACGACCGCCGACGCGATAGCTGTTGCCCGTCGCGGCGCGTTGCACGGCCGAGATGCCGAGTTCGTGCGCGGCGCGAACGATTTGTTCAGCAACGGAATCGGTGACACCGGGGCGACGGGCGGTTTCGATCACCTGCTCAGCGGAAGTCGCGCTCGTGCTCGTATCGACGGCTCGCCACTCGGCCGTCTGCACAACTGGGTCACTAAGAAGCTCGGCAGCTAACCGTTTGAGGTCGGTCTCGGCGAGATCGCCTTCGATGAAGTAGAGGTCGTGGCACTGGATATCGGTAACACGACTCAGTCCCAGAGCGTGTGCGTCGATCAGCAGGCTTGCGTTACGCGGGTCAGATTTCTTGGATTGGACGACGAGGGTGTGTGACCGTCCTGACATGTAAAGCGGACTCTAGGTTTCGGGCGCCAGAACGGGTCTACTCCCTTTACTTTACGTAATGCCGCTTGCAAACCCTGTTGAAGACTCGACCTGAGTCGAGGGCAGTTGACAATAGATGTTTAGTATGCCTAACATCGTGGCATGGGAGCATCATTCGTCATCACACTGCGCGAGGGACTTGAGATCGCGATCGTCCTGGCCATCTTGGTCGGCTACCTCGTTAAGTCAGGTCGCCGCGAACAACTCGGTGCGGTTTGGCTGGGGGCCGGTCTCGCGACCGCCGCTTCGGTCGTCGCTGGTGTGATCGTGCACATTGCGACCAACGGCTTGCACGGCAAGGGCGAGCAAGCCGTCGAGGGCGTGCTGGCACTCAGCGCGGCAATCGTCTTGACCTACATGATTCTGTGGATGCGCAAGAATGCGCGCACGCTTGGTGGCCACTTGCGCGGAAAAGTCGATCTCGCCGTCACCGGCGGCGCACTCACCGTTGTGGCGTTCGTCGCGGTTGCACGCGAAGGCTTGGAGACAGTGCTCTTCCTGCTCGGCGCCGAGACCGGCAGCTCGTCGGGCGCAGAAGTCGTCATCGGTGGCGCGCTAGGCCTACTGGTCAGCGCCGTGATCGGCCTGCTGATCTACGTCGGTGGTTCGCGAATCGATCTTCGTTCGTTCTTCCGTTACACCGGCTTGGTCCTGATCTTGTTCGCCGCCGGATTGGCCGGCAAGGCCGTGCACGAGTTTCGCGAGTTGTTCGAGTTCGAGTCGGGCTGGTTGATCGAGCCAATGTGGACGATCACATCTGGGTCACTCGCCGCGGGAAATCTCCACGACTTTCTGAAGGGCATGTTCGGATGGTCGCCCAATCCGGAACGAATCCGGGTGATCACTTACTTCGCGTATGCAATTCCGGTGCTGTGGCTGTTCCTGCGGCCGCACGCGTCAGACGGCGCTGCAGTCGCGGCAACGACCGCGAACGTCGAAAACGTGGTGAGTGATCTCGAACCCACTGGTGGCAAGTAACGCTTCGATCTCGCGATCGATCAGTTTTTCCAACTGAGGGCTTGGGTCGAAGTCGGTGACGATGCCGCAACCGGTGCACACCAAGTGATGGTGGTGGTGCTGCGAGAACTGCTCGGCCAGTTCGTGGCGTTCGCCGCCACCGACTCCACTCACTCGCACGACGATCCCCGCCTCGACTAGTTCAGCCAGGTTCCGATAGGCAGTCGAGGTCGGTACGGCCGAGGCCTCGACGACCTCATCCACAGTTAACGGACGCGACGAGTGCTCGAGAGCAGCCAGCACCGAGCGCCGGTTTCCCGTCAGGCGCAGCTCGAACGGCGCCAACGCTTGCACGGCCGCAGCGCTCGTGGCCGTTGAGAGCGCCGGTTTCTGCTTGGTCGCCACGGCGTCAGCGTACCGGGAATCGTTCTCGCCAGGGTGATAATGCTTCTCATTTCAGATAACGTCAGAACTGTGAAGCGGTTGCCGATCATCGTTGCGCTGGCCATCACTGGCGTCGGTGCGTGTGCGAACGAGCCGGCGACTGATGACGGCACGCTGAGGGTGGCCGTTGCCTTTTACCCGATCGAGGAGATTGTCCGTCGCGTCGGGGGCAGCACCATCGAGGTCGCGACGCTGGTTCCTCCGGGCGACGAACCGCACGAGTTCGAACCAACCGCGCGCCAGGTCGCTGATCTCGAAAATGCCGACGTCGTGTTCTACTTTGGAAGCGACTTTCAACCAAGTCTCGAGAGGGCAATCGACGCGCTTCCCGATTCGGTGCGCCGAGTCGACTTGCTGCACGGATTGACTCTGATCACCGTCGGCGACGGTGTCGACCCGCACGTTTGGCTCGATCCGCGCAACATGCAGGCGATGACGCAGATTGTCACCGAAGTACTCGGCGACGAGGCTCCAGAACAACCGAGCACGTTCGGTGGCAACGCGGCCACATACGTCGACGAGCTAGGAACACTGCACAACGAGTTCGCGACCGGACTCGTCGACTGCGCTGTCCCCGTGCTGATCACAACCCATGAAGCATTTGGTTACTTGGCCCACGCCTATGGGCTCACCCAGTTGGCGATCGCAGGAATTTCGCCTGGCGACGAGCCATCGGCGAAGTCACTGGAGGACCTCGCCGAGCTGGCATCGCAGTACGGGGTTACCACTGTCTTCTTCGAAGAGAACCTTCCGCCTGACCTCGCGCGAACCGTCGCTGACGAAATCGGGGCAAACGTTTCTTCGCTTGGCACGGCGGAAACGCTGACGCGAAACCAACTCGACGCCGGCGAGTCGTACGTATCGATCATGCGCGCCAACCTGCAAGCGCTGCGCGCCGGATTGGGTTGCGCATGAGCCCGGTCTTGGAAGTCGAGCACCTTGGCGTGCGCTACGGCGCAACCGACGCGTTGTACGACGTTTCGTTCGCGGTTCAGCCAGGTGAGTTGATCGGTGTGATCGGCCCGAACGGTGCGGGCAAGAGCACGATGTTCAAGGCGATCTGTGGTCTTGTGAATCACAGCGGCGTTGTCGAGGTAAACGGCGTGCACTGCCACGACCGCACCGATCGGATGGACCTTGCGTACATCCCGCAACGCAATGACAGCGATCTGAACTTTCCGATCACGGTGGGCGAGTTGGTGTTGGCTGGCCGTCGACGCTTCCACTCGTGGTGGCGTCGACCAACGCAACACGATCGTGCTGCGGCCAGCGATGCACTACTCAAGGTTCGGCTCGAAGGCACCGAGGCACGCGCGCTCACGGAACTTTCGGGCGGGCAGCTGCAACGCGCCTACCTCGCCCGAGCGCTGGCGCAACAAGCTTCAGTGGTATTGCTTGACGAGTCATTGAGTGGCATCGACGAGCCGACCACAGTCGAGCTGTTCGACGTGTTCGCGACGTTGGCAAGCGAGGGAACCGCGCTGCTAGTTGCCACACACGATCTCGCGCTCGCGCGCCGCCGGTTCAACCGCTTGTTGGCTGTCAACGGCACACTGCGAGGCGACGGCGCCCCGGACCACGTACTCAGTCCCGACATTCTCGACACAACCTTTGGAAGCCTCCGTGCATTACCTCACTGATCCGTTTCAGGCCGAGTTCATGCAGCGCGCGTTCCTCGCCGCGATCATCATCGGAGTCGTTGCCCCGGTGGTCGGTACTTGGGTGGTTCTGCGCCGCATGGCGAACCTTGGCGATGCGATGTCGCACGGAACACTCGCCGGCGTCGGGTTGGCCTACTCGGCGGGCATCAACGTTCTTTTCGGCGCAATGGGTGCCGGCCTGCTGATCGCAGTGCTGCTGTTGTGGTTCTCAACCAACCGACGCCTCGGGCAAGAAACCGTGATCACAGTGCTAGGTACTGCTTTCTTCGCGATCGGCGTCGTGGTCATCTCGCGTCTCGATACTGGCGTCGAGTTGACGCACTTTCTGTTCGGCCGCGTGCTGACCGTCACGTGGGGCGACATCTGGCTGAACCTCGCACTGGGCGGCGCAGCGGTATTAGTGGTGTTGGTGTTGTTCAACGAGTTACGCCTTGCCACCTTCGATCATGTGCAAGCCGAACAGGTAGGGGTGCGTGTTGAGTTGGTGCAAGCCGTGCTTGTACTGCTGCTCGCGGTGGTCGTTGTCATCAGCTTGCGCGCAGTCGGCACGATCATGGCGGTGACGATGCTCGTCACACCTGCCGCCAGCGCTCGCTTGCTCGCGCGCACGTTGCGCCAGATGATGGTGATTGGTGTCGCTTTCGGCGTGGCCGAGGGTGTCGGCGGGCTGATGCTGAGCTACCACCTCGACTCGGCTCCCGGAGCGACGATCGGGTTAGTGGCGGCCGGCGTGTTCGCAATCGTCTTCGCAATCACATTGCCAAGACGAATGCCCCACCACCACCGCCCACTCGCGTAGCGCTACTTCTTCTTGCCCTTGGGCTTACGGGCAGTCACTTCGATCTCGATCTTCATCTCTGGCGTGCCGAGGCCGACGACCATCATCGTTGCTGCAGGCAACGCCGTCGCGAAGTACTCGCGCAGCAGGGGCCAGCACGGCTCGAAGTCGTTGCGATCGGAAAACAGGTAGTGAACGCGCACCACATCGTCGGCACACGATCCGGCTCGAACTAGCGCATCATCGATATTGGCCAACGTCTGTCGGCACTGCTCAACGACATCGGCACTGATCGTCATGGTCGAGTAGTCGTAGCCGGTAGTCCCGGCGACGAACACCCATCGCCGGTCTACGACCGCTCGGGAGTACCCAATATCGCGCTCGAACGTGCTGCCCTGAGAAATCCGTTTGCGGCCCATGCGACCAGTATCCCCCATCGGGGTTCGGACGATGGTCAGGAGATAAGCCCGGCGTGCGAGATCAATGCGAACGAATGCAGCGTGACCATCGCCCCGTCGTCGAGCTGCCAGACATGGAAATTCACACTCCAGGTTGCGCCGCTCGGCACCCCGATGTCATCGAGTCTGGTGATGGGGGCGGCTGCACCGTCCGCTGGCCAGTAGGCACCGATCATCTCGCCGGTGGCAGACAGGCCGACCATCACGTAGTAGCGGCCCGACGAGACCGGACCACCCATCACGTCGTCGCAACAGGTGTTGGTCGCGTCGTTCGGCCCGGCAGTTGCTACGACTGTGGGACCGGACGGTGTCATGTAGATGGCCCAGCTGCGGTAATCGGGACTGGACCACTCTCCCCTGAGGATGGTGACGTCGAAGACCCCTTCGCTGGTGAATGAATACTCGAAGACCGCGGCTTGACCCACCGAGAGCGTTTGATTAGAGGTGATACCGGATTGCTCAGGAATGACCTGACTGGTGTCAAAGACCTGACCGTCGTCCGCGCTCTCTCCGAGATAAGCGTTCGACCCAGCCCACCAATTCGAGGATGTCGGCGTTTGGCTTACCTCAAACGTCGCGAGGTCGTCGTAATAGACAAGCGATGCGCAATCCAATACCTGATCAATGCCAAGAGGGAGGCCGGGCTGCGGGGAGCCGCACGCAGGAACCGACGAAGAGGTTGGCTCACCGACAGTGCTGGGAGTGCCGGACGTGTCGGTCGTGCTGGTCACGGGCGTACTGGTCACGGGTGGTTTTGTGGGCGGCGCTACCGTTTGATCACTGCTCGATGGCTCACTAGAGCATGACCCAGCAGCGGCGACCAAGAACAGCACCGCAAGGAGTCTCAGAGGATCCCGACGTTGTCGGCGCATCTCAACACCTCAACTTTCAGCCAACGGCTGGCAGCGCCATTGTCAGGCGTAGAACGGCAACGTGATAGGGCACAAGTGCTCCAAAGGGCGTGCCAGGCCGAGGGACTGCACCACGGGCGCGCCGAAACCACCCGCGTTCCAACTCTCGGTAGCGTTGGCAGCCATGTCGACGATTGAGGCGCGAACACGGGCTGCCGAACTGTCGCCGACGTTCGTGGCAGAACCGACCTCGTTTTCGCTGCGCGAGGTCGTGCCCACCGACCGGTTACGCCTCGTCCGCATCGTGCTGATGCTCAGTTACCTCGCGACATATCTGTGGTGGCTGCGAGTGAAGGGATTGCCGATCGACCGCATCTCGGTGGCAATCAGCATCGGCATCTTCTTGGTCTGCGCCTTCGTCGGAAGAAGCTGGCGCACGTGGGGCGTGCTACTGCTCGACTGTGCCGGCTACTGCGTGATGTGGTTGGCGTACGAGAAGACTCGTGGAACGGCCGACGCTGGTATCGACGTCTTCGGCTGGTTCCACCTCGACTTCCCACTACAGGTGGAATCGGTGCGCAACATCGATCGAGCATTGTTCTTCGGCAACGACCCTAACGTCGTGCTGCAAGACCACTTCTGGGAACCGAGCGTGCGTTGGTACGACGTCGTCGCTTCGGTGACGTATATGACGCACTTCGTGGTTCCGATCATCGTGATGGGTGCGCTGTGGGCGACGAGCCACCGCCAATGGGCGCGGTTCATGAAGCGCTTCGCAACGCTGCTCGGTGTCGGCTGCCTGATGTTCGTCACCATGCCCACCGTCCCTCCGTGGATGGCTGGCGACCTCGGGTACCCGTACCGCCTTTTCGATCCCATCCATCGCAACGCGTGGCGCGGCTTCTACCACCTTGGGTTCCACGGCTTTACAAACGACTACAACATCCAGCTCACCAACGGCAATCCCGTTGCCGCCATGCCGTCACTGCACGCTTCCTTTGCGTTGATCGTGCCGGCCTTCTTCCTGCCATGGATAAAGCCGAAGTGGCTGAAGGTTGTCGCGCTGACTTTCCCGGTGATCATGCTGACCTCGCTCGTCTACCTCGGCGAACATTGGGTGATCGACGGTCTGATCGGCTGGTTGGTTACTGGCGGCGCGTTCTGGTTCTGGAACTGGCGCGAGCGCAGATTGCGCGCCAAGCGCGCAACACAGGCAAGGCTGGCACTGTCATGAATCCGCCACAGGTGTTGATCGAGCGCACCGCCCTCGAGGCGTTGTGTGACGCAACCAGCGAACATCACGAAGCGGTGGCAACCGCGTTTCTCGAGTTGCTCGAGGACTTTGAGGCCGACCGGTTGTTGCTCGTCGCAGTCGGTGATCACTTACGTCCGCATCGCAAGTGGTACGACGTCGTCCGCCGCGGCGCACTCGCCCCAGTCGACACACTGCACGTTGGCCATCAGCATCGTCGAGCGGCAGGTCGCATGGACGTCACTTCCGACTTCGACACTGCGCTCACGCTGGTGATGTGTCAGCGCCACAAGGTCGCACGCGTGCTGACGCTCGATCCGCAGTTCGCGGCGTACGACCTAGATGTGCAGCTAGTAGGTGTTGGCGATGACGTTCGAGTCTGACAACGACGACGAGCCCGAGTTCGACGCATTCCATCTCGACGCAATCGCCGACGCCGACCCGTACCCCTACTGGTACGACGACGCCGACGAGCCTGATAGCAATCCGACACTCGTGCGCACCGAGAGCTGCGACCTGTGCGTGATCGGCGGCGGCTACAACGGATTGTGGACGGCGATAATCGCCAAGGAGCGCGACCCAAGTCGCGACGTCGTATTGATCGAGGCGCGCGAAGTCGGTTCGGCGGCGAGTGGCCGCAACGGCGGCTTCATGGAGAGCAGCCTGACGCACGGCGTCGCCAATGGGCAGGAGCGCTTCCCGAAGGAGCTGCCGCTGCTAGAGGAACTCGGCCTCAACAACCTGAACGAGATCGAAGCTGCGATCAAGCGTTACAGCATCGATTGCGACTACGAGCGCACGGGGGTCATCGACATAGCGAGCACATCGCACGCGCCGAGCTATCTCGATGAATTGCGCGATGACTATGCGCAGTTGCGCGAGCTGGGTCAGAAAGTCGAATGGCTCGATCAAGCGGCGATGCAAGCGCAGGTGAATTCACCGACATACATCGGCGGCTTGTTTCGCAAGGATCGCGCTGCCCTCGTTGACCCGGCGCGGCTCGTGTGGGGATTGAAGCGCGCGGCAATGTCGCTCGGTGTGCGCATCTACGAAGACACGAAGGCGACCTCGATCGAGAAAGACGGAGTCGGCGTATTGGTGACCACCCCGCTCGGCGGTGTGCGCGCCGGCAAGGTGGCCATGGCGATCGGTGCTTCGAAGCCTTTGCTCAAACGCGTCGGCCACTTCATCGCGCCCGTGTACGACTACTGCTTGGTCACCGAGCCGCTGAGCAATGCGCAACTAGCCGAGATCGGTTGGAAGGGTCGCCAAGGGCTTGGCGATATCAGCAATCAGTTCCACTACTACCGACTGACTGCCGACAACCGCATTCTGTGGGGTGGCTACGACGTCATCTATTACTGGCGCGGCAAGATGAACGTCGAGCTCGAGAGCCGGCCGGAAACGTGGGCCAAGCTCAGCAAGAACTTCTTTAACACCTTCCCGCAGCTCGAGGGTCTGAAGTTCACTCACACGTGGGGCGGCGTGATCGATACCTGCAGCCGCTTCTGCGTGTTCTGGGGGCGCGGCATGCAAGGACGCGTTGCGTACTCGGTCGGCTACACAGGGCTTGGTGTAGCGGCGACGCGCTTCGGTGCTGAGGTGATGCTCGACATGCTCGATGGCAAGCGCTCGCAGGCCACGCAAACCGAGTTCGTGAAGACCAAGCCGATGCCGTTCCCGCCAGAGCCGTTTCGATTCATGGGAATCCAAGCAACGCGTTACTCGCTCAATCGTGAGGACAAGACCGGCAAGCGCAACTTGTGGCTGCGCACCCTCGATCGCTTCGGCCTCGGCTTCGACAGCTAACGCTTCAAAATCACGATGCTGCGGGCGGCGACTGTCACGCTTCGACCGTCGACGACTGGCGACAGACTCGCTAGCGCGGGCGTCCAGTCGTCGGGTTCCTGCACTTCAAACGTCACCGGCAGCCACCAGGCGTTGACCATTACATAGAGGTCGCTCGCGCACCAAGCGATCGAGTGCGAGTCGTACGAGTCGTCGACACCACCGGTCGCGCCAAAGAAGCGGAAGCCTGTGGGTGGATGTTGCCGCCGGAGGTCAACAAGCGCTCGCACGAAATCGGTGAGCTCGATCCATTCGTTTGCTCGCTCCCAATCGACCCACGACAACGGCCCATCTACGTTGTAAGGATTCTCGTGTCCTTGCTGAGTGCGCGCGAACTCATCACCCATCACCCACATGGGTGTACCCGCCGACAACAGCAGTATCGCGAAGTAGTTCTTCAGTTGCTGCAGGCGTCTCTCGTCGCCGGTATCCCACGCGTGGAATCGGTCCGACGTAGCAGTCGTCAAGTCGTGCACAGTCAGTCCGTCGTGAGCGGTCACGAAGTTCAGGCTCGACACTGCACCATCTATGAACAAATCGGGACTGCCCTGCACACGATCGCGAATCGTTGCGACTAGACCGGGCTCGCCGCGCAGGAAGCCGCGCACGTCGTCCCGGTAGCGATCGTTCCATTGCAACCAACCCGCCGGCCACATTGGTGAGCCGAGTTGGTAGCTAGCCATATCCCACGGCTCGGCGACCAACGTGATGTTCCGCTGCGCAGCCCACTGCGTGATCTGGTCGATCAGGCCGCCGCCGTCGCGCGCGAGCAAGGTCGCGAGATCGAAGCGAAACCCATCGACACCGAGATCGGCATAACGATTCAATGCCTCCATCACTAAAAGGCGGACGTTCGGATCGGCGGGATTCGTGTCGTTGCCGCAGCCGCTGTCGTTGAAGTAAGTGCCGTCGTGCTGATGTCGATACGCATTCGCATCATCGAGCCCACGCAGGCTGAGCGACGGCAGCGTCGCGTCGCTCTCGCCCGTGTGATTGAAAACCACGTCGATCCAAACGTGCATCCCGCGCTCGTGCGCAGCGCCGACCAGTTCGGCAAGTTCTTCGGCGGCGTGCAACGCGTCGGTGGCGTAGTCGCCATGTACGGCACCCCACACCAACGGCATGTACCCCCAATAGTTGTTGACGTTGTCGAATGGATGCACGGGCATCAACTCGATCACGTTCGCGCCGACTGCCACCACGTGGTCGAGATGTTCGATGCAACCGCGAAAGGTCCGGCCGAAACCTCGGACGTGCAGCTCGTAGACAATCGGCGGCGAGGCGAGCGGTGGACCCTGCGGATGCTTCGACCACGGCTCGCGTACAACGCTGCGCGGTCCATCATCGGTGTGCACGAGCGCCCAACAGTTGGGGTCGAGCAATGGTTGGCCGCCGTCCACCAATAGCCAGTAGCTGTCACCCTCAGCAGCCTCGAACTCTGCGACCCATTGCCCTGCCTCACGCTGAGCCGCAATCACTCCGGCTGCCGTTCCCACATCAACACGAGTCGCATCTGGCGCGTGGACGCAAATGCGGCGCAGCGACATGGCCATAGCCTGACACGACCGGTCACCATTAGCCTGGGTTGACGATGGCCATTCAGCCGATGTCACCCGACGAAGTCGCGCAGGCGTTCAGCGCACATGGCTACATACCTGATGACGGCCTGGCCACATCGGTGTTTCTGTCGATGGCGCTCAACCGTCCGCTGCTGCTGGAGGGCGAGGCCGGCGTCGGCAAGACCGAAGTCGCCAAGGTGCTCAGCCGCTGGACCGGCGGCGAGTTGATCCGCTTGCAGTGCTACGAGGGCATCGACGTCTCGCAAGCCGTCTACGACTGGGACTACAGCCGGCAATTGCTGCACCTGCGCGCCGCCGAAGCAACCGGCGAATCGCAAGGCCTAAGCACCAGCGCGCTCGAGCAGCAGCTGTACCACGAACGCTTCCTCGTGCGGCGAGCACTGTTGTCGGCGATCAGCCACATCGGCGATCCCCCACCCGTGCTGTTGATCGACGAAGTCGATCGCGCCGACGACGAGTTCGAGGCCTACCTGTTGGAGGTCTTGTCCGACTACCAGATCACTGTGCCCGAACTTGGTGTCTTCGTCGCCGAACGTCCTCCGCTGGTGGTACTGACTTCGAACCGCACGCGCGATGTGCACGACGCGCTCAAACGCCGATGCCTCTACCACTGGATCGAACATCCCGACTTCGAGCGCGAAGTACGCATCGTCAAGTTGCGTGTGCCGCACGCACTCGACCGACTTGCACGTCAGGTCGCTGCAGCCGTCGAAGCAATCCGCGAGCTGCACTTGTACAAGCCACCTGGCGTCGCCGAAACCATCGACTGGGCGCAGGCACTCACCAAACTTGGCTGCAGCGAGCTCGACGAAGCAGTCGTCAACGCCACACTCGGCACCGTGTTGAAGTACCGCGAGGATCTGCAGCGCACGCGCCAACACGGCATTCACGAGCTGGTGAAGCAGGCCTTCGATCGCGGGCAGTGACGTGAACGCCCCTGCTACATCGCCAACGACAGCAACCGAGCGCATGGCGGTCGCGTTCGGTCGCATTCTGCGCGGTGCGGGTCTGCGGGTGCCGATGGGAAGCGTGCTGGCATTCGTCGACGCACTCGGCCTGGTCGGCATCGATCGACGCGACTCGGTCTATTGGGCGGGTCGCGGCACGTTGGTCCGCAACCCTGAGGACATCGCGCTGTACGACCGAGCGTTTCGTGCGTTCTGGCACGCGGTCGCTGACGATGCACTGGACGAAGAAGTCGAAGAGTTGCAGATCCCAGTCGACCAGGAGTCCGGTGACGACGAGTCGGATGCCGCCGAGCGCAGTCCGGACGACACGCCGCCGGCGCTGCGTTTCTCAACAGTAGAGACATTGCGCGACAAAGACTTCGCCGCCTACACAGAGGACGAGTTGCGCGCCGCGCAACAGTTGATGGCGCGACTGAAGTTCATCGGGCCACCCCGCCGTTCGTTCCGCTATCACTCGTCGCGCCGCGGCCAGCGGCCAGATCTTCATGCAACGCTGCGGGCATCGTTGCGGGCGGGTGGCGAGCCAATTCGTCGCCAGTGGCGCGAGCCGGGCGAACGTCTTCGTCGCCTTGTCTTGCTGCTCGACATCTCAGGTTCGATGGAGCCGTATGCGCGAGCAATGCTGCGCTTCGTGCACGCCGCGGTGTCGGGCCGGCAACGAGTTGAGGCGTTTGCGATTGGCACTCGATTGACCCGCATGACGAAGGAGTTGAACAGCCGCGATCCCGACACAGCACTCGCGCAAGCAAGCCGGCGGGTGCAGGACTGGAGTGGCGGCACTCGATTAGGTGAGTGCTTACGCACGTTCAATGACGATTGGGGTGTGCGCGGCATGGCGCGCGGCGCAATCGTTGTAATCCTCAGCGACGGATGGGATCGTGGTGGCCCAGAGGTGCTGGCCGAGCAGATGCAACGACTGCAGCGCATCAGCTACCAAACGGTGTGGGTGAATCCGCTCAAGGTGACGCCCGGTTATGCGCCACTCGCCCGCGGTATGGCAGCGGCACTGCCGTTCATCGATGCATTCGTCGAGGGCCATAGCCTTGCCGCCATGGAGGAGTTGTCGCAGGTGATCTCGGGCGCGTCGGCTCGCGCGCCTCGCACGGTGTCGGCATGAAGGAGCTGCTCGACGACATCGATCGGTGGTTGGCGACCGGATCGCGTGTCGCGGTCGCGCGCGTGGTCGACATCGAAGGGTCTGGACCTCGCGAACCGGGGGCGGCGATGGCAGTCAACGAACACGGCGAGGTTTCCGGCAGTGTTAGTGGCGGTTGCGTTGAGGGTGCTGTCGTCGGTGAAGCGCTCGCCATCTTGCGTGGAGAAGCAGCGCCACGCGTCGTCACGTTCGGCTATAGCGACGACGAAGCGTTCGCCGTCGGACTGACGTGCGGCGGAACAATTCGGCTGTTCATCGAACCACTCGACTGGTGATGGCGATGAGCCTGTTTGAAGTCTTGTCTGCGCACATTCGCGACGGACGGCCAGTGGCCATGGTGACGGTGATCGATGCGACTGGGATGGACGGCGTCATCGGTCGCAAGCTGTTGGTGAGTCCGGGCGAGCCCCCGATCGGATCGATCGGCAGTTCCGAGCTTGATCGCATCGCCGCACGCGACGCGACGGCCGAACTGGAAGCAGCGCGTAGTGGTGTTCGTCACTACGGACTGAATGGTGAAACGACTCCCGAAGATCTGGTCGGCACACCAGAAATCACCGTCTTTATAGAGAGCTGGTCACCGCCTCCGCAGATGTGGATCTTCGGCGCAGTCGACTTCACCGCCGCGCTCGCGAAAGTGGCGAAGGTGCTCGGCTACCGCGTCACGGTTTGCGACGCGCGTGAAACGTTCGCGACTCGCCGCCGTTTCCCAATGGCCGACGAAGTCATCGTGTCGTGGCCAGCACCTGTGTTCGCGGAGCGCGGACACAGCCTCAGCAAACGCGATGCAGTGTGCATCCTCACCCACGATCCAAAGTTCGACGTTCCTGCAGTCACGGCGGCCTTAGCAACCGAAGTCGGTTACATCGGAGTAATGGGGAGTCGCGGCACACACGCCAAGCGACTCGAGCGTCTTGCGGAAGCCGGCGTCGCCGACGCGCAAAGGCTCAATCGATTGATGGCACCGATCGGATTAGATCTAGGAGCCCGCACACCGGAAGAGACTGCGGTATCAATCTGCGCAGAGATCATCTCGAACAGAACCGGCAGAGCCGCTAGACCCCTACGCGACGCATCAGGCCCAATCCACGCGTAACTAAGGCAGATTGCAGAAGTCGTCGACGGCGTTGCCAGCCACCTGCGTTTCCTCAATGAAGGTGTTGAACGCTCCCGGATTGCCTTCGGCCATCTTTTCCGTCGCAGCGACAAGCACAGCAACATCGTCGGCGATCTCCGGCGGCGCCGCTGCGAGGGCTTTGTCCCCGAACTGTTCAACGACATCGGCGGCAACCGCAGCCGATACTTCATCTGACGGAATTCCGCTGATCCCGGAGAAGGCCGCATTGAACAGCTCGTCAACGCTCGCTTCAATGGCGCAATACTCAGCCTTTGCGCCAGCCGCGTCCAGGGTGGAAGCCGTCGCGTCGTCCTTGTCGCCATCGCTGCAGGCGGCGAGAACTACAAACAGTACGGAAGTGATTGCAGTTGCGATGAGCTTCCTAGTCATGGGGACCGAACCTCTCTGTTGGCGAACTGACCTCACTGTCGGCCCGTCATGCCGACGCCGCTAGGGCAGAAGGTCACGTTCCGCAGCTACGCAAATCAGTCGAGGGGGTTGCCCCACTGCAGCTTCGGAATCTTGCGCTTCCACACGTTTGAGAGATGCACCGTCGACTTGCGATTTGGCGAGTGGATGATTGCGAGGTCGACGCCGAGGTACATCATCACGTGAGTCGGGTAGAAGATCAGATCGCCAGCTTGTGCGGTCTCTGCTGTGACTTCTCCGGCGGCGGAGATTTGCCACTTCGCGCCACGGGGAATCTCAAACCCGGCACGCTCCCATGCCCACGACGTGATACCCGAGCAGTCGAAGCCAACACCGGCCTTGCGCGCGAAGTGGCCGTACGGAACCCCGAGCTGGGTGAACGCTTCAAGCAAAGCCAATTGGTGAATACGATCCGCTGAAACCCAAGCCGCCTGCATGCGCGCAGGATCAATGCCAAGCCGATTTGCCGCTTCTGCCGCTATCACATTTCGAAGTCGCACGAACTCGGCGAAGCTGGCGAGTTCCGCTTCGGTGGTGACCGATGTCCAGTCGTTGTATGTGGTGTACGTGGACCACGCGTCAAGCGCCGCAGCCGCGGTCGACGCCAGTGGATCGGGGCCGATGACGCGCTGAGCAGGGGCGATGGCGATGCCGCTCACCGACGCACGGGCGGTGTCCACCGAGATCGCGACGCCAACGATCAGTGAGGCCGCGACAAATGTCGCCTGCACCCGCCTGTGCACTGTCATGGCCATTCAAGCTATCCCCGCTCGGCGTAACTCTCAATGGGGATGGATTACCCCTTATACGCTGCCCTTATGGCACAACGAGCAGCGGCATTGCTTGCTGCCGGAGGCGGCTCGAGGTTCGAGGGTGCGACCCACAAATTGCTTGCGCAAATCAACGGTCGGCCGGTCTGGGAACAAGCATTTGAGTCGATGTCCGAAGCTGACTTCGACGTCCTTATCGTCGTGACTGGCGCGGTTGAACTCGATTTGCCCGCCGACGTAGTCGAGCGCCACAACCCGCAGTGGGCACAGGGCCAATCGACATCGCTGCTGTGCGCAGTGGCTGCGGCGAGCGACGCAGGTGTCGAGTCGCTCACCATCGGCCTCGCCGACCAACCGCACATTCCCGCGAGCGCGTGGCGCGACGTCGCGAGCGCTCCCACACAACATCGCATCGTGATCGCCACATACAACGGCCAGCCTGGCCCACACCCCGTTCGTCTCAGCCGCGAAGTGTGGTCGATGCTGCCCCACAGCGGGGACGAAGGGGCTCGTGCGTTGATGCAAGCACATCCAGAATTCATTCATCGCGTCGCATGCCACGGCTCACCGGCCGATGTCGACACTGTCGACGACTTGCATCGCGTCACCGAGCTACTCGGCCGCGAACCGGAAGGCGACTTTGAGATCGCAGTTCGCGACCAGCACGGTGAGCCGTTGGTTTTGCGCAACGCTCCGCTGATGCACAACGGTCGACCGATGCCGACGCTCTACTGGCTCGCTGGGAAGCAAGCGTTGCGCGAAGTCAGCCGACTCGAGGCCGGCGGCGGTGTGCGTGCGGCCGAAGCCGAGATCGACGCGGCCCAACTCGTCGCGACGCACGCGAGGTATGCAGCCGAACGCGACGCACGCTTGCCAGCCGACTACAACGGCCCACGCCCAAGTGGCGGAGTCGCAGGAACGCGCCAGGGAGTGAAGTGTCTACACGCGCACTACGCCTACCACCTGGCCGGTGGCGATGATCCGGTTGGTCGTTGGGTCGCCGAACGACTGAAGCAGCAATGACGTCAACAAACACACTCACGATCGCGTTCGGACTCAGAGACGTTGAATTTCGCGGCGACGATGCGACTTACAACGTGCCGGTTGGCGTCGACACGCTCGCGGCGATGATTACCTCGGCACTCCCCCAGCCCGAAGAACTGATCAACGCGATCGGCTTGCTGATGGATCACATCGAAGACGTTCTCCGCGAGGTGCCGTCTGCCGGTTTCGCCGAACGCATCGAGTGCACCGGCGTCGGTCTGGGAACGATCGCTGCGGTCGAGGTCGGAGGCGCGGCGGCAAGCCCGTTCGAACTCACACGCGTCGCCGCCGAAGAAGTGTTCCGCACGTTGGCGACCGAGTCGGCGACCGATCGTGCGCGCAACCCAGGTTTGCCCGCAGACGAAGTGCACCAAGTGCTCGGTGCGTGTTGCGCGGTCGTTGCCGTGATGCGCGCGCTGCAAGCCTCGGTCGTCTACCTGATTCACACTCCGAATAATGTGGGGCAATGAGCAGGCTCGGCGGATCTCGCAGCCAGTCGGGACATCCGTCGATGCCCGCCGACGGGCCGACGCAACTTCGCGGACGGCGAGTAGTCCTCAATCAGTTGGCGGCCAGCGATTGGCCGGCGTGGAGCGAGGTGAGAATCCGCAACGAAGACTGGTTGCGTCCTTGGGAACCGATGCGCCCTGAGCACCAGCTTGATCCTGCGCTTGATCGCGACACGTTCGCTGCGCGCTGCGTTGCCCGCGATCGCGAACGCCAGATGGGACTGGCAGCGGGCTTTGGTTTGTTCGTCGGCAATGACCTCGCCGGCGAAATCAACCTGAACAACATTGTGCGTGGCGCTCACCAAAGCGCCAGCGTTGGCTACTGGATCGACAGCGCAAAGGCCGGTAACCGCTACGTCGCCGAAGCCGTTGTAGTCATTGCACGCTTCGCGTTCGAGCAGCTGCGTCTGCATCGCCTGGAAATCTGCATCGTGCCCCGCAATCGCAACAGCCGCCGGGTCATGGAAGTGCTCGCGCTTCGCGAAGAAGGCACCGCTGAGCGGTTTCTAGAAATAGCTGGCACGTGGGAAGACCACGTTCGTTACGGCATCACTGCCGAGGAATGGTTGGCGCGCCGCGACGAATTCTCGGCCACCTGGCTCTAGCTGCTTAGAACAGGTCGAAAGGTCAGGCTTGCTCGCCAGCCAAACGCGTTGCACGCGCCTTGGCCTTGCGAACTCCCGAGCGGCGCTTCCAGTCCTTCACTTTCCAGTGACGCAACTTGCCGCTTTTCTCTTTCGATTCCTTCTTCGCCTTCTCAGCGTCGTGATGATGTGTCGGCACCCAGGCTCTGCCCGGCTCGTGCACCTCATCGGGTTCGTATCCCGCACCCACCTGCAATACAACTGAGTGCAACTCGCTGTGTATGCGGTGCCGCTCGTTGTGGGCGTGTGCCCGCAGATCCATCTTCGGTGGGGGGACCGTTTCCTGGTTGCGATGACGCTGGCTCATACGTGCCTCCGTATCGGGTCAGTTAAGGGGATGACTGACCTGAGCCGCACCGTACGCCTCACGCTCAATCGGCGGTAGGGCCTTTCGGTAACAGTTCTGCGCGTTTCCTCAGCGAGACGTGATTTTGGCCTGCAGCGCCGCGAGGCGCTCGGCGAACCAGGGCTGGCGGGTACTCCACACCTGCGGCGTCAGTTCGCGGTCGACAGCGGCGGGATGGGTGCGCACATCGGCCATCTCCTGAATTGTCCGCTTCATCTCGATCAGCAACTCTCGCGGCGCAGCGGCAGCGCGGGCTGCCATCTCCTGCGCAGCGGGTAGCAGTTGATCCTCGTCGTAGCAGCGATGCACCAAACCGATGCGTTCCGCCTCGGCAGCGTCGATCACTTCACCAAAGACCACCGAGGCGAACGTGGCTTGCGGGCCGACAGCGCGACGCAGCATCCATGTATGGCCACCACCGGGATGAATTCCGATCTGCAAGAACCGCGAATCGAATTTCGCGCGCCGCGAGGCCAGCCGAACATCGCAACCGAGTGCCAGGTTCATGCCTGCGCCGACGGCAGCACCGTTGACTGCGGCGATCGTCGGTAGCGGACTGCGAGCAACGCGCAGGAATCCTTCGTAGATAACGCCCAGGCTCTCCTTCGTGGCCTCCGCCAAGTTGCCGAGGTTGGCGCCGGCACAGAATGCAGGCGCGGTGCCGGTCACGACCAGAGCACCCACCGCCGAATCGGACTCGATGCGATCCATCGCTTCGATGATCCCAGACACCATTGCCGCAGTGAGCGTGTTCCGCTCGCCTGGGTTGTTGAGCGTGAGCGTGGCAACGCCATCCACGATTGAAGTGAGCACTAGCGACATGAGTCCCAACCCTACTTGTGCCAAACGCGCTTCTAATAGACGTGTACCGTCACAGCCGCATGCTTGACCACGTCTTCATCGATGCAATCAGCGCGTTGCGCGATGCATTCGACGCAGCCTTTCTCGAACGGCAACCGTTCGAGGAACATTTTCAATCCGACGTGTTACTCGGTGACCTGACGTGGGAAACGACTTACGGGTTGCCCGGCGAGGGTTTGCCGCCGCACGTCGTTGCACACATCACCTTCGATTGGCCGTCGTGGAGCCAGACCGCGTATCGCCAGTGGTATGTCGACGAAGTGCTCGATCGGCAGCCGGCTATCGAAATGGAAATCGTGTTCCGGGTGCAGAACCTTGCCGCCGCCGTCGATCCCGCTGCCGTGTTTCGTCTCACGGAACCGACGAGTCCGTTAATAGGTAACGATCGTCTCGAACGAGCCGGCCTCACACTCGAGGCGAGCTTCGCCGACGCCGAGGTGGGCGAAACGCCCGAACATGCGGTGGAAGTCACGTTCGAAGGCATGTACGAGCTGGCCGAAGATGCGCTGGCCGACGGTGCCAGCCGCCAGCTCGACGAACACCTCAGCGCGCTCGGCGGCTGGATTGCGGCAACGCTGGTGAAACTGGCCGACATCCGCTGAAAGCGATGAAACGGTGAGTGCCAGGGCGGGTTACACTCCCAAACGGATATCCATCCGCCCAAATACCAACACTCCAGGGGGAGAACAAATGCGCAAGAGCAAGACGCTCGTAGCGATGGCGTTCATCGCAACCTTCAGTCTCGTAGCCGCCGCCTGTGGCGACGACGACAAGAAGACCGAAGACACGGCCGCCACCAGTGACCTCAAACTCGGTGTCGCGTTCGACACCGGTGGCCGCGGCGACGGCACGTTCAACGACTCAGCTGGCCGTGGCGCCGACCAGGCAGCAGCCGAACTCGGTGCCACCGTGCAGGAGCTCGAGGCAACCGTAGAAGACGACCGTCAGCCGAACCTTGAGGCCCTCACGGCCGCTGGGAACAACCCGGTCATTGCGGTTGGCTTCGCCTTCGGCGACGCGCTCACCGTCGTTTCGGCCGCGAACCCCGACACCATCTACGGCTGGGTCGACGGTTACCTCGATCTTCCGAACGTGAAGACGCTTAGCTTCGCCGAAGAGCAGGGTTCGTTCCTGGTCGGTGCTGCTGCTGCGCTCGCGTGCGGTTGCGACCACATCGGCTTCATCGGTGGCCAGGAGATCGACCTCATCAAGAAGTTCGAGGCCGGCTACACCGCAGGTGCCAAGCACATCAACGCCGACATCGTCGTTGAGGTGCAGTACCTCGGCGCCGCTGGCGATAACGCTGCGTGGGGCTCGCCCGACAAGGCCAAGGAAATCGCCCTCGGCTGGTACGCCGACGGTGTTGAGGTCATCTACACCGCCGCTGGCGGTTCTGGCCAGGGCACGATCGAAGCAGCAGTCGAGGCCGACAAGTGGGCCATCGGCGTTGACAGCGATCAGTACCTGACCGCAACGGCTGAGCAGCAAGCACACATCCTCACCTCGATGCTCAAGCGCGTCGACGTGGCTGTGTTCGAGACTGCCAAGGCCGTTCAGAATGGCGACCTCACCGGTGGCTTCAAAGTGTTCGACCTCAGCGTTGACGGCGTCGGCTACTCCACCTCCGGTGGATACCTCGACGAGTTCGTCGAGCAGCTCGATGCGTTGAAGGCAGAAATCGTTGCCGGCACAATCGTGGTGCCAACCGCACCCTGATTCGCTCGCATGAGTGAACTGCCGATTTAGTTAACGGCAAGAAGTAGTGCAAGAGTGCCCGGGGGTTCGCCCCCGGGCACTCTGCTATAAACGGGGCACCGAATGATTCAGGGGGATGGAATGGCAAAGTCGGACGGCGTGCTTGCGGTCGAACTCAGCGGGATCGACAAGAACTTTCCTGGCGTCATCGCCAACCACGATGTCGACCTGCGCGTGAAGAGCGGAACGATCCACGCCGTCGTCGGCGAGAACGGTGCTGGCAAGTCAACGCTGATGAAGACTTTGTACGGCATGCACCAACCCGACGCCGGCACAATCAAGGTCAACGGCGTCACGCAGCATTTTCGCTCGCCTTCCGAAGCGATCGCTGCCGGTATCGGCATGGTGCATCAGCACTTCATGCTGGCCGACAACTTCACCGTGTTGGAAAACATCATCCTCGGTGCAGAACCCGCCAACGGCCCTCGCATCGATTTCGAAACGGCTCGCACGCAGGTCCACAAACTGGCCGAATCAGTCGGGACAAAGATCGATCTCGATGTCCCTGTTTCCGAGCTGGGTGTCGGCAAGCGACAACGAGTCGAGATTCTCAAGGTGCTCTTCCGCGGTGCCAAGATCCTGATCCTCGACGAACCGACCGCCGTGTTGGTTCCGCAAGAAGTCGACGAGCTGTTCCTCACGCTGCGTCACCTCGTCGACGACGGGGCAACGATCATCTTCATTTCGCACAAGCTGAAAGAAGTGCTTGCCGTCTCCGACGAAATCACGGTCATGCGCGACGGCACCACAGTCGCAACGGTGCTACCCAGCCAAACCGACCGACGCAAGCTTGCCGAGCTGATGGTCGGCAGCGAACTCCCGTCGCCGGAAGGTCGCGACAGCGAGATTCGCGCCGACATATCGCTACAGGTCGAGCATCTCACCGTCACTTCGCCGGGCCAGCGTGATCTTGTTCACGATGCGTCGATCACTGTGCACAGTGGTGAGATCGTCGGGATAGCCGGTGTCGAGGGCAACGGGCAATTCGAGCTTTGTTCTGCGATTCTTGGCATCACGCCCAGCACCGGCAAGGTCTTGATCACGGGTCACGATGTCACGGGACACAACACCCACGATCGCCGGCGAGCAGGACTCTCCTACATACCGTTCGACCGTCATCGCGAGGGTCTGATGCTGACAGCGCCGCTGTGGGAGAACACGATGCTCGGACGTGAACACATGCCGCAGTTCAACAGGGGGCCATTGATCGACGGCCGATCGGCGCGCCGCGATGCCGAGCGCGTGATCGAACGGTTCGATGTGCTCACGCCCAGCGAAACAGTTCCGGCGTTTGCGCTCTCGGGCGGTAACCAGCAAAAGCTGCTCGTCGGTCGCGAGCTTTCTAGCGAGCCGAAGGTTCTGGTCGCCGCGCACCCGACACGTGGTGTCGATATCGGTGCGCAAGCGGCGATCTGGGACGAGATTCGCCACGCGCGCGATGCTGGGCTGGCCGTGTTGTTGATCTCGGCCGACCTCGAGGAGTTGATCGGCTTGTCCGACACCATCCTCGTGATGTTCGACGGCGAGATAACCGCCAAACTCGATCCAGCCAAAGTGACACCTGAAATTCTTGGAACCCATATGACGGGTGGAGCGGTGGAGGCAGCCTGATGGCCGACGAAAACAACGACACGATCGCAAAGCAGCTCGACACGGGCTTCAGCGGTCTACTGAAGAAGATCACCACCACCAGCAACGCGGGCGGCTTAACGACCGGCCTGTTCACGCTTGCGAGTTCGCTCGCCGCCGTCGTCATCGCGTTAGGCATCTGCGCAGTGCTGCTCGCGGTCACCGGTAAAGACCCGTGGGCGGCTTACACCGAGATCGTCAAGACCGGCACGCAAAGCAACCAGCTGCTCGAGATGATGAAACGGGCTACCCCGCTGATGATGGCAGCAACCGCCGTCGCCGTCGGGTTCAAGATGAACCTGTTCAACATCGGCGTTGAAGGGCAGTACTTGTTCGCCGCGCTGATGGCGTCCGCCATCGGTACACAGCTCAGCCTGCCCGCACCGCTGCATGTGACAGCCGTGCTTCTGCTCGCCATGATCGCCGGTGCCGCGTGGGCCAGCATCGCCGCAGTATTGAAAGTGACTCGCGGCGTCCACGAGGTCATCTCCACGATCATGCTCAACTACATCGCGTTGTCGGTGATCCAGTGGTTGTTCGAGAACTGGTTCCGCGACAACTCGCTCGAGCTCAACATCAAGACCAAGGCACTGCCGGTGAGCGGACGCATGCCCGACATTGTCAAGGATCGACTCGGCGGAATGTTCATCGTCGCGTTGTTCGTCGTGTTCCTTTACTGGATCTTGGTGTTCAAGAGCCGATTCGGGTTTCGCCTCCGCGCGTCCGGCCTCAACGCCGGCGCCGCGACAACCTCCGGCATCGGTGCCAAGAAAATGATCGTGATCGCAATGCTCATCTCTGGTGGCATCGCTGGATTGGTAGCTATGCAGAGTGTTGTCGGTGAGATCTACGGCTACGGCCCGAACGCCACACCTACGCAACTTGGCTTTGCGGGTATCACGGTGGCCCTGCTCGGCCGCCACCATCCGATTGGCATCGTGGCCGCCGCCCTTCTGTTCGGCTTCCTCGACTCGACATCCGCGCAACTGCAGTTGGCCGAGATCCCGAGCTCGATTGTGAAAGTGATCCAGGCCGTCATTGTGTTGACAGTCGTGATCGTCAATGAGGCCAGCATCCGTTGGCTGAACAAGCGAACAGCAGAACAGACCGCAGCCCGTTTGGTTGCGTCCGACGTAACAGCGGGAGTATCAGCATGAGCACGATCGCCCCAACACTCTCTCCGACCCACGAAGCTCGCCCCACCACTGGCCTTGGTCGTTTCTTCGCAGTGCGACGGAACATGATCCTCACGGTCGGCCTCACACTGCTGACGCTGATGAGCATCACTCGGCTGTGGACCGACGAAGATCCACTGACTTCGTCGGGCACTATCGGAACTGCGCTTCGACTGACGGTGCCGATCTTGCTGGCCGGTCTCGCTGCACTTTGGGCCGAGCGCTGTGGCGTCTTCAACATTGGCCTTGAAGGCATGATGATTCTCGGCACATGGGGTGCAGGTTTTGGTGCGTGGAAGTGGGGGCCGTGGGTCGGTCTACTGCTCGGCATTTCGCTCGGCATGTTCGGAGCTCTCATCCACGCGATTGCGACCGTGCGCTTCGGTGTGAACCAAGTGATCTCCGGAGTCGTGATGAACATTCTCGGCTTCTTCGGCGCGCGCTACCTAAGCGACCTCATATTCACCGGCGAGCAGGGTGGCGGCGTCAGCCAATCACCACAGCAGAAGTACGGCATTCCCAAGTTCGACACCCCGTTCTTCGCGGGCGGCGAACTCTTCGGGTGGAAGACACCCGACTTCTTCGGCTGGCTGGAAGAAAAGCACTGGTTCCTACTCGGAGACATCGGTGGAATCGGCAAGGGCCTCACAGTCAACCTGTCGTGGCTCACCGTGCTAGCCGTCGCCATGGTTCCGCTTACGTTCTGGATTCTGTGGCGCACGCGCTTCGGCCTTCGACTGCGTTCGTCGGGCGAGCACCCGTGGGCGGCAGAGACTCTGGGCGTCAAGGTCAACCGCATGCGTTACGCCGGCCTGTTGGTCAGTGGCGGGTTGGCCGGTTTCGGCGGGGCGACACTCGCCATCGTCGCGTCGTCGTACTACCGCCAGGGCCAGACCGGTGGTCGCGGGTTCATCGGCATGGCAGCGATGATCTTTGGCAACTGGCGCCCCCTCGGCGTCACCGGCGGTGCCGCGCTGTTTGGCTACTCCGATGGACTCAAGCTTGTCGCCAGTTCCAGCCTGCCTGCGTTGTTCCTTTTCGTCACGTTGGTCGCAGGGCTAATGCTGATCGTCTCGTTGCTGCGCAAGAAGATGATCACGGTTCTCACCGCGGCGATCACCGGAGCGCTGTTCCTCACTGCGTACCTCACCGTCAAAGAGGTACCCGAGTCGTTGACGCAATCCGTTCCGTACGTGGCGACACTGGTGGTGCTAGCAACAGCGAGCAAGCGACTGCGGCCACCCGCAATGGCTGGCTTGCCGTATCGGCCCGGCGAGGGCCACTAGGCACCGCGATTTACGGCAGTTCTGCGACTGCCTGAACTTCAATTCCACCGCGAGGGCGTTGCGTCAGCGTGACTCTTACGTGCTTGGGTTTCGCCGTGCCCATGACCTCGTTGGCGATCTCGGCGGCTAAGGCTTCGGCGAAGACGGCGCGGTTGCGGAAACCCCAGAGGTACAGCTTCAAGCTCTTCGACTCGATACACCACTTGTCAGGGGTGTACTCGATGACGACGGTGGACAGGTCGGGCTGCTCGGTGACTGGGCACATCGAGTTCAACTCGTCGTTGGTGAACCGGATCTGTGTGACGTTGGCCGGGGCAGCAAACACTTCCACGTGCTCAACCGCATGTCGCACAGTCCCGCCGAGGATCGTCAGGTGCTCGGTCGCCGGGTCAATGTTCACATCTCAAGGCTACGTGTCGTTTAACTAATAGTTCAACGGCACATGCGCATACGATGTGTGAATGGGCCTCTTCCTCGACAACGAGCAGATCGCAGGCTTCCATCGCGATGGCTACCTGGTAGTCGAGGATTTCGTCAGCCGCGACTCGTGCGCAGCGCTGAAGGCAGCCGCTGAGGAAATCGTCGACAAGTTCCGACCGCCTTCGCGGCCGAGCGTCTTCCGCACCGACGAACAGACGCGTGTCAGCGATCGCCAGTTCCTGGAATCGGGCGGCCGCGTGTCGTGTTTCTTCGAAGCGGAAGCCTTCGCTAACGATGGCACGCTGCGCACCGAGAAGTCGTTGAGCATCAACAAGATTGGGCATGCACTGCACGATCTGCACCCCGAGTTCGAACAGTTCACGTACACGCCGCAACTGGCCGGTGTCGCCGCCGACGTGGGAATGGCCGATGCTCTCGCACTGCAGAGCATGTACATCTTCAAGCAGCCACTCATCGGTGGCGAGGTTGGCTGCCACCAAGACGCAACCTTCCTGTACACCGACCCAATCACAGTGACGGGCTTCTGGTTTGCAATCGAAGACGCGACGCTCGAGAACGGCTGCATGTGGGCCGCACCAGGCGGCCATCGCACAGCTCTGCGCAAACTTTTCAAGCGTGCTGCAGCCGATGACGAATCAGGAACCCTGTTCAGCGAACTCGACCCGACGCCGCTGCCTGCGCCACCCGAAGAGCTGGTTCCCATCGAAGTTCCGGCGGGCACACTCGTTGTCCTTCACGGGCTGTTGCCGCACTGGAGCGACGTCAATCGCTCGCCCAAGAGCCGCCACGCATACAGCGTGCACTGCATTTCCGCCGCTGCCGAGTACCCATCGTGGAACTGGCTGCAACGACCGGCAACGATGCCATTGCGACCGCTCGCCGCATGAACATCAAAACACTTCCGAAAGCGCTGCTGCACGATCACCTCGATGGCGGCCTGCGACCTGCCAGCGTGATCGAGCTCGCGCAGGAGTACGGCTACAAGAACCTGCCAACGCATGATGTCGACGAGCTGGCGTTGTGGTTCAACAGCGGCGCGAAACGCAACGACCTCGTGCTGTACCTGGAAACCTTTGCTCACACCGTTGGCGTCATGCAGGATCGCGATTCAATCGAGCGTGTCAGCTACGAGTGCGCAGTCGACCTCGCCGCCGACGGGGTCGTTTACGCCGAAGTGCGCATGGCTCCCGAGTTGTGCACCGAGAAGGGCCTGACGCTCGACGAAGTCGTCGAAGCGATTCTCGATGGCTTCCGACGCGGCTCGGCTGGCACCGATCTCACGATCTACCTCATCTGTTCAGCAATGCGCACCGCGGCGCGCAGTCGCGAGATCGCCGAACTTGCCGTGCGGTGGCGCGACGTTGGCTGTGTCGGCTTCGACATTGCTGGAGCCGAGGCTGGCTACCCGCCGACGCGCCATCTCGACGCATTCCAATATGTGCAGAGCGAGAACTTTCATACGACGATCCACGCCGGTGAAGCATTCGGCCTTCCAAGCATTTGGGAAGCAGTGCAGTTCTGCGGGGCCGAGCGGCTGGGCCATGGCGTGCGAATTGTCGACGACATCAAGGGGCCCGAAGGCGAAGAGCAGCTAGGCCGACTGGCTGCGTTCATTCGCGACCGACGCATCCCGCTCGAGCTGTGCCCCACCAGCAACGTCGGCACCGGCGTCTGCGCCACGATCGCCGATCACCCGATTGGCATGCTGCGCCGTTTGCGGTTTCGGGTGACCCTGAACACCGACAATCGCCTGATGAGCGCCACTTCAATGTCGTACGAGATGGAGCTGTTGCGAGATGCGTTCGGCTGGGGCATCGACGACTTCGAATGGATCACGATCAACTCGATGAAGAGTGCGTTCGCTCCGTTCCCCGAGCGGCTAAAGCTGATCAACGGCGTGATCAAGCCCCGCTATGCGGCCGCCCGCGCTGACGCCCTCTAATCTGACGGCATGCCCGTCGCCCTGCACGTCGTCGATCACCCGCTCATTGCCGATTCGTTAACCCGCGTACGCGATAAGGACACGCCCAACGCGATGTTCCGGCAGGAGCTGGAGCGCATCGGCACGTTGCTGATCGCCGAGGCGACTCGAGGTCTGACGACGCACGACGTCGACGTGCAAACACCGCTGACGATGACGAAAGGTCGTCAACTCACGACGCAACCAATCGTCGTTCCCGTCTTGCGCGCCGGACTCGGCTTTCTCCACGCCGCGCAAGAGTTGCTACCCAGCGCGGATGTCGGTTTCATCGGCGTGGCGCGCGACGAAGCGACGCATCAGCCAGTGCCGTATGTCAACAAGCTGCCCGAGAACCTTGCTGGTCGTCAGTGCATCGTGCTGGATCCGATGCTCGCTACCGGCGGGTCGCTGGCGCACACGTGTCAACTGTTAGTCGAGCGTGGTGCGACCGGCACGATCATCGTCGTTTGCGTATTGGCGGCACCGGAGGGGATCGACATGTTGCGCACGACCGATCTCGACCTGGCTGTGTACACCGCATCGCTCGACGAGCGCCTGAATGAGACCGCGTTCATCGTGCCTGGCCTCGGCGACGCCGGCGATCGTCAATTCGGCTCCCCCGCCTAACCGATCGGCTCAGTTGAGGAGGGCGGCGAGCGATTCCAGATACGGCGCCGGGTCGATTCCGATTCCTTCGCCATAGAGCTTCACCTTTGGTTCGGTGCCACTCGGACGCACCTGCACGCGCATGTTCTCGCCCAGTTCGAGCCGCAGCAACCCAGCCTCGTCGAACCAGAGAATCTCGGTGACCTCAATTCCGCCGACACTCGTTGGTGGCGCTGCTCGCAAGCGCGCGACGGCTGCCGCGCCATCGGCCGGCGGCATGTGCACGGAACGATCGGCCATGATGTGGCGACCGTAAGTCGCTGCGATGGCGTCGAGGCGATCCTGCAGCGTTACGCCTTCTGCGACCGCTAGCGCGGCGACTTCGGCCATCAGCACAGCGGCCGTGATGCCGTCTTTGTCGAGCGGTTGACTGCACACGAGGTAGCCGAGCGCTTGCTCGTACCCGAACACGAATCGGCGCGACGGATTCGCCAGCACTGTGTGCGCGATCCACTTGAAACCGGTGAACGTTTCCTCGCACGCCACCCCGTGCGCCGCGGCCATACGCGACAACAACGACGACGAGACAAGCGTGGTCACTACCAGGCGATCGTCGCCCGTTGTGTGACGCAGGATGTGATCGCCCAACAGCCAACCAATCTCGTCACCACCCAGTCGACGCCAGCCGCCGTCGGCAGTTGGAATTGCCGCGCCCAGTCGGTCGGCATCGGGATCGTTCGCAAGAGCGACGACGGCACCCACCGCCGCCGCACGCGCCATCAACAGATCCATTGCGCCAGGTTCTTCCGGATTCGGAAACGGCACCGTAGGGAAGGTGCCATCTGGCTGCTGCTGCTCGGCGACAACGGCTGGCGCTGGCAATCCAGCACGCTCGAAAGCTGCGAGCAACGTTGCGCCACCGACGCCGTGCATGGCCGTGTACGCAATCTGAACCCCTGCGACCTGCGGGCACAAGCGTGCCGTCGGGACGAACGCGAGATAAGACTCGACGCGATCGTTGCCGAGCGTCTCGATCAGTGGATCGTCGGCTGCGGCCATTGGCACCGCGCACGCGTCGACCTTGTCAATGAACGCGGTTATGTCGCTGTCGACGGGCGACACGATTTGCGAACCTGTGCCGAGGTACACCTTGTAGCCGTTGTCGGCAGGTGGATTGTGCGAGGCCGTCACCATCACACCGGCGGCGGCACCGACCTCGGTGACGTTCCACGCCAACACCGGCGTAGGAACAATGTGCGGGAACAACATCGCACGCACTCCCCGAGCCGCGCACACACGTGCTGTGTCGAGCGCGAACACATCACTCTTGCGACGCGCGTCGAAGCCGATGATCACGCCCCGAGTGGCCGCGTTCGGCACGTGTGCGAGCAGATAGTCAACGAGTCCGGCCGCTGCCTGCTGCACGACTAGTCGGTTCATGCGTTGTGGGCCGGCACCGACCGCGCCGCGCAGACCCGCGGTACCGAACTGAAGTCGACCAGTGAAACGAGTCTGCAAATCCTCGGCTGAGCCTGCGAGCAACCCGGTGAGCTCGGCGCGCATGTCGGCATCGGGCTCGGCGGCGAGCCATGCCTCAGCTCTGGCTACGACCTCCGTCACGGCAGTAGCGACTTCAGTTCGACGAGTGGACGCGGACCGACGTGCGATATCACCTCGGCCGCAGCGATAGCGCCAAGCTTGGCGCAGTGTTCCAGCGGATAGTCGCGGGTGTAACCGAACAGGAAGCCAGCAGCAAACAGGTCGCCAGCACCTGTCGTGTCGAGAACCTTCGTTACTTCCTCGGCAGGGGCGGTCAGCACGGCGTCACGCGTCACGATGTAACAGCCCTTGGCACCGACCGTGATGACGGCGAGATGGCAATCGCGTTGCACGGCTTGCACCGCGGCATCGAAAGTATCGACCTCGTAGAGCGACATCAGTTCGTCGCTGTTGCCGAACAGAATGTCGACTTCGTCGGTCACAAGAGAGCGAAAGTCGTCGCGGTGGCGATCGACGCAAAACGAGTCACTAAGCGTCAGCGATACCTGACGACCGTGCTCGTGCGCTGTCGCAGCCGCGAGGCGGAAGGCTTCTTTCGCCTGCGGCCGGTCGAACAGATAACCCTCCATGTACAACACCTTGCCTGCGGCGACGGTCGACACGTCGATGTCGGGTGGGCAAAGCAACGACGACACACCGAGGTACGTGTTCATCGTGCGCTCGGCGTCAGGCGTGACGACGATGATGCAGCGGCCTGTCGGTGTGTCTTCCACGGGAGCCCCCGGGCGAAACTGCACGCCGACGGCGCGCATGTCGTGACCAAACACACGACCAAGGTCGTCGTCGCTGACCTTGCCGATGTAGGCCGCTCGGCCACCGAATGACGCGACACCGGTCACCGTGTTGGCGGCCGAACCTCCGCTCATCTCTATCGCCGTGCCAAGCGCGCGATAGAGGTAAAGCGCCCGGTCGGTGTCGACCAGGGTCATCGAGCCTTTCGCAAGTTCGTGGCGAACGATGAATTCGTCGTCGGCGTGACTGATGACGTCGACCAGTGCGTTACCGATGCCGACAACGTCGTATCGAGGGGCAACGGCATTTGCGGGGGCAGGCACGTTGAGAAACCCTACAAGGCCGACAAGCCACAAACGGCTCCGATCCTGGTCGTTTCGTCCGGGTACGATCGATATTCGTGACAGACAAAGCGAACGACACAGTGAACGCCACCTTCAACGACAATCCATATCGCCTACCGCGTGCGGTCATGCCGCACCGCTACACGCTGGCGCTGGAACCAAACCTCGCCGAGGCGACATTCGTCGGCCACGTGATCATCGATGCCACTGTCAACGAAGCCGTTGAGCGCATCGTCCTCAACGCAATTGAGCTCGAAATCAGCGAAGTGAAAGTTGGCGGTGAGGTCGTTCCGTTCGCGCTTCACGAACAGACCGAACGTCTGATGATTCTGGCTGCACACGATGAAGGCACCACCAGCATCGAGATCACTTTCTCGGGAATCCTCAACGACAAGTTGCACGGCTGGTACCGCAGTACTTACATCGATGGCGACGGCGTCGAGCAGGTCATCGCCACATCGCAAATGCAGGCGACAGATTGCCGCCGTGCGTTTCCGTGCTTCGACGAGCCCGACTTCAAGGCAGTGTTCGACATCACGCTGATCGTCGAGCCGCACTTGTTGGCAGTTTCTAACGGACCCGAGATCGACCGTTCCGTGCATGAGGGTGACGGTCCACCGAAGGTCGCTGTGCGCTTTGCTGAAACGATGCCGATGAGCACATACCTCGTTGCGGTTGTCGTCGGTCCGCTGTCGGCGACTGAACCGATCATGGTGCCGCGCCAGGGCGACCCGGCCAATCCGATTCCGCTGCGCGTCATCCACGTGCCCGGCAAGGGCAACCTCACATCGTTCGGGCTCGACGTCGGCGCTTACTCGATCACCTGGTACCAAGAGTTCTACGACATGCCCTACCCAACCGAGAAGTGCGACATGCTCGCACTCCCCGACTTCGCTGCGGGCGCGATGGAGAACCTGGGCTGCATCACGTTCCGCGAGAACCTGCTGCTCGCCGACCCGAACACGGCGACGCAGATCGAGTTGCAGACGCTCGCCGATGTCGTAGCTCACGAGGTCGCGCACATGTGGTTCGGCGACTTGGTGACAATGAAATGGTGGAACGGCATTTGGCTGAACGAAGCGTTCGCGACGTTCATGGAGATTGCCTGCTGCGAGGCGTATCGCCCCGACTGGTTGCGCTGGACCACCTTCAGCCTCGAGCGAAGTGCAGCGTTCGAAGTCGACTCGCTTGCTAGTACTCGCAGCGTCGAGTTCCCGGTCGAAGCTCCCGCCGATTGCGATGGCATGTTCGACGTACTCACGTATCAAAAGGGTGGCTCGCTGTTGCGCATGCTCGAGCAGTACCTCGGCGAGGCCGAGTTCCGCCGCGGCGTCAACCACTACCTCTCAAAGCACGAGTACGGCAACACCGAGACGAGCGATCTGTGGGATGCGATCGAGGAAGCCAACCCGGCGACTCCGGTGCGCAAACTCATGGACAGTTGGATCTGGCAGCCGGGCTATCCGCTGATCGCCGCCCGCCTAGATGGCGCCACTCTCGTGCTCGCACAGCAACGGTTCGCGTACGGCGAGACCGACGACCCGACCGTGTTCGTGGTGCCGGTGCACCTATGCATCGACGGCGAGTACTCGAAGGTGCTGCTCGACGGTCCGCAGATGCGCATCGACTTGCCATCCGCCGAGAGTTCGGTGGTCGTCAACGCTGGCGGACACGGGTTCATGCGCGTTGCCTACGACGACACGCTGCGAGCACGGTTGCAGCGCGAACTGCCGAAGCTGACGATCATCGATCGCTACAACCTGATCGATGATGCGTGGAACGAAGTCGTTGCTGGCCGACTCGCCGCTGCCGAGTTTCTCACCTTCGTCGAAGGCTTCGCCGCCGACCGCGAGCTCGCCGTTTGGCAGGCGATCGTGATTGGGCTGAAGGGCGTCGGCCGTTTGGTAGAAGGCGACGCCGAGGCGGCATTGCAGCGTCGAGTGGCGGCCCTCGTAGGGCCAGCGATTACCGACATTGGCTGGAACCCAGTTGCGGGTGAGAGCGATCTGCGCGCGAAGTTGCGTGGCCTCCTGCTGGGTACGCTTGCCGTACTTGGCAACGATCCCGACGCGCAGGCGCGGTGCCGCACGATTCTCGAGCAAGGCACCAGTACCGGTGCATTCGACGCCGAATTGGTCGCGAGCGCCACGACTGCGGTCGCGGCAGTTGGCACGGACGCCGACTACGAGCACTATCTGTCGAGCTTTCGCACAGCCGCGACCCCGCAGGAAGAGTTGCGATTCATGTATGCGCTGGCCGAGTTCCCACAAGCAGCGCAGATTCAGCGCACAATTGATCTCGCCTTCTCGGGCGACGTCAAAACTCAAAATGCACCGTTCCTACTGAATCGCTGCATCGCCAATCGCCGCCACGGCGAGATGGCATGGGGCCAGGTACGTCGCAAGTGGGACACCGCCAACGACAAGTTCCCGGGCAACACCATTGTGCGGATGATCGACCCGGTGAAGACCCTGACGGCGCAGACCACTGTCGCCGATGTGCAGAGTTTCTTCAGCGAGCATCCGATCCCCCAAGCGGCGAAAACGCTCGACCAGATTCTCGAGCGTCAACGCGTTAACGCTGCGATGCGCGAGCGCGAGGGCGACAGACTCGCCACCAGTTTGGCTGCAGACTCTTAGCGCGGGCATATGTACAACAAGCCCGAGTTCGCAGCCGACGATGCCGATTCGATTGCGATCATCGACGCACACCCGCTGGCACAGTTGGTTGTGTCGACTCCTTCCGGGATCAACGCAACGCCCGTGCCGATGGTGCGCCGCGGCGACAGCCTGGTTGGGCACGTTGCACGTCCGAACGAGATCTGGCAACACGCGGGCGAGGCTCTTGCAATCTTCAGCGGACCGAATGCGTACGTCAGCCCGAACTGGTATCCGAGCAAGGCTGAACACGGCCGGGTGGTGCCGACCTGGAACTACACAACAGTTCACGTGCGCGGCACGTTGCAGATCCACGACGACGACGAGTGGAAGCTCGCACTCGTAACGTTTCTCACCGACAAGTTCGAGGCGGCGCAGCCAAAGCCGTGGCGAGTCGCCGATGCGCCAGCGGAATACACAGCCGCGCTGATGGGTCGCATCGTTGGGATCGAACTGGTCGACCTAACGATCGAGGGCAAGCGCAAGCTCAGCCAAAATCAAAGCGTCGAGAACTTGAACGCCGTTCGCAATGCGCTTGTGAGTGGAGCCGCTGAAGAACAGTTAGTGGCGCAACAAATGCGGTCTGACTGACCGCTAAGCGATCTTCTCTACTTCCAGTTCGCCGGCGCCATGGCGGGCACGCAACACCTTCTTGTCGAACTTGCCAACGCTGGTCTTGGGAACCTCTCCGATGAATGCCCAGCGTTCCGGCAACCAGAACTTCGCGGTGCGATCGGCCAGCCAGGTGCGCAACTCGTCGGCGCTCGCCGCTGCGTCGGGCTTTAGCACGATGCAGGCCAGAGGCCGCTCGTCCCACCGCTCGTCGGGCACACCGAACACTGCGGCTTCAAGAATAGACGGGTGACCCATCAGCGTGTTCTCAAGATCGACCGAGCTAATCCATTCGCCGCCCGACTTGATCACGTCCTTGGCCCGGTCGCTAATCATCACGTACCCGTTCGGCATCACGCTGGCGACATCGCCTGTTCGCAGCCAACCATCGTGGAACTTGCCGGGGTCATCGACGTTGTAATAACGCGCCGTCACCCACGAGCCGCGCACTTCGATCTCACCTAAAGAAACGCCGTCCCACGGCTGCACTGCGCCATTGTCGTCGGTGATGCGCATCTCGACCCCAGGTAACACGCGGCCGGTCATCACGCGCCAATCGGTCTCGGAGAGCGCGCCCATATCTTTCGGTGGATGACCGATCGCGCAGACCGGACTTGTTTCGGTCATGCCCCAACCCTGAATAATCGGAACGTGAAAGACCCGCTCGTAACCCTCAATCAAACCACGCGGCACCGCCGAGCCACCGCACATCACCATCCGGAAACTGCTCATGTCGGTGTCCGGCGCGTTGTGCAGCAAGTCGTTGAGAATTGTCGGAACGGCGCCAGTCAGCGTTGGTCGCGTTTCGTGAATGATGCGCGAGATCGGTGCCGCCTGCAAGAACTGTTGCGGGAACACCAGGTCGGCGCCAACCATCCATGCCGCGTACGGGCTGCCCCAAGCATTGGCGTGAAACATCGGCACGATTACCAGCATTCGATCGTGCTCGCTGATCGCAATGTTCGCAGTGGTCGTGACCATCACCGCATGCATGTAACTGCTGCGATGGCTGTACATCACGCCCTTCGGGTTTCCAGTCGTGCCGCTCGTGTAACACATGGCCGCGCCAGACTTCTCGGAAACCTCCGGATAGTCGTACCCAGGCTTCTCGGCTGCGAGCAGTTCGTCATAGTCGTGTACTTCACAGTCCAGGACGTCGGGACCAAGGCTCGATGCGTCGCCCGGGCCTTTGACGATGATGTGTTTCACGTTTGGCAATTGGTCGCGCACACGGGCCAGTAGCGGCGCGATCGACGCGTCGACAATGATCACCTTGTCGTCGGCGTGATTGATAACAAACGACAACTGCTCGGGGAACAAGCGAATGTTCAGGGTGTGCAGCACGGCGCCCATACACGGAATGGCGAAGTACGCCTCCATGTGTGTTTGGTTGTTCCACAAGAAAGTGCCGACGCGATCGCCTTCCTTTACACCCAGACGACGGAGTGCAGCCGCTAACTGATCGGCGCGATCTGCAACTTGCGCGAACGTGCTCTCTACGTAACCATCGCCGGTGAAGGTGATGATTTTGCTGTTCGCGTGCACCTGACGCCCAAAGCGAAACAACGGCAACAACGTCAGCTGATAGTCGTCCTGCATCGTGCTCTGCAACATGGTTCGCTCCCCCTAGCCGAGAACGGGAAGAATAGGCGACCATGAACGCCGACTGCATCGCCGAGCTGCAGAAAATCGCACAGCAGGTCGCTACCGAGAACTACTGCCCCTCCATTTCCTGGGGCGTAGTCGCCGACGGTGAACTCGCCCATCACGGAGCCGTTGGCGAACTCGAAAATGGGGCCGCGCCAACCGCTGCCACCGTTTATCGCATCGCATCAATGACCAAGAGCTTCACGGCCGCGACTGTTCTGGCTTTGCGTGATGAGGGTGTTTGGACACTCGACGATCCGGTGGCGCACTACGCGCCAGAGTTGGGCACCGTTGTCGGGCCACCAGGTTCGCCTCCGATCACGTTGCGCCACTTGTTGAGCATGACGTCGGGTCTGGCAACCGACGATGCATGGGCCGATCGGCACCTCGACATCGCTCCGGACGAGATCGATGCCGTCTATGCCGGCGGCCCCACCTTCTCGCATCTTCCGAACGCTGCCTATGAATACAGCAATCTTGGTTACGCAATGATCGGGCGGGCGATTGAACGCGCGACCGGCACCCGCGCGCAGCAGCACATCGCCGAGCGATTCCTGAGTCCTCTCGCGATGCACAACACGACTTGGGTTCAGCCGACTCACGACGATTGGGCGCGCCCATACCGCGTGCAGGACGACGAGATCGTGCGCGATACACCCGACCCGATCGGCGATGGTGACTTAGCGCCGATGGGTGGACTGTGGACCAACGTCGCAGACTTGGCGAGGTGGGTCGCATGGTTCGATTCGGCAAACAGTCGACCCGCACACGACGGCGCACCCGTCTTGCTCTCAGCTGCCTCGCGACGCGAGATGCAGCGCGTGCACACATACATCGGCGTCACCACTGTCGCCGGCCGCACATGCCCCGCTGGCTATGGCTTCGGATTGAACGTGCGCGACGACCCTGCACTCGGCACCATCGTTGCGCACGCGGGCGGACTTCCCGGATACGGCAGCAACATGCGCTGGTTCGCCGGGCGCGGCATGGGCGTGATCGCGCTCTCGAATACGTTCTACGCGCCGATGAGCGTTCTGACCATGCGCCTAATGGCTGTGTTGCATGAACACGGGGCCGTGCCGTCTATGTCCGCGAAGACTGCGCCGGAGTGGGAAGCGGCCACACAACGATTAGTCGACCTGCTCAACGATTGGGACGACGCGGTGGCCGCTGCCCTATTCGAGGACAATGTCGCGCTCGACGAATCGTTCGACCGACGCAGAGCCGAAGCGGCCGCGCTCGTTGCTGCCCATGGCCAGCTACGCATCACAGCGAAGCGACCAGTCTCAGGTGCTAGTGGCGATTTCGATGTCCAAGGCTCTCGCGATGTCTTTCGCATCTACCTGGAACTGAGCCCAACGCCCGGCGCTCCGGTATCGGTGTACACCATCCACGACTAACGATCAGCGCTGCAACAGCGTGCGCGCGATGCGTTCACCGATCATCACTGCCGGAAGGTTGGTGTTGGCGCGTGGGACCTGCGGCATCAGGCAAACATCGGCGACGACGACACCATCCACACCGTGCACGCGACCACTGGAATCACACACGGCCATCGATCCCTCACCCATCGCGCAAGTCCCAACCGGGTGGTAGTAGTGCCGCACGGCCCGACGAATTGCGTCGTCGCTGCTGACGTCGGTGATCTGCTCGCCAAGGATTTCCGCAAGCTGCGGATGATTCAGCAGCTCTTGCGCCGTCACCAGCCCATCGCGAAGCACCGCCAAATCGTGCCCCGCTTCATCCGACAGATAGCGGTGATCGATTGCAGGAGCGATGAGGTGATCGGCGCTGGTCACATGCACGGAACCACGACTGTGCGGTGTCAGACAGGCGACCGTGACCACGACGCGGCCATGCAGAGCGCTTGTCTGGTCGCTGGCGCACACGGGGTATATGTGCATGTCGTAACGCCCATCGGCTGACGCACTCGACACGAACTTGCCCAGCGTCTGTTCTTCCGGAAGAAACCCGCTCGCCGCGGCTTCATCCAGCCAGGCCTGCAGTTGCGGGCCAACAACGCGATCCGCTTCCACCATCGAATGGTCGTGAAGGTTTGCGCCAACACCAGGCAACGAGTGCCGTACATCAATGCCGGCGGCGCGCAGCACATCCGGGTCACCGATGCCCGATCGTTCCAAGATTCCCGGCGTGCCATACACGCCGGCAGCGAGAACGACGGTGCCAGCCTCGACGACCAGTTGTTCGCCGTTGCGTTCGCCAATCACGCTCGTGCCATTGGCACCTCGATCTATTCGATCAACCATCACACGATCGACGATGCGCAAACGATCGCGCACGGGATCGACGTACGCGAAGGCTGCGTTCCAGCGAACGCCGTCGACAACGTTCACCGTCTCGAGGCCGAACGAAGGTCCAGCATCGAGATCGCACAGATCGCTTGCGATGGGCCATCCGAGTTCCGTCGCGGCTAGCAGACAGCGTCGGTGAAATGGCCCGGCTTCCGAATCGGCATACGTCCGCACTCGCATGCGCTCGATAACCGCGTCGAACAGCGGGGCAACTTCGTCCCCTGACCAACCGGCCATGTTCCAATCGTCGTAGTCGAACCGGTGACCAACCGCCGCGATTGCGCCGTTGTGCGAACTGCAGCCACCCATCACCTTCGCCCGTTCGAACGTCCACTGCCCGCTGTGATAGCCCCAGTCGTGCGTGATCGCGAGCATCTGCGCGCTTAGCAATTCGGCTGGCCAACGACCCTCGTTGAAGGCGCCGTAGTCGGGCCCAGCCTCCAGCAGCAAGACGTCGCGTCCAGCCTCGGCCAGCCGACCGGCGACCGCGCACCCAGATGATCCGCTACCAATTACAACGAACTCCGCGGCCAGCGTGGTCACGCCACAACCGTAGGGCCTTTAGTCCCACGGCGCAGAGTCGCCCGCCCCTGCCCGCTCGCCGACCACCCACGTACCGTCGAACGCATGTCGCCAACTAACACAAGTCATCGTCCGCGAACCCTTCCACTCTTCATCGGTGTGCTCATGGTCCTGGCGGTTGTTGCATGCGCAGCCGATGCAAAGGACGCCGCCGACACCACGCTCGCCACGACGGGCTCGTCGACCGTTCCCACAGAATCCACAGAAACCCCGTTGCCGATGGGCGACATCGTCGCCACGGCGCTGACTAACCAGGTGTTCACCCAGCTGGCCGGCATGGCGGTCGATGCCGGCTTGGTCGAGACCCTGCGCGGTGGTCCATTCACCGTGTTCGCCCCGACCGACGCGGCCTTCGCCGAATTGCCGCTCGATGTGTTGCACTTCGTGCAAGACGACGCGGCACTGCTCGCAACAGTTTTGACCCACCACGTGGTTGCCGGTTCCATCGCGCCCGACCAAATGGTCGCAGGTGAATTGACCACCGTCGCTGGCACAACGCTCACCGTCACCGAGGTCGATGGCACTTGGTATGTGGAAGGAAACGCGATCGGCGCCGGCGTAGAGGCAACCAACGGCTACGTGTACGTCATGAGCAACGTGTTGGTGCCCGCGCTAGGCGACATCATCGATGTTGCCACCACGCTCCCGGGCTTCGAAACGCTCGCCGCGCTTGTCACGCAAGCCGACCTCATCGACACGCTGAAGAGCGATGGTCCGTTCACCGTCTTTGCACCAGTTGATTCGGCCTTCGACGCCCTGCCGACTGCCACGCTCAACGCGGTGCTCGCCGACCGAACGCTGCTGACGACTGTGCTCACCTACCACGTCGTGGCTGGGGCGCTCACAACCGACATGCTTGACGAAGGCACCCTCACCACGGTTGCTGGCGTCGACCTAACGATTACGAAGGTCGACGGCATCACATACATCGATGGAAACCCGATCTTGGTGCAGAACGTTCGTGCAACCAACGGCGTCATACACGTGCTCGGTTCGGTATTAGTACCCGAGGCCTAGCACTGCGCCGCAATACTTGAAGTATCAAGACCGAGACCCGCAAGGCCGCGCTCGAACGTAGAGCTGCAACAGTCGAGCTGTTGCGCGCCGACGGTAAATTGGCGTGTCCCGCAGAGTTGCCGCTCGCCGCTCGCCGAGACGACCTGCTAGCCGCGATCCGCGACCATCAGGTCGTCATCGTTGCCGGCGAGACCGGTTCCGGTAAGAGCACGCAACTTCCGAAGTTGTGCTTGGAATTGGGTCGTGGTGTTGACGGGCTGATTGGTCATACGCAGCCACGACGCGTTGCGGCTCGCACAATCGCAGAGCGAATTGCCGACGAGCTTGGCACCCAGCTGGGTGAGACAATCGGTTACACCGTTCGCTTCACCGACACCGTTGGCGAGAACACGTTGGTGAAGGTGATGACCGACGGCATTCTGCTCGCCGAGATTCAGCGCGATCGGATGCTGCGCAGATACGACACACTGATTATCGACGAAGCGCACGAACGCAGCTTGAACATCGACTTCCTGCTCGGCTACCTCGCGCAACTGTTGCCGAAGCGTCCCGATCTGAAGGTGATCGTTACTTCAGCAACCATCGACACGAAGCGTTTCAGCGAACACTTCGCGGATCCTGGCGGACACGCAGCACCTGTCATCGAAGTTACGGGGCGTACCTACCCAGTCGAGTTGCGCTATCGGCCACTTGCGACCGACAGCGATCAGGTGCAGGCGGTCGTCGATGGGCTCGACGAGTTGGAGAAGGAAGGCGACGGCGACGTGCTCGTGTTCCTCTCCGGCGAGCGAGAGATCCACGACACGGCCGACGCCCTGCGGCGGCACTTCGCGGCTCGATCTGGTCACGCGCGATCGACGACGGTGTTTCCGCTGTATGCGCGACTTTCTGCCGTCGAACAACATCGCATCTGGCAGCCACACATCGAGCGTCGAGTCGTACTAAGCACCAACATCGCCGAGACATCGCTGACCGTTCCCGGAGTGAGGTATGTGATTGACGCGGGATCAGTACGAATGTCTCGCTACAGCCATCGTTTGAAAGTGCAACGGCTGCCGATCGAGCCAGTGTCGCAAGCGTCAGCGAACCAGCGTGCCGGGCGCTGCGGGCGCGTTGCGCCGGGTGTCTGCATTCGGCTATACGACGAAGAAGACTTTGATGGCCGCCCCGAGTTCAGCGAACCCGAGATCTTGCGCACCAACCTTGCTTCGGTCATCTTGCAGATGACTGCACTCGGTCTTGGCGACGTCGCTGCCTTCCCGTTCCTAGATCCACCCGATTCACGGTCGGTGCGCGATGGGTTCGCATTGCTTGAGGAACTCGGAGCCATTCAGCCAGGCGCCGAGCCTGGCGGCGCGCAATTGACTCCCATCGGCGAACAGTTGGCGCGACTACCGGTCGACCCGCGACTGGGTCGCATGGTGTTGGAAGCCTCACGCCACGGATGTGTTCGCGAGGTGACCATCATTGCTGCCGTACTCAGCATTCAAGATCCGCGCGAGCGACCGATCGAGAACCGCGACGCAGCGGACGAGTCACATCGACGCTTCGACGTCGCAGGTAGCGATTTCCTGACGCTCGTCAAACTGTGGGACTACCTGCGCGAGCGGCAACACGCGCTAAGTAGCAGCCAGTTTCGCAAACTGTGCCGAACCGAGTTCTTTAACTACCTTCGCGTGCGCGAGTGGCAAGACCTGTTCAGCCAACTACGTCAGGTCGCTGGGCAAATCGGTATTCGCCAAGGTTTCGATCCATCCGGCGTTACTGCCGGGCATCCCGATCGAGTTCACCAGGCGTTGCTCGCCGGACTGCTGAGTCATCTCGGTTTTCGTGATGGCGCAACTCGTGAGAGCAGCGGCCGCGAATATCGCGGTGCGCACGGCTCGAAGTTCATGATCGGGCAAGGCTCTGTCGTGGGCAAGCTGTTGCCGCGATGGGTGATCGCCGCCGAGTTGGTCGAGACCAATCGGCTTTGGGGTCGAATGGTCGCGGCCGTCCAGCCCGAGTGGGCAGAGAAGCTGGGCGGTCACCTCGCCAAGTATTCGTACGGGGAACCGTATTGGGACTCACAGCGCGGCGCCGCGGTGTGTATCGAGCGCGTGTCGTTGTATGGGCTGCCGATCGTGTCGGGTCGCACGATTGGTTACGACCGCGTCAACCCAGTCGAGGCTCGCGAGCTGTTCATTCGCTGTGCGCTCGTGGAGGGCGACTGGACACCGCATCACGCATTCTGGGCACACAACCAACGCTTCCTCGCCGACCTGAAGGGGTGGGGCGAACGTGTTCGTCGCGTCGATCTGATCGACGAAGAGGCCGTCTTCCAGTTTTACAACCAACGAGTTGGCGCGCAGGTGGTCAGTACCCGTCACTTCGACCGCTGGTGGAAGCGCGAACGCACGCAGCAGCCAGAGCTGCTGACGATGAAGCTCGAGCACTTCATCAACAATCCGATCAGCGACGAAGACTTTCCAACCGTGTGGAAGCACAGTGCGCTCGATCTCGCGATCACGTATCGCTTCGACCCCGGCTCGGCTCTCGACGGTGCAACTGTGCATGTGCCGCTCGCCGCGCTGAATCAGATCGAACCCGTCGGCTTCGACTGGGGAGTGCTGGGCTTTCGGGCGGAACTCATCGGTGCAGTTCTGAAGTCGCTGCCGAAGGATTACCGGCGAGAACTGGTGCCGATGGCCGACGTGATCGAGCGGGTGGTTGGGGCTATCGGCAATCCGGGCGATTGGGAAGCTGGTACGACGTTGGCCGCTGCGCTGACGACAACCGTGCGCGACGCGACCGGCATCGATGTGCCGCCAGATGCGTTCGATGTCGAGAAGGCGCCGCCACATTTGCGCGTCACATTCGCGATTGACGACGAGCAGGGCGATCCGCTTGCGGTAGGCAAGGACTTGCTCGCACTACGCAAACAGCTAATCCAGCGAATGCGAGTCTCGATCGCCCGTCAAGCGCCGATCGAGGAACGCACGGGAATCACGAAGTGGGACTTCGGCGAACTAGATCGCGAGGTGACAACCATGAGGGCCGATGTGCCGGTTCGTGGATATCCGGCGCTACTCGACGACGGCGCGAGCGTCAGCATTCGAGTCTTCACGACACCGGACCTGCAGGCAAAGGTCATGCGCAACGGCGTGCGGCGACTGATGCTGCTGGCGACGCCAGTATCGAAGCGTGCCATCGAACGCGACGTCACCAGTGCTTCGCGTCTCGCTGTCGCTCGCTTTCGGGCAGTGTCGATCGAGCAACTCGCCGATGATTGCCTGACTGCAGCTGCCGATCGAGTGATCGCCAACTTCGGTGACTTGCCCTACACGGCTACTGCTTTCGATCAACTGGTCGCCGTCGCGCATGAACAGCTCGCCGATGTCGCGGCGACTGCACTACGCGATGCGTGCGCTGTGGTCGATGCTGCGAATGCAGTCAATGAACGCCTCGATCGACTGGTCGCACCAGCCGTGGCGGCTGGCGCCGACGACGCTCGCCGACAACTCGGTCGCCTGCTACGACCAGGCTTCGTTACTGCGTCCGGTGTTGGTCGCCTCGGCGATCTCTTGCGCTACGTGAAGGGCATCGACCATCGGCTGAACAAGCTGCCCGAGAACCCGACTCGTGATGCAACGACGCTGCGCTCGATCGCCGCGCTGGAACATCGCTACGTGGCGCTGTTGCGGCGACTCGACCACGACGAGATCACGCCAGCTGTGATCGAACTCGGCTGGCAGCTTGAGGAGTTACGCGTGAGCCTGTTTGCCCAGCAGTTGGGCACAGCAAGATCGGTGAGCATCCAAAGAGTCACCAAGGAGTTAGCAGCCCAAGGCGGCTAGCGCTACTTCGTCAGCCACGCAAGTGGTGGGCGCTCGGAGAGATTTAGGGGGACTACCGAGCCGTCGGCGCGGCGCAGGGCTGGCGCATCATGCACGAGCAGGCTGCCGTCGGGAACGCGGGCGAGCATCGTCGCCATCACTTCGGCCGCCTGCACCGACAACGCATGCAGGGAACGATGGCGGTGCTCGCGCGTCCCGACATCGACTTGCGCGATCGAGCCGGGGCCGTGCAGCCGAGCGAGGTCGATCAACATTGCGATCTCGACTCCCCACCCCTGCACAAACGGCAATTGTTCGAGCACATCCCGACGGCCGGCGTACTCGCCAGCGAGTGGTTGGTGAAGACCGGTGAGTTCTGGGTAGTACAACGACAACAGCGGCCGAGTAACCAGTTCGGTCGTTCGCCCACCGCCGCCCATCTGCGTCGGCCGATGCGACACTGCCTTGACCAACGCGACGGAGTCATCGTCCAGCATCGGGGCAAGTAGACGCGAGATCCAGTGCGGTTCGAAGCTGGTGATGTCGCCGTCGAGCCACACAACAAAGTCGCCGGTGCTAGCCGCGAGGCTCGCCCACAGCGCATTGCCTTTGCCGTGGCCTTCGCCAAAGCGCGCGTGCATCTCGTCAATCGGCACGACGGTTGCGCCGGCACTCGCAGCGACCGCAGCTGTCTCGTCAGTGCTGCGATCGTCGAGAACGATCAACTCGTCGACAAGCGGCGCACGCTCGATCAGTTCGTGGCGGATCGCAGAAACCAGCGGACCGATTGTTGCCGCTTCGTCGCGGCACGGAATGCACAGCGAGACTGTGCGCCCCGCCTTGGCGGCGACGACGCTCTCAGTGGTGCACTCACCCAATTCGAACGACCGAATCATCGACTTCATCGTCGGTCAGTATCCTCCGCATCTATGCCGTTGAACGAAATGGGATCGAACGAGATGTTCTTGTACGGGGTCATTAATGCCAGTCCCGACTCACTGAACACCGATTCGATCGTATCGACGCCTACACAAGCTCTGTCGCGGGCGCGACAGTTGTTGGCCGATGGTGCGAACGGTCTCGACCTGGGCGGCCAGGGCAGTACCGATGCCGCACGCGTTGTGCCGTGGGAGGCCGAGTGGGAGCGCATGCGCGATCTAGTCCCCGCGCTTGCCCAACTAAATGTGCCGTTGAGTGTCGACACCTGGCGGCCGCAAGTACTTCGCCGTGCGCTGCAGGCCGGTGCGACGGTGATCAACGCGGCTGACGGCATGCAGGCCGACGAGATGTGGCAAGTCGCGACCGACTTCGATGTGCCGATCATCGTTCCGTTTCTTAGTGGGCTCAACCCGCGGGCGATGGAGATGGTGCGACGCGATCCGGTTGACGCGATCGTCGAGTTCTTCGACGAGAGGCTGCGCGACGCCGACCGCTACGGCCTGCGCCATCGTTGCGTGCTCGACCCTGGCACCGGCTTCGCACCGTCGAACTGGGCGTGGGATGAGCGCTATCTGTACCAGAAGCGTGTGTACAGCCATCTCGACTCGATGCGAGTGTTCGACTTGCCGTTGTACATCGCGCTGCCGTGGAAAGAGACCGAGCAGCACGACGAATTGCTCGAGATCGTGATCAGAGCGCGGCCCGAGTTCGGGCGAGCTCACTATCCGGCGAAGGTTCGTTCGTTCGAACGTCGACTCACAGCCGCAACTGGCCACGAGGAGTGATTTCCTCAGGCGGTAAGTCCACTTCCCAACCGGCAGGGCATAGTTCGGGTGCGATCTCGCTAAGCGGCGCCAACACGAATCGCCGCTCAGACGCTCGAGGGTGCGGAATGGTGAGCGTCTCACTGTCGATGCGTAGATCGTCGTAGAAGAGAATGTCGACATCGAGCGTTCGTGGGCCCCAGTACACAACCCGTTGGCGCAGCGCGTCTTCCTCGATGCGTTGGCAGTGATGCATCAGCGCGTGCGGATCGAGCAGCGTTTCTACCTTGACCACCATGTTGAGGTAGGCGCCTTGGTCGTCGGGACCGCCGATCGGCTCGGTCTCGAAAACCTGCGACATCGCCACTACGCCACCGATTTCGTTCACCGCGAGGCGCAGGTAGTACTCGCGGTCGCCAAGATTGCTTCCGATCGCCAAGAACGCTGAGTGCTTCACAACACCGACGCTAACGACAGTGTTCACACCAGCCTCTTACCTGCCGCACATCTCGCACAACACAGGGCGAATAGCGTGAGCGCCACTCCCACGCACAAAGGACTTGAACATGGATCACCCACTTGAGGACTTCGACCGCGGCCTTGCCTTCGACATCGAGCGCATGGTGCAACGTCGCCAGGCGCTGAAGTTGCTCGCCGGCGGAAGCGCACTTGCCTTCCTCGCCGCTTGCGGCGGTTCTTCAAAGGACGCTGCCGACACGACGGGTGCTTCGACGAGCAATACAACCGGCGACACGACCGGCGACACCACCGCGACCACGGGCGACACTACCGGCACTGCGGAATGCACTACCGAGGTGCCGTCGGAGACAGCCGGCCCCTTCCCTGGCGATGGTTCTAACGGACCCGACGTGCTCGCCGATCCGAACGTTGTGCGCAGCGACATCACCAGCAGCTTCGGTGACTACACCGGCATCGCCGAGGGAGTCGCAACGACGATCAAGCTGACGGTGCTTGACAACTCGAACGGTTGTCAGCCGCTTGCTGGAGGTGCGGTTTACCTCTGGCACGCCGACAAGGAAGGCCTGTACTCGATGTACACCGCACCCGATGCCAACTACCTACGCGGCGTCGGCGAAGCGGATGCCAACGGCACCGTCACGTTTCAGACCATTTGGCCGGGGTGCTACGACGGCCGCTGGCCACACATTCACTTCGAGGTTTATCCCAGCGTCGACGATGCGCTGGCCGCAGCCAACCTGATCACGACCTCGCAGATCGCAATGCCGGAAGCGGAGTGCGCTTTGGTCTACGAGGCGAGTGGATACGAAACCAGCGTCGACAACTTGAGTCGCGTCTCGCTCGATTCGGACAACGTCTTCAGCGACGGCTCGGACCAACAACTCGCGATAGCGACCGGCAGCAATGCCGGCGGCTGGACCGCCGCACTAACTATCACCGTTTAGCTAACGACACCGCCAGCGGCTAGTCGAGCGCGCCAGTAAGTCCTAGGAACTCGCAACCGGCTTCTACTCGGGCGCGCATCGGGATCTGATCGGCCTTCGGGATCGGCATCGCGAAGGTCCGCTCGACCCCGTCGCCCAAATCGAGCGTGGCGGTGAATTGGAAGGGCTGACTCACTTCCGCGGATGCGTGCGCATCGCAGCGACCCTCAATGAAGCGAATCGGCACGTCGACAGCATCGGCGTCCTCGGGCAACACCGCTACGAAGTCGCCTGCGGAATCCAGAACCTCGAAGCCAAAGATGATCGTCGGACGAATCAACGCCACGGTCACCACGCCCTCGCCAGCGAGTCGTGTCAGCCGCAGACTGCCTTCGGTTACTGGCCGCCCATCGAGCATCGCTTCGTGCAGGTCGACCCATTCGATTGCCACCTGCGTTCCGATGAACTGGCGCTCACAATCGGTCAGGTACAACCGGCGGGCAAAGTGCAACACGTCGAACACCGGTGCCTGCAGTTCGCGGCCATCGGCCAGCAGCACACGCACATGCGCCTCCTGCGGGTCGGGCATATCGTCGATCGTGCCATCGCCTATGCACGTCGCCGGTGCCAACGAAACGGGGTAATCCAGTCGATCGCCAGCGATCAGCATGTTGGCGCGGTCGGAGACGGGCGTCGTCATCCCCACCCACACAAACTGCACGCCGACGACCGGCAGGTCTTCGTCGGTGCCGTTGTACAGCTTCATCTGGAAGATGTCCTTGGCTACGTCGAGTCGGTTCTGAAACGGCATCGCGGCGAGGATGCCCGGCGGAATCACGATCTCGGCTTCGACCGTCGTTGTCGTTGCCTTGGTCGTGGAGTCCGTTGAGTCGGAACACGCTGCCAACGACAGCGCGACGAAGATCAGCGTAAAACGCACAAGACCCCTCCCGTGCGGGAAGGGACTCGATACGACCGGGTGGAGGTGAGGGGAATCGAACCCCTGGCCTCAACAGTGCGATTGTTGCGCTCT
>JBEBGL010000024.1:0-30149 GCA_040081465.1 Ilumatobacteraceae bacterium | reverse complement strand
CGAGTGTTTCGTGCCTGCGTGCAGGCAGGAAACACTCGACTGCAGCAAACACTCGACTCAGAACTGGACGCGGGTGCCTAGGTTCTTCTTCGTTGCGCTCTCCAGCACTAGGCGGGCGGCGGCCAAGTCTTCGATTGCGTGACCGGTGGATTTGTAGACCGTGATCGACGTTGCGTCGCTGCGCGCCGCCGCGCGTCCGGCGAGCACTTCGCCCAACTCGACCATCCCCGTAGCGTTGTGCCCCTGCAAGTCGACAGCGCCAGCGGGCGGAGCATTCAGTGCAGCACCGCGCCACTCGACGATCACGACGCCTTTGGCCATCGCGGCGGCAACTGTCGCGGCGGGCACTTCTGCTCCCCTGCCAACCGACGACACGTGCACGCCCGGCGCAAGCCACTCGTGCTTGATCACGGGAGACTCTGCGTCGGTGCACAGACACACAACGTCGGAGCCACGCACAGCATCCTCAAACGTCTCAACTGCACGCGCGTTGGGATACTTCGCAGCCAACGCCTCAGCACGCGCACCATTGCGCGAAGCGATGCGGACTTCGGTCCACTTGCGAACGCCCTGCAGAACATGCGCGTGCTCGTTGCCCAGCGCGCCAGCGCCGATGATGGCCAAGGTCGCGGCGTCGGCCCGCGCGGCAAGGTCGACAGCCATCGCGGCCGATACCGATGTCCGCACCTCCGTGATCAAAGACGCATCCATCACAGCCACTGGCGAGCCGTTGTCGGGATCGAACAGCGCGATCACGCCCTGATGCGATGGCATAGCGGTGCCCTCGTTACCTGCGAACACAGTGACGGCCTTGAGCCCGAAGCCGACCCCATCGACAAAGCCGGGCATAGCGATCAACAAACCCGCTGAGCTTTCGGCCGCAACTCTCGCCGGCACCGACGCGTCGCCGTTGCTGAATGCGATGAACGCCTGCGCCAAGTACTCGCGCAACGCGACCGGATCAAGGCACTGCGCGACGTCGTCGCGAGACAGCACCAAGAGATCACCCATCTAGATCGGCAGGTTGCCAGTGGCAGTGCGCGTACTGCCGTGATCGCGATACGCGGAAATGGTTCGCTGAGCGATGCGCATTTGGTGGATCTCGTCCGCGCCGTCGGCAAAGCGTGCCCAGCGCGCGTGCTGATACATGTGCGCAAGCGGCGTGTCAGTGCTGTAACCCAGCGCACCGTGCACCTGGATGCTGCGGTCGATCACACGCCCCAACATGTTGGCGACGAAGTGCTTAGCCATCGACACTTCACTCTTGAAGTCGGCGCCGGTATCAATGAGGTGCGCAGCATGCAGCACCATCAGCTTCGATTGGTAGATGTCCATCGTGCTGTCGGCGATCATCCACTGAATGCCCTGCTTCTCGGCGAGGATGCTGCCGTGCGAGTAGCGGTTCAACGAACGGTCGACCATCATGTCGAGCGCAGTCTCGGCCTGCGAGATCCAACGCATGCAGTGCGCAAGTCGCGCCGGCCCGAGGCGATATTGCCCAAGCAGATGGCCCTGGCCGCGACCGCCGAGCATGTTCGCTGCGGGAATGCGCAAGTCTTCGATCACGATCTCGCTGTGGCCTGTGGCGCCGTGCATGGTCTCGACTTCGCGCACGCGGTTCCATCCATCACTCGGAATGTCGACGATGAACGCTGTGTTCGCGGCCTGCGGCAGATCAGGGTCGTCTTCCGTCCGGCAGATCAGGATCGCGAACTTCGCGCGCCGCGCATTTGAGATGAACCACTTGTGCCCGTTGGCCACCCACTCGTCGCCATCCTGCACCGCCTTCGTCTGGATCAACGTCGGATCGCTTCCGGCGACCTCTGGCTCGGTCATCGCGAAACAACTCATCGCGGTGCCGTCGCACAACGGCTTCAGGTACTTCGCCTTCTGCTCATCGGTTCCCCAATGCAGCAGCGTGTGCATGTTGCCCTCGTCGGGCGCCTGGCAGTTCAGCACCCACGGGCCGTAACTCGCCTTCGCCGCTTCCGCCTGCACCATCGCCAACTGCACATGGCCCAGCCCCATTCCGCCCCACTCTTTCGGCATGTGGGGCATCCACAACCCAGCGGCCCCGGCCTTCTTGCGCATGCCGATTAGTTGGCTGACGTATTCGGCGCGGTCCTCGTCGCGGACCTTCTCGAGTACTTCCTCGCCAGGTTTCACCACATCGTTGATGAAAGCGCGCACGCGCAGCCGAATCTCTTCGAGCTCTGGGGTCAAGGTGAAGTCAATGGCCATAACGCGAAACCTTACATTTAGTGACCTCAATTGCGAGACGTGGAGCTTTCAAGCCGCGCCGCGATAGCCTGTCGGGGTTGCAACACGGTTGTTGTAACGGTCGAAGTGCAGCGGTTGTTGGCCAGTGCATTCAACGGCCACCCCTCCACAGAAAGCCATATATGTCCACCTCTTCACAGACGCCTTCTTTCGCGTCCCTCGGCGTACCTGCGCCAATTGTCGCCGCGCTCAATGCAGCCGGCGTCACCGAACCATTTCCAATCCAAGCCGTCACCCTCCTCGACTCGCTCGCCGGGCGCGACCTGCTCGGTCGCGGTAAGACAGGCAGCGGCAAGACAATCGCTTTCGCGATTCCGTTGGTCGCCGCTCTCGCCAAGGCCACAGAGCGACCGAAGCCCGGCTCGCCACGCGGCCTCGTGCTGGTGCCGACTCGCGAACTCGCTAACCAGGTTGCAGCAGTCATCGCGCCCCTGGCACGCGCAATGAACCTGCGTCACACCGTCGTTTACGGCGGCGTCGGCTTCGGCAATCAGACCACCGCGCTGCGTAACGGCGTCGACATCGTCGTCGCTTGCCCGGGTCGCCTTGAAGACCTGATGCAGCAAGGCCATTGCCGGCTCGATCGTGTCGACGTAACGGTCATCGATGAAGCCGACCACATGGCCGACATGGGCTTCTTGCCCGCCGTCAAGCGCATCATGGATCGCACCGCTAAGAACGGTCAGCGCATGTTGTTCAGCGCCACGCTCGATAACGACGTGAAGGTGTTGATCGATCGTTACCTCAACAACCCGGTCACGCACGCACTCGATCCGGCCGACTCGCCCGTCGAAGAAATGACTCATTACCAATTCGAGACGACACTCGCCGACAAGTTGGCAGTCGTTACCCGTCTGGCAGCTGGCCCCGATCGCAGTCTGCTTTTCACGCGCACAAAGCACGGTGCGAAGAAGTTGGTCAAGCAACTAAGCCAGCAGGGCATTCCCTCGGTCGAGTTGCACGGCAACCTCTCGCAGAATGCACGTGAGCGCAACCTCGCCGACTTCGCGTCCGGTTCCGTGTCAGTGCTCGTCGCCACCGACATCGCCGCTCGCGGCATTCATGTCGACGACATTCGTCTGGTCGTACACGTCGACCCGCCGGCCGAGCACAAAGCATTCCTTCACCGCTCTGGCCGTACGGCCCGCGCCGGTGCTGCCGGTGTCGTGATCACGATCGTGACGCCCGAGCAACGCAAGGACGTCCGCTCCATGACCCGCGCAGCAGGCATTCGCCCGCTGATCAGCGAAGGCGTTCAAGTCGGCAACGCGTTGCTCGCCGAGCTTGCCGGTCCGGCACAGCCGACTCGCCGTATTGCAGCACCTCCGGTGCACGCTCAGCAGCAACGGGCGCGACGAGCAACTGGTGCTCCGACGACAACGCACAACGGTCGCCCGCGTCGCGTGACGCAGGCCGGTCGCCCGGCGCCGTCGAGCCCGAACCCGCGTAGCCGGCAACGTCGGCAGCCGCGGGCCGGTCAAGCGCAGCGCTGAGCCTCAAGAAATCGTCTAGAAGCTCACGCAACGCAGGGTTCACGCCGATGACGTAAGTCTTGGACACTGTTCCTGCGCGCCCCGACGACGCCAACCGCTGGACCCGACGTCCATGGATCGCGGGCGCCCTTCGGGTGTTCACGTTCCTGCTGCCATTGGCGACATCGCTTTCCGCGGCCTACGTGCTCGCGGGGGTCTTGCCTCTCGCTCACGGCGCCCTCGGCGTCATCGTCCGCTTCTGCGCTATCGCAGCCGTCTCGACCGTGGTCATGGTCGTCGTGGAACGTTTGGCGCGACGCGTGCTCCCGCTGATTGCGCTGCTGGACCTCACGCTGCTTTTCCCCGATCGCGCCCCGTCGCGATTTCACATCGCAATTCGCAGCGGCACCACAGCGCAACTCAAGAAACAGTTGGCCGATTTCGACGCGACTGCCGGTGCAACCAGTACGGGCGAAGCCGCGCAAAGACTGCTCGGACTAGTTGCCGCGCTTAGCGCGCATGATCGCCTCACTCGCGGTCACTCCGAGCGAGTTCGTGCATACGCGCAGATCATCGCTACCGAAATGGGAATCCAAGGTCACGAACTTGAGCAGCTGAGATGGTCAGCGCTGCTGCACGACATCGGCAAGCTACGCATCGACTCGGCGATTCTGAACAAGCCCGGCAAGTTGACGCCAGCCGAGTTCGAAATCATCAAGCAGCATCCGGCCATCGGTGCCGCGTTCGTCGCTCCGCTGGCCGGGTGGCTTGGCGACGCTCTACGCGCTGTTGCCGAGCACCACGAACGATGGGACGGCAACGGCTACCCGCGCGGACTCGTCAGCACCGACATCTCGCTTGCGGGGCGCATCGTCTCGGTCGCTGACACATTCGATGTAATGACAAGCGTCCGCTCGTACAAGCGACCACAAAGCGCGGCGACCGCTCGTCAAGAACTAGCGCGCTGCTCTGGCACGCAGTTCGATCCCGCGGTCGTGCGCGCATTCTTAAACGTGTCGCTCGGCCGCTTGTGGTTCACAATGGGGCCGCTGTCATGGCTGGCACAAGCATCGTTGGTTCCCCGCGCATTGGCCTCGGGCCTCAACGGAACTTCTACTGCGTTGGCGACACTGGGTGGGCTAGCTGTTTCGAGCATTGCCCTCGTTCCACAAGTAGCCCTTCCACGAACAACTGTCGTTGAGGCCTATGGACCCGACGTGGTAACCGAGATCGCAACGCAGACTCCGACAAATGGTGCCGTTGTGCCGGCACCGAATTCGCCGAGTTCTCCGGGCTCAGCAACCACTACCACGCTCGTCGGCACGCCGACTGCGCCGCCAACGGCAGCGCCAACTACAACAACCTCGGCCACGTCGACGACGCAAGGTCCCAGCACTACCACTCCGTCGGGCACGACCCCACCGACCACAACCGCCGCGCCGGCACCACCGTCGTTGACCCTGCCGCCTATCACGCTGCCACCAATCACCTTGCCCCCGCTCCCAGGAGTAACTACAAGACTTCGCTTGGCGGCGACTCAGGCAGGCGACACAGTTTCAGCGAATCAGCTGAGCCTCATCGCTCGTGAACCACTTAACGCAGTGCTGCCAAACCACGACACGGATCGCAACCCAGATCCTGGCCTGACGCTGCGACGCGCCGGCGCGCTCAACAACGGTTTCGGACCCACGATTCAACGATTCCGATACGCACCACTTGTGCCAGCGCTGATTAGCACGGCGACCATGACGCTCTATGTCGCGCCAAAGGGAATGGACACCGACAACATCCAAGTGTCTGCCGCGCTCTATTCGTGTAGCACCCTGTTGCTGCAAACCTGCACGCAGTTTGCGATCGACACGCAGTCGTTCGTCGGCACGGCCAACCAGTTCACGCCGTTGCAGTTCAACTTCGGCGACCCCAACCGCTTGATTGGGTTAACGACGCAGCTTGAGCTGCGGATCATCATCACCAGCGGGTCCGGCGACGACGCATGGATCGCGTTCGACACGGTTGGTCACGTCAGCGAACTCGTCATCAGTTGATCGAGGCCGCGTAGAGCTGCCACGACTCGGGCACGCCCTTCAGCTCGTGCTCGCCGCGATCGGCAAACGACACGCTCGAACCGGCAGACAAGTCTTTGACCGTGCGCGAGACGAGAATCTCGCCTGCTGACGCAAGGCCTGCCACCCGCGACGCGATGTGTACCCCAATGCCACCGACGTCGGCGCCCCGCAATTCGATCTCGCCTGTGTGCACGCCCGCGCGAATCGCGAGCCCGAGTCCGCCTGCTCGGCGGCCGAGTGCGTCGGCGCAGAGCACAGCACGGCTCGGTCCATCGAAGCGCGCAAGTATTCCGTCGCCCGTCGACTTGATGAGAACTCCATTGTGCCCGGCGACTTCCTCGCTCGCCGCAGCATCATGACGATCGAGCAGGTCGCGCCAGCGAGCATCACCCATTTCAGCTGCCCGAGTGGTTGAGTCGGCAATGTCGGTGAATAGCACCGTCGACAGAATGCGATCGGTAGTCACGGGTCGCGAGATCTTGCCGGTGAGGAAGTGTCGCGTCGCTGTAAATGTGTCGTCGTAATCCGACGACCGCCAACTGCCATGGAAGTCAGCGTCGAAAAACACGTGCTCGGCACCAGGAATGTTTTGGGCGTAGTACTCGCCGTGACTCAAAGGCACGACAGGGTCCTTCCGGTTGTGCAGCACCAGCGTTGGCACTGTCACTGACGGCAAGGCGTGGCGAATATCACTCTCCACGTTGCGCACCATGATCTCACGCGCCATCGCCGGTTCACAGCAGTAGCGCTCGAAGCGCGCCAACCTCGGGAGCGCAGCGACGGGATCGGGAGCATTCTGAATGAAGAAGTCCAACACCCTGCCCGAGTACCAGCCTTCGTGGACGAACTTCAGGAAACCTGCGCGCTCGGCTTCGCCGAGGTTGAACAAACCCGGGCACGCCGATCCGATCAATACGAGCGAAGTCACACGATCGGGATGCGACGCGGCCATCAGCGTGCACATTGCTCCACCCTCTGACACGCCCACGAGCGCCGCACGCTCGCTGCCGGCTGCATCCATCACCGAACGAACGTCATCCATGCGTTCCTCGAAGGTGCCCAAGCCCATCGACCGATCAGACAAGCCAGTACCGCGCTTGTCGAGGACGATGAGGCGGCCGTAGGACGCCAGATCCTCAAGCACAGATGAATAGAAGCTGTACTCCCAATTGAGTTCAACGTGCGACATGAAGCCGGGCACGAACACGATGTCGATCGGGCCGTCGCCGACTACCTGGTACGCGATACTTATGCCGCTGCTCTGCGCGAACTTGGTTTCAGGCATTGTCACTTGGCGACGACTTCTAAAACCCGGTCCGCTGCTGCGATCATCGCGGGGTCGTGAGTCGCCACCAACACTCCCGCGCCACCCGCCGCGGCGTGGCGCAATGCTTCGACCACCACGGTTGTGTGCGCGTTGTCCTGGAAGCTGGTCGGCTCGTCGGCGAGAAGTAAGTCGGGCGTCACTGCAATCGCACGCGCGACAGCCACGCGCTGCTGCTGGCCCATCGAGATCTCGTTGATGGTGCGCCATGCCAATTCGGAGATGTCGAGCAGCGCAAGCAGCTGGTCAATGCGGGCCGATGTTTCCTTCGGCGCACTGTCGGTGATATTTTCGCGAACCGAAAGCTCAGCCGCCAGGGCGAGAACCTGCGGAACGATCGCCAGCTTCGACCACGGCATGTCGATCCGCGGCCGCGTACCTCCAACGCTCACTTCGCCGACATCGGGCTCACACAACCCCGCGACCAGCGCTAGCAACGTCGACTTGCCACTACCCGACCGGCCACGAACGACAACCAACTCGCCGCGTTCGACGCGCAGGTCGAATGGATGAAGTCCTACTACTCCATCCCACAACTTCGAAGCGCCGTTCATCTCGACCAAGCTCATGACACTCTCCGGCCGTGATCGAGGCGCACTACCACGTCGGATGCGTCGATCACATTCGGGTCGTGCGTTGCAACAACGATCGTTGCTCCCCTAGCTGTCGCGTTAGTCAGCGCCACCACAACACGGGCAGCGTTGTCGTTATCGAGAGCGCCGGTCGGCTCGTCGACAAGCACTAGCGACGTTCCGCCGACGAGTGCGCACGCGAGCGCCAGTCGCTGCTGCTCGCCGCCGCTCATTGTTGCAGCCGTCCGTTCGACGAAACTTCCGAGATCGACGCTGCCGATGACACCCTGCATGAATTCGCTCTCGACTGAAACAGGTGCCACACCACGATGACGCATCGCGATCGCAAGATTCGCGAGACCCGTTCGCGCTACCAGCAAGTTGTCTGCAGGTTGCGGCAACACCATCGCCACCGTGTTGCGACGCAGCCGACGGCGATCGCGGCGACCGAGTTCCGCTATCTCGTAACCACCGACCCGCACGGTTCCCGACGTCTGCTGGTCGAGGCACCCGAGTATCGCCAGCAACGTCGACTTGCCCGACCCACTTGGGCCAGCGAGTGCGACCATAGTGCCGGCCTCGACCGTCAACGAGACGTCGTCGACCGCCAGCACACTCTCGCCGCGCACCTCGAAGCGGCGAGTCACGCCGTCACACTTTGCAACTGGCTCGGTCGCGCTCGCCATCAGTTTCATCGCATCAGTGCTCATCACGGCGCTCCATGGAACACACGCATCGGGTCTGATCGCTCGGTCGAGCGGACAATCGAGAATGCAATGACAACCGTCCATACGGCGACGATGAGACCCGCGAAGGCGAGCACCGACCACGGCACGAGAAATCGCGCGGCCGGATCGAGCAATGGCATCGGATCAAGGCGAGGTATCGAGAGCGACGCGGCGCCTATCGCAGCTGTGGCGCCGAGGGCCGTTCCGACGAAGAGTGGAACGCCTGTCTCGACCACCGCCGCCATAAACGCCGACTTACGGCGGAAGCCGGTTCGCACCATCAGCGCGTGCGCAATACGGCGTTGCTCACGCCTTGCGGTGATCACCAGCAATTGCAGCGAAAGCGCGACAACAGCGAACAGCACTCCCAACGCAGCAAGCGGGACGTATGCCCATCGCAACGCGCTGTACGCCGAACCGTCGAATGATGACTCGGCGTCGAGGATCAGACCCGTGCGCACACCGCTGTCACGCAGCGACTCAACCGCGCCATCGGGAGGATCGGAGATCAACAGCATCGTGATCGGAAATAGTGCAGCTTCGCGGAGGTGAGCGTCGGTCATCACGTACATCGGAACGGTTGACTTCTTGCTCGGGAAGAAGCTGGCCGTCTCGACAATATGAAGCACGACCGGGCCGTCGGCCCCAGGAACAGTCAGCGAGACAAGGTCACCAACTTGAGCATCGGCACCGACTGCAATAGTGGCGATCCCGTCTGCAGTAACGGGTCCGTCGATAGCCGCAAGCAACTCGTCGAGTGACTTGGATGCACCATCACCGCGCAGATGTGCGACGTTTGTAAGCGTTGCCGGATCGACGCCGATCAGGTCGACCGAGTGGTCGCCTTCTTTCACCTTCAGTTTCGACATGAACGACGTTTGGTCGCGCCACTCCTCAGGCACTGTGACCTCATCGAACACCGTCACCGCCAAATCTGTACCGACGTAGACCTGCGATTTCTCTTGCAGCTGCAAGTGCGCGCCATCCGACAGCGCCACAGCCACGATGAAGCAGCCAGCCGCAAGCGCGACAGACATGACGATTGCGGCTAGTGGACCGGCCTCCAAGACAACGCGCCTCCAGCCAAGGCGTACCCCACGCCAAAGTCGTTTGCCTGTAAGTCGAACGCGCGGCGCAACCCACATCACCACGAGGCCTGCGAGTGTTATGACGGCCAGCATTGCGAACAGCGGAAAACCCATCGCCAGCAGATCGCCGCCCGACGAGAACACGCCGGAACTACGCACACCACCTTTTTCGTCGAGTCGCCGAAAGGCCACGACCGACAGTGCCACCAAGGCTGCAGCAGCTGCGACGCGGGGAAGGGTAGTGCCGACTCGAGAGCGGCGTGGATCGGCATAGCTATCGGCAACCTTCGCAACGACAGTCGCTACAACAATTGTCGCGACAATGGCTGCCACGACGAGTTGCAATCCAGCCGCGATCAGAGCGCTGCGTTCGAGAAGCGATGACGGCCCGAACAGACCGACGCCGAGCCAAGCCAATCCGAACCCGGCGACAGAACCACCGATCACACTCGCTGCGAGACCAGGCACGACCGACAGCCCAATCCGCGCAGGGTGCACACCGCGCACCGCGAGCAGCCGAAGTTCTTTGCGTCGCTCGCGCGCGACCAGCACGCCGGCGGCGATCAACACAACCAGGTCGGCGAGCAGACCGATCAGCAAGACAGGGTTCAGGTTGCGATCCACAGTCGTGCGCACCGAACGCGCGCGCTCGAGAACACTGCCCAACTCGTTACGCGGTACGTCGCCCCAGAGTTGCGAGTAGCGGTCGTTCCACGCTTCGGTCACCTTCGCGTACCCATCTTGCAACTGGTCGGCTTGGGTCATTGTGAGCGGGTCGCTGGTGATCTGATACTCGTCGAACACCAGCGCACCGACCGCGGCAATGGTTTCCAGCGAGGCAATCGCGTTAGGCGGTGGCGGGTCGCCGCCGGGCGTAGGCATAAAGAGTTGCGAGTACCCACAAAAGAATTCGGGCAACGGGTCGATGGCCACGTCGTCGAAGACCTGCGCCACGGTTACGCGCTGCCCTCCGATGGTAAACACTTCGCCGATCTCGAGCTGCAACTGGAACAGTTGGGTTTCCGAAACCGCAATCTCGCCCGTCGCCAGCGGCTTGAGATTGGGCGTGACTTGGGTCTCGATTCCTTCCAGCCACAGCAGGCTGATTCTCCGCGGCGGCGACCCATGCAGGTTGAACAGCGGGCGGGGCGCAAAAGCACCGCGTCGCACCGGCTCGACGTACACGAGCGGCTCGGCGAGCTCGCGCACGTCGTTCTCAGTTGCTTCCACGTCGCCGTAGATCGGCAACACCAACGCGCTCGCACTGCGACAAGTCTCGGAGACTTGCTCGGCGAGTCCAGCCGATGCAACCGACGACGAGTACAGCCGCGCACCGACGATGCAAACCGCGATCAGCACCGATGCCATCGCCACCGGCACGCGTGAGCCAGCCGAGCTGTACCGCTTCCCCACGATTACGTCTTACTACGCAGCGAGTCGGTCGCGCAGGGTTACGACGCCTTCACCGGCGAGCTCACTAAGCACCACCGAGCGACCAGTCAGCGCGAGCAGTACGGCTTCGCCCGAACCTCGCACCTCTGGGCCGTCGCCATGCGACCAATCGACGTCGGTTGCGACGAGTCGCAAGCCGGCAGCGCGCCGCTTCGATCCGACGAACCCGTTGATGCCTGGCGCAACGCCGAGTGCAGCGACGAGGCGCTCTTCAGGAATATGCCGCGGTAAACCGAGCGGTCGCCGCATGTCCTGGTGATGAACGACGTGGTCGAGCAGTCCCTCCTTCGTCGGAATGACCTTCGCAATCCCCTTGCGAACGTGATCACGATGAATCGATTCGAAGACGGCCTTGAGCTGCGCGGGACTGTGCTCGGAGCCGTACTCAACGGAACCTGCGGCAGAAGCCTTGGGAACATTGAACCGGTATCTGGCGAGCATGCCGATCAACGGGAGCATTGGGGTCGTGTATCCGAGAGTCATATGACTGATGACGTCGCGGACGCGCCAGCCCTCGCACAGCGTGTTCTGGTTCCACTGCTCGTCGGACAGGGTGCTCACAAATTCGCTGATCGACGCAAGTTCGTCCCAGCGCAAACGGTTGTAGTCGGTCATCTCGCCAACCTTAGTCGGGCGATCGCGACCCGTTGTTCAGGCGGAGTCGTTGATTAAGGCATCGATGCGCTGGCTCACCCGCCACGCGCCGCCCGTAATATTTGAGATCACAGTGTGCGCGAAGCGGCCGGAAGGATCGCGCAATGACATGAAGTTCGCTCCGGTGTCGAAGCCATGGATCGAGACCACGTCGGTGGTGGCGTCGAGCCACAAGCCGAGCCCATAGCGCATTTCCATTTCTGGCGCTTCGCTCCGTGGGTACACCATCGCCTCGACTGTCTCGGCGCCAACGATTCGGCAATCAAAAAATGCATCCCACAAGGTGTGCATGTCGGCCGCTGTGGTGTAGATGCCGCCGTCGCCAACGCCGCGCACCGGCAGATGCAGCACATTGTTGCGCAAGCCATCGGTCTCGAGATATCCGATTGCAGCGCGACCGGGCAGCTCGTCGGATCTCAGAAATGAGGTGTCGCGCAGACCTGCTGGCGCGCAGACCCGCTGGTCGACCAAATCGTGGTATGGAGTCTTCGCGGCTCGCTCGATGAGCACAGCGAGCACGACGAATGCCCCGTTGTTGTATACGAATTGAGCGCCTGGCTCGTGCTTCATCGGATAGCCGCCGAGCACCCTCAAGTACTCCTCCGGGGTGGCCAATTGGTGCACGGGAATCGGCATGACGTAGCCATTTCGTTCGTCGAACACTTCCTCGTCGAGATAATCACCAATGCCGGATTGATGACTGAGCAGATGCTCGACAGTCACCCGATCATCGATCAGCGGTAGATCGTCACCCAGCAGCGACCGCGCCGTTGTATCGAGGCTGAGCTCACCGCGCTCGACCAACGACATCGTGGCCAACGCGGTGAAGCCTTTGGCACCACTTGCCGTACCGAACTGGGTGTCCATCGCGTTGGGGATACCGAGGCCGCGATTGGCCAAGCCGTAAGCGCCCTCGAAGACGACGGCGCCGTCAACCTCGACACGGACGACTCCCGACAAGCCCTCCTCGACTGCGATCTGGTTCAGCTGCTCTTGCATCGCGTCAGGCTGGCACAACCTGGCAGAGTTCTTCGATGGAATTAACGCCGCGCTATGGCACCAATCCGATCATCACGCTCGATGGCTCGCCCCCACTGATCCTGCAACCGGTTACCCGGCAGCGCCGTCGGCTCGCCGATGCGCTTGCCTCGTTCACCGACGACCAATGGGCACACCCGAGTCGCTGCGCGGGTTGGTCGAACCGCGACGTGATCGTTCATCTCGACAGCACCAACAGTTTCTGGGCGTTCTCAATCGCGTCCGGACTACGCGGCACGCCAACGACATTTCTGTCGGGCTTCGATCCAGTAGCTTCGCCGGCCCAACTGGTCGCCGGCTCGAACGAGCTGACGGCGCAAGCGGTTCTCGAAAAGTTTGCGGCTTCCGCGGCGGCGCTCGACGCGGTGTTCAACGCTCTCTCCGACAGCGACTGGTTGGTGCTTGCCGAGGCACCACCCGGGCACATCTCGATTAACGCGCTCGCGCATCACGCATTGTGGGACTCGTGGATACACGAGCGCGATGTGCTGCTTCCGTTAGGCATCGCGCCAGCGGAGGAACCCGACGAAGTCACCGCGTGCCTTCGTTATGTAGCCGCGCTGGCGCCAGGGTTTGCTGTCAGCCGAGGCCGCGTCGACAACGGCACGCTTGCGGTGCAAGCCACTACACCCGACGCGGCGTTCGTCGTTGAAGTCGGCGACCACGTCCACGTCCGAACTGGTTCAGCCAAGGCCGACCTTCTGCTCAATGGCCCAGCCGTCGATCTTGTCGAAGCCCTCAGTATTCGCGCGCCGCTCAAACAGTCGATACCGACAGACCTCAAGTGGATGGTCAACGGACTGGCAGAGGTGTTCGACGTCGGCTAGTTGCCCGGCCCGACGTCGATCAATTCGAAGGTGTGAACCGAAGTCGTTGACAGCCGCCGATCGATTCCGGCGACAGTTTCAGGCCGTGACAACAGGAAGCCTTGGATGACGTCGACCTGCTCGTCGCGCAGGGCCTGCAACTGTTCGTGCGTCTCGACTCCTTCAGCCACGGTGTCGAGGCCGAGAAGTTTGCCTAGCTGAACAAGTGTGTGCAGCAGCGCAAGCGACTCTGAGGACTCGGTCATTGCGTTGACGAACGTGCGGTCGATTTTGAGGCAGTCGACCGGGAACCGTTGTAGGTATGCCAGCGACGAGTAGCCGGTACCGAAGTCATCGATCGCGATCAAGACGCCGAGGGACTTGAGTGCTTTCAGTTGGATCGCAGTTGCTTCAGGACTGCGCATCAGGGCCGTCTCGGTGATCTCGAAAGTCAGCAACGACGGCTCAAGCCCGGTAGCTCTGAGCGCCTCCGCCGTCTCGGCGATCATGTTGTCGTCGTCGAGCTGACGAACGGAAACGTTCACGGACATGCCCAGTCGACGTGATCCGGCGTTCCACAGGGCGGCCTGACGACACGCCTCGTGAAGCACCCAGTGGCCGACCTCAATGATCTGCCCGGTCCGCTCGAGCATCGGAATGAAGGCGTCAGGCTCAACGAGTCCGTACTTCGGGTGCCGCCAGCGCAACAGCGCTTCCACTGCCGTGAGGTCGAGTGAGTCCGACGAATAGAGGGGCTGATACATCAATTCGAACTGGTCGGACCTCAACGCGCTACGAAGGTCGAACTCCAACTCGGAGCGGCGGCTGAGTGCACCCTGACTCTCGGGATTGAAAACCTCGTATCGGTCCTTACCCGCCGCCTTCGCTTGATACAGCGCAAAGTCAGCGTTGCGAATCAGATCGCGACCGGTGCGCCCATCGCTGATCGCGACGCCAACACTGGCAGTGATTCGAACCGGCATCTCCGACTGAGTCGTCAACTCGAACGGCTGACGCATCACATCGAGAATTCGTTCCGCTATCAACGTCGGTTGCGCACCTGAGATCTCCGACGTGTCGAGTAGCGCGATGAATTCGTCGCCGCCGAGACGGCCAACCGTGTCGGCATCGCGCAGTGCCGAACGAAGGCGGATACCAACCACCCGCAGCAGTTCATCGCCCTGCTCGTGTCCGAGCGTGTCGTTGACAACCTTGAACTCGTCGAGATCGATGAACAAAACGACCGCGCTGCCGCCGTTGCGCACCGCTCGCACCAGCAAGTGATCAAGGCGATCGAGAATCAGACTGCGATTCGGAAGACCCGTCAGCGGGTCATGCAACGCCTGATGGCGCAGTAGGTCGGTCTTGTCGCGAACGACCCGCAACGCGCGAGAGCGACTGGTGCCGAGCACGTAGACCAGCAGCGCAAGTAGCAGGCTGGCGCCTAGGCCCGCGATCAGCAACTGCAGCGGCGCTGCCATGTGATCGAGCAAGTACGGTGGTCGGCCATAAACCTGCACCTCCCAACCGTCCTGCAGTTCTTGAACGGTCGATTGCCCGCCGGCCTGAAGCCGCCCAGCCGAAAACGACAGATCTGAAAACTCATCGCTGTACCGCAACTCGATCGCAAAGTCCGGATGCTCTTTGGCAACCGTGTCCAGCAACGCGATCGGGTCGAGCACTGTTCCGATCGCAGCAAGGAACGTCTCGCGCCTTTCCGCAATGGTCGCAGGCACAACGCCGTCTACGTACACCGGTGAGTACACGAGCAGCAACTGCTCGCTGGTACCGACGTTTGTTGAAGTCAGTGCTCCGGTTCCGGAGTCGCGGGCATTGATCATCGCTGCCCCAAGATCTAGCGCGCAATAATCGAGGCCAGCCGGCAGCACTGGCGGGGCCGACGCGCGATCGCTCCAAACCGCCTGCACAAAGCAGTAGAACGGTCGTGGGCCGGGAGGGATTGGCTCAAACACACCCGATGCGTTCAATGGCCCGCTCGGATTCAGTTCCGCTTCTGCGGCGTAGGCCGCGAGCTCCGCTTGCGTCACGATGACAGCGATCCCAAGCCCCCTCAATGCTGGGTGACGTTTGGAGGCGTCGACGATCTGCATCCATCGCTGGAGGCTGGCGTTCGTCGGTGAGGGATGATCGATCACGAAGGCACCAGCGCCTGTCGCCAAGTCGGAATAGCGCTGCAGGTCCATGTACAGCGACGACGTGATTTGCGAGGTTGCCAACTCAAACGAACGTTGCTCGGACTCGGCAATGAGTTGCTGTTGGCGGTCATCTTGCTCGACCTGGGCAACTGCCGCCAAGTACGACCCGAAGGCGCCAGCAGTGAAGAGCACGACCAGAACAACCGCCCACGCCACACGCGGCCAACGGGTCCGCCGCTGACTGCCCGCGCCTGAGCCCGCGCTTGACCGATTTCGTCTCCATATCATCAAGTTGGTAATCGGCGCCGTTTGACGACTACTTGATAGGCGCAACGTCCCGACTTCGGCGGCAAAAGGCCCTACCACCTGCACAAACGCCTACTTGGGCGAGGATCAGGTGTAGCCCAATCGCCGCGCCGCGGCCACGAGATCGGCCCTGTGATCGGGGTGCGCAATGCCAATCAGTGCATTCGCTCGTTGACGAATCGACCGGCCGCGAAGCTCGGCAACACCCCATTCAGTCACGACCTTGTCGACTGTGTTCTTCAGCGTCGTGACGACATCGCCAGCGGTCAGATGCGGCACAATCTTCGAGATCGTGTCGCTTCTCGTCGTCGAATGAAGCACGACGAACCCCTGGCCGCCTGGCGAGTACATCGCGCCGCGAGCGAAGTCGGCTTGCCCACCGCTCGACGAGTAATAGACACCCGAAACGGTCTCGGATGCGCACTGACCAAGCAGATCGACGGCGATCGTTGAGTTAATCGACACAAAGCCTGACTCTTGCGAGATGACGCGCGGGTCGTTGACGTAGCGCACCGGCCACAACTCGATGGCTGTGTTCTCGTGCAGAAAGTCGTAGAGGCGCTGCGTGCCGAGAGCAAACGTTCCGACAGTCTTGGTTCGGTTCAGTTGCTTGGCGACACCATTGACTACACCGCGCTCGATGAGATCCATGACTCCATCCGAGACCAATTCGGTATGGATCCCCAGATCGCGATGATTGACGAGCGCGGAGAGAATCGCGTTGGGAATACTGCCGATGCCTGCTTGCAATGTGGCGCCGTTGGGAATCCGATCGGCAACGAGTGCTGCAATTTGCTCGTCGGCAGCATCGATGGTCGGTGGCACCACTTCCACCAGCGGATAGTTGGCGTGCGACCAGCCAACGACCTGACTGATGTGAATCTGATTACGACCGAACGTTCGCGGCATCTGCGCGTTCGCTTCTAGAAAGAATCGAGCGCGCCCGATGAACGACGATACGTAGTCAGCATTCAGCCCGAGACTGAAGTAGCCGTGACGATCGGGCGGCGACGCGGCGGCGAGAACCAATGGATCGTTGGTCGCACCGTTAAGGATCGAACGCATCTCGGAGAAGTTGTTCGGAACAAGGTCGATCGTGCCGTCGCGAAAGCAGGGTCGAGTGACGTGCGACAAGAAGTACGACACGTGCCGAAGTCGATCGCCAAACTCTCCGTGCATGTAGCGGCGATCGTGCAGTGCGTGCATCTGATGCACTCGCACACCGGACAAGCGGTCCGCTCCGGCCTCTACGGCATCGAGCAAGGAGACCGGCTCGCCGTTGGCGAGCGGCAAGATGATGTCGCCGCCGGCCAGCACGTGATCGACCACCGCGCTAGCAGGCGAAGCTTCCAGCGCGATCACTCCCCCATTGTGCCCTCCGTCGGCGGTGATGCCTGACTTGGCGCGGAGGTTTAGCCTGAGATCGTGACGGCGACAATCACTCGGCTCCGTGTTGCCGCAGCAATGGTCGCCTTGGTAGTTGTGGGCGGCACCGTCGGGTACTGGCTGCTAGGGCTGTCACCCATTGATGCCCTCTATCAGACCGTGACGACCGTTACGACGGTGGGCTTTCGAGAGCTTGGCGTGTTCGACACGCGGTTGAAGATCTTTACGATCGTTCTGATCGTCGTCGGCGTCGGCACGGTGCTGTACACCCTTTCGTTGGGTGTGCAGATGTTGGTGGAAGGTCAACTGCGCGAGATCCTTGGGAGGCGCCGAATGGACAAGAAGATCGCTGGGCTCGACGGCCACGTGGTGCTGTGTGGATGGGGACGGGTTGGGCGCGCTGTCGCGGCCGACCTTCAGCGGGAGGGCCGCGCGGTGGTTGTTGTCGACAGCGACCCGGTGCGACTCGCCGGAGTGACGTTCCCCCTCGTGGTGGGCGATGCCACGCAAGACGCCACGCTGCGCGCCGCGGGAATCGAACGCGCACACGCGCTCGTAGCCGCGCTGGCAGACGATGCTGACAATCTGTTCGTCACACTCAGCGGCCGCTCGCTCAACAGCGGCCTCTTCATCGTTGCGCGAGCTCGGCAAGACGAGAGCATCGGCAAGCTCGCACGAGCTGGCGCCGATCGGGTGGTCAACCCACAAGAACTGGGAGCGGCGCGGATGGCGAGCTTTGTGGTTCGCCCACACGTCGCCGAGTTCATCGACGTCGTGATGCACGAGCGCAGCAACGAGTTTCGAATGCAGGAGGTGCTGATACCGGCGCAATCGCCTCTCAATGGAGTGTCGCTCAGCGAGGCCGACCTGCGTCTGCACTCGGGCGCTCTCGTCCTCGCTCTGCGCGACACCGACGGTGCGTTTGTCACCAACCCCGACCCAGCGACGGTGCTGCATGCCGACCACATCGTGATCGCGGTAGGGACCGAAGACGACCTACGCCGACTCGTCGATCTCATCGACCCAGTCGCGATTTGAACGGCGACCGCTAAAGCTCCGCCGTTTGTGGAGCTGAGGGGAATCGAACCCCTGACCCCTTCCATGCCATGGAAGTGCTCTACCAACTGAGCTACAGCCCCTAACGAGTGCAGGACGATACCAGCGCGGTCGACCTTGCCGAAACGTGCCAGCGAATGCGGATTACAACCGGCGACGCGCACGCAGTCGACTGCGCAGCGGGCCGACGGCCACACGCATTGCAGCAGTGATCGCGACTGTCGAGATGACCGCGCGAACCAGGAACGGCAGCGAACCCACACGGGGACCAATCAGAAAGCCGCTGGCGATCGCGACCGGGAACACCCAGGCGACGTCGGTGAGGATGCGACCCCACAGCGGACGCTTGGGCTCGGCCCGAGTCGACAACTCGAACCAGTCGTCAACGCCGACCGTGCGCTGAATGCGCTCGGACAGCACGAAGCTTTGTGCATGCGCCAACAGCATTTCGCGTTGCTGTGACCGCTCCCACTCGCGAAGGCTGAGGCCGTCGACGAATCGGAAGACAATCTGGTGTTCTCCGCCCTCCGGGCCGGGGTGCAGCACACCGGCACCGAGGCAGCCGTGAACCGTACGAAGTGTTGCTACGACGTCTTCTGTCCACTGCAAGTACTGCGCTTCAAAGCCTGGCGCGACTGTGCGGGCAACTGTCACGGTGACGGGATCGCCAGCCACGCGGGCCAGCTGACCCGTATCAAAGTGACCTGAAAGTGCAGCGGACATGGCACAAACAAGGATAGCGAGGGCGGCAGGTGTCAACCGGTGACACGCATCACAACAAGTTCAGTCCTGCCAGGCCACCCGGGCGACGTCGCGATAAAGACGTTCGATCTCGTAATACACGCGGATTTCTTCGGCGAAAACGTGCACGACTACGTCGCCGTAGTCCAGCAAAACCCACTGCTGTTCGCTTACGCCTTCTGATCGGATCGGCGAGCGGCCAAGCGCTGTACGCACCGCTTCTTCCACCGCGTCGACGACCGACCTGACCAATCGACGGTTGCCTGCACTTGTGATCACGAAGTAGTCCGTGATCTGCAGTACGTCGCCGACAGCCAAGATCACGGTGTGCTCGGCCTTCTTCTCGTCGGCCGCTCGTGCCGCGATCTTGGCCAACTCGCACGCGGCTTCCGCCGCTGTCACGGAGCCAACGTTGTCGTGCCGGCAATGGTGGTGGTCGGCGCTGTAGTTGTCGTGCTGGCACTCGTAGTGCTCGGCGTTGTGCTGGTAGTTGTCGACACGACCAGATTTAGGTAATCGCTGCCAAGTTGCAGCACAACATCGATTCCTTCGTAAGGCTGCGGGTCGACGCCAACCTCAACTGTGCCGAACTGCGCGTTGTCGCTGATGACGAATTCGCGTTCCTCTTCCGCGCTAAGCAGCGCGCGCGACACCGGCAAGACGGGTCCGTTGAAGTCGACGGACCTAACGTTGGCGCCGATCAACAGCAACGCCCCGACGGCGGCCTTCACTTGCTCGACGTATCCCGGCGGCGCCTCTACGCGATAGGTCAGACCAAGGCCCGGCGCCGACATCGAGCCAGGCGCAACAGTTGCCAACCACATCACTGCTTCTGCGCGATCGATTTGTTCGACGTCGAGGCCAGCCGGATTCAGTTCGGCGGCAATCGGAATCGTTGGGAACGACTGGCTAGTGACCGGACCAGCGAACGTCCGTGTGAGCAGATCGGTGACTGTTGTGACGGGCGTACCGACGATCCACTCGGTCTTGCCACCGTCAACCGCGGACGCGATTGCCGTCCACACAGCGTTGATGTTGTCGCGCCTAGCGCTCTCGAGTTCGCCGGCCACTTCAGCTGTGAGAACCTGCACCAACTGCGCGGCATCGAGTTCGGTCGTGCCAGCGGGGAACAGCACAACGGGCGCGTCGGCGACCGTGTCGCGGACGTCGCGAGGCAGTTGTGCTTGCACGGGCGCAATGGGAGCGAAAAGCGCTTCCGCCTCGGCCGCCGTCACGAGCTGCGAAAAGTTCAGCGTTACTGACAGCGCACCTTCAACGGCCAACGCCAGTCCTTCGATGCCCTCCTGCGCGAACACCGCGGTGAGCGCGATTCGTTCGTCGCCGGAACCGAGCGTCGAATCCACCGACGTCGGTACGGGCAACAGATAACCGCCGAGCTGATCACCGGGCAGTGACACGACCAACGACAAACCAGCAAGGCGATTCGATTCATCAGCGATTGCCAACATGCCGACAACGCTGGTCGGAAACGCACGCGTGTCGGTTGACTCGAGCTTCTTGGCACCCTCGTAGTGCTTGAGCGCGGTAACGCCCATCAGTCCGAGCGCGCCAACAGCAACCAACGCGAGAACGTTCATTGCGAGGATCAGCGTGGTGCGCTTGCGACGCACGCCGGGTAACGCCGTCATTCTGCGCCTCGATAGAGGTCGAGCGACTCGATCACAGCGAGCACCGGATCAGTGATGAGGAAGTCGGCTGGACGGCCATCGCGAAATCGCTGCCGCAGATCGGTGCTGCTGACGTCGAGGTGAGGCACCTCGACGCGTTCCCACGTGAAGTGATCCGGCAGAGCGACAGGCGCGCCCGGCCGATCGACAACGACCAGCGTTGAATGTTTGGCGACCTCGTCATAGCGATCCCAGGTCTCGAACCCAGCAGCTGCGTCGTCGCCGACGATAGTGAAGAGCGTTGCGCCAGGATTGTCTTGAGCCAAGGTGGTCAGCGTATCGGCGGTGTAGCTCGGCCCGCCGTGATCGATCTCGTCGCGGCCGGCGACCAAGCCGGGCACATCGGCGACTGCCGCTGCAACCATCGCGTATCGATACTCGGCATCGGTGATTCGCCTGTCATCAATCTTTTGCCACGGCACATTGGCAACCATCAGCACCACCAGATCGAGGTTGAGCGCGTGTCGGACGTTGATGGCGGTGACCAAATGACCGACGTGGGGTGGGTCGAAGGTGCCGCCGAACAGTCCGATTCGCAAAGGCACGGGTGCAGAGCCTAGGTCGGTGGCCGCTCGCGGTGCTGTCAGGCCCATTTGGCGGTCGCCGGAGGTTTAAGACCTAAAGAAATTGGCCATTTCGTTAGGTATCTGGCAAGTTATCTCTGACACGACAGCTCTTGACCGATGTAGTACTGTTACACGTTCCCCCAATCCGTACCCCCCATTCGGATGCCCCACCAAAGCACTGTGCCCAACGACACACGTTTCTGTGGAATCTGACGACTACCTAAGAAGTTGAGAACACTTATATGAATGACTCAATCGGTCTCTACCTGAACGACATCGGCAAGGTCTCCTTGCTCAACGCTGAAGAAGAGCGCGAGCTCTCCCGCGTCATCGAAGCCGGCCGCGAGGCCGCCGAGCGTCTTGCCAACAAGGAAAAGGGCGCGGCCCTCAAGGCGTCCGTCGCCAAGGCTGCCGAAGCGAAAGATCGCTTCATCCGCGCCAACCTTCGTTTGGTTGTCTCCATCGCTCGCCGCTATCCCCTGCCGCAGGGCATGGATCTGCTCGACCTCATCCAAGAGGGCAACCTCGGCCTCGAGCACGCCGTCGACAAGTTCGACTGGCGCCGTGGCTTCAAGTTCTCCACCTACGCCACCTTCTGGATCCGCCAGGCCATCGGCCGTGCGCTCGACCAGAAGGCCAGCCTCATCCGCATTCCTGGCGATCGTTCGGCAAGCCTGCGCGCCGCGTTGCGCCAGGCAAGTGGCGATGGCGAAACCCTCGACGTTGGCAATGCTGAACTGCACCGCCTAACCACGCCGGTCTCGCTCGACAAGACCATCGGCGACGATGGTGATGCAACGCTCGGCGACCTGATGGCCAATGGCGATGGCACGCCGGAAGATGCCGTGATGGCGCTAGTTGATGGCGAGCTGCTCGACGAGTTGCTCGGCACGCTCGACAAGCGCGCTCGCTACGCAGTCGAGGCTCGCTTCGGCTTGCTCGATGGCGAGCGTAAGAGCTTCCGCGAAGTTGGCGAGAATCTCGGCGTCACCGCCGAAGCCGCTCGTCGACTGGTCAGCCGCGCTGTGGCTGGCCTGCGCGAAGACGCAGTGCGCATCCTCGCGGTGTGATTCGAAGTACAACCAGAGGTTGTACTTCGAGTTTTATTGGACGGCCTTCGGCCGACCCAGCTTCTGTCGGCCTCACGGAAACCGTGTCGGCCGACTCTGAAACACACTGAATTGCGCCGCTAGCCTTTCTGACGTGGCGAAAGCATGGAGTCCCTCTTCGTGGCATACGTTCCCCGCGGAACAGCAGCCAGAATGGCCCGACGCGGGCGATCTCGACCGTGCGCTGAAGCAGATCGCGTCCTATCCCCCGCTGGTGTTTGCCGGCGAAGCACGTTCGCTGCAGGCATCGCTGGCGCAAGTCGCTGCTGGCAACGCCTTCCTACTGCAGGCAGGTGATTGCGCAGAGAGCTTCGAGGAGTTCTCGGCGGTCAACATTCGCGAAAAGCTTCGCGTCATTCTGCAGATGTCGGTCGTGCTGACCTACTCACTTGGCGTGCCGGTCGTGAAGGTCGGCCGTATCGCCGGTCAATTCGCTAAACCGCGCTCGCAAGCATCAGAGACCGTCGGCGATCACGAACTACCGACCTTCCGAGGACACATGGTCAACGGCGATGCGCCAACTGCCGCTGCTCGCGTCGCAAGCCCTGATCGTCTCGTGCAGGCCTACAACCAATCGGCCGCGACGTTGAACCTGCTGCGCGCATTCACCAAGGGTGGCTTCGCCGATCTCGGCCGTGTGCACGCGTGGACCCAAGAGTTCGTGGCCAGTAGTCCAGAAGGTCAGCGCTACTCACAGATCGCGCGCGAGATCGAGAACGCACTGCGCTTCATGCGCGCGTGTGGCGTCGACACCGAGCACAACCATCAACTGCACGAGACCGACGTGTACACCAGCCACGAGGCACTGCTGCTCGGCTACGAGGAAGCACTCACACGTCAAGACTCATTGACCGGCGGTTGGTACGACTGCTCGGCCCACATGCTGTGGATCGGCGATCGCACACGGGCGCTCGAGTCTGCACATGTCGAGTTTCTGCGCGGGGTTGGCAATCCACTCGGCTGCAAGCTCGGACCCGATGCAACGCCCGACTTCGTGTTGGAACTCTGCGAACGGCTGAACCCAGCGCGCCTGCCCGGACGACTGACCTTGATTAGCCGCATGGGTTCCAACCGAGTGGAAGATGCACTGCGTCCCCTGCTGCGCGCCGTGCGCGAATCGGGCCACCCGGTGGTGTGGGCATGCGATCCGATGCATGGCAACACGACCATCAGCGTTAGCGGTCGCAAGACCCGCGACTTCAACGTCATCACCGACGAGATCGACGGCTTCGTGCGTGCGCACAAGGCAGAGGGCACCTGGCCCGGCGGCATCCATGTCGAACTCACCGGCGACAACGTCACCGAGTGCACGGGCGGTGCCGACAAGATTCTCGACAGTCAACTCGACGATCGCTATCAAACCGTCTGCGACCCGCGCCTCAACGGCCGACAGAGTCTCGACCTCGCGTTTCACGTCGCCGAAAAGCTGCGCAGCACCGGCCTCGCATGAACTTCACCGCCGGCGACCGCATTCGCTACGAGTGCACCGGCGACGACGGTCTGCCGCTAGTCAGGTACGGGTTTATCGGTGGAGTGTCGGCAACCGACGGTCCTGTCGTCGTGATGCTTGACGGAGAACTCACCGGCGATGTCGTCAATCTGGAGGACGTGAAGCACGTCACCGTCACGACCGTGGAACTGTGCTTGCACGGCACTGACCTGATCGACGACCCCGAACTACGTCGCGGGCTGGTCTCGCTTTGGCACGCGGAAGCCGACAGTGCCGGGCTCGACATTGACGCGCTGCACCCAATCGGGGATGGCGAATGCGACTCGCCAGGCGCATGGTGTCTCGCCGATCTACGCGCCGGCGGCTTCCAATACCTACTGCGCGCGGTGCAACTGCCAGACGAACCAGAAATGGTGCGAGTTCGGGCCGAACCCTTCACCCCTAAGCCGCCAACTACAGGGTCGGCGTGAACCGGCCGCCCGCCGGTTGGTACCCACTACTGCTCGCAACCGGAAGCATCGGAATCGCGAACAGTGTTGTGTTCTCGCTGCTCAGCAATCTGCAAGACAAGTACGGCTTCAGCGACGCGGGACTAGGACTGATCGCCGGTAGTGGATTCCTTGTTGGCTTGGTCGGCCAGATCTTGCTCGCCCCACTTGCTGATCGTGGTCACTCCAAAGCACTACTGATTGGTGGACTCGCCGCCGCAGTACTAGGGAGTGTGTTTTTCGCGCTGTCGAGTTCGCTGGTTACCCTCGTCGCGTCGCGCGCCGTCGTTGGCCTCTCGAATAGCCTGTTCCTTCCCGCCGCGCGCGCAATCGCAGTGACCATCAGCCCCGACAACGTGGCCGAGCGTCTTGGAACGATGAGCGGAATCGAACTTGCGGGCTTCGTTACCGGTCCGGTGATTGGTGGCTTTCTCGTCGGCCCGTTCGGCCTCAAGGTTCCGTTCCTCGTCACCGGCGCGTTCGCGCTTGCCGGCGCAATTCTTCTTGCTCCCCGAAAGTTGCCTCAGCCCGTCCGCGATCACGCACCGGAACGCCACCGACTTGCGCTCGACTTGCTGCGACTGCCGCGCATCCGTTCCGGCGTCTTCATGAGTGTCGCACTCTTTCTGCCGGTCGGCTTCTACGACGCAACCCTCGATGTCTACCTCACCGATCGCGGCGCATCCGACGTGCTGATCGGCATGACGTTCCTTGCGTACGGCATTCCGTTCGTTCTGTTGTCAACTCTCGGTGGCCGACTCGCCGACCAGCGCGGAGCGGTTCGCGTCGCCTTCATCAGCACCCTGTTGGTCGGACCGCTCACCGCGTCGTATGGATTGATTGCGGTGCCGATGGTGATTCTCGTACTCACCGCCGTTGAAGGCTGCCTGCAAGCGCTTGGCGTCCCTGCGTCACAAGCGATGGTGGCTGCCGCAGCACCGGAGGGTCGCGCCGCCGCCGCGCAGGGTCTTGCTGGCGGATCGAACCTTCTCGTCGCTGCCATCACCGCCTACAGCGCGGGTGCGTTATACAAACTGCTCGGAGCTGGCTGGTTGTACTCAATCGCTGGCATCGGTGTCGCAGTGTTCGCGCTACTGGGGTTATGGCAAGCGAGCGTTGGGCGAAAGGCCGAAGCCAACGCCGCGCTCTTAAGCGTCAGTTAAGGCGCTCGATGACCATGGCCATACCTTGGCCACCGCCGACACACATGCTTTCCAAGCCGTAGGTCTTGTCTTCGTGCTGCAGGCCGTTGATCAAGGTCGTCATGATGCGTGCACCTGTCATACCGAACGGGTGGCCGAGAGCGATTGCACCGCCGTGGATGTTCAACTGACGATCGATGTCGATACCGAGGTGCTTCGCCGACGGAATGACCTGCGCGGCAAATGCTTCGTTGATCTCGACGAGGTCGATCTGATCCATCGTCATGCCTGCACGCTTCAGCGCCTGGCGACATGCTTCGATCGGGCCAAGACCCATGATCTCGGGGTTGAGTCCCGACACGCCGGACGAGATGATGCGCGCTAGCGGCTTGAGGCCCAACTGCTTTGCCTTCGTATCGCTCATCACCATGACCGCCGCGGCGCCATCGTTGAGCGGGCATGCGTTACCAGCAGTGATCGTTCCATCGGGACGGAAGACGGGCTTCAACTGGCTGACCGCCTCGTAGTTCGTGCCAGCGCGCGGTCCGTCGTCCTTGCTAACGACGGTGCCATCGGCCAACGTCAGCGGAGTGATCTCGCGTTCGAAGAAACCGTTGTCTTGGTGTTCACACGCCAGGTTCTGGCTGCGCACGCCGAAACGATCCATCTCTTCGCGCGAAACGCCTTCTTGCTCAACCACGTTCTCGGCGGTCTGCCCCATCGCGATGTACATGTCGGGCAAACCCGATGGCGGTGTCCACTTACCTTGGCCACCTTGCGCACGCGCCTTGGTGCGCTCGCCCGACGGCTTGAAGATCGCGTTCGGCGCCATGTCGCTTGCGCCGTTTGCGTAACGGCTGACTGTTTCGACGCCGGCGGAGATGAAGCAGTCGCCCTCGCCCGCCTTGATCGCATGGAACGCCATGCGGATCGTTTGCAGGCTGCTCGAGCAGTAGCGGTTGACGGTTACACCGGGAACATCGTCGAGGCCGGAGAGCACGGCGACCACGCGAGCGATGTTGAAGCCGCCCTCGCCTGCCGGCTGGCCAATGCCCAACATGAGGTCATCGACGTCGGCGGCCTTCACTTGCGGCACCTTGGCCATCAGTGCCTTGACGATTTGTGCGCTCATATCGTCGGGTCGCAAATCGACGAGCGAACCCTTCATGGCGCGCCCAATTGGGCTGCGGGCGGTGGCAACAATCACGGCTTCAGTCATGGAGCGCAGCGTAGCCAGCGGTCGAATCGGTGCCGCTATTGAGGGCTACTGTGTCGAAAGTCATGGCTGGCACGGTGGTCATCTGCTTTACGGACATTGTTGAGTCGACCGCGCTGCTGAGCCGGTTGGGCGACAACGTCTTCGACGAACTACGCCGCCGCCACTTCGCCGAGTTGTCGCGCGAGGTCGAGGCCCTCGGTGGCGAGGTCGTCAAGAACCTAGGCGATGGGTTGATGGTCTCGTTCACCAGTGCATCCGACGCGGTTGTCGCCGCGGTGGCAATGCAGCGGGCGGTCGACGCTGCCGGCCGGCGCCGTGAATCCGATCAGCTAGCAATTCGCGTCGGCATCTCCGCAGGCGACGCGACGTTCGAGAACGGTGATTGGTTCGGCGTTCCAGTTGTCGAGGGTGCACGACTGTGTGCAGCCGCGCAGACCGGACAAATCTTGGTCAGCGAAGTCGTGCGCCTTTTGGCAGGCACGCGCGGCGGTCACGAGTTCCGGTCGATGGGCGCCATGGAGTTGAAGGGGCTCGCTCACCCCGTCGACGTCAGCGAGGTGGGTTGGATTCCGCTCGAAGCGATGTCGGCGCCGCTGCCGACTCCGCTGATCGCCGACGCGACATCGCTTCCATTCTCTGGCCGCCACGCCGCGCTTACGCAGTTGCGCGAAGAGTGGAAGACAGTTACCGCCGAACGGGATCGTCGCATCGTGTTGGTCGGTGGTGAGCCAGGCATCGGTAAGACCAGGCTGGTCACCGAGCTCGCGCGCGAGGCCCATAGCCAAGGTGCCGTTGTCTTACTCGGCCGCGCTGACGAACACGTCGATGCGCCTTACGGACCTTGGCGCGAAGCGTTGCGCGGGCTGGTGCGCAGTGCGCCCGACGACGTGCTTGCACAACACGTCGCCCAACATGGCGGCGAAGTGTGCCGCATTGCCCCAGACCTCAGCCGCCGAATTCCAAACATGCCGCCGATCATCGACACCGATCCGGAAACCGAGCGGCTGCTACTGTTTGATGCGGTGACTGGATTGCTGTGCACGATGTCGGCCGAGGCCCCAGTTCTGTTGATCCTCGACGACGTGCATTGGTCGGATCGGTCGAGCCTGTTGCTGCTGCTGCATTTCCTGCGCAGCGATTCCCCCAGCTCCGTGCTGGTGCTCGCCACGTATCGCGACACCGACATCGATCGGTCGCACCCGCTCGCCAACACTCTGGCCGACCTTCGACGAGTGCGCGGCGCCACCCGAATCGCGCTGTCCGGCTTGGACAACGACGGCGTGACCGAGCTGCTGACACTCGCGGGTGGGCACGAGTTGGATGCCGACGAGCTCGCGTACGCCGCATTGCTGCATCGCGAGACGGAAGGTAATCCCTTCTTCTTCGGCGAGGTCTTGCGACATCTCATTGAGACCGGGGCGTTGGTACAGGTCGATGGCCGCTGGAAAGTGTCCGTCGCGCTCGACGAGGCCGGACTGCCTGACGGCGTGCGCGAGGTTGTTGGTCGGCGTCTTAGCGAATTGCCGGAGGCGACCAACGCGATGCTCGGCGCGGCCTCCGTTCTTGGACGCGAGTTCGATGTGAGCATGCTCAGCAAGGTCGTTGGCGAACCAATCGGCGCAGTGCTGCAAGCGCTTGAGCCTGCCGAGCAAGCGCGATTGATCGGCGAAGTAATCGGCCGCGCTGGCAGATATTCGTTCGCGCATGCGCTGGTGCGCACCGTTCTGGCCGACGAACTGGGCACCAACCGACGAGTTCGGCTTCACCAGGCGATCGGCGTGGCGCTGGAGTCCGAACCCGACCCGCCGCTTGGCATGCTCGCCTATCACTTCGGTGAGGCAGCGATCATGGGTGAAACCGAGCGCGCAGTTCGTTATGCGACCCTCGCAGCCGAGCATTCGTTATCGATAGCAGCACCTGAAGAAGCAATCACCTTGGCTCGCCGCGGGCTCGAGATCGCGGCACTCGGGAATGTGCCAAGCTCGCACCGCATCGCTTTGCTGCTCCTCCTCGGCCGCGGCTGCGATGCCAACGCCAGCTTCGTCGATGCACGCAATGCGGTGGCCGAGGCATTTCAGATCGCGCTGGCCGCTGGAGATATCGACAACGTCACCGTCGCCGCGCTCGAGTACGGCGGCACAACCGGCGTCTGGCAGAGCTACGGCGACGCACGTGGCCCTGAACAATTGTCCGCCGCGCTGGAACTGTTGCCCGAGGCGGAATCGGAGCGGCGTGCACACCTTCTTGCGCGACTCGCAGAGTGGTTGATTCCGGCAGCTGGAGATACGGGAGCTGTGGTCGCTCGCAGCTCCTACGAAATGGCCGACCAGGTCGGAGCCGTGACGATTCGGCAGTACGCGGCGGGTGTCATGGCGGTTGCACTGCGAAACGTCGACTTCGACGTTCAGCTCAGTGCAAGTCGTGAGGCAATCACCTCCGGCCTCACCCGCAACAACCTTGGCGCGTACGGAATTCTGATTGAGGGCCTCACCGCTCACGGAGACCTCGCCGGAGCTGATGAAGCTGGGCGACGTTTGCTGGCCGACCTAGAGGCCAGTGGCCTCCAACGCGTCTCCTCGGTCGGCGAGATAGCCGCAGACTTCATGGAAGGTGGGCGACTTATACAAGCCCTGATCTCGGGCGACCTTGCGGACGCCGAATTGGTCGTCCGGCGCGCCGAAGCGAACCCCACCGACCGGGTCGTCGTTCGGATCAACGCCATGCTTGGGCGAGTCCAGATCGAACACCTCCGCGGACACTGGCGCGAAGCTGAGCTCCGCTGGGGACAAGAGAAGAGCCGACTCCCCGAGATGATGGCGCCATACATGGGCTACGAAGGCTTGGTCGGCGACATCGAGGAGGTTCGACAAAGCTGGAACAGCTGGTCCGCGCGACGCTCGCATCTTCCCGATTGGACGACCCCTGCCAACGTTGGCGTCGGAGCCGAAGCAATACGTCGACTCGGTGATCGGGACGCGGCAGCGGCGCTTGGTTCCGAATTCGCGGGATACGCGGGCAAGTACTTCACGAATGGCAACGCTTGGTTCTATGGCCCCTACGACACAGCCCTGGGAACGTTGGCCGCAACCGCGGGAGACCTCGACTCTGCTGTCGTGCACCTCACAAACGCGGTCGCGCAGTGCGACCGAATTAGCTCACCGACTTTCGGGGCGATTGCTCGGCTTGAGTTGGCGACAGTCCTACGCAATCGCGCAACCGTCGGCGACGACATGCTGGCGTCCACCGCGAGCGCAGAAGCTCGCCGCATGATGACCGAGGTTGGAATGACAGGTTGGTTGCGTCGGCTCGATCTGCTCGACAGCGGCGACCTCGAGCCCTGGAAGCTGGTCGACTGGGAGTAA
>JBEBGL010000008.1:0-106373 GCA_040081465.1 Ilumatobacteraceae bacterium | reverse complement strand
GCCGCGGCGATGATCAGTTTCTTCATTTGAGTGGTCTGCCTTTCGGAGTGGGATCAGTGCCTGACGGTATCAGGCCACCGGTATCGGAACGGAACTACGTCGTAAACGACAATCGCGACTTGTGGGCGCGGCGAGCCGAGTCGATCGTCATGATTGCAAGTCCGGTCCATACGAGGGCAAAGCCGATGAACCGCAGGGGTGGCAGCGGCTCGTCGTACATCAGCCAGCCGATCAGAAAGTTCATTGACGGCACGATGTACTGCATCGGGCCGATGATCGTGAGTGGCACTCTGTGTGCGGCGTAAGCGAACATCATCAGCGGCGCCACCGTCGCCACACCCGTGAGTACCGCGTAGGCCAGTTGCCCGCCGCTCGCGCTGTTCGGAATGCTGTCGGCCCGGCTCGCTAAGGCAATCGCTAACGCGGCCGCTGGCAGTACGAGAACGAAGCTCTCCGCCGCCATGCTCTCCAGCGGCGACAGCGACACTTGCCGCTTGAGATACCCGTACATGGTCCACGTCGTGGCCATCGCCAGTGCGATCCATGGGACGCGGCCGTTCGACACGGTCAGCACAGCGACCGCGGCCGCGGCGAAGGCGAGTGCCACGCGCTGGGCTATCCGCAGCGGTTCGTGCAGCACGAGCACGCCGACTGCGACCGTGCCGAGGGGAGCGATGAAGTACCCGAGCGCGGTCTCGAGTACGTGACCGTTAACAACCGCCCACACGTAGGTCGTCCAGTTGATGCTCAGCAATACGGCGGCGGCGACCACACGCCCGAGTAGCCGACGATCGCGACGCAGAACAGCGAGGTGACCCCAGCGGCGCGTCACGGTTAGCGCACCTGTCATCAGCAGTGCGGAGGCCGAGATGCGCCATCCGATCAGCTCGAACGCGTTGAACTCGCGCAGCTGCTTCCAATAGATGGTGAGCAGTCCCCAGACCAGATAGGCGATCGCCCCCGCGATGATGCCGGCGCGTTGCTCAGGGTGCTCGGTCGTCATCGGTTCCTACAGTACGTGTAAGGCTGATCGCGATGGAGATTCGGGTTGCACTCGATGCCGCGGCTGCTGCGAGCGATGCAGCACGCTTGGTCGCCAACAAATTGCGAAACGCGGTTCAACGACGCGAAGTCGCATCACTAGCGGTGAGTGGCGGAACCACGCCAGCAAAGATGTTCGCCGTATTGACCGAGCTCGAAGTGCCTTGGCGCGCCGTCACCGTTTGGCAGGTCGATGAGCGAATTGCTCCAGATGGAAGTCCCGACCGCAATGCGGCGCTACTTGGTGTGTTCAGCGCAGTCGGTGCCAAGGTTCAGCTGATGCCAGTGACGGACAGCGATCTCAACTCGGCCGCTCACCGTTACGCCGACGGACTACCGACGCGCTTCGACGTTGTGCACCTCGGCCTTGGCGACGATGGGCACACGGCATCGTGGCCGCCCGGAGACCCGGTAGCCGACCAGCTCGAGCCAGTGGCGTTGTCGGGGCCGTACCGCGGCACGCGTCGGATGACGCTGACTCCGCCCGTTGTCAACGGCGCTCGAAACCGACTCGTGTTGGCGGCGGGCGCGGACAAGGCGACGGCGATGCGCGGTTGGTTGCTTCGTAACGAGGCTTTGCCTATCGAGCGTCTACATCGCACGGACACCGTCGTTGTGCTGGATGAGGCGGCCGCAGGATTACTGCCGCTGGCGACCCGCTCGGCACGAGAGTAAGTAGCGTCGACAGCGATGGATATCACCGTCACTGCCGAGTGGGCCGCGATGCTCGCGGTCGAGCGTCCTGCGCATTTACGAGAGCTTTTCCAAACCGATAGCCAGCGTGCAGAGCGCTATGTGGTCACCGCCGGCGATTTGCGCATCGACTACTCGAAGCACCTGGTCAATGACCAGGTCCTCGCGGCGCTGCAGCAGGTCGCGCTGGCTGCCAAGGTCGAGGCTCGTCGCGACGCGATGTTCGCGGGTGCACACATAAATACGACTGAAGACCGCGCCGCGCTGCACACCGCGCTGCGCGCGCCGCGGTCGGCGCAACTGGTGGTTGATAGTCACGACGTTGTCGCCGACGTCCACCAAGTTCTCGATCGGATGGAAGCATTTGCTCGGCGAGTGCGCAGCGGCGAATGGCTGGGCGCAACCGGCAAACGCATCACGCACGTCGTCAACATCGGTATCGGCGGTAGCGACCTCGGGCCGGCGATGGCGTACCTCGCGACTGAGGCATTTTCGCAACCGGGGCTGAGTTGTAGGTTCGTGAGCAACGTTGATGGCGCAGACATCTCCACCAACCTCGCCGACCTGGATCCGGCGAGCACGCTGGTGGTGGTCAGTTCCAAGACGTTCACGACGATCGAGACGATCACGAACGCGAGCGAGGCGCGCCGTTGGCTTGTCGCCGAGTTGGGTGACGACGCCGTCGCGCAACACTTTGTCGCGGTCAGTACGAACGCGTCGAAGGTTGCCGGGTTCGGCATCGACACGGCCAACATGTTCGAGTTCTGGGATTGGGTCGGCGGCCGTTACTCGGTCGACTCGGCAATCGGTCTTGCGCTGATGATCGCAATTGGTCCCGACGCGTTCCGCGAGTTCCTCGCCGGGTTCCGCACCATCGACGAGCACTTCTGTGCTGCGCCGGCCAATGCGAATGCCCCGATCGTGCTCGCCCTCTTGGGTATCTGGTACCACAACGTGTTTGGGGCCGAGACCAAGGCCGTGCTGCCATACGCCCACGAGCTGCGTCGCTTCGCTGCGTACTTGCAACAGCTCGATATGGAGAGCAACGGAAAGCGGGTGCGCCTCGACGGTGGCGAAGTGTCGGCGACCACCGGGCCGATTGTGTGGGGCGAGCCGGGTACCAACGGACAACACGCCTTCTACCAACTGCTGCATCAGGGCACGCGCTTGGTGCCGATCGACTTCATTGGGTTCGCCAAGCCGAACCACACGTTGTTTGCGCAGCACGACCTACTGATGGCCAATATGTTTGCGCAGGGCGAGGCGCTCGCTTTCGGTAAGACGCTCGCTGAGGTTGTCGCAGAGGGTGTGCCATCGCATCAGCAAGCGCATCGCGTGTTCCCGGGCAATCGGCCCTCTACGACGATCGTCGCTCCGCGATTGACCCCTGGTGTGCTCGGCCAACTGATCGCGTTGTACGAGCACATCGTCTTTGTGCAAGGCGTGATCTGGGGTGTGAACAGCTTCGATCAGTGGGGCGTTGAGCTTGGCAAAGTGTTAGCCAATCGCATTACTCCCGAGCTGACGACTTCGACGCAGCCGCAGCACGACTCGAGTACCAACGCCTTGATCAGTTGGTACCGCGCCAACCGCGCCGACCCGACCTAACGCGCTAGACGCAGAACTCGTTGCCCTCTGGGTCGGCCATAGTCAGCCACGTATGCCCGCCTTGGTTGCCGGTGTAGAGGACTGTGGCTCCGCGAGCGAGCAGCGATTCGCGCACCTTGATCGGATCGTCGCCGCCGACTCGGACGTCGAGGTGCACTCGGTTCTTGCCGGTCTTGGACTCGGGAACCCCTTGAAAGTAGATGCGCGATGTGGTTGGTGATTTTTCCTTCTCGGAGTTGATCGCGGCACCTTCGCGCCACACGGTCGCGCCGTTGTAAACGCGAGTGTCGGCCTCGGTCGCGTGACCTTCCGCGACCATCCGCTTGATGAAGGCTTCGTCCTGCGCTTCGACATGCCACCCGAGCGTTTCCGCCCACCAGTTGGCGAGAAGGTGCGGGTCGCGACAATCAATCACTATCTGAAGCGTGTATCCCATTAGCTCGACTCTATTGCGCGAGCACCGCAGTTTTGCTGCCCGCTTCCACCGCGTAGGTCGCATACGTCGTCACTTCGCTGTCAGCCAACGTCACATCGGTGACCATGCGGAGTTCGGCCGTCCACCGCTCGGGCGTCACCGTATGAAATGTGTAGCCACGATGTGCGAGTTCGACATCGATGAGGTCAGGGAAGCTCGTCAGCGCCTGGGTGAAGCTTGGGTCGACGTTCGCCGCCGACGAGATCGACGTCGTGACGAACTCGACACCGACGTCAACTTCTTCGCTGCGCAGTTGGGCGACCGCGGCGAAGTGAATGTCGCCGGTAATGACAATCAGGTTCTGCACGTCGGCAGTATGCAGGCTGGCCAACAGCCGCTCGCGCGCCACCGGGTAACCGTCCCACATGTCGTAGTTCAGTGCGGCACCGTTGAGTGTTGCGTTGGCGAGAATCACTTGGTTGCCAACCAGATTCCACTGAGCCGTTGATGCGGTGAGTGTTTCGATGAGCCATTGCTCTTGCTCGTCGCCGAGCATCGTTCGGCTCGGATCGCTTGACTCGGCACATGCTGGCTCGAGACTCAAGATGACATCGCCACAGGCCTGATCGGATCGGTACTGACGACCGTCGAGTAGAGCGACAGTCAGCAGGTCGCCCCACCTAGCGTCGCGGTAGATGCGGTACTCCGAGTCTTGCGCGGTCGGTGGTGGCAGCCGAACCGGCTGGTGCTCCCACCACGCGCGGTACGCGGCGAAGCGGCGCGCCTCGAACGCCGCTGCCTCCTCGACCATCTGCGGGGTGAGGGTGGCGTAGTTGTTCTCGACTTCGTGATCGTCCCAGATCACGAACCACGGACACGCGGCGTGCGCAGCCTGCAGGTTGACGTCGGACTTATAACGCGCGTAGCGATTGCGGTACTCCTCGACCGTTGTCGGCTCTGGCCCGAGGTGCACGCGCTCAGCAGGATCGGCACCTTCGGCTCCCGCGCCCTCATATATGTAATCGCCGAGCCACACCATGAAGTCGGGAGCATGTTCGGCGATATCACGATGGGCTGCGTAGAACCCGGACTGGTAGTTCTGACAGCTGCCGGCGGCGAAGCGCAACTCTGCAACCTCACCTGAGGGCGCAGGTCGAGTGATTCCTGTTGGACTGACGTACTGCCCCGCGCGGAAACGGTAGAACCATGAACCTGGCGCCAACGTTGCGATCGCGTGCACGCTGTGACCGCTGTCGGTAGTGGCGATTTCTTGACCACTGACCGCAATGGTGGCGAAGTCAGCCGTCGCGCTGACTTCCCACTGCACGGGTACATCGTCGGCTGGCATGCCGCCACCTTCCAGAGCCAGCGGAGCGAGGCGCGTCCACAGCACGACGCTCTGCGTGTCCGGGTCGCCCGAAGCGACGCCGAGCGTGAACGGATCCGCTGGCAGATCGATCGGGGCGAGTGTTGTTGTCGTCGATGTCGTGGGAGTTGTGGTCGGCGCGTTAGTAGTCGGCGCGTTTGTAGTCGGCGAGACGGTTGCTTCACCACCATCGCTGTCATCCGAGCACGCGGCTACAACGACGGCGGCCGCGCTTGCCAAGAACACTCTTCGGGACAGCAACATCCGAGAAACAGTCATTTCGACATTCTGCACTGTGGCATCGACCAGTCACGGCACGCGCGCGAGCACAGCCTTTAAGTACGCACCTTGCGGGAAGCCGACGGGGTGGTCGATGGCGTGGCCGGTTCGGCGCAGCTCGTCGAGCGGTCTGCCCGCTCGGGCGGCGGCATGCGACACCGTGAGATGAAACTCGTCAGCCGACACGCGGCTGCTGCAAGAGGCAAGCAGCAGCAAGCCGTCGGGCCGAACCAGCTTCACGGCGCGCTCGGCAAGCATTGTGTACGACTGCAACGCGCGCTCGACGCTCGCTTGCCGGGGAGTGAACGACGGCGGATCGACGATTACGATCTCGAACCTTTCGCCCTTGCGCGTGTAGCGATCCATCACCTCGAACGCGTCACCCGTCTCGGTTCGAAACGCGCACGCGGCGACTTCGTTGCGAATGAGGTTGTGCCCCATGTTGCGACTCGCTGCTGCCAATGCGGGTGCGCTGCTGTCGACTGCCACTACGTCGCGCGCTCCGCCGGCAGCGGCGTGAACGCTGAAGCCACCGGTGTTGGCGAACATGTCGAGCACGCGACAGTCGTCGGCGTACGTGCCGATCAACTCTCGGTTGTCGCGTTGGTCGAGGAAGTGACCCGTCTTCTGGCCGCGCACCACGTCGGCTTCGAAGGTCAGCCCACACTCAGTGAACAAGATCGGGTCGGCGGGCGAGATGCCAATGAGCGCGTCGCCTTCCTCCATTCCATGAAGCGGTGTTCCGTGCATGTTGCGCGCCAACCGCAGCACAAGTGCTTCGGGGTGAAACGCATCGTCGATGGCGGGCACCACATCGGCAAGGTGTGGTAGCCACATCGCCGAGTACAACTTCAGTACCAGTGTCTGGTCGTAGCGATCGAGAATCAGCCCGGGCATGCCGTCGTTCTCGCCGTTCACCAGTCGAAAACCTGTCGTGTCGCCGCGGTCCATCAGCGGCCGCCGGCGTTCCTGCGCGGCCAAGAACTGCTTGGTCCAGTACGCGCGGTCAATTGTGGTCGGCTTGCCGCGGTGAACGATCTTCACCCGGATTGGGCTCGCCGGGTCGTAGAGCCCGATGGCGACGAAGTTTCGGTCGTCGTCGAAGATCACGGCGAGGTCGCCGCTGAGGCCGTCTCCCTTAACTGAGGCGATGGATGCCTCGTATACCCACGGGTGGCCACCGCGGACCTGGCGCAAGGCATCGGGCGTCAGTCGCACCGCGAGACGACTAGCCGACGGTCGTGGGAGTTGGGCGAACAAAGACACCGTTACAGGGTACGGCCGTCGATGAGGCACAGTAGGAGAGTGACAAAGAACGCGAGTATCCAAAGGGTCGGTGTGGTTGGTGCGGGGCTGATGGGCTCGGGAATCGCCGAGGTGTGTGCGCGGGCCGGATGCGACGTGATGGTGCTGGAAGTCGACGCCGAGGCATGCGAACGCGGTCGCGGTCGCGTTGTTGGCAGCCTCGATCGTGGCGTGCGCTCTGGCAAGTTGGCCGAGGCCGATCGCGATGCAGCGTTTGCGCGGTTGGCCTTCACCACCGCCTACAGCGACCTTGCCAACTCCGATCTGGTCGTCGAGGCAGTTATCGAGGATGAGAAGTTGAAGACCTCGGTTTTTCGCGAGCTCGATCGGGCCATCACCAGCCCCGATGCGATTCTGGCCAGCAACACCAGCTCGATCCCGATCATGAAGCTCGGCATCGCCACCGAGCGTCCCGAGCATGTGATCGGCATTCACTTCTTCAACCCCGTGCCCGTCCTGCGTCTCGTCGAGTTGGTGACCTCGCTGCTGACTTCGCCAGCGACTACCGAGCGCGCTAGCGACTTCGCGACGAACGTGTTGAGCAAGCGAGTGATCCGCAGTCAGGACCGTGCGGGATTCATCGTCAACGCGTTGCTCATTCCGTACTTGTTGTCGGCGATTCGAATGATGGAATCGGGTTTCGCCACCGCCGACGACATCGACGCCGGAATGATGGAGGGCTGTAATCACCCGATGGGTCCGCTGCGTCTCGCCGACCTGATCGGACTGGACACCACGATGGCCGTCGCCGACAGTTTGTACACCGAGTTCAAGGAGCCCCTGTACGCGTCGCCTCCGTTGCTGTCGCGCATGGTCGAAGCCGGACTACTTGGTCGCAAGACGGGCCGCGGCTTCTACGACTATCACCCGCCGGCCGCACCCGCCGTCAAATGACCGACGCGCTAGAGAGGGTCACAAACCTGGTCGCATTGTTGATGGCGACGCGCGTGCCGATCACTCTCGACAAGATTTCCAGCGAGCTGAGCGGTCAGTACCCGGCTGGCGAAGCTGCGTTGCGTGGTGCGTTCGAGCGCGACAAGGCGCTGCTGCGCGAGATCGGGGTTCCGCTCGAGACTGAGGTGCTGGGCGGAAGCGATGCAGGCCGTACCGCGTATCGAATCGACCGTGCTCGTTACGAGCTCGCGGATCTGGCACTGGCGCCCGACGAGCAGGCCGCACTGCAACTCGCAGTAGCCGCGGCGCGACTCGCCGACGCTCAGTTCGGGCTGTTGAAACTCGGCGGCGATCGCAGCTCCGTGCCGGTGGTAGTGGCCAACATCCCCGAGCTAGAGGCGCTTCCTATATTGCGAGAAGCGACCGCCGCGCGCGCCGAAGTCACCTTCGGTTACCACGGATCTGCGCGGCAACTGCAGCCATACGCTCTATTGCTGCGGCAGCGCTTCTGGTACGTCATCGGTCACGACGTCGACCGCGACGAACTGCGCACTTACCGAGTCGACCGCATCGAGGATGATCCAGTGATCGGTGAGCCCGGCGCGTTCCAGCGCCCCGTCGGTTTCGATCCGCGTGAGGTGTTCCCATCCGACCCGAAGTTGATGGGCGAAGAACCAACAGCTCGCGCTGAGGTGTGGGTTGGCGCGTCGCGGGCCGAGGCGGTCGAGCGCGAACTGGGGGAGACCGCTGTGCGACAGCGGCGCGCAGATGGATCGGTGGTCTTCGACGTTCCGTGCGCGAGCGAGGAAGCGTTCCGCTCGTGGCTGTTTGGGCTCGGCTTAAACGGTGAAGTCCTGGCGCCGCCCGAGTTGCGCGCTTCGGTCGTCGATTGGCTGCGGGCTCTGGCAGGCACGAAGTGAGCGCCCGCCGCGGGCCGCGCCCGACCGGCGACCGACTGCGCCGGCTGTTGGTGATGCTGCCGTGGCTGATGGAGCGCGGCGACGTTTCGTTGGCAGAGATGAGCGACCGCTTCGAGGTCAGCGAATCCGAGCTGGTCAAAGACCTCGAGCTGGCCGCGATGTGCGGACTGCCACCGTTTCTCGACGAGTTGGTCGACGTCTACATCGACGAGGGTCGGGTTTATGGAAGGGCGCAGCGCCTCTTCACTCGGCCGCTGCGCCTCTCTGCGCCCGAGGGTTTCGCTCTACTCGCCGCAGCTCGCGTCGCAATGCAGTTGCCTGGCGCCGACGCAGGGGGAGCGTTGGCGCGCGCCCTGGCGAAGTTGGCGGCCGCACTCGGTGACGATGCGGTGGTCGTCGATACACCGCAGCCACCCGCGACTGGGGCGGTTGCTAACGCGGCGCAGAAGTGCGAGCGCCTTCGTATCACCTACTGGTCGCCGGCTGCCGACCGACGCACCGAGCGCGAGATCACACCGCGGCGGGTGTTCCTTGACGGTGGAGCTTGGTACGTGATTGCCGACGATCACCTCAGCGGCGAGTCGCGCACATTTCGGATCGATCGCATCGAGGCACTAGAAGCGACCGGAGTCATCGACGCAGCTCGCGAAGTCGAAGTTCCTGCCAATGGTGCGTGGTTCGCGGACGCCGACCTGCCGACTGCTCGACTGCGCATACCGGCATCGGAGACGTGGGTGGCCGAGCGCTATCCAACTCGTTCGGTGACAGCCGTGAAGGGTGGATTGGAGTTAGTCGTGAGTATCGCCAGCGAGCATTGGCTGGAACAGTTGCTGCTGCGACTTGGCGCCGACGCCCAAGTGGTTGAGCCGGCCGAGTGGAAAGACCTTGGCGCCGGAGCGGCGCGTACGCTGCTGGCGATCTACGAAGCGGGCACCCACGCAGGCAACTGATCGACGGTCGCGATGCTGTGCGCCTGCAAGAGATAGGGGAGCACCGCCGCGGTTGCATCGGCGTCGGCCAGCGCGTCGTGTGGGCGAGCGAGGTAGACACCGTTGCGCTCGCACAAATCGCCGAGCCGATGCGACATTGTGCGCTCGGGGTCGAGCTGACGCGAGAGCCGAAGCGTGCACACCGGATCGGTGAATTGCAGGTGCACACCAGCGCGTTTGGCCGCTTTGCGTAGGAATGCCAAGTCGAACTCGGCGTTGTGTGCAACGAACCGAGCGCCTTCCAGCTTGCGTGCAAGCTCGCTGATCACCTCGACGGCGGGCGGTGCGGCGCGCACATCGCGTCGGCGAATGCCATGAAGCCACGTCGGGCCAACGCGGTACAACCAACGCCGGCGCGGTGCCAGCAGGCTGCTCCAACGATCGAGCACGGTGCCCGACCCGTCGATCACCACAACGCCCACTTGCAGAACATGGTGACGACGCAGCGACAGTCCGGAGGTTTCGACATCGACTACAGCGAAGCGCTGCGAGCTGATGGGGTCGGACATGTGCTGCACCTTAGGGCAGGGGTCTGACGCGCCAGTTCTGCAAACCCCAACTAAAGAAGCTCGGCCGCCAGGCTGGCCACGTTGCTGCGCTCGCAAGCGCTGAGCGTGAGGTGGCCGAAGAGCGTCTGTCCGCCGAAGGCCTGAATCAGTACCGCCAGCGCGTTGTTCGACTCGCCGAGGTAAGGCGCATCGATCTGGCTCGTGTCGCCGGTGAAGATCACCTTCGTTCCTTCACCGATGCGCGTCAGCACCGTCTTCAGCGTTGTTGGCTCTAAGTTCTGCGCCTCGTCGACGACGACAAACTGCCGATGCAGACTGCGCCCGCGCAGGAACGTCACCGACTCGAGCGACAATTGATTGCGCCCGACCAATTCGTCGACCAATCGGTTCGCGTCGTGCTGGCTGCGTTGATCGGTGAGCGCGACGATCGCATCGTGAATTGCCGACATCCAGGGGTCGAGCTTCTCGTCAAGGCCGCCAGGCAGGAAGCCGACGTCGGCGCGACCCACCGGGACAAGCGGCCGATACACGGCCAACCGCTCGTAGGCACGCTGCTCGACGACCTGCTCGAGGCCTGCAGCAATCGCCAGCAGCGTCTTGCCCGTGCCAGCCCGACCGTCGAGGGCGACCACACTGACATCGGGATCCAGCAGCAATTCCAGGGCAAAACGCTGCTCCTTCGACCGTGGACGCAAGCTCCAGGCCTCCGGCGCATTGTGCGGCAGCAGGGTCATTTGCTCGTCAACTCGGCGCACCAGCGCCGACTGTGATCCGTTGCGAAGCACGGCGAACGCGTTCTCGAAGAGGTTCTCGGCGCCGTCGACTTCTGAGCAGTCGACTCGGCCATCAAGGTACAGCTGATCGATGGCGACGTGTGTGGTTTCGAGCGTTGTCCAGCCCGTCGCGCGGGTGACCGACGAGCGTCCGATCGGGTGATGCTCGACGGCCTCGAGACCAAGGTGCGCGGCCTTGATGCGCAGCGCGGCGTCGTTCGACACCATGCGTGTGGGCGCGTGCTGCGCCTGTCCGAGGGCGGCCCCGATGATGCGGTTGTCGGGCACAGCAGGGTCGAGGCCGTGCTCGATGAGCAGGTGGCGCTGTATGCCGTTGATCTCGATCTGCAATCTGCCGTCAGCCGCGGGATCTCCGACCGTGACCGGAACTGCGAGCGAGCCACCGGCGCGAACGCGGAGCTCTTCGATAGTTCTCAGCGCGGTGCGTGCGGCGCGCCCGACATCGTCGGGCCGCGTCTTGAGGCTGTCGAGTTCTTCGATGACGGTGAACGGAATGACAACGTCGAGTCCGGCGAAGGCATCGAAGCAGGCAGGGTCACCGATGAGCACGGACGTGTCGAGAACTACGCGAGTGCGCACGTTCGTGTTTGTTGAATCCCGTGTAGCTCGCTGAGAAACGAGGTCGGTCAACTGCACTCCAGCCGTGAGGCGCGATCAACGGGGACGCAAGCAAGGTTCCGCAACGGGATTAGTTGTAGCGCAGACTTCGCGGCCAGTGGTGGATGCATCGCGAATGCAAGAATTACACCGTGTCGTCGCCCGTGAACTGCGTGTTCTGCGAGATAATCGCCGGTCGCCTCGCCGCCGAGGTCGTCTACCGCGACGAACGGTCGGTTGCCTTCCTCGATCGCTCGCCGCTGTTCAAGGGCCACGTTCTTGTGGTGCCCGTGGACCACACACCGACGCTGGCGGAGCTGCCGAGCGGCGAGATCGCACCACTCTTCGGTCTCGTGCAGCGCATAGCGACCGCGCTTCCCGCCGCGCTGAGCGCCGACGGATCGTTCGTAGCGATCAACAATGTCGTCAGTCAGAGCGTCGCGCACCTCCACGTGCACGTCGTCCCGCGTCGTCGCAAGGACGGACTGCGCGGCTTCTTCTGGCCGCGCGAAAAGTACATCGACGACTCCGACGCGGCCGCGATCGCGGCTCTGATCCGGGCGCGGCTGGCGAGCTGAAAAAGGGGCCAGGTGTGCCCTCCGGCACTTGTTGCAAATGCAACAACGGAAATGCTTGATCTGTGGGCCGAAATCCGGTTCGATTTGCATACGTAACAGGTCCGTTACCAGACAGGCCGATACCCGGAGGTATCAAGTCAATGACCAAAGCAGAACTGATCGACGCAATTGCGAACGAGTCAGGCGTCAGCAAGTCCGACGCAGAGAGTGCTGTCGGCGCGTTCTTCAACATCGTGACCGCGTCCGCGAAAGCGGGCGACAAAGTCACGTGGGCGGGCTTCGGGTCGTTCAGCACCTCGAAGTCGGCGGCGCGTACCGGCCGCAATCCGCAGACGGGCGCGCCCGTCAGCATCGCCGCATCAACGCGGATGAAGTTCACTGCGAGCAGCACGCTCAAGGCCGCACTCAATCCGGGCCGCAAGTAACCAGTCCCCCTCATCAACCAACAACAGAGCAATAGGAAGGAATACCAAGTGACACCGATGAAGAAGAAAGCAGCTCCTAAGCGGAAGAAGGCTGCAAAGAAGGCCGCTCCGGCCAAGAAGAAGGCAGCAAAGAAGAAGGCTCCGGCCAAGAAGAAGGCTGCAAAGAAGAAGGCTCCGGCCAAGAAGAAGGCAGCTAAGAAGAAGGCTCCGGCCAAGAAGAAGGCTGCAAAGAAGAAGGCTCCGGCCAAGCGTCGCAAGAAGGCCGCTAAGAAGGCCTAAGACAGTTAGTTGCAAACGGGGGGCTTCGGCCCCCCGTTTGCTTTTTTGGTACACGTTCGTTAGATGTGTGTGATGGACGCGATCTGTGACGACCTGACTGCCGAGCATCAATCGCTCGATGCGCTCGTCGCGAAGCTCGACGAGCACGGTTGGTCGCAGCCGACGCCCGCTGCAGGTTGGTCGATCCGCGATCAGATCAGTCACTTGTGGTTCTTCGATCAGCGGGCGGCGATGGCCCTGCGCGATCCCGACGAGTTCGCCGCCGACACCGAGCAGCTGGTCGCCGCCGGCGGAACCGCGGCGTCGGTGGTGCCCGGCCGATCGATGACCGGCGCGCAGATGTTGGAGCAGTGGCGGGCCGATCGCACCTCTCTACTAACTCTTGCTCGCAGCGTCGACCCGGCCGCCCGCATCCCGTGGTACGGCCCGGCGATGGGGGCGCGGTCGTTCGTTACCGCGCGGCTGATGGAGACGTGGGCGCACGGGCAAGACGTCGTCGATGCGCTCGGTGCGACACGCGTCCCGACATCGCGCTTGCGCCATGTCGCGCACATCGGGGTACGGGCTCGACCATTCAGCTACTTGATCAACGGCAAGGCGTTGCCGGAGGTTCCCGTTCACGTTGCTCTGACCGCGCCAGACGGATCGCTGTGGGAGTGGGATGGGCCAGCGGCCGACTCGGTACGCGGCGACGCAATCGACTTCTGTTTGGTCGTGACCCAGCGCCGTCACCTCGACGACACTTCGTTGCAGATCTCGGGTGCCGCGGCGATCGAGTGGATGAGCATCGCGCAGGCCTTCGCTGGCGAGCCTGGCAACGGCAGGGTGCCCGGACAGTTTCGCCGCTAGAGGTCGACGATGCGTTTGAACACTTCAGCGGCCGCGAATCCGTAGGGCTCACCGAGACCGGCGAGCCGCGACCGAATGCGCGAGCGGAACAATTCCAACTCGGCTGGGTCGACGGCTTTCATCGTGCTTTCGAACTGACTCTCATGTGCTTCGAGGGCGTTCAGCTTGATGTCGACCCACTCGGCAACGTCTTCAGCGTGATCGGGCTCGTCGGCCTCCCACAACAGCAGCACGTCCGGCCGATGCGCAGCCAGGTGATGCTCTTTGAAGAAGTGCGGATCGCGGGCGGCGACGATTCCCTCGCACGCCAACAGGCCAGCGTGGCGATGATCGGGATGCAGGCGGTAGCGCTTCCACGGGTCGTGCCCCAGGATTACTTGTGGCTGGACCGTACGAATCACGCGTGCAACTTCACCGCGCATCTTCAATCCGCTGTCCAGTTCGCCGTCTACTTGTTCGAGGAACGTGACTGTGCCCGCTCGCGATCCACTCAGTCGACGAGCTGCCTCGTGCTGTTCTCGCTTCCGAGCTGCCACCAGCGCAGGGATGTCGGCGTCGGCGTTCCACGTTCCCTTCGACCCGTCGGTGAGGATTAGGTGGTGGACTTGGCAGCCGTCGGCCGCCCACTTCGATAAAGTCGCGCCGCAGCCGAACTCGACATCGTCGGGGTGGGCGCCGATCGCTAGCGCCGAGGTGGGCGTGGCGAGATTGCGGGTGGTCACTGGACGAGCGGTGTCGGGTTGACCTGGTTCATTTGCAGCCATGCGGGGAGCACCTCCTCCACGAGCGGATGCATCAGATCGTCGGGCGTGTCGAGGTCGCGGGCGAGTTTTGGATCGCGGCGAACGACCACCCTGTGCCCGCGCTCGATGGCGAGTGCGAGGTGGCGCTGAAACGACCCCGGGCCGTAGCTGAACGGGAAGCCGAGGTGCGTCGGGACCGCGACAACGTTGGTGCCATCACGATGGGCATCGGGCACCAGAGTGATGGCGCCGAGCACGATCAGGCTGGCGAGGTCGTGCGCGAGCGGCAGATCGCCGTGCGCGACAACGACGTGCGTGAAGCCGTCGCGGGCGAGTTGCTCGACGCTGCGCGAGACGGCACCGTTTAGCCCAGCACCCGGATGCCAAAGCACAACCGCACCGCGGTCGGTCGCCCACTGCGCAACGTCGTCGTCGTCGCACGCGACGTACACGGGTAGCTCGCCAGCGGCAGCGACGACACGGTCGGCAGTCCAGCGGGCGAGCGCCTTGCGTTGGTCGGGTACGAGAACCGACGACATGCGCGCCTTCGCGTCGCCGAATGCCTTGACGGGCACGAGTACGGCGTGACTTTGGCGGCCGCTCACGCTGGCATCGTAGGGCGAGTCGTGAACATATACGTCGTCGCGGCAACGCGGCGTACGCTGTCCGACGTGACGATGAAGGTGGCGGTGATTGGTGCGGGTTCGTGGGGCACGACCGTTGCCGCGCTCGCTGCAGTCAACACGCCGACCATCCTGTGGGCGCGCCGACACGAACTTGCGGCCGAGATCAACGAGCGCCACGTCAACAGCGATTACCTGGCGCAGTTCACCTTGCCCGACGAGTTGCGCGCTACGTCGTCGTTGGAGGAAGCGGTTGCTCACGCGGATGTGCTTGTGATGGCCGTGCCGTCGCACGGCTTCCGCGATGTGGCGGTAGCGGCGGCGGCCCACGTGCGCGCTTGGGTGCCGGTGGTCAGTCTGACCAAAGGTCTCGAGCGCAACTCGCTGAAGCGAATGAGCGAGGTCGTGCGCGACGAGATGCCGGGCCACCCGGTCGCAGTGCTCACCGGGCCAAACCTGGCCAAGGAAATTCTCAGCGGGCAACCAGCGGCCAGCGTCGTCGCGATCGACGAGTTCGACATCGCTACCGAACTGCAGCGCATCTTTAGTCGCCCGTCCTTGCGGGTCTACACGAACAGTGACTTGGTTGGATGCGAGCTCAGCGGCATCGTCAAGAACGTGATCGCCATCGGCGCGGGTATGGCCGAGGGCATGGGCTTCGGCGACAACACGCGGGCAACGCTGATCACGCGTGGGTTGGCCGAGATGACCCGACTCGGAATTGCGATGGGTGGCCACGCCGCGACCTTCGCGGGGCTGGCAGGGATGGGCGACCTGATTGCGACTTGCTCCTCGAAACAGAGTCGCAACAACATGGTCGGCTTCCAACTGGGTGAAGGTAAGACCATCGAGGAAGTGCTCGGCGGCATGAACATGGTGGCCGAGGGCGTGAAGAGTTCTCCGAGCGTGCTCGACCTGGCGCGTCGCTATGCGGTCGATATGCCGATCACCGAGCAGGTCGTGGCCGTTTGTCACCAGGGCCGGTCGGCACGCGATGCGCTTGGCTCGCTGATGCAACGCGGGCGCAAGAGCGAGCTGGATTAGTTCTTGATCACCACCGGTGTGACGGGTGGTCGTTGGCGCGCATCGATTACGCCTTACGGCGCCGTGGTGCCCGCAAATGGGGAGCCGGCGCTCGATTGGCACATCGCGGCCGACGACCGGTGGCATTCGCCAGAGCGTGAGACCACTGTTCGTCAACGACGCATCGATGGGACTGCGGTGGTTGAGACGCGTGTGCGCATCCCCGACGGCGACGCGGTGCAGCGCGTGTACTCGGTCGCCGACCACGGCGGACTGACGGTGATCGAGGTCGAAAACGAGTCGCCGCTTCCGATCGCGATCGCATTCACGCACGGCAACCTGCTGTCGCAGCGACCGCCGACCGCGCCGATCGCCGGCATCACGGTCCCGCCCGAGAGCGTCGCGTTTCCAGTCGGTCACCGTGCCACGCTGACCGTCGCGATTCCTCACAACCCTGAGGCGATTGCCGGCACGTTGCCAGCGGGCTTGCCCGTCGCCGATGCCGTCGCACGCGGTTGGCTCAGCACGGTCGAACGCGCCGGGCGGCTGCTGTTACCGGAAGCAGAACTTGGCGAACGTGTCGTTGCAACGCGCTGCGAGTTGTCGTTGTGCGGTCCGCCGAGCGCCGATGACGACTCGCTCGGGTTCATGTTGGTGGTCGACCAACTTGTCCGAATGGGCGAGGTCGCCGAGCCATACGTGCCACAACTCGCGCACGCGTTGGAGTTGGCGGCGAAGGCGCGGCCGAACTCCAGCGCCGCCGATGCCGACTGGGTGCTCGCCGCCGCGGTCAGCGCCGCTGATCGTGTGCTCGCTGCTACCGGCGACCCCCGCGCGCGCCGCGACCTAGCTGCACTAGTCCGGCGGCTAGACGCACGCGATCATTTGCCTGCGGACGTGCCCGTCGATCCTGTTCGAGGGCTGGCGTGGATTGAGCGACGCATGGTCGCGTCGAGCGACGGTCGAGCGCAGCTGTTACCCGCGGGAGTGCCTAACAGTTGGTTCGGTCACAACTTCGAAGTATTCGACCTTCCAACCGGAGGCACTGGCACGGTGTCGTACGCGATCCGCTGGCACGGCGAGCGCCCCGCGGTGCTGTGGGAGCAGTCACCTGCCGCCGACGGTCCCACCGTGTTGACATCGCCAGTACTTGCGCCGCAGTGGTCGACGGCAGATGTTTCAGGCGAGGCCCTTTGGGATAAGTACAATCGTTGAAAATCGGTGCGGCCGGTGATCCAGCCGCCAAACGGCTACGAACGACTCATATGGCGATTTCGATCGAAAAATTCCAGGAGCAGGGCGGTCGGGTGCAGACCGACGACCTCGACTTCGAATCCTTCCGAACTAACCCGCTGCACCCCGACGTGTTGCGCTGCCTCGGGTACATGCACGACATCGAGTATCAGACCGTGCTGTACATGCGCGAACTGCTGGTCACGCCGGCATGGAAAGACCCTCAGTTCACCGCGTTCCTGACGCTGTGGAATTACGAGGAGTACTGGCACGGCCAAGCACTCGGTCGCGTGCTGGCGATGCACGACCGTCCGGCGCACGACCCGCGGTTGACCGCGATGCGCACATGGAATAAGCGCACGCTGTTCTTTAGCCCGCTCGTGTTCTGGTCGCTGGGCGCCGCGGTGAAGAAGTTTCCGGCGGTGCACATGACGTGGGGCGCGATCAACGAGTGGACGGCCAACGCTGCCTACAACCGGCTTGCCAAGATCGCGGATCATCCGGTGCTCACCGAACTACTCGGCCGCATCATGCGCCAGGAGGGTCGCCACGCCGCGTACTACGCGAGCTATTCGCGTGACATGTTGGAGAACGATCGGCGCGCGCAGAAGGTGACGAGCTGGTTCCTGCGTCATCAGTGGGCGGTGGTCGGAAGCGGCGACGTGCCCAAGATCGAGACGTCGTTCGCGGCCGCGTATCTGTTCGGTTCCGGTGATGGTGCCGAGTTGATCGATCGTGTGGAAGATCGCATCGACGCGCTGCCCGGTCTGGCCGGACTCAACCTCGTGCGCACCGCGATCCGCGAAGCAACCGAGCACGTGATCGCCGAAGAGGGCGCGGTCCCCGGCCTCCCCGAACCAGCGGTGGTCTAGTCGAGTGTTTCATGCAGGCGAGTGTTTCGTGCCTGCAGACGGGCAGGAAACACTCGACTCAAGGCTCGAGGATGGCGGCGTCGCCGACCGAGATGTCGCCGGGCTGTAGCACCGTTGCATAAACGCGGCTAATCGGTCCGCGTTCGTGATGCATCGTTTCGAATTTGCCGTCGATGAACCACGCCTTGTTCTGAGAACACGGCAGCGCGTACGAGGTGACCTCGCACAGCACTTCGCCAAGTTGTAGTCGAACTCCCGGGCGAACTTCCGCCCAAGGCAATCCGCTGAGCGTCACGTTCTCTCCGGCACGGCCCGGCGCGATCGGATGACCCAATGCGTGCAAGTCGTCGATCACTTGCGCGCTCCACAAACACAACGCCTGCCACGGTCGGCCGTGGTGGACCCGGCTGCCTTGGCGATCGCCGACGACACCACGCCACTCGACCGTCACGCGATCCGCGCTGGTTTTTGGCACGCCACCATCTGACCGATACAGGCCAACGATCGAGCCCTCGGTGCGACTCGGCAGTTGACCCGCAGCGCGCAGGGCCGGACCGGCAGCGGTCCACGCATCCCACACGCGTACGAGGTCGTCGCCTAAGTCGCCCGTCAGTGTCGGGTACAACGGGGCGATGACCGCCGCATCTCGGCCGGCTTCGAACAGGTGCCACACCGTGTCGAGATTGCCGACCGTTCGTTCGGCGTCCGTCTTTGTGAAGGTGTGCGGACCAACAGAGAACATGGACACACCGTAGGCTGGCCGCGTGGTCGCCGTCCCTGCAGATTTGCTCGATCCATTCGCAGACTTGCGGCTCACTGAGTGGACGTCGTGCGGCGGATGCGCTGCCAAGTGGGGTGCCTCGCTGCTAACGGATCTTGTCCGCGACATGCCCGCTGGTGTCGATCCTTCGTTGCTGGTCGGGCTTGCACCCTTCGACGACGCGGCGATCTATCAGGTGTCGCCCGAGATTGCGCTCGTCAGCACGACCGACTTCTTCCCGCCGCTCGTCGATCACCCCGCCGACTTCGGAGCGATCGCAGCCGCCAACGCATGCAGCGATGTATTCGCGATGGGCGGGCGGGTGGTCGTTGCGGTAAACGTGGCTGCATTCCCCGAGCACTTTCCGCGTGAAGCGATCGCCGCCATCTTCGAAGCCGCGGCCGCAGTCGTCGCGGAGGCTGGGGGAACAATCGCTGGCGGGCACACGATTCGAAACCCCGAGCCGATCTTCGGTCTCGCGGTGCAAGGCGTTGTTCATCCGCAGCGCGTGTTCCGCAAGGGCGGCGCGTTAGTCGGTGATGTGTTGGTGCTGAGCAAGCCAATCGGCACCGGTCTCGCGCTCGCCGGCGGATCGGCCGCCGACAAAGCCGCGGCCATCGCTGGTATGCGGCAGTTGAACCGTGCGGCGTCAGAGGAGCTGCAGGCGCTCGGCACCTCGGTTCATGCGGTCACCGACGTCACCGGTTACGGACTCGCCGGCCACGGCTGGGAGATGGCCGAGCGCGGCAATGTGCAAGTGATCGTGAACACCGACGGCATCGTTGCCTATCCGGGCGCGCGTGAAGCGGCCGAGAGCGGTGTGCGAACCGGCGGCGACCCGCGCAATCGCGACTACGTGAAGTCGCACTTGCGATCGACGGCGAGCGCCGCTGGTGAAGCGCTGTGCATGGATCCGCAGACCTCGGGTGGCTTGCTGGCCGCGGTCAATCGCGCTGCGCTCGAGTCGCTCGGTGACAACTGGTGGCAAGTCGGAGAGGTGGCAGCCGGACCTGCCGCCATCGTGTTGCGCTGATGGCCGGGCGCGCCCCGACTCGAACGTTCGAGAACGAGTTGACGGCCGCGGGTCACGAGATCATCGTCGGCATCGATGAGGTCGGGCGGGGAGCGTGGGCCGGCCCGCTGATGGTCGGCGCAGCCGTGTTGCCGCGCGGCAAGCGGGTAAACGGCGTGCGAGATTCGAAAATGCTGACCGAGACGAATCGCGAGTTTCTGTTCGACCGCATTGCCGCGTGGTGCGAGGCATGGGCTGTGGGCGCCGCGAGTCAACAGGAGTGCGACGAGTTGGGAATGACCGCTGCGCAGAAGCTCGCGACTAGCCGCGCGATCGCCGGGCTTGGTGTGTTGCCAGATGTCGCTGTCGTCGATGGCAAATGGAATTTCGTGTCGCCCTGCGTTGCCAAGGTACAGATGATGGTGAAGGCCGACCAGAAGTGCTTGTCGGTCGCAGCCGCCAGCATTCTCGCCAAGGTCACGCGTGATCGTCTGATGCGCGGCGAGGCAGAACACTTTCCGCACTGGAGCTTCGACACAAACAAGGGCTACCCGTGCACGATGCACAAGGCCGCGCTGCAGGCCTACGGCCCGTCAGCAATCCACCGGCGCACGTGGGTATTCATGGACAACTACGTCCCCTGGCCAGGCGTGCCAAGAGTGATCAACCCCGAACAACCAACCCTGTTCTGACTCTGCGTGAGCGCACAGAAGTTGTGTCGCTTTGTGTGCTCACACAGAACCGGATCAGGCGTGTTCGAGGGCTTGCGCTAGGTCGGCTACTAAGTCGCTGGCGGTTTCGATGCCGACGCTCAGGCGCAGCAGATTGTCCGGCACCTCGAGAGGTGAGCCCGCCGCCGACGCGTGCGTCATCTGGCCCGGGTGCTCGATCAGGCTCTCGACGGCGCCGAGGCTTTCACCGAGCGTGAACAGTTCTGTCGCCGCGGCAACTCGCAACGCTGCATCGCTGCCTGCGCGCAACGTGAAGCTGACCATGCCGCCGAAGTCGCGCATTTGCTTGGCTGCGGCGCGGTGGCCGGGGTGATCGGGGAGTTGCGGATACAACACGCGCTCGACGGCTTTGTGGCCGACGAGCACGTCGACGATTGAGCGCGCGTTGCTGCAATGACGGTCCATCCGCACGGCGAGTGTCTTGGCACCGCGCAATGCGAGATAGCAATCGAACGGTCCGGGCACCGCTCCGGCCGCGTTCTGTGTGAAGCGCAAGCGCTGCGCAACGTCGTCGTCGTTGACAGCGATAAACCCGCCGACTACATCGCTGTGCCCGCCGAGGTACTTCGTTGCGGAGTGAACGACGATGTCGGCTCCGAGCGCGAGCGGTTGCTGTAAGTACGGCGTCGCAAACGTGTTGTCGACAACCACGGTCGCACCGCGCTCGTGGGCGAGTGCGCAGATCGCTTCGATGTCGAAGCAACGCAACAACGGATTGGTCGGCGTCTCGAGCCACACCAACTTCGTATCGCTTGGCCAGTTCTCGGCCACGACGTCGATGTCGAGCAGATCGACCGCTGTCCACGGAAGGTGCGTGTGCACTTTGCTGATCAGTCGATACGTGCCGCCGTACGCGTCGTTGCCGAGTAAGACACGCTCGTCCGCTTGGAACAGTCGCAGGATGTTGTCTTCCGCGGCGAGGCCACTTGCGAAGGCAAGTCCGTGGGTCGCACCCTCGAGTGCGGCGATCTGAGTTTCGTACGCGGTGCGCGTTGGATTGCCGCTGCGGCTGTACTCGAACCCCTTGTGATTGCCGACACCGTCTTGCGCAAACGTTGTGCTGAGGCTGATCGGTGGTACGACCGCACCCGTGGTCGGGTCGGGCTCTTGGCCGGCGTGAATCGCGCGGGTGTCGAAGCCCCACGACTCTTGCGCTTCAATCTCACCCACGATTCACGGCCTCAAAATATGTGAGCAAGTCGGTGCGAGTCAGCACGCTCAGCGGGCGACCACCGGCGAGCACCAACAAGGCTGGCGAACTGTCGAGCATTTCTACCGCGAGCTTCACCGCTTGCCCAGATCCGATCGTCGGCAACTTCGGACCCATTACATGTTCCACCGGAGTTTGCATCACTGCCGGATCGCGGTAGACGGCTTCCATCAGGTTGATCTCGTCGACGGCGCCGGACACCTCGGCGGCGGCAAATGGGGGAGTGTTCTTGCACACAGGTAGTTGGCTGATGCTGTTTGCGCGCATCAGGTCGATGGTCTCGCGAACCGATGTCGAGGGGTTGACATACAGCAGCGATGGAGTATCGCCGCGCGTCGCGAGCACGTCGTCGATGCTCTCCTCGCTTTCGCGCAGAAATCCGAAGTTGGCCATCCACTTATCGTCGAACACGCGTGACAGATAACCGCGGCCGGAGTCGGGGTTCAGCACGACAACGATGTCGTCGGGCTTCGCCGCCTTCGCCACGCGAATCGCGGCAGCTACAGCGAGGCCACCCGAGCCTCCGATGAGGATTCCTTCGTCTCGGCTGACCTGTCGGGCCACCATGAAACATTCCTCGTCGCTGAGCGCAATGACCTCGTCGTAAAGCTCGGGTGCCCACGCTGCGGGATAGAAGTCTTCACCGACACCCTCCACGAGATACGGACGACCGGACCCACCGCTAAACACCGACATCTCTGGGTCGGCGGCGATCACGCGCACATTCGGGTTCTGTGCTTTGAGATAGCGAGCGGTGCCCGTGATCGAGCCGCAGGTACCCGCGCCGGCGACGAAATGCGTGATGCGGCCACCTGTTTGCGCCCACAGCTCGGGGCCAGTCGTCAGTTCGTGTGCCCGTGGATTGTTCGGGTTCGCGTACTGGTTTGGGCGAAATGCATTGCGCTCGATGGTGAGGCGCTCGGCGACCTTGTAGTAGCTCGTCGGATCCTCCGGCGGCACGGCGACAGGGCACACCACTACCTCTGCACCGTACGCACGAAGCAGGCTGACCTTCTCGGGGGCGACCTTGTCGGTCATCACGAACACGCACTTGTAGCCACGCTGTGCCGCGACGATGGCCAGGCCAACACCCGTGTTGCCGCTGGTCGGCTCGACGATCGTCCCGCCCGGCTTCAGCAGGCCATCACGCTCGCCGGCCAGGATCATTTCCAGCGCAGGCCGGTCCTTGGACGATCCGCCGGGGTTATTGGTCTCCATCTTCATCGCCAACACGCACGGCAGGTTGTGGATTTCTGTGATGCGCTTGAGAACGACCAGCGGTGTGTTGCCGATCAGGTCGATCACGCTCTCGGCGATTTGTGTGCCGTGCAGTCGCGCATCGGCGGCGTCGTTACCCCAGGCCATGCCCGCAGAGTACCGGCCCGAATCCTGCGCCGCGCCACGTCGCACCCCGTGAGTACCGTGGCAGCCGTGAGTGATCCGGCAACACCAGCGCGGGTATGGCAGGTCGAACAAGTGCTCGCGCTCGCGCCTAAGCCGTCGTCGGTCTCTGCCGCCCAGCCGCTCGCCGTTCCCACTCGATGGGCTGGCATCGGGTGCGATGAGCGTGCCCTGTGGGGTCGTTGCACCGGCGGCAGCGCCGAGCCGTACGAGTGCGTCGTGGATCACGTTGGTGTCGCGTTCAAGTGCAGTTGCCCCAGTCGCATCATTCCGTGCAAGCACGCGCTCGCACTGTTGCTTCTATGGGCGCGTGGGCAGGTGCCTTCGGGAGAGACGCCTGGCTATGCGCAGACGTGGCTGGCGAACCGCCCCGATCCCGCGGCGAACACTCCGCCGCAACCATCGCCGCTTCCACCGAAGCCCGCTGCTGCGACGACTACGACGACCGCTCCCGCGGCTGCACCTGATCGCGACCCAACATCAAGTCGCGACGATCGCGTCGCACGCATGGCGGCCGGCCTTGCCGAACTCGATCGCTGGCTCGACGATCGGTTGCGCACTGGGCTCGCCGATCCAGTACTGGCGCAGTACGCAACGTGGGATGAATTGGCCGCGCGACTAGTCGATGCACAAGTTGGTGGACTTGCGAACCGAGTTCGCCGACTCGCAGGTATGGTCGGTTCACACCCCGATTGGCATCAGCACGTGCTCGCCGAACTGGGCTCGCTTCACCTTCTGGCCACGGCCGGTCGGCAACTCGGAACGTTGTCACCGACGCTCGCCGACTCGGTTGCCGCAACGATCGGTTGGCAGGTGCGTCAGGCCGATGTACTCGCGGGCGTGCCGCACACCGATCACTGGGCGGTGATGGGTCGCAGCGACACTCGCGAAGATCGCATCGAGGTACGACGTATCTGGTTGCGCGGATTGAATAGCGGCGAGTGGGCGATGGCGTTGTCGTTCGCGGCGTACGGCCAGAGCCTCGACACGACGCTGACAGTTGGCTCGGTGGTGCACGCCGATTTGTTTCGCTATCCCGGCGCGCTCGGTCTGCGCGTGCTGCTCGGGTTACGCCACGGCGATTCGTCGTTCGAAGGCGAGGTCGTCGCGAGTTCGGTCGCGGGCGCGTGCGCAGATGTCGGCGCTGCCATCGCAGCCGAACCGTGGATCGAGCGCTATCCCGTGTGTCTGCGCGCAGCGCCGGCGCGTCGTCAGAGTCGTTGGCTGCTCACCGACGCGACCGGGTCGGTGCCGTTGGTAGAAGGCGTCACCGGTATCGCCGCGTTGCTCGCGTGCAGCGGTGGTCAGTCGGTCGCGATCACTGCCGAGTGGACGCCGTTCGGCCTCGTTCCGCTCACCGTGCATCTCGCCGATCGCGTTGTCGATGTGGGTCCCACCGCCGACCCGAGCTTCCTGGCGGCGAGCGCATGAGCACATTGCTGGTCGACGAGTATTGGAACCAAATGGTGACGGTCGCGTTGCTCGGCACCGATCGTCGCGATCCACCGTCTCCGCCGAGTGGTGGGCTGGCCGACATCGCGGCCGACGATCCGCAACCGACGCCGTCGCAACGACTGCTGCAGCAGGTGGCGGCCACAACAGTTGTTCGCCGAGCCGGTTTGTTGCCGGCTGAGCCGATCGCGACGGTCGCTCCACCTGCGGAAGACGCGCGGCCCATCACGCCAGCGGCAGCAACTTCCACGTGGCGACGCATCATCACCGACTGGCCTGTGCTGGAAGACGAGTGGGTGTTGACGATCGTGCGCGTCGGGCGTCGCCTGGCGCCGGAGCTTGTGTCGCCGCTACTTGTACGCCATCGCAGCGACGCGGTGCGCCACGCACGCGCACTGGTTGCAGCTGGCCCGCTCGGGAACTGGATGATTGATTGGTCGCCGCGTCTCGCGTGCACAGCCAAACAGCAGCGCAACTCGCCAGCTGTACCCGAGATGGTTGCCGAGTTGCCTCCGCTTGCAATCGTTCCCGAGTTCGAACAGTTGCTGACCGCCAAAGCGTCCGAAACAGCGAACACATTGGCGGAAGGACTCGCCACCGCTCAGTTCGGCACGGCGCACCGAGCAGTGCTGGTAAATCTGATCGCGAGGATTCCTTCGGCGTCTTTGCCAGCGGTAGCGAAGGCGCTCGACCGCGTCGACCCTTCCTCGCCTTCAATCGGCCACGCGTTCGCGCTCGCCGATCTCGCTCACCTTCGTCATCACATGCTCACTGAACTGGAGCCCGCATGAGCAAGTCGCCCGCGCAGTCAATCCTGCGACCACACGCCGAGCAAGAGTTCGCGCACGAGTTGGCCGCACTCGCTAAGGCCGACGATCGCGAACGGCCACCCAGCTGGAAGCTCTCACCGTGGGCTGTGGTGACTTACGTGCTCGGTGGGGAGTTGCCTGACGGCACCGTGATCACACCGAAGTACGTCGGTCGTCGTCGCTTGGTCGAGATCGCCGTTGCGACGCTCGCCACCGATCGAGCGTTGCTACTGCTCGGCGTGCCGGGTACGGCCAAGACTTGGCTGAGTGAACATCTCGCAGCAGCGATCAGCGATGATTCGACATTGCTGGTGCAGGGCACAGCCGGTACCGCTGAGGAACAACTGCGCTACGGATGGAATTACGCGCGCCTGCTCGCCGAAGGCCCGAGTGTTGCGGCGCTGGTAGCGAGCCCGATCTACCGAGCGATGGAGCGTGGCTCGATCGCGCGCGTTGAAGAACTGACGCGTATGCCCAGCGACGTGCAAGACGCGTTGGTCACCGTGCTCAGCGAGAAGACGCTGCCACTTCCCGAACTCGGCAGCGAGGTGCAGGCCATCGCTGGCTTCAACGTCATCGCCACAGCGAACGATCGCGATCGTGGCGTCAACGACCTGTCGGCCGCACTTCGTCGGCGCTTCAACACGGTCGTGTTGCCGTTGCCCACAGACATCGAAGAAGAAGTCGCGATCGTTGAGCGGCGAGTGGCCGAACTCGGTGCGGCCTTGCGGCTGCCTTCGGTGCCTGCAGCCAACGACGAGATTCGTCGCGTAGTGACGGTGTTTCGAGAGTTGCGAGCAGGTGCAACCGAGGATGGTCGCACCAGCCTGAAGGTTCCGACGGGCTCGCTATCGACCGCCGAAGCAATTTCGGTGATCACCAACGGTGTCGCGCTCGCTGCCCACTTCGGCAACGGCAAGTTGACGTCCGCCGATGTGGCAGCCGGAATCGTCGGTGCTGTAGTGAAAGATCCAGTGCACGACTCAGTCGCGTGGCGCGAGTACTTGGAAGCCGTCGTTCGCGAACGATCTGACTGGGGCGAGTTCTACGAGGCTTGTCGCGAATTGTGAGCACGACGGCACTCGAAGAGCGAACGGTCGTCCGTCTACTCGGCATTCGCCATCACGGTCCTGGCTCGGCGCGCTCAGTTGTGCGTGTGCTCGACGAAATGCAGCCCGATGTCGTGTTGGTCGAGTTGCCCGCCGATTGTGAGAGCGCGCTCTCGTGGGTTGGTCACCAACATCTTGTTCCGCCGGTCGCGTTGCTGGGTTACGTGGTCGACCGACCCAGCCGCGCCGCGTTCTTGCCTTTCGCTGAGTTCAGTCCCGAGTGGCAAGCGTTCACGTGGGCCGCGAAGCACGGTGTGCCCGTTCGGGCGATCGACCTGCCGCTCGCGATCTCGCTCGCGGATAACGGCGAGGGTGAAGAGTCCGGCGAGTTACGACTAGTCGATCATCCTGTTGGCGATCCGCTCGCCGCGCTGGCGGCCGCTGCTGGCGACCCAGATCCGGAACGTTGGTGGGACGACGTCATCGAGCATCGCGGCGACGGCGTTCCCGCGTTCGATGCGATAGCCGAGGCGATGTCGGCAGTTCGCGGCGGCCCAGAGGCCGGGTCGGTTCGTGAGGCGCGACGCGAAGCGCATATGCGTCAAGCGCTTCGCCGCGCCCAACTCGACGGTCACCAACGAATCGCGGTGGTGTGTGGTGCTTGGCACGTGCCAGCACTGACTGAACCCTTGCCGGCAGCGGCGATCGATGCACGAACGCTGCGCGGTCTGACGAAGGTGAAGGTCGGTGTGTCGTGGGTGCCGTGGACGAATCGCCGACTCGCATCGACGACGGGCTACGGCGCCGGAGTGCGCAGCCCGGGCTGGTACTCGCACGTGTTCCGTCATCCCGGTGCGCCAGGGATCAGCCGGTGGTTCGTCGGTGCAGCGCGGCTGCTGCGCGACCGCGGGCTTTCGGCGAGCCCAGATCACCTGATCGCCGCTACGCGAACGGCGAGCGCGTTGGCGACGCTGCGATTGCGGCCGCGTCCCGGACTCGATGAAGTGCTCGATGCAGCCGACACCGTGATGGCGGGAAGCACGGGGCTGGCGCTCATCGATCGCGAACTGATTGTCGGCGATGCCATCGGTGAAGTTCCCGACGACGCGCCACAGGTTCCGCTCGCGCGCGATCTAGCGGCGCAGCAACGCCGCGTACGACTTAAACCGTCGGCCGACGCGCAGACTGTCGAGCTCGATGTCCGCATGCCCAATGGTCGTGCGCGATCCGTGTTGCTGCATCGCGTGTCCGCGCTTGGTGTGCCATGGGGTGTTGTCGAGGAAGGTCGGGGGAGTAGCGGAACGTTCCGCGAAACGTGGACGTTGCGGTGGGAACCGGAACTCACGATCCGCGTCATCGAGCAGTCCGCGCACGGCACCACGTTGTTGAGCGCGGCGACGCATCGGATGCTCGAGCGTGCAACCGATGCGACTGGTCTTGCCGATCTAGTTCGCATACTCGAATCAGCGTTGCTGGCCGACTTGCCCGACGTTGTTCAACCGGTCGTAGATCGCGTGGAGGCGCAAGCGGCACATAACCCCGACGTTGTGCAAGTGATCGACACGTTGGCCCCACTCGCTCGTGCACTTCGTTACGGCGATGTTCGCGGCACTGACGCAACCTCGCTTCGCCGCGTGTTCGACGGGCTGGTAATTCGCGTGCTCGCTGGCGCGCTGATGGCCTGTCGCTCGCTGGACGACGACGCAGCAGCGGCAATGGTCGAGCGGTTGGCCAGTGTTCAGGCAGCGCTCGCTCTGACCGATCACCCCGTTCGTCGGGGCGAGTGGCCGGCGGTGTTGACGCTCGTGGCCGAACGCGGAGATGTTCACGGTTTGGTGCAGGGTCGTGCCACTCGGTTGCTCCACGACGGCGGAGTGTGGAACCGCGCACAGGTAGGCAATCGAGTGTCGCGAGCATTGTCCGGCGGCACGCCGTCTGCTACCGGTGCATCGTTCGTCGAAGGTTTCGTCGCGGGTAGTGGCACCGTGCTGGTGCACGATCGAGAGTTGCTCGACGTCATCGACTCGTGGGTCTGCTCGCTCGCACCCGATGCGTTCATCGCGATCTCACCGTTGCTGCGTCGAACGTTCGGTGCATTCGAAACGGCCGAGCGGCGCCAGTTGGGGATGTTGTTGGCGAACCAGGTGGTGGCTACTGGCGATGGCTTCGGCGTTGGGATCGATGGAGCCCGCGCGGCGGCCGGCTTGGTAACCGTTCGACAGATGTTGGGCGTTCAGTCATGAGTGCCGAGTTAGTCGAACGACTTTCGATCGCGCGAGTCAGTGATCCTGAGCGGTCTCGGCGTTGGCGCATGGTGCTCGGTGGTGTCGACGACGGAGAGTCCGAACAGCAGGGACTGACCAGCATGCGGCTCGACGGTCACGACGCACGCATCGATGCCGCGCTCGCCGCGTTGTACGACGCGCCGCGTGATCGACGCGGGGGAGGTTCGCGCGCAGGTGGACTCGGTTCGTCGGCCCCCGCAGTCGCGCGCTGGCTGGGCGACATCCGTCGGTACTTTCCGACGAGCATCGTTCAGGTGCTGCAGCGCGACGCGATTGATCGGTTGAAGCTCAGGCAGCTGCTACTCGAACCCGAGATGCTGCGAGCCGTCGAGCCCGACCTGCACCTGGTGACGCTGCTGGTCGAACTCAATCGACTGTTACCCGACGCCACTCGAGCGACAGCGCGCAAGGTAGTGACGCAGGTTGTGAACGAAATCGAGCAGCGACTGTCTGCGCGTACGAAGCACGCTGTGCGTGGAGCGCTCGCCCGGTCGCAACGAACTCGACGTCCGCGACCAAGCGACATCGACTGGAGCCGCACGATCCACGCCAACCTGCGCCACTACCTACCTGATCAGCAAACGGTGATCCCTGAACGACTGGTCGGTTACGGCCGTCGGCAGCGCAGCCTGGCGCGCGACGTCATCGTAGCTATAGATCAGTCGGCGAGCATGGCCGACAGCGTCGTGTACGCCTCTGTGTTCGGTGCCGTACTCGCATCGATACCTGCCTTTCGTACGCACGTAGTCGCGTTCGACGTTGCCGTCGCTGATCTCACGCCGCTGCTACACGACCCGGTCGATGTGTTGTTCGGTGTGCAACTCGGCGGCGGAACCGACATCGCGCAGGCGATCGGGTACTGCCAGCAACTGATCACGCGCCCAGCTGACACGTTGCTGATCTTGGTGAGCGACCTTTTCGAGGGCGGCAACGCGGCGCTGCTACACGACCGCATAGCCGCGCTCACGCAGGCTGGCGTGTGTGTTGTAGTGCTGCTCGCCCTGAGCGACGAAGGCGCACCCGCGTACGACCACGCACAAGCCGCGGCGTTCGCAGAGATGGGAGTGCCATCGTTCGCATGCACGCCCGACGCGTTCCCAGAGTTGCTGGCCGCGGCGCTAGAAGGCCGCGACGTCGGCCGCTGGGCGAACGAACACGGCATGCACACTGCCGTCGCGGTCGGCTAAAGGGCGCGGCGACGGAACATACGACGACGCATGCGCCGGCGCGGCCCCATCGGGGCAATCATGAGTGGACGGCGGCGAGGAAAGAATCGGAAGATCATGCGCTCACCATGCACCCGAGTTACTAAGAAAGTGTGAGCACTTAGTCCTGCCGAAACTGGCGGGCGGCGAGTGTGCCGTTGCGTGCCCACATCCCGGCGACTGCGAGACCTACCAGAGCCGCAGCTATCAGAACGTCGCTGCTCGCGATCTCGTATCTGTGGGTTGCCGCTATAACCGCCCAGGTTGCTGCGCTTGCAAGCATGACGGCCAGTGGTCGTAGCAGCCAGCGTCGACACATTGCTCGTGTCCATCGCGCAGCGGGTGGCGCGACCGTTGCAGCTGCTAGCGAAGAGTGAAAGACGGTGAGTAACACAGCCACCGCGATTGACCACGGTGTCGTGGGCGAATCAACAGTCGCGAACCACTGGGTGGCAACGAGGAGCACCACAAGCAACCCCATATGGCCGTCGGGAAACGCCGCACATAGAACGGCCAAAACTATGACTGAGATATTGACGACCCTCGGTGAATGATCGGCTGCGAATCGGGTGCACATCAACGCAGTCACCGGACTCACAACGACGAGAACACGCAGCAACAGTCCAGCCCCGCGTGTTCGGGATAGAAGCCACCACGCTTCCTCGAGGCTTTGTTCGTTCATTGCCGCCGCCCTGCTCGAACGCCGGCGTGACGGTGCAGGTCGCGCAACACAACGTCGAGGCTTCCCGGTCCACTCCACGCCACGACGGCGATTCCCGCCTCACGAGCCTGTCGTATGTCGCGGTCACGCTTGAGTAGCTCAATGCGCCACGCGATACCGACGAATGGTTCGTCGGGTTCTTGTTGCGCAATGTCGATCGGTAGGCAATCAATCGCGATCACTTGCAGGCCGTGGTCAGCGATCGTCATTGCGCGCTGCAGTGCGCCGGGCGAAACGAGTGGGGAGAGCATCAGTACTAGTGCGCCATCACCCAAGCCGCGAGGCATTCGGCCGTCGTCGAGCGTTGCGTGCGCGGGTTGAACGGCCGCCATCGTTTCGAGCAGTCGACGCAAGTGGCGATACCCGGCCGCCGCTGGCAGTCGTTGCGCACCGCGGGCCCCGAGTACTACGAGCCCAACGCGGTCGCCGCAGCCAATGAAGTGCTCCGCGATCGCTCCGGCCGCGCGCATCGAAACATCCAGGCTGGATGCCCGACCACCGATGCCGTCGCTATCACCCACTTCCTCCAGCGCGTCGACAAGGAGTACAACGTGGCGGTCGTGCTCGGCCCAAGTGGAGGTGACGTGGATAGTGCCGGTGCGAATCGACTGCGGCCAGTGGATTCGACGCAGGCGGTCGCCAGCTTGGAACGGACGAATAGTTGCGAACTCAGTTCCACTTCCTGGGCGAGGCGATCGGTTGACGCCGACGAGTCCAGGACTGCGGACCGGTGGCGCGGATGCATCGAAACGCGACGACATTGGGAGCGTGACAAGCGTGAGTGAGTCGGCGAAGTCCTCGCATTCCCAACGAAAACCCGCCCAGGCGCTCGACGCGACCACATGTGCCGGGCCGACACGACGACATCCCCACCGGGTCGAACGCACCACGACGTCAAGTGGTGCGTGTCCATCGTCGCGCAAGCTGACGGCTACTTGTCCGTCGATTGGCTGCGTGTCCATATACGTCGGCGGCTCGAGCACGACCACGGCATCGTCGACTAGACCTTCGGGGTCTTCGATCGAGGTGTGCCAAGTTGTCGCCTCCCCTTCGCGCACGGTTCGGTGCCCGATGGATTGGTGGACGACAGGAGACTGCGTCGGCCGCAGCGTTGCAGCCCACACAGACACGCAGATCAGTGGAGTAGCGAGAACGAGCAGGTCGGGTCGACGGGCAAGCACAGCCACCACCGCAAGTAGCAGCCCGCTGATGAGTGCGCGAACGTGCGACGTGGTCGGCCGCCACTTCTCCATCGAGTTCACGCTGGCGAAGTCCCGCCAGGCGTCGGCGTAGGTACCGAGGCCAATATCTCGGCGGTCACCGATGTGCCCGATGCCTTCGTCAGCCAAAGCTCCGGCTTGATTGTGATTCGGTGGGGGAGCACCGATGGGGCAACCGCTTTCACATCCTCGGGCGTCACAAAGTCGCGGCCAGCAATGACCGCGTGAGCGCGCGAGCACAACAACAACGCCAACGCCCCGCGCGGTGACGCGCCAAGCAGCACGTGCGGGTGATGGCGAGTCGCGGCGGCAAGGTCGACGCAATATCGACTGACGTCGTCATCGACGACCACGGTTTCGACGGCAGCCTGCATCGCCAGCAACGTTGGAGCGTCGACCACCGAACGCAAATGTTGCGCCTCCTGGCGCCGCTCCATTCGGCGAACCAGGACCTGAAACTCCTCGTCACGCGTTAGGTAACCAAAGCTGACCCGAAGCAGGAATCGATCGAGCTGAGCCTCTGGCAATGGATACGTGCCCTCGTACTCGACCGGGTTAGCAGTCGCGAGCACGTGAAACGGTGCCTCGAGAACGAACGTCTCGCCTTCCACAGTGATCTGAGACTCCTGCATCGCTTCCAGTAACGCCGCCTGCGTCTTCGGCGGCGTGCGATTGATCTCGTCGGCTAGCAGAAGACCGGTGAAGAGTGGGCCTTTGCGAAACACGAACTCGGTCACGCGTTGATCAAAGACGAATGAACCTGTGAGATCGGCCGGCAGCAGGTCGGGCGTGAACTGTGCGCGGGTGAAACGCAAGCCAAGTGTCTGTGCGAACGAGCGCGCGGCGAGTGTCTTCCCTAGGCCCGGCAGATCTTCGAATAGAACATGCCCTCCGGCGAGAACGCCACACAACACAAGCGTGAGTTCTGCGCGCTTCCCGACGATGGCCAGATTCACCTCGTCGAGTACCTCTCGAGCCAGGCGCGATGCCGTGCCGATATCAATTTTCGTTGGTGACTGTGCAGGGTTCATAAAGCCTCTATGTCCGTGAGAATCTGGCGCAACTCGCGCGCCGTGGCGGTTTGTCGTCGCGGACCAGCGATGAGGCGACGCAGGCTCGGAGTGAGCAACTTGTCGGCTGTCGATTGGTCGGCAGTGCGGGTGATGCGATGATTGGCCATCAGTCGCTCGTCGAGTAGTTCTATGAGCGTGTCTCCAACTTTGGTCGAGCCTGACAGCCATGCACCGTAGACATGGTGGCGAAGGGAACGGACGCGTGGGTCGATGTCGCGTGCTGGGCCGCCCTCATCGGTCCGCCTGGTCCACCTGACCCGACTGACCGCGCCATTGAGGTCGACCATAAGGATGATGAACGCGGCGACGACGGCGACGATGCCCCCAATCACAAGAATTGCCGGGCGCGCGTCGCTCGCCCAGAGCGACATCACAACAGTGAGCCAGACACCTAGCGTCACCAGGATGCGTCGGCGGGTCATGCCAGCACCGCTTGCTTGCGCCTTAGCGAGACTGCTACTCGGTGCAACGCGTCCAATGCCTGCGCCCGATCATCGTCGCTCAGTTCGTGAACCGAGAAGCGTGCCTCACGGTAGAGCGCGGCTAGTTCTCTGATCGGTGCCGCGTCGATTGACGAAGCCACGACGACACGCTCGACATATTCGGCCGGGGTCTCCGCATTCATTCGCGGCAGACCAACGTCGGTGGCATCGCTCTCGAGCTGAATCCAACAAGCGACGATGGCATTACGCGGGTTGCCCGACGACAACGCTGCGCGTGCGGCTTCCATGTCAATGGTCAGTTCGCGCTCCACGACCTCGGGCAGGGGAGAGACCGGCTGAAACTTCCGCAAGCGCCTCCACCTAAGTTTTGGGAAGGGGCGTGCCAGCAACACATAAGCAAGCGTCACCGCCACAAGGCAGATCAACACAGCTCCCGCCAACTGCAGCAGCGCGACGAGCCAAGGAGGCAACGCAACTTGATCTGTCGCCACAGGACTCTGGGGAATGATTACTGCCGTGTCGGTCCAACGGCTCGGCGCCGACCGTATCTCCGTTGGTGTGACCCAGATTCGGTCCTGATCCGACGACGCGGCGACGGTCAGTAGCGTCATTGCAAGCCCTACGGAGCCCACGGTTAGCGGCATCCGCCGATCCATCACCCGAGAATAGCTACGCCGCACGACCACCGATTCGTGGTGACGACTGCGATGTCACCGAGGTGAGACGGGCAGGTCTTTGAACGGCGACTTGCTGTCGATGCCCAAGTCCTTCGGTAGACCAAGCACGCGCTCGCCGACGATGTTGCGCATGATCTCGTCGCTGCCGCCGGCGATGCGACCACCGGGCGTCCCGAGAATCAGAGCGCCCCACGCGTAGGTACCCCACTCGCCGCTGTTGGCGATGAGTTTCGGTCCGAGCACCTTCGACACGAATGCGCTGAGGCGCTGACCGTTCAGCGTGCCCGCCAACTTGGCGATGCTTAGCTCTGGGCCAGGAAGTTGGCCGGCCTTGATCTTGTCCATCGCGCGCTGGTTGTTGTAGCCGGTCACCCGCTGATGAATCAGCAGATCGGCGAGCTCGTTGCGCACCAATGGGTCCTTGTCGAGCCCATAGTGACGCACCATCTCGATTACGCGCGTGTACATGTTGACGCCGCCACCTCCGCCCCCACCAGCACCGATCGCGGCACGCTCGTTCATCAACGTTGTCAGCGCGACGTTCCAACCGTTGTTCACATCGCCGAGGCGATGGTCGTCGGGTACGCGCACTTCGTTAAAGAAAACCTCGTTGAAGCTCGAGCCGCCGGTCATCTGGCGCAGCGGTCGCACCTCGACACCCGGTGCACGCATGTTGACAACGAACCCGGTGAGTCCCTTGTGCTTGGGCAGGTTGGCATCGGTGCGCGCGATGACTTCACCGATGTCGCTGTACTGCGCGCCCGTGGTCCACACCTTCTGTCCGGTGATTACCCACTCGTCGCCATCGCGCTCGGCTTTGGTCTGCAGGCTGGCGAGGTCGCTGCCGGCGCCGGGTTCGCTGAACAACTGACAGCCGACGATGTCGGCGCGATACATGGCGCGCAGGTACGAATCGCGTGCGACGTCGCTGCCGTGGGCGAGGATCGTCGGTGCGACCATTCCGAGACCGATCGTGAACGCGTTCTGATTCGGGATCTCGTATTGCGCCTCTAGACGTAGGTATGCACGCTCGTAGGTGCTGGGCAGTTGTCGTCCGCCATACTCGGTCGGCCCGCCGATCCAACCGAAGCCGGCATCGAACTTCTTGCGTCGCCAGTCGCATGCCTTACCCACGTCGGCAAGCTCAGCGTCGCGGTCCTTCTCCTCAAACACGACCACTCGGTCGCTACCTTCGCCCCACACGAACTTGCGCTCGGCTTCCTTGCGAGTCGCATTGGCATCGAGAAACGCGCGCGCCTCTGTCTCGAACTCTTCGATCGTGATGTCCGCTGTCGTGCCGCTACTGGTGCCCTCGCTCATAAGCGGAACCGTAGCGAGCCTCAAGCCGATCCATCGATCCGGGCAGCGAGTATCGTCGTCTCGATGCCTCGCTTCCTTACGGTCGCTGCCGCCCAAATGGGGCCGGTGCAACGCGAGCACACCCGTACCCAAGTCGTGCAACGCCTGATCAAGATGTTGCAGGAGGCGCACGCGATGGGCGCGGAACTCGTCGTGTTTCCCGAGTTGGCACTCACAACGTTCTTCCCTCGCTGGTTCGTCGACGACATCGCGGAGGCCGATCATTGGTACGAGCGATCGATGCCCAACGCCGAAACGCAACCGCTGTTCGACGAAGCGAAGCGCCTCGGCGTCGGGTTCTGTCTCGGGTACGCACTCATTGACGCGAACGGCCGCCGATGGAACGTGCAGACGCTCGTCGAGCGCGATGGCAGCATCGTTGCGACGTACAAAAAGACGCACATTCCCGGGCACGAGCACAACGAACCCGATCGTCCGTTCCAACACGCCGAGCGCTACTACTTCGAGCCGAGCGACGAAGGCTTCGGTGTGTGGCGCGCGTTTGGTGGCCTGATCGGGATGGCGATCTGCAACGACCGCCGTTGGCCAGAGACGTATCGCGTGATGGGGCTACAGGGCGTCGAGATGGTGCTGTGCGGCTACAACACGCCGATCCATTACGTGCCCGACCCCAGCCAAGACATCTTGCAGGGATTCCACAACGCGCTCGTTATGCAAAGCGGTGCGTATCAGAACGGCACATGGGTGATTGGTGTCGCGAAGGGTGGCGTCGAAGAGGGCGTCGATTCGCTGACGCAGTCGATGATCGTTGCCCCTAGTGGCCAGATCGTTGCCCAAGCACTGACCACCGACGACGAGGTGATCGTCGCCCGCTGCGACCTCGATTGGTGTCAGCGATACAAAGGCACGCTGTTCGATTTCGATCGCTATCGCCGCCCAGAGGTGTACGGCCGGATTACGTCACAGCGCGGAGTCGAACTGCCCCAGTAAAGTTGACGGCCATGCATGCGTCAATGGGCCCACGTTTCTCGCGCCAGCAGCAGTTGTTGGCTGCAACGCTCGCGCTGCTGTTCTTCGCGGTCGTCGGCGTCGCGATCTTCAAGTTCGTCACCGGCGAAGACACCACCGCCAAGCAAGAAGACATCGACTATTCAACGCTTCCGCCGCACATCGTTTCGCTGACCGATTCGTCGATGACCGTTTCTCGCCTTGATGGGACCGAGCCAAAGACGGCAGCGCTGCCGGACGGCTTCGACGCGATGCTGGTTGCCGATCAGGGCCGTTGGTTACTCGAAGACAATCGCGACAACGTCGTGAACTACTTCGATCTATCAGCTGTGCAACCCGAACTGCGATCGGTCGAGCTGCCATTTAGCGGGTGGGAGATTCATCCTCGAACTGTTCGCGCCGGAAGCGATGTCGTGCTGCTGCACACGCCTGACGGTTCACTAGGCCTCGCGGTTGTCAACCTCGTTGACGGCACCGCTTATCCGACGGCGTCCGCGCGAGCGAAGTACTACGAGGCTGGTTCGGTTCGCGACTTCTTGCTGTTCAAGGAAGTCGAAGGGCTCAACACGGTCGTCGTACCGATGGCAGACCCGACGGTGTTCTGGACAATGAAGGGAGCTGTCGTCGACATTCGTGGCACGACGACTCTCGTGGCGACCTCCGATGGCCTCTCGTCTTTTGTAACGGTCTACGAGGGTCTGCATCCCGTCGGTGTTCGCGTCCAAGTGGAGAATCCGATCATGGGAGGCATCCTCCTTGAAACCGGTGCGCTCGTGCTCGAACGCACCGGCGGCATCACGTTGCTCGACAACCTCACCGGCAAAGTGAAGCGCGCTGGAGTTTCAACGTTCGGCGCACAAGGCGCGATACCCGTGGCCGACAACCGCCTTTACGGTTGGGGTGGCGACGGTTCAGCGTTGCTGGATCCTGAGGGCCTTGAAATGGCCAACTATTTGTTGTTCACGCCCACTGAAGGCGAGCCGCGCCCGCTCGTCGCGACGGCTGGAGGAACCGGCTGTCTGGTGCTGCAACCTGGGCCACAGCTGAAGACCTCCGGTGCCGGCGCACTCTTGATTTCGGTCATCGACGGAGCGGAGCTGCTCGAGTTGGATGCGTCGCCGAGCTGGGTATCGCTCGACGGGTGCACGCTGGTTGGGTTGGACGCGACGGTTGTGGTTGATGGCAGGCGGGTCGAGGTCGGCCTCGACCAGGTGTTCTCGGTGTCGCGCGACAGGTCGAGTGTGCTTGGCCGCCAAACGGCGGGGGACGACGCAACGTTCGTAGTCGTCGATCTGGCGACTAAGCAGGTCCGTGAACTGGACTCGGGCTTCCACCTGTTCGCGACGTTCTGACCGCGTCACTGCCGGGTCGGCCGATGTGGCTCGCTTTCTGGCCCGGCGTTTGACAAAATGTAAAGGTGACGGTCGACTTCATCCTCAACGGGACTCCGGTGACCGTGCGCGCCGACCACCCCCACCTGCTGGCCGCGCTGCGCGAAGAGCTCGATATCACGTCGGCCAAGGATGGTTGCTCGCCGCAGGGTCAGTGCGGCTGCTGCACGGTGATGATCGACGGCAAGGTGCAGATCTCGTGCACCTACGCGACCGAGAAGGTCGCCGGCCGAACGGTGACGACTCTTGAGGGCGTTGCCGAGGAAGAGCGAACCAAGTTCTCCGATGCCTTCGCCGCGTGCGGTGGCTTGCAGTGCGGCTTCTGTATTCCCGGGATCGTGATGCGCGCGATGGCGCAGGTCGACAAGAAGGGTGCTGGTCTCGAGCGCGCCGACATGGCTCGCCATCTCGGTGCGCACCTTTGTCGCTGCACTGGCTACGTGAAAGTGCTCGACGCGATCGAGATGGTCGCCAAGGGCAAGTTCGCCGACATCTCGTTGCCCGGCGCTATCGGCACGAATGGCACGAAATACGAAGCGGCAGAGTTGGCGCTCGGCGACCGTGGTTACGTCGACGACCTTCGAGTGCCCGGCATGTTGCACGCTGCGCTGCATCTCACCGAGCACGTGCGCGCCGACATCGTTTGCATCGATACATCGGCGGCGCGATCAGCACCTGGTGTTGAGGCCGTGTTCACCGCCGCCGACATTCCGGGCGCTCAGTACGTCGGCATCATCTACAAAGACTGGCCAATCTTTATTGGCGAAGGGCAGCGCACGTCGTACGCCGGCGATGTACTCGCGATCGTCGTTGCCGACACCAAGCAACATGCGCGCGAGGCAGCGAAGCTTGTGCGCGTTGAGTACGACGTACAGCGTCCGATCACCGATCCAGTCGCGGCGATCACCAATCCCGAGATTGCGGTGTACGGCACGAAGGACAACGTGCTCTCAACGAGCGCGTACGAGCGTGGCGACGTGGAGAGCGCGCTGGCGGCGAGCGCGCATGTAGTGCACGAGGTGTTCAACACGCAACGCATCGAGCATGCGTTCCTTGAACCGGAGAGCACGCTTGCCGTGCCGACTGACGATGGTCGTCTACACGTGTACTCGGGCGGTCAGGGTGTATGGGATGACCGCGACCAGATCGCCGCGATTCTCGACGTGCCGAACGATCAGGTGACGGTCGAGTTGGTCTCGAACGGTGGCGCGTTCGGTGGCAAGGAAGACATGAGCAACCAGGGCCAAACCGCACTAGCGGCCTGGATCCTGCAGCGACCGGTGAAGTGCACGTTGTCGCGCGAGGAGAGTCTGCTCATCCATGCCAAGCGCCACCCGATTCGGTTGGAGTATTGGGCGGGCTGCGACGCCGATGGCGCGCTAACCGCGCTGAAGGTACGTGGCATCGGCGACTCTGGCTCGTACGCGAGCGTCGGTATGAAGGTGCTCGAGCGCGCTGCCGGTCATGCCGGCGGTCCGTACCGGATTCCGAACATCGATGTCGAGTGCATCGCTGTTCGCACCAACAATCCCGTGTGTGGCGCGTTCCGCGGGTTCGGTGCGAACCAGGCGCAGTTCGCGATGGAAGGCGTGATCGATCGGCTGGCAAGCAAGGTCGGCATCAGCGGCTGGGAGATGCGTAAGCGCAATGTCATCCACCCTGGGGATGTATGGGGGCCCGGCCAGATCATGGACGACGGATGCGCCGGAGCAGATGAGTGCCTCGATCGCGCGAAGCCGCACATCGATGCTGCTCTTGCTGCCGGCAAGGCGGTTGGTCTTGGTCTTGGACTGAAGAACTCTGGTCTCGGCAACGGCTTGCGCGAAGTGTGCGCCGCAGTCGTGCGCTTTCGCAGCGCGGACAACAAGGTTGAAGTGCGTCACGGCTTCACGGAGATGGGCCAAGGCGTGCATACAGTTGCGCTGCAAACCGCGGTCACCGAGTTGGGTATCGACCCTGCTCGCATCGAAGTGTTCGTCGATACAACTCGCGAGTTGGGCTTCGGCCAGACGACGGGCAGTCGCGGCACGTTGATGGCGGCGGCGAGCGTGCAGAAGGCATGTGCGGTGGCGCTTGCCGCCGACTGCGCGCCAAACGTCGATCACTACGCCGAGCACGTCGTCGACTGGACGCAGAAGCTCGGCGATCCGAACGTTCCGAACCCGACGATCCACGCAGCGTTCGGGTACGCGACACAAGTCGTCATCGCCGACAAGGAAACGGGAACGATCGAACGCGTCGTTGCCATTCACGACGTTGGCAAGGCCGTCAACCCGCGACTCTGTGAGGGCCAGATTGAAGGCTCGGTGCACATGGGGCTCGGCTACGCGCTCACCGAAGACTTCCCGAGTGACGAGCGTGGGTTTCCCACCAACATGACGTTGCGCAGCCTGGGCATCATCCGGCCGAAAGACATGCCACCGATCGACGTCGAACTGGTCGAGGTGCCGCAACCGAAGGCCGCATACGGCATCAAGGGTGTCGGCGAGATTGGCTTGGTGCCGACGGCCGGTGCCGTCGCCGCGGCGCTGTTCATGGTTGATGGTCAGTGGCGCAACACGCTGCCGATGAAGCCCAAGGCTTCCGATACCGACGACTGAGTTCGCGCTATACGAGCGTGATATCGATGGCGATCAGTCCAACGCCGCCGGTTATGACAACCGAGTCAGGTGTGCCGTCAGTGTTGGGGTCGTAAGTGCCCTGCGGTTCACCGGCTTCGGGCGGTCCGCGGTCATCGCCGGCATCGAGGAAGGCAGTCAAGACGTACTCGCCATCAGCGACTCCAGTGAGTGCGTAAGGCCCGGCGGCGTCGAGTACCGCGCTGTAAAGCGGCGGTTCGTTGCTGCCGACGAGATTGGCGACCACGATGATCACCCCCGACCCGACATCGCCGTCGAAGAAGATTGTGCCCGCGATTGTCTCGTCGACCGGCACCGCGACAGTTGTGGTCGTTGGGCCGGGACTTGTGGCTGGAGTGGTGGAGTCGGACGACTTGTCGTCGCTACACCCCCCGGCGAAGGCGAGTCCGCTGATAACCGCAGCGATCGCAAGATGCCTGTTCATGGTGACCTCCACGCCAATAGTACTCCCGCGCTACCGTGCCCGCCATGACCGCCGTCACGCCAGGAATGGTGTGTAGTCACCACCATCTGTACTCGGCCTTGGCCCGCGGCATGCCGTCGCCGCCCCGCCAGCCGACGAAATTCCTCGAGATTCTGGAACAGATCTGGTGGCGGCTCGACGTTGCGCTCGACGTCGAAATGATCCGCTGGTCGGCGATGCTCGGCGCAGTCGAAGCGTTGCAATGCGGCACGACCGCGATCGTGGACCATCACGAATCGCCGTCGTGTATCGAGGGCAGTTTGTCGATCATCGCCGACGCGTGCACCGAGGTCGGAGTTCGCACCAATCTCTCGTATGGCGTCACCGATCGCCACGGTGCAGATGCTGCCCGCCGCGGCCTTGCAGAGAACGAACGTTTCCTTCGTGCCGGCGGCCGCGGCATGGTGGGAGTGCACGCGGCGTTCACTTGCAGCGACGACACGCTGGCGGCCGCCGCGGCGCTAGCCGCGGATGTCGGTGTCGGCGTGCACATCCATGTCGCAGAAGGCCCCGACGATGCGGATGCGGGGGAGCGGCTTCAAGACCTCGCGCGCGACGACTGGCATCTGGTGCATTGCGTCTACCTCGACCGCGAGCTGCCTGGCACGATCGCCCACAACCCGCGCAGCAACATGAACAACGGGGTGGGGTATGCGCGGCCAGCAGCGAGGTCGAACCCAATCGTGCTCGGCACTGACGGAATCGGTGCCGACATGCTCGAGGAAGCGCGGCTCGCGTACATGCGTCTGCGTGAGGACGACGTGCTTGCCTCGCCTGACACCGTTTGGCAATGGCTCGACAACGGATACGCCTTGTTCCCCGAGGCGCGCGCCGATCGCGTTACGTGGAACTATCCGCATGCTGACAGTGCGTGGCACGTCGCGTTTACGCCAGGAGTTCGCGCGCTGCAGGTGGAGAGCGACGCCGGTGAAGTGTTGCTTCGCGACGGGTATCCAACGCGCGTCGACGTTGCGGAGGTGCAGGCGAAGGCCGCCGAGCAGGCCCAACGCCTGTTCGCTCGTCTGTAGGCGGCAGTAGCGTGGCGCTATGAACACGCCGATGGCTGTCTACCTGCAGGACGCACATCCGATTCGCGAGGGCATGGCGATCGCGCAGTACGCAGAGGCCAAGGGCTTTCATGCGGTGTGGCAAGCCGAGAGTCGGCTGGTGCGCGAAGCGACCGTCCCGATGGCTGCGTTCGCGAGCGTCACCGATCACATCAAGGTCGGGTCTGGCGTCGTCGATTGCTGGAGTCGTAACCCGGCGCGACTGGCCGCGACATTCAGCACACTTGACGATCTTGCGCCCGGTCGGGTGATCCTCGGAATTGGTGCGTGGTGGGATCCACTGGCGCGCAAGGTTGGTATCGATCGCGCGAGGCCGTTGACCGTGATGCGCGAAATCGTCACCGTCGTGCGAGCGTTGTTGCACAACGAGAACGTGACGTTCGACGGACAGTACGTTCATCTCGACGGTGTCGAGTTGGACTACGTGTACCAGGAGCGGCGACCGAAGGAAGTGCCGATCTACATCGGTGCCACAGGCATGCAGATGATGGAACTGACTGGCGAGATCGCCGATGGCGCGGTGTTGAACTACCTGGTGTCGCCCGACTACAACGCACGGGCACTTGAGGCGCTCGAGCGCGGTGCCGCTAAATCGGGTCGCACGCTGGCCGACATCGATCGTCCGCAACTTGTCGTCTGCAGCGTTCACGAAGATCACCAGACGGCGCTCGACATGGCCCGCATGATGGTCACGCAGTATCTGGGTCAGCAGCCGCACATCATGAAGGCATCCGGCGTTCCGCAGAGCTTGCTCGACAAAGTGGGCGAGGTGCTGACGTGGCCAGCGACCCACGAGCAAGTGGAAGCGGCGAGCAAGTTAGTTCCCGACGAGATCGTCAACATGCTGACCGCCAGCGGCACTCCCGCCGAAGCGCGTGCGAAAGTGCAGGAGTACATCGATCACGGCTGCACGTGCCCGATCCTGTATCCGCTCGGCGATGTGCACGCAATGATCGACGCGTTCAGCGCGCCGCTCTAGCTCACAGCCAATCGCGGCGACGGAATATGCGGAAGAGCGCAAAGCTGAGCGCGGCCATCAGTCCTAGTGAGAACGGGTAACCCCAGTACCACTCAAGCTCTGGCATGTGACGAAAGTTCATGCCGTAGATGCCGGCGATGAGTGTCGCCCCGAAGACGATCGAACCCCAAGCAGTCAACTGCTTCATGACCGCGTTCATCTGGTTGCTCATGACTGCCAGGTGCGCGTCAACTGCGTTGCCAACCAGTTCCCGAAGTTCATCGACAATGTCGACTGCGCGCAGCAGTTTGTCAAAGGTGTCGCGAATGATGATCAGCGCCTCACCGTCAACCCACGCCACTTCCTTGCGTAAGAGCGCCGAGAGCACCTCACGCAACGGCACAACTGCACGTCGCAGCTGCAGTAGCTCGCGCCGTACTTCGAAAAGTTCTTTCTGTACACCTTGTTCTTCCCGGGTCGTCTCGACTGGGTTGCCGAAGATGCGCTCCTCGATCTCTTCTAGCTTGTTCTCAAGAACATCGGTGCTGTCGAAGTAGCCATCGACCAGTTCCTCGAGCACCGTCGCCAGAATCAAACCCGAACTGGCAGCGGCACCTAGCCGTTTGACGCGAGCAATTGCGACCTCAGGGTTCCACTCGCGGCCTTCCTCGTCGTGGCGACGAATGGTGATGAACCAGGTGTCACCGATATACATGTCGATCTCGGCGAGAGAGCCACTGAAGGCAACGATGTAGGCATGATCGACAAGACGTTGCATTGTCGGACGAGCGGCTCGGCGATGTGCCTCGTCGAAAGTGCGATCGCCCAACCCGTGGTCTACGTCGAGCGCGTCTAGCTCTTCGTTGGTCGGATCGACGACATCGGTCCATTTCGTGCCATCGAGCTCATGATGAGTGATCATCAAGTTCGATGGTAACGAGCCGCACGGGTACGCTGGCCGTATGGGTCAACAAGTCGCCGTCGTCGAACGGCCGAGCACGAAACCTGGTGTGCTTCGTTTCGAAGCCAACCGCACTCTCACCGGGATGGGCCACGAGGTATTCCGCTCGCTCGACGATGCAATCGGTCCGCGGCCGGCAGCCATGCTGGCTCGCACCTTGCTGTCGTCGGGCAAGGTCACCGCGGTGCACATGTACAGCAACATGATCACAGTCGATCTCGCCAATGCGTCCGACTCCGCTGGCCTCAGCGACTTGGTGCGCGATATGTACCAGTACTGGAAGCCGGGCATGGAGATGCCGGTGTTCGCAGATCCGGTAGCCGACCCCGATGCGGCACCCGCCACGGCAGCACCCGCCGGAGCGACCGGTGCCGAAGCCGCGTTCTTGGCTCTAGTCCCGGCGATTCTCGTCGAGCGCAGCCGCGCAGCAATGGCCAAATGGAAGGCCGAGCACTAAGCAACGGCGTTTCCGGTCGGCCTTGACTAATCGTACGTATGTTCGATTAGAGTCACGGGATGGCCGTCGCTGCCACCTTGGCCGAACTTGCTGAACGCGGAGTCTTGTCAGGTGTGGTGGCGCGCGAACGAACACTGTCGGTGTCACCAGTGTTCGGATCGTTGTTGCCTGGCGCGGCGCTGCAGAGGGGCAGTGTCGTTTCTTGTGAAGGGTCGGCAGCGGCGACGCTTGCTCTGGCGTTAGCTGCCGGCCCATCGCAAGCGGGTGCTTGGGTAGCGGTTGCCGGATTTCCCGATATCGGTTTAGCTGCCACTGCCGAGTTGGGTGTTGTGCCAGCACGACTGGTGATGGTGGCCGAACCAGCTGATGGGTTCAACGACGCGACGTGGGCCGACGTGCTTGCCGCGATGATCGATGGCTTCGATGTGTTGTTGCTGGGGCCGGGAACGTTGCGAGTACGAACAGGCACAGCACGTCGACTGGTTGCGCGTGCTCAGGCGCGTGGCGCCGTCATCATCACAGTCGGTGCTATCGCAGCGTTCGCTGGCGACCTGCGCTTCGAAACGTCGCAGGCGAGTTGGCAGGGTTTAGGTGAGGGGTGTGGTATCGCCAGCGGTCGGCGCGCGCGAGTCGAACTCACCGGTCGGCGAGTACCGCGCCCGCGACAGACAGAACTGTGGCTTCCCGCATCCAACGGCGAGATCGAGAGTCAGCCGGTGGTGGCCCTATGTCCGACCGGGTAGCGATACCGCGTGTCGCGGTGTTGTGGTGCCCGCATTGGTCGGTGGTTGTCGCCGGTGCTGCGCGTAACGAACCAGTGATGGTGTTGCACGCCAACCGAGTGGTCGCTCATTCGCTCGCTGCTGGTGCCGATGGCGTAGCTGTTGGGCAGCGTCGTCGCGAGGCACAAGCGCGTTGCCCGCTCGTGCGCATCGAGCAGCACGATCCGGCGCGCGATGCCCGCGCGTTCGAGCGCGTGGTGCAGGCCGTCGCCGAGATCGTGCCGCGTATCGAGGTCACCGAGCCGGGCACGCTCACGTTCATGGCGCGTGGCCCATCGCGCTACTTCGGTGGCGATGTGGCGATGGCGGCCACCGTGACGCGCCTTGCCAACGAAGCGACTGGCGCCTCATTCGGGCTGGGCGTTGCCGATGGTCGCTTTGCTGCTGGGGTTGCTGCTCGCCGTTCGGCGCGCAGTGGCGAGCCGGTGGTGATCGACGCTGGTCAACAAGCCTCCGCTGCGTTTCTCGCGCCTCTGCCGGTTCGCTTGTTGACCGTTGTCGCCAGCGTGCCGACCGAGTTCGTGCAGTTGCTTGGTCGATTAGGTGTGCATCATCTGGGCGAGCTTGCCGCGCTTCCGTTGCTCGATGTCGCTGCTCGGTTTGGGCCGCTTGGCACGTTCGCCCATGGCATCGCCAGCGGTGGCGATGATCGGCTGCCTGGCACGCACGATCCTCCTGCCGGCCTTGCAGTGCAGCGCATCTTCGAACAACCGGTGCATCACTCGGATGTGCTGGTGTTCGTTGCCCGTCAGTTAGCCGAGGAATTGGTCGGGCAACTGGCTGCCGATGGTCGTGTGTGCACTCGCTTGGTGGTCGCTGCCGAGACCGAACATGGCGAGAAGAGCGAGCGTGTCTGGTACCGCAGCAGTGGGTTGAGCGCGGCAGCGATGGTCGAGCGCGTGCGTTGGCAACTAGAAGCGTGGGCTCAGCACGAAACGCTTACTGCTGGCGTCACGCTGCTGCGTCTCGACCCGGTGGAGGTGCGCAGCGACGATGGCGTGCAGCTGGGCTTGTGGGGCGGTCGTACTCAGGCCGACGAATGGGCCGTGCGCGCGGTGGCGCGCATGGTTGCGGTTGCTGGCGAACAGCAGGTGCTCGTGCCATCGGTGCAAGGCGGCCGACACTCGCACGAAACGTTCGAGTGGGTGTCAGCAGTGACAACCGACCTACTCGAGCCAACCGAGCGCTTGACGCCACAAAGCGCGCCATGGCCCGGTCGGTTGCCGTCGCCTTCCCCAGCAATCGTGCATGCCACGCCACAAGCAATCACCGTCACCGATGCCACCGGTCGCGCCGTACGCGTTACTGGCAGGGGATTCGTCAGCGCACCTCCGGTCGCCGTGCACGGTGAAGAGGTACAGGCGTGGGCAGGTCCGTGGCCAGTTGAGGAACGGTGGTGGGATCTCACACGTTCTCGCCGAATGGCGCGCTTCCAAGTGCTGACTAGTTCTGGAAGGTTGTTGCTACTCGCAGTCGAGCGTGGCCAGTGGTGGCTCACCGCCGAATACGCATGACCAACGCCTAGACCTTCAACGACCTAAGCGGAGATCAGTTCGCGATCGGTGTCGGTGCCGTTGTTGGAATGATCGTGTGCAGCGTGATCGATGTCGATCATGCGTTCTTCAACCGCACGCAGCAGATCGTTGCTGAGACGGAATCCGACACCGCGCACGGTGTGGATGAAGCGCAGCTCTGGTGCCCGCTGTTGCAGCTTGCGACGCAGGTTGCTGAGGTGCACGTCGACGACATGTGTGTCGCCTACCCAGTTCGGGCCCCACACTTCTTCCAACAGCTCGGTGCGTGAGCACACCTCTGCCGGACGGCGACACAGTTGCTCGAACAGAGCGAACTCGATGCGAGTCACCGCGACGTCGACATTGTTGATTCGAATTTCCTTGCGACCGACATCGACAGTGAGAGCGCCGAGGGTGATCAGTGACGCCTGCATTGGATCCCAACGCGAATGCAGCTGGCGCGGCCGACGCAACAGCGCCTGACAGCGAGCAGCCAATTCGTCGGGGTTCAACATCGTTGAGACCACGTCGTCGGCGCCGGCACGAAGAGCACGGATACGGGCATGGTCGGCATCAGGGGGAGCAATGCCGACGATGTACGCATCCGTGAGAGCACGCAGGGTGTCGAAGAGGTTGCCGCCTTCTGGGCTTGGCAGATCAAGGTCGACCAGTACAACGTCGGGCGAGAACGAACGGGCCAACGTAAGGGCCGCGTCCTCCTCGGTGGTTGCGCTCACGGAGTAACCGCGCGATCGCAGAGCTGCCGAAGCAACACGCCGCAAAAGCGGGTCGCCAACGGCAAGGAGCACTCGTGGTGCTAGCTGTGCGTCGGGTTCCATAGTGTGAGTTCTTCCGCCTAAGTCGTGCCCGGCCAGTGACCTGTTGCCACTGCCTCAAACACCGTTCAGATTGACTATCGGCGCGCTGGCGGCCGTACTAAAGCGGGTTTTGGGTGTCGTCGGCGACACCAAAGTGGCCGTCAACGCGTACGGTGGTCGGGTGCTCGACCTAGCTGCTGATATCCGATCCGCCGTCGTGGGGCGGCGGCCAGTTGATGCTCGGGAACGTGGGTCGATTGCGAGGTTCGTCGAGCTTTTCGACGGGCTCAAGAGGCCATTCGACGAGCACGCTTCCAAGGTCCACGTAACGGCTTCGGCGATTGTGGTGACCGACGACCGCCGCCGCGTGGTGCTGCATCGCCACAAGCGGTTGCAGATGTGGCTTCAGCCCGGAGGCCACATCGACGCCGACGAACTTCCGTGGAATGCCTCGCTCCGTGAGGCTGTCGAAGAGACGGGACTGCCCGCGAATCTCGTGGACGCCGAGCTGCAGGGCGGCCCGGCACTCCTTCACGTCGACGTGCACCCCGGTCCGAAGGGGCATACCCATCTCGATCTGCGCTACCTGGTCGAGTCGCCGCACGTAAAGCCCACGCCGGCTGCCGACGAGAGCCAAGACGTTCAGTGGTTCGCCTGGCACCAGGCCATCGACCTCGCCGAGGCCGGGTTGGAAGGCGTGCTACGCGCGCTGCAACCTGGCGAACCGAAGGTGCGTGCCGTGCGCAACACCGATGCCGGTGGGTGCGCGCAGGTGTATCTGCGCTCGCGCGAGTTCGCCTTGCCGACGGTGCCGGTGGTGCACCCTCCGCGCGAGGTTCGGCGGTGGATGGCCGACGACGTGATTGGGCGTACCGACATGTGGGTCGCGGAAGTCGACGGAACGGTCGTCGGCTTGATGGTGCTCGCAGAAGGATGGATTGAACAGCTGTACGTCGACCCGGCGTGGATGGGCCGCGGCCTCGGCGATCGGTTCGTGGAACTCGCCAAGCAGCGGATCCCCGCTGGCTTGCAGTTGTGGACGTTCCAAGTCAACGAGCCGGCCCGGCGGTTCTACGAGCGGCACGGGTTCGTCGCCGAGCAGCTCACTGATGGCGCGGGCAACGAGGAACGCGCCCCCGACGTGCGCTATCACTGGTCGCCATGAGCGCACACGTCGATCCCGAATACCGCCAAGGCCCGAAGTTGATCCAGCCGGGGCTGGCGCTGCAGGTGAAGGGTGCGCGACTTAAGTGGTACGACGTCGCGCCAGCCGATCAATCGGTTCCTGCCGAGATCGAGGCGATGGCACGCAGATATCTGACTGCCGAGGGCGAGGCCGATCGCCTGACCTTCGAGGGCGACACCGGCTTCGCGATCCTGCACCGGTGCGGCGAGTCGTTTTACTTCCTGCTGGTCTCGACGTGGCGTGGCTCGAACGAGCTATGGGAGTCGGTGTACGCCAAGCCGACAGCGGATGCCACCGACTTCAGCGTGTGGCCCCGCGAAGGTCGCCATGTGCCCACGTTCTGCGTGTGGGAGCTAGGCGCCGTATGGCACGAACAGCAAGCGTGGGTGCGTTTCCTGCGGTCGACCCGAGACGAGGCGGCGGTCGCCGCCTACATGAAGGATCAGTTTTCCGGGTCAGTCGGCTGATGACGGATGCTGCGGTACTCGTCACGGGTGCCACCAGTGGCATTGGTAGGGCGACCGCCGTCGGACTCGCCGCGATCGGATGGCAAGTCGCGATTACTGGACGCGATCGGCAGCGAACCGAGGATGCGGCTCGCGAGATCAGTGCGGTGGGTGGCCGACGTGTTGAGTTTTTCGTCGCCGACATGTCTTCGCAGGCGGAGGTCCGCAAGTTGGCAGAAGATGTGCTGCAACGGCTTCCGCGTCTCGACGTGTTGATCAACAACGTCGGCGGCTATTGGAACACGCGACACCTCACCGCTGATGGGCTCGAGCACACTTTCGCCCTCAACCACCTTGCTTCGTTCTTGCTGACGGACCTGTTACTCGGCCGACTGAAACAACGGCCAGCCGCGCGAGTCGTCAACGTCGCGTCGAATGTGCACACCATCGGGCAGATCGACTTCGATGACCTCCAAGCCGAGCGGGCGTATTCCGGCGCACGTGCCTACAGCCAATCCAAGCTCGCCAACGTGCTGTTCACCTACGAGTTGGCGCGCAGGCTTCAGGGAACCGCGGTAACAGCAAATGCGCTTCATCCTGGAGTCGTACGCACCTCGTTTGGCAACGACGACCCAAGTCGGTTGCAGCGCGTAGCCCTTCCGATCGGCCGGCTGTTCATGAAGTCGCCGGCTCGCGGCGCGGCCACGTCGATCTACGTCGCAACCGATCCGAGCCTCGCTGGCGTGACTGGTCAGTACTTCGCGAACAGCCGGGCCAAGCGGTCGTCTCCCCGCAGCCACGACGCCGCCGTGGCGCAGCGCCTCTGGCAGGTAAGCGCAGACCTCGTTGGGCTCGGCGGGTAGAAAACCCTGTTTGGTGGGTTGCGATGTGGTCTATCGCGATATATCGTGATCGCACGCAATAGATCAGCCAATCAGGAGGCATTATGCGAGAAAGATTCCATGACCGGTCCCGCCACGAGGACCGTCCCCGACGCGAGGGACCTGGCCGAGACCGCAAGGACAGGGACCGCGGCGAGTTCGGCTTCGGCCGCGGCGGACCACATCACGGTGGGCGCGGTCGACGCACCCGACGAGGCGACATCCGTGTCGCGCTACTAGCGGGCCTCAGTGACGGCCCGGCGCACGGGTACGAACTCATCCAGCGCTTGTCCGATCGGACGGGTGGCCGGTGGAAGCCGAGCCCTGGTTCGGTCTACCCAACACTGCAGTTGCTCGAGGACGCCGGGTTCGTTTCGGCGAGCCAGCAAGACACCAAACGCGTCTACGCAATCACCGATGCCGGCAAAGCCGAGCTGCAATCCAAGATGGCCGCGGCCGATGGCACACCGCCGTGGATGGACGCGGAGTCAGCCGGCAGCCACGACGACCTACGCAAGTCAGTCGGGCAACTGATGATGGCCGCGAAGCAAATCGGTATGAGCGACAACCAAGCGCAGATCGATGCGACCGTGACCATCTTGAACGACGCTCGCAAGAAGCTGTACCAACTCCTCGCCGAAGCGTGAGGTCGGCGCTCGGCCAGTCATGCTGGCCGAGCGACCAACGCAACCAATTTCTTCGGAGCGAGTGCGCAGTAGCTCTCGATCACAAGTTCGCGGATCTCGCTCCAATCCGTCTCAGTATCGATCACAACACCGATGATGTCGTCGAACCACACCGGCCGAAAGAAGGGATGGCCCGCGTTGGCGAGCGCATTCAATTCGGCGCCCGATGATCGGAAGGTCAACACAATCGCTGGCCCATCGGTGCCCGCAGCCTTTGCGTAGGCGGGTGGCCAGCCGTCAGCGATGTTGAGCACGTGAGCGAAGTTCTTCTTGCGGATCACCCAGCGAGTCCCCACCCACGCCGGCTCCTCGGCTACCTCCGGCAGATCGCGAGTGATCGCCCGGAGTTCGCGCATGATCGCGGACGGAACGGTCGGGCGTTTGGCCATGTCGGGAGCGAAACCTACCGTCCCGGATGGTTTTGCCAGCCTTGCGTAAGCGAACAGGTGTTCGATAAAGTCACGAACCCCTATGGGCTTCAACAACCCGAACATGCCTTGGAGCGAACTGGAACGGCTGCTGTCGGATCAGCGCGGCAAGGACGGGCGAGCACCCGGAAGTCCGTCGTGGAACTCGGGCGGCGATGGGCCAGCTTGGGGTCGTAAGCGCCAGCCCTATCAACCGCCAGAGTCGCCGCGAGCTACTGGCACGCGTGTTCCATACGCCGAACTGCATTGCCACAGCAACTTCTCGTTCCTCGACGGCGCGTCGCATCCCGAGCAACTAGCCGAAGAGGCAGCACGTCTCGGGCTAGAAGCGCTCGCGCTCACTGATCACGATGGCTTCTACGGCATCGTGCGCTTCGCAGAAGCGGCACGCACGGTTGGCCTGCCCACTGTGTTCGGCGCCGAGATCTCGCTCACTGCACGCGGTCGAGTCGCGCGCGGCGAAATCGACACGCAGCATCAAGTCGATACGGGGAAAGTTCCGGATAGCCATGCCCCCGATCCGCACGGTGAGCACTTGCTGGTGTTGGCCGACGGACCGACTGGTTATGCGCGGCTTGCCCGCGCGCTCAGCCTTGGTCATCTCGCCGGCGAGAAGGGTGCGCCGCAGTTCGCGTTCGACGATATTGCCGACGCGGTCGCCGGTCACGCATGGGTGCTCACCGGTTGTCGCAAGGGTGCTGTGCCGGCGGCATTGGTGAACGAAGGTCCGCGCGCTGCGGCGCGTGAGTTGCAACGAATGGTCACGGCTTTCGGTCGCGATCGCGTGTTGGTCGAGCTGTGGGATCACGGCAACCCACTCGATTCAGTGCGCAACGACGCGCTCGCCGAGTTGGCCGCGCGCAACGACATCGGCTGCGTCGCGACCAACAACGTGCACTACGCAACCCCCGCGCAACGTCGGCTGGCAACAGCAGTGGCCGCTGTACGAGCGCGCAGCAGCCTCGACGATCTTGATCCGTGGTTGCCGGCGTCGGCAAGCGCTCATCTACGCAGCGGTGCCGAACAGGCGCGCCGCTTCGTGCGCTATCCGGGTGTGGTCGAACTCGCTGCCGAGATCGGACGCGCCGCCGCGTTCGACCTGTCTCTAGTGGCGCCAAACCTGCCGCCTTTCCCGTGCCCGCGCGATGCGAATGGCGTGCAACTCACCGAGATGGCCTACCTGCGTCAGCTAGCGCACGAAGGTGGGCGACGGCGCTATGGCGAACGGCCAGCACAACACGAAGACCTCTCGCTGCGTGCACGCGCCTGGCGCACAATCGATCACGAACTCGACGTGATCGAAGGGCTCGGCTTCGCTGGTTACTTCCTGGTCGTTTGGGATCTCGTCGAGTTCTGCAATCGCGCCGACATCTATTGCCAGGGCCGGGGGAGTGCTGCCAACAGTGCGGTCTGTTACGCACTCGGTGTCACCAAGGCCGATGCCGTCAGCCTGGGGTTGCTGTTCGAGCGCTTCCTCTCGCCCGAGCGTGATGGGCCACCCGACATCGATATCGATATCGAATCCGATCGTCGCGAAGAGGTCATTCAGTACGTGTACCAGCGCTATGGCCGGCACCACACGGCGCAGGTCGCCAACGTCATCACCTACCGCGCTCGGTCGTCGGTGCGCGATATGGCCAAGGCGCTTGGTTACGCGCCTGGTCAGCAGGATGCGTGGAGCAAGCAGATGGATGCGTGGGGAACGGTCAGCACCACCGCTGGCCAGCGCGATCACCAGATTCCGTCGGTGGTGTTGGAACTTGCGGCCGAGATCGAAGATTCGCCGCGCCATCTCGGAATTCACTCCGGCGGCATGGTGATCTGCGATCGACCGGTGATCGAGGTGTGCCCGGTCGAGTGGGGGCGAATGCAAGACCGCAGCGTGTTGCAGTGGGACAAAGACGACTGCGCAGCTGCCGGGTTGGTGAAGTTCGATCTGCTTGGGCTGGGCATGCTCAGCGCGTTGCACTACGCCGTCGACCTCATCCGCGAGCACCGCGGCTACGACGTCGATCTCGCGACCATTCCGCAAGAAGACGATGTGTACGCGATGCTCTGTCGCGCCGACACGGTTGGTGTGTTCCAGATCGAGTCGCGTGCGCAGATGGCGACGCTGCCGCGGTTGAAGCCGCGTCGGTTCTACGACCTTGTGGTGGAGGTCGCGCTGATTCGTCCCGGCCCGATCCAAGGCGGTTCGGTGCATCCGTACATTCGCCGCCGCAACGGACTCGAGCCGATCACGTATCTGCATCCGCTATTGGAGAACTCGTTGGGCAAGACGCTTGGTGTACCGCTGTTCCAAGAACAGTTGATGCAGATGGCGATTGATGTCGCCGGCTTCTCGCCAAGCGAAGCCGACCAGTTGCGCCAAGCGATGGGTTCCAAACGCAGTCGTGCGCGCATGGAGAAGTTGAAGGCGCGCCTGTTCGAAGGCATGGCCGAACGCGGCATCACCGGCGAGATCGCGGAAGAGATCTTTATGAAGATGGCCGCGTTCGCGAACTATGGGTTTCCCGAATCGCACAGCGTCAGCTTCTCGTATCTCGTGTACGCATCGTCGTGGATCAAGTTTCACGAACCTGCCGCGTTCTGTGCCGCGTTACTGAACGCGCAGCCGATGGGTTTCTGGAGTCCGCACTCGCTGTGCCAAGACGCGCGTCGTCATGGCGTGGTCGTGCATTCGCCCGATCTCAACGCATCGAAAGCGTTGGCGATACTCGAACCCTGCCGCGACAGCGTCGGTGGTGTCGCGGTGCGTCTTGGCATCGGCTCAGTGCGCGGTCTTGGCAGCGATCTCGCCGTGGAGATTGAGACCGGTCGGCCGTACTCGTCGTTGGAAGATCTGGTGCGGCGCGTGCCCGAGTTGAACTTGGCGCAATTAGAGGCCATGGCGACTGCCGGATTGTTCGAGCAAAGCCTTGGGCTTGAAAGACGCGAAGCACTGTGGGCCGTTGGCGCAGCGGTGCAATCGCGGCCGGGGCGACTGGAAGGGATAGTGGTCGGCGAGCGGGCACCGAACCTGCCAGGTATGGAACCGATGGAAGTCGCGGTCGCCGACTTGTGGGCGACCGGGGTTGCGCCCAACGGTCACCCAACCCAGTTCCTGCGCGAAGCCCTTGCGCAACAAGGTGTCGTCACTGCGGCTGGGTTGTGGGATTGCGAACCGCGCAGCAAGGTGCTGGTCGCAGGCATCGTCACCCATCGCCAACGGCCGATGACGGCACAAGGTGTGACATTCATGAACCTGGAAGACGAAACCGGGTTGATCAACATCGTCGTGTCGAAGGGTTGCTGGGCGCGCCATCGCAAAGTGGCAAGGGGTGCGCCAGCGCTGCTGATTCGCGGCCGATTGGAACGTAGCGAAGGCGTCATCAACATCAGCGCCGAGCAACTCACTCCACTACCTATCGCAGCCCATCACCCCAGCCGCGACTTCCGCTGATCGTGCGCGAGACTGCGTATATGACCGTGGTCTTGCCTGTCGCTCAGCGTTGGTTCGATAGCAGGCGGATCGACGACGCGATCACGTTGTTGTGGGAGCCCCACGTCGTCGAGTCTGTGCGTTGCAACATCTGGCATGTCCGTGGTCGCGATCGCGACTTGGTGATCGATACCGGGATGGGTGTAGGCAGCCTTGTCAGCGAGATGGGTGACCTACTCGACAAGCCGGTGGCGGCTGTAGCGACACACGGTCACGACGATCACATCGGTGGCCATCACGAGTTTGCTGAGGTATTCGCGCATGCACTGGAAGCGCCGCTGTTGCAAGCTCCCGCGCTGAACACACTCGATGTAGTTGAAGGCTGGGGTGCCGACACGCTGGCACTCTTCGCCGAGTGCGACTACATACTCGAGGATCCCTATTTCGTTGATGCGCTGCCGGCTGGCTACGTGTTCGAGCAGTACCGCATGCAACCGGCGCGGGTCACGCGCCTGCTCGACGACGGCGACATAGTCGACACGGGCGATCGCGCCTTTGAGGTGGTGCACTTGCCTGGCCACTCGCCAGGGTCGATCGGATTGTGGGATCAAGCAACGGGCACGCTGTTCTCGGGCGATGCGATGTACGACGGCCCACTGCTCGACAACCTGCCCGAATCGAGCATCGCCGACTACTGCGCAACGATGCGCCGGTTGATGACGTTGCCCGTCGACGTTGTGCATGCCGGCCACAACGACAGCTTCGGTCGCGAACGCCTACACGAACTGTGTCGGGCGTACCTCGACCGGCGTGCTTAGCTCGCTGCCGGTCGCCGCGCGCGGTTGGTGATGTACGCACCCAGCACAGCGATAGCGCAGCCAACGATCGCAAGTATCGCCACCGACTCGTGGCGTACGAGAGCGCCGAGCAGCAACGAGACGACCGGAACCAAGTAGACGGTCACCGAGGCGCGGGTACTGCCGAGGCGGCCCGCGTTGTTCGCCATCACCACGAAGGCGAGAGCGGTGCCGAGCACTCCAAGGCCGACCATCGCAAAGAAAGGGCCCCAGGCGAAGTCGATGTCGTCGACCGCCGGTATCGCGAGCGGCGCCAACAGAACGAAAGCAATGCCTTGCGCACGCCATAGCACGGGAAGGCTGCCGTACTTCTGTTGCAATGGCACCGCGAGGTTGAGCGAGAAGCCGTAGAACACGAGGGCGATGAAGATCAACCCGAGACCGATCCACGAGTTATCACCGCCGGCTCCCGAGGCGAACGCGATCAGCATCACGCCAGCGAAACCGACAATGACACCGATTATCTGCTGAACGGGGGGTAGTCGTCGGGCAAGGAAGGCAGCAACAACCGCCACGAACAGAGCAGTCGCGCCATTGAGCATTCCCGTTACCGACGACGACACACGCTCCTCGGCGAACGGGAACATCGATAGTGGCAGTGCCATCCAGATGACACCCAACAGCAGAACGCGCCGCATGTCGTGGCGTTCGATCTTCACGCGACGAGCCGAAGGAAACATGCTGAGTGTCGCGAACCCGAACCCAACTCGCATTGGTGTGATTACCGCGGCTGGGAACGCCTCGAGACCTTCGGCTATGAAGTAGAACGACGTACCCCACACGAGTCCGGGGATCGCCAGTCGCGTCCAGTCGAGTGGCGACATGTGTGTCGGTGCAGTTGCAACCGGACGTTGTGCAGAGGCGGCAGCTGTAGTCACGAGTCCGAGGCTACGGCCGGGGCGTTACATCCGCGAGCGGGTTTCGGACGTTGCACTAACTCATGTACGACGTAGTACCGCGCGCAGTTTGGCGTTGGGTTCCGGACGTGCGCCGAGGTGCTCGATCACCCACGCCGAAATAGTCGTCGCAAAACGAGCCGCGGCAACTGCATCGCCGTGTTCCAAGTAATGCGCGAGGAAGCCGCCCGCAAATGAATCGCCTGCGCCAGTCGCGTCAACGAGATTGTTGGTGCCCGCAGGAATGTGCGTGCCGCTGCCATTCTCCCAAACGAGTGCGCCATCGGCATCGAGCTTCAGCATGATCAGCGCCTTTGGATACAGCTTGGACAGGCTGGCCGCGATCGCGTCCGGTTCGGTAAGGCCGCCGGTCAACATGCTGCCCTCTTCCTTGTTAGGCAAGAAGATGTCGATGCCGAGGTCTTGCGTCACGGCTAGAAAGTTTCCAACGCCCATCTCGCCGATCATCTGGAACGAGCCAGGATCGAACGAAAGTGTCGCGCCCGACGACTGCGCGAGCAATGCGGCTGCGCGGGCCGCGGCGCGTGGCGGATCGACGAAGAACGACCAAGCCGTCAGATGCAAGTGACGTGCGCGACAGACGACGTCGCGCGGAATCTCTTGTGGCAGTAGATAAAAGTCGGCACCATGCCCTGACACCATCGACCGTTCGCCGGTGTGGTCGACGAAGACGGCAACTGAACCAGTGAGGTGAGCGTCGGTCTCAACGAAGTGCGCGATCACGTGCTCGCGATCGAGATCTTCCTGTGCCAGCTGCCCGAAACGATCGCGGCCGATCTTGCCGATGAACTCGGTAGTGAGTCCCGCTCGACTTGCCCATACCGCGACGTTGGCGGCACTACCACCGGGGGTCAGCATCACTTCGCCGAATGTGTCGCCCCCACGCAACAGTTCGCGGTTGGTGCGAATGAGCACATCCCAGGCGAAGTCGCCGATGACGCACATGGGTGCCGACACGCAGGGCACGGTAACAGCTACGTCGCTGTCTTTAGCCAGTCGCGTCGGATCAGTCTTTGCTGGAGTGCGACACTGACGCGGTTGCGGCGACAAGCCCGAGCCCGATGAAAACAGTCCCGGCCACCCACCGTTGTACGAATGGCAATGTCTTGCCGCGCAACAAGACTGTGCGCAGACTGCTGGCGATCAATGAGTACGTGCCATCGGTGAAGAACCCGATGCCGACAAACACCAGCCCGAGCACTAGTGCTTGCAGTGCTGGTCGGCCGTTCTCGGGCCGGATGAATTGCGGCAGGAACGACAGGAAGAACAGAGCGACCTTCGGGTTCAAAACGTTGACGACGACTCCTTGCGTGAACGCGCGTCGCGCACTGACACCTGGTTGGTCGGGGTCGATGGCCGGTGCTGGTCGCAACAATGTGCGCACGCCGACATACACGAGGTAGCCCGCACCCAACCACTTCACGGTGGTGAAGGCGACGGCGGACGTGGCAAGGATCGCGGATAGACCAACTGCCGCGGCCAGCGCGTGCACCAGGTTTCCAAGCGTTAGTCCGACGACAGCTGCCAGCCCGGCTTCGCGTCCGTCGCTAACGCTGCGGTTGACGATGTAGAGCACGGCCGGACCAGGGATCAGCAGCAGCACGATCGATGCGCCGGCAAAAGCAAGAATGGTGGCAGCGGTGGGCATCAGTCGTTCGGCTGATCGCCGAGGCCTTCGTTGAACGCCTTGTACATGTCGTAAATCGACTTGCATGCCTCGCACAGCGGTAGCTGCTTTGGATCGCGCGACGGCACCCACACGTGGCCGCAGAGGGCTTCGATCGGCGTGCCATAAATGCGAGCCTCGAGAACCTTGGCAGCAGCGTTCTCGCCAGGATCGGTTTTCACGATGTGAGCGTTGGCTGGCTTACCCGTCTCGAGCACATGCTCGGTATCGACGATCGTGTCGACAATCGTGCGCGTCGCGGGTCGAGTGACGGTGGCCGGGTTGCTCACGCAGAACAGGTTAGTTGTCGTCGAGTTGCAGTCCACAGACGGTTTCGACTGCCGCCTTCGGATACTCGGTCGGCGCGTGGTTGCGCGTCAGCGCGAAGAAGATGACTGTGCAGAAGCCGGCGCTGAGCGCGAGCGCTCCGAGCGAAAGCGGTATTACTAAGCCCCAACCCACGAGCCGTCCGATGAAACCACCGCGCGCAGGCGACCCCGGCGAGTAGAGATCGAATGCCTCTGGCACAGCGGTCGCAAGCGCGACGAACCCAGTCACCAGCCAAACTCCAGACCACGCGAACAGGTCGGCGCCGAACGTGCGACGGAACGCTTGGTAGGAACGACGAAACGCGTGGAACATGCCAGAGCGATAGACGGCCGCCGCGGGTACTGCGTACGAGAGTGCGTAGCCCAGTGCGAACGATGCGCCGGTACGAATCAGGGTCGAGAAGGTTGACGCTTGGGTTGCTCGATCGAGCCAGCCGAGCACGACTGCCCAAACAATGAACGCGGGCAGAAGTCGCACGAGACGACGCCAGAGGTGTCGGCCGCGCTCGTGCACCTCGCCGGACCAGCGCGAGTACAACCACGACGCCACGACGTACTGAACGCATAAAGCCGCCACCAGCCGCACGCCGATCGCAACCGGACGAAAGCGAGCGCGTTCCCCTGCAGGAGACGACTTGCTGGCAATCTTCCACAGAATCAGCCCGACAATGCCGCCGACCGCGATGCCCCATAGCACGCGTACAAGAAAGCGATCGCGCCGCAGTGTGCGCCAAGTCGTTCGCACGACGGTCAGACTGTCGCGGAGCACGGCGCGCTTGCGGTGCAGGACGCGACGTACCCGAGTTGATTCCGGAGCGTTGATTTCGTTTCCGCCTGTCACGAATGTGATCGTATGTTGCTGTGGCCCTACTTATCGACGAACCTCGCTGGTGGTTCAAGGAGCGGTTGTGGTCGCACCTCGTCAGCGATACGTCGCTGGACGAGTTGCACGATTTCGCCGAGCGGGCTGGCATTCCGCGCCGTGGCTTCCATGGCGATCACTACGACGTACCCGAGGAGTTCTACGACGAGGTGGTTTCATTCGGCGCAGTGCCCACGCCGACTCGCGAGTTGTTGCGCCGCTTGCGCGCTGCTGGCCTACGGCTGAGCGCTGCGCAGCGGCGAAGTTCCAACTGAACGACCAGGGTGTAGTTGCTTCCATCGCTCGGGTTCGCCAAGCAGGTCGCGTGGGCATTGTGCACCCGACTCAGTGATGATGAACCACTCGATCAACGTCACGCCGTACGCCGCCGCGAGCGTGCTTGCTTCCATCCAGCGGTCGAGGTCGCCGGGCAGCACGCAACCGCCGGGACGAACAGAAGCGACGACCAACGCTGCAGCTCGGTCGACGCGCTCGGCCGCACGCGACATGCACTCGGTCACTGGCAGGACAGAGTCGGCATCGGTAGTGCCCGAGACGATGGTGATCACTCCACCGCGACCCTGCTTGTCGAGGATGAAGGCAAGAGTCTCGGGCTGCAACGGATTCGCTGATGCAAGAAACAGCAGGCGCAGCGCGTCGGCAGCGCAGCGCACGGGTGCTGGCCCGTCGTGGGACGGACGTTCGTGCGATGGAAGTTCAGTGGTGGACATGGGTGGCCTCCGGGGTGATGCCGAACGCGCTGAACACAAGGCGCGCGGGCGGTGCGTGAACCGGGGGAAGCCGTTAGGTCACGACCCTACGAACGGGGTCTCACACAGTTCGGGCAATCGCTACGCTGCTCGACATGGCCCAAGTGACGATCTACCACAACCCGCATTGAAACTCTTCCAGCAATGCCGTGCGCATTGCAGAGGAACTCGGCGTCGACGCTGAGATTGTGCTGTACATCAAGACGCCACCGAATGAGGCGACACTGCGCAGCATCATCGCGAAGTTGGAAGACCCGTTCACCGAACTCGTACGTCGCGACAGCCTGTGGACGAAGTTAGGGCTGACCGAAAAGGACGCGAAGACCGAGGATCAGGTGGTGAAGTTGTTGTTGAAGCACAAGCAACTTCTCCAGCGACCGGTACTTGTCACGAAGAAGAAAGCGATCATCGGGCGTCCGAAGGATCGGATCACGAAGCTGCTGTCCTGAAAGGGTCCGACGGCCTTATCGGCGTCGTTTGCCCACACTCAGGGCCTGCAACACCAGCAATAGCAAGACGGCGCCGAGTGCCGCGACGAGGATCGAGCGCACGTCGAGGTCGTCGTTAAATCCGCGTTTGCCGGCGGCCTGCATTAGAGCACCGCCGATCAGCGCACCGAGAACGCCGACAGCAATCGTGTAGAGGCAACCGGATTTGTCGTCGCGAACAATCCATCTCGCGAGCAGGCCAGCGATGAATCCGACGATGATCCAAGCAATCAAGTTCATGTCGGCACGTTATGCGCGATCGAAGATCAGCACGAACTCAAGCAGGCCGCTGTCTTCGGTGCTAATGCTTGCATTCGATGGGTTGGGGATGTCGTAATCGGCGAACACGATAGGGATTTGTCCGAGCACGCCGACGCGACCCGACTGAAATGTCGCTTCCACCGTGAACGTCACCGACTTGGTGACACCGTGCAACGTGAGGTCGCCTGTTGCGGTCGCCGAGATGGTTGTGCCATCCGCGGGAACCTCGCCGAAGTCGATCGGCTCGGTCAGCACCATCGTCGCCGTGGGGAATGTGTCGACGTCCATGATGCGGCCGTTGAACGCATTGTCGCGCCGGCCTTCGTCGCTCGAGAATGTCGTCATATTGACGTAGAACTCGCCAGTCGTTACCTGCGCGCCCTCAATACTGAAGTTGCCACTGACGTCGGTTGTGCGGCCATTGGCGGTGGTGTCGAAGCCGTTGATGCTTTCTTCGACGCGATAGCCGACCTCGGAACCCTCCACGATCCTCCACCCGCCGTCGACTCCGTCAGTTGATCCGGTCGTCGAATCGGTCGCGTCGCTGACCGTCGTGGTCGTCAGTCGATCCTTGACGTCGCTGGTGTCGAACTCGTCGTCGGCCTTGTTGATGACCTTGGCGTAGAGGAACGACGCCGCGAGAACAAGCACGACGAGTGAGAGGACTACGACTACGAGTTTCTTCCAGTGCCTGGTCATGGGCGGGGATGATTACACAGGCAAGGATCGTTTTACCGTCAGGCGAATTGGCCGATTCGTGCGGCGCGTGGGCAAAGCGGCAAGACTGACCGCCATGAACGTCACCGTGTTGATCTCTCGCAGCGTCCCGACCAAAGTCGATGCAATTGGTGTCCCTGTTGCGACCACCGGCGCCGTGCCACGCTCGCTCGGCCACAGTCGCGCGGCGCTCGAGAAAGCTGGTTTCGAGGGCAAACCCGGTCAAACGCTGGTGCTTCCCTCACCGACAGGGCCGACACAAATCGCCGTTGGGATCGGCGAGCTCGGCTCGTTGACAACGACAGTTCTGCGTAACGCGGCCGCCGCCGTTGTTCGCGCAGCAGGCAAACGCGCGACCGTTGCCACGACGCTGGCCGACCTCGCTGGCGTCGATGCAACAAAGGCGGCGCAAGCTGTAGTCGAGGGAGCTCTGTTGGCCGCGTATCGATACGCCGGAATCAAGAAGGAGCCGAACAAGAGCTCGCTCACACAGTTCACCCTCGTGGTTGGCGAGAGCCGTAGCAAGGGAGCGCGAGTCGGCAGCGATCGTGGGCAGGCCACGGCGGCCGCCGCTTACCTCGCGCGCGATCTCGCCAACACACCGCCCAGGTACATGGCCGCGCGTCACATCGCAGAGCGGGCGGTTGAGGTCGGCAGCGCAAACGGATTGACGGTTGAAGTATTCGATGCCGACCAGTTGGCCGAGATGGGCTGCGGCGGCATGTTGGGAGTCAACGCTGGTAGCACCGAACCCCCGCGCATGGTGCGTCTCACATACAGCCCGCGCAATCCCGTTGGTCACTTGGCGATGGTTGGCAAGGGCGTGATGTTCGATTCCGGCGGACTCAGCCTGAAGCCCAGCGACGGCATGATCACGATGAAGATGGACATGAGCGGTGCGGCCGCGGTGTTGTCGGCGATGAGCGCCTTGAAGTCGCTGCACTGCAAGGCGAAGGTCACCGGCTATCTGATGTGTACCGACAACATGACCGGTGGCGATGCGACCAAGCTCGGCGACGTGCTGACCTTTCGCAACGGCAAGACCGCCGAGATTCACAACACTGACGCCGAAGGGCGATTGGTTCTCGCCGATGGCCTGTCGCTCGCTGTCGAGGACAAGCCCGATGCGATCGTCGACATCGCGACGCTCACCGGCGCGTGCATGGTTGCACTTGGTACGAAGCTTGCCGGTGTCATCGGCAACGATCAGCGGTTCATCGACAAGGTGCGTGCGTCAGGTTCGGCCACCGACGAGCAGGTTTGGCAGTTGCCGCTGGAGAAGGCGTATCGCAAGTTGCTCGATAGCAACGTCGCCGACATGCGCAACATCGGCGGCCCACACGGTGGCGCGATCACGGCCTCGCTGTTCTTGTCCGAGTTCGTCGGCGATGTGCCATGGGCGCACCTCGACATTGCTGGCCCGATGGCTGTCGATGCCGACGACGGATGGTTGTCGAAGGGCGCGACCGGGTTCGGGACACGACTACTGATCGACCTCGCCGTGTCGTTCAAGGGCTAGGTCGTTCAAGGGCAAGGCGTAAGAGTCAGCAAGATCGCTTCGGCTGCTGCAGCGGGAGAGACGCCTACCGCAAGCAGTTGACGCTCGACCACTTCCGGGTCGTCGCCCGCCTTCACCATTACCTCTGCAAGCGTGCGGCCACGCTGTAGGTCGCTAAGGGAGTACTCGCGTGTTTGCCACGGCACATGCATTGCTCGCAACGTGTCGGGCATTCGCGCGAGGTGGCGGCCAGCGACGGGCGGAACCTTGCGGCGGACGGCCAAGCCGCCCGGCACTTGCTGCGATACGCCGAACAGCGCGCAACGCTGCAGCGCCTTCGCGAACGAGTTCGACGTGCCGACGCCGTACGCAAGCCCGAGCATGCTTGCCGTCTCGCCGAGGTCCATCTCGTAGCCCAACGGATAGCGATCGAGGCCGGTGACTAGTCGACGTAGTGTCCACGTCGCCGTCGGTCCTAAGACGTTTAGCCAAAACAGTTCGACGTACTGACTGCGAGCCTCGAAGCCGACAGCGTCGACGATCGGGTCGTGCCACGGCAGCACCATGACGGTTTGTTCGTCAGTTGAAAACCTATGTGGAGCGAGCGGCATGGACTTCCCCTGTCAGCAGTGGTGAACGAGGGGAAGCCGGTCGGAACCACTGGGTGCGATCGGTGTGGCCGATCGGCAACAGTCGTTACATGCGCGGTCTGATGTTGGGCGTACAGCCAGCGCAGTGCGGTGGCGGTGGCGGAGCGTCGGAGTCATAGCCCGACGTCAGCCCGAGCGCGCCCGCAACGTTGAAACTGAGGTGCACGTGGTCGTAGTGGCCGATGTCGCACTCTTCGAGTTCAAGGTAAGTGGACTTGTCGAGAGCATCAGGCTTGTCATTGTTCCAACACCTATCGAAGAAAAGTATCTCCTGGATGCCTAGTCGACGCGCCCGCGCTTGCTTGTTGCCTTGCGCGTCGGGGGCGAGCAGCCACTCGATCAGCAGAGTGCCGCGAGCGATTCGTTGGCGCATTGGCAACTCGGTGCCACCGACCCTGAAATCGAGAGCGCGACCCTGAGCATGGTTGCTCCAGCAGTCGCTGTAGAAGTGCAGCGGAGGATTCGGGACACCGGGTCGTGGATCGGGGTAGATATCGCCATCACAGTTGTTGTTCGTCGACGAGAGCAACAACTCGCGACACTGACCCGCGGTTCCCCTGGCTGCCCAGCTGAAGACCGAGTAGAGGTAACTGGATAGTGCCTGCGCACCAGGCAGCAGTCTTGCGCTCTTGACGTCGTCCTCGGTGCGGCCGTTGGCGAAGCACACGTCGGCGATGGTGCCTTTGTCGACGCGCGGGTCAAAGCCATTGCTCGGCTCGATCGGGGTAGTGAGGTCGATCGGGTCACCTGTGATGAATACGACCGACGCGCGCGTGCCGCTGGCCGTAGCACTGTCTATTCCGGACGAGGTGACCATTACCAACGCCGCGATGGAACAGGCGGCAAGGCCTCTGTGTGCGCGCGTGAAACGGTCGATGGGGGAGAATACCTGGGATGTCGACTTTCGCCGATGCGCACAAGTGGGTGCTCGCTGCGAAGCGGATTGTGGTGCTAACCGGTGCGGGTATCTCTACCGACTCGGGCATACCCGACTTTCGCGGACCAAACGGCGTTTGGACGCGCAACCCTGCAGCTGAGAAAGCTTCGACATTGCAGAATTACCTCGCCGATCCAGAACTTCGTCGTACCGCATGGCGGAACCGGCTGGGTGCTTCTGTGTTCACGGCCGAACCAAACGTCGGTCATCGCGCAATCTTCGAACTTGACCGCCGCGGGCAGTTGCTGGCGGTCGTCACGCAGAACATTGACGGGCTGCATCAGAAGGCGGGGCACGATTCAAGCCGCGTCATTGAAGTGCACGGCACAGCGCTGTGGACCCGTTGTTGGAATTGCGGCGATCGGCGGCCAATGGCCGAAATGCTCGACCGGGTGCGAGCAGGTGAAGAAGATCCGCCGTGCGCCGTATGTGGTGGAATCGTGAAGAGCGACACGATTCTGTTCGGCCAAGATCTTGTTCCGGCCGTGATCGACGCGGCGATGACTGCCGCATACGACAGCGACCTCGTGATCGCCGCTGGGTCGACGCTTTCCGTGTTTCCGGCTGCGAACGTGGTGCCGCGCGCCAAGGCGGCTGGAGCGCGGGTCGTCATCGTGAACGGCGAACCAACGAAGATGGATCGCTTTGCCGATGCGGTGCTGCTGGGTCGCTTATCCGAGCTGCTTCCCGCCCTCTGTGCGACGAACGGCAACCTAAGTTGAATCCCGACCTGCCTGGTAGTGTTTAGGCCCATGGCGTCCTATCGCGACCTCCTTTCTGCCGCAAAGGCCCAAATCACCGAAGTAGACACGGCCGGCGCAGCCGACCTCATCGCCGCCGGTGCGCTCGCACTTGATGTGCGCGAACCGGAAGAGTTCGACCAAGGCGCGCTGCCCGGCGCGCTGCACATTCCACGCGGCAACCTCGAGTCCAACGTCGAGAGCCGCGTGATCGACAAGTCCACGCAGGTCGTCGTGTACTGCGCGGTCGGCGCACGTAGCGCATTCGCCGCTCAGACGTTGCAGGAACTCGGCTACACCGACGTCGTGTCGATGGTCGGCGGCTTCAATAGATGGAAAGACGAAGGCCGCGCGTGGCGCACGCCTGTCACACTCACCGCCGAGCAGCGCAATCGGTATCAGCGCCACCTGTTGTTGCCTGAGGTTGGTGTCGTCGGTCAAACGAAGTTGCTCGCCAGCAAAGTGTTGATGCTCGGCGCTGGCGGACTTGGTTCACCATCGGCGATGTATCTCGCCGCTGCTGGTGTCGGCACGATCGGAATCGTCGACATGGACGAAGTCGATTCCAGCAACCTGCAACGTCAGATCCTGCACAACGTCGATCGCATCGGCGATCGCAAGGTCGACAGCGCGAAGAAGACGCTGACGCTGCTGAACCCCGACGTCAACGTCGTCACGTACGACACGCGTCTCGACGCGAGCAACATTGTCGACATCATCAGCGGCTACGACGTGATCGTCGACGGCGCTGACAACTTCCCCAGCCGTTACCTCTTGAACGATGCGAGCGTGAAGCTGGGCATTCCGGTCGTGCACGGCAGCATTTTCCGCTTCGAGGGAATGGTCAGCGTGTTCCACCCGTTAGAGGGGCCGACCTACCGCGACATGGTTCCTGAGCCGCCACCCGCCGAACTCGCACCGAGTTGCGCCGAGGCGGGCGTGCTCGGAGTGCTGCCCGGCATCGTCGGCAGTATCCAGGCGTTGGAAGTGATCAAGCTGCTACTCGGACTCGGCGAAGGACTTGTCGGGCGCATTCTTACGATCGACACGACCGACATGAGTTTCCGCACGTTCAACCTGCGACCAGACCCGAACAACGTCGTCACGTACGCGAACCGCGATCGCATCATCGTCCAGGAACTCGATGGCCTGTGTGCGCCCGGATTGGCTCACTGACGCTGCAGTAGGGTTGCCGTCGTGCACGCCGTCGCCGTCGCAAAGCACGACACCGGTGTGGGCTCGCGCTGGTTGCACGGCCCGCTGACCGACGTGCTACTCGGCTGGTGCTTCTTGCCGGTCGCAGTAGTCGTTCATCTGCTCGGTCCGAACTTGTCCGCAGTGCGCACCATCACCGCCGGGGTGTTCGTGCTGTCGTTCGCGCATCAGCCGTTGACACTCGGCTTGGTGTACGGGGATCCGATTCAACGCGCTGCGCATCGCAAGCTGTATCAATGGGCGCCAGCGGTCGCGACGATCGCAATCTTGATCGGGCTCTCGGTCAACCTCACGGTCGTGGCAGCGGTAGCAGTGCTGTGGAACGCAGAACACACGCTGATGCAGCGCTACGGCCTGATGCGCATCTACGGCCGCAAAGTCGGCGACGACAACGGTTCGCTTGAGAAGCCGATGCTCGTTGTGTGGTTGATCGCAGCACTTGCGTTCATCGGCGCTTATGTCGACCATCGAGACTTGGCGTTTCGGTTAGGAGTCGACGAAACGAATACTCGTGGCATCCTCCTGCTCGAGCCGTTACGTGTTCCTGCGCAGATCCTGTTCTGGATTGCTGCAGTCGTCGGAGTGCGACTGGCGGTGCAATGGTGGCGCGCCGAACGCTCGCTGGGTGCAGCAGCCAGTCGACCGAAACACATCTACACGCTGGGAACTATCGGATTACTCGCTGTAGTGATGATCGATCCGATCGCTGGCGTAGCCGGCTACGTCGCGGCACACGCGATCGAGTACTACGCGGTCGTGCATCGCAGCTTGCGAACTCGTCGCGATGACGCGCCGATCGCGCGCGTTACTCGATCGAGTTGGCGCAGGCTTGCGGTTTACGTCGCCTACTTCGCCGGGGTAGCGACGTTCGTGTGGGCAACATACGGACTGTTCGAGGGCCGCGTGTACGGATTCGCGATCCTGTTCTTCGGTGCACTGCACATCCTGTACGACGGCTTCGTGTGGAAGCTCCGCCGTCCCCACGTAGCCGCCTCCCTCGGCCTGTAGGAAGTTCTCTGTGTAGGGACCATCGCAAAGGGTCAACATCATCACGCTTTCCTCACAGTTCTGGGGCAGGCTCAGTGCGATGAAGAACATGATCAGATGGCGGTGGCTGGCTTTCCGACGACCGATGAACTGCCGCCGCACCGCGCTCGTGCTTTCCGTGGCGGGAATCCTCGTCGCCGCCTGCGGCGGTGGCGGCTCCGTCATCGACACCGGAGCGACGACGCCGACGACGCCTGTTCCCGACTCGACCGACCCCCTCGACTCTGTGCCGGGCACGGTGGAGATCGCCTACTGGCCATCGTTCGCCGAAGCGACGTACGACGTCGTCGTTACCGAAGACATCGTGTACGGGCAAGGCGAGATAGACGGGGGTGGGTCGTTCGTCGACCTGCGCCTCGACCTCTATGCACCTCAGGACACCGGACAGTCGACGCTCCCATTGGTGATCGTGGTGCACGGCGGCGGCTTCAGCGGTGGTTCGAAGTCGCAGGGCAACGTTGTCGACTGGGCACATGGCTTCGCGGCTCGGGGGTACCTGGTGGCGTCGATCGACTATCGGCTGATGGGGATGAACCCGGTGCCCTCGGCCCGGGTGCAGCCCCTTTATGACGCATTCCTTGCGCTCGACGGTGACGCCCAGGAACTCGCTGCGATCGCCGCCATCGACGACACTCTGACAGCGCTCGACTTTCTAATCGCCCGCCCAGACACCGCCGACACGATGACGACGTTGGTGGGGGGCTCGGCAGGAGCAATCACGGTGGACTACGTGGCGTACGCCCTCGACGACTTCGGAATCGAGCGGCCACCGGTCGCCGCCCTCGTGTCGAACTGGGGCGGACTCCCGTTTGGCGGTACCGCGGCCACTTTCGTGGACAACCCCGTGCCGTCCGCCGACGCTCCTTATGCGGAGCCGCCCGTCTACCTGGCCCATGCCACCGGGGACCCGACCGTGCTCTACTCGCTGTCGACGGCCATCGCCGCGCAGGCGTCGGCCGCTGGTCTCGATCACAAGCTCTACACGAAGAACGCCAACGTGCACGCCTTCGACCTGACCTCAAACGTCGTGGCTTCCGCCGTGAGCGTGCTCAATGACCAGGTCACCTGGGTGACGTGCCGTCTGTACCCGCACCTCGCCGACGCGCCCGAGTGCGCCTGAACCTTCCATGAGCACACTGCGCGCACTCCCCAGGGAGCGCGCGTTACGCGGGCAACTCTTCGAGCGGTTGTTTGATCTCGTCGCGTTCTTGAGTTACTACGCCGGCGATGACTAGCCCGGCGCCGATCAGGTCGATTGGTGTTGGGCGTTGATCGAGGGCGATGTAGCCGACAATCATCGCGGTGACCGGCAGCAGCGCAAGCAGCAGCGCAAAGCGTCGGATAGGGATGCGTCGGATCACCACCTGATCGATGGTGTACCCGACTGCGCTCGAGAGTAGACCGACGAGCACACACTGGTACAGCAGGCGACCGCTGCTGAAGACCTCACTGACGCCGCTGAGACCGAACGGAAGTATCACGAACGAGCCGATGACCAAGCCGACAGCGAGACCACTGAGACCTCGGTCCTGCGCTGCCACTCTTCGGCCGAGCACGATGTACGCGGCCCACATCGCGGACGCACCGAGGATGAATGCGATGCCGAGCGGTTCGCCTCCGATCTCGACGCCGGACAGAATCGCAACACCACCGGCAGCGAGCAGTAGCGCGATCGTGTTGCGTCGCGATCGGGTGAGGACGGCGGCGACGCAGATCGGGCCGATGAACTCGAGCACCACGCTCTTGCCCAAAGGCAAGCGATCGATCGCGAGGTAGAAGAACAGGTTCATCAACGCAGTGGCGACTCCGAAGATCGCGGCAGCGCGCAAGTCGGCAGCAGTCCAGCCGCGCAGGTGCCGCACCGAGAGTGCGAGCACGAACGCGGCGCCTGCTGCGACGCGAAAGAACGCCACCGTCGCCGGCGGCAACTCCTGGAAGAGCGTGACGGCAATCGCGGCGCCCGCGTACTGCGAGATGCCGGAGATCGCGAACAACGCCTCGGGCGAGGCGGTGCGAACAAACGTTGAGGGAGATCGCAAGGGCGATCGTCGAGTCAGTCGAAGAGTTCGGGATCGGTGCGACAGATTTCCTGCCACAGCGGCTGAAAGCTGAACCATCCCGCGAGCGGGAAGCCGGTCTGCTTCTGTGTGTAATCAGCCGAGTCGTGCGGAATCAGCAGCGGCGTACCAGCAGCCATCGCCAACAGTTGTGCGTGGCAGCTGCGGTCGAGGCTGAGGAACCAGAAAGCGGCCTCATCGACCGTCTCGCCAACGGTGAACAAGCCGTGGTTCTGATGAATCGCTGCCTTGCCGGTTGTGAAGTGCGAAGCCAACTCCTTGCCAGCCTCAACATCGAACACGACCTTGCCACCCTGCACGCTGATCACTTTGTGGTCGTTGTAAAAGATGCATGCATCTTGTGTGATCGGATCGAGCGGAATGCCGAGCGCACTGAACGCTTTGCCGTGCACGCTGTGGCTGTGCGCGGCGGCGACAACATCGGGCCGCGCCTCGTGAATCGCCGAGTGGATTACGAACGCGGCACGGTTGACGGGGTGCTTACCGAAGATGACGTTGCCGTCGTGGTCGACCAGGATCAGGTCGCTGACCTTCGCGTGGCGGAAGCTGATCGCGAATGGGTTGACCCAGAAGTACTCGGGGAACTCGGGGTCGCGCACCGTGATGTGCCCAGCAACGCCCTCGCCAAAGCCGACGCGGCCAAAGATGCGCAGCGCGCCAGCCAACTTCTGCTTGCGATGCAGACGCTCTTCTTCAACGTTGGCGAAGGTTGGCGGGCCCGCCAGAGCAACCGGCTTGGGTGTGAGTGGCACCCCATCGATGGTGCGGACGGAATCGATCGCTGTCATGTCGCCAGGTTAGGCAAGATGGGGACATGAACCGCGAAATCGCTCCCACCACCATCGCCCCACCCGTTGCCAACTATGCGCACGCCATGATCTGCACGAGTTCGACTCGACCGCTGTACACCAGCGGCGTTGTGCCCATTCGGCCCGATGGTTCGGTGCCGCCATCGATCGCCGAGCAAGCGGAAGTGGTGTGGGCAAACCTCGTTGCGATCCTGACTGAAGCCAAGATGACTGTCGCTCACGTGGTCAGCGTCACCACGTACGTCGTCGTCGATCACCTGGCAGCGTTGCCGCATGTCATGGCAGCGCGAGATCGTGCATTGCAGGGCCACCGTGCGGCGAGCACACTCGTGACCGTGCCCGCGCTCGCGCGACCCGAATGGAAGCTTGAGATTTCGCTCATCGCTTCGTGGTGAAATCTTCCGTGAACGAGATGAGCGGGACTAGCGGCGTACGCTCGGTGCTCAATGACTGACGCGAAATCCACCGATTCGGGCATTCCGGTGAAGGCGCTGTACGACGCGTCCGATCTCGCCGACTGGAATCCGTCGACGCAACTTGGCGCGCCGGGCGGCGCTCCGTACACGCGCGGTATCTACCCGACGATGTATCGCGGCAAGTTGTGGACGATGCGCCAGTACGCGGGTTTCGGCACCGCGGCCTCGACGAACGAGCGATTCAAGTTCTTGCTGAATGCCGGCCAGACCGGTCTCAGTTGCGCCTTCGACCTGCCAACGCAGATGGGATACGACAGCGACCATCCACGCGCAGAGGGCGAAGTGGGCCGGGTTGGCGTCGCGATCGACAGCATCGCCGACATGCGTGTTCTGCTCGGCGACCTGCCGCTGGATCAGGTGAGCACCAGTATGACGATCAACTCGACGGCACCAATCTTGCTGTTGCTGTACGAGTTGGTCGCCGACGAGCAAGGCGTACCTGCCAGTGCGCTCAGCGGAACGATCCAGAACGATCTGCTGAAGGAATACATCGCGCGCGGTACTTACATCTACCCGCCGAAGCCGAGTATGCGCATCATCACCAACGTCTTCGAGTATTGTGCGAAGCACATTCCGAAGTGGAACACGATCAGCGTCTCTGGCTATCACATTCGCGAGGCCGGCAGCACGGCGGTGCAGGAGATCGCGTTCACGATCGCCAATGGCATCGCCTACGTGGAAGCAGCGATCGCCGCGGGGATGCCTGTCGACTCGTTCGCGCCACGGCTCAGCTTTTTTTGGAACGCACACAACAACTTCTTCGAAGAGGTTGCCAAGTTCCGAGCTGCGCGGCGCATCTGGTATCGGGTGATGGGCGAGCGCTTCGGCGCACAACTCGAGGCCAGCAAGCTGTTGCGCTTCCACGCGCAGACAGGTGGCAGCACGCTGATGGCGCAGCAGCCCGAGAACAACATCGTGCGCGTAGCAGTGCAAACGATGGCCGCCGTCATGGGTGGCACGCAGAGCCTGCATACCAACGGTTTCGACGAAGCGCTGAGCCTTCCAAGCGAGCGGGCCGCGCGCATCGCACTGCGTACGCAACAGGTTGTCGGGTATGAGAGCGGCATCGTCGACACGCCCGATCCGCTTGGCGGTAGTTACTTCGTCGAGTCGCTCACCGACGAGGTCGAGCGTTTGGCGTGGGATTACATCCGCCGTATCGACGAAATGGGCGGCGCGGTCGAGGGAATCGAAGCTGGCTTCCAGCAGGGCGAAATCGAGAAAGCTGCCTACGAATACGCGAAGGGAATCGACGAAGGCGAGCGAGTGATCGTTGGGCTCAATCGTTTCACCGACGGTGATGCCGGCGAACCCGAGCTGCCGCCTGTTGATCCGCAGTTGGAGCAAGGGCAGCGCCAACGATTGGCGGCGTTCAAAGCCGACCGAGATCAGGGGCTTGTTGCGGCAAAGTTGACCGCTTTGACCGACGCTGCTCGTGGCACGCAGAACGTGTTGTATCCGATGAAGGATGCGTTGCGCGCCAACGCGACGCTCGGCGAGGTCAGCGATGCGTTGCGGCAGGTCTTCGGTACATACCAGCCGGGGCGTTGACGATGAGCTGGCTGACGGCACACGCCGATGTTGAGAACTGTTACGTCACCACGAAGGGGCGTCGCACGGGCAACCCACACGAGGTCGAGATTTGGTTCGGAGTCGTGGGCGAAACGTTGTATCTCATCAGCGGCACGGGACCGAACGCGGATTGGTATCGCAACGCGCTCGCCAACCCAGCGGTGACGGTGCGAATCAATCGCGATACTCGCGCTGGGATTGCGCGCACGGTCACTGATGAAGTCGAACGGCGCTCAGTCGGCGAGCTGATGGGCGCGAAGTACCCATGGGATGGCGACGCGTCAATTGGGCTCACGTTTGAGGCGTGGTGTTTCGACGTGCCGTTGCTGGCGATCTCGACGTGGTCGGAAGTATGAAACGCGAGAAGGCGACGCAGAAGCTGCTGTTCGAGGCAGTTGGAATTCGCGGTGCAATCGTGGGTGTGGCGGCGCTCTTGGTGGCTATCGCGGTCGTGACGTTCCGAGACACGGAATCGACAGCACCAACCGACACTGTGGGTGTTGTGCCGGAGGCGACGACGACCACGCTGCTCGAGTTCGTGCCCGACACAGACCCGCCCGATCCGACCGCCGAGCCGACTCCGCCAGCGAACAGTCTGTTCGGAGGTGACCCGTGCAGGTCACTCGTCGCCGAGGACTTCACGTTGGTAATCGCCGGGCTTGGTCGCGGCCGACTCGTCGACGCCAGCCCGCTGTCCGACGACACCTGTGGCTTTGTCGTCGTGGTTGTCGGCCAGGAGTACTACATGAGTGTGCAAGCCATCGATGGCACCGCATTCGGTCGACCACCCGCCGACGATGAGGTGCGCATTGCGCTCACCGACATTGGTCTCGCTGCCTACAGCGTCGTTCTCGACGACGAATTTTCGGTGTGGGTCAAGGTCGAGAACGGCTACTTCGTGGTGATCGCGCCCGATGAAGCGACAGCGCTTCACCTCGCAAAGGCAGCCGCAGCGCGCGCAGACAATCCGGCGGAGGAACCACCACCAACGACGCTGATCACAAGTCCCGCGACCACGACGACTGCCGTCACGACAACAACCGGCGGGTAGCCGACCTACTCGATGATGTTCAGCGTTACGTCCGGCCGCGGTGGCGCCGCTGGCGAGCCGTTTGCCCATCCGAGGTAGATGATCGCGACGATCGTCGTGTCGGCATCGAATCCGCAGAGCGCCGCTGTCGCATCGTTGGTTCCTTTCGGGCACGAACTCCAGTAACTCGCCAGCCCCTGGGCTGCCGCTGCGAGCAGGATGTTTTGAACTCCCGCTGATGCAGCGTCGCGGTTCTCAGCCGTGCGCAGCTCGCTGTCACCTGCGGCCGATCCGACGATCAGCACTGCCGGAGTGCGCAGGTACTTCGTGCGTCGTTGCGCGACCTTGTCGGGCGGGTCGCCGTGCAGTTCCATCGCGTCGGCAATCACGTTGCCCAGTCGGGCGCGGCCATCACCTTCTGCCAACGCGAATCGCCACGGCCACGTGCGCTTGTGGTTCGGTGCGTACTGCGCCAATTCACAGAGTGCCTCCACGGTCGCGCGCGGTACAGCGACATCCTTCTGCACCATCATGCTGGTGCGTCGTTCGCGTGCGAGCGCGCTGAAGTCGTGCAGGCTCACGAGTTCGCCCGGATGTGGCCGACGACTAAAGCGACCCATCGCGACCACAGTTGTGGTGGGTAGTCGTGGCCCATTCCCTCGATCAACTCGAAACGCGCGCCGGGAATCAGCTCGGCCGTACGGCGACCGCCGATGATGTCGATGATCGTGTCCTTGTCGCCGTGGATTACCAGCGTGGGCACCTTCAGCGCACGCAGTCCAGCTGCTCGGGATCCGCTGTCCATGACGGCTGTGTACTGGCGGGCGCCGCCACCAAGGACACCGGCGCGCTCGAACGAGCGCTCGGCGTCGGCACGCCAGCGCGCCTCGTCGGCGAACTCGGGAGTTCCCCACTCGTGCAACCCGTCGATCCACTGTTGGATGAAACCCTCGCGATCCGTCGCTGGCGGTTCCAGCAGCAATTCCAATGCGCGTCGACTGCTCTTGCGATATTCCTCCTCGCCAGTTGTGCTCATAACCGATGTCATCGTCAGCACGCGCTGCGGGTGTTCGATCGCCATCGTCTGAACGATCATGCCGCCCATCGAGAGCCCCATGATGTGCGCTTTCTCGACACCAATGGCGTCGAGCACGGCCATGCCGTCAGCAGCCATATCGCTGAGCGTGTATGCCGCGCCGTCGGCATTCGTCGGAGCGCCCTCGAATGAACTGCTCAGGCCGACATCGCGGTTGTCGTATCGGACGACTTGCAGGCCCTCTGCTGCGAACATGCGGCACCAATCTTCGTGGTAGTTGGTGCATTGACTTCCGAGACCGTTGACCAAGAGCAGCGTCGGATGAGTCGCGTCGCCGAACGTTTCGTAGAACAACTTGCAGTCGCCGTTGTTTGCGAACATCGTCAGCCTTTCAAGAGTTCGTCGCGTAGCTCACGCTTCAGAAACTTACCGCTGGCATTGCGCGGGATTGGCTCGGTGCGGAACCAAACACGTGCAGGGATCTTGTACTTGGCGAGGCTTGCGCCGAGAAACTCGGTGAGCGCGTCGGCAGTGAGCGCGTGGCCTGGGCGCAGAACTATGGCCGCCGCGACCTCCTCGCCAAGTCGTTCGTCGGGAATCCCGAACACGGCGGCCTCGGCCACTGCATCGTGGTGATAGATCGCGGTCTCCACTTCGCTGCAGAACACGTTCTCGCCACCGCGCAGCACCATGTCTTTCGCGCGGTCGACGATGAACACGAACCCGTCGTCGTCGATGCGAGCTATGTCGCCCGTGTTCAGCCAACCGTCGCGTATCGCATCGGCCGTTGCTTCGGGGCGGTTGATGTAGCCCTTGATAACAATCGAGCCACGCACGCAAAGCGTGCCGACCATCGACGCGCCACGTGGCAAGTCGTTGCCATCGCTGTCGACCAACTTCGCTTCGAGCGTTGGAACGATGGAACCGCACGACTCTGGCTTGGCGAGAAAGAGTTGCGCCGAGTTGGCGGTGATGATGCCGCACGTCTCGGTCATGCCGTAGGCGGTTGTTGGCTGACCCTTCTCTAGCGCGCCGGCAATTTTCCCGACTAGGTCGGGCTGCAACGCCGCGCCGCCGCCGCCCATTCCCTGCATCGTCGACGTATCGCGTTTCGCCCAATCGGGGTGCAGCAGCAACTCGCGACTCATGGTTGGCACGCCCGAGAAGTTGGTGACACCTTCGCGTTCGATCAGTTCCAGCGCGCGGCCAGCGTCCCACTTGCGCATCAGCACGAGCTTCGCTCCGCCGATCGTGCCAGCGTGCATGACGCAGTTGCAGGCAGTCACGTGGAAGAGCGGAGTCGGAACCATCAGCACTCGTTGCGCTGGTGTGGGCAGAGGAGCGTCGTTCGTCTCGCCGGCCGCGATCGCCTTTGCCTCGGCCATCGTCGCCGCAAGGCCCATCGTGACGATGTTGTAGATGTTGTCGACCGAGCCGCGGTGGGTGAGCTGCGCGCCTTTCGGGAAGCCGGTGGTTCCCGACGTATAGAAGATGGTGGCATCGTCGTCGGGGTCGATCGCCGCGTCGGGCAACTTGCCCGGATCCTTTGTCGCCATGACGTCGGCCCACGCGGTTGATCCGCCAGGAACAGCGCGATCGCTGCGCACGGCGATGATGTGCATCGGCCGTTGCGCGGGCATGTGATTCAACCGTTCCAAGCGCTCGTCGTCGGCGATCATCACCGTCGGTTCCGAGTCGTTGAGTGCGTATTCCAGCTCGGGTGCTGTCCACCAAGCGTTGATGCCGACTACAACTCCACCAACGCAGACCGCGGCCCAGTAGCTGACAATCCACTCGGGGTAGTTGCGCATCGCGATCGCGACTCGACTACCTGGGTGCACGCCGTTAGCCACGAGGTGTGCCGCCAGCTTGCGAACCTGTGCGTGCACTTCGGCGTAGGTGTAGCGCTCGTCCTCGTAGACCAGGTAGTCCTTGTCGGCATGCCCGGCCGATGCTTCCCAAATGGCGCGCATGTTGGGCGGCGCGGCCGCGTACGCCTTCAACTTCACGCCGCGCACCTCAATCGTCGTCGTGGCGAAGGGAGAACCGGGGGCGTCGAGTTCGGCGCGGGCGGCGAGGTAGTTGCGAATCACGGAGGTGATCATTGCCGACGGCAGCCGCGAACGGCAATGCGGCCGTGTATTGAACGGTTGCTAGCTTGACCCGATGGGAGCGGAACGACTGCGGCTTGGCGCAGATGGTGTGACTCGATGCTGGTGGTGCGGGGATGATCCGTTCTATATGAAGTACCACGACGACGAGTGGGGGCATCCGGTCAAGACCGATGTACGCCTATTCGAGAAGCTGTGTCTCGAGGGTTTCCAGTCGGGTCTGTCGTGGTTGACGATCTTGCGCAAGCGCGAGAACTTCCGAGCGGCGTTTGCGGGCTTCGATCTTGCTCGGGTCGCGGCGTTCGATGATGGCGATGTGCAGCGTCTTCTTGGCGACGCAGGCATCGTCCGGCATCGCGGCAAGATCGCAAGCACGATCAACAACGCAGGCCGAGCGCTCGCCCTACGCGAAGAGTTCGGGTCGATCTATAAATACGTGTCGCAGTACCGGCCAGCGCGGGACGGTCGACTCACGGTCGACAGCGAGATGCCTGCGACGTGCCCAGAATCCATCGCGATGTCGAAAGACTTGAAGCGCCGCGGTTGGAGTTTCGTAGGCCCAACAACGATGTACGCCTTCATGCAAGCAATGGGCCTAGTCAACGACCACATAGAAGGCTGCGAACGCACCGCCTAGAGATCCGACGACTAGTCCGAGGGTTTCATGCGGTCCGAGGTTTTTGTACGGGATTTCCCGCATGTAAACCTCGGACCTCACGTCGGCGGTAGGAAACCCTCGGACCTGAACTTCTAGTTGGCGTGGAGGTCGGCGTTTAGGCCTTCCCATTTAGCGCTGCGGGGGAGGGCTTCCACCGCGCCGCTTTGGCTATTGCGTCGATAGAGCAACCCGCCCTTGCCACTGAGTTCGCGCGCTTTGACGACGCCGACCGATCCCTGACCCTGTTCATGTAGCGACACGAGCGTGCCGGCCGTTACGTACAGCCCGGCCTCGACGATGCATTCGTCGCCGAGGCTGATGCCGATGCCGGCCTCGGCGCCGAGCAGGCAGCGTTCGCCGATGCTGATCTGCTCGCTGCCACCGCCGGAGAGCGTGCCCATGATGCTGGCACCGCCACCGATGTCGCTCCCGTCGCCGACGATGACGCCCTGCGAGATACGACCCTCGACCATCGAGGTGCCAAGCGTGCCGGCGTTGAAGTTGCAGAAACCTTCGTGCATCACCGTGGTGCCCGCTGCGAGATGCGCGCCTAGTCGCACGCGGTCGGTGTCGGCGATGCGCACTCCGCTAGGCACCACGTAGTCGGTCATACGCGGAAACTTGTCGAGCCCGTGCACGGTGAGCGTGCCGCCGTCGTGGCGGACGCGCCAACGCAACTCCTCGATGCCGTCGACGGGTGCAGGACCGAGGTTGGTCCACGCCACATTGACGAGCTGAGCGAAGATGCCGTCGAGATTGATGGTGCGCGGTTGCATCAGTCGATGCGACAGCAGGTGCAAACGCAAGTACACGTCGCTTGCGGAAGCTGGCGCCACTTCGGTGTCGATGTGCACCTGCACCGCGCGCACAGCGACACGTCGCACATCGTCGTGCCGTTCCGCAGTGGTGTATGCCTCGAACTTCTCGGGGCTGGGTTCCTCACCCAGGCCGAGCTCGCGAAACCAAGTGTCGAGAACCGTGCCGTCGTCGGCGACCGTCGCCAGACCTCTGCCCCAAGCGAGCGGCATCAGAACACCTCCGGTCGCAGCGTCGGGAACAGAATGATCTCCTTGATGGACTGCACGCCGGCGATCAGCATCGCAACGCGGTCCATCCCTATGCCCAAGCCACCTGTCGGGGGCAGGCCGTACTCGAGCGCACGCAGGTAGTCCTCGTCGACCGACCCGCGTTCGGCGTCGCCAGCCTCTTTCGCGGCCTGCTCGTCTTCGAAGCGAGCGCGCTGCTCGACCGGATCGTTCAGCTCGGTATAGCCATTAGCCAACTCGCGGCCGCCGCAGAACAACTCGAAGCGCTCGGTCAGGAACGGGTCGTTGCGATCAACTCTCGCCAGAGGCGAGATCTCCACAGGGTGACCAGTCACGAATGTTGGTGCGATCAACAAATGCTCGGCCGTCGCTTCGAACAACTCTTCGATGATCTTGCCCGAACCCCACCGCGGCGAACACGACACGCCGTGCTTCTCAGCGAGTGCCTCAAGCTGCTTCACCGACTGTGACGGGTGCACTTCTACGCCGGTCGCCTCAGCGACAAGGTCGATCATGCGCGCTCGGCGCCACGGTTGTGCGAGATCGACAGCCAACTCGACTTCTCCAGGGCCGTAGACGATGACGTTCGAAGTACCAGTCGCATCGATCGCCGCTTGCCTAATCAGCTTCTCAGTGATGTCGATCATCTCGCTGTAATCGGCGAATGCCTGGTACAGCTCCATCATCGTGAACTCGGGGTTGTGTCGGGTGCTGATGCCTTCGTTGCGGAAAATGCGCCCGATCTCGAACACCTTCTCCATACCGCCAACGATCAGGCGCTTGAGGTGTAGTTCAAGCGCGATGCGCAACACCAACGGCATGTCGAGCGTGTTGTGGTGTGTGATGAACGGCCGCGCATGTGCACCGCCGGCCTCCATATGCAACACCGGCGTTTCCACTTCGATGAAGCCATCGGCATGCAGTGTGCGGCGAAAGCTGGCGACGATCTCGTGGCGAATCTTGAACGCCCGGCGAGCGTCCTCGTTGACAATCAAGTCGGCATAGCGCTGGCGGAAACGGGTGTCGGTGTCGGTGAGCCCGTGCCACTTGTCGGGCAACGGGCGCACGGCCTTCGAGAGCAATTCGCAACGCTGTACCTTCACGCTCAGTTCGCCCTTGCGCGTTGTCATGACCGTGCCATGCACACCGACCCAGTCGCCGAGATCGAGGTCGAGAAACGCGCCGAACCCATCGTCGCCGATCTCGGCCTTCGAGACGAACAGCTGCACTTCGTCGTCACGATCGCGAACAGTCGCGAAAATCAGCTTGCCCGAGTCGCGCATCAGCATCATGCGCCCGGCGATTGCGACTTCGTGCTCGGTTTCTGTGCCGGGAGGCAGAGCTCCGTGCGCCGAGCGCAGCTCGGCCAGTGTCGTGCTGCGATCGAAACGGAACGGGTAAGGGTTGCCGCCAGCGGCACGAATGTCGGCGAGCTTCTGCAGTCGCTTGGCCTTCTCGGCGACCAGCCCGCTACCAGAGGTCGCATAGTCGGTGTCGATAGCCGTGTCGTCGCTGCTCACGACCTCCGACCGTAGCGCGGCGGATAGCCTGCGACCGTGGCGATTCGGTTCGTGATCATCGGCGGTGGACCGGCAGGGAACACTGCCGCATCGCATGCGGCGAGGCTTGGCGCGGAAGTCACGCTGATTGAACGCGATGTTGTCGGCGGCGCGGCCCACCTGTGGGATTGCATTCCATCCAAGACGATGATTGCAACCGGCGGAGCGATGAGCTTCACGAGCCGGCTCGAAGGTATGGGTCTCGAACAACAGCACGCCGAGGTCGACGTTGCTGCGCTCACCGAGAGAATCGAAAGCATCAAGCGCCGACTTGGTAAGGGCACCACTAATTTGCTCACCAGCCAGGGTGTGACGCTCGTGCACGGTTCGGCAAAGTTCCTTTCCGCTAACGAGGTCGAGGTCACCACTGCCGACGGTGTGACACGCCTGGAGGCCGACGCAGTTCTGGTTGCGACTGGCAGCCGACCGCGAGTCCCCGAGTGGTGCCACCCCGACGGCGAGCGCATTCTCGTTACGCGCGATTGCTATCCGCCGAAGGTGTTCCCCGAGAGCGTGACGATCATCGGTTCCGGCGTGACGGGCGTTGAATTCGTGCATATGTTCAGCTCGTTCGGCGCGAAGGTGAATCTGGTGGTGAGCCGCCAGCAAGTGCTGCCGACCAAAGATCCCGAAGTCGCAGCCGTGTTGGAGGACGACTTCCTGAAGCGTGGCGTGTCACTGTTGAAGGGCGCTCGCGCGACTTCTATCGCGCGCGAGATGAACGACGCAGGCGTCGAGGAAGTGGTCGTTCGTTGCGACGACGGGCGAGTGGTTCGTAGCAGCCACGCCGTGCTTGCCATCGGTTCGGTTCCGAACACCGATCACCTAGGGCTCGAGTCGGCCGGCGTCGAGCTCGATAAAGCGGGCAACGTCGTGATTAACCGTCATTGCCAAAGCAACGTGCCGCACATCTATGCGGCTGGCGACATGAGCGGCAAGCTGCCGCTGTCGTCGGTGGCCAGCATGCAAGGCCGCAAAGTTGCCGAGCACGTGATGGGTCTACAGAAGGTCGCACATCGCCACCTCGACTACGACAAGGCGGCCAGCGCAATCTTCACCGAGCCCGAGATCGCCGACGTCGGCCTTGCCGAGGCCGATGCCTTCGCCGCCGGACGCAAGATCCGCGTCACCAAAGTGCCGTTCAGTTCGACACCGAAGGCGCTGATCAACAACGACTGGCGCGGTTTTGTGAAGATCATCAGCGACCCGGCGACGGGCGTAGTGCTCGGCGGTTCGATTGTCGGTCGTCACGCAGCGGAACTAATCAGCGTGATCGCGCTGGCAGTGACTGCCAACCTAAAGGTGACTGACATCGTGGAGAGCTTGCTCGTGCACCCGGCACTTGCAGAGGCTCTCGCCGAAGCCGCCGAGTAGCGCGCTACTCGATTACAGCTATTCGATCACTACGACTACGTCGCCGGCGCCAACGGTGTCGCCGGCCTTCACCCTTATCTCTTTGACGGTTCCGGCTTTCTCTGCAGCGATTTGGTTTTCCATCTTCATTGCTTCCAACACCACGACGGCTTGACCAGCGTCAACTGCATCGCCCACTGCAACGAGGACTTTGACAATCGTGCCCTGCATCGGAACTTCCACGTTGCCGCTTCCACCAACGGACGCGCCTGCGGAAGCGGCGCGTGATGGCTTCTTCGTCGCCTTCGCCGGACCTGCCGCCGCGAAACTGTGCGGCTCGGGGACCCACAACTTGACGTCGAAGCGCTTGCCGTTCACCTCAACGGTCGTGGTGCGATAAACGAGGGGCGCATCACCGGCTTCGTCGTCGTCCGGGCGTGTCGGTGCGGCAGGTGCAGCGATACCCGAGAGGTCGAGTTTCTCTTCCACCCACTTCGTGCTGTGCTGCATCGCTTGAAAGTCGGGATGGCGCAAGATCGCGAGGTCGGCAGGGATAGTGGTGGCAACTCCTTCCACCACCATTTCCTCTAGCGCGCGAATCGTGCGCGCGATCGCGGTCGGGCGATCTTTGCCCCACACGATCAGCTTGCCGATCAGGTTGTCGTAGTACTGGCTGACCGTGTCGCCTGTTTCGTAGCCAGCATCGAATCGAACGCCGAAGCCGTGCGGCGTGATCAGCTTCTTGATGTCTCCTGGCGACGGCAGGAACTTTCCGCCAGCCGGGTTCTCGGCATTGATGCGCACCTCGATGCCATGGCCATTGCGCTTCGCCGCGACTTCGTCCTGCGTCATCGGCAACTTCTCGCCACTAGCAACGCGAATCTGCCACTCGACAAGATCGATGCCCGTAATGACCTCGGTGACAGGGTGCTCGACTTGCAAGCGCGTGTTCATCTCCAAGAAGAAGAACTCGCCGTCCTGGTAGATGAACTCGACGGTGCCCGCGTTGTAATAGCCGACGGCCTTCGCCGCTTTGATCGCGGCAGCGCCCATCTCGTCCTCGATGCCAGCCGCCAGATCGTGGGCTGGTGCTTCCTCGATCAACTTCTGGTGACGTCGTTGTGCCGAGCAGTCCCGCGTGCTGACCCACACCAAATTGCCGTGCTGATCACCGACGACTTGCACCTCGACGTGGCGCGGCCACGTGAGGTAGCGCTCGAGGTAAATCTCGTCGCGCCCGAAGAAAGCTTTCGACTCGCGCTGAGCGCTGTCCATCGCCTCTTGCACTTCGTCGGCGCTGCGCACAACTTTCATGCCGCGACCGCCACCCCCGAAGGCAGCCTTGATCGCGATCGGATATCCGAACTCGGCACCGAACGCGAAGATCTCGTCGACCGACTTTACGAACTCGGTCGTGCCAGGAACGATCGGGCAGCCACCGCGCAAGGCGGCCTTGCGACTGCTCACCTTGTCGCCCATCTCGTCGATCGCCGCCGGCGGCGGACCGATGAACGCGACACCCTTGGCGGTGATCGAGCGTGCGAAGTCGGCGTTCTCGCTGAAGAAGCCGTAGCCGGGGTGTACGCCGTCGGCGCCACTCTGTTCGATCGCCTGCAGAATCCGCTCGGTGTTGAGGTAGCTCTCGGCCGCTGTTTGCCCACCGAGTGCGTACGCCTCGTCGGCCAGACGCACGTGCATGGCGTTGCGATCGAGTTCGCTGTAGACCGCAACCGTCGTGATTCCGAGTTCGCGGGCGGCGCGAATCACGCGCACGGCGATCTCGCCACGGTTGGCAATCAGGATTTTCTGCAACACAGGTGGCAATACTGGCGGAGTGGAGACCCCCATTGCTACCTCGTCGGCCGATCAGCCCGCCTGGCCGCCCGGGTGGCATGTCGAAGTGGTCGACGAAACCGGCAGCACTAATGCCGACCTGTTGCGCGCCGCCGCCAATGGAGCCCTGGACCGCACGGTCCTTATGGCTCGCCACCAGACCGCTGGTCGCGGCAGATTGGACCGCCGTTGGGAGGCGCCGGCCGGGCTGAATCTGCTGGTGTCGATCCTGTTTAGGGATGTGCCCTCCTCACCGCATGTGCTGACACAACGAGTTGCCCTCGCCGCACTGGCGGCGTGTGAGCGTGTTGGTGGAGTGCGTCCAACGCTGAAATGGCCGAATGACCTCGTCATCGACGGCATCAAACTGGCCGGAATCCTGGCGCAGGCCGAACGCGACGTGGTGGTGGTCGGCATCGGCCTCAACGTCGGATGGGCGCCCGTTGGGGCCACCCGACTTGGGCTCGGTCTCGATCCACTGCTAGTGCTGCGCGAACTTCTCGTCGCCTACGACGAGCTGCCCGCCGATCCGTGGATGCGTTACCGCGAAAACATGGCGACGATTGGTCGGCGAGTGCGTGTCGAGTTAGCCGACACAACCGTGTCGGGGCGCGCGCTCGACGTGGAGCACGACGGCCGTTTGCTGGTCGTGGACGATGCCGGAGTGAAGCATCGCTTCGACGTCGGCGACATCGTTCACCTGCGCTAACCCGTGCTGCGCGCCAAGACCAGTCAGCCTCGGTAAGACTCGCGGGTGATGACCCGTCGAGGCGTGCTTCGTTGTTCGTTGGCTGCTGTGCTGTTCGGCATCTCCGCTCCGGCAGCATCACGCTTGGCGGGTGATATGGGAGCGTTCACGCTCGCCGGATTGCTGTACCTCGGCGCCGCGATCGCAGTCCTTCCGTTCCTCGGTCGCGTGCGGCCAACGCGGGCCGCCGTCCGACGTGGCGCCTCGCGGCTGGCGACGGCTGTTGTGTTCGGTGGCGCGATTGGGCCGGTGTTGCTTGCCGCGGGCCTCAGTCACGCGCCAGCCGCTTCGGCTTCGCTGCTGCTGAACCTCGAGTTGGTGTTCACGACGGTGCTTGCGTACTTCGTGTTTCGCGAACACGTCGGCCCACGCGTCGTCGCCGGCACGGTGATGGTCGTCATCGCTGGAGTTGTGCTCGGATGGTCGGGCAGTGCTGACCTGCGTTGGGGAGCATTGCTGATCGCGGGCGCGTGCTTGTGCTGGGGGATCGACAACTGCGTGACTGCGAACCTCGACGAGCTCGCGCCCGTGCACATCACGTTGGTCAAAGGTGCCGTCGCTGGCAGCGCCAACCTTGCGATTGGCTTAGCTCTCGGTGGAGCACCTGCCGGATGGCCGATCCTCGGTGCATTGCTCGTCGGCGCGTTTGGATACGGAGCGTCGATCACCCTCTGGGTCGCGGGCGCACGCGACCTCGGTGCCGCCCGCGGACAGTTGGTTTTCGCGACGGCACCGTTTGTCGGAGCAATCGTGGCGTGGACGGTGTTCGCAGATCCCGTGGTTGGCCGCCAACTAGTTGCACTGTTGATTGCCGCTATCGGCGTGAGCTTCGTTCTACGCAGCGGCCATGCGCACGAGCACGAACATCATGCGATCGAACACGATCACGAACACACCCACGACGATGGTCATCACGACCACAGTCATTCGGGTGAGGACGCAGGCCGACATCAGCATGCACATCGACACGAACCGTTAGTGCACGCTCACCCGCACGTGCCCGACCTACACCACCGTCACGAGCACGCACAGGCGGAGGCTTCCTTGTGAACGGTCACGGACATAGCCACGATCACGGTGCCGCGGCGCTGCGCGCGGGAGCACGACACGTTCGGCCGCTGCTGATCTCGTTCGGCCTCGTTGTCGCCTTCATGATTGTGCAGGTCGTGACTGCGCTGGTCACCGGATCGCTCGCGCTGCTGTCGGACGCTGGGCATATGGCTACCGATGCGCTTGGCGTCGGCATGGCGCTAGCCGCGATTCAAGCGGCGTCGAATGCGCGGGTTCATCCGCAACGGACGTTTGGTTTGTACCGGCTCGAGATCCTGGCCGCGTTCGTCAACGCATTGCTGCTGTTCGGCGTCGCCGGCTACGTGTTGTACGAGGCAATAGATCGTCTCGGTGATGACCGGGATGTTGCGTCGACGCCGGTGCTCGTCGTCGGCAGCATTGGCCTCGTCGTCAATCTGATTGCGTTCTTACTGCTGCGCGCAGGTTCGAAGGACAGTCTCAACATGCAAGGCGCATACCTCGAAGTGCTGTCCGACATGCTCGGTTCGATTGGAGTGATCGTCGCCGCAATCGTGTGGGGAATCACCGACTGGTCGTGGGTCGACCCCGTGATCGGTGCGGCGATCGGTCTCTTCATCCTTCCGCGCGCATGGAAGCTAGGCCGTCAGGCATTGCGCGTGCTGGTGCAAGCCGCCCCCGATCGGCTCGACGTTCCAGCACTTCAGAAAGAGCTGTCGGCGATTGCCGGCGTGGTCGATGTCCACGACCTGCACGTATGGACGCTGACGTCCGACATGGAGGTCGCAACTGCTCACTTGATGGTCGCGGCGGGCACTGATTCGCATGCGGTCCTCGACCAAGCGCGTTCGTTGCTCGCCGAACACCATGGCATCACCCACGCGACGCTCCAGGTTGAACCCGAGGATCATCACGGCTGCGACGAAATGACCTGGTAGCTGACGCGACGTGCCCGATTGCGGCGGCGGGTAGCCACTACCCTCGGCTGCGTGCTCGCTGTCGATACGACGCCACGGCCCACGCGCCGTCGGGTGCCCCTGTTTCTGGCGATCACTTTGTTCACCGGTGTCATCGGCTCCGCAGGAGTACTTATCGCCGCACGCAGTGCCGTCGACGACGTACCGCGAGTTGCTGGCGTTTCTGCAGTGCTCGACGCGGTCAGTGGCAACATTGAGAACTATCTACTCGTCGGTAGCGACAGCCGCGAGTTTGGCGACCCGAATACAGGCGAGAGCGGCGACGTAACTGGCAGTCGCAGCGACACGATCATGGTGCTCCGAGTCGACACCAGCACCGATGAGGCGGCTCTGCTCTCAATCCCGCGCGATCTCTATGTCGAGACATCTGTTCAGACCGGGCGAATCAATGGTGCGTACAACGATGGCGCAGCCGATCTGGTACGAGCGGTTCAAGAGGCACTGGCGTTGCCCGTCCATCACTACGTTGAAATCAACTTCTTCGGGTTCAAAGCGTTGGTCGAAGCCCTGGGCGGCGTCGAGATCTGCTTCGCATTGCCGACTCGTGACTTGAACACAGGGCTCAACATCGCGGCCCCTGGATGCGTCTTGCTCGATGGCACGCAGGCTTTGGCATATGCGCGCAGCCGGCACTACGAGGAACTAGAGGCGGACGGCGAGTGGCACGAGCGCCCGGGCAGCGACCTGGGCCGATCGACCCGACAACGCGACTTCGTCAATCGTTGTCTGCAGCAGGCCGTCGAACAGGTGAAGATCAGCCCGTTCGACACCGGGAAGCTCGTGCAGGCGATGGGCAAGGCAATCAGCATCGACGATGAACTCGATCCAATTGGTGCCGCTGCTTCGCTGCGCACCGCCGTGGACGCCGGGCTGGCGACCTACTCGTTGCCGGTCTACAACGAGCAGATCAACGGCGATGCTGTGTTGTTGTTGGCCCAGGGTTCCGACGAGGTGCTCGACTTCTTCCGTGGCATTGGACCACCGCCACCGCCGACTTCGTAGCGCTTCCGGCCATACTGGAGCCCGATGCCGAACGTACGTGAGAGCCAAGAGATCGCAGGCGTATGGGTTGTTGAGCCAACACTTCATGGCGACCAACGGGGACTGTTCATCGAGACGTACCGCCGAGAATGGTTTCCGGGTTCACGTGAAATGGTGCAGGGCAACCGCTCGAACAAGCAAGCCCGAGCGTTGGTCGGGCTGCACTATCACATGCACCAGGCCGACTACTGGTACTGCCCGGTGGGCACAATTCGTGTTGTGCTCCACGACCTTCGGGCTGGTGGGCCAACCGACGGCGCCACTATGTGCTTCGACATCAGCGGAGAGAATCACCTGGGGGTCTACATTCCGCCCGGTGTCGCTCACGGATTCGCGGCGCTAACGGAGGTTGTGATGACCTATCTCGTCGACAACTACTACAACCCCGCTGACGAACTTGGTGTCGCGTGGAACGATGCATCGATTGCTGCCGATTGGGGTGTGACCGACCCGATCATGTCGGCGCGCGACCATGCCAACCCCGAGCGAACGAACTTGCCCGAAGGCTTCCGCCCAAGCTGGCCGATGCGATGAAGCTGTTCGTCACCGGTGCGGCCGGGTTTATCGGCTCGAACTACGTACGTTGGTTGTTGGCAAACTCCGACGACGAGATCACGATCTTCGACGCGCTTACATACGCCGGCAACATGGCCAGCATCCGCGATGTGCTCGACGATCGTCGCTGCAAGTTTGTTCACGCCGACATCTGCGATCAAGATGCCGTACTCAGCGGCATGCAGGGCCACGACGCTGTGGTGCACTTCGCGGCCGAGACCCACGTCGATCGCAGCATCAGCGATCCTTACGCCTTTGTGCGCACCAATTGCTTTGGCACCAACGTCCTGTGCGATGTTGCGCGGCAGGTCGGTGTCGAACGTTTCCTGCACATCAGCACCGACGAGGTGTACGGCAGCATCGATGTTGGTTCGTTCAGCGAGACCGATCGTCTGACGCCGCGGTCCCCATACAGCGCGGCCAAGGCCGGAAGCGATCTCATCGCGCTCAGTTATGTCACCACGCACGGATTGCCCGTGGTCGTCACGCGCTGCAGTAACAACTTCGGGCCGTACCAGTTTCCCGAGAAGGTCATCCCGTTGTTCACGACCAACCTGCTTGACGGTCACAAGGTGCCGCTATACGGCGACGGAGGCAACGTGCGCGATTGGATCCACGTTGAGGATCACAACCGCGCTGCTCACCTGGTGCTGCACAAAGGCGTCGTTGGTGAGGTGTACAACATCGGCGCTCATCATGAGTTGACCAATCGTGAACTCACCTACAAGTTGCTCGAGCTTTGCGGTCGCGATGAGAGCTCTATCGAGCCAGTTGCCGATCGCTTGGGACACGACCGTCGCTACTCGGTGAACATCGACAAAGTCAGCGCGCTTGGTTGGCGGATGGAGCGCTCATTCGATCAATCACTCGCAGAAACTGTTGCCTGGTATAGGGACAACCGCGCATGGTGGGAGCCGCTGAAGGCGGCTCTTCACTGATGCACGTATTGATCACCGGAGCCGGCGGACAGCTAGGTATCGATTTGGTGGCGGTGTGTACCGCAGCCGGCGATGAGGTGCACGCGTTTGATCGTGCGAGTCTCGACGTTGCCGACCGCTCGCAAGTGTTCGACGCGATCGCAGATCTCCAGCCGGAAATCGTTTTCAATTGCGCGGCATGGACGGCCGTCGACGCTTGCGAATCCGATCCGACACGCGCACATGACACAAATGGAATGGCCGTGCGTCACATCGCCGAGGCGTGCCATCGTTCGTATGCGCATCTCATTCAGCTCAGTACCGACTACGTCTTTGATGGCACACTTGATCGCGCTTATCGCGAGACCGATGCGACCAACCCGCAGAGCGAGTACGGACGCAGCAAGCTGTTCGGCGAACAGGAAGCACTGACGGTTGGTTCGGGTGCAACCGTCGTGCGCACATCGTGGGTGTGTGGCCGCAACGGTTCGAACATGGTCAAGACAGTGATGCGGCTAGCTGACGAACGTGAGCAACTCAGCTTCGTGTCTGATCAGGTCGGCAACCCGACGTTCACTCAAGACCTGGCACCGATGCTGCGAACTATCGCACTCGATCGTGTCAGCGGCATCGTCCACGCCACCAACCAACAGTCGTGTTCGTGGTTTGAGTTCGCTCAGGCGGTTGTGTCAGCGATGGGGAAGGATCCGGCGATGGTCCTGCCGATTACGACCGCCGAACTGCAGCCGCCGCGGCCGGCGCCACGCCCCGCGAACAGCGTGCTCGACAATGCTGTGTTGCGCGCGGCGGGCTATCCGCCAATGCGCGACTTCCACGAACCGCTCGCTGAAACTGTCAACGCACTCCTGTAGCAGTTGCTAGCAGTAGCGGCTAGCGAAAGGCAGCGATTAGCGCTGCGCCAGCAACGGCGGCACCGATGCCGACGATGTTGATGCGCCCGATTGGTTCGTGATCGAAACGGTTGGCCAGCGTGCTGGTAGCGAGTGGATACAACGAGCCAAGAACGGTGACGACACCAAGCGGACCGACCTGCAGCGCATGATTGATCGCGAGTCCCGAGCCGACCATTAGAAGTCCGGTCAGTAGCGCAAGCTTTGGTGGTCGGCCGAGCCGCTCGCGCCGAGCAATGCACAACACAGCCATCGTGGCGGTTGCGCCCATCGCTGCGAACGCGACCGGCCACTGTCCGCTGTCAGTGCTGGTGTGACCAAGGCTGACGAAGAATCCGGCGAACAGAACGCCGGCAGCGACGGCGTAGGCCAACTCTTGGCGCAGCGACATTGATCCGCTGCCCACGTCACGACGAAATGCCAGCGCGGGAATCGCGATAAGGGCTAGGCCGATGCCAACCCACCGTCCACCGCGCAGCGACACGCCGTCCACGACGTCGAGTACGAGCGGCACGAGAGCCGTTGTCAGTGCCGCGAGGGGAGCGATCACGCTCATCCGACCAGCCGCGAGAGCGCGAAAGAAAACTAGATACGCAGTCCCGGCCGACACACCACCAACGAGCCCGAGCACAACATCGCCGCCGTGGAGCCGATCCCAGCCAATGATGGCGACGAAGACCGGAAGTAGCAGTGCGCTGACGCCATGCACGAAGAAGTTGACTTTCAGCGCCGAATGATTTGTCGCAGCTCGACCGCCGGTGTAATCGGCTGTGCCCGACACGAGCGCGGCCAGCAGGGCCAGAAACACAACCATCGCGGTAGTGTAGATTGTTAGGGACCAAAGCATTCGGGGAAAGGGTTAGGCATGGGAGAGATCGTCGGCTCTGCGCTTGTCGCACACGTGCCACCGCTTGTGTTGCCCGAGGAAGTTCGACTGGAACTCAATCACGGTCGCGACTTCTCGATCGTGGATGGCTTGCATCGCATGCGTCGCGAGTGCATCGACCCAGCACAAGCCGACACGCTGATCGTTCTCGACACGCACTGGTTCACAACTTTCGAGTGGGTCGTGTCTGCGCACGAACGGCGCAGCGGCAAGTTCACGAGCGACGAACTGCCGCGCGGGAACCCGCAAATGCCGTACGACTTCGCCGGCGATCCTCAACTCGCTCGATTGTGTGCAGAAGTCGCATCAGAGCGCACCGACACGTGGGTGCACGCAAGCAACGATCCGTATCTTGGAATCCACTACGCCACCGTCTACCTGACGCCGTTCTTGCAGCGCGACGAGCGTTGGATGTCGGTCAGCACATGTCAGACCGCCGAGTTCGACGACATGGTGCGCTTCGGTGAAGTGCTTGGCGAGGCGATCCGTCGCTCGGACAGACGAGTCGTGATCCTCGCGAGCGGCGCGTTGTCGCACAAGTTCTGGCCGCTCAGCCAGCTGCGGTTGCACGAAGGCGCCGACCCTGCCGATGTCTTCAGTCCCGAGCATCGTGCCGCCGACGAGCGCGTGATCAAGTCACTCGAGGCTGGCGACCATGCTGCCGTGCTCGCCGACTACCCAGAGTTTCGAAAGTTCTCGCCCGAGGGACGCTTCGCTCATTACGTGATCATGGCCACCGCGAACGGTGGCGCCACGTGGAACTCGCCAGGCGTGCCCTACAGCGACTATGAAAACGCTGCTGGAACCGGGCAGATACACATGTGGTTTCCGCCAGCTAGCAAGTAGCCGCGACAACCGAGTCAAGCAACAGGAGCGAACGATGCGATTGGCCAATTACCGGGGGCGTGCCACGATCGTCATCGATGGCTTTGCGGTTGATGTGCACGAGGCCAGCGACGGCTCCTTGGGCAGCGACTCAATGCTGCTCAGCGATCTCGCGAATCACGCAGCACTGCGCGCGATCGCAGGCAAGGTGCGCGCGAGCGATTACCCGCCGCTGGATGAAGCACACCTTGGTGCACCTGTGCCGCGGCCGCCGAAGGGTTTCGGCGTCGCGCTGAACTATCGGCAGCACGCGTTGGAGAGCGGCCGCGACCTACCGACAGAGCCGCACCTGTTCGGCAAGATGGACAACTGCGTGTGCGGGCCGTTCGACGAGATTGTCGTGCCTGCCGGTTGCACCCACGTCGACTACGAGGCCGAGCTGGTGATTGTGTTCGGGCGTACGTGCAAGGGAGCGACTCGCGAGAATGCGTGGAGCTTTCTTTCGGGTGTCACTGCGGGGCAAGACATCTCCGATCGCGCCGAGCAGTTCCGCGCGCCGGTGAAGCAGTTCACGATCGCGAAGACCTACGACACGTTCGGCCCGATCGGCCCGTACCTCGTCACCGCCGACGAGTTGGTGGACCCCGACGCGTTGGAACTCGAAGGTCGGGTCAGTGGTGAAGTGATGCAACACAGCAACACCAGTGACCTCATCTTCGACGTGCCCGCACTGATCGTGTGGCTCAGTCGTTACATCACATTCCACCCTGGCGACCTCGTGTGGACTGGAACGCCTGGTGGTGTCGGCGAGGCGCGGACCCCGCAACGCTTCTTGCACGCCGGCGATGTTGTCGAGACGGAAATCGAAGGCATCGGAACGATGCGCAATCCGGTCGTCGAGCGATAGTCGATCGATGAAGGTCATCGACCACGGAGATAAGACGGCTGTATACCGCGGACGCTTCACGGGCACTGTCGAACTAGAGATGCTGAACGCGACACCGACCGACGACGAACCCGACACCGCGCTCGTGCACTTCAAGAATGGTGCGGTCTCGTTCTGGCACATGCATCCCGGCGGTCAGCAGTTGTTCGTGGTGCGCGGCAACGCTCGCGTTGGCACGGATGCGGATGGCGAAGTGCGCCTCGCACCCGGCACGCTGATTGTCTGCCCGCCGAACGAGCGGCATTGGCACGGCGCGGCGCCGGGTAACGACACCACATTGCTCGCCGTCACATGGGGAACCACGCAGTGGGAGACAGCGGCGCCGGAATGCGCGACGACGTAAAGCACGACGTAGCAATCATCGGGTTAGGCCCGACTGGTGCGACCCTCGCGAGCTTGTGTGGCCTTTACGGACTTCGAACGGTGGTCTACGAGCGGTCGACCGCTCCGTACTCGCAACCTCGCGCTTGCCATCTCGACGCCGAGATTGCTCGCGTCTTCCAGCAATGCGGCTTCGAGGCACAGCTCCACGGTTTGCTGACCGAGTCGGCCGGCATGGAATACGTCGACCGCAACGGTGAGCGACTGTTCAACTTCGAGGACTTCCATCGCCAGCCGTTGCTCGGGTGGCAAGAGGACTACGTATTCGTGCAACCGCAGCTAGAGCGCATGCTGCGCGACGGTCTCGCTCAATACCCGCATTTGGATGTGCGACTCGGCTCGGAGGTAGCCGATCCACTGGCGTTGCTCGACGAGGCGACGTATGTCGTCGCGTGCGATGGTGGCAGTGGGCGAACGCGTGAGCAGCTCGGTGTCGGTTTCGTCGACCTCGGATACGACGAGCAGTGGCTCGTGGTCGACATCAGACTGCACCGCCAGCCGACACCGCCGCTACCGACCATCATCCAGCAAGTCTGCGATCAGTCACGGCTGGCGACATTCGTTCCCGGGCACGACGCGCATCGACGATGGGAGTTTCAACTTCACGGCTCCGAGCGGCCGGATACGTGGTCGCTACTTGGCGCCTGGGGTGTTACTCCCGATCACGGCGAGCTGGTTCGCGACGTGGCGTATCGGTTCCATGCGCTTGTTGCCGACCGCTGGCGCGCTGGACCGGACGGTCGCGTCTTCCTCGCTGGTGACGCGGCGCACATGATGCCGCCGTTCATGGGGCAGGGAATGTGTAGTGGAGTGCGCGATGCCGCCAATCTCGCGTGGAAGTTGGCCGAAGTGGTCAACGGGGTTTCGCCGGTCGACCTTCTCGACAGTTACGAACGCGAACGACGCCCGCACACCGAGGCAGTCGTAGCGATGTCTGTCGCGGCGGGTCTAACGCTGTCGCGTTTGGCAGCCGATCCGACCGATTTGCCAGAACCCGACGTGCCTGACCCGCTTCGGTGGTCGCGGCTACCTGGCCTTGCGCTCGGTGGCGGATTCCCGGTCGGCCATCAGTTGCTGCAACCGAACAACCTCGACGCGCGCTTGCCGAATGACTGGGTGTGGGTCGCTGCCGACGCGTCGTTCTTGGCACCCGACAATCGACCAGTTGTGGTCGAACCAGCCGCGACGTATGGGAAGCGTGCAGTACTGGTACGCCCCGACCGCTACATCGCCAACGCTCTGTAATGGCGGGAATGCCGCAGGGCTCAGCCCGGTTAGGAAGCTTATGGAACTCAAGACAGCACTCGACTTCATCCGTTCCCGTCAGAACGGCGTGCTAGTCACGCTGAAACGCGACGGCCGACCACAGCTGTCGAACATCACGTACGCGCTCGGCGCCGATGGAGTGGTGCGCATCTCGATCACCGCCGATCGCGCGAAGTACAACAACCTGAAGCGCGACCCGCGCGCCTCGCTGTACGTCTCGCGGGAAGACTTCTGGGGCTACGTCGTGATCGACGGCGATGCCGAGCTAACGCCGCCCGCTGCCGAGATCAACGACGCAACAGTCGAGGAACTGATCGTGCTGTATCGCGACGCCGCTGGCGAGCACCCGGATTGGGACGAGTATCGCGAGGCGATGGTGAGCGATCACCGTGTTGTCGTGCGGCTGCACCCCGTGCACGCGTATGGAATGAGCGCTGACTAGCGCGGCACGAGGCGTATCGGCAGTTGTTTCAATCCGTTGATGAAGTTACTGCGCACTCTTCGCGGTTGACCAGCGAGCTCGACACGTTCGATCTTTGCCACCAGCGCATGTAGAAACGCTCGGACCTCTAGCCGCGCCATCCACTGTCCGAGGCAGAGGTGCGGGCCACCACCGCCGAACGTGACATGGCGATTCGGTGTGCGACCGAGGTCGAAGGTATGCGGGTCGGGAAACATGGTCGGGTCGAAGTTGGCGGCCAGATACCAGGTGACCACTTTGTCGCCGGCAGTTATCTCAACGCCGCCGAGCGATGTATCGGCTGTCGCTGTACGTCGGAAGTGCAGTTGTGGGCTCGTCCACCGCAGAACTTCCTCGACCGCAGTGTCGATGAGCGACGGGTCTGCTCGCAGGCGGTGCAGTTGATCGGGATGCTCGGCGAACGCCAGCAGTCCCTGCGCGAGCGAGTGGCGAGTGGTTTCGTTTCCCGCAATCAGAAGCAACAGGAAGAACGTGCCCTGCTCGCGCTCGGTCAATGGCTCTCCGTCAACCAGCGCGTTAGACAAGACCGTCAGTACATCGCCGCCCGCCGCGCCATGACGTGCGGCGGACAGGCGCTGCACATAGTCGAACACCTTCAATGAGATCGGGCTGCGAAACGGCAGCAGGCGATACGGGTCGGTGTCGGCGCGATCGCTGACGATGGGGGAGTAGTCCGGATCGGCGTTGTAGATGATCTGGTCTGCCCAATGAAACAACTGCGGTGCGTCTTCGTCGGGAACGCCTAGCAGTCCCGTCAGCATGCGAATCGGAAGCTCGCGTGCGACTGCTTGCACTCCGTCGATCTCACCATCAGCGAGCGCGCCAGCGATGACTTCGTCGACCAGTTCGGCTGCGTGCGCGCTGTAAGTCTCGACAGCGGCCTTACTGAAAGCTGGGTTGACCAATTGGCGCAACTTGGTGTGGCGCGGCGGATCGGTCTCAAGCATTGTGCGCCGTGCGAGCCGGGCCTCCTCGTCGTGCTCGAGTCCTTCAATCTCGGTACCGCCTATCTCACTCGAGAAGGTTCGCCAGTCTTTGTGCACTGTGACGACGTGCTCGTGCGTCGTCAGCGACCAGAAGCCCGCGCCATAATGTCCGTTAGCGGCTGTCTCATTGATCCACGCCACTGGAGCCGTGACGCGAAACTCGTCATACGCCGTGTGCGGGACTCCGTGCTCGTAGACGTCGTGGCTGACGATGTCGAGATGCGGCAGCGAGTCCGGTTTCACGCCGATGTGCCGAGGTACGCCTCGGCGACCAGCGGATTGGCGCGCACTTCAGCTGGCGTGCCCTCGGCGAGCACGCGGCCCTCGTTCAGCACAACGATGTGATCGCTGATGCGAGTGATGAATGCCAGGTCGTGGTCGATGACCAACACGCCGGCACCGATGCGAGCTGCTACCGCGCGCACTGACTCGACCATTGCCAGCGTCTCGGTGTCGCTCATGCCCGATGTGGGCTCGTCTAGCAACAGGAACTCGGGTGCCAACGCGGCGGCGCGCGCGAGTTCGAGACGGCGCTGGTTGCCATAGTCGAGTGTCCCCGCCTGGCGATCGGCCCACTCGGTCAGACCGGCGTCGGCGAGCAGTAGCTCGGTTTCGGGACGCGGCCGATGCGCGCGATGACGACCGGCCACCAGCGACGTCAATGCAACGTTCTCACGAACGGACAGGCTCTTGAACAGCCGCAGGTTTTGGAAGGTGCGCGCAAGGCCAGCCCGCGCCACCTCCACAGGTGTCGCTTCGGAGAGGTCGTGGTCGCCGAGCTTCACCGAGCCGCCTTGCTCTTGCACCAATCCGGTAATGACGTTGAAGAGGGTGGTCTTGCCAGCACCGTTTGGGCCGATCAGGCCGACCACTTCTCCAGGACGCACGGACACGCGTGCGCCGTCGAGCGCGACAAATCCGCCAAAGTGCACCTCGATGTCGCGCGCAACGAGCGTGTTCGATGCTGGTTCTGTCGCCACGCCGTCACTCTCTATAACCGGCGGCGGTCGGTACATTCGCCGGCGCAGCCAGCCAGCGAGATCGCGGTCGCCCAGCAAGCCGCCGGATCGCAGCAGCATCGCAAGCAACATCGCGCCACCGAGGAACAGATCTGGGAAGCGCTCGATGTCGAGCCGCTCGGGGTCGCCGAGTTGGCGGAACAGTTCATTGCCAGCAGTGATCAGCACCGTGCCCAGCACCGCGCCGCTGACAGTGCGCATGCCGCCGACAACGAGCATCACGAGAATCAAGATGCCCGCGTCGAGCGTGAACTGCTTGGGGTTGACGCTGCCGAGAGACTGAGCGCGCAGCGAGCCACCGAGTGCGATCAGCCCGATGCTGACCACCCAGGCGGCGTAGCGCGCGGTGAACAAACGAATCCCGAGTGCTGGAGCGGCGAGTTCGTCTTCGCGAGTCGCAATGGCAAAGCGACCTATGCGCGTCTCTTGAAAGAAGTGAGCGATCACCAGCGCAATGAACGCACCGACCCACAGCCACGTGTTGCCCTCCAGCCTTGTGATGCCCGAAAGCCCACCGGCACCGCGAGTCAACTCTTGCCAGTTCTTCACTACTTGTTCGACGACGAACAATGCCGCGAGCGTGATCATCGTCGGAGCGAGACCGCTGGCGCGACAGACGGCCACACCGAAGATGGTGCCGACAACCATGGTGACCGCCACCGCGAACATCGTTGCCCCGAGTGGTCCGTACTTGACGTCGGCGAGTCCGAACGGAATGTCGGGCAACGCTTTTGCTTTGGTGGCCAGCGGAATGGCAACGATCGCCGTTGCGTAGGCGGCTATGTGAGCGAAGGCCATGTGGCCGAAACTCAGCACGCCGGTGTTGCCGATAAACACCTGCATACCCAGCACGAGAATGAAGTTGCTGAGCATCTCGGCGATCAGCGAGTGCCGACTGGCACCACCAGTACGTGTGTAGGCGGTGGCGAGCACGGCAACGATCGAGATCAGCGCCGCGCTCGCGACCATGCTGCGCGTTATCCGCACCAGACCCGCGCGCGCGTTCACACGCGCTCCGCGTGTGAAACCTTGAACACGCCCTCGGGTCGGATCACGAAGAAGGCTGCGATCAATACGTAGACGACGGCCGTGGAGAACTTGTCCCAACCTTCAGCGAGATCGGGAAGATAGACGCGGCTGAGCGTCTCGAGCAGGCCAAGTACAAGGCCGCCGATGACTGCACCCGTGAAACTGCCAAGCCCACCAATCACAGCGGCGATGACCGCCTTCAACAGCCAATCGGCGCCCATGCTGGGCTCGGCTGCAGGGCTACGCATCACGATCAGGCAGGCCGCGATGCCCGCCAGAAACCCGGCGTAAGCGAAGGCACCGGAGATCACACGGTTGGCACGTACGCCCATTAGGCGCGCTGCGTCGAAGTCCTCGGCTGCGCCGCGCACACTGATGCCGAACAATGTGCGCTTGAACACGAGCGCGGTGAGCGCCAAGGTGACGGCGGTGACGGCGATCGTCACGACGTCCATCACTTCGAAGTTGATGTCGGCGACCTTGAACTGATTGAACACCCACGAAGGTTTCGGGAACGCTCGCTGCTTTGGAGAAACGAAGATCTGCCAAAGCGCGTGCGACAGTCGTTCGAGCGCGAACGATGTGAGTAAGAGAGTGAACGGACTGGCGTTGCGAACCCATCGGAACGCGACCAACTCGGTAGCCACCGACGCAAGCACGGCAGAGCCGATGATGACGACCGGCATCCACCACCAACTACCGCCATGAAGGAAGAAGAAGTACGACACGTATGCACCGACGGTGATCAGTTCACCGTGCGCGAAGTTCACCAGATGCATAACGCCAAAGATCACCGAGATGCCCAACGCAAGCAGCGCATACGTACTGCCGACGCCGAGACCATCCACCAGGCTTTGCAACAGCTTGGTCATGTCGTTCCAATGAACGAGTCGAAGAGGCTGCTGTCTGCGGCGAGTTCAGCCCCGGTGCCCGTTGTCACGACACGCCCCGAGCGAAACAGGTAAGCGCGGTCGGCGAGTCGCAGCACTCGCGCCGCGTTCTGCTCGACGACCAGCATCGTGCGACCCTGATCGCGAAGGCGTACCAGCAGCTCGAAGACAACGTCGACCATCGTTGGCGCGAGCCCGAGTGTCGGCTCGTCTAGAAGAAGCAGGTGTGGATTGCACATCAGCGCACGCGCGATCGCCAACTGCTGCGCCTCGCCGCCGGACAGATAGCCGGCCGACGTTGTCCACTTGAGGCGCAGAACGGGAAACAACTCCGCCGCTTCTTCTAGCCGGTGGCGACGTTCGTGCGACTTGGCTGTGCAGCCCGCCAGCCGCAGATTCTCGTCAACAGTCAGGTCCTTGAACAGGCGACGGTGCTCAGGCACGAGCGCCAGACCTGCGCGCACAAGCCGCGCGGGCTCAGCTCCGGTGATGTCGTTGCCCTCGAATCGAACGCTGCCCGTCGCCGGTCGTAACAGACCGGCGACGGTGTTCAACAGCGTCGTCTTACCCGCGCCATTCGGGCCAACAATCGCGACCAACTCGCCCGCACTTACTGAGAGCGAGGCGTCGTGCAGTGCGGTGATGGCGCCGTAGCGCGTTGTGATTCGATCGACCTCGAGCATTGCTCTCGCGGTCGCCGGCTCAGCCGGGAATGTTGGTGGGTCGCACAGCCTCGACGAAATCCGGCGTGCCGTTTGTGACGGCCAGGATGACGACGTCCTTCTCAGGAACGCCACCCGTTCCCGCGTAGGTGACCGTGCCGGTGACGACCGGCTGGTTGACGAGGCCGTCAATGGTGGAGATCAGCGTGGCTGCGTCGACAGAGCACGACTCTGTGGCAGCGGCCGCGAGAATCTGCACAGCATCTGCAGCAAGCGCACCGAAGCTGATGGTCTCGATGTTCGCACCGGCGGCCGCAGCGTCGGCGAGGAACTGCTCGACGCCGTTGGTCTCAAGCGGGAACGTATGCGCTGCGAAGTAAACGCCGTTGGCAATGTCGCCTGCGCTCCACACAACTGTTGCGTCGAAGCCATCGACACCGAGCACGGTGATGTCGCCGAGTCCGGCAGCGTCGAGCTGCTCGAGTAGCACCTGCGTTTGTGGCATCACCATCGCGGTGAATAGGAACTCAGGCTGCTCGGCGAGCGCCGCGATCTCGTTGACCTGCGTGCTGAAGTCAGCGTCGGCGAGACTGTAGGCGTAGTCGGCGAACACGGTGCCGCCGCCTTCCTCGAAGACTGTGGTGAAGTATTCCGGGTTGCCCGAGAAGTAGACATCGTCCTGGCTGCTCATCGTGACGGCCGTCGTTCCTCGGCCCGATGCGAGCGCCCACTCGGCCATAGCGGCTGACTGGACCGGATCACTGAAGCTGGCGAGGAACGCACCGCGCGACGGATCGGCGAGCGTGACGTCGGTTGACGCCATGAAGATGATTGGTGCCTGGCCGTTAACCGTGTCGAGCAACGGTGCGCCAGTGCTTGCAAACGGAGGACCGATCAGCGCGTTGACGCCATCGTCGAGCAACTCTTGAGCGGCGCGCTGCGTAGCTGCGGGATCGCCCTGGATGTCTTTGACGACATACTCAACATCGAGGCCGCCGACGCCTCCGGCAGCGTTGATCATGTCGACCATGACCTGCGCGGCTTCCGAGCCGGGCTGATCGGAGAATGCGCCCAGTTCGCCAAGGTCGGCAGCGAAGCCGATGCGCAGCGGAGTGTCGAGTGTGCACTCGCCATCGGCAGTTGTATCGCCAGACGTCTCGTCGGGCGGGTTGGTGGTGGCAGTGTCGTCGTCGTCGCCACATGCAACCGCGAGGACGCTCAACGAAATGAGCGCCACCGGAATGATTCGCTTCCTCATAACTTCCCCCTGATTGAGCCGTCGGAATGCGACGGTACGACTGATCGCGAAATGGTACCCCAACGATTCGTTTGGTCACGAACGATCGCGCCGGGTGGGTTTGCTATCGTCCCGGCACTATGGGGAATCGACGGGTACGAGTGATGTGGTGCGATCTCAACGGGCTTTCGCATGGGCGCTACGTGCCCGAACGTCGCCTCGGCGAGCACGGGCACCACGCGGTGACGACACTAACGATGAACATCGACCGCGACATTCTTCCAATTGCGGGCTATGCGGCGGATGTCGGGTTTCCCGATCTCTCCACGGTGCCGCTTGTCGATTCGCGGCGGCCGGGCTGGGAGGTCGACACCGACGTAGTCATCGCCGACCTCGAGTTCGGCCACGAGCCGTTGGCGATTGGCCCGCGTAACGCGCTCAAGCGCGCAGTTCAAGCGTGGCACGCACTGGGCTACGAGCCGATGCTCGGGTTCGAGATGGAGTTCTACGTGATGCAACCCGATGCCGATGCGCCGGGTGGGTTTTCGCCGCTGAACATCCCTTCGCACCGCGTGTACGGCGTCGGGACTGGCGGCGACAACACCGGCCTGATGTTCGACCTGTTCGACGCCGCCGAAGATTGCGAACTCGACCTCGAGGGGATGATGGGCGAGTTTCATCCTGGGCAGATGGAATTGAACATGAAGTACGGCCCGGCGCTCGATGCGGCCGACCGAGCATTCATTTGCAAAGACATGACGCGCGAGTTGGCGAGTCGCAAGGGCTACTGCATCACATACATGGGGCGCCCGAGCGCGATGTTGGTTGGCAGCGGCTTGCACATCAACTTCTCGCTGCTGCCACTCAAGAGCAAGGCGAACGCGTTCGACGATCCGAAGGGCGAGCACGGCTTCTCTGCACTCGCTCGGCAGTGTCTCGGTGGTTTGATTCACCACCACGAGGCACTAGCCGCGATGTCGGCACCGACGATCAACAGTTACAAGCGCCTAATCCCCGGCATCATCGCTGGCTATTGGGCGAACTGGGGTCTCGACAACCGGATGAGCACGTACCGCATTCCAGGCGAGCGCGGTTCGGCGACACGTATCGAGAACCGCATGCCATGCGGATCAGCGAACCCATACCTGTCCGCCGCCGTGATGCTGAACGCGGCACTGCTCGGCGTTGTCGACGGGATGGACTGCGGCGCACCGCAGGTTGGCGACGGCGATGCCGAGCCAAACACCGATCGACACACGCCGCACACCCTTGCCGACGCGCTCGACGCTTACGAGGCCGACACGGTGTTGTGCGAAGCGATGGGTGCCGACCTAACCCGTGCGTACGTTGCGATTCGTCGCGACGAAGTGGCGCGCTGGGAAGCGGAGGGCAATGAGTGGTCGACAGACGAGATCACGCCCTGGGAACTAAACGAGTACTTGCCCTTCTACTGATCTACTGCCGGGGCAGTGGCGAAGCGCCGGGCGAGTGCACTCTGGATCTCTTGGTGGCGTAAGAGGAACGAGCGTTCATCGAGACGCTTGCGACGAAGCCAACCAGTGACCTCGTCGTTGCACTTGCTCGCGTTGCACGAGCCGCAGGCTGGCGCAATATTGTCGAGCGTGTAGCGCCCACCGCGAGAGATCGCTAACACGCAGTCGCGTTGAAGCGACTCGGTGGCCTTCCCGCAGTACGCACAGCCACCCCACGCCAACTTCAGCGCAGTCCACTGGTCGTCGCTCAGATCATGATCGACGCGATCCATCCGGCGCTTTCGCTTGCGGGCGGCCTTTGCGCTCTTGGTCCGTCTCACTACCACGGTTTGTCGAGCCCAAGGACAGGCAGACTCTCCTCAACACCGTGCAGCGTGATGTCATCGCGTTGCAGCCGCGCGATGAAGTCAGCCCGAGTCATCTCGAACTCGTGCAGCACGTCGGCTTCGTCTCGACGCAGTGCACGCCGCGTGCCGTTGGTCGAGTAGCCGAGGCTGCGCGTTACTCCCAGCGACGATTCGTTGTCGGGCCACGCAGCGGTCGTCGCTAGTTCGCCGCCGAAGCCAAGAAATCCGAGATGAAGCGTCGCGACCCGCATCTCCTTGCCGAACCCTTTGCCCTGGAACTCGTGGCCGAGCCACGAGCCGGTTCCAAACTCGCGTAACGTCGGAAAGTTGTGTGTCATCAACGCCGTCGTGCCGACGACCGCGCCGTCGACGATGGTCGCGAGGTTCATCGACCAGTCCTTGGGCGTCAGCTCGGCTCGGCAGCGCCAGTAGAACTGCATCGTGTTGCGTTCCAGTTGCGGTGAAGCAACATCGGTCCACGGAATCCCGAACGGCATCGTCGCTGGGTCGTGGATTCCCTTCAGCGCAAGCAACGCCAGTTCGGTGGCGAGCTCGTCATCGATGTAGCGCAGCTCAAGCCGAGGCGTGCGTACCTGCAGACCAAACAACGGCCAAGTCGGATGCGTCATCCAAACATTGTGACGCACTTGCGCGATCGAGGCGGCTCGATTAGAGGCGGCGGCCGTTCTGTGTGAGCGCACAGACGTTGTGTCGGTTTATGCGCTCACACAGAACCGGGATCGGGCAGCCTTCAGCGCGAGATCATGAAGATGCCGACGGCCGCGGCCAGCAGGCCAACACCAATCCTGGCAACGGTGTACTTCCGACTGGGCAGCTCACCGTCGCCGCGCTTGCCGGATCGTGCATGGTGCGCGCCGGAAGCAAGCGTTGGCACTTGGGTGCGGTTCAGTGGAGTCGACCGCCAACCGATCGACGCATCGAACGCTCGGCTGCCAGAAGACTCACGAGGCGCGAGAAGCGCCAACGCCAAGATCAGCACCAAAACCCCGAACCCTTTCATTGCGGATTCATCGCTTCGAGCATTGACTTCATTTGTTCGTGCACCAAGTTCACCGCTTGTAGCGGACGGATCATCACTCGGAACTCGATGATGCGGCCTGCGTCGTTCACCCTGATGATGTCGACGCCGTTTACGTACTTGCCTTTCACTGTCGTCTCGAACTCGAGCACCGCTGTATCGCCGGCGAGTACCTGCTTCGTGTAGCGGAATCCGCCGTCACCCGAACCCGACGTCGACTTCTCGCCCGGCAACGTCTGTCCGGCGGCCTGCAGATACATCTTGGTAACCGCCTTGCCGCGCTGTGGCGTGTAGACGATCGGCGAATAGAAGACGACGTCGTCATCCAGCAACTCGTCGAGCCCGCCGGCAAGCTCGCCGCGCAGGTGTGCGTGCCACCGCTCGATCACATCCTCAATCAAGAGGGCTCGCGTTCCGCTTCGGCTCGGTTCGCGATGTACCAATCGATTGTGGTCCGCAGCCCCTTCTCGAATGGCATTTGCGCTCGCCATCCGAACTCGGCCTCGGCGCGCGCTGGGTCGACGCGGCGGCGCGGTTGGCCATCGGGCTTTGATGGGTCCCACACCAACTCGCCGTCGTAGCCCACCATCTCCGCGATCAGTTCTACAGTTTCGCGAATTGTGATCTCGCGATTGGTACCCAAATTGACCGGTTCGCTTCCGTCGTACAGTTCCGAGGCGAGCACAATCGCTTCCGCCGCGTCGTCAACGTAGAGATACTCGCGGCTGGCAGTGCCGGTTCCCCAGACCTCGATCTTCTGTTGCGAGGACTCTTTTGCCTCAACGCACCGCTTGATGCGCGCCGGAATGACGTGACTGACCGAGGGGTGAAACTTGTCGCCAGGTCCATACAGATTGGTCGGAATCAGATACGCGAACCGCTGTCCGTACTGGGCGTGATTGACCTGCGCATGGATGAGGTGCGCTTTTTTCGCGATGCCGTAGGGCGCGTTCGTCTCCTCGGGGTAGCCGTCCCACAAGCTCTCTTCGCGAAACGGCACCGGAGTGAACTTCGGGTACGAACACACAGTGCCAAGCAGCACCGTCTTGTCCACGGACGGAGCCCGTCGCGCGGCCTCGATGATGTGCGTGCCCATCAGCAAGTTGTCGAGATAAAGCGAGGCAGGGGCTTCTTGGTTGTACCCGATACCCCCAACTCGCGCCGCCAAATGCACGATGTGGGTGGGCGTTGTGTCCGCCAGTAGCTGTTCGGCGACCCCGGGCTTGGTTAGGTCGTAGTCGTGGCTACGAGGCACGGCTACCTCGGCACCGAGTGCCTGCAACTTGCCGACCACAACACGACCAAGAAAGCCCGCACCCCCGGTGACGACGACTCGCCGACCGCTCCAGAAGCCCGTCATGGTGCCCATGCTACGGCGCGGCAAGGCATGATGGTTCGCGTGCGAGTGGCGTACACGCTTGAGCAGTGTTGGCATCGGGTCCCAGGTGGCACCGGTGTCTCTGCGTTGCGAATCGCTGAGGCTCTCGAGCCACACAACGACGTTCGCTTGCTCGGCGTTGCCGGCCGCCATCGTCGCCTGCCACCTGAACCGTGGGTGCCCGACATACCGGTGGCGCACCTACCGATCGCATCGCCGTGGCTGTACGAGACATGGTTGCGCTTCCAATGGCCCAAGGTTGAGGTTGCGACCGGCCCGATCGACATCGCGCACGCGACCACGCTGATCCCTTGCCCGACCGATGCGAAACTGCTCGTCACGTTGCACGATCTCGCATTCCTGCACGACCCGAGCCAGTTCACTCGCCACGGTGTTCGCGTCTTTCGTCAGAGTCTGCGGCAAGTTCGCCAACGCGCTGACCTGGTGTTGTGCTGCAGCCAAGCAACGATGGACGACTGCGTAACAGCTGGCATCGGTGCCGATCGCTTGCGACTGGTGCCGCTCGGTGTCGAGACCACGCGCGCGGACAGCGATGAGATCGCGCGCGTTCGTCTCGCTCACGATCTCCCTGACGAATACCTGCTGTTCGTTGGCACGATCGAGCCGCGCAAGAACCTGCGCGGGTTAGTTGCCGCGCTTGAGTTGCTGGGCGATGCAGTTCCGCAGTTGGTTGTCGCGGGAGCCGAGGGTTGGGGCGAGAGCGGTGTTGAAGAGAGCGATGGCGTTCGCTTCCTCGGGTTCGTGCCGCACAACGACCTCGGCGGTCTGTACGCCGGGGCCAGCGTGTTCTGCTATCCGAGCGAACGGGAAGGGTACGGATTGCCAGTACTTGAGGCGATGGCGCAAGGCGTCCCAGTCGTGACCAGTCGCGGCACCGCGACGGAAGAGACCGCTGGCAATGCCGCCGTGCTCGTCGATCCGAAGGACCCGACAGACATTGCTCGCGGTATCGAAGAAGCCGGCCGCCGGCGCAAGGAGTTGTCCGCGAAAGGCTTGGCGCGTGCGCAACGCCGCAGCTGGTCGACAAGCGCCGATCTCACCGCCGCCGTTTACCGCGAGCTCGCTGGCTGATGCGGGCCGTCAGCCGATGACCATGAACGACAAAGTATTGGTCAACCTGCTGTGGTGCGTGCCCGGGCAAGTCGGCGGATCAGAGGAGTACCTGGTGCGTCAATTGCTCGGTCTCGCAGAACAACCTGAGCAGCGATGGGCGCTGACCGCCGCAATCGCTCATGGCATGAACGCCGCGCACCCTGAACTATCTGGTGTGGCGACGGTGGTTGAGCCGAGCTTTGACAGTCGCAATCGCGTTCGTCGCATTCTCGGTGAAGCCACGTGGTTACGTCGTGCTTGTGCCGATGCGGTCGTCGTACACCACGGTGGCGGCACCGCTCCGCTGCGGTCGCATCGGCCATACGTGCTGACGGTTCACGACTTGCAGTTCCGCACCTACCCGCAGTACTTCTCGCGTACAAAGCGCGCTTACCTAGCCGCGGTCATCCCGCGTTCGGTGCGCCGAGCAGCGGTGGTGGCGGTTCCGAGCGCGTACGTGCGCGAAAGCGTCATCGCCGCGTACGGTGCATCACCCGAGCGCGTGCTGGTCGTACCGCATGGCATCGAGCCGACGCTGGCAGACGAGATCACTCCGTCTGATGAGTTGCGCGATCGCTATGGCCTTGGCGACGGCCCGATCGTTGTTTATCCGGCGATTACGCATCCGCACAAGAACCACAAGTTCTTGCTCGAACTGATGCGAAAGCACTGGACAGATCCGGACTTGCGGCTGGTACTCGCTGGCGGCACCGGAAGCGCTGAGTATGCGATCGAGGCTTGTACTGATCGTCGTGTGATTCGCCTCGGTCGAGTGTCGCCAGCCGACCGCAATGGTCTGCTGACAATGGCCGACGCGATGGTGTTCCCCAGTGAGTACGAAGGCTTTGGTGCCCCGCTGATCGAGGCGATGACGCTCGGCTCGCCAGTGATTTGCAGCAACGCGACTTGCATGCCGGACATCGTCGGCGACGCCGGTCTTGTCTTGCCGCTCGAACTCGATGCGTGGGCCGTCGCGCTCGACGAGGTTCGTCGGCGACGTAACGAGTTAGTCAACGCCGGTCACCGCCGCGCACTCGCATTCACGTCGTTCGCAAGTGGGGCCGCGCTGGCTGCTGCATATGCGCAGGCGGCAGCAACATGAGTGAACGTCTGCGCATCGCGGTGCTGTGCCCGCACTTCGCGCCCGACACGGCGCCGACCGGCGTGGTGTTCACGCGCATCGTGCACGAGCT
>JBEBGL010000038.1:0-8975 GCA_040081465.1 Ilumatobacteraceae bacterium | reverse complement strand
ATGTTAGACACGCGCGAAACGGCCAAAGATCACTGTGGGGTGAGTTCGAATGTTGCCAGCGTGGGCGAAAGTTGCGGCACCACTAGTCGTCGCCGGGTCGGGGTTGACCGCCGGCGGTATCGCGCTGCTCACTGATGATTCGCCCGCGACTTCCGACGCTGCCGCTTCGGCGTGGATCGACTATCCGCTCGATCAAGCGACAGTCCTCGAGGGCGTCGTCGTCGTGCAAGGCCACGGTTCGGCTGGCTCTGGCCTAACAGCACTGACGCTCTCAGTCGACGGCGTAGTCGTCGCGACCGACGACGCGCTCGAGTTCAACGAAGGACTCGCCTACGCGACGTTCGAATGGAACGCGGCAATCGGGTTGCATGATCTTGTTGTTGCGGGCGGCGACACAACGTCGGTGATTCACCAGGTCACGGTCGTCGCCGAAGCGGCTCCGACGACGACGACATTTCCTACCTCAACGTCGTCGACTTCGACAACGACAACAATCGCACCGGAACCCGCGCAAGTGAGCTCAGTTTCAGCATCGCCGACAAACGTTCTCGTCTGTGCTGAGAACGACAGACGTGTGACGATCACGGCGTCCGTTCAAAACGCGTCGAGTGCGCAACTGACAATCAGCATCGGTGGTGTGCCCACCTACGGCGGGCCGATGTCGATCTCGGGCTCGACCGCATCGTTGACAGTCACCCTCGCCGTCAACTTCACTGACACCGATTACACAGCCACCGTCACCGCCGACGGCCCTGGCGGTTCGGACTCGGGATCAACCACCTTCACATCCAGCTGCAAACCCTGAGTCCCGTCGTCAGTAATCTGCGCTTATGCGCAACGCCGATGTAGGGGAGTACGTCGACCCTGCGGTGTACACCGCTGATCAGCGCGCGATCTTCGAACGTTCGTGGCACCTCATAGGTCCGGTCGCGCGGCTGGCCGAACCGGGCAGTTACGTCGCGGAAGAGATTTCCGGCTCGAAGGTGATGGCGATCCGATCAAACGATGGCGTGTTGCGCGCGTTTCGTAACGTGTGTCGACATCGCGGTGCTCGCCTGCTGCCGGAAGGGACTGGCACTTGCCCGGGGTTCATTCAGTGCCCGTATCACCACTGGCTCTACGCCGACACGGGCGACCTGCGACGCACACCCGGGTTCGGCGACGGCCCAACGTTCAACATCGCCGACTGGCCGCTCGAGTCGGTCTCCATCGACGTGTGGCGCGGGTTGGTCTTCGTCGCCATCGACCCGCTCGAACCGTTGATCGCACAACTCGGCGGACTAACCGCGGGACTCGCCGACGAACCTCTCGAGACTTACACGCTCTACCGCGAAGAGCGCATGACGTTCGATGCCAACTGGAAGATCTACGTCGACAACTTCGTCGAGGGCTATCACATCCCCGGCATCCACCCCGACTTCTTCCAAGCGATCGAGTTCGACAAGTTCGAAACGACAGCGCGCGACGGCTACGTGCACATGACGGCACCGCCGCGCGAAGGCTTATTCTACCGCGGCGTGTGGTTATGGATGTGGCCCGACTGGACGCTGTCGCTGTTCGCGAACGGTTTCAATACGTCACGCATCAACCCACTGGCGATCGACCGCACCGAACTCGTCTACCACTACTACTTCGCCGACTCGGTGCCGGTCGCCGAAATGGAACGAACCGTCGCGGGCAGCATCGAAGTCGTACGCCAAGACTTCGAAGTCTGCCTACATACGAATCGCAACTACGCATCACGCGCATACAAACCCGGCCCGCTCTCGCCGCACCACGAACAAGGCGTCGCCTACTTCCAGCAACGCCTCGCCGCTGCCCGCCAGTCGTACAACGCGTGATGGCGACTGAACGGCGGCGACTGACCGACGACGAAGTCGCCACAGCGCTCGCCAATCTCGACGGATGGAACGTGGTCGATGGAAAGTTGCATCGCGAGTTCAAGTTCGCGAACTTTCCGGAGGCGATCGCCTTCATTGACCGAGTAGCGGTCGACGCGGAAGCGCTCGACCATCACCCGAACTGGTCAAACGTCTACAACCGCGTGACCGTCGAACTGTGGACTCACGACCTCGGCGGCATCAGCGCACTCGACTTCGAGCTCGCGCACAAAATGAACGCAGTTGCCGACGGTATCTAGCACGAGTCGTATACGTGCGATGGTGAGCCTCGTACCGATAGACCAACGTCGCGTAACACGATCGAGAGACCGGCGTATTCGGTGCAACCCCGTTCAAACGCTTCACGTTCGTACTCGATGATGTACACCTGGTCGTCGTAACCGGCGGTGAACTGATCGCACTCGTCGTACACGTTGCACTGTTCGACAACTGCGAAGTCAAAGTCGGTCTCCCCTCGCCGTACCACCAGGTCGACCGCATTCTTCTGGCCAATGGCCAGCCCAGCTGTGTGGGCACGCTCGGCGAGAGCGCGAGCGAACTCGACCGCGTCGTCGGCCGACAAGCTCGCAGGGAACCGCGAGTACGTATCGAGGTTGTCGATCTCGACCGCCTGAAATCCACTGGCTGCGCAGCCATCGATCCACTCGCCGACGATCGCAAGCAATTGTTCGCGTTGCTCGGCGCTTGATGTGTCGAGGATGTACTCGTCGGGCCACTCGGGGTCGATCACCGGAGTGCCGTCGGAGTTGTGCAGCAGCAGGTCAGAGTGTTCGGCGAGCCACATTGCGCCTTCGCCGGGTTGCGTCTGGAACCCGTTGACGTAACAGATGTTGTAGAGGCCGGGTTTGGGCGTGTCGGTGCGATCGCGAGCGAGGACCGTCGTGTCGCCGGTCGGCTCGTACGCGCCGCCGAGCTGATAGTCGAGTCCGCCGTTGGGAGGAGGCAACGCAATGGTGGCGGCGTCGTCGGTGCTCGTGCATGCAAACATCGAGGCGGCTAGCGCAACGACAGCGAGGCGACGGCCGATGGACATTGCCGGTGAGGTTACGCCCGCGGTTTCGTGGGTATGCGTAGGCGTGACTCGACGCGTGGCAAATCGATATCTGCTCGGCAAACAGCTCGGCGCGGGCGGTACTTCCCGGGTACACGCAGCTCTCGATGAACGCTTAGGGCGGCAAGTTGCTATCAAGCTTCTGGACGAAAAGCTCGTTGCCTCGGCCGACCCAGCTGGTCGCGACAGATTCTTGCGCGAGGGCCCAACCTCCGCCTCGTTCAGTCATCGCAACGCGGTCACCGTTTTCGACGCGGGCGAAGACGAGGGCGACCTGTACATCGTCATGGAACTCGTCGACGGACGGTCGCTCGCGGAACACATGGTGAACACCGGTCAACTCCCGATCGAAGAAGCCGTCGACATCGCCACCCAGGTACTCGCTGCGCTCGCGGCGGCACACGCGGTCGGAATCGTTCACCGCGACGTGAAGCCGGCAAACGTGCTGCTTGGTTCCGATGGTGCCGTGAAGCTCGCAGACTTCGGTATCGCAAAACGATTCGACGATCTCGACGAATCAGTCACGACTACCGGAACTGTGATTGGCACGCCGCGCTACTTGGCACCCGAGCAGGCCGTCGGTGCGACGGTTACCGCTGCGACCGACGTGTACGCGATGGGCATTCTGTTGTTCGAGATGCTGACCGGCAGCGCTCCGTTCACGGGCGACTCGCTCGTCGCAATCGCGACAGTTCAACAATCGCAGCCCGCACCCGACGTGCGATCGCTGCGTCCCGAAGTTTCTGAAGTGCTCGCTGCAACAGTCGCACGAGCTCTAGCAACGAAACCGTCCGACCGTTTCCCGACCGCTTCGGAGATGTCGGCCGCGCTCGTGGACGCCGACGCAACGCAAGTGATGGGCGCGGTCGAGCCGTACGTTGTCGCCCCGCGCTCGGGCGGCACGCAAGTCATGACGCAAGCCATGGCTGCACCAACACCTCGTGTAGTCGCGCCCGTGCACGTGCTACCGACTTCCAAGAAGCCGACTTCCAAACGCGCGCCGGCGATGGTGGCGTTGGTTGCGGTGTTGATAGGAGTCGTCGCGGTAATCGCGCTGTTGGCTGGGCGGGACGACGGCGTCGGTTTGGCAGCGACACCGACTGAAGCGCCCGGGGCCACCGAGCCGGCATTGTCCAGTCCGATCACACTTGATGAGCCACTCGTAACCGAGCCCACCGCTTCGGCCACCGCTGTGCCAACCACCGTCGAAGAGATCATTCCCGGCTTTGCGGCGACGGACGATATAGAGGTGTTTCTCGAGCAGCTCGAAGATGATCCCGAACTCGTCGGCGCGAAAGGTCCGGATCTAGTCGAGAAGCTCGCCGATCTCCTCGACAAGAACGGGAAGAAGTTGCGCGATGGCGCGAGGGACCTTCGCGAGGAGATCGCCCTTTGGGTCGAGGACGAGGATCTAGACCCCGACATCGCTGAAGCGCTCGACGTATTGCTCGAAGAGCTCGCCTGACGAACGACTAGCTCTGGTCGAGTTCTTGGAACAGGGTGAGCTGCAGGTCGGCGGGGCCAGCCAGACGCGAGTTCAGCGAGCGCCATGGTGTCTCGATCGGTGCGGCGATCAGCACAGCACCTCCGGCGACGAGCTGGGAAGTCTGCGCGGCGGCGTCGACAACTTCGAACGCGACTCGCATGCGCGCGCTGGGAAGTCCACCAGCTTCGACGCGATCGATCATTCGTTTCTGCGCCGGATTGGCGAGCTCCAACGTGGCGCGGCCGGCATCGAGAATCACAACGCGGGCGTCGCCGTCGCCTTCGAATGCGGCTTGCTCGGGTAGCCCAAGGACGTCGCGATAGAACGTCACAGCGGCGTCGAAATCGTCGGCCTCGACGACAAGCCGCATTTGCAAAACCCTCGAGCCGCTCGCGTGTTCCATTGCTGGAAGCTACTTGAGTCCGTGGTAAACCGTCCCTCATGGACTGGCGAGTGCTCAGTCGTCGAAGCGCTTTCGCGTCGCATCGGTTGATCGGCTGGATCTACTGGGATCCGGTCGCTATCGCCAACTACGCGGCGCTTGGTGTTCCTGACGGCACCGGCTATTACATCGCGACGCGCGGAGCTCCGCTCGCTGCTGCAGGCGATGGAGTCGTCACCGCCGCGTTCGGTTCGATTCACGCCGGCTTCATCAAGTTCAGCCTCGACCTCTGTCGCCAGCACACAACATTCAGCGCGGCAGCGGCCGCGCGTGACGCAGCAGTCGTGCAGGGTCTGCAGACGTACGTGCCCGAGCTCATCGAGGGCCTCGCCGAACTAGCCGCTCCGCTATGGGCAGTCGCAGACGAGCTTCCCGTCGGCGGCCGAGTGTTGTTCGCCGCGCATCGCGACTGGCCGCGGCCCGACGACCCGTTGCTCTCGGCGTGGTTGGCCGTGAACTGCATCCGCGAATGGCGCGGCGACACGCACTGGGCGATGCAGATCGCTGACGGACTCTCGGGAACTGCGTCGGGAGTACTCGACGGCGCGTGGCGCTCGTACGACGGCGATTGGTTGCCACGCAGCCGCGGCGCCGATGATGCCGCGCTGAGTACCGCGTACGCGGAGCTCAAGCGACGCGGATTAGCGACCGATGGTGCAGTCAATCAACGAGGCATCGACCATCGGCAAGCCCTTGAAGACCAACTCGACGATCTCACCATTACCCCGTGGCAACTGCTCGGCGAACCACTTACCCGTCGGTTCCTCGAACTGATCGAGCCGGTAGGTGCTCGCCTTGTTGAACGAATCGATGTCACCGCCGGACCCAACTGGATGCCCGCTGCACGTGATCGACCAGGAGCGTCATGATCGTTGGCCGCTTCCAGCGTGCATACGTCGTCGCGGGATGTTTGGTGTGTGTCGGTGTGGCTGCAGCCGACATCGTTGCGGAGCGCGACCTCATCCTCATCCCGCTGTTCGTATTGGCGCCGCTCGTTGCGTCGATTCGCGCTACGCCTCGCCAAACGTTTGGCGTAGCCGCGCTAGCGATAGCGATGGCGGTTGGGTTCGGATGGGTCGACGACATTTGGGGGAGCCGACGGCATTCAGTTGCGGTCGGTACAACAATCGTCGGTGGGTTGCTTGCAGTTTGGATCGCCGGCGCTCGTCAATCACGTGACCGACAATTAGCGGCGTCGATTCCGATCATCCGTGCCGCCGACCGCTTGAAGGCTTCACTGGCCACCGGACGAATGGGCGAGTGGTCGTGGGACACCACTGCCGGAACCGTGACGTGGGACGCAAACGTGGCGGAACTGTTCGGACTTGACCGGAACGAGTTCGGCGGCACATTCGACAACTGGCTGATGCTCATCGATGAACGAGATCGGCAACAGGTCCTAGACAACGTCAACGCGGCAGTCGAACATCGACAGACATTTCGTTTCGATCATCGATGCATCTGGCCAGACGGAAGTGTGCACTGGATTGAAGGTATCGGTGAGCCCACCATTGATCCTGAGACCAATCGAGTCGTCGGTGGCTTCGGACTTGCCATCGACGTCGACGAGCGTCATCGGCAAGTCGAAGAAAGAACGCGACTGCTCGAGTTCGAACGCCGACAGCGTGAACGCATCGAGTACCTCGCAAGCATCAATGAGGTACTCGCACGTTCCGTCGACCTCGACGAGATCGTTCACACGGTTACAACGTCGATCATTCCTGCTTTCGCTGATTGGTGCGCAATTGTCGTGTCGATCGATCGTCCTCGGCTGCGTCCGTCGATCACCGTTGCTCATCGCGACCCCGACAAGATCGCATGGCTGGAGAAGCTGCTCATTCAATACCCGTACGACGTCGAGGGAAGTTGGGGGCTCTCGGCGGTCATTCGCACTGGTACGCCCGAACTGGTTGCCAAGGTCGACTTTCGGCGCTTGGCCGGCGTTGATCCCGATGTGCTCGCCAACGTCGACCCTGCATCCGTGATCACAGTTCCATTAGTCGGTGCTCTCGGCACGCTCGGCGCCATGCAAGCGATCCGCGGCAGCAGCGTCGCGCCGTTCTCGAACGACGACCTCGAACTTGTCGAGGAAATCGGTGGCCGCGTGGCTGCCGCGCTCAACACGGCCATCCTGTTCCAGCGACAGACGCGCAGCCGCGCTGCGCTCGACACCCTTCAGACGGTGAGCGGTCTGATCGCGTCGGTCGCAACCACCGACGAGATTGTTCGGGGCGTTTTGGTGCACGGCGGGCGTGGGCTCAGCGCAACGAGCGGAGCGATGTTCCTTGCCGATGACGATGGCACGTTGCTCGTAAAGGAAGAAGTTGGCCTCGCCGATCAGGTGCGCCGCGACGCCCAGTTGGGTACCGCGCAACGATCCGTCGTCGAAGAGAGCATTGCAACGGAGACGGTGGCCACCGACTCTGGGGAGCGAATCGTGGCGGCCGCGCCTTTGCGAATCATGAATCGCGTCACCGGCGCGCTCGCGTTCACGTTCGACGAGGATCATGAACCGACTGTGGAAGAGTTGTCGATGCTGGCGACGCTCGGGTCGCGCTGCGCTGGAGCGCTTGAGCGGGCAGCGCTCTACGAGCGAGAGCGAACTATCGCGCTCACTTTGCAACACCGCCTGCTCTCGACATTGCCAACGACGCCCGACTGGATCGAAGCGGCCGCATCGTATGTGCCTGCCACCGGTCTTGAAATCGGCGGTGACTGGTTCCAAATCCTCGAAGTCGGCGATGGCCGAATTGCTGCGGTCGTTGGCGATGCGGTTGGCCATGGCCTCGCGTCCGCGGCGGCAATGGGCCAGCTACGTGCGTCGTTCATGACTGCCGTCGCCAACGATGCGAGTCCGGCGCACGCGCTCGCCGCGGTCGATCTCTTCGCCGGACGAGTTGAGGATGCGTTTGCCGCCTCTGCCGCTTACATCCTGATTGACGAGTCCGGAACTGCGCACTACGCGAGCGCTGGTCACCCACCGATTATCTGGGCGCCCGCAAACGGAGCGGCGACGGTCGTCGACGTGCCAGAGGGCGGACTGCTCGGAACTCACACCGTGGGGGAGAGTCGCACGATCTCGTTCGAATCGGGCGATCTCGTCGTCATGTTCACCGACGGACTCATCGAGCGCCGTGACAAGACAATCGACGACGGCTTGCAACGACTCGTTGAAGCGGTCGAGGCAACTCGCCATTTAGCGCCACAGCAAATGTGTGAAGCAATCGTCGAGTCCCTGACGGCTGATATAGCACCGGTCGACGACATCGCAGTCCTCATCCTTCGCCGCACGTAGCGACCGAGCGCTCTTGGCGGTTTCACAGGTTCTCTCATCGGTCGCTCAGCCGCGGTGCTGCATCGTGCAGGTTCTCTCAGCAAAGGAGAACTTTCATGAACAACAACTCTTCACACCCCAACCAACTACGCGGTCGTCGGTTGCTTGCTACTGCGCTGCTCGGGCTTGCTACGACCGCCGCAACGTTGGCATTCAACACGTCGCCCGCGGCAGCAATTGTCGGTGGCGAACCGATCGGCATCACTGACGCGCCGTGGCAGGTGTCGCTGCAAGACAGCAGTGGCCACTTCTGCGGCGGATCGGTGATCGGCGCATCGCTGATCCTGACGGCGGCGCACTGCACGGAAGGTATGAGCCCAGCGCAAATCACTGTGCGGGCAGGTATCAGCAATCTCAACGACACCACCGGGCAAACGCGCGGCGTGGCAAAGATTTTCGAGAACGGCGAATACTTCACGACCGGGACTTCGGATGCTTCTGTGTTGGTGCTGTCGTCGCCCCTGACGTTTGACGCCACTGTTCAAGCGATCGCTCTCGGTAGCGCCGACGACGTTGCCGATTCGACAACCGCGGTAACCACTGGGTGGGGTGCCACGATCGACAACGAAGAAAGCCCATCCTCTGATCAGTTGCTGGCCGCGGAGATGCCGTTGATCGACGACGGCTCGTGCGAGTCAGCGCTCGACGCGCAAGATGCAGACTTCGATCCGGACACTGAAACCTGTGCAGGCGGTACGGGCGCCGACTCGTGCTACGGCGACAGCGGGGGACCGCTGGTCGTGATGGCCGCAGACGGAACT
>JBEBGL010000007.1:0-108329 GCA_040081465.1 Ilumatobacteraceae bacterium | reverse complement strand
CCCCCCCCCCCCCCCCCCCCCCCCCCCCCCCCCCCGCCAGCTAGTCACGGTGCTGTCGCCTACCAGGGACCAATGCCAAGACGCTCGGCGAGTCCGATGCGCTGCAGCTTTCCGGTCGCGCCCTTGGGCAGCTCGTCGAGAAAAACAATGCTGCGCGGAACCTTGAACGCGGCCAGCGAGAGTGACAGGAAGTCCTTCAGTTCGCGCTCTGTCACTTGCGCTCCTGGTCGCAACACGACACCAGCAGCAACATCTTCACCAAGCTTCTTATGCGCGACTGCGAACGTAACCGCCTGCGCAACGCTCTCGTGACGAAGCAGCGCTTCGTCGACCTCGAGCGGCGAAATCTTCTCGCCACCCCGATTGATCAGCTCCTTCAAACGACCAGTGAGATAGAGGTAACCGTCTTCGTCGAGGTAACCCTCATCGCCGGTCAGGAACCATCCAAAGCGAAACGCTTCCTCGGTTGCCGTTGGGTTGTCTTGGTAACTCGCAACAACAGTCGCCCCCTTGATCGCGACTTGGCCCGTCGCGCCCGTAGCAACGGCTGCGCCATTCTCATCAAGCACCGCAAGCTCGATGCCCGTCGGCACACCCACCGAGCGAGGCTTGCGCTTGCCGGGCGGCAACGGGTTGGCACACATCTGGTGCGTTGCTTCCGTCATGCCATAGGCCTCGACGACGGGAGCACCGAACAAAGCCTCGAGCTGCTCGAGCACTGACGACGGCAACGACGCCGACGAGGAACGGATGAAACGCAGCTTGGCTGCAGCCGCCGCCTCCGAGTGACGCTGACCTCTGTCGATGATCATCTGATGCATCGTCGGAACAGCCGTGTAGTACGTCGGCGCGAACGTCGCGAGCTGATTGAAGAAGGCAAAGGCATCGAAGCCGGCGGTGGCGACAACGGTTGCACCCACCGACAATGGAGCGAGCAGACCCGCCAACAAACCGTGGATGTGGAACAAAGGCATCACCTGCAGCGATCGATCTGCGGAGGTCAGCGCGAGCGACGTGGCGATGTTGGTTGCCGACTGCGCAAGGTTGCGCTGACTAATCGGTACGACCTTCGGCCGCGACGTGGTGCCCGACGTGTGCAGCAGCAGCCCAGCATCATTGGCGCCGGGCCAATCGTCGATGCTCTTCGCGGGTTCCCGACCAAGCGTCAACTCGCCCATCGCGCCCGAGACAGTCGCGACCGTCACGCCAACCGTCGCGGCAGCTGCCAACACGGCGTCGCCCGAGTCGTCGGCGACGATCAGCAGTTTCGGACTGAGGTCCTTGAGATAGAACTCGAATTCTGACTCGCGATACTTCGGGTTTAACGGCGCCGCTGCTGCACGCGCCGCGCAAGCCAAGAAGGTGATCGCCGCTGTTGGCCCATTGTTCACCGAGATTGCAACACGGTCGCGGCTGCCGACGCCGTAAGCGGCCAACTCACGACTCAACGAGTCGACGACACCACGCAACCCGCGGTAGTCGAGCGTGGCACCGTCGGGCGAGATCAACGCCGTTGCATCGTCGGCTCCATTAGCGAGCAGTGCTCGAATCGTGTCGTTCATCACCATACGGCTCATCTGCGTGCCGCTTCCAGCCGTTCGTTCAGCTGGTTGATCAGCGCGTAGACGGCGTCGATCGCTGGCGTACTGACGCCCGTGAGTCGGCCGAGTTCGACAAACACGCCGATCAGCGGGCCTACCTCCATACTGCGACCTTCATCGCGGTCCTGCAGCATTGACGTTCTGTGTTCGCCGACCTGCTCGGCGCCCTTGATGCGCTGCTCGACAGACAGCGGAACGCGGACGTCGAGCGCTGCAGCGATCGCTTCCGCTTCGTGCATCATGTCGGCGGCAAGTTTGCGAGTGCTCGGATCGCCACAAATCTGGCCAAGCGTCGTGCCAGTGAGTGCGCTGATTGGATTGAAGGCCAGGTTCCCCCACGCCTTCAGCCAGATGTGCGAGCGAATGTCAGTGAGCACCCGCGACTTGAAGCCAGCCGACGAGAACGCTTCAGCGATTGCTGTTGCACGATCGGACTTCGAGCCATCGAGTTCGCCAACAGGTAGCCGATCGCCTTCGATGTGATGAATGACGTTCGGCGCCGATCGCTCGGCGGCCGGATAAGCGATGCCACCAACAACGCGCTCGGCGGGAATCGCTGCTGCGATTGCACCATCGGGGTCGAGCGTGTGCAGGTTGTACCCAGCGTGTGGGCCGGCGAAGCGATGGAAGAACCACCACGGAATGCCGTTCTGAACGGGAACAACAACTGTGTCGGCACTACATAGAGTCGCGACCTTCGCTGCGAGCGGCCCGATCTGATGGGCCTTGACGGCAAGGATGACCGCGTCGAGGTCGTGCGGTGCATCGAACGTTTCGCTCACGCTGACACTGGCATGAACCGGCGGCGACCCGTCGGCAAAGGTGACGGTAAGCCCGCCGCCGCGAATGGCGGCCAGTGTTTCGCCACGCGCGACGACATGCACATCGTTCCCACTGGCACTCAGGCGCGCGGCCATCAGGCCACCTATCGCGCCAGCACCGACTACGCAGAATCTCATGTGTGCTTATTCTGCCGGTCAGGGCCGGCCGACGTCATCGACGAAGAGGCGCGAAGTCAGAAATAGCCTTCCAACACGGGCAGGCGGCATCCCATTGAATTGTGCGGAACTCGTCGATGAACGAGTGGTCGTCGGCACTGAATGAACCATTGCCACTACCCACCAGTTCCACGGTGCCGCCGTTCTCCAACGCAGTTACAAAGTTCTCGCGCGTGAGGTCGTCGGCGGCACCGGTGAGGCCGGTCAGCAACACGGCGAACAGATCGCAGGTGCGGAGAATGCTGCTGTACTCGCCGGACTCGATTCCTTCGCGCGGAATGTCGACCGCCGCGTAGCGCTCGTAGTTCGCGATGCAAGCTTCCGCTCCGGGATTGTCAATGCCACCCGCTCGTTCGCCTACCCGTGACACAGACATCGCTCGCACGCCGTCGTACTGCTCGTCGGGGTTCGTCTTAGCAGCGACGTCTGTGGTGTGTTCCGAGTAATCCATGTCGAGGTAGAGCGGGCGATAGCCCTGGCCTTCGGCGAAGTTGTACATGTTGGCGGCGCTAGACCCGCCGACAAGCGGAAGCACTACCTCCACATCTTCAGCGATGAAACGTTCGACCGAGATCGTGTCTTCCGCACCACCGATGCCAACACCCGATGTCTCCGTCACCGACACCAGGTTGACCCCCTCTGCGTCGAACAACTCGCGCATCGCGGTGACACCCTCGATGATCTTCGTCTCGAAGTACATGCCAACCCGCTTGCCATCAAGCTCACCAGAGTCGATCGCCCATTGGCCGTAACCGACGTACTGCGTGGCCGTGTCGGGCCGAAGTGTGAACAGCCATGGTGCGCCACGCTCGTACAGCGATGGCTCGCCGCCGTCAGTGTCGATGACAGGAATCTGATATCGCGTGGCGAGGCACTCGGCGCCGACAGTGAAGCTGATGCCGCTGACAACCGCGAACACGTCTTCGTCTTCAGCAAGTTGCGTGCACACGCCCTGCTTCGCCTGCGGATCGATGATGTTGTACGCGGCCGCCACGAGTTCGATCTCGATACCTGGCGGCAACAGACCATCGCGGCGCCAGCCATCGACTACTGCTTCTGCCTGCAACCCGGGGTCGCCGATTGCAAAGTCCTTGTTCAGAACTGCGAAGGAAGCGAGGTCGGGGAACGCGTAACCAATTTTGATGATCTGCAGTGGCAAGTCCGATGCAGTCGTATCGCTGCCGCTCGTGTCGGGGGTGGTGGGTGTGGTGTCGGCAACGGTTGCATCCGTGTCGGTGGACTGCTTGTCGTCGTCCGAGCAAGCCGAAACCACAAGTGCCGCCGCAGCAAGCGCTCCGAGCACCGACCTGTACTTAATGGTGTGCATCTGCTCTCCCCCTTGAGATGTATTGAGTGTACTTTATACCCAAATCAACTTCCGGAAGAACAAGGCCGCGAGCTATGGACGGTGCGATTTGACGATCAGAGTGATGACGCCCGACGATCTCGCTCGCGCGGTCGAAATCAACCAGGGAAATCTCAGCGACGTCGACTCCATCACGATCGAGGATCTTGGACGCGTTCTCGCCGATAGCAAGATTGCGCTCGTCGCGGTGGAACCAGAAGGTTCGGTCGTCGGGTTCTGCCTCATCATCGACTCGTCGTGCGGTTATCTGTCGGATCGCGCTGCATGGGCCACGGCAACTGCAAAGTCAGGACTGCATATCGACCGCGTGGTGTTCGACATGAACTTCTCGGGGTACGGGCTCGGCCTCGCGCTCTACAACGAACTTGATCGGCTGATCATCGAATCCGGTGCGACCACATTGACATCGCTAGTGCGAGTCGAACCGCCCAATGAACACTCAGTCTTCTTCCACAACAAGCGCGGCTTCGTGGAGATCGGTCGGTCGACTTTCGGCGGCCAGGTGTTTGCGCTAACTCGCCGCTCGTTCTAGAGCCGCGGCTCAGCCGAAACTGTTCGAGCGAACGCTGTCGTACGCCTGCGTCTTGAACGCGACATACAGCTTGCCGCGTGCCTGCTTGTGGATACGCGCGTGATCGGGGTGATCGCGCCATGCGATCGCCCCTGCTTCCGTCTCGAACACGACTACTCCCCAGTAGAAGAGTCCCTCATTGACATCGCGATACAGGACGAAGCCATCAATCGACTCGGCCAGCACCTTCATGTCGGCGGTGACTTTCGCGTGCACATCGTCCTGCTCGTGATCGGCACGAGTGGTCTCGAAGTAGACGAGTTGCATTACGACGCCTGCGCGTAGCGTTGGCCGAGGGCGAGTTCGATCACTTCGACGTCACCATGGTCCACGGAGTCGAGATCGCGGACTGACGATGTGACCTTAAGCATCCGCCCGAATGGCTTGTGCTCGTCGTGCACCGGTATCAACTTCGGCGCGTGCAGCAAGCGTGCCGCCTCCAACATCTGGGGTGCTGTTGCGGTCAACTGCCTGCCGAGCAATTGCACACCGTTCACGGGACCGATGGCGACGTCGAACGGCGCGTTCGCCTCGCCGCAGCGACGGATTGCAGCGAGATCGCAGACCTCGCCACCGAAGAAGATGCGAGCGGTCGAGCCGATGATGCCGTAGTTGTTGGTCTGTCGTCCGCGCCCGATGTGTTCTTCGAGTGCGTGCAGCGTGACGGTGGCGGTCAGTTTGCGCTGCGCACCCCACTCGAGAACTTCGACGTTGGTGAAGCCGACCTTGCGCGCTGCTTGTTCCATATTGGGGGCACTCACGAAGACGGGCGTGGCCTTGTGCGGGTACGCCTTCATCTCCGCCATGCCCCAATGGTCTTTGACCCAATGACAGCCGATAATCGCCGTCAGTTCCGGAAGTTGCTCGACGCTGATCGGCGAGTGACCGACGAACGCCCGACTGTCGACGAACCATGGGTCGGTCAGAATCTTGGCGTCGTCGATCTCGATGATGGTCATCGCGTTATGGAGGCGGGTGACTGCCCATTTGTCGCTCATGCAGGTCCCATTCAATCGTGCTCGAGTTGATAGATGTTCGTCGCAGTACCGACGAAGAGTGCATCACGTTCCAGTGGCGCTAGGTCGTCGACGCATTCTCGGTAGGCGTCGAGCAGGCGCTCGTAGGTTCCAAAAAGTCGGTCGATCGGCCAGTTCGTCCCGAACATTGCACGATCCGGGCCAAAGACGTCGATGCAGCCGCGCACCCAGGGTCTGATGCTGTCGACGGTCCAATCTGGATCAGCGCCACTAGCCAACGCGGAAATCTTGACGGCCACGTTCGGACGAGTCGCGAAAATCTGCAGCTTCTGCGACCACTCCCGGAAGTACTCACGGTCGCGATGCTCGGCAAGGCCCGCGTGGCCAAGCACAATCTGCGCTTCTGGGCGACTATCCGCGAGTGCGCAAACTTCGTCGTACTTCGCGTAGGGCACGAGCACCTCAAGCGAGGCACCCGTATCGGCGATCGTATGAAAGCCAGCGGTGAACTCGGGTGTGCCGATCGTCAACGGTGACGCCATGTCGCGAACCCCGCGGTACCGACGGTGCTGGCTGTTGACGGCGAGCACAGATGCGAGATCGGGCTCGGCAACGCGAGCCCTCGCGATGATCGCGTGCACCGCGTCGCGGGAATCGGCAAGTGATTGCACCCACGCGCTCTCCAGCCCGGGACGCTCCTCTTCGCATGACTGGACGAAGACGATCTTGTCGGGCGTGTACGGACCCGCTTGCTCGCCTAACTCAATGTCGGTGAACGCGGGCGCATCGAGTCGGTGCATTCCACGCAAACGCGGATGGTCGAACCCAGCCTCTAGGTAACGCCAACGCAATCCGGCAATTGAGTGATCCCACAAGTGGACATGAGCGTCGACAAATGCGAACGACTCACTCATCAGCTTTGGCGGCCGCCGGCCGGTTCGTTCCGTCCTTCGACAATGACGCTCCGCGAGCAGTTCCCATGTACGCAGCAATGACGCGTTCGTCGGTGTCGAGAATCGACGGCGGGCCGTGAGCAATCAGTACGCCTGCCTCGAGCACGTATAGGCGATCCACGAGCGCCCGCATCATCGGGACGTCGTGGTCGATGACGACGACGGTGACTCCGAGTTCTTCGCGCAACCGAGTGGCGATTCGAATGAATGCGGTCACTTCCTGCGGCGTGAGACCGGCTGTTGGTTCATCGAGCAAGATGACGTGCGCGCCGATCGCCGAAGCGCAGGCGAGCTCGGCCAGTCGTCGGCTACCAGTAGACAATCCACCAATCTGGTGATGCGCGTGTTCGCGCAGGTCGAGCGAATCAAGAATCGCCATCGCGGCCTTATTGCGGTGGCGATCCTGTCGGCGCGCGCGCGGCGTCCCAAGAATTGAGCTCACCGCGTTCGTGCGCGTTTCACGCTCGAGCGACATGTTGATCGCGTCAAGCAGCAGCATGTCCTCGAACAATCGAGCCTGCTGAAACGAGCGACCAAGACCGCGCTTGGCGCGGCGCTGCGGCGATGCGCTCGAAATCTCGCGGCCATCGAGGAAAACCCTGCCGGCGCTCGGACGTTGCTGGCCCGACAACACGTCGAAGAGCGTTGTCTTGCCGGCGCCGTTCGGCCCCATAATGCCGACGATCTCGTTGACACCGGCGGTGATCGAGACATCCAGCAAGGCGACGACGCCGCCGTAGGAAACGCAGACGCCTTCCGCAACCAGTGGCTCGACACCGCTGGCTGTGGTGCGCGCGCGAGTCGGGCGTTCTACGGACTCGACAGCGGGACTCTCTTTCGGCTTCACCCAGCCCTTCTTGATCCACGCTTCGACGACACGATCGCGAGTCCGGAAGATCAGTGATGCCAGACCACCGGGAAGAAGCAGCAACACGAAGAGGACTCCGATACCCGACGACAGCAAGCCCCAGTCCTTACCGAGTATCCGCGGAATTCCCTGCACCCACACGGCACCGACAATTGCTCCGGCAATTGTCGTCACGCCGCCGAACACAGTCATGACGACAAGCGACAACGACTGCGACGCTCCGAAGGTTCCGTCGATGTCGCCCGAGAAGTTGACAAGCAAGCCGCCGTACAAGAAGCCCCCGAAGGCGGCGATCATTCCGGAAATCATGAAAGCGGTCAGCTTTGTGACACCCGGCGAAATACCGACGCTCGCGGCCGATGGTTCGTTGTCGCGCACTGCAATCATCCGTTTGCCAAGGCCACTGCGGCGCAATCGATGCACAACGAATGCAGCCACGACAAGACCACCGAGACACATCCAGTAATAGCGGAGCTCGGAATCGAAACTGATGCCGAAGTAAGTCGGTCTCGGAAGCGACAACGACGAACTGCCATCTTCGCCGCGCCGATTTAGCCAATCCTGTTGCAGCAACCATCCAGCGGCCGCCACAGAAAACGCCAACGTGATAACGGCAAGGAACAATCCGCGAATCCGCAACGCCGGGATACCAACGATGAGCGCGAAGGCACCACCGATCAGCGTCGCGAGCACGAGTCCAAGCCCCTGCGGCAGACCTGCTTGATAGAGGCGACCACCAAACGCGGCACCGATGGCGACGAAAGCAAACTGGCCCATCGACACTTGGCCGGCGTAGCCCGTCAACACAACGAGTGAAAGCCCGAACAGCGCGAAGAGCACAACACCGCCGTAGAAGAACTGCTCGGATGCCGAGACCCGAGTCGGAAACCATGCGGCGAGAGCGATGAGGCTGACAACGATGACTGCTTGCGCCAACCGAATTCGGCCAGCCCGCGCGATCAGAGGCGATAGCGGACGCACTGCCGCGGCCAGCGACCACGAACTGGTTTCGGATCCGCGAACGAGGTTCCCGAGCCCCTTCTTCAAAAGGAAGCTGAGTGCGATCGCGACCAGGAACACGATGTCGAGCGCGCCACCGATCGGATAGTTCCAGATCACCAGGTTCTCGAGCAGACCAATTCCCAGGCCAGCCGCGAACACGGCGAAGAAGCCATGCAATCCGCCGAGCATCGAGGACGCGAGCGCGCGCAGCATGAGGATTGGGCCGAGCGCCGCACTCAGGCTTAGTGGTCGCGTTGGTCCGATCAGAATCGCCGAGATACCCGCGAGTAGCCCGGCAATTGTCCAGATCGCTAGCGACACGCGTTCGACGGGGATTCCCGCGAGACGAGCGGCATCCGAGTTCTCGGCAGACGCGCGTGTTGCCTTGCCCAACTTGCTTGTGCCGAGGAACGTGGCAAGTGCGATCGTCAGGATTGGAACGGCAACGAGAATGGTCAAGTCACCGGAAGTCAGTGTGAGGTCGCCGATCTTGAGTGAGCCCTTGAACGGTGTCGGGTAGCTCTTGCCGGCAAGATCTCCGCCGCCCTTCGGCAATAGCGCGCCGGCGAAAAACAGAAGCTGCGCGGCACCAATAGTCGCGACTAGCACTGTCAGTCGCGACGCCTTGCGCAATGGGCGCACGATGCTGAACTCGAATGCTCCGCCGAGAACTGCGGAGGCAACCAGCGCGAGTCCGAGTGCGAGGAAGTAAGGCCAGCCCAAGTTGATGACGAAGATCGGAATCAACAGAGCGGGCAGCGCACCCATCTCGCCGTGAGCAAAGTTGATGACGCGTGACGATCGGTAAACAAGCGTGATGCCGATTCCGAGCAGCGCGTAGATCAATCCGCGGATCAGACCAATGATCACAATGCTGAGCGGTACCTCGAAGTCGATCAGCGGAATGGTGAAACTGACTAGCGCTTGACTCATGCCATCACTCGCACGGATTCTTGTCGATGATGAAGGCCACGTACTCGTCGAGCTCTTCGTCGAGCTCTTCTTGTGTGAGCTCGGTCAGTGTGCCAATGAAGTTCGCGCTCGCGCGTGGCTCGAGTCGGCCGTCGGTCGAATCCGGCTCGGCAACGCCAGAGTCGAGATCGAGACCGTCTCTGTCCACGGCAGCGATCCCAACACGGGGGCAGTAGATGGTGTTCTCGGACATGTTCTTGACCGTGATCTGGATCGTGGCGGTTGTGCCCTCGACGCGAACACGTGGCTCGCCGATCTTCAACACCGGCGTCTGCGTCGCTTCGCGGACCCCAAGCACGAAACCCAAACCTGTTCCGAGCGTGACAATGGCAAGAAAGATGCCGCGTTGAATCCTGGGAGTCCAAAACTTCGTCGATAGCGCTGACTTGCTCATACACGACCCTCAATCAGGCGACGTGTTAGCGCAGCGGCATCGAGATTGTCTGCCGGGCCGAGCGGTTCAACAACGCCGCGGTCCATGAAGAACACGGTGTCGGCGACGGCTAACGCAACGCCAATTGATTGCTCCACAAGCAGAATCGTTGTTCCGAACTCAAGCACCTGATCGAGCACGTCGAGCAATTGGCTGGTGATCGTCGGCGCCAAGCCCAAGCTGAGTTCGTCGATCAGCAGCAGATCTGGCCCGGCAACAAGCGCGCGGCCGAGTGCGACCATCTGTTGTTCGCCACCCGAAAGTGTTCCAGCGCGCTGATCGAGTCGTCCCTTCAGCGGCGCGAAGATTTCCAAGATCTCCTCAAGGCGTTGTGCGGCAAGCTCATGGCTACCAGTGAATGGATACGAGCCGAACATCAGGTTGTCGCGAACACTGAGCGATGGAAACGTCGATCGACCGGCCGCCATCAGCGTGATGCCGAGTTTGGTTCGCTGATCGGGCGGGATACCCGTCAGGTCCTGACCGCGATAGAAGATCTGGCCGCCCTGCGCATCTAGCAGCCCGCCAATGTTCGACAAGAGCGTGGTCTTGCCGACGCCGTTGCGGCCAACCAGCGCGTGACAGCCACCTTGCGGAATAGCCATGTCGACACCGAACAAAACCTGGATCGGCCCGTACGAGAAGTCCAGCGACTTCACGTCGAGCATCGCACCGTCCGTGGGCACCCAAGCCTTGACGGCCTCGGACAGCGTGGGCTCGTCGTCGGGTTCTGCGACGCCGATCTCTTCGTGCGCCCCGCCATCGGCGAAACCGAGACTGGCGAAGTGCTCACGACGAACCTGATCGCGAACTGCTCTCGCGTCCTTGCTGTAGCTCGCGAGGCCGAGCGTCAACAGCATGATGCCGGCGACGGCGGCCAGTGGCGAGAGAATTAGGAAGGTCGTTCGAAGGTTCGTCGCATCCGAGAGAATTCCGAACAGGATTGGTGCGAACGCCGATGCCAAGCCTTGGCAAACAGCATCGAGCGACGAACCCCGGCCGCGAAGGTGGGGGTGCAACACGTCGACGCGAGCCGCATTTGTAGGCGGGATGCCTGCGACAAGGAACATCGCTGCGATCGCGAGCGAAAGCAGCACCAGCGAGATCTGCGGAACACTGAAGGCAATGAGGAAGAACGGCACCGAGAGCACTCGAGCGAAACCGGCGACGGTGATGCGAGCCGAAGGATGCTTGTGCTGCGTCAGATAGTCAGCAAGGTTCCCTGAGACGAGGGCACCGATCAGACCACCGACCGCAACCACCGCGATGCTGGAAGTCGCGGCCGCGATGGAGAGGTCGTGATAGCGGATGAGGAACGTTGGCGCCCAGACTCCGATGCCACCGAAGAACAAGCTGCCCGCAGAAGCCGAGATGAGCATCGCCATGTACGACTTGATTCTGAACAGGCCCTTGTACGCAGCGAATCCTTCGACTGCAACCTGCGGCGTTGCCTCAGCCACTCGCTGTTCATCGGTAATCTCGGCCAACCGCTGATGCTTGCGATCTTGGTTGCCGCGGATCGGTTCCTGCAATCGCCATGCAAGCGCGGCAACGACGAAGGCGGGAAGCGCGAAGAAGTAGAACGTTGCGCGCCAACCCCACGCCTGGCTCATGATTCCGGCGATCGGCAGCAACACGAATCCGGCGAGTTGCCCCACCTGATAGATGCCCATCACCTTCGAGCGTTGGTTCACCGGGTAGTAGTCGGCGAGCAGCGATTGCGATGTCGGGTTGTCGCACGGGTCCCACATACCCAGCACCATGCGGCCGATGAGCAACATGGCGAAGCCGTTCGCCGCCCCCGTGAAAATCATCGTCATGCCCCAGGCCGTGGTCCCCCACGCGATGATGCGCGTTCTGTTGAAGCGGTCAGCAACAACTCCGAACGGAACCGTAAACAGCGTCACGCTGATGAGGTACGAACCGGCAAGAACTCCAAGGCCCGTGTCGGAGAGTCCGAACTCACGCTTCAACAACGGAAACATTGCTGGCAGCACGTACTGATCGCTGACGTTGATCGTGTAGATCATCGTCAGCAGCGCGAGCGGCCACTTGGGAACTCCGACGAGCTTGCGAGTGATGTGAAAGTCGGGGCGCGGCGTGAGCGTCGGCGACAAAATCGAACGACTCACTTGCTCCGTTGCCGTCACGGCCTGCCCCCATCTGGCGCCGGTGAGACGCGTGATTGAGTGTACTCAAATCAATTTGATCATGTCCAGACTGATATGTTTGCCGAATGAGCCCAGAGGCTGACGCGCGCTGCCCTGTTGTTTTCGATCATCACTCGCGCGAGTTCGCAGCCGACCCGTGGACGCCGTTGCGCGAACTTCGCGAGACGTGCCCCGTCGCGTACTCCGAGAATTACGGCGGCTTTTGGATACTCACGTCGTACGCCGACATCAAAGAAGTTGCGAGCGACGACCTGCGGTTTTCATCGGCGAATGGCCTAACAGTCCCCGACAAGAAGAATGTTGGACAACGATCGATTCCAATCGAAATGGATCCGCCCGACTTCCTGATGTTCCGACGGATTCTGCATCCGATGCTGTCGCCAGCAGCCGTCGATCGCATGACGCCGGTGATCGAACGGTTTGTGCACGGGGCGATTGACAGCTTCATCGAGTCGGGTAGTTGTGACTTTGTGCACGATCTTGCCGAGCCGGTGCCCGCGATGTCGACGCTGTACAAGCTCGGCTTGCCAGTCGAGCGCTGGAAAGAGATCGCGGAACCCATGCATCAGGTTGTCTTCCTGCGGCAAGAGAATCCCGAGCGCGCGGGGGCCATCGCGAAACTCGGCGCGATCTCCGATCTGCTTTACGAGACGATCGCGTCGCGTCGTGAATCGCCGCGCGACGACATGATCTCGTATCTCATTGGGTGCACGGTCGACGGACGACCGGTGACCGACGCCGAAGTCAAGGAGATGGCGTACCTCACCATCCAAGGCGGCTTCGACACGACGGGCTCGGCAATTTCGAACGCGCTGATTCATCTCGACCGCGATCGCGATGCTCGTAAGCGTTTGATCGACGACCCGAGCCTGATGGTCGCTGCAATGGAAGAGTTCTTGCGGTTCGAGGCGCCGCAGGTTGCGCTTGCGCGAACAGCAATGGTCGACGCCGTTGTTGGCGGCAAACAGATCAAAGCCGGCGACAAACTGCTTCTGATGTGGGCTTCGGGCAATCGCGATGCCGACGCATTCGAAAACCCAGACGAGTTGCAGCTCGATCGGTTCCCGAACCGTCACATGACGTTCGGACTCGGCGCCCATCGTTGTCTTGGTTCAAACCTTGCGCGTCGCCAGATTGAGATAACGCTCAACGGTGTGCTGCAGAGAATGCCGGATTACGAGATCGATATGGACGCCGCTACCCGACCCGAGACAGTCGGCATTGTGTACGGCATGTTCGATTTGCCCGCGACGTTCTCGCCTGGCACTCGGTGGTTCCGCTCATGAAGATCGTTCGCGTTGAAGCCTTCCCGGTCGACCTGCGCTACAAGCCGGGCAAAGAGTTCCTGGTTTCATACGGCGTTATCGATGCGATGCAGAACGCAATCGTGCGCGTGACCACCGACGACGGTTTAGTCGGTTATGGCGAACTGATGCCACTGCCACTCAACGACCGCGCCAAGTGCATCGAAGAACTCAAGCCGTTAGCCGCGGCGATCATCGGTCAAGACCCGTTCAACCTTCGCGAGATTTACGCTCGCATCGACGGAACAATCAGCGAAGAGCGCACGAGTCGCGAGCTACTGCTGAAAGGCAGCCTCGATTTCGCGCTGCACGATCTGATGGGCAAGGCCGCAGGTGTGCCCGTGTACAAGTTGCTAGGCGGCAGCTACGACGACGGCGTGCCGATGCACTTCTCGATCAGCATTCGCACGCCCGAGGAAATGGGTGAGGACACAGCAGCGCGCGTCGCTGAAGGGTTCCGAACGATCGAGGTCAAGCTCGGCCGGTTCCAGGGTGAACTTGATCTTGAAACCGAGATCGCGCGCATCGCTGCAATTCGCGAAGCCGCCGGCCCCGACGTCGTCATCGTTGCCGACCCGAACCAGGGTTGGACCGTTGACGAGGCGATTGCAGTGCTGCCGCGACTCGAGGAATTCAATGTCTACGTCGAGCAGCCGGTCAAAGGGCTCGAGGAACTCGCGCTAGTCCACGCCGCGATCAAGATTCCAGTGATCGCCGACGAAAGTTGCGGCACGTCGAGCGTTGTGGCTGAGATCATTCGGCGCGACATCGCAGACCTGATCAACCTAAAGATCCTGCGCACCGGTGGAATATTCGAAGCATGCAAGATGCTCGACATGTGTGAGGCCGCGGGCCTCGGGTATCGACACGACAACGTGATTCAGACGCGTCTTGCCTCGACGATGATGATCCACTTCTCGACCACCTATCACGCGTCGCTGCCCGACTGCGGTGGCACGCAGTTCACACGCACTATCGAAGACATCGTCAAAGGAGATGAGGGCGTGTACATGGACGGCGGTACCGCCAAACTTCGCAACCCCGATGCGCCCGGCATGGGTGCAACCCCTCGGCCGGAACTGCTCGGCGACCCGATCCTGATTGCCGGCCGATGAGCGCCGAAGACGAAGTCCGCGCTCTCGAGGAAAGCATCTACGCCGATCCCTCCAACCGCGCAAACGTCGGTCACTTGCTTGCGCCCGAGTTCTGGGAAGTGTCTCCGAGCGGCGAACGAGTGACGCGAGCAATGGTGTTAGAGCGCCTTGCCGCAAACCCGATGATCGTCGACGAGTACCCACGCGAGGACACCAAGATTGAGGTGTACGGCGACACGGCGATCTCAACTGGCCGCGCGACTTTGCACGGCCGGATGCCGCAAGCCGATGGAACGGAAAAGAAGATCGTCCGCTCAAATCGCTACGCCCACGTATGGGTAAGACGCGACGGAAAGTGGCAAACCGTCTTCGCCCAGAACTCCAACACTGACTAGAGCCAGAGCCGCGCCGGGTTCACCAGGTCAAACCAAGTGGTGTCACCGACCTCAGGTTGGTGGTTTTTGTCAGCGGCGAAGCGCATTCTGATGCCGATTCGGAATCGACGTGTACTGTCCTGACATGAGTCCGACTGGTAGGACAGATGGCTGGCAGACCGTTGCTGGCGGCGAATTCGAGGGCTAGCTGCGCTGGGTCGGTGATCCCTACGAGGACATGATCGGTCCGTTCTATTTCCGAACCGAGAAGGACGGAAGCACGCGTGGAGCGTTCGTACCGGAAGGCAAGCATGCGAACGGCGGCGGCATCGTGCATGGCGGCGCGCTGATGTCGTTCGCCGACGCCATGCTGGGCGCACTGGTGTACATCACCTCGAACGGTCAGTTCGCTGTGACCGTGACCTTCAACTGCGAGTTCGTGGGCGCGGGGGTTGCCGGTACTCCGATCCATGCGACGGGGCGCGTCGTGCGTGACACGAAGTCGATGGTGTTTGTACAGGCCGAGTTGCAACAGAACGCGCAGCCGATCCTCACGTTCTCCTCGGTCGCGAAGAAGATTACGCCCCGTTGAGTACCTGCCCGTCAGGGTCGTATTAAGAGTGGACGAGGTTGTTGGGTGGCGGTGGGTGTGCGCAAGCGGCTGCGATCTGCAGCGCGACTCGGCTAAGACGGCCACGCCAGTCGTTGGAGGATGTCTGTCGCGACAACGCGAACTGGACGTGTGTTGTCGACGACATGGTCGGCGAATCCGGTACCGTGCCCTTGCTCAATCCATGCAATCGTCTCCGCCAGGTCGTCGCGTCGTCCAGTTGTCGGATCGGTTCCCAACCTGCCCTTGATCTCGTCAAGGGAGACAACGAGTTCAACGACGTATAGCGGCATCGCCACGGTGTCGGCCAGAATGTCAAGCTGATCCTGATCGCGGACCGATAGCGCAAGCACGAAGTAGCGAACCCCGGCATCGGCATAGTTGCCCATGACGGAGGCGAGGTTGCGCGGTAGAACCGCATCCCCGTTTCTCAGATCCGGACTGCCAACGTTGCACCACGTCAACCAATCAAGGTCGATAGCTGCATAGGGCACACCCACACCCTCCAACAGATCGGCGATCTCAGCTGCAACCGTCGACTTACCCACGCCGAAGACGCCTGTGAGCAAGACCGCTTCCACAGGACCAGATTGTCAGATCTCAGGACGGCTATTTTGAGGGTCGCATTAAGAACGTATTGAGGTTGGCGGTGGCGGTGGGTGGTGACAGGCTGCAAGCAGGCTTCCGTCAGGCTGAAACCATGCGCTGCACTTCATCGAGGTGACGCTGTTTCGCATGCGAGTCGAGAAAGGAAGCGGAAAAGCTGTTCCTGACCAGCTGGATGATTTCGCTTCTTTCGAGATTCACCGCATCCACCAGGGCATTGAAATTGTCATTGATGTAACCGCCATAGGCTGGATCATCGGAGTTGACCGTGGCAATAAGCCCTGCCTCCAGCATGCGGCGTATGGGATGGTGCGCCATGTCGTTGATCACGGCAAGCCGCAGATTGGATAGCGGGCAGACCGTCAGCGGCATCTGTCGCTCAACCAGTTCCGCCACCAGGTTTTCGTCCTCGAGCGCACGGTTGCCGTGGTCGATGCGGTCTACCTTCAGGCCGTGCAGGGCTTCATACACATACTCGGGCGGCCCTTCTTCTCCGGCGTGGGCTACGCGTCTGAGTCCGAGGCCCGCAGCACGTTCAAAGACACGGTAAAAATCGCTGGGTGGGTGGCCTAACTCGGATGAATCCAATCCCACCCCGACGATGCGGTCCAAGTAAGGCAAGGCCTCCTCCAGCGTGGCAAACGCGCTGTGTTCGTCGAGATGGCGCAAGAAGCACATGATCACCCGGCTGGTGATGCCCAACTCCTGTTTACCCTGTTGCAGTCCGGACCAGATCCCCTCAAACGCCGTGGCGAAAGAAACACCCCGCTCGGTATGTGCTTGTGGGTCGAAGAAGATTTCGGTGTGCACAACATTGTCCGCCTTGCAGCGCTGCAGGTAGGCCCAGGTCATGTCGTGAAAGTCCTGCTGCGTGATCAGAACCGACATGCTCTGGTACAACAAGTCGAGAAAGTCCTGCAGGCTCTCAAAGCGATAGGCCGTGCGGAGCGCCTCAGCATCGGCGTAAGGCAGAGTGATGCCGTTGCGCTGCGCCAACTCAAACATCAACTCAGGCTCAAGGCTGCCTTCAATGTGAATATGCAGCTCTGCCTTAGGCAAACCCGCAATCAGTTGTTTTCTTTCATCCATTGTTGTTCCAGCATCAAATGAGCGACCAAGACTGAGCGAAAAGGTAGCAGGCTGTTCCCACTCAGTCTTGAGGAGCAGGGTCGTACTAAGAGTGTGTGAGGTTGGCCGTATCGGTGACACCTCCCGCCGCCCAAGGGTGCGTCTTCGAATCGAAATCGAGGCGCACCCGCACCCATGGGCTCCCGGGAGTGTCACGGGCTGCAACACGGAGTCGCGACCGGCGCGCGTTCGCAAGAGTCACGCCATCGGAAGCGGTGCTATTAGGAGTTGATCAGGTTGCTGATGCTCGTCGGCCCCAACACGACGACATGGCAACATTTGCGCGCAGACCACAGCTATGGCTGCTCAAGACCAAGCTGCACCCCTCCCCAGGAACAGCGTCGAGTCGTCCACAAAGCAAAGTCGATTTCCGTCGGGATCTAGGCAGTAAAAAGAACGCTCGCCCCACGGGCGTTGCTCGATAGAAGACAGCTCGCGGGCACCAGCCGCTACCGCTCGTTGAAATGCGGACTCGAGGCTTCCCGTTGCCAAGTACAGGTCATCGGGCGTTGGCCGTAAAGGTCCTTGCTCTTCGACGTTCCAGTCGATGAGTGCCAAGATCACCTCACCGCAATGGAAATAAAGTCGACTTGGAACTGTGTCGTCCGCCTCGATCGAGAGCACGGTCTCGTAAAACTCGCAAGACCGATCGATGTCTGAAGCCGGGATCGCGATTCGGAAGATGCGCATTAACTGATCCTCTGGAGTAGCGCTAGGTATTTGATCGTTCGGGTTTTGGCTGGGGGGTAATCTTCATTGGCGACATCGCGTTGAGGTCGATGTCGAGGATCCATGGTCCGCCTTGCGCTACAGCCTGAGTGAACGTCTCGACGAACTGCGCGACCGAGCTGATGCTGGCGGAGTTGATTCCGAACGCTGAACCGACGGCTTCGAAATCGGGCGTGGCTAGTTCGACTCCGGTGCGCCGACCACTCACCGCCATGTCTTGGATGAAGCGCAGCATTCCATAACCACGATCGTTGAACACGCACACGATCAGCGGCAGCCCGTATTGCGCGGCCGTCGCCAACTCGCCGATGCTGAGCATCAGCCCTCCGTCGCCCTGAATGACAACGGTTGGCTTGCGCGTTGCAACCGCTGCCCCGAGGCCGAGTGGAACACCAGGCCCGATCGCAGCTGACGTCGGACGAATCGCGGTGCGCGGCAAGTGAACGGGTAGCAGTCGGTTTCCCCAGAGGTACGCGGAGATCGTTGCATCCTTGGCGATGACTGCATCCGGCGGCAAGGCGGCGGACATCGCGTCCATGATTGCAGCGATGTCCGGGCCAATGTCGTTGCGGTTCGACGCGACCACTTCATCGCGTCGCGCCTGACATGTTGCAACCCACTCGGGACTTGATGACGACGCAATGTCCGCTGCGAGGAGTGCTTGCAGCCCGAGCCGCGCGTCGCCCACAAGCGACACCTCAGCCGGATGCACAAGGCCGATCATCGCCGGATCGGCATCGAGGTGAATCAGCTTGCCGTTGAAGCGCAGCCACTTGAGCACGTTCGTGTTCTGCTGAAAACGCGTTCCGACCGCAATGACTACGTCGGCTTGCGCGAGCACTGGATCCATCGCTGACATGTCGATGTTCGGGCCGAGCGCGAGCGGATGTGTTTCAGGGATGGCTCCCCGACCTTCGACGGTCGTGAGGACTGGCGCCGACAATGTCTCGGCGAGCTTGGTGAGTTCGGCGGCGGCGTTCGCGAGCCCGACTCCACCACCAGCGATGATCAACGGTCGCTGCGCTGAAGCCATCAATGAGCGCGCCTCATCGAGCAACGCCTTCGATGGAGTAGCGCGCCGCGGCGGCTCTGCGCGTAGATCGGCGACCTCTGTCTTCGCGTACTGCTGGTCGATCGGAATCTCGATTGCGCCCGGCCCGGGCCGATCGCTCAGCATGTCGAGCCCCACCGACATGATCACGGGAACGATCTCGTCGGCGCTATCGATGTGTTCGGCGCGTTTCGTAACTGTGCGCATCATCGTCAGTTGCTGCTCAGCCTGGTGGATCGTGCCGCGCCCGCGACCGAACTCGGTCGTCTCGACCTGACCAGTGATCATCAGCACCGGCGACGATGCGTAGTTGGCCTCGAACAAACCACCCATCGCGTTGGCTGCACCGGGTCCGGTGCTTGTGAGTGCGACGCCGAGCTTGCCGCTCGCCCGCGCGTACCCGTCGGCCGCGTGTACCGCGCCCTGTTCGTGACGACAGGCAATGAACTCGATCGACTTCGATCGCCCGATCGCATCAAGTGTCGGCACGTTGTGAATGCTGACAATGCCAAAGACTGTGTCGACGCCCAGCGCTTCGAGTGCTGCGACTACTGCTTCGCCGCCGGTCATGGTCGTCATTTGGTAACTCCGTCTAGCTAGGGCGCGGTTCGCGCGGAAGGCCGAGCACACGTTCGGCGAGAATATTGCGCATTACTTCGTCGGTGCCGCCGGCGATCGAGAGTCCAGGTGTAGCGACCGCGATGTCTGCCCACGTTGCGCCGGCAGCATCATCGTGATCCCATGCGAGCGCGGCAGGACCGACAAGTTCCAACGCGAGTGCAGCAGAGGTCTTCGACAAGCGCGTACCTGCAAGCTTGGCGATCGAACCCTCCGGGCCAGGCTCGGCACCACTGAGCAGCGCTTCAGTGACTCGCATTCCGAGGAACTTCACGATGCGCTCGGCGATGACAATCGACACGATCTTGTCGACCATTACTCGATTGTTGGCCTTGCCGTTCAGCTTCGCTTCCTCAATCAAGACAGACGAAGGGAAGCCAAAGCCACCTGGCGAGTTGGTACCAATCGTCACTCGTTCGTTCATCAGCGTGGTGATCGCGTTACGCCAACCTGCACCCACATCGCCAAGCACTGCTTCGGGACCGAGTCGGCAATCGGAGAAGAACACCTCGTTGAACTTGGAGGCCCGGTTCATGTCGACCAACCCGCGAATCTCGATGCCGGGGTTGTCCATCGCGACGATGAACGTCGTCAAGCCGCCATGCCGTGCGGCAGCAGTGTCCGTGCGCGCAAGCAGCAGGCCGAACGCCGCGTTGTGCGCGCCCGACGTCCAGACCTTCTGTCCGTTGACGATCCAGCCATCACCGTCTCGGTCCGCTCGACATTGCACGCTCGCGAGATCTGACCCTGCGCCGGGCTCGGAAAACAGCTGGCACCAAACTTCATCGCCGCTGAGCAACGGCGGAAGGTGGCGATCTTTCTGCGCCTCGGTGCCGTAGGCCAACACCGTTGGACCGCACATGCCGTGGCCAATGATGAACATGCCAAGTGGTAGCGAGTAACTGGCGATCTCTTGGTTGAAGATCACTGAGTGCCGATTGGTGAGGCCTTGACCGCCGTACTTGCGCGGCCACGAGATCGCGCCGAGACCGTGTGCGTGCAGCAGCGACAAGCAACGACGATTGCGCGCGAGCCGAACATCGTTCGGTGCGCTATCCAAAGGCGCGCGGCCGTACCGATCGCGTCGCCAACCTTCCTCGTCGGCGTATTGCGCGAGGACGTCGCGAACCTTTTCGCGGAACTGATCGTCGGTCAGCTCACTCATCTCAGCAGCGACTGTTGTAGCCACCGTTGACCATGAATGTTTGACCGGTGACCCAATCGGCCTCCGTGCTGGCGAGATACCGGATCATTCCGTAGAGATCTTGCGAGGTGCCCATCCGCTTGAGTGCCGTGCCGGCAATCATCTTCTGAATACCCGCCTCGGGCAATTGACCGCGCGTCGCCTCGTTGTCGATCGGGCCGGGTGCAACAGCGTTGACGGTGATGCCCGTTGGCCCGAGCTCTGTTGCAAGCGCATACGTCATCTGGTTGAGACCCAACTTGGAAACGCCGTACACACCCGACGGCATGTACGCCCCCATCGACGAGATGTTGATGATGCGGCCCCAGCCCTGCTTACGCATTGGCTCGAGCACAGCCTGCGTACACAGCAACGGACCGCGCAGGTTCACCGACAACACGAGATCGAAATAACTCGGCTTCGTCGCTGACAGCGGCGCTGGTTCGAGATCGCCCCAGATACCAGCGTTGTTGACCAGAATCTCGACCGTTCCCCATCGCTCGACTACACCGGCAACCATCGCGGCAATGCTGTCGGCGTCGGTGACATCGACGGTGAGGCCAACCACTTCCGAGCGGGGAACGTCCGATGCGATTTCGCTCGCAGCCGCGGACACTGCTTCCGAGTTGACGTCGGCCAACGCGACCTTGGCACCGTCGCGCGCGAACATCCGTGCATAGTCGCGACCGAGCCCGCGGGCGGCACCCGTAACGATTACGACCCTTCCTTCAACACTGTTTGGAGTCTGAGAATCTGTAGTCATCACATTCTTTTCTGTTAGCGGATGGGAAGTTTCAGGCCTTGGCCGGCGATCACACCGCGCATGATCTCGGATGTGCCGCCACCGATCGTTTCGCTGATCGATTGCCGCCAGAGGTATTCGATCTGCGAACCGGCGATCACTGAGTCGGGAACACCGAGATCGCCGGCGACGCGCGCGACTGCCTGCGCGGCTTCGCTGCCGGCGAGTTTGTTGGCGGCGGCCTCGACGACTGCGTCTCTGCCGTCTTGCACGGCTTCCAACATTGCGAGCGCGTGGGCCTCGACCTCGGCGACGATGACGGCCGTTTCGCTGAGACGACGCCGCACGACCGGATCATTGGTAAGGCCACGTTCGGTCAGCCACGCGACCAAGTCGTCGAAGTCCTGTGCAACGCGCGCGGGTGAAAACTGAACGTGACGCTCGGTCGCGAGCGCAACGCTGATCAAGCCCCAGCCGCCGTTCTCGTCGCCTACACGATTTGCAACCGGCACAAGCACGTCATCAAAGAAGATCTCGTTGAAGCGCTCGCCGGTAACCGCAGGGATTGGTGAGATCGTGATCCCTGGCGAGCGGCGATCGACGATCAGGATGGTCAACCCGCGACCGCGATCTTCCTGCGTGCCGGTGCGACACAAGACCCACAGGTAATCGGCACGATGCCCGCCCGACGTCCACCGCTTCTCGCCGGTGAGCACATAGTTGTCACCATCGCGCACGGCCTTCGTGCGTACGGAAGCAAGATCGGAACCCGCTTCGGGTTCCGAATAGCCGAGTGAGAATGCGATCTGCGCAGTGCGTAGTCCCGGAAGGAAGCGAGCCTTCTGCTCGTCGTTGCCCGCCGCGATGATCGTCTTGGCCACGATTCCCGAACCGAGCGGCGGACGCGCCGCGCGGTAGCGAGCCATCTCGTTCCACAACACGAACTCATACAGCGGGTGCTTGCCTTCGCCGCCGACTTCACGCGGCCACGCGAGCGCCAACCAGTTGCGCTCACCGAGTGCGCGATACAGCTTCGTCGTCGCAGCGTGATAGTCGCCTTCGTGATGGAAGAAGCCCTGCGTGTCCTTGTAGTCGTCGAGGAAGTCGCGGACTTCGGTCCTGAAGGCTTCTAGCTCCGGCCCGAGATCAAGATTCATTCCTCACCAGTGGCCCACACCGGGTCGCGCTTTTCGACGAAGGCCTTGGGTCCTTCCTTGAAGTCGGGGTGATCCCAGTGCATACGCAGCAACGCCCAGCCGTACTCGAGGCTGTCGCGATAACCCAACTCGACCGAACTCCACACTGCCTGCTGCGAAAGACTGACCGCAGCTGGCGAGTTGGCGCAGATCTGGCGAGCAATCTCTTCGGCAGTCTTCATCAGATCGGCCGGCTCACAGAGTTCGTCGACGAGACCGAGTTGATACGCGCGCTCAGCAGTCATGCGATAGGCCTTGCCGCACAACGTCATGCGCAATGCCGAGCCGAGCGGCAGACGCTTGGCGAGGCCGATGTTCTCGAGCGCGCCGACCATTCCGACGTTTACGTGCGTGTCGAGGAACAGTGCGGTCTTGCTAGCGACGATGATGTCGGAGTCGACGACGAAGTGCAGTCCGGCCGAAGCAACGGTTCCGTTGACGGCGCAGATCACTGGCTTCCACACGCGGTTGTGTCGAGGCGACCAATGCACCTCTTCGCTCATCGGTCCCTTGCCAGCGGAGACTCCGCCGCGACTTGCAACGGCACCAACGTCGGCGCCGGTGCAGAAGTGGCGATCGCCTGATGCAGTGACGATCGCGCACCTGATCCAAGGATCGGTGCGCACTTCCGCCCAAATCGCTTTGATGGGTTCAACCATCGTCTTGTGGAGTGCGTTGCCGCGGTCGGGTCGGTCGATCGTGATGTACGCGATGTGATCCTTGCGTTCGTACTTCAGACCCTCGAGTGGGGCAGTGAGATCAATCATTACGCAGTCCTTTCCAATAAGTGATCGAGCACGAGCTCGTGCGAGTAGTTCTGATTCGGAGGCAACAGTCCGACTTGTCGGATGCGATGACTCAAGTGACCGACCGGCCCTTCGACAGTGAAACCCATCGCACCGAAAAGCTGATGCACTTGATACGCCGCAGCCATCGCGGAACCAATCGCGGAAAGTCGCGCGGTCGCTGCCGCGACCTCGGCGCCCCCGTTGTTGCTATCGAGTCGTTGCGCAGCACCGCGCGCCAAAATGCGCGACGCGTTCAAACGCACAGAGACGGCAGCCAACGGATGCGAGACCGCTTGGAATGTTGCGATCGGCTTGTTGAACTGCACGCGATCTCTCGCGTACTCGGCCGCAAGGTCGACCAATTCTTGCGCGGCGCCGACGAGATAGGCGGCAGCGGCGACTTGAGTTCGCGCAAGCGCGCGACGCGCGTCGCCGAGCGATCGAACGCGCACCGGCTCGATGTATCCCCACGGCTCGTTACCCGTGGTGTCGAGCGGATTTATCGCTCCGTGCGGTACAACTAACCACGCTTCGACACCGTCGAGTTCGACAAACAGCGCGGCGACCGGTGCCCACGGGAACAGCCGATCCTGGCCGACACTGACAAGGGCTTCGCCGCTGCCGATTCGTTCGATCTCGTCGCCAGCCAGTAGCGCCGTCGCACAAAGAGTTCCGACGAGCGGTCCCGGAGCACCGTGCTTGCCAAGTGTTTCCATTGCGGCGGCGATCTCGAGCACCCCGCCTCCCCCAACGTCGGTCCCTAGATAGAGGACGCCGAGCGATGCGAGCCCAGACCAAAACGAAGCAGGCAGAGCCTCGTCGACTGCGAAGAGTGGCCCGGTGCCAGCGCGCTTGCAGAAGCCGTCGATCGAATCTTGAAGCGCGAGCTGCTCATCGTCGTACGACAGTTTCAGATTCAATCTGTCCCCCTGAGGCCCTTCACGGAACGGACTCTAGTTGGCACCCACAAGAAAGAGTATCCTGAACCCCCATGGCGCCGTCTCTCCACAATGAGGGACTTGCCGGTGGTCCGCCAAAGTTCTACACGTTTGTGGAGACCCCATCTGGCGCCCTGTTGGTCGGCAGTTGCGTCCGCGGCATTTCGAGGTCGCAAGACGGCGGCGCGACGTGGCAACCGGTCGGTCAGCTTGATCACATCAGCGTCAACACCTTCGCTATCGAACCCGATGGGCGACTGCTGGCCGCGACTTCGGGCGGCTTGTGGCGCTCGGCGGACGACGGCACAACTTGGGCGCTCATCACAGACGAACCGGTGTATGCGGTACTGGCCGATGGCGCCGACGGACCACCAGGAACGACGACGCTTCGACTACTCGAGTTGGCCGACGGCAGAAAACTGGCGGGCACAGACGGCGAAGGCGTGTGGGTCAGCGAAGACGGAAAGTGGTCGCGTCTGGGGATGCCCGGCGCAATCGTGTACAGCCTTCTCGAAACGTCATCCGGAACTTTGTTGGCCGGGACGCGCGGCGATGGCGTGTTGCGCTCGGATGATCGCGGCGCCACATGGTCGTCGCCGTCAAACACACCGGTCCCTGACTCGTATGTCCACTGCTTGGTGCAACTTCGCGACGGCTCGTTGCTTGCCGGCAGCGGCCTCGGCATTTCGATTTCGACCGACGATGGTCGAACGTGGGGTTCGTATGCCAGCGAGCTTCACGGCCACAGAGTGTTTGCCGTGCGCGAACTTGCCGATGGGCGAATCGCGGCGGGCAGTTACGCGCACATGTGGATCGGACGCGATGAAGCGTGGAAGCAGGTCGACGCCGGCCTTACCCCCGACGAAGCGTGGGCAGTGTTGTTCGGCGAGAACAGAGAGATCTACGCCGGAACTAAAGCTGGTGTGGTGCGCTCGGACGATCGCGGCGCGACCTGGCGCACCGTTGCGCCAGGCTCGGTCGTGTTTGCACTCGCCAAGACCGCGTCGGGCGAAATCTTGGCTGGCGGCAACGCGGGAGTACGCAGCGGACCCGACTGGCAATCAGTTGGCGAAGTCGGACCACGCGTGTACTCACTATTCGAAGTCGCGCCAGGCCACTTGCTAGCTGGCACATTGAGCGAGGGCTTGTACCAATACGCGCGTGGCGAGTGGGGGCCGGTCGTCGATGGGCCACCCGATTGGCAGATCTACCAAATCATCCGCTCGCAAACTGGTCGCATACTCGCGTGCAGCGGCGCCATCATCAACGGCGAAAAGGACGGCAGCATCTACTCGTCAGACGACGAAGGTCGTTCTTGGGTGTCGAGGTTGTCTGGCCGCAGCTTCTACAAGATGACTCAAACTGCGGACGGAACTATCTACGCCGGCGGTCGGCGCTGCTACATCTCACGCTCAACCGACGACGGCAACACGTGGGACGTCTGTCCGCTCCCACTCGGGAAAGAGTCGAAGATGTACTCGCTGGTCGGTGACCGCGCTGGCCGACTATTCCTCGGAGCCGGTGGCCAACTCTTGCGTAGCGACGACGGGGCGAAGAGTTGGACAGTTCTCGATGAAGGAATCGACGGAGTAAGTGTCTACGACCTGCGCGAAGGACCAGACGGACTGCTTGCGGCGGCGACGAGCGTCGGCATATTTGTTAGTGACAACGGCGGCGACAGTTGGCGCGCCGGACAAATGGACAACAGCTGAGCATGGCCGGTCTGTTCGGTCGCGTGAAGTCTGCAGGTCTCGACCGCTTCGGATTTCGTGTCAACGTTGTCGCGCTCAGCGAACCCGCACCGGAATTCATGCTCATCACGCTCGGCGGAACCGGGCTTACCGAGCACGCGTGGAACGCAGGCGACCGAGTGTCGATACGCACCCCCGACGACAATCTGCGCAACTACACGCCGTTCGATTGGGATGCAACTGCTGGTCGTGCACGGTTGCTGTGTGCCGGGCACGCGAGCGGGCCGGGCACTCGCTTTCTCAACACGCTCGCCGTCGGCTCTGAAGTGCAGTTGATCGGCCCGAAGAAGAGCATCGACCTTCGCCTCGAAGAGGGCGCGCCCATCATCGTCGGCGACGAGACAACACTTGGGTTGTGTGCGGCTTGGAACACCGCGCACCCAGGCACACCCGCCACCGTCTTGCTGGAAGCCACCGACCGCGCGGCCTGTCGGGCGGCGGCACGCGCAATCGGCGTCGCGCCAGCGAACGTTGAAACGAATCGCGAAGCGCTGATCGCAGTCGCGGTCGAGGCCGCCCGCGGTAACCCGTCAGCACCGTTGATCATCTCTGGTCGAGCGCAGACAATCGCTCTAGTTCGCCGCGCTCTGAAGAACGCCGGCGTCAACAGTCGGCCCACGAAGGTGAAGGCGTACTGGGACGAGAACCGAGCTGGGCTCGACTGATTGTTCAAGGACTGATTGTTCAAGCGGGTCTTGATTTACTCAACGGACGCTATGTAGTGTACTGATTTACGGATGCGGGGGCATCCCGATGGATCGAGCGAGACTGTTCGAACGTCCAAAATCCCAGGGGGACCCACAAATGATCAGTTTCAGAAAGGTTCAGGCGGCTGCATTCGCAAGCGTTCTGATCCTGGCCTCATGCGGTGACGACAAGGATTCGGCGGATACAACAGTCGCCGAAACCGACGCGCCCACCACCGTCGCCGACACAACACCGCCAACCGATGCGCCAACGACGACAGAGGCCGGCCCGACCTTTGATGCCGATGCCGCTGCTGCTGAAGTCGCGGCCAACGTTGTCGGTCTGTTCGACCAGCTCGCCATCGCAGGCAGCCCCGACTCGTCAGCCGAAGATGCCGCAGCCGCAGTCGGGGCAGCAGCACTGCTCGTCGAGGGCGGCGACTGCCCGGCAACCCTGTCGACAATTCCGACCATCGCCGGTCTCGCCGCCGCTGCCGAGTTGACGCTCGTCATCGATGAAGCGGCAACGTTCAACGCGGAAGGCACCGAGGCCAACTACCTCTTCAGCGCCCTCAGCTTCGGAGCACCGTCGCAACTCGACCACGCCAACGGCATCTCGGTTCTCGAAGGTGGCGTCTGGAAGCTCTCGTCCGACATCTGGGCTGCGTTCATCGGAATGGGTGGCGGAACGCCTCCCGACCCGGACGCACCGTTCGATGCGGCCGTAGCAGGCCCGGAAGTCGAGGCAAACGTGGTTGCATTGTTCGACCACCTCGCAATCGCAGGCAATCCGGACTCCGATCCGCGACTGGTTGAGCCCGCATTGCGTGCAGCAGCTTGCTTGATTCAGGGTGGCGACACCGAAGAAGTCTCGCAACACATTCCCGCTATCGCCGGTCTGGCCGCCGCTGCTGAGTTGACGCTCATCATCGACGAAGCACCGACCTTCAACGCCGATGGCACCGAGGCCACCTACCTCTTCAGCGCCCTCAGCTTCGGCGCACCGTCGCAACTCGACAAGGCGAACGGTGTGTCGGTACTCGAGAACGGCGTCTGGAAGCTCTCAGCCGATATCTGGGCAGCATTCCTCGCAATGGGCGGGATCGACGCGTAGTCCAGTAGCAGGTTTCTAACAACGGCCGTCGGCCGCGTCGGATCACTCCGACGTGACCGGCGGTCGTTCATTTTTCGGCACCTAATATTCACCGGTGCTAGATTCGGCATACTGAATTATCCGACCATGTGTCGTGCACTATTCGTTCGTGAACAATGGGGGTTGATCGTGAAGCGCAAATCTCGGATCGCAGCATTAATGGCTCTTTCGCTGATCGCAATCGCGTGCAGCGACGACAAAGACGCCGACTCGCCGAACACCTCCGACACCGCGGCACCGACTAGCACCGGCGACTCGACGAGCGATACGACTGCACCCACTGGGGAAACCCGCACTCTGAAGATTGGTTACGCCTATCAAGACGTCTCGGCGTTCACGATTCTGAGTGACAAGTTCTCGCTCGGTGACATCGAGCTTCAGGCGCAGTCGGTTCTCGAGGGTTGGCGGCGCGACGGACTCCTTCCGGCTGGCATCGACATCGAGTTGGTGTTCGCGAAGTTCAACACGCTTAACCCCGACGACATGCTGGGTGCGTGCACCAAGTTTGCTCAGGACGATGAAATATTCGCGGCGATCGCGAGCCGCGACTTCCCAGTCGGTTCCACGTGCCTCGCCGAGCGCTTTGGTATCCCGATCATCACGTCGATGGGTTTGTCCACATCCGATTACGAGCGCGGCGCACCGTGGCTGTTTTCGGTGCAGCCCACTCAATCGCAGGCCATCTTGTCGTTCGTCGAGTGGGCCAATGAGAGAGGCGCCCTTGAGGGCAAGAGGGTTGGCATCTACTGGGACACGCGCTCCGAGGAAGCTGCCGACGACTTGAAAGCCGCGCTTGCGGAGCTGGGCGTTGAGGTTGTCTCGGATCTGCCGTCTGACGGTGAGGGTATTGGCAGCCCGCAGGACGCGATTCTCGTTCCTCGCTTCATCGAGGACGGCGTCGACTTTCCGATTCTGATGGTCGGCACTAGCAGCATGACGGCCTTCCTCGACGGTGCGAACACGCAGGGCTACTCGCCCGATTTGCTGTGGTTTGAATGGGCGAGCCATTTGAACGACGTTTCAACGGACGCACTCCCTCAAGACCTGATTGATGGCGTGCAGGCGATGACGTTCAGTCGCGTTGGTGAACTCGCGGCCGGAATCGAACCCAGCGCCGCGGCGGCGACTTGCATCGAGAACTACGAGTCGTACGCCGGCGAAGACGTCGACTTGAGTGTGCCGGTGACAGCCGCGACGGGCCAGTTGTTGTTTACCTGCGACCTGATGGCGATCCTGCTGGAAGGCCTGCGCAATGCAGGCGGAGCCGACATCACACCCGAGAGCTTCGCTGCATCGCTCGAGATGATTACCGACCTCGAGATGGCTTGGTGGGGCAACGTGTCGTATAGCGCCGACGATCATGCGGGTGTCGATCAGGTTCGAACCATCACCTGGACGACCGAGTGCGGTTGCTGGACTGCAGAAGGCGAATTCGCCACCATCTCCCTTTCGTGACCGCGTGACCGTGTGACCGTTCACGGAATCGAGTTACCTAAGGGTTCGTTGCTGATCGGCGACGGTCGTGTAGCGCGCACCGACGCTGGTGTGTTCGAGCAAATCGACCCGTCGACCGGTGAAGTCCTCGCGCCAATCACTCTTGCTGGCTCGAGCGAGATCGACGACGCCGTGCGCGCCGCCAACGAGGCCGAAGCGGGTTGGCGCGCGTTGGCGCCCGCTCGACGTCGCGACTTGATCATGGCGCTTGCCGACACGCTCGACGAGCACCACGAGGAGCTGTCGATCCTGCGCTCGCTCGAACTCGGTGCACCGAAGAAGCAAGGCAAGGGCCTCAACATGGCGGTCGAGTACATCCGCTACTTCGCTGGCTGGGTCGACAAGCTTGAGGGCACCACAATTCCGATCAGCTCGACGGTGCTCGATTACACAGTTCCCGAGCCGTACGGAACGGTTGCCGCTCTGACGCCATGGAACGGTGGCGTCGTGTCGGTCGCGATGAAGGTTGTGCCCGCGCTGGTGGCCGGCAACTGTGTAGTGCTGAAGCCATCCGAGTTGGCGACGTTGGCGCCGCTGCGATTCGGCGAGCTCGCACTGGAAGCTGGCATTCCGCCTGGAGTGTTGAACGTTGTCCCTGGCGGCGTCGCTGCTGGCGAAGCGCTGGTGGCGCACGCCGGTGTCAACAAGATCAGTTTCACCGGCGGCACCGCGACTGCGCGTCATGTCCTGCGCGGCGCCGCGGCGAACCTGACACCCGTGATTCTCGAACTCGGCGGTAAGTCGGCAAACATCATCTTCGACGACGGCGATCTCGACGCTGCCGTGGCGACGACAATCTTCTCTGCGCTGGGCGGCATGAGCGGCCAGGGATGTGTGTTGCCGACTCGGTTATTGGTTCAAGCTGGCGTGTACGACGAAGTCGAAAAGCGCATCGTCGCAGCAGCGTCAGCGCTCTCGGTCGGGCGGCCATTCGACGCCGGCGTGCAGGCTGGTCCGGTGATTTCGCAGGTTTCTTTGGAGCGGATTCTTTCGATGATCGAAGGCGCGCGTAAGCGTGGCGACGGCACGTTGCTCACCGGTGGCCAACGATTGGAAGGCGACCTTGCTTCTGGATTTTTCGTTGCACCAACGGTTTTCGGCAGCGTCGACAACGCGTCGCCGATTGCGCAGGACGAGGTTTTCGGGCCAGTGCTCAGCCTGGTGCGGTTCACTGATGAGGACGAAGCCGTTCGGCTTGCCAACGATTCGCTTTACGGTCTCGGCGGACTCGTGTTTACGCGCGACATCGGTCGGGCACATCGAGTTGCACACAGTTTGAAAGTCGGCTCGGTCGGCGTGAATGCATTCGCCCCAATGCCTCCAAGCGCACCGTTTGGCGGCATGAAGCACAGCGGGTACGGACGAGAAGGCGGTCTCGTTGGCGTCAAGGAGTTCTTGCAGGACAAGAACATCTACGTCGACATCGGATCGCGCAAGTAACGACTGGACGCTGGATGAAGCCAGTCCTGTTCTGCACCGATCACTTCCTTGTTCAGTACGGTCAACGTTTGGCCGCGACAGCTCCTGAGGTCGAAGTTGTGCCGCTCGGTGTGGCCGGCGAGATCTCGGCTGACGATCTCGCACGCGTGACGATCGCATTCATGTCGAAGGACACCTGGCCGAAACTCGCTCAGCAATTTATGGATGTAGTCGAAACGGCCCCGAAGCTCGATTGGTTCCACATCTTTTCGGCGGGAGCAGAAGGTCCGATCTTCGATCGCCTGCGCGAACGAGGGGTTCGGGTCACGCGCTCCGCAGGCGCTTCGGCGAATGCGATCGCGGAGAGCGTGTTCATGTTCTTGCACGGTCTCTCACGCGATCTTCGCCGCGTTGTCGAGTCGCAAGCGCAGCATCACTTCGAGTGGCATGAATGGCGCGAGCTAGAAGGTCGCTCGATCGCTGTGCTCGGGTACGGCCAAATCGGTCAGCGCATCACCGAGCTAGCACTTGCGTATGGCATGCAGCCGACGATCGTTCGTCGAACCGTGCGCGGCGACGAACCGTGCCCGACACGCACCTTGGCCGAGCTCGAAGACGTTGCCGCGCAACACGACGTGATGGTGCTAGCGCTTCCGATCACCGACGAAACCAAAGGCATCATTTCGCGACGTGTGATCGATTGCATGCCACCGCATGCGCTCTTCATCAATGTCGCCCGTGGCGCATTGGTCGATCAAGCTGCACTCACCGAGGCGTTGGCTGCGAGACGCATCGCCGGTGCAGGGCTGGATGTCCTCGAGACTGAGCCGCTGCCCGACGGTGATCCGCTATGGGATTTGCCGAACGTGTTGATTACGCCACACAACGCTGGTTCCAGCCTCGGCGGCCCGAAAGCAGTCGTCGAGATCTTCTTCGCCAATCTCGCGCTGTATCTAGCGGGCGAGAAGATGCATCACGAGCTGACGCGCTGACCTATAACGCGAGATCGGCGAGCGCGACTCCGTACAACACAGCAGCGTTGCCGTAGAACAGCGCAGTTCTGTCACCGTCGCTAAGTGGCGAGAAGATCGTTCGATACGCATTGACGACGTCGGCGTAGTTGCCGAACAAGCGATCCACCGGCCAATTGGTACCGAGCATTACGCGGTCCGGGCCGAACACCTCGTAGCACGCCTCGGCCCATGGACGGATCGAGTCGATCGTCCAGTTCGGGTCCGAGCCTCCGCAGAGTGCCGAGATCTTGCAAACGAAGTTCGGACGCTTGGCGATCGTCGTCGCGGCGGCGATCCAAGCTTCCAGCGATTGTGGTGTGCGTTCGAGTGGTAGCGAGGCGTGGCTCAGAACGAACGTCACGTTCGGAAAACGGTCGGCGAACTCGGCAAACATGCCGAACTTCTCCGGCGCGGTGCGCAACTCGATCGAGAAGCCGAGTTCATCGGCGACAGCGAGGGTGGCGGCACAAGCATCGACATCCAAACCTTTCGGGCCGTTCATATCCCGAACAGATCGGCAGCGTTCGCTCGCCGCCCGATGCCTGCGCAGTAGATCGGGGCCGTCGGCCGAAGCCAGGTTGCACGACCCGATGATTCCGACCGGCCAACCGTCCGTGCGCGCCATCTCGGCGACCCATTGCGTCTCGAACGCAGGGTCTGCCATGCCCGACGCAGCGTGTGCGTGAATCATTCCTGCAACGCCGACACCTGCGACTTCCTCACAAAACTCTGCAACGGTGAAGCGACGTGCACCGTGCATCGCGGCGAGACGCTTGCTCGCAGACTCGGTCGTCCAACTGTGCTGAGAACTCTTGAAGCCTTTCTCGAGCCACGGCCAGCGCATGCCAGCAACATCGTGATCCCAGAAGTGAACGTGCGTATCGAGGATCGGCGTCATTGATTGATTATGCCGAACTCCGCAAGGACTCGCTTGGTGTCGCGTCCGAGCGGGACCGTGTTACCGCGCTCGCGTCGTCGCATCGGCGGTTTGGGATCCGGACGCGCAACGACTGTCGGCGCGCTTCCGACGTGAGCTGCTGCGACACCAGCTAAGGGCGCGTCGATCAACCAACGGCCGCCACGTGCAGCGAGTTGGACCACGGCGGCGGCGACCGTAAGACCAGTGAGTGGGTCGGCGATTGCGTCGGCGAGAAATCGAGGTTCACCGTTCACGCAGCCGACCAAACCGCCAGCCGCAGCCGCGTCATCACCAAAACCGATCCGATGTGCGTATGGCTCTTCGCGACCATGACCGGTGATCGAGACCCACAGCCGTGGTCCGTTATGCGTGAGAGCGCGAGCATCGATCCCGAGTTGTTCGAGTGCTCTCGGCCGCGAGCCTTCGATCACAACGTCGACGTGTTGTAGCAACGCAGCGAGTCGGCGGCGATCGCCCTCGTCGGTGAAATCGAGCGCGACCGATTCGCAACGGCCGTGCAAGTCGTCGAAGAAAGCTGGCCATGCGCGCGCTCCATCAGGACGCGACGTGCTCTCGATCGATATCACCCTCGCCCCGCAGCGCGCGAGTACATCCGCCGCGAGTGGTCCCGCCCAGAGGGATGCCAGGTTCGCCACCACGAGTTCCCGCAACGGCGCGGGCGCCGCAGCGCCAAGCGATTCGAGTTGAAGTCCGGAACCGCTCGCTACGCGCTCGCCAACCTCCGCGCACGCGATTCCGAGCAAAGCCGCGCGCTCCACCGTTGCCTTAACCGTCGTTGCCGCGAGCGCGCTCTCAACGGCCGACCACTCACATGAATCGATTCCCAACCAAGCCGGCACTGCAGCAAAGTCGTCTGGGCGAGCCAAGGAAACGGCAAGCCAACCGTCAACGCAGCGGACAAGTCGCGACGCTTCGCCGCAGCTCACTCGACCAGAGCGGCGCAGCCGCTGCGTCGCGGCGCGCTCTGTCAGCACTCCGGTTCCGAGGTTTCCGAACAGATCAGTAAGGCCCGCGCCAGCTTGGTCGAGCCAAGTCGTGATTCCGACGACGCGGGCGACAAGGTCGACGGGAACCCCAACCTCCGGATCGGTCAACCACTGCCCACCGCAGTCGGCCCACAGTCCGGCCGCGTCGACTTCGCTTACCGACCAGTCGGGCACGAACGGCTCCCACGTCACGGGACCTATCTTCGTCGCCGCGATCTACGATGAGTGCATCGGTTCCCTCGAGCTTTCTGCCAGCAAGTACAACGCGTTCATTACTTCGCCCTGGGTACAAGAGTCCCTTGCCGGCGCCGATCGCACCACCACTCTGCTGGTCACCGGGCCGCGAGGAAGCGTGCTGCAGTCCCCTGGCTCGCTCCCCGTGATCGTGTGTTGGGTTGGCGATGTGTTCGGCGGCGATGGCCCAGAGGAAGCCGACCTCGTCATCGGCGCCGCCGATGTCGTCGAACTCGCAGCCACTGTCGATCGAAATCCGCTGGCGGCAACGACGCTCGCCGTTCTCTTGCGTTCGTCTCTCGATTTGACCGTGGCCGCGGCCCTTGCGCAAGAGTCGGCCGCCTATTCGATGTTGCAGGCCGGTCCCGAGTTCGCCGCGTGGCGTGCAGCAACGACGAGCACAGCGGCCACCGACAACGGGCCGAGCACGATCTCGATCGAGCGTCACGACGACGACCTAGTGGTGACACTCGACCGCCCGCAGCGACACAACGCGATTACAACTCGGATGCGCGACGAACTCTGCGAAGCACTCGCGATCGCTGTGGCCGACGATTCAATCCGCCGCGTCGTGCTGCGCGGTCGCGGTCCGTCGTTCTGCAGTGGCGGCGACCTCTCCGAGTTCGGATCGCGCACCGATCCCGCGACTGCCCACATCACGCGATTGGCCCAAAGCCCAGCGCGACTACTTCATCAGCTGCGCGATCGATTGAGTGCAGAGATTCACGGCAACACCCTGGGCGGAGGCATCGAGATGGCCGCGTTCGCCAGCCGCGTCGTCGCGCTGCGCGATACGTCAATCGGCCTACCAGAGGTCGGACTAGGCCTAATCCCCGGCGCCGGAGGAACCGTGAGCGTGCCGCGCCGAATAGGCCGCCAACGCACCGCCGCGCTTGCGCTCACCGATAGGCGAATCAACGCCGAGACCGCGAGGGAGTGGGGCTTAGTAGACGAGATCGTCGTCTAAATCGTCCCAATTCGTTATCTGGGGCTGATCTGTTCCGGCTTCCGCAACAAATTGGCCCCAGAACGCCCAACCGCCACCGGCAACCTGATCAACTCCTAATAGCACCCCTTCCTCCGTCCAAACGGTCGATGCGGCACTTGTGTTGTGCGTACACAGCGAGCAATATGCGCGGTATGGCGGGGGAGCATTAGAACGTGCCCTTATACGTTCCAATTCTGTTTCTCGGCTGGGGCATCCTCCTAGCGGTTGTGAACCGAAAGGCCTTTAAGGATCCCGACGGTGAGCTGCGACGGATGGCAGCAAAGCGCGCGAGTGGTCGGGTCGTGAGATTTCTTGGTGGAACGGGTGATCCCGAGGAGGAGTATCAGACGTTGCGCAAAGGTCGCTGGGTGTATCCAGTTGGAGCCGTCTTGTATGCGGCGGTCGTTGCCTGGATGTTTGTCGTTGCAGTCCGATCCTAAATAGATGCGCGAGAACTGGCGATCTCCTCGCCGAATCACCATCGCGTTATCCGATGCCGACCGACACCAGCAACCTGAGGTCGGTTTGTCCTACGCGGGCTGCCGATCTGCGCTAGTCGCTTGCCGGCATTGGCTTGGCGTCCTTCAACTGCAGCAGCACTCCGGCCACCGCAGGTACGCCTTCGCCGGGCTTCGTGCACAGCAACTCGATTGTGTCGTCGGCATCGACGTAACGCTTGCCCATCGCAGCGCCACCTCCGTGTCCGTCGGCCACTGCGCCGCTGCCGGTTCGATCGGCCGCTGCAAGCACCGGTGTTGCGCCTCCGATTGTTACGTCGACCACAACGCCGGAAGCCTTCACCGCGATCATCTCTGTTGAGCACACTGTGCTGAACAGCCGAGTTCCGGGCTTCACCATCACCGACATCTAGTTGTTCTCCTCATTGAGTTGCTGCAACACGATACGGCGCAGCACCTTGCCTGTTTCGGTGTGTGGCAGTTCGCTGCGGAACACAATCTGCTCTGGCGTCTTCGAACCGCGCAGTTCGGCGCGAACACTCTCGCGAAGTTCATCGGCTGCGACTGTTTCGCCCTCGCGCAAGACGACTACTGCGACAATTCGCTGGCCCCATTCGTCGTCGGGCACTCCCACCACACATGCGTCGGCGACCGCTTCGTGAGCAAGCAAAACCGTCTCGATCTCGGCCGGCGCGATGTTCTCGCCACCGCGAATGATCGTGTCATCGATGCGTCCGTCGATGAACAAGTAACCACCGGAGTCGACCCACCCGCGATCATTCGTACAGAACCACCCGTCCGCATCAAGCAGGCTGCCAGTTGCGTACTCACCAGCGATCTGTTCCCCTCGAACGAAGATCACTTCGTCGCGGATCTCGAACTCGACCGTGGGCAGAACTTGCCCGGCCGATGACAGCCGGCGACTGATCTCCGGATCATTGGACTCGACAGCCGCGCGGTGATCCTCCGGCCCAAGCACTGCAATCGTCGACGCGGTTTCCGTTAGTCCGTATGCATTAACGAAGCCCGTGTCGGGAAACGCTCGTAGCGCTTCGGTGATGACTCGTTCCGAAACCCTGGCGCCGCCGTACGAGAGCGTGCGAAGGCTGGGTACGTTCGCTTCCTCACCATGAAGCACGTCGACGATTCGCGAAAGCATTGTTGGCACAACCATCGCGTTGGTGACACGTTCGCCACGAATGGTGTCGAGCCAGACCTGTGGCTCGAACGCGCGCAAATATACAAGTCGACGACCGGCAAACAGATTCGACAACATGTTCGCAACGCCGGCGACGTGGTACGGCGGAACAGCGACGAGCATCGCTTCGTCCTCACCAGCGCTGCCGAACTCGACCGAACCGAGCAGGTACGCCATCAAGTGTCGGTGGCGCAAAAGGGCGGCCTTTGGTTCGGACGTTGTGCCACTCGTGAACAACACAACCGCGACCGAGTCGTCGTCCGAGGGCACCTCCGCCTCGGGCGCATCTTCCGGAAGGGTTGCCAGCCAATCGTCGAACCTGACGACCTTGCCGCCAGCCGTGATGCGCGCAACGGTCCGGTCGTCGGCCAACACCAACGCCGTCGGATAGCGCGCGATCAGGCCATTGAGCTGTGCGTCCTCGAGCCGATAGTTGACCGGCACGAAAGGCACTCCTGCGCAAGCCGACGCGAGTAGCGCGACGGGCAGCAGCGGATGGTTCTCCCCTGCGTACACCACGGCTTCGACTCCGCGCAGCGTTGATGCTCCCCGACGAACCAGCGACCCGACTCCCCGACCGGTCACTGCGGCATCGCCACTTCCCAGCAGGACGCGGTCGTCGAAACCTGATTCGACCATGTCGACTAGCGACGCTAAGTGCATTGGAGCTGCTCTCGCCGATGAGCGATCAGGATCGGTTCGATGTAGCCGTTCGGCTGACTGCAGCCGTCGAAGATCAGGCTGCTTGCAGCGCGAAACGCGACACCGTCGAACCTCGGTGCCATCGCGCGATATCGCGGATCACCCGCGTTCTGACGATCGACAACCTCGGCCATTCGGCACAGCGACGTTTCCACCTGTGCACGCGTCACAACACCGTGGCGCAGCCAGTTGGCGACATGCTGCGACGAGATACGGCAGGTTGCACGATCCTCCATCAACGCCACATTGTTGATGTCGGGAACCTTCGAGCAGCCCACGCCTTGATCGACCCAACGCACCACGTAGCCGAGAATGCTCTGGACGTTGTTGTCGACCTCGCGCTCGCGATCGGCGGGCGCCCCAGTCATCAACGGCAACTTCAGCACATCGTCGAGCGACGCCATCGGCCGCGAACGTAACTGGTCCTGCCGCGCGAACACATCGACGCGGTGATAGTGCGTTGCGTGCAACGTCGCGGCTGTAGGTGAAGGCACCCACGCACAATTGGCGCCAGCTTCGAGGTGAGCAATCTTCTGCGTGAGCATGTCGGCCATCAGGTCGGGGGCAGCCCACATCCCTTTACCAATCTGGGCTCGACCGGGGAAGCCGCACGCAAGACCGACGTCGACGTTGCGGTTCTCGTACGCCTTGATCCAGACCGCATTCTTCATGTCGGGCTTAGGCACCATGGGGCCAGCTTCCATCGCAGTGTGGATCTCGTCTCCAGTTCGATCGAGGAAGCCGGTGTTGATAAGGACAACTCGCGACGAGGCTCGGCGGATGCACTCCATCAGGTTGACGGTGGTGCGCCGTTCTTCGTCCATGATGCCGATCTTGACGGTGTCCGCAGGCAAGCCGAGCGTGGCCTCAACCTGAGCGAACGTTTCGACAGCGAACGACACTTCGTCGGGGCCATGTAGTTTCGGCTTGACCACGTAGATCGACCTCGCTGGCGAGTTCGCGTCCGTCGACGCTCGGCAAAGGTCGACCATTGCAATCGCCACGGTCAGCATCGCGTCGAGCAAGCCCTCGAAGATCGGATTGCCGTCGCTGTCACGAACGGCATCCGTCTGCATGTGCAAACCGACGTTGCGACAGAGCAGAAGCGATCGGCCGCGCAGCTGCGCAGTAGATCCGTCGGCACCGATCGCAGTCCGGTCTGAGTTCAGGCGGCGGACGAAAGACGAACCGTCCTTAGCGACCGACGCTGTCAGCGATCCGGCCATCAGCCCGAGCCAGTTGCGATACGCATCGACCTTCTCCGCAACGCTGACCGTGGCGACGGAGTCCTCGAAGTCGATGATCGTGGTGACGGCTGATTCGAGCAACACGTCGGACACTCCAGCGCGGTCGGCCGCGCCAACCTCGGTTGTGCGGTCAATGATCAGCTCGATGTGCAAACCGTGATGAACGAGCACGATCGCGGATGGGTCGTCGGCAGCTCCCCGATGTCCAACGAACGCGGAGTCATCGCGCAACTCGTGCGGATGATCGTCAAGGTGCGCGACCAGTCGCGAACCATCGACGGTGTAACTCGTGATGTCAACGTGCGACGCGCCTTGCAACGGCACGACGTCGTCAAGGAAGCGGCGCACCCATGCGATGACCCGGTCGCCGCGCACGCGGTCGTAGGGTCCGGCGGATGGCGAGACACCCAGCACATCGGTTCCGTAAACCGCGTCGTAGAGCGAACCCCAACGGGCGTTGGCTGCGTTCAACGCGTAGCGCGCGTTGGTGACAGGTACCACCAACTGTGGACCGGCGATCATCGAGATCTCGGGATCGACATTCGTGGTTTCGATGCTGAACGGCTCGCCATCCGTGTGGAGGTAACCAATCTCCGAAAGGAACGCCCGGTAGGCATCTGCATCGTGCGGACGGCCGACTTGGGCTCGGTGCCACGAATCGATCGACGATTGCAGCGAGTCTCGCTCGGCGAGCAACTCCCGGTTGCGCGCCGACATCGCAGCAATCAAACCGCTAAGGCCCGACCAGAACCGTAACGGCTCGAGGCCTATCGCCGGGAGGACTTCATTCTCCACAAAGTCGACAAGTTGTTCGTCGACCTGCAGGTCTGCCTTCTTTTGCACTACACGGATGACTTCTCGAGGACGTGTACCCCACACGCCGATCCGAGACCAATCACGTGAGCCAAGCCGACCTTGGCGCCTTCGATCTGGCGATCGCCGGCCTCGCCGCGCAGGTGATGGCAGATTTCCCACACGTTGGCGATACCCGTGGCCGAGATCGGATGCCCCTTCGACTGCAGTCCGCCCGAAACGTTGACCGGTGTCGAACCGTCGCGCCAAGGCGCACCCGACTCGAAGAAGGCAACGGCATCGCCTTCGGCGCACAGCATCAAGTTGTCGTAGTGCACCAGTTCCGCGGTGGCGAAGCAGTCGTGCAGTTCGACTAGGTCGAGGTCTTGTGGGCCAACACCGGCTTGCTCGTACGCAATCTTCGCCGCGTTGCGAGTCAGCGTGTTCACGTCGGGCAACACCTGACACGCCTCCTGATACGGATCGCTTGTCAGCACCGAAGCCGAAATCTTCACTGCACGTCGGCGCTGCTCGAGCGACATCGTCTTCAGCTTGCTGCCGCTGACTAACACCGCTGCTGCCGCTCCATCGCAGTTCGCGGAACACATCGCCCGCGTGTTCGGGTACGAGATCATCACGTCGTTGACGATCTGGTCGTACGTCATCGCCTTGCTATAGGCGGCAAGGGGATTCAACGTCGAGTGCGAATGGTTCTTCTCACTGATCTTCGCGAACACACTGACGTCGGTCTGTCCGTACGTGTGCAAGTACTCCATGCCGACTTGCGCGAACACGCCCGGCATTGCTTGTGTGCCGAGTCGACCGTCAATGCCACCAACCGCGTCGTAACGGCCCTTTGGTTCCCACGGCGCGTCCTTGTTACCCGACGCTGCCGGTCCGAGCAGCCCCACACCGGACAACTTCTCAACACCGATCGCAAGACCCATGTCGGTTTCGCCGGCGCGAATCGCCATCACGACCGTGCGCAGCGCGGTGGCCCCGGTTGCGCACGCGTTCGACACGTTGTAGATCGGAACGCCGGTCTGCCCGATCTGCTTAAGAATGTTCTGCCCCGACGCGGCACCATTACCTAGCAAGTTGCCGGCAGCGACTACGCCGATGTCGGCCATCGTGACTCCGCCGTCGGCAAGCGCTGCAATCGCCGCGTTCGAAGCAAGGTCGACGGCGTCGAGGTCGGGATGCTTGCCGAACTTGGTCATGTTGATGCCAAGCACCCAAATTTCTTCGCTGGCACTCATCGCTTCTCCTCACCGAGATCGGGTTCGAATCCGTAGTTGATCGCTTCGACACCGTTCGAGTCAGTACCAAGCGAGTAGGTAGCGAGCCGCACAGGCATTCCGAGGTGGACAGCGTCTGGCGTCGGTTCGCAATTGATCAGGTTGCCGCGCACCGTCGTGCCATCGCAATCGACCAGTGCAGCAACGAAGGGCACCTCAACACCAGGGCCGGCGAACGCAACGATGCTGAACGAACGCAGCGTGCCGCGCGTCGCCACGCGAACGAGATCGAAGTCGGCGCCTGAACAACTGGCACACAGATTCCGGCGATCGAAGAAACGAGCGTGACACTTCCGACACTCGTGGGCGACGAGATGTGGATCTCCCGCGTTCAATTCGAGATAGCCGACGAACGGAACTTGGGTCGTTGCAGCGGTGTTCGTCACAGAAATCAGGATACCAATTAGAGTGCGGTGCGATGGACTCGAGCACGCAACTCGCCGCACAGTTGCGCGCGTTGATCGAGACGGTGCGTACTGCCGATCTCGAACAGGCCGAAGCTGCCGGCGTCGACCTCGCCCAGATCGCAGCTCAGCTGCAAGCTCACGTCGACCAACTAACGCCCTTCGCTGTCGAGGCGATACCGACGCAAATCGGCCTGCGCCACGAGGTCGCACGCGTCGGTGTCGAAAGATTCGGCAGCGTCGCCGACGGTGAGGTGCTCGACATCTTTCCTTACAGCCCAATCACCGGTCGGTTGAACCCCATCGCGCCGCCGATCAACATGTGGCGCGACGGAGCAACCGTGCGCGGTAACGGCCGCATCCCGACGTCGATGAATGGACCCCCGGCTGCCGTGCACGGCGGATTCGTCGCCGCGATCTTGGACGAGTTGTTGGGGATGGCGGGCGTCGTCGCCGGAGTCGGCGGCTTCACGGGGACGCTGACGGTTCGTTACTTGCGGCCGACTCCGATCGCGACCGATCTCGATCTTGCCGCTCGCGTTGAATCGACCGAGGGACGCAAGGTAATAGTCACCGGAGAGATAGTGGTGAACGGTGAAGCGTGTGCGACGGCCGAGGCAATCTTTATTAGGCCTGCTTAACTTGGCAGGAGATCATGCCTTGTCGTAGCATTGAGTATACCGAATAGGTGAGAGGAGACCGTGTGAAGAACGGTTACAAGATCATTGATACCGATACACACGTTGGGCCGAACCTGGAAACGCTGAAGCTGTACGCGTCCGACGCGCTCTTAGCTCGCTGGTCCGAGTTCGATCCGTTTCTTCAACCGGTGACGCTTGGCGGACACTTCCTCAGCGTTGCGCCGTTTAAGTACGGGCGAGAGTTGGGCACCGAACAGACCATCGAAGCGGCGCAGAAGGGTGGCGACTCGCCGCTGCGTGGCGCGGTCACGAAGACCTTCGTGCAGCCGCCGGCGCCGGAAGGCTCGAACCTCGACTCGAAGGGTCGGCTCGATGACATGGACATCGAGGGCATCGACGTCAACCTGATCATTCCCGGCACGTTCGGCAACGCGGCCACCACGTTCGACGTTCCGCTAGCCGTCGAGCTGTACGACGCGTACCACCGCTACATCGACGAATACTGCTCGGCCGACCAAGATCGCTTGAAGGCATCACTGCAGCTGCCCGCAAACGCGCCGGAGGAAGCCGTGCGCATGGTGAAGGAGTACGGCGACAAGAAGTGGCTTGCCGCTGTCAGCGTGGTGCTTCCCGAGGGCACACCGATCGACGATCCGTCGCTTTACCCGATCTGGTCAGCCATCGGCGACTACGACCTGCCGTTGCTGCATCACTCGTTCTTCTACGAGCCGCCGTACTTCCCGGGCTACCGCGATATTTGGGGCAACGTCGTCATTGCTCGTGCGGCCGCGCATCCGTGGGGCGCGCAGCGCTTGCTCGCGTATCTCACGCTGTCGGGTTTGTTCGACGTGTATCCGAAGCTGCGTATCGGCTTCGCCGAGTGCAGCGCCGGTTGGTTGCCCGCGTGGCTAAACCGACTCGAGGGGCAGGCTTCGTACATGTCGAAGAAGGTGCCGTATCGCAAGATGACTCCCACCGAGTACGCGCAGAACGGACGCATCTTCTGTGGCATCGAGTTGTACGAAGGTGCCGGCATTGCGAAATCGGTCACGGATCTACTCGGCGACGGAGTGCTGATGTACTCGTCCGACTACCCGCACAATCAGGCCGAGTTCCCGAACTCGCCGGATCACGTCTTCGCGTGGGAGCCCACACTCGGTAAGGACACGATGAAGAAGATCATGTCCACCAACGCCGAGAGGTACATGCGAATTCTGTGACCGCCGCCGTCGCCACCAGCGACCCACGAGCAACAAAGGCCGCGGCCGACGTCATCCGTGCTGGCGGCAACGCGATCGATGCTGCGGTCACTGCGGCATTCGTGTTGTACGTGGTCGAGCCGCAGTCGTGCGGAATCGGCGGCGACGGATTCATGTTCGTGCACAACCACACCGGGCCACCGATCGGATTGGACGGATCCGGTGCAGTGCCAGCAGGCCTGACCCGCGAAGCACTCGCGGCCGATGGCCTCGACAACGTGCCATCTCGAGGAGCGAAAACAGCGACGCCCCCCGGCGCTGTTGCGCTGCTCGAGTCGGCGCTGAAGCAGTTCGGAACGATCAGCCTGCGCGACGCACTTGCGCCAGCGGTGCGATTCGCTCGCGACGGATTCGAGGTACGCAGCACTCTCGCGATCGCGGCGAGGAAAGCAACCGCCGAACTTGCGAACGAACCGGTGCTGGGACCGCTGTATTGGCCGGATGGCAAGGCGGTCATTGAAGGCGCAACCGTCACTAACCCCGATCTCGCCGACGCATTGTCGCTGATCGCAGCAGAGGGTTCAGCCGCAATCCTGACCGGCGCACTGGCTGACGCGATCGTGCAGGCCGTTGAGGCGGGGGGCGGTTACATGTCGCGCGCCGATCTGGCTGCGCACCACACGACGACGGTTATCCCCGACTACGTCGACTTCGCCGGGCACCGCATGTGGCAGATGCCATCGCCGACGCAGGGTCCGGCTGTATTGGCCGCGCTACGCGACATTTCTGCCGACAGCGAGATCGATTGGGATGCGGTGTATCACGCCGTCGACGCGGGCATGGCCGAAGCGGGCTTCGATCCGCGCAACGTGAGTACCGGTGCACCCAGCCCGGCCAAAGGCGACACAACATTCATCGCTGCCGTCGATCACGAAGGTCGCGGTGCGTCGCTGATCACATCGGTGTTCGGAGACTTCGGTTCGCATCTGGGAGTGAAGGCACTGGGCGGCCCGATTCATAATCGGGCGACGACTTTCCGTCTGGTGACGAAGCCGCTCGGGCCAGGCAAGCCACCGCACACGACGATTCCAGGAGTGATCACGAGGGCGGACGGCACACTGCGTTTCGTCGTGGGTGTCGCCGGCGGAGTGATGCAGCCGCAAACGCAGGTGCAACTCACCTTGCGGACGCTGTTGGAGAATCACGCGCCGCAAGCTGCGATCGACATGCCGCGCTTCAAGATCTGTTTCGGTGGCGACCTCGCCCTCGAGCCAGGTCACGCGCTGGCGGCGATGTACCCGGACGCGCTGAACAAGAATCCTGGGCCGGAGGGTTTCGGTGCCGCGCAAATGATCGGATGGCACGATGGCCAGCTGAGTGCCGGAGCAGACGCCCGCCGCGGCGGGCACGCAGTTGTGATCGAATAACAATCGAAACCGTTGGAGGTTCAGCAATGTCGAAGCACATCGTCAGCCGCAGTCACATCACGTACGCAACCGCGACCGAAGTGATCACCGCCGGGCTCGCGAAGGCCGCCGAGCTAAAGACTGGCGCGGCGATCGTGATTACCGACGGCACCGGAGAAATCGTGGCCGTCGCGTCGACTGTCGGTGTGAACCCGCGTGGCTGGCGAGGCGGGTTGGCCAAGGCAAGTGCCGCTGCCGGTCTAGGCATCTCCACCGAGATGTTTCTCGAAAAGCGTTTGAAGCAGGACGAAGTGTTGTGGAAGGCGTTGTCGAACAATCCCGAGCGCATGTTCGTGCCCGGTGGCATTCCGTTCAAAGTGGACGGCCAATCTGTCGGAGCAGTCGGCGTGAGCGGCGGTCACTACGACGACGACGTCAAGGTCGCGCAGGCTGTCGTCGATGCATTCGACGCGCTAATCAAATCCGAGTAGCTACTACGCCGTCAGCGCGGCGTAAGTCGCGAGGCACTCTTCGGAAACCTCGCCGTGCCCGCCCGAGTCGGCGTCGATACCGATTGTCAGCAGCACGTGCGACACGCACGAGTAGAACGCCGACGTGAGAATCAACTCGATGCATTCGCCATCGCTGAAGTGCGTGCGTAGCTCTGTGACTGCCTCGGCAGAAGCACCACCGTTAGCGATCATCTCGGCGCCGCAGCGCAGCGCAGCTTTCGTCGGCGCATCGAACAGATCCGAGTTCAACCAACTTCCGAGCGCCGCCAGTTGAGCCGGAGTCACTCCGGCCTTCACAGCTGCCGGCCAATGCGCCGACCATTCGAAGCTGGCGCGAGTAAGCACGGCGAGTTGCATGATCAGCAACTCGCGCAACGCGCGACTTGTCACCGGCTTCGACCGCAGCGGCCACGCCAAGCCAACCCATGCTTCGAGCATCGCCGGCGAGTTTCCGAGCAGCCGATACAACATCGGTATCTCGCGATCGGCGTTACGAAAGACGTCGAACACCGGACTCAGAATCGCGTCGTCGGTATCGGTCGGCACCGGATCAAGTCGCGTCACCGCTTGAGATTAGCCCTATTGCAATTGAGTATGCTGATTTCCATGACCAAGCAACCGAGTTGGGACGAACGTGTAGAAGCTGCAGGCATCGTGATTCCGCCGCCACTGCCGGCTCATGCTCTATTTCCTGGTGTCGCGTTCGATGGCTTAACCGCATACACGTCTGGCATCGTCGCTGTGGAGGGTCCGCCGTGGAAGCTCGCCTACGCAGGCTCGGTGGGTGACGAACTAGATGTTGAAGAAGCCAAGAAGTCAGCCGCGCTGGCGATGTTGTGCACGCTCGCGAATCTGAAGGGCGCGCTGGGCGGCAGCCTCGACCGCGTCGACCGCTTCGTGAAGCTGATGGGTTTCGTTCGCTGCAAGCCCGAGTTCAAAGACCCGCCGCTAGTGATGAACGGCGCATCGGAGTTGCTGTTGTCGATCTTCGGAGCCGACCACCTGCCAGCACGTTCAGCAATCGGCGTAGCCGCGCTGCCAAGCGGCGCAAGCGTCGAGATCGACACAGTGGTGAAGCTGCGCAGCTAGGTCAGTCCTCCGACACGAGCGATTTCACACTCTCCGGAACGCTTCCACCTCGGAAATAGCGACGTTGACTCGCGGGTGACGTGAGTGACGGGCGAACCATTGCCATTGTGAGCGACCGACTTCTCGGCCCATCAAGCGGTCGTTCGCTTCAAGCTCACTCAGCGGCGTTGCCTTCGTCCTTGATCGTTCGCCCACAACGCCGGAATGTCTATCGGCGCGAGCAGCGCTGTCGAGCACGAGAAGTCGGCAACGAGGGGGCCACAGCGATTGATACTCTGCGCCAGCATGGAAATGAACAGAGCGCAAAGGAAGCAACAGGAGCGAGAACAGGAGGCAGAGCGGGTAGGGCCTAGAGGGCAAGCTCGTGCCGCCCTGGCCGAGGGCCACATGTACTTCGGCATCGATCTTGTCTCAACGGTCGCCCACACCTGGATTGGGGAGATCGAGAAAATTGGCTGGAAGTTCGTCTCCGCGAGCACACCTCACCAGGCTTGGTCAGGTGCAGTGACCAGCAGCAGTTCCACGCAGTACATCTACTTCTTGTTCTCAAGGCGCGGTTAACAGCGGCTAGCTCCACAGAGACAGCCTGCGCTCGGGGGAGATCGCAGTATTCGGTCCTCCGACAGCTGTTTCTGGTACCGGCCGATTTCGGCTGAATCTGCCGACTATTGCTCTGTGTTCAGCGAGCCAGCGCAGCATTGCGCCGGGTTCACCTCTTTCAGACTTCGCCGGCGAAGGGTGACGCAGTTTGGGGATGCTGTGCCGCAGAGGTCGGCATCCCGTCGTTGAATCAACGCGCTACTAGAAGGCTTGAGCGGCGATCTCGACCGCGTCGTCGAGATATTCCAGGTCGCTTACGATCTGCCTTACGTTCTCCGCCTCCGCAGCTGGAGGCACCATGAGCTTTGCCCGGTTGATTCTTACATGCACCGCTGGGTCGCGAGCATCCGCGAGTGCCTGCAGTTTATCGAGCAGCGATTCAATCTGAGGTGCGGACTCCAGGCCAATGGGATAGATAAGTTTGCGGACATCCCTTCGGTTAGCGCCATGTGTGTTCTTGATTCGGCTCTCAAACGCATCGAGGGCCGAGTCGACGAGGTCCTTGTGCGGAACCTGCTCCACTTCTTTGACCGGCATTGCGGCGACCGATGTCGTAGCGAGGTGCCAAATCAGTAGACATCGGCCCGTACGCGTCGGTTTATTCTTGAGGAACCTGGACGTGCCTTCCTTGGCACCCTCGCCAATCCTCTGCTCTATGAATTCCTCGATTGCGGCCGCGGACAGGACTCGGTATCCCAACGCGCGGTCGTGATCCGCGTCCGAGTAAATGTTGTCGTCGTTCACTGCCGCGATGAGGCTCGTCTCCAGCCGGGCAAGATAAGTCTTGAGACCCACGAAGAGTGGAGACGCCATTGGGTGATTTTCAGTTGACTTTAGATTGGTCAATTCGGTCGATAACCGCGGGCTTGACTCCGAGCACCGCTCCGACCGCTTCCGCAAGCCAGAGGATGCGTCCCAATGTTGCGGAGGTTGTCTTCGTCGTCGAAATGAGGGACCGATGGAATGTCTCGTTTTCGATCGATAGGCGCTCGTAAGCCGCTTGTAGCTCGGCGGCCGGCAAGGGGTGAATTGCTGCGACAGCCGGATCGGAAAAAACCACGGTCATAGCATCAAACACTGCAATGTTGAATCGACGCACGTAGCGTTCGCCGTCGAATCGCAGGAAGCTATTTTCACCGAAGACCTCGAAGACCGAGCCGATCGACTGCTCACACCGATCTGCCAGCGCTGCGTAATGGTCCGCGCGAGTTGGCCACTTTTTGTTACCCGTCGCGCACGCGTCGTCCAAGAACGATCGCAGGTTTCCGCCGTATGTCTCTAATGAATCTTCCAGCGCGACGTATCTCAGAAGCATCTCTGCGTCACGCATGCGAAAGTCTTCACGTTTCAGCCGACGCGCCCCCTGAATGGGCGTGCTCTTCGCTGATCTTTCGTCAATCCAACGCGTGAACTGTCCTGGGAACAAGGCCTGCCGCAGTTCCTGGGGTGAGAGCGAAACACTTCCTTGATTCAGTCGCACGAAGATGTGGTAGAGCACTTCGACCCGTTTCCAGTTGCGGACGACGATTGTCCGAACTGGTTGGGCTAGGAATGCCTCGGCGTATTCGCTCGTTTCCATCGAGCTAAAGATCTCGTCAAACGTCTTACCGTCCAGCTCGGGAAGGAACTGGAGACCCCGAAGCCGGAACGACGGAAACGTCAATGATGGTGACGCAAATTGCTTCATCGTGACGAGTCGCTGCTTGCCATCCAGCACGATGAAACGACCTCGCAATTCGCGATCTTCCGCTAGAACGATTTGTGGCACTGGCAGGCCGGCCATAAGCGACTCGATGTAGAGGCTCTTGCGCGTTCGGTCCCACGCGTCCCGACGCTGAAATGCTGGGCTGATGTCGAAGGTGGATCCGATTCGCTCGAGGAGAGACTGAACGCTCCAGTCAAGGGTGTAGAGCACAAGTGGCTCGACATCCGCCGCACTCAGCTCACCGGACTCTTCCGATAGCTGGTCGTCGTCTTCTGACGGGAGCTCGGAGTCATCCAAGGTTGCGTCGTCAATATCGATATCAGCGTCATCTGCCACGTGCTCAGTATTCCACGAACTGATCTGGCGGACCGCCGACCCACAGGTGCTCGTCAGCCGCCGACGTTTACGCCGTCCCATGTGATGCGGGCGCCTTCGTGGCCTGTCCGAATCACCCACACCGCAGTGACAACACCGACCACTGCCACGACCCACGCGAGCGCGACTGCTGAACGCGTTAGTCGCTTGAACCAGCGGTCCATCACGGCCATCGCCAGCGTGCCTACGAAGAAGATGGTTGCCAGTAGCGCTGTTTGATCGCCGAGCTCTGCGTGCCGGTCGCCCTTCGAACCGAGCGCCGGTTGTAACGCATCTTGAAGTTGCTCGCCCGCCTGCGTTGCCCAGACGGTCACTGCGGCAGTGATCAGCGTCGCCGCCAACAGCGGCCATGTCAGTCGACTACGCCACGCTGGCTTTGCGGCCATCACAATCGCTATCACCGATAGCAGCGGCAGCAGAACAATCGGAATGTGGACTAGCAGCGGATGGGCGGGTGTTCCGAACAGCTCACCCATTGCTCACTCGATGACTGTGATCGACAAGACCTGGCCGCGAGCAGCGTGAGACGACGGACCCACCACCAGGTTGCAGAACATCACATAACTGCCGGGCGTGAGGTCGAAGCTGATCTCGCGTTCTGGCGACAGAATCTGATCGACGACTGGCGTCTTGCCGAGGAAGTCGTCGCCGAGCGCGTCTTCATCGATGCTGCCGTTGGCAAGCAAGGGCAGTTCTTCGTAACTGTTGCCGCGCGCGATTCCGAACTCGTGCGGCGTGTCGCTGGCGTTGGTCGCGAGGAAGTTGATCGTGCCAGCTTTGTACGTGATCGTGTCCACACCGATCACAAAGTCACCGCTGAGATCGACCAACACCGGATCGGCGTTGACGACTTCCCCGCTGGCCACAGTCGTTGTCGGGTCGGCCACTGTCGTGTCGGCGGCGACAGTCGTTGGTGCGTCGGTGTCGCCAGAAGTTGAATCGTCGCTTCCGCCACACGCGGCAATCAAGACCACACTGGCAAACGCGACTGAGAGTTTGGTGCGCATCACGCTCACTCTACGCACTCTTGCCATTGCCGAGGATCGCCTCGACGTCGGGACGCTCGGTCCACCGGAACAACTTCTCGGCGTTGCCGTGCGTCATCGCGGCAACGTCATCAGCCGGCAAGTCCGACAGCATCTTGGTGACCTCGGCCTGGCTATTCGGCCACGGTGTGTCGGCGTGCGGATAGTCGCACTCCCACATGATGCGATCGACACCGATGCGCTCGCGCGAATCGAGACCGGCGTACTCGTCGATGAAGCAGACCCAGAAGTTGCGACGGAAGAGTTCCGATGGTGGTGTGTCGCCCATCTTCGCCCAGAAGCGATGGCGCTCCCACGTGCGATCGACTCGCTCGAGCGCAAACGGCACCCAACCGATTCCGCCTTCCGACAATGCGATCTTGATCTTCGGAAAGCGCTCTGGAATTCCGGAGAGCAGCAGGTCCATGAACGTGATCTGCGCGTTCACCGGGCCGAGCGCGACGGCCACCGAGTACGGAGCATCTGGCGACGGCAGATGTGTGCGTCCGCTGGTGCCGATGTGAATGCACACAGCAATGTCAGCGTCGACGACTGCCTGCCACACGGGATCCCAGAAATCGGTATGGAATGACGGCAAGTCGAACGGCGTAGTGCTCTCGGGGAAGCTGACTGCTCGCACACCGCGCGCCGCGCACCGATGAATCTCGGCCGCCATCGCTTTTGGATCCCACAGTTGGCCGATCATCATCGGGATGTACAGCCCTGGCACCGATGCACACCACTCGTCGAGCATCCAGTCGTTGTAGGCCTTCACGCACAGATCGCCGAGCGTCTTGTCTTTCGCGGTGGTGAATCGTTGGCCAGCGAATCGCGGGAACGTCGGGAAGCACAAGCTGCCGCGAACGCCGTCCTGCAAAAGGTCGCGGGCGCGCTGCACCGGGTTGTAGCAACCCTCGATCATGTCGGCGTAGGTCATCGGGTCCATCGCGAAGTCTTTGAACTCTTTGCCGGCGACGGCGTTCAGGCCCATCGTCGCAACGAGCTCGCCTTCGAATTCCCATGCCTCGCTGCCGTCGTCTTTGTTCACGACGCGCGGTCCTGCCTCTTGATACTTGGCGGGAAGTCGATCCGACCAAACCTTCGGCGGCTCGATGATGTGATCGTCAACGCTGATCAAGTCGAAATCGTGTTGCAGAACCATGCTGCCCCCTACCTCGTTGCTCGCATCCGACTATAATAGAGCATACTGAATTTGTCACATTGCCGGACGGGAGTGAGATGCAGGTACGAGTGCTCGAAGACGTCTGCCAGGGGCACACGTTGTGCGCGACATCGGCACCGCAAGTGTTCGGCCTGCGCGAGGAAGATGGCCACGCATTCCTTCTACTCGCCGACATTCCTCCCGAGCTAGAGAACGATGTTCGGCGCGCCGCCCTCGGTTGCCCCGAGCAGGCAATTCAAATCAGCTGACGACGTGCTTGCTGAGCAAGTCGTCGATTCGAGTGGCGTCGTAACCGATCTCCGCTAGCACCTCACGCGTCTGCATTCCCACGGTTGGCGCTGGCCGCGGAGTTTCGTATGCCTGATGATCGACGATCACGGGTTCACCGACATATGTGAACGGACCGGCGATCGGATGATTGCCTTCAACGATGATCTGGCGCTCGGCGATGTGTGCGTCGTCGCGCAGACTTGCGACACCTTGATGCGCCGGCCCGATTGGTAGCCGCTCGCGAATCGCTAACTCGATCCAGTGTTGCTGCGACTCGGCGCCGAGGATGGTCTGCAGTTGTCGACGCAAGTCGTGGTCGTCGCGACCAAAGTCGACTGCACCAGCTTCGGTCTGACGATCGATCAAGTCGTGACGGTCGACTACTTCGCAAAAGCGAGTCCAGAACTTGGGCTCGATGCAGCAGAACAGCACGTACTTACCGTCGGCCGTTCCGTAGTACTGATACTTCGCTCCGGTGAACGGCTCGCTGCCCGGTTGGCGCAGACCGGTGTGGTCTTTGATGCGATCGTGGTTGAGTCCGTAGACCGCGGCGATCCAACCTTGCGAGATGACGGCATCCGCTGCGGACGCATCGAGGAAGGCGCCTTCACCTGTGCGATCGCGGCGGAACAGCGCGGCGACAACGCGTAGCGCAGCGTGGATCGCTCCGGCCGAAGTCCCGTCGCCACCAATCGTTGTGCCGCCCATTAGTTCGCGGTTCTCGACGATGCGGACAAACCCGTCGTCGCTCGTCTTCAACGCAATCGCTGCCGCCTCGGCATTCATCATCTGTCCGTGAGTCGGTATCGCCGCGTAGGGACCGTTGCGACCGAAGCCGGTGTACTGGCAATAGATGATGTCGGGCTTGTGTTGGCGTTGCGCGTCGTAACCGATTCCCAGCTTGTCGGTCGCCGCGCCAGCGAAACCGTCGATGAAGACGTCGGCGGTGCGCAGCAGATCCCAGAACACGTCGAGCCCGCCCTCGGCGCGCAGGTCGAGCGCGATGCTGCGCTTGTTCTTGTTGACCTGCAGATGCGCTGGGCTGTGACGCGGTTCGATTTGGCCGAGGATGTCGCGCAGATAGTCGCCAGTACCCGGTGACTCGATCTTGACTACGTCGGCACCGAGATCGGCAAGGTGCATGCCAAGCGTGTCGCCGTTCAGCAAGATCGCCGACTCAAGAACGCGCACACCGCTTAGAAGGTTCGTCATGTCAGCAGCGCGCCGCCGTCGACTCGCAACGTGATTCCGGTGGTGAACGTGTTGGTCATCAGAAACTGAACAGCGTGCGCGATCTCTGCGGGTTGACCAACGTGCCCAACAGGCATCGATGCCGCGAGTCGCGCGAGGGCAGCGTCTGGATCTGTGCCGAGCGCGCGACGCAGTACGTCTGTCTCCACGGCGCCTGGGCAGATCGCGTTGACGCGAATCGGCGCGAGCTCGACGGCCATCGCGCGACAGAACGACTCGACCGCCGCTGTGGCTACCGCTCCTGGCGAGCGACCCGCACGGGGCCGCACCGCGGAGACGCCAGAACAAAAGGTGAACGAGCCGTCGACCGGCATGAGCGGCGCAAGAACCGCGCAGCAGTTGCGCGCCGCCCAAACTCGAGCGTCGAATGCCGACAAGAAGTCGTCGTGGGTCGACTTTCCGATCGCGACCGCCGGTTGCAGCCCGGCGAACGAGACCACGTGGTCGACCGAGCCCAGTTGTTCGGCGAACTTGCGTAGAGCGGCTTCATCCGCGGCATCGAACACACCTACCGTCGCGGCGGCACCGAGCGCCTCACCAGCCTGCACGGCCTTCGCGCGATCGCGGCCGACGATCGCGACGTGCGCTCCGTCGGCGATCAGTCGCTGGGCGGTCGCAAACCCCATGCCGGAGGTTCCTCCGATGATCACCGCTGTGCGTCCTTGGAGTGTCGACATGATCTTGCTTTCTCGCTGTACGCGCGGCCGTGGCGTGCAGCAGATTAGTGTCCTCAATGTGAGTTCAGTGCCAACCCGTCTAAGCGCGCCCGCAGGCGGCCGGAAGATGGGCGAGTTGCTGGCCGAGCGGATTGAAAACGAGATCGTTGCCTCCGGCTGGAAGGTCGGCGAGGTCATCGGTTCTGAGGCCGAGCTGTGCGAGCGCTACGGGGTGAGCCGCGCCGTGTTCCGCGAAGCGATTCGCCTCGTCGGCCATCACGGAGTCGCCGAGATGCGGCGCGGTCCCGGTGGCGGACTTGTTGTTGTTGAACCAAGTGTCGATGCCGCTGTGCGCGCCGTGTTGCTGAACCTCGAGTACCGCAAGATCAGTCCGAGCCAGATGACCGAAGCACGGTCGGCAATCGAAGTCGCATGCGTGCGCGCCGCGATCAAGGCGCTGACTAAGGCTGGCGAAGCCGCCATTCGCGAACACATGGACAACGAAGTCGAGATGATCCTCGCCGGCTGGAACCCCGACGAACCGAGCGAGGACTACCCGTCCAATCGCTTCCATCTACTACTCGCCGAACTCACCGGCAGCCCGGCGATGGTGATGTTCGTGCAGATCCTCAGTCGCGTCACCAGTCGACACTCGAGTCCCGTCGGTTCGGCAGAAGATTTGAAAGAGCGCGCCGAGCAAATCCATCGCGTGCACATGCGAATCGCCGAGGCGATCCTTGCGCGTGATGCCGACGCGGCCGAGCGCCGACTGCGCCGTCACGTCGGAGCCATCGAGGGCTACCTCAACGACTGAACGGCAGTGGCTGAGCGCCGATCGTGTTCATGCCTAGTTCGTCGGACAGAAACACCTCTGAAACAGTGGTGCGTCACACTGCGCACGAAATCCACTGACTAAGAGGGAGCACTAATGGATACTGGTGATGCGGCGTGGGTGTTGGTCTCTGCGGCCCTTGTGTTGTTCATGACACCTGGGCTCGCGCTGTTCTACGGAGGCATGGATCAGACGCGCAACGTCATGAACATGCTGATGATGAACTTCTGGTGTCTGCTCACCATCCCGATCGTCTGGGCGGTCGTCGGCTACTCGCTGGCACAGTCAGGTGACGGATCGTTCATCGGCAACTTCGACCTTGCGTTTCTCGACGGGCTCAGCATCACGGGCGAAGACGGTGGCGCCGGATTGCTTACGATGGTGTTCCTCGGAATGTTCGCGGTGATCACTCCGGCTCTCATCTCGGGTGCGGTCGCTGGTCGCATGAAGTTCTCTGCATGGGCGATCTTCGCGCCGGTCTGGTTACTGCTCGTCTTTGTGCCCGTCTTCAAGTGGGTGTACGGCGGATGGATCGGCGACCGCGGCGCACTCGACTTTGCGGGTGGCACCGCCATTCACGTCAACGCAGGCATCGCCGCACTCGCCGCAATTCTCGTGTTGGGCAAGCGCAAAGGCTGGCCAGACAAGATTCAGCCACCGCACTCGATGCCACTGGTGATGCTAGGTACGGGCATCCTTTGGTTCGGCTGGTTCGGCTTCAATGCGGGCTCGGCGCTTCATGCAAACGGCCAAGCGGTGCAAGCGTTCATCAACACCTTTCTCGCGGCAGCCGCGGCAGGTTTGTCGTGGACGATCGTCGAGCGTCTCCGCGACGGACACTTCACGAACCTCGGTGTGGCATCTGGAATCGTGGCCGGACTGGTAGCCATCACCCCCGCCGCCGGTTTCGTTTCGGGCATGTCGCCGATCTACATCGGCTTGGGCACGGGCGTCATCTGCTGCTTCGCCGTCGGATTGAAGCGCAAGGTGGGTTACGACGACGCACTCGATGTCGTCGGCGTGCACCTCGGTGCCGGCCTCGTTGGCTCATTGGCAGTCGGACTCTTCGCCGACCCCGAGTTCTTCGGCGGCGAGTTCCTGGCCGGCACGTTCTTCGGCGGCGGGTTCAAGCTGCTCGGCGAACAGGCTTTGGCCAACGCAGCGACGATGGCCTATTGCTTCGCAGTGACCACCGTGATCATGCTGGCGCTGAAGTACACGATCGGTGTGCGAGTTTCAGAGGTGGCCGAGCAAGGTGGCCTTGATGTGTCCGAGCACTCGGAGATCGCCTACGCCGCCTGACGATTGGTAGCAAGTGCAGTACGGTCCCTGCGCATGCGCGTCACCCTCGCTGGCCACCTGAAGCGCGCCTTCAGCTGGCGAACGAGGTCCGTACGAGTAAGCGATGCCGAGCGCGAGCAACTCGCGACGGCAGGCGTGCTCGAGCCGCATGTGCAGGGACTTGCCGCGTGGCGTCGCAGCGTGCTGTTGCTCAGCGTCCCGGTGCTGATCATCGCGACTGCGCTATCGGTCGTCGCCGTGTTGGATAACGACACCTCGCAACTGACTTCGTTCGGCAAGTTACTGCAGTGGGTTCCGACCATTTCGCTTGGCTTGATTCCCGCCGCTGCCCTCTATTGCGTAATCACTTGGACGAACCTGCGGGCGACCTCGCGCGTGTTGCTCTTTACATGGGTCGCGTCCATTGCCCTGCCATTGCTTGCGGCGCTCGTGCCGATCGACGGTTGGATCGACATCGACAAGCTGCGCGCCGTGGTCGTCATCGATTCGGCCGTCAAAGGCACCGACCCGACAGTCGCACTTGAAACCCTCGAGTTGGAATTGCTGCTGCTGCGAGTCTTCGTTGCGGTGAACTACTTCGTCCAACTGTTGCCGGTGCTTATCTCGATTCCAGGCGGCGTCCTAAAGGGAGCGCTGCGAGCAAAGGCGCTGATGCCAGGCTCGCGGTTCCCCGGTTGGTTCCTCGTGGCCGTCGCGCCCTTCTACACACTGATCGTCGCAATCGCGTTCGTGATCGTCAATCAGCTCATCGGCAACGGGGTGCTCGTGTTGGGGATCGGGCTCATCGCGGTGGTGCCGCTGCTATTCCTGTTCCATCGCAAGACGTACACGCGACCGCTCAGCCCGGCCGAGGCCGACGAAGAGCTCGGCCGCGCCAATCGCATCGGGTGGATCGTGACCTATGCCGGCGTCGCGTGCATCGTGCTTTACGCGCTGACCGCCCGCTTCTTGGGCCGACGAATCGTCGGACCCGATGGTGTGCTGACGGTGACGATGCTCGTGCGCAGTGGTGTTGAGTTCTTCGGCCGCCATCTCGTCGCCACCGCCGTCTTCACCATCATGTTCGTGTTCATGACCGTGGCCGACTGGCGCCTAGAACAGAGCGACACCGATCGAGCGGCTCACGACAACGACATGCGAAGTCTGTCCGACGCGATCAGTGTTTCGCCCAGACCGCCGCGGGGTACCTGATGGGCATGACCACCCTCTTGATCATCATCGTCATTGTGCTGCTTCTTGGCGGAGGCTTCGGCTTCAGCAGGCGCGGCCGCTAAGCGCCCTTACGCGTGAAGCCGGCTCGGCGTGATGACAATCGCGTCCGAGAAGGCTTCACCAAAGTTCTCGACCGTGCCAAAGATGGCACCGATGCGCTCGGCGTATTTGGCCGCGTACGCCGGAACTTGATCGGCCCGCGGGTGGTCGGCCACTCGTGCGGCCGTGCCCTCAATGCGAATGATGTCGCGACCAATGTCGGTGACGTCGAGTCCCAAAGCGACATGTGGGTTGCCGTCAATGTTGCGCAGCTTCGCCTTGTTGGGCTGGCTGTAGACCAAGAAGCTGCCGTCGTCGCGGAGCAGAAACCACACGGGTACGGTGTCCGGCCGACCGGCCGTGTTCACTGTCGTAAGCCAAGCCATCAAGTTCGTCTGAAGTCGCGCGTCAACCCGAGCGCGTCGATCGTCGGGTAAGTGGGCGGTGAGTTGCATTTGAGTCCTAAGGATTGGCGGGTGAGCCGAATCAACCGCTGATCTCTGGGAGGTATTCCCCGACGACATAGCCCAATCGCGCGATCAGGCGTCGCTTGTCCCCAGTTGGTCGATCTCATGGCAGGTCTGCGCAGCGGACCACGCTGTTTCGGCGAGTCTATGGGCGCCCAGTCCCAACGTTGGAGTGCTTCTGTTCAGTCGGCCCTTCGCACTTCTATCGTGACATCATGCAGTTCCTGGGTGCTTCCGCTGAAGAAGGTCCAGGAGACCAATATCCGTTTGACTTACGGCCGCTACTCGAACTGTCAGCCGAAGGTCGTGCGACCGTCGAGAGGCTGGCTGGCGCAATACGAACGCCTCTCGCAGCGGGTGATCCTCGCTTGCACCACTACGTTGCTCGTTCGTACCAAGCACGCTTTGCCAAGCAGGGCGAAATCGTCCGAGTTGTGTTAGACGAACCGATTAGTCGCGAGATTCTCCCGATCAAGTCCGTCGCCGTCATGAAGGATCTCTACACGACGATCGCCAAGGACGTCGGCGAGACAGTCGCTATTGAACGAATCTTTGCGCAGGTTGATGGCGATTTCGTGCGAGTCCTAGACCACTTCATCTCCGGAGAGCCCTGGCCGCCGACGCGCGAGGATCGCATGGCGTTAGCGACATGGGCGTCGCTGCAGCGAGTGCGCACGCCGACGATGCGGCGACAATTCGAGGTGGTCGCAGACAGTCTCACTAAGATGCAACTGTCTCTGATCACCGACGAGGATTCGGCGAGAGCGCATCTCCGCCAAATCGGAATTGAGCCGGATGAGTTAGCCGTTGAGGCGCTGCTGGAGGCTGTTGCGAACATGGACCAATGGGAGGTAGTTCCACACCAAAATGAAATGGTGCGCACGATGTTGGACGTCGGTCTGCACAGCATGCCGTACTTCCTAGGTCGAAAAGTGACGGTCGTGAGGTTCCCGGAAGAAGGGCTGATGATCAGTGACAACCCCGTCGTTATGGACGTAAGTGCAGGGACACTTACTCATGGGTTGGGTTTAGGGCTAGCGACAGCGGACGAGGTCTGGATTCCTATGAACCGTTCAACGGCTCTAGTTCTCCACAATGACGAAGGGCTTGAAGAAGTCGTCGTAGATGCTCCGCTCGAGTTCTCCGTAGACGAACTAAATCAACTGATCGCGAGTCAGGCGCATCGAGAAATCTACTGTCACCCAGATGACGTGTGGCGCCTCGACGACCTGGAGCTTCCGCACTCACGCAGACCGCTCCTAACCATGGACGGTGGTGACTGGGTGAAAGCGACTGCCGATGGCATGAATAGCCCGCCTACTCGCCGTGGCCATCATCGCTACCGAAAGGAGCGCTGATCGTCCCGTCTCAATCACGAAACCTGTGGACAGTTGACACGTTCGGTTTCTTCTAGGGCGACCCACAAGCGAGTTTGCGGGTCAGGTATTCACGACAGCCGGTGGGGACGGAATCTCCGACCCACAGCCAACGCTCTGTCCTCAATCCGGGGACCTGGAACGTGACGTCAACCTCTCGTGCTCCAAATCCACACGGGCCCCACGAAACATGCGCAACGATGAGAACAATGAATCAGTCTCCCTTCGATCGCGTTGGCGCACTGCAATTCAACCGAGACGGCGTTATGTCGGTCACCCTCATTGATGGGCGGTCCTTCACTGCGCGCCTCGGGCGCCCAGCCTTCACCGAAACCAGTTCGATTTTCATGACGACGTATCTTCCCAACTCTTCGGTCATGCAGTTTCTGACGACTCGCGGAGATCTCATCCTGATCGACCTTCCATCTCCTTCCGACCTCGCGCCAACACAGGGTCGTCCAACCGTCTACCTCGACCAGAACCACTGGAGCACCCTGAGTGACGCGATCCATGACCCCAGCCGCGTCAAGAACACTGATGAACTAGCCGCCGCCACCGCCATCATCGATCGAGCTCAGAGACGAGAAATACTGCTACCGCTTTCATGGGCGCATCTAAGCGAAACGTGCAAGCAGGTCGATCCACACGAGAGATATCAAAGAGGAGTCACGATGGCCCAGCTGTCTGCAGGCTGGCAATTCGCAGACCCGCTGGCCCTTCGACGATTCGAACTAGTGCGTGCGATGAAGCAGCGGTACCAGGACGTGACGCTGCCGCCGCCCACTGCCGTCACGCTCGCTCCGGAGGCGTCGTTGACCCAACGAGTCTGGTCACCGCAGGATGACGACAGCGACCTACCGGAACCCGTGAGGTGGGCCACGCACGTGCTGTCGTGCATTTGCGCGACGTTCGACGTACTGCTAGATGCAGAGCACATTCCTGCAGAGCCAACAGCTGGATGGGCATCGCAATTTCAGAAGTTTGCGGCCTTTCTCGCAACCGATCCCACCGGTCCCGAGGTGAAACGCGTACGAACCGGTGCCAAATTCCTTGCGGACTCGTCCATCGAGGTGGCTCACGCTGCTCACGAGAGCGGTCTCAGCCCATCACAATTGAGCGAGTGGTTCGTGCAGCACGCACATTCGGACGTGGACCAAATGCCGGCCCTGCGCCTCTACCGCGAAGTCATGCACGAGAAACTTTGCAACCCGAACCTTCGTTGGCGTGACAACGACCTCACGGACATGATGTATCTCACGGCAGGAGCCGCCTACTGCGATCACCTTGTGGGCGAAAAGGGCCACGTTTCTCACATGCGCCGAGGCCTCGCTCGACTAGACGAATCAGACAATCTCCACACCAAACTACGCGACCTCGCGAAAGTACTGTAATGAACCTCTGTGAGGCTCAATTCGTATCGATCGGCTTGAGGGGACACACGGCGTTGAATTGCCCCTCCCCGAGCGCTCATTCAGCCCAGGATGTTCGTACCTGATGGGACGCCGCCACCTACAAGAGCAGGACGCTCTGCTGACCGATGCAATTACGGACGCGACTGAGGATCATCTGCGCTATGCGTTGGACGGAACCATCGGTGATACACAATCGTTCTGTTGGGCAGCGTTGCGACAATACGACCGCAAGTTTGGACTACACGTAGCTCGAACACCTAAGGGCTTTGGCCTTCAACACGCAGATCTTCATCTGTTGCTCGTCGTTGCGCACGAGGCGGTCTCACACACCGAATTGGTCGAGCGACTGCTCGGCCAGCTGGGCGAGACTCAGTCTCTACCCCCGGACCCCGTTCTTCGACTTCGGCTGCGGGAAGCACGAAATCTGCTCGCTGAACACCGTGATCAACGTGTGCTCTATCGACGCCTGACCGCAAGGCATACTCCGCACGTGATTGACACGTACTCACGGCTCGGCATTCAACTCCCCGATGGCTCAATCGATTCGGAGATTCTCGGATACTTTCCCCCACCAGGGGCGACGATGGTAGAAGTCACAGAAGGACACGCGTCCGTAGGCTTGGTGGGCGGAATGTTGTCGTTGCCCGAGCTCCACGCTGCGCTCTTCGCTCTCGAACGTGACCTCGAAGAGTTGGCAACGAAACATCGTGCGCGAGGGGTTCCGCCGAAGGGCTCAACGTCATAGTTGAGTCAGCGAAGCATTGCATCCCTTACGGCTTCCAGCGAAAGGTTCCCAGCCGTGTCCAAGGCTGAGGCAACTCCGGCTACCTCGTTGGCATGAGCCTCGACCAGCGCCTCGCATTCGCGAAGAAGCTCGTGGAACTGGTCCATTTCTGCCGCCTCGCCGCCAACCCATCCAAGCCCGATGCGAAGAAGTTTCAGATCGTCCTCGTATGCATTCATCAGGACGCGGTTACAGAGGCAACGTTCCGCATTTAGCCCGGCCAGAGCCATTAGCGCGAATTTGTGAGGTTCCATCCTCGCGAGCTGACTCTGATCGCCGTCGGGCGCATCCCACAGGCAGCCTCCCGCAATCTGGCCACCGCTCGCGTGCCAACCCTCAAAGCCGATACGAACCTCGACCAAGGTGAACCCGCATTGATCACCTATTACGGCGTGGCCGGCCTCATGCGTTGCTATTTGTCGGCGCAACGACACAGAGTCGAGTTGGAATGGTGCCACTTCCTGCGCCGCACGCCAGTCACGAATCACGATACGGGAGCGTATTCATTCTCGGCCAGACGAGTTGCGACGAGAAGCAGGGCTCCCCGCGTGCGCGACGTTCGCGGTACGTTCGCGCCGCTGCGCGCAAGAAGTTACTCAGCGCCCTTGGCATGAATCGAACATGCGACCTGCGGTTTAGGAAACCGTTGCTCTATCCACTGAGCTACAAGGGCTTGGCCCCAACGCTACATAAGCGAGAGCGCCGCTCACTCGAAGGTGAGATGGATCGCACACTCAGCAGCAGGCTTGCGACGAACGAGCTTCTTGAAGAACGACGGAACACTCAGTAACGAGACCATTACCGGATACTTGCGGCGAATCGCCTTGTGAATCGGTCGTGCATCGGCACCATCTCGCACTGCGGCCGTCGCCTCAACAACGGCTGAGTCGGGCGTCACCTTTCCGCTCACAGAACATGCCTGCAACGTCACGCGCGGCGTGTTGCGAATGCGCTTCACCTTGCCTGCGTTGGACTCGGTCGTGAAGCCGGCCCCGCCGTCGGGCAGCGGTGCGATCCACACGGGTGTCGCAACGGCCTCGCCTGACTTGCGGAAAGTGGTGAGCAGAACGTATTTCTCATCGCTGATTGCCATGCGGCTGGACGCTATAGGTTCAAGGGGTGACCAACTCCCCCGCTGATGTAGCAAACGTGGCCCAGACCGATCCGTCGATCGGCTTGACGGTCGCCGAAGTCGCTCAGCGAGTTGCCCGTGGCCAAACCAACGCCATCCCGGCCGCGCCGACCCGCACCGTTGGCCAGATCATTCGCGCCAACGTGCTGGCGCCAATCAACCTCGTCATCGGTGTTCTCGCCGCCTTGGTCATCGCCGCCGGCTCACCGAAGGACGCTTTGTTCGGTGGCGTCATCATCGCCAACAGCGTCATCGGTGTCGTGCAGGAACTGCGCGCGAAGCGAGTGCTCGATTCTCTGAGCGTGATCAGCGCTCCCAAAGCCCATGTCGTGCGCGACGGCAATGTCGTTGAGCTAGCGGTACACGAACTGGTACTCGATGATGTGGCCGAGTTGCGCTCAGGTGCACAGGTCGTCGCCGACGGGATAGTGCTGATCGGCGAGAACCTCGAACTCGACGAGTCGCATCTCACGGGCGAAGCCGATGCTGTTACGAAGGCTCCGGGCGACGGAGTATTGAGTGGTAGCGCCGTGATCGCTGGCACGGGCCGAATGTTGGTCACCAAGGTCGGCGCCGAGAACTACGCGATCAAACTCGCCGAAGAAGCTCGCCGCTTCACGCTGGTCAACTCGCCGCTGCGTAACGACATCAACCGCATCGTGACCTGGGTCGGCTACCTCATCATCCCCGTCGGCCTGCTACTCGCTAGCAGTCAGTTCTTGCGCCGCCACGAGGGCTGGCAGGAATCAATCATCAGCACCGTCGCTGGCTTGGTCGGAATGGTGCCAGAGGGTCTCGTTCTTCTAACCAGCGTTGCGTTCGCGGTCGGCGTAGTGCGACTCGCCCGTCAACGCTGCCTCGTACAAGAGTTGCCAGCGATCGAAGTGCTTGCGCGTGTCGATGTGCTTTGCGCCGACAAGACCGGCACCATCACCGAGGGTTCGCTCGCTCTCTCCGACGTGCATGCAATCGACGGCGAAGATCGAGCCATTATCGACCCCGTGTTGTGCGCCCTCGCGCAACTAGACCCCGACCCGAATGCAACCACCGCCGCGCTCGGCACGCACTTCACCGAACCGACCACATGGATCGTCACCGGCCGCGTTCCGTTCTCGTCGGGCCGCAAGTGGGGCGGCATGACCTTCACCACGCAGGAAGGCAAGCCGTGTGGCAGTTGGGTACTCGGCGCTCCGGAGAACGTGCTCGGCGACGCGTACTCCGGCGCGCTGAAGGAGCAGGTCGAAGGACACGCGGCGAAAGGCGAGCGGGTACTGGTGTTAGCTGCGACCGACACCGCATTCACCGGCGAAGAACCCGACCTGCCGAAGGTGCGCCCCGTCGCACTCGTGTTGCTGGAAGACATCATGCGCGCCGATGCGCCGGCGACACTGAAGTACTTCGCCGATCAGGGCGTGATCGTGAAGGTGATCAGCGGCGACAACAACGTGACCGTCGGCGCAGTCGCTCAGCGCGCAGGACTTGTGGGCTGGGAAGACAACGTCAACGCGACAACGCTGCCGCACGAGGACAGCCAGGAATTCTCGGACGCGATCGAGAACGGCACAGTCTTTGGTCGCGTGACTCCGCACCAGAAGCGAGCCATGGTGAGAGCGCTGCAAGCTCGCGGCCACACCGTCGCAATGACCGGCGATGGCGTCAACGACGTGCTGGCACTCAAGGACAGTGATTGCGGTATTGCAATGGCGTCGGGAAGCGAAGCCACACGTGGTGTCGCACAACTGGTGCTGATGGATTCCAACTTCTCGGCGATGCCGGCTGTCGTTAGCGAAGGTCGACGTGTCATCAACAACATCGAACGCGTCGCCAGCCTGTTTCTGGCAAAGACCGTCTACTCAGTCCTTCTTTCGATTCTCACTGGTGTGTTCGCGCTCGCTTACCCATTGCGCCCGATCCACCTCTCGATCCTCAGTTGGTTCACGATTGGGGTACCCGCGTTCTTCCTCGCGCTGGAACCAAACGACCAACGAGTCGCGAAAGGGTTCATGCCACGCGTGCTCGGCCGTGCCGTGCCAGCCGGCATCGTCATTGCCGCAGCGACGATGACGGTGTTTGCGATCGCCCAACTCGACGAGTCGATCGACTCGGACCACGCGCGCACGATCGCTGTTCTCGTCGCTGGCTCCGTTGCGCTGATGAACCTCTACCGCGTGGCGAGGCCGCTCAATCACCTTCGACGCGGCCTCGTTATCGCGATGACCGCACTCTTCGCGTTGGCGTTTGTCATTCCCTTGGGCCGCGACTGGTTCGAACTGCCGCAAACCGCGGGTTGGGCGTATGGGCTTGCAGCTGGTGTCATCGTCGCCGCATGGCCGTTGCTCGAGCTCGGCAGTCGGATTGCCGAGCGGGATAGGGTGAAAACATGACCTCGATGTATGACCTGACGATGAAGTCGATTACCGGCGAGCAGGTGAACCTCGCCGACTACCGGGGCAAGGTGGCTCTGGTCGTCAACGTTGCGAGCCAATGCGGCCTCACCGACCAGTACACGGGTCTGGTTGCGCTGCACGAAGCGAACAAGGCAGCCGGCTTTAGCGTCTTGGCGTTCCCGTGCAATCAGTTCGGCGCACAAGAGCCCGGCACCGACGCCGAAGTCTGTGAGTTCGCAACAGCGAAGTACAGCGCCAACTTTCCGATGTTCTCCAAGATCGATGTCAACGGCGATGGCCAGGCCGAGCTCTACTCGTGGCTGAAGGCCGAGAGCGGCGACGACAGCGACATCAAGTGGAACTTCGAAAAGTTCCTCGTCGATCGCGAGGGCAAGGTGCAGCGCTTTAGCCCGCTCACCAAGCCAGAAGAGCTGGCCGACCCGATCGCCGAGGTGATCTAATGAGCGACATGTACGACCTCACGATGAAGTCGATCACGGGCGAAGACGTGAACCTGGCCGACTATCGCGGCCAAGTGTTGTTGCTCGTCAACGTCGCCACTTATTGAGGCGCTACTCCTCAGTACGCAGGTCTGCGTACGCTCCACGAAGACAACAAAGCTGCGGGCTTCGCCGTGATGGGTTTCCCGTGCAACCAGTTCGGCAAGCAAGAACCCGACCCGGAAGCCGACATTCTCAAGTTCGTCCAAACTAAGTACAACGTTGCCTTCCCGATGTTTTCCAAGATCGAAGTCAATGGCGAAGGTGCCTGCGAGCTGTACTCGTGGCTGAAGGCGCAAACCGACGGTGAAGACATCAAGTGGAACTTCGAAAAGTTCTTGGTCGACCGCGAAGGCAACGTGCAGCGCTTCGGCACGAAGGTAACCCCGGAAGAACTAGCACCGCGCATAGCGGAACTGCTTTAACGCACCGGTAGTCTCGCCGCAACGGCTTCCCCCGGAACCAGCTTTGGTCGCTCTTGGCCATGCAGTCCTTGGAGGAAGTATGTCGTTCAAGCCGCGTTTGCGCTTGCCTCGTCGTCGCCAGCAGTCGTTGCAACTGCAGTCCGACGATCACTCGTGGAGCATCTTCCACCCAAGTCCCGACGACCCGATCGTCATCGCCGAGTTCTCCGATGCGGTGATGTTGGCTACCGAAATCTTCGACATGCCGGTGTGCCACGAAGTTCTCGTGCTTCTCGACGAGCGCCGCCGCATTACGGCGATGCTGCTCGACCCACCTGCCGAAGTCGGCCTCTTGGTCGGCGTGGCGCAGTTGCCCGGCGTTGAAGCGCCGTTCTGCCAAACGATCAGCGTCGTCATCGACCCCGACGTGCCCGACGGCCCTCCCTCGGACGTTGATCGTCGCGGGTACCACGCACTTCGGCGAGCACACATGGCGCAGGGCCTACTGCTGCTCGATGTGCTGCTAACCGACGGCAATCGCGTGCGCAGCCTTGCACTTGGCTGCGACCCCGACCCCGTTTGGCATGACGAGTTCCTGGGCGGCGAAGACGCTGCCGAATAGGTCGCGCAGCCTTTGCGCCTACGATCGGCGGCCATGAGCGACTCTGCACCCATCGCCGTTGTTACCGGCGCCAACAGCGGCATTGGCCGCGCCACCGCGATTCATCTGGCCGCGCAAGGTTTCGTCGTGTACGGCACCGTGCGCAGCCTCGACAAAGCAACCAAGTTGAACGCGATGGCGGAGCAAGCGGGTGTCGAGATGAACTTGGTCGAACTCGATGTCGCGTCCGACGACTCGGTCGCGACGGGCTTCGCGCGCATCCTCGCCGAGACCAACGGCGTCGTCGACGTGTTGGTGAACAACGCTGGCGTCGGTGGCAATGCTGTTGCCGAGGAATGCCCGACGCAGCTGTACCTCGACGTCATGAACATCAATCTTTGTGGCGCAGTTCGCTGCCAACGACACGTGTTGCCGGGGATGCGTCAGCGGCGCCGCGGCACGATCGTCAACATCACGTCGGTGGTCGGCAAGGTAGCGGCGCTGGCGCAGAGTCCTTACGTGACTTCCAAGTGGGCACTCGAGGGGTTGAGCGAGGGGCTCGCGCAAGAGGTCGCTCCGTTTGGAATTCGCGTCGCCATCGTCGAACCAGGCGTGACCAAGAGCGCGATCTTCGCCAAGAACATCGACGCGCCGAACCAGTCAGGCGCGTACGACGCGGCCTACCGACGAATGTTCCTCATGTACGCGGCCGGAATCGCGAAGGCCACCGATCCTTTCGAGGTCGGCAAGATCGTTCATCACGCGATCACCACCGATCAGCCGCAATTGCGTTATGCCGTCAGTTGGGGTGCAAAGGAACTGATCGACGGTCGAGCGGCCATGACCGACGAAGACTGGGTTGCGCTGGGCAACATCGACGACGACAGCGATTACTCGCAGGCATTTGCCGAAAGATTCGGCCTCGAGATCTGAACCGAGCGGGCGCCTCGCCCCGATAGAGAGGGTATGAGCCTCACCCTCACTGCATCGCCCGTTTCACCTGCAGTTGCACTCCCACCGCCCGCTGCCAACACACGGCAACCCGCCCCTCGCACGCGTCGGGGCACAATCCTCGTAGCAATCGCGGCAGCGATCGCGATCGGCAGCGCCTTCGTCGGTAACGAAGCGGTGACGGGCATCTTCGGGCTGTTCGTTGTCTCTTGGCCGCTCGAACGTTTCTTCCGGCGTCACCCTGTGCCCATCCGACGCCTTGCGTTGCGCACCGATCTGGCCTACGCCGCTACGCAGCCATTACTGCAGTTCGTCGGATTGGTCGTCGGACTCTTTTTTGGCCTCTTGTCACTTGCCTGGATACCCGGCTTGCTGCTGCGGCCAGTTGTCACTTCGCTGCCGCCCCTCGCGCAGGTCATCGGCGGCTTCCTGATGTTCGACTTCCTTGCGTATTGGACACACCGTTGGTCGCACAAGGTTCCCGTCTTCTGGCGTTTCCACCAGGTGCACCACAGCACCCGCCACCTCGACTGGGTCTCGGGCTTCCGTGCGCACCCATTCGACGGAATCTTCATCATTCCGATCGTCGTGCTGTTTGTCGCTGCCGGCATCGACAACCGCATCACGGGTGCACTGGCCATCATCCAGTTTCTCGTCGGCCTCGGCGCACATCTCAACGTGCGCTTTCGACTGCGCCCACTGTGGCCAGTTGTGATGACACCCGAGTTCCACCATTGGCATCACGAGCTCCGCAAAGAAGCACACAACAGCAACTTCTCGATCTTCCTGCCGATTTGGGACATCATGTTCGGCACTTACCGCATGCCTCGCGATCAGCGGCCAGAGCACTACGGCATCCCGACTGAGATGCCCAACGGCATCGTGCAGCAACTCGCATTTCCCATGCGCGGCCTTCGCTCAGACTGGCGGGGCTGGCGGCAAAGTCGCAAACAGCGTCGCCGTGCCAACGCGTGAGCGCCGGAACTGGCACGCTGTTGTGTGTGGCAGCACCCGAGCGCACCGACGCCGAGCTGCTCGCCGACGTGGCGGCGGGCGATCGGCACGCGCTCGAGGCGCTATATCACCGGCACTCGCGTTGGCTGCTGCTGCGGCTTCAGGCGCGATGCTCGGACGACGACCTGGTCGACTCGGCGCTGCAAGACACGTTCATAAGCGCGTGGCGCAGTGCTCGCAACTTTCGCCCAGAAGCTGGCGAGGTCGGCGCATGGCTGTGGTCGATTGCGCTGCGTCGGCTGATCGATCATCTGCGGCGCCACCCGCACCCAACTCCGGTTGCGCAACTGCCAGAACCCGAGCCGCTACCCGCGCCGGGCACGCGTACGTACGACTTGCTGTCGCGACTACCGACCGAACTGCACGCTGTGGTCAGCGCCGTGTACATCGATGAACTCACGACTGCCGAGGCCGCCGTGCTGCTCGCCATTCCCCAAGGCACGGTTAAGAGTCGACTCTCACGCGCCCGCGATCTGCTACGAGAGGTGAACCAATGAGGACGATCGAAGAGCGCTTGGCAAACAACCTCGACGCGATCATGGGCGAGATCACGGCGCCAAAGCGCAGTCGCTTCGAACGCGCGCTGCTGGCTTTGCGAGTGCCGGAACCAACCGCGCGACTGATGGCGGCGACACCAGTACTGCGATGGGCGTGGTTCGCCGCCGTCGGCTTGGTGTTGCTGATGGCCGCCGGTGCCGGGTCGAAACAGTGGGAAGCCGGTGACCAACTCGCGGTGTTCCTCGCGCTCGCGCCGATCGTTCCAGTGCTTGGCGTTGCACTCGCGTACGGACCGCACAGTGACCGGGCCTACGAAGTGACGGTCGCAACACCGCTCTCGGGCCTGCGCTTGATCTTGTTGCGCACAGTCACAGTGGTCGTCGCGGCCGCCGCGCTTTCGCTCTTGACCGTTCTGACTTCGCCGACCGAAGGCTGGCTGCGATTGGCTTGGATGCTGCCGGCGCTTGCAACCACATCGATGGCCCTCGCTGTCGGCGCGTATGTCGGCGTCCGTCGCGCTGCAATCGGCGTTGGATTGGGATGGCTGACGCTGGTCGTCTTCGTCGCACAGATCAACGACGACGCGACCGCACCGTTCGGTGTGATTGGTCAAGTGGGCGCCGCCGTGGTCGCGGTTGCCGGGGCCGTGACGCTGGTAATCGGCCGTCGGAGACTCGACCGTTGGAGCGACGCATGACGGCGCCAGTCATCCACCTCGAAGGCGTCGCCTTTCGCAACGGGCCTCGCTTCGAGTTGCACGTTCCGTCGTTGACGATCGGTGCCGGTATCACTGTTGTCATCGGCGCCAACGGTTGCGGCAAGACAACATTGTTGCGCTTGCTTGCGACGGTGACTGCGCCGTCTGCGGGAACGCTGGTCGTGGGCGGCGAACACGTTGTGGACAACAACCTTGCTGCCGTTCGCCGCCGCTTGGGTTACCTGCCGCAGGACGACAGTGTGCCGCGTCGCTTGTCAGTGTTCGATCACGTCGATCTGATTGCCGTCATGCGTGAACTGGCACCGAACGAACGCGTGCGGCGCGGCGCGGTGCATCGCGCGCTGCACGATGTCGACCTTGTTGATCTTGCGAGTGAGCGCTGCGGAAAGCTGTCTGGCGGCCAGCGTCGGCGCGTCGCGCTTGCGGCAGCGCTCGCTGGCCGATCCGACATTCTGGTACTCGACGAGCCAGACGCCCATCTCGACGACGAACAGCTTGCACGACTAACGCGCACGTTGCACGAGCGAGCCACAGACACGACAATCGTCGTCGCGACTCACGACCGGCGCTGGGTCGACGACATCGCCCAACGCACCATCGCAATGGTTGATGGTCAGATCGCTGCCTAGGCGATCTGGGCTGCCTGAGTCACGGTCCCTCTGCCAGGTCTTTCTCCAAGATCTCACGATCTTCGTCGTCAGCAATTGGAACTGCCTTCGCAGCCGCCCATTCGCTCATCGCTTCTTGCTCGTGCCCAAGCGCACGTAGCGCCCGCGCGCGGGCCTCGTGCGCGTACGCCAGGTCGAAGTCGACGAGCCCGTGCTCCTTGCACAAGCGCATGCACGCGTCGGCATAGTGCAGCGAGCGCTCGGGGAAGCCGGCCAAGAGTTGAACCTTGGCGAGCATCCATTGCCCACGAGCGTCATTCGCCGGCGTGCGACCCTTCGCTCGTGCCCAGTGGTAGGTCGAGGCGTAAGCCCTGCGCAACATCTCTTCGTCGTTCTCTGGCGTGCGCTCGCCCTCAATCATTTCCCACGCGGTGTTGTTGCACTCGATGCCTTGCGCGCGATGCCACTCGGCTGCGGTGTCTTCTCCACCTTGTTCTTCTCCATTAGCGACAGGCGGCAAGTCCTCGCCCGTTTCGATCAGCGTCTTGAGACCGTCGAGAATCCAAACCCAGCCGTAGCGAACGTTGGCCCACGTGAGCGGACTGCGCGCGAGATCGCCATGCAAGAGATCGACCTGCGTCAACCCATCACCCGCGGCCGACAGCGTCCACTCAACGCGCGAGGGCGGCTCGGCAGCAAGTGCGGTGTCGTAGAGCGTGTGCCACGTCATCACCAAGCGTGTCGGCGGCTCGAGTACTTCAATCGTGCCGTCGACAGCGGGACGGCCATCGGCAGTCGACGTCGAGTACGGCTCACCGTTCTTAGGTGGCGCGTCGAACGCTGTGCCGTGGAAGTACCGGCGGGTGAACGTCGGATCGATGACGGCGTTCCACACTTGCTCGATCGGAGCCTTGATGTAGATGCGGTATTGGTGTCGGGTAACGGCCACGTTGGGCTCCTTGTCTTAAGCAGTCTTTTCGACTGTTGTTTTCAAATCGACGAGAGAACGAGTGAACGGTTGTGCGTACTTGCTGATCCAGCGGTCGGCGACCTGTTGAATCGGGACAGGGTTGAGAAAGTGCAGCTTGTTGCGGCCCTGCCGCTGAGTGGTGACGAGGTTCGCAGCCTCGAGCACCGCGAGATGCTTCATCACACCGAAGCGCGTCATCTCGGGGAACTGTTCGCAGAGGGCCAATACCGACTGCCCGTCGTGCTCGACCAATGCATCGAGCAGAGCACGACGGGTGTTGTCGGCGAGGGCCTTGAATACCAGTTCCATCGGCTTGAATATTACGTGACCATTTAGTCACCTGTCAATCCAAGAATCTTGACCGAAATGGTCGGGTATTAGATATTCTCTGTCCTCTACTCATCGCTCTTCACCTAAACGACAAGGAGTTCCACCATGGCCGTCCGCCTCGGAGACATTGCGCCCGACTTCACCGCCCCCACGACAAAGGGCGAGATCAACTTTCACGAATGGCTGGGAGATTCGTGGGGAGTGTTGTTCAGTCATCCCAAAGACTTCACGCCGGTGTGCACCACCGAGTTGGGTTACGTCGCGAAGATCAAGCCCGAGTTCGACAAGCGCAACGTGAAAGTCATCGGCCTCTCAGTCGACAGCGTCGAGTCGCACGAGAAGTGGGAAGGCGACATTGGCGAGACGCAAGGCACGCCGGTGAACTTCCCGATGATTGGAGACCCCGATCGCAAAGTTGCCGACCTCTACGACATGATCCACCCGAACGCGAACGACACGCTCACCGTGCGTTCCGTCTTCGTGATTGGCCCCGACAAGAAGGTGAAGCTGACCATCACCTATCCGGCAAGCACCGGTCGCAACTTCGATGAGATCTTGCGCGTGATCGACAGCCTGCAGTTGACTGCCAAGTACAAGCTGGCAACTCCGGTCAACTGGAAGAACGGCGACGACGTGATTATCGGCGGTGCCGTTACCAATGAGGAAGCCGAGAAGTTGTTCCCACAAGGCTGGACAACGGTGAAGCCGTACCTACGGGTACTGCCGCAGCCCAAGTAGCCGCTAGCGCAAGCGCGGCGGGCGGTTGTCTTTGCGCATCACGAAGCGCAGACCGCTCCACGTGGTGTCAATCGCGCACACCTTGTTGTCGACCCATCCGGTCGGCAGCAGTTGTGCGCGCAGCACGTCTTCAGTGATGTCGGTGGCAACACCGCTCGCCTTCTTCGGCCACGCCACCCACACACCGCCAGCCGGTTGCGCAGCTTCGGTGAGCGCTCGCCACTCCGCGGCAAGCGCTTTGCGTTGGGTGAAGAAGGCGATCACAACATCGATAGGCGCTAACAAACTGCGTTGCCAAACGGCGTCGCCGTAGTCGCCGAGAGTTTCGGCAAAGTCGGCAGGCGCGTGCAGCACGGTAAACACTGCATCGCCAACGATTCCCAACTTCTTGGGCAACGGCGTACCGGAATAACCAGCGCTCACGCTGTCAACTGTTGCACATCAGCCGTCGGCGGCGATTGCGCTGAGAATGCCAAGGCGTGTGGCTCGCCAGGCCGGCACCACCGCGGCGATCACACCAGCGATAAAGGCCAACACCATGATCCACACGATGCTGCTCACGGGCACCGAATAGGTAGTCAAGCCCTGGTCGCGCAGCGCGACGATGACCACGTAACCGAGTACGAGGCCCATGGCCACACCGACGGCGGCACCATATATAGAGGTGATCACGCTCTCCCAGCGCACGGTCGTGCGCACCTGGCTCTTGTTCATGCCGACTGCCCGCAACAGACCCGTCTCGCGTCGGCGCTCATAGACCGCCAACAGCAAGGTGATCACGATGCCGAAGGTGGCGATGATGATCGACAGGAACAACAGGCCGTAGATAAACGAGAGACTTCGATCGACGATGTCGGCTCGACTTTCGATGAACTCGCGCTTGTTCTGCAGCTCGCCGATGCCGTAGTCGGCGATCACCGCGCCAACCGCTTCACGCAGATCACTGTCGGAAACTCCGTCGGCCGCGGTGAGCGACACGATGCCAGCAGGAGTTGGGATGCTGCTGCCCACGAATGTCTCGCGGTGATAGATCCGCGACGCGCGAATCAGGTCGGTGGTCTGGAACACCCCTTGCACGGTGAGCGGCAGAGGTTTGCCGTCGAGTCGCAGCTCGACCTGATCGCCGACCGCAACGTCTTCGCGTTTCGCCTCACCTTCGCTTATCAGCACACCGTCGGTTGTCAGGTCTGTGACGTCACCGGCTATGAACACGATGTTCAACAAGCCCCTGGCAGTCGACGGGTCGAGTACGAGACCGTTGGCGGTTTCGCCGTCGGTGTCGGCAATTCCGAACGCGAACCCAAAACCAGTTGCCTGATCGACCTCCGGAAGCTCGTTGACGGCATCAACGAATTCCTGTCCAAAACTCACCGGGCCGCCGTTGGTCGAGTTGACCACGTAGTCGCCCGCGAACGTCGCACCCACGACGTCGTGGATTTGCTGCTTGATCGAAGCTGCGAATACCGATGCACCGGTTACGAGCGCAACCCCGATCAACACCGGTGCTGCCGTACGTGCGGTACGACGAGGGTTGCGTTGCACGTTGCCGCGCGCCATCGTTCCCGTGACGCCTCGAACCCGCTGAACTGGCGCGCCGATGAAGCGTGCAATTGGTCTGGCCATTACCGGACCCATCAGCAGCGTCGAAGCGAACAGACACACGACACCCACGGATAGCAGCAGCGCGTCGGCCCCTTGCATGACCGCGATGATTGCCGTCGCGCCGATGACGGCCGACGCGATCGCGGTGCCCACACGGCGCCGAACGTTGCCGACTCGCTCGAGTACGGCGTCGCCCATGGCCGCGACCGGTGGAACGCGCCCGGCACCGACGGCGGGGCCAATCGCCGCGAGAACACTGGCAAGCGTGCCGGCGACGAGGGTGATGATGATCGTGCGCGGCTCAATCGCAAGTCCGCGTGCCGGAATCACGTAGTCGAGCGCGTTGAGCAATGACTTGATGCCCGAGGCCAACCCGACGCCGCCCAGCATTCCAAGCCCCGACCCCACAATGCCCACCACAAACGACTCGATCAACAGCGACCATGTGACCTGACGCCGGCTCGCACCTAGCGCGCGCAGCAACGCGTTCTCGCGCTGGCGCTGCGCGGCAATAATTGAAAACACGTTGTAGATCACGAACATGCCAACGCACAGGGCGATGAACGAGAAGATCACCAGGAAAATGGTGAGAAAGCTGAGGCTCTTCTCGATCTCGGTCTGGCTCTGCGTCGTGATCTCGGCCGAAGTCAGCGTCTCGGCTACCGCTGGGTCGAGCGCTGCCCGAATCCGTTCCACGAGTTCGTCGGCCGAAACGGTTCCATCACCCTTAACCAACACCGCATCGACAAAGCCTGGCTTGGCGATAAACGCTTCAGCGGCGGGGGCATCGAACAAAGCCCAAGTCGCGTTGCCGGGCGAGATGATGTCGTCGTATTCCATGATGCCGACCAGCTCGAACGACTGCGAGCCATTGTCCGAGTTGACCTTCACGGTGTCGCCGACGACGAAGCCACCGTCAGCCGCCGTCAGCACGTCGAGCGCGACTTCATCCATGCCCAGCGGGCGGCGACCTTCCTTCACCCGCCAAATCGAGAGATCGCCGTCATTCACGGTCGCGCCGAACGTTGGTGCGGTCGGCCGCTCGATTGGAGTGCCGTCCTTAGCAATGACGACCGCATCGCCCTGGATCGACGCTTGCGCGTCGGCAACACCCGGCACGGCGCGCACCTGATCAACGACCTCGGCTGGCAGTCGATCGCGTCGTTCTATGCCAAAGAAGCTCTCGACCGAGTTACTGCTTTGTACGTATCCATCGACGCGCTCGTACACGTCGGCGAACAAAGCATCGAACGTGCGCTCAATCGTGTCGCGGAAGATGAACGTGCCGCTGAGGAACGAGGTGCTGGCGACGATAGCAAGCGCCGTCAAAAGCAGGCGCGGCCAACGCGCCACCACACTCCTTAACGCGAGGCGTAACACCTAGATGCTCACGTGGTGGCGATGGCTTGCAGCATGTCGGCGTTCGATGCCTTGCGGGCAGGGATGAACGCTGCCATTGCCGAGAAGACCAAGGCAAGACCCATCGCGATGGCGATCGTCGGGATCGGAAGCTCGAACACGCCGAGACCTTCATCCTCGAACGCCTTGACGATGATCCAGCCGAGCGCAATCCCGAGCACCGTGCCGAGAACCACACCGACCACGCCCGTGATCATCGATTCCCACAAGACACTCCGGCGCACCTGTCGCTTCGTCATACCAACGGCACGCAAGAGACCAAGCTCGCGGCGGCGTTCGTACACCGCCAACCACAGTGTGATCACTACGCCGATGACGGCGATGAAGATCGACATGCCAAGCAGCGCGTAGATGAAGTTCAAGAAGCCATCGATCTGGCCGCTCTGCTCGTTGATGTATTCCTCGCGGGTTTGCAACTTGGCCGTCGGGTAACGATCGATGATCGCTTGCAACGCCGCCGTTCCTTCGGCTGTCACGCCGTCGGCGGAGCGAACGAACACCCCCAGATCGAACAGCGGCTGCGACTGGCCATCAAACAACGACCGCTCAACAATCAGATTGCCGAAGACGTCGGTGTCGTAGATGCCCCGAATCGTGAGATCAACCTCGGTGCCGTCGAGCAGCCTCACCTTGACGCCGTCACCAAGAACCAGGCCCTCACGGGCCGCCTTGTCAACGGAGTAGAGAATGCCCGTTGCGTCTAGGTCTTCGAAGCTGCCCTCGATGAATGTGAGCTGCAGCACTGCCTGCGCGTCGGCGGCCGAGACTGCGAGCACGCCCTTGTCATCGAATTCGTCGTCCTCGTACACGAAGATCTGCGTCGCAGACAGTCCGAGTGCATCACCGACGCCAGCGGCCTTGATCTCGGCAGCGATCGTGGGGGGAATTCCGATGCCACCGTTGGCCTGCTTAGGAGACACGACGTAGTCGGACTGGAACGCCTCGCCGATGATCTCGCGGGTGCTCGCCTTCGCTGACGCACCGAGTGTCGCGACGCCAATAAGTAGTGACAGACCAACTGCAAGAGCGCCGGCCGTCAGGGCGGTGCGCTTCGGATTGCGCGCTGCGTTGCGACCCGACATCGTGCCCGCAGGACCCCGCAGGCTGCCGAGCACAGGTTCCGCGGCCCGCGCAATCGGGGCCGCAACGAATGGCCCAAGCGCAATGAGCGAAATGAACATCGCGATCACGCCGCCACCCAACCAATTGGCATTGCCGCCGCTGAGACCGAGAGCGACCAAACCAATCGAGGCGACGACCGTGAAGGCGCCTAGCCACTTGCGCGTCGTCGAAACCGCTGCGCGATCAATCGCGACATCGCGCATCGCCGCCAATGGGGGTACACGACCCGCGCGCAATGCGGGCGCGACCGCGCAAATCATCGTTACGAGCGTGCCGACAATGAGAGTGATCACAAAGCCCGACATGCCAAGCACCAACGCGGTATCGCCAGGGCCGAACCCGACTGCGTTTAGAAATCCGAGAATCACCGTCGCGAGGCCTATGCCACCGACACAACCGAGCAGCGAACCGCCGACTCCTACGACCAACGCCTCGGTGAAAACTGAGCGAGTGATCTGATTGCGGCTGGCTCCGATGGCCCGCAGCAACGCGTTCTCACTCTGTCGCTGTGCGGCGGAAATGCTGAACACGTTGTAGATGATGAAGCTGCCAACGAACAGGGAGAGCAGCGCGAAGACAGAGAGGAAGATGGTGATGAAGCCAAGGGCTTCCTCAACCGCTGTCTGGTTCTCCTTCGTGATCTCAGCGCCGGTGAGCACCTCTATCTCTTCGTCGCCGATCGCCGATTCAATTGCGTCCGCCAACTCCTGATCACTGACCGAAGCGTCGCTGCGCACGAAGATGGCGTCGACCTTCGTCTGATCGCCGATCACCATTTGCTGCGCGACAGGCAGATCGAAGAGCGCCCAACTCGCACCGCCAGAAGTGTCGTTGCCCGCAAACAGCGCGATGCCGACGACTGCGAAGTTACGCGGCTGACCAAGCGAAGTGACGCTGACGATGTCGCCCACCTCGACGCCTGCAGTCTTCGACGAGGCACGATCGAGCACTACCTCGCCAGGCCCGACAGGTGCCCGCCCCGCGTACAACGTCCACGGTGAGCCTTCGCTGTCAGTCCACGATGCGCCAAACTTCGGCGGGCCGTCTTGACCAAGCACCTTGCCCTCGAACGCCACCGGCGCGAAGCCGAAGACGTAACCATCCGTCTCGGTGACACCAGGAACAGCGGCGACTACATCGACAACGGCGAGATCGATTCGATCGCGCGTCTCTTCGCCGAAGTCACCCTCGACAACGTTCGACGACCGAACGTATCCGTCGGTGCCTTTAAATGCGTCGGCGAACATGCGCGTGAAACTGCCGTTGATTGTGTCGGTGAACACGAAGACACCGGAAAGAAATGCGGTGCCCGCAATCACCGCGAGTGCGGTGAGCACCATCCGGCCCTTGCGGCTCCAGATGTTCTTGAGACTGAGCTTGAACATGGTGGTCAGTCTCCGAAGCGCTTCAGGCGATCGAGGACGCGCTCGGCCGTTGGGTCGCGCATCTCGTCGACCACCTTGCCGTCGGCGAGGAAGATCACCCGATCGGAATAGCTAGCAGCCACTGGATCGTGCGTCACCATCACGATCGTCTGCCCCAACTCGCGTACCGCGAGTCGCATGAACTCGAGAATCTCCGCGCCGCTGCGACTGTCTAGGTTGCCAGTCGGCTCGTCGGCGAAAATGATGGTGGGGCGACTCGCCAACGCGCGCGCAACAGCCACACGCTGCTGCTGACCACCGGACAACTCGCTCGGCCTGTGCTTCAAGCGATCGCGCAAACCGACAGTGTCTATGACGCGATCGATCCACGCGGTGTCGCCCTTCGTACCGCCAAGCAGCAGCGGCAACGTGATGTTCTCTTCCGCCGTCAACGTCGGGACGAGGTTGTAGGCCTGGAACACGAAGCCGATCGAGGTGCGGCGCAACTCGGTGAGTTGCTTGTCGTTGAGCGCCGCGAGGTAAGTGGTTCCGATGTAGACAGCACCGCTGGTGAGCGAATCGAGGCCGGCGAGACAGTGCATAAGCGTGCTCTTGCCCGACCCGGAGGGGCCCATGATGGCGGTGAAGCGGCCGGTCTCGAACTCGACGGAAACGCCGTCGAGCGCTCGAACCTCGCTGTCACCCCCGCCGTAGATCTTGGTCGCATCGATCGCGCCCGCCGCTGCCGTTGTAGTACCGGTTGCCGTTTCAGTCATAAGACTGTTGTAACGGGAAGGCCGCCCAAAAGCATCACCAATATGGGTGACCTGCGTCAGCCCTCGGGATGATCAGCCAGCACCGGGGGTAACAACGCCACTCTCATATGCGGCGACGACGGCCTGCACACGATCGCGCACTCCCAGCTTGGCCAGCACCCGTCCGACGTGGGTCTTTACGGTCGCCTCACCGAGAAACAGGTGCCCGGCAATTTCGCCGTTCGACAGCCCGCGAGCCATCAGCATCAACACTTCCAATTCGCGCTCGGTTAACTCGGCAAGCCCCGGGCGATCCGTCACCGCTGGCACCGTTGGCTGGCGCGACACCTGCTCGATCAGCAATCGGGTGACTGATGGCGCGAGCATCGCGTCGCCCGCTGCGATCACCCGCACTGCGTTAATCAACTGTTCGGCGGGAGCGTCCTTCAACAGGAACCCGCTCGCCCCAGCTCGCAACGCGGAGTACACATAGTCGTCGAGGTCGAAGGTTGTGAGTATCAACACCCGCGCGTCGGTTCCCGAGCTAACGATGCTTTCGGTTGCCTCGATGCCATCCATCACTGGCATTCGCACATCCATCAGAACAACGTGCGGCGAGCTGCGCTTCACGACGTCGATCGCCTCGCGTCCGTCGGCGGCTTCACCGACGACAGTGATGTCTGGCTCGCTCTCCAGAATCATCCGAAACCCGGCGCGGACCATCGCTTGGTCGTCGACCAGCACAACGCGAATCATGATGCCGTCACTTGCGCGACTGGGAACGTCGCCAGCACACGCCAGCCGCCACCAGTACGCGGGCCTGCGATCAGGGCACCTTCGTAGGCGGCCACTCGCTCGCGCATACCAAGCAAGCCGAACCCAGAGTGCGCGACGCCGAAGTGGGCGGCCGCACCACGGCCGTCGTCCGCGACTTCCACGCTGAGCGAACCGTTGGACCGAACGATCGAAACGTCGACGCGCTTCACGACTCCGGCGTGCCGCCTGATGTTGGTCAGTGCCTCTTGCACAATTCGGTAGGCGCTCAGTTCGATACCGGCGGGCACGTCGTCGAGTTGGCCAGCGCGGCTCAACACCACCGGAAGATCGGTAGCCGTCGCAGCCAACTGATCGATCGCGGCCAGCCCCGGCTGTGGTACTCGCGCAAGCTCGCCGCCTTCGTCACGCAACACGCCGAGAATTCGGCGGAGTTCGTTCATCGCGGTGCGACCGACCTCTTCGACGTTCATCAGCGCAGCATCCGACTCGACCGGGTCGATCGCGAGGCGTTTACGCGCGGCGGCAGTCTGGATAACCATCAGGCTGACGCTGTGTGCCACAACGTCGTGCAGCTCGCGGGCAATACGAGTGCGTTCGTCGTACACGTGCTGATGCGCCAGCAGTTCGCGCTCGCGTTCTGCGCGTTCAGCGCGCTCAACTAGTTCGGCTGCTCGTTCACGCCGCCGACGCATGTTGTCGCCGAGGACGATTGCGCTACCCACCACGATCGGAGTCGAGACGAGCGCTTGCCACGGCGCCTCACCGTGCACAACGCCGACGACGATGAACGCCGTGATCAACACGCAGGCGATGCCGCTCAGCCGCCACAGTGTGGGGCCGCTGCGGTGTACGCCAAGCGAGTAGGCGCCGATGAGCACGCCCGACCACCCCGGCCCGCCCATCGACATCGCCTCCATCACCATCTGGCAAAGAGTGACGACCAACAACACGGGCGCTGGGTGTGACCGTCGCCAGGCGATCGGCAGGGTGGCGCCCAACGCCAGCAACGCACCGGCAACACTCGGTTCGACGACTTCGGAGTCGTACTGGTGCACCGTCAGATGGAAGACCACCCCGATCACACCCAAGATCGCGGCGAGCATCGCGTCGGCGGCGCGCGGATGTTCACGAATCCACCGAATTGGATGCCGAATGGTCATCGTTGGCCACGATAACGGTGATGCCGTAATCCAGCGTCCGCCTGAGGGCTGATGTGCCGTACGCTCGCGGGGTGATTCAGTGCACGTCGTGTGGCGCTGCGGTGCCTGCTGGCGCACGATTTTGCTCGTCGTGCGGCCACTCCGTCGCGCTCGGACAGCCCGAGGAACGGCGCATCGTCACGGTGCTCTTCACCGATCTGGTGGGCTTCACCGGCCTCACCGAGCACATGGATCCCGAGCAGGTAAAGCGGTTGATCGATCAGTGCTTCGAGCGACTGGTCGAGGTCGTGGTCGGCTTCGGGGGTCGCGTCGACAAGATTCTCGGCGACGGCATCTTGGCGTTGTTCGGCGCGCCGGTCGCGCATGAAGACGACCCTGAACGTGCCGTTCGCGCAGCCCTCCGAATGCAGGAGGTGCTCGCGCAATTCGTCGCTACCAGTCACCTCGTGGGCAGTGAAAACATCCGCATGCGCGTCGGAATCAATTCCGGCGAGGTATTGGTCGGAACGCTGGCAGGCAGCGACTACACCGCGATGGGCGACGTCGTTAACACCGCTTCGCGACTGCAAACGACTGCGCCAGCTGGCGGCGTTCTCGTGGGCGAGTCGACGTACGCGCTCACCTCACACACCTTCAGCTACGAGCCTTTCGGCGACGTGCAACCTCGTGGTCGCGAACAGTCAATGACGGCGTGGCTGGCGCTCGAGGCCACCGCGCCGCCCGGTCGGCGTCGGCGCCGCGATGTCGGCATCGTCGGCCGACATTCCGAGCTAGCCATGGCCGATGCAGCGCTCGAACTGGTCACGCGCAGCAGTCGCAGTGTGCTGCTGCACATAAGCGGCGACAACGGCGTCGGCAAGAGTCGGCTCGTCGATGAAGTGATCCAACGACTGCGTGATCGAGGCGACGTGTCGATTCTTGAGGGCGCTTGCGTGCCCTACGGCGAAGCCAACGTGTGGTGGCCGATAGCAAGCGCACTCTCCGACTATCTCGACCTCGACTCGGGCGTCCCGATAGAGACAATGCGCAGCACAGCGCTCGATCGCGCAAAGGCAATGTTTCCGACAGTCTCCGACGACGACGCCGAGCGAATGGTCGACGTCTTTGTTCACCTGATGGGCTACCCGTCGCCACTCGACAAGGCCGATGCAGTCAACGCACGCAGCACAATTCACCGCGCTGTTGCGTTCGTGCTTGAAGCGCGGTCGGCACGCGGGGTAATGGTGCTGAGTGTCGACGATGTCCACTGGGCCGATCAGGGGCTACTCGACCTTCTCGAGCACCTGCTGAGCGCGCTGGTCCGACGGCCGTTCTTGCTGATCACCGCAATGCGCCCTGGCAGCGAAGTCGTCTGGCCACCACGATCCGAGCGCAGCACCGTTATCTCACTAAGCCTGCAACCGCTAACGCGCTCGGACACCGATCAGCTCGCGAGCGCTCTTTTGGGCGACGCCGCGCGCGACGAGCAATTGATCACCGCGCTGTACGACCGCAGCGGCGGAAACCCGCTCTTCCTTTTGGAACTTGTCGCGCTCACCGAGGCTGGCGGCAGTGGGCTACAGCTTCCAGACTCGTTGCGCACCCTGATCGCGGCACGTCTCGACCAGCTCACTCCCTCGCAGCGACAACTGCTCGAGAACGCAGCGGTGCTCGGCACGTCGGGCAACATCAACGACTTGGAACGGTTCGCGATGGAACTCGGTCAGCCGTTCCATCGTGACCTCGTCACAGAACTCGACGACCTCGGTCTGTTGGAAGTGCACGGAAGGCGTTGGGAGTTTTGCAGCGAATCAGTTCGTGACGCTGCCTATCAAACGCTCACCAAGGCTGCACGGGCACAACGTCATGCCGGCGTCGCGAAGGCGATGAGTTCCGCGTCTGGTCGCCTGGAAGATCGCGTTCACCACACCGCGTCGGCGGCCGAGTTGGTGCAAGAACTTGGTGCCGTCGAACGAGTACCTGCCGATGTGACCGAACAGGCGCTGCAGTTGCTGACCAGCGCCGCAGACCGCGCACTCGACAGCGGCAGCTTGCGCATGGCCGTACGCCACGCAACCCGTGCCCTCGACCTTTCACGAACTCGCACCACCCCGCCGGCGGAACTTGCGCACCTTCACCTCGTGCGCGCGACTGCATACACCGAGCAACGGGCCTTCGCCGAGGCGACCGCCGACATCGACACGATCCAGGCAATCGCCGACGAACTGAAAGACATAACGATCGAGGCAGAAGCGCATCGATTGCGAGGCTCGCTCAGCCGGATCGCTGGGCGCATCGAGGATGCCCGCCGCGAACTCGGCCAAGCGGTCGACTTGCTACGCGGCGTAGATCGGCCGGAACTTCTCGCGCAGGCACTACGGATACGCGGTTACGTCGAGATGTTCGGCGGCTCGTTGACAGATGCCGAGTGGTACTTCGGCGAAGCACATGGCCTGTTCACCGAACTCGCCGACGAGCGCGGTCTGGCGTACATCGAACAACACCGTGCATGGATCGCGTTTCTCTCCGGTGATCTTGCCGCTGCTCGCGAAAAGCTGACGCGCGCCGCTGAGACTCACGAGCGTTTGGGCGATCGCAACGGTGTCGGCTGGGCGTTCGGCCTGCTTGCCTTCGTCGAATTCTTCGAGGGCCGGTTCCAGCAGGCCGAAGAGTTGGCTGCGATCGTCGGCACCGAGGCAGAGCAACGCGGCGATATGTGGGCCGCGGGCATGATGGACACGTTGCTCGCCGACCTGCGGCTGTGGCAGGGCAAGCTCGAAGACGCCGCCACCTTCGCCGACAAGGCGCGGCAGCGCTTCAAGCGCCTCAACGACAAGTTCGGTTTGAGTCAGGCGATGGCCCCACTTGTGCGGGCGCAAGTAGCGCTCGGCCGGCACGCTGCAGCGCAACGCACCTCAGAGGAGCTGCTGTCGCTTGCCGAGTCATCGCAAAGCGGCTCGTTCGCACTAATGGCTGTCGCCGGGGCTGCCATGCATCGCGGCAACGGTGCCGTCGCTGCAGCGACTGCCGAGCGCGCCCTTGCCGAAATTGCTGCGATCGGCGGCGAGGCATATGAGCCGACAGTGGTTTTGGCGCTGGCGTATGCACAACTTGGTCGCGTTGAAGATGCAATGACCGCGATCGAGTCGGTGCCTCCCTACGGTCATGCGCACCCCTTCACCCGCGCCGTCGCCGCACTCGTCCACACCGTGGCCGGCCTACCGGCGGAGGCCATCGAGCACGCCGATGCTGTCGCTACCGCGACCGGCGCGACCTATCTCGACAACGTGTTTGCATACCTCGCCGCCGCTGGCGCCTATCAACAACTGGGCGACCTCGCGCATGCGACGCTCTCAGCCGAAGCTGCAGTCGCGGGGGCGATGGCCGTAGGCGATGTCGTCGCCACGGCGCTAGCGACTAGCGCGTATCAATTGATCTCTGGCAACCCTCATCCTGCGTTCGATCAACGAACGCCACTTGGCGACGGATGGACGACACTGCTCGCGCTTCTAACAGGCGAACAGAAGGCAGTGGTTGGGTCAGCCGGAGATTGAGTCGCGACGGCGACGCATGTCGGCGTTAAACATCGTGGCTGCTGGGTGCGGATCCATTTCGCGAATCGCTGGCTCGAGGGGCGGCTCGACGAGCGGTTGGTGGCGGATCTGGCAACCAGGGCAGAAGTACAGCAATCGTTCGAATTGTCCGACGCGACGAACCTGAACCGTGTCGCTGCAGCGCGCGCAGCGCGTTCCGTTGCGACCGTAGACCGCAAGGCCGCCAACAATCTCGGTCGCCGCGGTGCGATAGACGCGGTCGAGATTGGAACGCAACATACGCGTAGCGGCGTTAATCACTTGCGTGCAGTCGTCGAGGGTCAGTGAGGCGACCTCTGCGAACGGGCTGAGCTCGCACGCCCAAAGGATCTCGCTGCGATACACATTCCCGATGCCACGCGCGACGTGCTGATCGAGCAACACCTCGGCGATCGGGCACGCTTCGTCGGCATACGCGAACAATTGCCGAGCACACTCGACGAGCTCGGCGTCGGTTGCGGTGGACAAATCGGGTGCGAGGCGACCAAAGCCCGGATGGCGAATCGGGTCGTACTCGCGGTATGTCTCGACGGTCGCGTGGAAACACACAGCCACCCAGCCGGGTACGTCGATCGCGACTCGCATCTGCTCGTTCGGCTTGCGCCAACGCTCGCCTGTTCGATACAGGTGCCAGCCGCCGTTCAGACGCAGATGCGTCTTCAGCACAATCCCGTCGTCCCATACGATCTCGAGGTTCTTCCCGTCGGTCTCAACCCGTTCGATCAAGCGACCGATCGTCGGCATCGGCCCGAACAATCCGGGCGCGTCGAATCGACGAAGCGGGCGACCGACGAGAGCGGTGCGAAGCGCCGCCCCCGACCGGTGAGTCGAATCGCCGTCAGGCACGTGCAGAGACTACGCACTCAACAACATCGCGTTGTGCAATGCCCACCCGTAGTGGCGCGTAACAAGACGGTAACGTTCACAGTCGTGGAGCCGACCGAGCCGACCAAGCCGACCGTCGACGTTGGCGACGAACTTGAAGACGGCACTACAGGCATGCCGGTGGACGGCGTACCCGACGTGACCATCGAGCCGACACTCGTCGCCACCGCCCGCCGCCAGCACGGTGTCGCCGGTGCGATCATGGCCGCTGGCATGCTGGGGATTGACCAAGCACTTGGTTTGCGCAAGGTCAAACAGGAAGCACCTATCGTGGTCGCCGCCCCGACAGAACCGCTCGACATTGACAGTGATGGAATCGACGTCGCGGTGGATGACCAAACCTCGGTTTACGCACCCCCGCAGCCGCGGTCAAAGCCCCACGTGAAAGCCCGCCGCCGATGACCGAAGAAGTCGACACCCGAACTGCCTGGCTGTCACACGATGTTCTGCAGAACATCCGCGCCAACGTTCCACTGGTCTATGTCGATGCCGTACCTGTGCGCGTCGACGATCTAGGCCGGGTCACCCACATCGGCATGCTGTTGCGTCAGGCTGCCGACGGCACGATCAGTCGCATGGTCGTCAGCGGTCGCGTGCTGTATGGCGAGCGCATTCGCAGCGCCCTGCTGCGACACCTCGAGAAAGACCTCGGGCCTGTGGCGCTACCGCAAATCCCGCCGGAGGTTGCTCCGTTCACAGTCGTCGAGTACTTCCCCGATGCCGAGATGAGCGGTTACCAGGATCCGCGTCACCATGCCGTCAGCCTCGCGTTCGTGGTGCCGGTCGCCGGCGACTGTCAACCAACGCAGGAAGCGCTCGACCTTGGTTGGTTCACACCCGCCGAGGCAATCAGCGAGAAGGTTCGCAACGAGATGACAGGCGGACACGACCGCCTTATCCGGCTAGCGCTCGCGCACGTCGGCCAGTTGCCCTAACTAGCCACCGTTGCGGTAGCCCTGCTCGACGTCCCACACATGGTGCACGGGATCATGCATTAGGTAGCGGGTGAATGTGTCAATCGTGAACGCGACGCCGTCGCTGCGGTAACCGGTTCGTTCGTAGTCGGTCGGTTTCACTTTGTCGAACGCGGCTGCAAGCTCGTCGGCAGCAACCGCAACCTCGTCGGCAACGACTCGCGGGTCTTGCTCTGAGTAACGATCTTCGATCGCGGTCGCGTCTTGATCCCAGTTCGCGAAGTGCGGCCCGTCCTCACTCATCATCAACCCGAGTCGGTAGAGATACAGCCGATAGACGTCGCGAACGTGACACCCGTATTCGAGCGCCGACCATTGGTCGTCGTTCGGACGCTTCGCCACCGACGGATGCGCGAGCAGTTCGCGCCACCGCGCACCGTTCGTGCGAATGAGTGCGGGAGCATCGGCAGGGTCGAACGTTTCGGCGACAAAACCGCAGTCGGGGCACGGGCGTTCGAGCACCCACGTCCAGTTCTTGTCATCAGGCACAATCGGCATGGCGCGACCGTACCGCCGAGCAACCCCTACAAGTCGGCCAAAATTTCGGCCATCAGGTCGCCGGCTTCTGTTGGGTTGAGCCCCACCTTCACGCCCGCGGCGCGCAGCGCATCCATCTTGCCTTTGGCCGTGCCCTTGCCGCCGCTTGTGATCGCGCCGGCGTGGCCCATCTTCTTACCCTCGGGTGCGGTGACGCCTGCGATGTACGCGCTCATCGGTTTTGTGACGTTCGCCTTGATGAACTCGGCAGCTTCTTCTTCGGCCGAGCCGCCGATCTCTCCGATCATGATGATCGCGTGCGTTTCCGGATCTGCCTGGAACTCTTTCAGGCAGTCGATGAAGTTGGTGCCGGGCACGGGGTCGCCACCGATACCGACGCAAGTGCTGACGCCGATTCCGCGTTGCTTCAACTCGTAGAGCGCCTGATACGTAAGCGTGCCCGAGCGCGAAACGATCCCGACGTTGGGTCCCTTGGCGGTCGGTAGCTGAGCGATCTCGCCGGCGGTGATGCCGATGTTGCACTTGCCTGGGCTGATGATGCCCGGGCAGTTCGGCCCCAGCAAACGCGTCTTGGGGTAATCGCGCAGGAGTGTGTTGAACACTTTCGCTTCGTCTTGCGCCGGGATTCCCTCGGTGATGCACACGATGAACGCGATGCCGGCGGCCGCAGCCTCGAGGATCGCCGCGCTGCCGGCCTTCGGTGGAACCGCGACGAACGATGCTGTGGCGCCAGTTGCCGCAACAGCTTGCGCGACCGTGTCGAAGATCGGGATGCCCTCGACGTCGGTGCCGCCCTTGCCGGGGGTCACGCCTGCGACTACTTGCGTGCCGTATGCCTTGTTGCGCAATCCGTGGTACTTGCCTTGGCCGCCAGTGAGACCCTGCACGACAACCTTTGTGTCGGCGTTGACGAAGATCGCCATGATTAGTTCGCACCTTTCTGGTTGCTCAGCGCAACGGCGGCGCGGGCAGCGTCCAGCATCGTTGGTTCAGATCTCAGCTTGGTCTCCGGAATGCCAGCGTTCTTCAAAATCTCGCGACCCTGTTCGGCGTTTGTTCCGTCGAGACGAATGACGATCGGTGCCCGCAGATCGACTCGACCCATCGCAGCGACGATCCCGTTGGCGACATCCTCGCCGCGCGTGATGCCACCGAAGATGTTGATGAAGATGCTCTTCACGTTCTGATCGAAGTTGATGACCTCAAGCGCGGCCGCCATCATGTCGGCATTCGCGCCACCACCGATGTCAAGGAAGTTGGCCGCGGTTCCGCCGACCTGGTTGACAACGTCGAGTGTGCTCATCGCGAGGCCAGCGCCGTTGGCGATGATGCCGACCGTGCCGTCGAGCCCGATGTATTGCAAGCCGTGCGAGCGCGCTAGCTGTTCGCGCGAGTCCAACTCTTCAGTCGCGCGGAACTCATCCCACTCGGGGTGACGAAACGCAGCGTTGTCGTCGAGGCTCACTTTGGCATCGAGCGCATGTACGCCACCGTCTGGTCGCAGGATCAACGGGTTGATTTCGGCCAAGTCGCAATCGCCGCGCGTGAAGCAGTCGTACAACTTCACCAACATCGCAGCGACACCGTCGATTGCTTCCTCATCGATCTTGGCGCGCACAGCCGCGTCGCGCGCAACGGCCAGCGTGATGCCGTCCACCGGGTCGATGTGCAGCATCACGATCGCATCCGGGTTCTTGGCCGCGACGGCTTCGATCTCGACGCCGCCCTCAACGCTGAGCATCAGCAGGTGCTTCTTCGCCGCTCGATCGAGCGAGTACGAGGCGTAGTACTCCTTCATGATGTCGCTGGCGTGCTCGACCCAAACCCGCTTCACCACATGGCCCTTGATGTCCATGCCGAGGATGTTGCCGGCGTGCAGTCGCACCTCGTCGGCGTTGTTAGCCAACTTGATTCCACCGGCCTTGCCGCGGCCACCAACTTGCACCTGTGCTTTCACGACGACCGGATACTCGGCGGCCTCGGCCGCGGCGACTGCTTCGTCGACCGTCAGCGCGACGTTGCCCGGGCTTACCGGAATATCGAAGCGCGCGAAGTACTGCTTGCCCTGGTACTCGAACAGATCCATCTAGGCCGCGTCCTCTCTCTCGTCAAGGGTGGCTTCTAACCACTTACTAATGCCTTTCAGCGAACTTCCAGGCCCAAACACTTCTGCAACACCCTGTTCCTTCAAGGTGCGCACATCGCCAGCAGGGATGACGCCCCCGCCGAACACGAGAGTCTCGCCCAACCCACGATCGCGCAACTCGCTCATCACCCGCGGGAACAGCGTGAGATGTGCCCCACTGAGCAGCGAAAGGCCAACCGCGTCGACGTCTTCCTGCAGCGCCGTCTCGGCGATCTGTTCCGGCGATTGGTGCAGACCGGTGTAGATCACCTCGAAGCCGTGATCGCGCAGCGCCCTAGTAATGGTCTTGGCTCCACGGTCGTGGCCATCAAGACCGGGCTTAGCCACGACGACTCGATAAGGCCTCTTCACAGGTCCGAAACCCTACGACCGATCCGGCCCGATCCTCAATTCGGCCAGGGCAGGCTGGAAGTGCAGGTATGGTCGGCGGATCAACTAGGTGTGCCGGGAAGTCTGGTCGGCGAGGTCAAGGAGACTTCCATGAATCGCGCGCCACGTCGAAACCGTTCGCCACTCGTTCGCATGTTGTCGCCGTTGCGCGACTTCATCGCCACCGAGGCCTCCGGGGCCGTGCTGTTGGCGGGCGCTGCGGTCATTGCCCTCGTTTGGGCGAACTCTCCCTGGTCTGGTTCTTACGACGATCTGTGGACGAGTCGGGCCTCCATCTCGGTCGCGGGACACACGCTCGATCTCGACATTCGCCATTGGATCAACGACGGCTTGATGACCATCTTCTTCTTGGTCGTCGGTTTGGAGATCAAGCGCGAACTCACAGATGGTCACCTCGCAACGCGTCGCGCCGCGCTGCTGCCGGGTGCAGCGGCGCTTGGGGGCATGATCGTGCCCGCGCTCGTTTACCTCGCGATTGCAGGGGGAACGGCGCCGCGCGGCTGGGCGATTCCGATGGCCACCGACATTGCGCTTGCCGTAGGCGTGGTGGCTGTGGCCGGCAGTCGCATTCCGTCGTCACTGCGCGCCTTCTTGCTAGGGCTCGCGATCGTCGACGACATCGGCGCAATTGTGATCATCGCGGCTGTGTACTCGACCGGGGTCATGTTCGGGTGGCTCGCCGCGGCCGCGGTTGGCGTCGTTGCCACCGTCGCGGTGCGGCGCTTGGGCGTTCACACCACGTGGGTGTACCTCATCATCGGTGCGATCGTGTGGTTCAGCCTTCACGAAGCGGGGATTCATCCGACCATCGCGGGTGTCGTCATGGGGTTGCTCGCACCATCGATTCCGCGACTGCGCTCTGAGCTGATCGACAGTGACGAATTGATCGATCTATCCGACGCCGAGGCAGCACGTTCGACCAGCGAACTTGCCAAAGGCTCGGTCTCGGTCGTTGAGTGGCTGCAGCACGTTCTGCACCCGTGGACGAGTTACGTGATCGTGCCGATCTTCGCTTTAGCGAACAGCGGCATCGAGATCTCTAGCGATGGACTGAACGCGGCAGCTCGTTCGCCAATCACGTGGGGCGTGTTTTTCGGCTTGCTGCTGGGGAAGCCGCTCGGTGTCGTGTTGGCCACGCGCGGCGCAATTCGCGCAGGGATCGCCGATATGCCAGAAGATTCGACGGGTGTCCAAATCGTTGGAATCGGTTTCGCCGCCGGAATCGGCTTCACGGTCGCGCTGTTCATCACGGAGCTTGCACTCCCAGATCCGACCGAGCAAACCCACGCCAAGCTCGCCATCTTGATGGCATCGGTTCTGGCCGCAGCCATCTCGGCGGTAATTCTCACGCGCCGAAGTGGCGCGCGAAGCCCAGTTTCGTAGCAGCGTCAGGCACACTTGCATGGTGCGTCGACCGCAGCTGCAGTCCACATTTGCCCGGGCAGTCGTGCCCGTGCTGGCCGGTTTGGGTTTCTTCGCCGTGCTTGGGTTGGCGCTGTGGGGCGTGGCGGCCATCATCGCCAACAACAGCGACGACACGACAAGCCAATTCGCACCGAGCCTGCAGGAGATGGGCACGACATCGTTCGTTGCCGCAGTCATTGACGAAGACGGCCCCATCATTTTGCAAGACCTACTAGGCGACGATCGCAACGTCGTCGTTGATCACACTGGGGCCGACGCCGACTTTGGATGGGCGATCTATATGGCCCACCCCGCAGACCGCGACGCCGGTTGCGCTATCGAACTGATCAAGCAGACGCGCACATTCACCGACTGCGATGGCCGCACGCTACAGGTCGCCGACCTAGCCACTCCGCCGGTGGGTGTCGGGCCGATCGTCAGCGCCGATGGACGGCTGAGCCTCGACCTAACTGCTGACTAGCGGTGGGAACCGCGGTCGGTCGAGCGTCGTCCAAGTGAACATGCAACGTCGTACATTCCTCCAACTACTTACCGTCCCCGCTGTCGCACAGGTTCTCGCTGCCTGCGGTGACGATTCAACGAAGAGCAGCAGCAATGGCGGCAACGCCAGCAGCTTGCGTGGAGATGCGCCGCGCATTACCGACGGCACCGATCCGGCTGCGGCCGCGATCGCGGTCAACGCGTTCGCTGACGATCTGTTCCTGCACCTCACAACTATCGACCCGGTAGCGAACCTGGTGTTCTCTCCCGCCAGCATCGCGCTGGCTTTGGCGATGACCTCCGCCGGAGCGAAGGGCATGACGCTGGACGAAATGAATCAGGTGCTGCACATCGCCGATCCTGCTGCGATCCATCGTTCGATGAACGGGCTATCCAGTGCTTTGGAAGCGACCAATCAGTCGCAAGACAACACGGGCGACGGTGGCGAAGGTGTCAGCGAGGTGCAGCTGTCAATCGCCAACTCACTGTGGGGCCAATCCGGCTTCAGTTTCGAGCAAGCGTTTCTTGATCTCCTCTCGTCCGAGTACGGCGCAGGTATGGAGCTCGTCGACTACATGGACGATCCCGAAGCGGCACGAGTGGCGATCAACGAGTGGGTCGCCACTGAAACGCGCGAGCGCATTCCCGAGTTGCTCGCCGAAGGAGTGATCACCGCCGACTCGCGTCTCACACTGGTGAATGCGATCTACCTCAAGGCCAACTGGTTCGACACGTTCGACAAGGAGCTGACAGTCAAGAGCGCGTTCACAACACCTGCGGGTGACGTCGAGGTCGACATGATGCACGTCGACCGCCGCATTACGCACGGCGCTGGCGAGGGCTGGCAGGCAATCGAGCTGCCGTACGTGTTCGGAGAGCTCGCCATGGTTGTGGCCGTGGGCGACGATGCCGACACTCTGATGCCGACGGTGACCGATGCAATCGCGTCGCTACGCGATCGGCCGGTGCAGTTGGGGTTCCCGAAGTTCGACATCGAGACCTCGATCAGCCTCGCCGACGTGTTGAAGGAGATGGGCATGCCGACGGCTTTCGAAGCAGGCAACGCTGACTTCAGCGGCATGACGACACAAGATCAGCTAGTCATCGGCGACGTCATCCATCAGGCAAACATCACTGTCGATGAAGAGGGCACGGAAGCCGCTGCTGCGACTGCAGTCGTGATGGTTGCTACTTCTGCTCCGGTGGAAGAAGACCCGATAACGCTCGTCATCGATCGCCCATTCACGTTCTGGCTGCGTGCTCGCACCACCGGCGCTGTGATCTTCATGGGCCGCGTCAACGACCCGAGCGCTACGCGCGGGTAGGCACGTTGGCGACAAGGCGAGCGGCGAACTCTTCTGAGTGAGCCTCGAGCTTGCTGCGATGTAGCGCCAGCCCACCGATTACTTCAGCACCAAGTCGGCTAACTGCGCCGTCGAGTTTGTCGAGCGTCTTGGCCGGGTTGAGTGCGAAGGTGCAGAACGTCGCGGCCAACTTGCCTTGCATCGCGGGCAGTCCGGCGATGGCGCCGAGCCCCCATGGGGCTTGGCCGACAACGAACAAACCGTGCACCCATGTGCCAACGATGACCATGTCGGCGTCTTGAATGCTGGCCATCTCCGGCTTACGCACGGGCGAGACGCCGGTGATGCCCCACCCTTGCTGTTGCAGATTGGTGGCGATCAGCTCGGCCGCGGTGCGTGTGTGACCGGTGAGGCTCTCGAAAAGGATGGCTGCCTTCATACCGATATTCAAGCAGACTCGATCACAGGGTCGCCGCTCGCTCGCTCGCTGCGACCCTTGTGGATCTTGCGCAGGACACTGACGACGGCGACGATCAGCGTCAGTGCAATCACGCTGCAGATGATGATGATCAGGTTCGTAGGCAGGTGACGCGTGCCGAGGAAGATGTATATGTCGGGGACGATGAATGCGACCAGCGCGACCATCCCCCAGCCGAACGCTTGGCGATAGCGCTCGTCAATGAAGCTAAGAACCATTCGAGGGGTCGTGATCGCGTCGGTGACAGCGCTGCAGAGGTCGATCGCGAGATAGATCCACGGGTTCAGCCCATAGTCGCCAACGGCAGCCCAAACCAACAGCGTGCGTATAAACGACCAGCCGACGACCACCCCAGCCCACGTATTGCTGAGCCGCCGACGGCGTCGCATCGTTTCCTTGCTGTGGAGCAGCGCCGGCTTACGCATCGATTCAATTCAACCAGTCAGAGCTTCTTGAGGGGTGCCCAAGCCAGCGAAAGGTGCTTAGTTCCGGACTCGCGGAAGCGAATTGTCGCCTCCGCCTTATCGCCCTGGCCACGAATCTCGATGATGACGCCTTCGCCGAACGCGGGGTGCTCGACGTCGTCGCCAACGCGCAGCGCGATCTGCTGGGCCATCGACGCTTCAGCGCTGCGTTGCCCCGCGCTGATCGCCGCTTCCACAACCCGCTCGCGGTGCCAGTCGGCACCGTCATCGGGATCGTTGGGGTCGTCGGGGTCGAAGCTGCTGACCGCGGTCGTGCTACGTCGGTACGGCGCAGGCTTGCCGTAGTCCGTGCGCGCACGCATGCTCGATCGGCCGTACGAACGGTTGCCACCGACGGCGCCGAGCTGCTCGACAAGCTCGGCCGGGATTTCGTCGAGGAAGCGACTGGGCGGGTTGTAACTAGTGGTGCCGAAGAGCTGCCGACTCCATGCGTGGCTGACGAAGAGTTTCTGCTGAGCACGCGTGATGCCGACGTAGGCGAGGCGACGTTCTTCTTCCATCTCCGATGGCTCCGATAGGGCACGGATGTGCGGGAAGACGCCCTCTTCCATGCCGACTAGAAACACGACCGGGTATTCGAGACCCTTGGCGCTGTGCAGTGTCATCAGCACGACTCGATCGTCGTCGTCGATTTCATCGGTGTCGGCGACAAGGGCCACCTGCTCCAGGAACTCGTCGATGCGCGTGAACTCGCGTGCCGAGCCGATGAGCTCACCGATGTTCTCCAGTCGACCGGCGGCCTCGACGGTTTCCTCGGCTTCTAGTTCAAAGATGTATCCGCTGCCGTCGAGGATCGATTGCAACAGATCGGCAGGGCCGGTGCCGGAGATGGCCGCCAGTTCGCCGGCAGCATCGAGCAAGTTGACGAAACTCTCAACGCCGCGCGCTGCGGGGCCGGTAAGGCCGGCCTCCTGCGCGTGTCGCATCGCTTCCATGAAGGTGGTGCCGTTCGCCTTCGCGTGTGCATCGAGTTTGGCGACGCTGCCGTCGCCTACCCCGCGCTTGGGCACGTTGAGCACACGCTTAATGCTGACTTCGTCAGCAGGGTTGACCGCGGCCCGCAGATACGACATCGCGTCTTTCACTTCGCGGCGGTCGTAGAAGCGCGTACCGCCAACGACTTTGTACGGCACACCGAAGCGCATGAACGCTTCTTCGAGTATGCGGCTCTGTGCGTTGGTGCGGTAGAACGCTGCCATCTCTTTCCACAACAGATGGGTTGAGGTCTGCACCGATTGCATCGTGCGCGCAACCCAGGTGGCCTCGTCGCCTTCATCCTCGGCGTGATAGCGAACGACCTTGTCGCCGCCACCCTTCTCGCTCCACAGATGCTTCTCTTTGCGATCCGGATTGTTCGAGATGACCGAGTTCGCCGCATCGAGAATCGTTTGTGTGCTGCGGTAGTTCTGATCAAGCACGATCGTCGTCACGTCGTCGAACATCTCCTCAAACTGCGAGATGTTCCGAACATCAGCGCCCCTCCACCCGTAGACGCTGTTGTGTACCAACATTCCATTCGCGACGTAGTGATGAGTCGGATCCACTTCAAGGTCGTACACCGGCCCGTCGTACTGCTCGACAGCAACAGAATCGATCGGGCGAGGCACAAACTGGCCATCAACGAGAGCCAAGATGGTCATACCCGGATGCAAATGCGACAGCGCTACAGCACTTGGTGACGGGAGAATCGGAACGACGTGCCCGGGAGTGCCCACAAGGTCGACATCGCCGGCACGCACTCGAACGACTGACCCCGAGTAGCGACCGCGGTGGACTCTACGAACCACGCCGTACTCGAACATGCTCTGATCGAGAGTGCTGTCAACCTTGTCGCCGACTTCTATTTGTTCGATTGGCGTGAAGCCGTTCGGTGTGCTGATCAGCGTTCCTGGGGGCAAACATTGGTCGCCGTCGCCGACGATGGTTACTTGTTGGTGTTGCGCGGATAGGGCTAGCGCCAATTCGTTTTGCGCCATGTTGGTGTCTTGGTATTCATCGACCAGTACGTGTTGGAAACGCTGCTGATAGTGCGCCAACACATCGGGGTGCTCTCGGAACAGTTGCACTGCCTTCATCAGGAGGTCGTCGAAGTCCATTGCGCCAGCGCGCTGTAGCCGGGCCTGGTACTCGGCGTAGATCTCGGCGTGCTTGCGACCAAACGGATTGTCGGCCTGAGTTAGTGCCGTCGCTGGTGATATCAGCTCGTTCTTCCACAAACTGATCTGGCCGTGCGCAGCACGAATTGGAAATCGCTTCGCATCGAGCCCGAGATCGCGAATGACGTAACCGGTAAGTCGCTGCGAATCGGCCTGGTCGTAGATGCTGAAGTTGCGCGGGTAGCCAAGCGCCTCGGCGTTGGAACGCAAGATGCGCACGCACGCCGAGTGAAATGTGCACACCCACATCGCCTTCACCATCGGCCCGACAAGCGCTGCGACGCGCTGCTTCATTTCGTCAGCGGCCTTGTTAGTGAACGTGATCGCCAAGATCGATGACGGCGGAACACCGTCATGAATGAGGTGCGCGATGCGATGCGTCAGCACCCGTGTCTTGCCAGAGCCAGCACCCGCCACCACCAACAACGGCCCACCACGGTGCACGACTGCATCGAGCTGATCGGGGTTTAGAGACTGCAAATCAAGGGGATCAAGCGAGCGTGGATTGGGAGAAGGTGACTCGTCATCGGCGCTCATGATGTGACCATTGTACGGACGGGGTGTCTTGCGGCTGGCCTAGCCTCGATCGCAACATGATGTCGGTGACAGATACTGAGCGCAGGAAGTCACTGCGCCGGATGAAGCTGCTGGCCCTCGGGCTGCTCGGATTGGCAACGATTGTCTTCCTGATCGCGCGTTGGCAGGAGCCCAACCACGACTGGTTGGGTTACGTCCGCGCCTTCGCCGAAGCGGCGATGGTCGGTGCACTCGCCGACTGGTTCGCGGTCACCGCACTGTTTCGCCACCCGCTGCGCATTCCGATTCCGCACACCGCGATCATCCCGCAACGCAAGGAGCAGATCGGCGCTTCGCTCGGCGAGTTCGTTCAAGAGAACTTCCTCACTCACGAGGTACTGCAGGAACGCCTCGCGACGGCGCAGGTCGGCCGCAGAATCGGAGTCTGGCTGAGCGACCCGGCGAATGCGTCCAAAGCTGGCGAAGGAGTCGCCGACGCGCTGCGCGGCAGCATGGAGGTTCTCGATGACCGCGACGTGTCGAACGCGCTCGAGGGTCTGATCGAACGCAAGATCCGCACGACTCCCGTCGCACCCCTGATCGGCCGCGCCATCGACGTGGCGATGGAGGGCGGGCACCATCAACGCCTTCTCGACGCCGTGCTCACCGGCTTGGCTAGCTTCCTCGACGACAACCGTGCCACCTTCCGCCAGCGCCTTGAGGAAGAGTCGCCGTGGTGGATTCCCGAGCCGATCGACGATCGCATCTTCGAGAAGATCTACACAGCTGTGCACCGATTCATCGGCGACGTCGGTGGCAACGAGACACACGATGTTCGCGTCGCGATCGATCGGCGCGTCCTCGACTTCGCCGCCCGTCTACGTGCCGACCAAGGCCTGATGGACAAGGGCGAGGAACTAAAGACCGAACTGCTCGACCACCGCGATGTACGCGCTTGGCTGCAATCACTTTGGGGCGAAGTGAAGCGCAGCACACTCAGCGCCACCAACGACCCTGGCAGCGAACTACGCCTACGCATCGACCGCTCACTCGTTCACCTCGGCGAACGCCTGCGCGACGAGCCCGAGCTGCAGCAAAAGGTCAACGACTGGGTGCAGCGCGCGCTCGGCTACGTCATCGATCATTACCGCGGCGAGGTCGCCGAGATCATCAGCTCGACCTTCGCAAAGTGGGACGGCAAGGCGACGGCCGATCGACTCGAGCTACAAGTCGGCCGCGACCTGCAATTCATCCGCATCAACGGAACCATCGTCGGCGGCCTCGCCGGACTGATCATCTACTCGGTCAGCCAAGCGTTCTTCTGACAGGATTCCTGCAATGAAAGTCGTACTGGTCGCGATTGCAGGTGCCGCAGGCGCTCTCGCCCGCTATGGCATTGGACTGGCCGTCGGCGGACGTTCCTTTCCGTGGTCGACGCTCGGCATCAACCTCACCGGATCGTTCGTGCTGGGCTTCGTGCTTGCATTCGGCCTCGAGCGCGGATGGTCGGAGACAACAACAGTTCCGTTGGCAATCGGTTTTCTCGGCGCCTACACAACGTTCTCAACGTTCTCGTACGAGACATTCACTCTTGCCCGCACAGACCGCGCCGCTCTTGCAGCGATCTACGTCGCCGTCTCGGTAGTCGGTGGCGTACTCGCCGCCTTCGCCGGATACACACTCGCTCGCCGAGTCGCGTGAACAGCGAGCCGGCTGAGCTAAGCCGCCGGCGTGTCCTGGCTGAATGAGTTTCGCCACTCGCCGTCGCGTTCAACCCACAGCGAGCTGACATACATCGCCTCGACAGGCCCGGCGACGCCGTTGCGCAGTCGGCGAAACTCGGCTCGATAACACAGCATCACCGCATCGCCGGCAATGCGCACGATTCGTGGCTGATTGATGAAGTACGAGTCGACGGTGGCACCGCCCGCTAGCTGACCGGCGTGGTCGGCGCGATCGGCGAACCCAGTGGGATAGACGCCCACAAAGTCTTGAGTCAGCAGGGCTTCGTCGGCCGCCTTATCGCCAAGCGTCAGCGCATCCCACACCTGCCACTCAAGCTCCATGAAAAACTCGAGAGGGTGCTCGTCCATCAAAACAGTCTCGCGGATCACCGCTGGGTAGGGTGACCAGCGATGGCGTATCGCTACCTATGGACCCCATTGCAGTTGGGTCCAGTCAGCACCCGCAACCGAATCGTGTTCAGTGCGCACCTCACCAACTACGCGCGTGATGGCAAACCAACCGCGCAACACGCCGCCTACTACGCAGCCCGTGCCGCTGGCGGCACCGGCCTGATCATCACCGAAGAACACAGCACACACCCGACCGACTGGCCGTACGAAAAGCTGATCCACGGATTTCATCGCGACGTCATCCCGGGCTACCGGGCGATCACCGAAGCCGTACACCGCCACCGCGTTCCAATCTTTGCGCAGATCAACCACAACGGCGGTCAGGCATCGTCGATGTACTCGCGCCTACCTGTGTGGGCGCCGTCAGCCATCGCCGACCCACTGTTTCGGGAAGTGCCAAAAGCGGTTACGCACGCAGACATCGACGAAGTCATCGCTGGCTACGCATTGGTCGCAGAGCACTGCGCCGAGGGCGGGTTCGATGGCATCGAGTTGCAGTGCTCGCACTCGTCGATAGTGCGGGGCTTTCTCTCGCCAGCTACGAACCACCGAACCGACGAGTACGGCGGCACGATCGAGAACCGCGCACGGCTACTCGTCGAGATCGTTGCCGCAGTTCGAGCAGTCATCGGCAACCGGCTCGCGCTCGGCGTGCGACTGTGCGGTGATGAACTCATCGAGGGTGGCACGACCATTGACGACGCTGTACGCGTGGCCGAGATATCGGAAGCAACGGGACACGTCGACTACATCAACACATCGATCGGGGTTGCTACCGCCAGCCTGTTCATGATCGAAGCAAGCATGCATATACCGCCGGGTTATGCGCTGTTCATCCCGTCCGCGTTCCGCAAGGCCGTCGATCTACCGGTCATAGGCGTTGGCCGCTTCAAGGATCCGCTGCAAGCAGAGCGGGCGCTCGCCGACGGCCACTGCGACCTCGTGGGCATCGTTCGAGGCCAGATCGCGGACGCCGACTTTGCCGCCAAGGCACGTGCGAACACCGCCAACGACATTCGCCTGTGCCTCAGCTGTAATCAGGAGTGTGTCGGGCGTATGGGCCTGAACCGCTGGCTTGGCTGCATAGAGAACCCTGAGACTGGCAAAGAGCACCAGTACGCCACCTCTCGACTGCGCATCCTTCCAACGCCGAAGAACATCTTGGTAGTCGGTGCCGGACCGGCCGGTCTGCAGGCAGCAATCGCCGCGGCGCGCAACGGGCACCGCGTTACCGTCTGCGAGAAGCAGCCGCATGCCGGTGGGCAGGTTCGTCTCGCGGCCAGCGTCCCCAACCGCGCAGAGCTCGGCGATCTCGTGCGCAACCAGGTCACCGAGGCATCTCGTCTAGGCGTGACAATTGAGTACGGCGTCAGCGTGTCGACGGCGCTCGTGCACGAACGCAAACCCGATCACGTCATCGTTGCCACCGGCGCTGAGGCAACACGACCATGGTGGGTAGCGGAGGGTGCAAAAAACGTTGCCGATGTCCGCGACGTTCTCGATGGCAGCGCCGAACCGACTGGCAGCGTGGTGGTCGTCGACGAGATCGGCTTCCACCACGCGACCTCTGTTGCCGAACTTCTGGCCGACCGGGGCTGCACTGTTGAGATCGTCACGCCGGGCATGGTCGTCGGCCAAGACCTCGGCGTCACGCTCGACATGGAGAACTGGTGGATGCGCGCTCACGCGAAAGGCATCGTGCAATCAACCGACCTCGTACCGATGGGTTTCGCTGACGGTGAATTGACGCTGCTACATCATCCAACCGGAAGCAACCACACTCGGCGACCCGATTGGGTTGTACTCGCGATTCCACCCAACCCGGTCGAATGGCTCTACAACGACCTGAAGACGGCCGGCATCGCGGTGCAACGGGTTGGCGATTGTGTCGCGCCGCGCCGTGCGCACGCGGCCGTCATTGATGGCGAACGAGTCGGTGCATCGCTATGACGGGCCTCGAGCCGCCGCTGGTGTTTCCACCGGTCGTTCCACCAGCGACGATCGGCATTCTCGGCGGTGGCCCGACGACGCGCTACTTCGAGCGCGCAGCACACCAGATGGGTTACCGCACGGTCATCATCGATACAACTCTGTCTGCGAAGTTGCTCGCGAGCGCGGTTAGCGAATGCGACGTCGTCACGGTCGTCGATCAGTTGCCCGTCGAAGCAATGCGAATCGCGGCCGCCACGGCCCGGGTATACCCCAGTCCCGACGTTGTTGAACTGTGCATGGACCGGGTCAGGGTTAAGCAATTTCTCGACGATCTCGGCGTCGGAGTTGGCCCGCACATGCTGATCGAATCCGACGCCGACATCGCTGCCGCAGCCGACACGAAGTTTTCAGCGATCCTAAAGTCGCGCAATCACGGCGGCGGTCGGGCGGGCCAGGTACGCGTCGCTGCTCATGCGCAACTGCTCGATGCGTGGGAAACGCTCGGCAGGCGGCCATGCGTACTGGAACAACGCCTCACGCTTGGCCGCGAACTTGCGATCACCGTGGCACGCACCGCCGAGGGACGGGTCGCGACATTCACCGTTTCGCAACAGCAGTACGTGCACGGTCGACTCGAGATCAGCTACGCGCCAGCAAGTTTGCTCGGATCGGGCCAAGCCGATGCTGCCGAGCTCGGCGGCTACATCGCTACCGAGTTGGGAATGGTCGGCGTCCTGTCGGTGCATATGTTCGTCGTCGGTCGTGAGGTGTATGTCCACGAGCTCATTCCGCAGCCAAACGCGCTTGGGCTGTTCACACTGGACAGTTGCCGCACCGATCAGTACGAGCAGCAGTTGCGCGCGGTATGCGGACTGGCACTGGGCGACACACAGATGACCGTTCCTGGCGTCGCCGTCGTTCTGCTTCCAGGCGAGCTGTGGGCTGACGGCGAACCCAAGTGGGAACGGCTACTCAACGACAGCACGGCGCGCCTTCATCGCTACGACATGCACCCCGGCGATGCACCGAACCTTGGCCATCTCGCCGCGTGTAGTGGTACGGCTGCGGGCTCGACCAGCGTCGTACGCCGGTTACGCAAGCAACTAACGACCGGTTAGCCTGCCCGCTCATGCGGGGGGCAGCGCAATTCAGTTTCATAGGCGGCGTCATCGATTGGCTCGGTGACTTCACCGACAAACTCGGTGACTGGGCAGGCAACTGGTGGTTTCTCGGAGTTATCTTCGTCATCGCCTTCCTCGACTCGGTCATTCCGGTGGTGCCTAGTGAAACGACGGTCATCATTGGTGGCGTCGCGGTTGCCACTGGTGACGCTCCGTACCCATTGCTCGCAGTAATCGCCGCCGGCGCCGCCGGAGCATTCATTGGCGACAACATGGCCTTCACCATCGGTCGCAAGTGGTCGGACGCATTCGAGCGCCGGGCGATACGCAAGCCCAAGTTCGCCTCCAAGCTGGCGTGGGCACGCGAAGAGATCCACGATCGCGGCGGCTTGCTGTTGATCACAGCCAGGTTCATTCCGGGCGGCCGCACGGCCATCACGATTGCAAGCGGAATCACCCGACAGTCACGCGCCTGGTTCATTAGATGGTCCTTCATCGCCGCAGCCATCTGGGCGACCTACGCGGCCGGACTTGCTCGCCTCGTCGGCGAACCGTTCAAGGACGACCACACGAAGGCGTTCTGGATCGCGTTCGGCACCGCACTAGGAATCAACATCGCAATTGAGATCTGGCGTCATATCCGGAAAAAGCGCCAGGCCGAAGCAGCGGCGGCGTAACGAACGGCCGCGGTCAGTGCGACGGCGCGCTGTGTTCGCCCGAGTCAGGCAGCCGTCGGTACATCACGATCGCAGCGACCACGACCAAAGCGGCGGAGACCTTCAGCGCGACATGGGCGCCGTCGAGAAACGCTTGCTGCACCGCACGCTGTAGCTCGCCAGCAGCCACGGGGTCGCCCGACTCGGCAATCCCCCGACTGACACCGAGCGCCTTAGCAATGTTGTGCCTGGCGATCTCTTGCTGCTCGGCCGGCAGCTGTGCAAGCGCGGACCCAACATTGCTGCGGAAGATGCTGTTCACGATGCTGCCCACGATTGCAATACCGATGGCGCCGCCAACTTCGCGAGTCGTGTCGTTGACGGCAGCGCCAACGCCTGCCTTGTTCATCGGAACGCTCTGCACGATTCCGCTGCTCAGCGAAGGCATCGCGGCGCCGATGCCGGCCGCCGTGAGAACTAGGCAAACTGCGACGTAGTAGTACGAGGTGTCGCGCCCGACCAGCGACATCAGGAACACACCGATCGCCATTACGAACATGCCGCCCGCGACCGCTCGCTTGGCGCCAAGTCGTTGCGCGATCAACGGAGCGCGGGGCGAGACGATGATCATCGTCGCCGCGAAGGGCAGGCCGCGCAGGCCGGCGCCGAGTGCTGAGTAGCCAGCGACGTACTGCAGGTACTGAGTGAGAACAAAGAACATCGAGAACATCGCGAAGAACGACACCGAAATGCCCATGCTGCCCATTGCGAAGCGGCGGTTGCGGAAGAATCTCATGTCAAGCAACGGATCGGTGATACGGCGTTCAAGCGCGACGAAACCAGCGAGACAAATCACAGAAGCAGCAAAGCCGGCGACGACCAAGGGGGCCGACCAGCCGAGTTCCGGCCCCTCGATGATCGCCACGAGCAGCGCCGCGAAACCAACGATCGATAACAGTGCTCCGCGGATGTCGATCCGCGCTGCATCTGCCTCGCGCGACGATGGCGCCAGGACAGCAGACGCGATGAAGGCGACCAGCGCAATCGGAACTGCAACGAAGAAGACTGACCCGTACCAGAAGTGCGCAAGCAGCACTCCGCCAAGAACTGGACCGATGGCGCCACCGGCGCCTGCGAACCCAGCCCACATCGCGATGGCTTTCGCCCGCTCGCGTCGCGGGAAGCACGATTGCAGCAAGCTGAGCGTCGAGGGCATGATCAGCGCAGCGCCGATACCCATTACCGCGCGACAACCGATGAGGGCGTTCGCGGATGTCATGAAGGCGCTAACCGCCGACGCAACAGCGAAGATCACCAACCCGATCAACAACGCACCCTTGCGACCGAACCGATCGCCGAGCGCACCCGCTGGCAGTAACAACGCTGCGAATACGAGCGCGTACGAGTCGACAATCCACAGCACCTGCGTGTCGCTGGGTCGCAACTCAGAGCCAGACAAGCTAGGAATCGCAACGTTGACCGAGCTCACGGTTGCAACAATCAGCACCAGGCTGAGACACATCGTGGCGAGAATCAACCACCGCCGGTGATACGAAACCGGGTCGACGCCATCGAGATCTTCGCCGATTGCAACTGTGGCACCGGCAGACGTCATGGGTGGTCCATCCTAGGATGGCTCAGTGGATTTACATCTAGCGCAACTCAACGTCGCCACCTTGCGGCATGCGATCGATACACCCCAATCCTCTGGTTTCGCAGATGGTCTCGACCCGGTCAACGCCGCAGGTGAAGCTGCAGCCGGATTCGTGTGGCGACTGCAAGCTGACGATGGAAACGCCACTTCCATCAGCGTCTTCCCCAACCCACTCACCATCGTGAATCTCACAGTTTGGGAATCGCAGAAGGCACTGCGCGACTTCGCCTACCGCGGATTACATCGCGAGTTCTTCCGCCGCCGCGCCGAATGGTTTGAGCCCGGTTCGCGAGCGGTCATGTGGTGGATAGTGGCCGGAACGCTGCCCACCGTTAACGAAGCGAAGGCGCGGTTGGAATATTTCGACAAGCACGGGCCGTCGTCGCATGCATTCGAGTTCGGGCAACAGTTTCCCGAGGTAGCGACAAACCTGCCGCAGTAACGCGAACTACCAGCGGTAGTGAGCGAAGGCCTTGTTGCTCTCGGCCATCTTCTGCATGTCGTCGCGCTTCTTGATGCTGGCGCCGAGGCCGTTACCGGCATCGAGCAGTTCACCGGCGAGGCACTCGGCCATCGTCTTCTCGCGACGGGCACGGCTGAAGTCGACGAGCCAACGCACTGCAAGCGTGCTTGCACGACGCGGGCGAACTTCGACTGGCACCTGATAGGTAGCGCCGCCAACGCGGCGACTGCGAACTTCCAGCGGCGGCTTGATGTTGTCGATCGCACGCTTCAGCGTGGCGACCGGCTCGGCGCCTGACTTCTCTTCAACAACCTTCAGCGCGTCGTACACGATTTTCTCGGCGACGGAACGCTTGCCGTGCAGCATGACCTTGTTGACCAATTGGCTGACGAGCAGCGAGCGATAAATGGGGTCGGGCATGAGCTCACGACGCTGGGCTGGACCTTTACGAGGCATGGTGGTTCCTTCTTACTTGACCAGTTTGGCGCCGTAGCGGCTGCGGGCTTGCTTGCGATTCTTCACACCGGCGGCATCGAGCGCGCCGCGAATGATCTTGTAACGAACACCAGGCAGGTCGCGAACACGACCACCGCGCACCAGCACGATGCTGTGCTCTTGCAGGTTGTGGCCTTCGCCCGGGATGTACGCCGTGATTTCGACGCCGCTGGTCAGGCGCACACGCGCCACCTTGCGCAGTGCCGAGTTCGGCTTCTTCGGGGTGTTGGTATACACACGGGTGCACACGCCACGACGCTGAGGCGAGCCCTTGAGGGCCGGCGTCTTGCTCTTGGAGAACTTGGTACTACGTCCTTGGCGGACTAGTTGCTGGATTGTTGGCACCCGGCAAGGCTAGGCATCGAGCACCCAATTGACCACCACGAGGGCAAGAAATACTGACCATAGTCAATGGCCTATGGTCATATTTGATATCATCGCTCGATGGCCGATCCGAGGGTACCTGCCAGTGTCTTTAAGGCGCGCTGCCTGGCGCTGCTAGACGAGGTCGCAACGACTCATCGCCCACTGGTCGTAACCAAGCACGGGCAGCCCGTCGCCCGAGTCACGCCAATCGAGGCAACGGCCGTCGTGGTCGGTTCGGTGACCTTGCTGGCCGACAACGACGCCCACTACTTCTCGACCGACGAGGCTTGGCGTGCCGACAACTGAAGCCGACGCGCTACTACTCGATACGCATTCGTTGCTGTGGTGGCAGGCCGACTCGGATCTCCTATCGACGCGCGCCCGCCGCCTGATCGACGCGGCGCCGCGCCTGTACCTCAGCGCAATCTCGATGTGGGAGGTGGCGACAATGGTTGGCGAGGGCACGATCGCTCTCGATCGGCCGACTCAAATGTGGGTGCACGACTTGCTGGTAGACGGCATCGTCAGCGTGGCCGAATTGACGCCACCGATATCGGTCGCCGCCGCGCAGCTTGAAGAGTTCAACGGCGACGTTGCCGACCGCATCATCTACGCGACAGCGGTGCACCACCAGCTCGCGCTGGTGACGAAGGATCCCGTGCTCACTGAGTACGCCCGCTCGAACGGCGATGCCGCTGTCGAGTGGTAAACCGCTAGTGGTGACGCGTTGGTGGTGACCAGCAGTAGCGGTTATGCCTGAGCTGGCTCGGGCTCGCCGTCGCTGCTGTATGTGCCGTGGATGTTGCTCAGCCACGCAGCCGGGTCTTCATCGGCGTCGGTGCTGAAGTAAGCCATCGGCTCGTAGTCGGGTGCCTTCACGTCGAACTCGCGATAGCGCATCATGCCGGTGCCGGCCGGGATGAGCTTGCCGATGATGATGTTCTCTTTCAGACCGAGCAGGCTGTCGCCCTTGCCGTCGATGGCAGCCTCGGTGAGAACACGAGTTGTCTCCTGGAAACTCGCAGCTGACAACCAGCTTTCGGTCGCGAGTGACGCCTTGGTGATTCCCATCAACTCGGGACGACCCTCAGCAGGCTTCTTACCCTCTTCAACCATGCGGCGGTTGGTGTCGCGGAACACCTTTGCGTCGGCACGCTCGCCGGGTAGGAACCCGGTTTCGCCAGGCTCTTGCACACCGATACGACGGGTCATCTGACGCACGATCAGTTCGATGTGCTTGTCGGAGATGCTCACACCCTGGTCGCGGTACACCTTCTGCACCTCTTCGACGAGGTACAGCTGCGTCTCGCGAATTCCCTTGATCTCCATCAGTTCCTTCGGATCGAAAGGACCATCGGTGATCGGGTCGCCAGCCTTGACTTCCTGGCCATCAGTGACGATGGCGCGGCTACCGGTCGGCAGGATGATGGCGTGCTCTTCGCCTTGGTCGTCGATGACGGTGACAGGAATGCCCTTGCCCTCATCGTCACCAATGCGCACCACGCCAGTGGCGCGAGCCAAGCGGGCAGAACCGCGCGGCGTGCGAGCCTCGAATAGCTCGACGACGCGTGGCAGACCGCCGGCGATGTCTTTACCAGCAACACCACCGGTGTGGAAGGTACGCATCGTCAGCTGAGTACCAGGCTCGCCGATCGACTGCGCAGCAATAACGCCGACGGCCTCGCCGAGTTCGATGCTCTTACCCGTGGCCAACGAACGGCCGTAGCACAACGCGCACACGCCAAGTTCGGCGTCGCAGGTGACGACCGAGCGCACGCGCACCCGATTCACCTTCGGATCGTCGCGCAGCGCGGCCATCTCGATGTCGCCAACGATCATGTTGCGCGGGTAGACCGTCTTGTCGGCGAGCACGATGTCTTGCGACAGCGCACGGCCGAACAACTTGGTTTCGAGGTGGCTACGACGGTTGGGCGTATCGGGCTCGACGTTCTCGATCCACAGACCCAGGTTGCTTCCGCAATCCGGCTCGCGAATGATGAGTTCCTGTGCAACGTCGACCAAACGACGGGTCAGGTAACCCGAGTCGGCGGTACGCAGCGCGGTGTCGACGAGACCCTTACGGGCACCAGGCGTCGCGATGAAGTACTCGAGGGTTTCGAGACCCTCACGGAAGTTCTTCTTGATCGGGCGCGGAATCATGTCGCCTCGAGGGTTGGCCACGAGGCCACGCATGCCGGCGATCTGACGCATCTGCGTCATGTTTCCGCGAGCACCCGAGCCGACCATCATGTCGATCGGGTTGAAGCGCTGCGCCTTGAACTCGAGTTCCATCGCTGCCTGCACCTTGGCGGTGGCATCGGTCCAGATGCGCACCTCCTGCTGACGGCGCTCGCCATCGGTGATGATGCCGCGGCGGAACTGGTTCTCGACCTTGTCGGCCATCTCTTCGTGCTCGTCGAGCAGCTGACGCTTCGCCTTCGGAGTCTTGACGTCGTCGATTGAAACGGTGAGACCACTCTGCGATGCGTACCGATAGCAAACGTTCTTCAACGCGTCGAGTGCGGTCGCAACCATGCCCTTGGGGTAATGGTCGGACAGACGCTCCACAATCACGCCCATCTCCTTCTTCTTGACCAACATGTCGATGTGGCCGAAGCGAGAGGTGTAGTCGTCGGGTAGTGCCTCTTCGAACAGCAGGCGACCCGGAGTTGTGTCGAACGTGTCGGCAGGGCGACCGTCGCTGGCCGGACGGCGCAGCACGATCGGAGCATGCAAGTGCACGCTGCCCTCGTCGAGAGCACGCAACACTTCCCAAAGGTGGCGGAAGACGCGACCCTTGCCCTTGCCCTCTTCGGTGATCTCGGTGAGGTAATAGCCACCGATGATGAGGTCTTGGCTTGGGGTCACGATCGGTCGACCTGATGCCGGCGACAAGATGTTGTTGGCGCTGAGCATCAGCACGCGAGCCTCGGCTTGCGCTTCCGACGACAGTGGCACGTGAATAGCCATCTGGTCGCCGTCGAAGTCGGCGTTGAACGCGGTGCAGACCAACGGATGGATTTGCAACGCCTTGCCCTCGACCAACACTGGCTCGAATGCCTGGATACCAAGACGGTGAAGCGTTGGGGCGCGGTTCAGCAGAACCGGGTGCTCCTTGATTACGTCTTCCAGCACGTCCCAGACCTGCGGCTTGCGACGCTCGACCATGCGCTTCGCGCTCTTGATGTTCTGCGCGAGTTCGAGATCGACCAAGCGCTTCATCACGAATGGCTTGAACAGCTCCAACGCCATCAGCTTCGGCAGACCGCACTGATGTAGACGCAACGTCGGGCCGGCCACGATGACCGAACGACCCGAGTAGTCGACGCGCTTACCCAGCAAGTTCTGACGGAAACGACCCTGCTTGCCCTTCAACATGTCGGACAGCGACTTCAGCGGGCGGTTACCCGGCCCGGTGACCGGACGACCGCGGCGGCCGTTGTCGAACAATGCGTCGACGGCTTCCTGCAGCATGCGCTTTTCGTTGTTAACGATGATCTCCGGTGCGCCGAGATCGAGCAGTCGCTTCAAGCGGTTGTTGCGGTTGATCACGCGGCGGTAGAGATCGTTGAGGTCGGAGGTCGCGAAACGGCCACCGTCGAGCTGCACCATCGGGCGCAGTTCCGGCGGGATCACCGGCACGACATCGAGGATCATGGCCTTCGGGTCGTTCAGGCGACGACCGTGATCGTCGCGCTGGTTGAACGAGGCAACAATCTTCAGACGCTTGATGGCCTTCTGGCGACGCTGAGCGCTGAGCGGCTTGCGGCCACTCGCGTTGTGGTCGATCGCGCCGCGCAGCTTCTCTTCTTCGACATCGAAGTCGATGCGGTCGATGAGCGACTTGATCGCGTCGGCGCCGGTGCCACCCTCGAAGTAGTCGCCGTAGCGGTCGCGAAGTTCGCGCCACAACAGTTCGTCGTCGATGATGAGGCGCGAGTGCAGGCTGCGGAACTCGTCCCAGGTGCGAGCTAGCAGATCGAGTTCGATCTCGTAGCGCTCGCGAATGCTGGCGATTTCCTTCTCGGCGGCTGCCTTCGCCTTACGTGCGTCGGCACCCTCGAGTTCGCTCTTGTCTGCTTCGGCTTCGGCTTCCTTGAAGCGCTTGTCGACGGCGAGTTCCAGTTCCTTGCGAATTGCATCGCGCTCTTCGATGTACTCGTTCTCGCAGTTCGGAAGATCGGCGTGACGCTTGTCTTCGTCGACCCAGGTAACCAGGTTGGCAGCGAAGTAGATGACCTTCTCGAGCTGCTTAGCCTTCAACTCTTCGCGCGGCTCGAGGCCGGCGAGCAGGTAGGCAAGCCACGACCGGGTACCGCGTAGGTACCAAATGTGCACGACGGGTGCGCTGAGTTCCACGTGGCCCATGCGCTCGCGACGAACCTTCGAGCGCGTGACTTCCACACCGCAGCGCTCGCAAATGATGCCCTTGAAGCGGACGCGCTTGTACTTACCGCAGTAGCACTCCCAGTCGCGGGTTGGTCCGAAGATCTTCTCGCAGAACAGACCGTCCTTCTCGGGACGCAGCGTGCGGTAGTTAATGGTCTCGGGCTTCTTCACTTCACCGTGTGACCACAGGCGGATCTGGTCGGCTGTGGCCAACCCGATCTTGAGCTGGTCGAACATGTTTACGTCGAGCATTGGTTCAGCCTCTCCTAGTACCCGCTCGTGCGTGCGGCCCTACGGGCCTCGCGCTCACGGTCGTCTTCGTCGGTGCCGCGTTCGTTGCGGCTGATATCGATGCCCAGCTCCTCTGCGGTGCGGAACACGTCTTCG
>JBEBGL010000023.1:0-32825 GCA_040081465.1 Ilumatobacteraceae bacterium | reverse complement strand
GCGTACCTTGCGGGATTAGCGGAAGGCGTATGGCCATCGCTCGACGCGATCGCGGCCGAGTGGTCGGTCGAGGCAGTGTTTGAACCGGCAGCCGATCGCACATTCACAGACCTGGCCCACGCCACATGGCGGCGAGCGGTGGAGCGATCGCGCGATTGGGTGCCACACTGAATCAGAGTCAGAAACGGAGTATGCGATGACCAGCACGATTGTCCCTGGAGGCCACGGCCGAGCTGTACGCGTGAAGTCGGGGCAAACAGTACGGGTCGTCAACACGCACGGAACCCAAGTCGTCGACTTCTGGGCGATTCGCGCCGATCGACCCGAGATCGCGATGTCGATGCAGCACTCGCGCATCCCGTGGCGCAACCTGCGACCGCATGCGGGCGACGGCATGCTGGACGAAGAACGATCGACGATCATGATTCTCACCGACGACACAAGCCCCGGCGTTCACGACACAGTGATCGCCGCGTGCGATCCGTTTCGCTACGCCCAACTCGGTGGTGCACCCGATCACCGATCGTGCTGCGGCAACTTCACCGAAGCGCTAGCCGAACTCGGTGTAGTCCGTAAGGCCGCGGTACCCGCGCCGTTGAACCTGTTCATGAACATCCCATGGGACGCCGACGGAAACATTGAGTTTCTGCCGACAGTCTCCGCCGCTGGCGACAGCGTGACGTTTCAAGCCGAGGTTGATCTCATCGTGATTGCCTCTGCGTGCCCGATGGACATCGTGCCAATCAACGGACCCGGCGGCGGCAAACCCGTCGATGTCGAACTAATCGTGGAGTAACTGATGCCAAAAGAGCTAGACCCCGACTGCATCCATGTCGTCATTGAGATTCCGCGCGGCAGTCGCAACAAGTACGAGATCGATCATGACAACGGGCGCGTCTTCCTCGACCGCAGGTTGTTCACCGCGACCACATACCCCGCCGACTACGGATTCATTCCCGAAACCCTCGGCGGCGACGGAGACCCACTCGACGCGCTGGTTCTGCTGGAAGACCCCGTGTACCCGGGCGTGTGGGTGCAGGCGAGGCCCGTCGGAGTTCTGTACATGCGCGACGAAGCCGGCGAAGACGCCAAGATTCTCTGCGTGCCGCCGAGTGAGCCGCGCTGGCAGACAGTGCACGATCTCACCGACCTGACGCCGCAGTTGGTGCAGGAGATCAAGCACTTCTTCGAGGTCTACAAAGCACTCGAGCCGGGTAAGACGTCGTCAACGACGGGACTGTCGGGCCGCGAAGCTGCGTGGGACGAAATCCGTCAGGCGCGCGCCAACTTCCGTCCACACTCGTAACGAGCCTGTCTAGTGAAGTTCAGCGAGCAACGCGGCACCAATCGCGCCAGCATGTTCGCCGAGTTCCGCGAACGTGAGTGCCGGATGCGAACGCAGATCGGGTGCGTATAGCAATTCGACGAACCAACGTTGAATGGGCGCCAGGAAGACATCGGCGGTGGCCGCTAGCCCACCGCCGAGAACGAACATCGCCGGGTCGATGATGTTGGTCAGGTTGACCAAGCCGAGCGCAACCCAACGGCTGTAGTCGTCGACGACTGCCAGCGCGTCGGCATCACCGTCGCGTGCTGCGTTAGTGATGTGCTCGCCGCGCACCTCAGACGCTTGACCACCGGCCAACTCGATCGCGCGCGCAACTCCTTGGCCGCCGTTCGCGCGCTGCGCCAGCCACGCGAGGCCAGCACCCGACGCGTATCGCTCCCAGCAGCCTCGCCGACCACACGGGCACGGCGGACCATCAGGGTCGACGACCATATGGCCGATCTCGCCGGCGAAACCGTTGGCTCCTCGCATTAGTGCGCCACTCGCGACGAGCCCGCCACCAATGCCCGTACCCAACGTGACCATCACAAAGTCATTCACGCCGCGACCGGCACCCAGTTTCCATTCAGCAGCGGCGGCACACGTCGCATCGCTATCAAGGTGAACGAAACAACCCAATCGGTCGCCAAGCAACTCGCCGACTCTCAAGTCGCGGATGCCCACCAGGTTCGGCGCTGCGCGCAGCACCCCGTCGCGGGTGACAAGACCGGGCATGCCGATACCGATCGAGTCCCACGGCAACATCGACTGTGCGAGTTCGGCGACGGTGTCGATAACGAGGGCGGGTGTCTTCGGGGTCGGGCAACGCTTCTCGTCAATGACCGCGCCCGAAGCGTCGAGCGCTACTGCCAAGCATTTGGTGCCGCCGACGTCGATACCTAGGCGACGGGGCGAACTCACGCCTCCGCGCGCGCCTTGAGTTCGCGCACAGTGTTGAGAATTCGCACTTCCGCGCGTCGCTTGACAAAGCCTGGGAGCGGAACAACCAAGTCGATGGCAAGGTCGTAGCGCACCTCGGTGCCACCGTTAGCGGCGGGCGAAAAGTGATACGCGCCGTCGATAGTGCGCATGATGTCGCCGCGCACCATGTGCCAGGCCAGCACGTTCGGCGCCTGCGAGTAGTCGTAGCTGAGGGTGTAATGCGTGCTACGCCCGAGAGCCGATGCCCGATATTCGACCTGCTCGGGGCGACCGTCGGAGTCGCGCTCGCGAACGATGACGTCTTTTACGTCCTTTGCCCATTCGGGGTACTTCTCGAACTCGCACGCGATGGCCCACACGCGCTCAGGCGCGGCGGCGATATTGATGGTCTGTGACGCCGTTTCTGCCATGGAGATGTACCTGATCCTACTACTGGCTGATTTTTCGATTGGAGGGTTTCGCCGCTGGATTCACCCGCGGCCCATAAGAACCGTACCTTGCCGCCCACGCCCCGTTGATGCCAATGCCGAACATTGGTACCAACACGCCGAAGGCGAGGGCGTTTAGTTGGCTGTCTTCCAGGCCGACAACACCGACGGTGGCAGCGCCGAACGAAGCCAACACCTGGATCACAAGAGAACCCAGCAGCACTCTCTTTACCGGCGTCGGAGCCGTTGCGCCGGTGAGAAGAAAGAGGTTGGCGACCCCAACTTCTTGGACACGTGAACGCTCGAGCGCCGCCGCGTACGCCCACAGCGAAGATCCGACCCCCACCGCGAAGAGCGAAACCGAGACGATGGCGATTAGGAACTGCGCCCACCGCTCGGTCCGCAACGGCACCGCGATCGCTGTTGCGAGGACGAACACCGCAGTGCCGACCACATCTGCGCGTACCAGTCGGGAGTTCACGGCGTCAGTCTGGCAGCGCACCGAGTGCAACACCCAGGCGATGGGCAAGCACGTCGTATGAGAAGTCGCGAACCGCTCGTTCGCGCCCGGCCAAGCCCATCGCCCTGGAACGCACTGGATCGTTCAGCAACTGCTCGAAAGCGGCGGCAACGTGGCGAGGGTTCTCCGGTTCGCGCACGACAATGCCCGTGTTTCCATCGTCTACTGCTTCGGCGGCACCGCCCGACTCACCAGCGACCTGCGGTACACCACATGCGGCAGCTTCCAGGAAAACGATTCCAAAGCCTTCCTGTTCCAAGCCGCCCCATCGGTTGCGACACAACATCGCGTACACGTCGGCACAGCCAAAGAGCCGCGGCAAGTCGTCGTTGCTAACGCGGCCAAGAAAGACGACGGGTGCCTCCAGTGAGGCTGCAAGCGCACGTAACCGCTTCTCGTCGCGCCCGCTGCCCGAGATGGCGAGCACCAAGTTCGGCCGCGAGCGACGCAGCATTGCTGCCGCGCGAATTGCCGTGTCAAAGCCTTTGCGCGGCACCAATCGGCTGATGCTGACGATGACCTCGGCATCATCGGCGAAACCGAACTGCGCGCGAGCCGCCGATCGCTCGACGTCGGTTAGTGGACGGAAGCGATCGGTGTCGACCCCGGGTGGAACGACCGTGATCGGCAACGTTTGCCCCGCCGCGTGTTCGGCTTCGCTGGCGGGATAGCCACCGGCTGCGACGACATGCCGTGCGCGGCGCAACACGTAGGCGAGCGTCTGCTTGCTGAGCGGAAGCCGGCCGGGAACGGTTACTTCCGCACCGTGCAACACGACGTCGTACGGCAACTCCAACGATGGGCCGACTAACCCAAGCGGCAGTGCCGGATCGAGCACAACCAAGTCGGCGTTGACGGCGCGAGCCATTGCGTCGATACGTCGCACCATCCACGGGTGCGGCAGTAACACCGGCTCGCGAGTGCGCTCGATGTGGAACTGCTGCGCGGCATCGAATGCCTCCGCGCCGGCGTAGGGACTGGTGAGCACGGCGAACGAAGCCGGTGGGAGCCGCCGCCACCATTCCCACAAGAGCGACTGAATGCCGCCAATCTTCGGCGGGAAGTCGTTAGTAACGAGCAGGTGCTTGATTGGCGCGTTCACGATGCAACCGCGTGCAATCCAAGGCGGCGAGCTGTCCACTCGGCGTGTTCGCGCAGGATCGGGTCGTCGTGCACTAGGTAGTCGCGCACGACGTCTTGCACTCCGACGTCCGCGGCGTCTCCGACGTTGCCCAGCACAACCAGCGCGTTGCGACGTATCCATCGCGGATCGCGGTCGGCGAGATACCACGGACTCCACTTCGCGATCAGTTCGGCGTCGGAGGCCCTCAGTAACTCGAGTACGGAGATCCATGCCTTCGCGGCGACCTCCGCCGGCGCTCGATGAGTCGGACCGAACCGAATCGTCGGCGGGCACACGTCTTGGCAGTCGTCGCAGCCGTAGATGCGATCGCCGACCAGTTCCCTCAGCTCGTGCGGGATCGCCCCGGGCTTCTGCAGCACCCACGCGAGGCAACGCCTGGCATCGACGACGCCAGGTGCGACGATCGCCTGCGTCGGACAAACATCAATGCAGCGCCGACACGTTCCGCAGCCGTCGGCCACGGGCTGCTCTTGAATTGGCAGGGCAGCCGTAGTGACAACACTGCCCAGCACGAACCAACTGCCCGCTCCCGGCAGCAGCAGGTTGGCGTTCTTACCGAACCAACCGATGCCGGCCATGTGCGCGACTTCGCGATCGACCATCGAGTTGTCGTCGACAAATGCGATTGCCCGATAGCCATCGGCGCGCAATCGACGTGCGACCGCGCGCAAGGCACTGCGCAGCGGGGCGTAGTGGTCGACCCACGCGTAACGAGCGACTCGCGCCTGCGCACCTGCGGGCTTGGGAACATCGGCGAGTAGGTATGGCCGGGCGGCGACGAACACGGATTGTGCGCCAGCAACCGCGTGTTGCGGATTGGTGGACCGCGCCGGGTTGCGGAAGGTGAACTGCATTCCGTCGACGAAGCCGCGGTTCAAGCGATCGTCGATCGCGGTGCGGGCTCGCGAAAGGACATCGGCCGCAGCTACCCCTGTGTGGGAAATGCCGAACGGTTCAGTCAGAGCCGCCAATCGGGCGAGATAGGCCGCATCGGTTGTCGGCGGTGGCGAATCAGCGGGCCTCACGGTGACGAAGCGTAGGCACCAGGCCGGCCGCTGCAAGCAGTTCGACCGCACGAAGTTCGGCAGCATCGAAAGTCATGCGCTCGCGCAATGCGGGCGAAAGCAAGTGGGTGACCACGCAGTCGGCACAGGTGGCGGTACCGCACATAGTGCACGAGTCGCAGGAGATGACAAGCGTTGACATGCCCACATCGTCGCAACGGGGTGTTACACAGTCGCACTAAGGGTGTGCTGAGTCAGCGCCTAGCGAGGGCCAGGAAGGTGTCGCTAGTCACCACGTTGGCGCCGGCCGCCCGCACGTCTTTAACGACGGCCTGATCGTTGGTGACGACGACTACCTGGCGGGAGATGTCGAGCGCTGCCACCTCTGCACGTAACACATCATCGGCAGTGACGCCCTCGGGCGAATACGAAACGCGGATCGATCGCCGCTTCGGAGACGCGGCGCCGACCACAGATGTGCCGTCGAAGACCACGTGCATCGCGGTGCCCCACCGACGAGCGATGTTCTCTGCTGCGTCGATACACGCGGCGCGTTGACGCTCGAGTGACAACGACTTCCAGCCCAGCTTGGCGACGTTGTAGCCATCGACAAGCACAAGCACGCCGGGAACACGCAGCATGTGTTCACCTACTGCCTCGCTCTTGCCGTGCAACCCGCCCGGTACGGCGATCGGCTTGCGATGCCGGCGCGCGCTTGCTGCCGCGGCCGGATCAACCACGGGTGTCGGCTTGCGTGATTTCGCGTGTGGCTCGGCTGGCGCATGCGCCGCTGCCTTGTTCAGCTTCTCGACAACCTTCTCTAGCTGCCTGACTTGGGCGCGAGCGGCCGCCAATTCCGACTTCAAACGGCGAACATCGGCCACGACCGTCGCTTGCGCGGCGCGCTCCGCGTCCAACTGCTCGGACACGGCGGCGGCCTCGAGGCGCGATCTTGCGGCGACACCTTCTGCAGCGCGTCGTCGCTTCTGTTCGCGGCGCAGTTCGCCTGCTTCGTCTGCATCGGCAACGCCGTTGGTAGCAACGGTCGCCGCCGTCTCTTGCCAACCGTCGGGGCGGGTTAGCCACAGCATCCCGACCTCGTCGACTAGTTCCGGTGTCGCGACAACGCTGAGGCGGTGGAGGAACATTTTGTCCGCCTCGATCGCGGCGCGCAGCGTTGTCAGTGCGGGAGACGGCAACTTCTGGAATCGCAGATACGGCTTGAACCCGGATGGAATCGGCATCGGCGGGCGCAGTTTGACGCCGACAGCCGCAATTGCGACCGCGAATTCCAGTGCTGACCGCAGCGATTCGTCGGTCAGTTCAGCGGCCATCTAGCCACGCTAACCAGCGGGCTAGCGGGATTGGCAGTCGAACGCCTGTTCTTGACACGAACAACTGTTCGTGATCAACTGAGGCTCTGTGCAGCGTTCCTTCGACGATCTAGGAACGCCGTTGGCCGACGTCACCTTTTGTGTGCTCGACATCGAGACCACCGGCACCGATCGCGGTGGCGACCTGATCACCGAGATCGGCGTAGTCAAGGTAAGGCGAGGCGAGTGCTTGGGCACGATGGCCACGCTGGTCAATCCGGGCAAAGCCATCGCTCCCAGCGTGATCGTCATGACTGGAATCACGCAGTCGATGGTCGCCAGCGCACCGCGGATCGAGACCGTGCTGCCCGCGTTGCAGGAGTTCATCGGCGACGCCGTCATCGTGGGCCACAACGTCGGCTTCGACATGGGGTTCATCAACGCGGCGCTGTTGCGCAGCGATCGGGCGTCGTTTCGCAATACCGTCATCGACACGCTGCCGCTCGCTCGGCGACTTGTGCGCGACGAAGTCCCCGACTGCAGGCTGGGCACCCTCGCCAGTCGCTTTCGGCTCGATCACAAACCCACGCACCGCGCGCTCGACGATGCACTCGCCACTACCGATCTGCTGCACCTGCTACTCGAACGTGCCGCTGGCTTAGGGGTGCTTGGGCTCGACGATCTGGTGCTGCTACCCAAGATGGGCGGGCACCCGCAAGCAGGCAAACTAAAGCTCACCCATCACCTACCGCGCGCGCCGGGGGTGTACCGCTTCCTCGGTGCTTACGACGAGGTGCTGTACGTCGGCAAGGCAACCAATCTGCGCCAACGTGTGCGCAGCTATTTCAGCAGCGACGATCGCCGCAAGATCGGGCCAATGTTGCGCGAGACGCAGCGCTTGGCTCACACCGCAACTAGCGATGCGATCAGCGCCGAGGTGCTCGAACTGCGCTATCTGCACCGACTGAACCCGCGATACAACCGCATTGGCACTACGTGGCAGAAGTACTGCTACGTGCGCATCACCACAGACGAAGCTTGGCCACGACTTGTGATCACCACCGAGCCGGCGGCCTCCGGGTTGCACATCGGACCACTCACGTCGAGGTCGATGGCGACCGCCGTGATCGAGGCAGTTCAATCGGCGCTACCGATTCGACGTTGCGGCGCCAAGCTCGGCCGCAACTTCAAGCCGGCTACCGACGCGGTGCCATGCACGGGTGCACGACTTGGTGTCGCGCTGTGCCCGTGCAGTGGCAGCGCAGACGAAGCCACGTATTGGCGCATCGTGGCGCAGGTCGTCGCCGCGTGCACGACATCGCCCCAACTGGTGCTCGACCCGTTGTGGAGGAAGGTTGCCGAACTCGCCGGAGCCCGTCGCTACGAGGAAGCGGCCTCGATGCGCGATCGGGCCACGGCGTTCGCGGCGGCGATCACTCGCCAGCGACTGTTCGATCAGCTTCGTTCCGCAGGCGAGGTAGAGGTGCAGATTCACGAAACTGTGCTGCACATCCGCGACGGAGTACTGCTCAGCGCTCAGCAAGCTGGTCAGCTGGCCACCGGGCTCGAGCTGTCGCCGCCACCCGTCCCCGCCTTTCCGGCGACGCTCCCCCGCCAAGCCGCCGACGAAGTGTTGTGTCTCGCTCGCGCCATCGAACGTGCCAGTTTCCACGCCCGTCTCCAGCGCTGCACCGGAGAATGGACTTGGCCTACGACGCAGGTGCGCGAAGTCAGTCGTCTCGACGTCGCAGCATGAGCGCGCCGACGCGATCGATACTCAGCACCTTGCTGTGACCGTCGGCAGGCATCGCTGCTGCAATTGAGTCGGCGTTGTCGACAGCACACATCACGGCCACCGACGGACCCGAGCCACTCAGCCACGCAGCCCACGCTCCGGCGTCGAGAGCGGCCGCCAATGCATCACGCGATGGTTGCGCGCTCGCTAACCGTAGGTCTTGATGTATGCGATCTTCGGTTGCCGCGCGCAACGACCTGATGTCGCCGGCAGCCAAGGCAGCAACTAGCAACGCTGTGCGGCCGATGTTGTGCACCGCATCGGCCAACGGCACCGTCTCCGGAAGCTTGCGGCGCGATTCGTCGGTCGAGGTGGCGAAGGACGGCACCCACAGAACCATCGCTGGTTCGAGCGCGATCGGAATTCGCACGGCGTACCCTGCGGCGGTCGCGACGATCCCCCCATACAGCGATGCCGCCACGTTGTCGGCGTGACCTTCTAGTTCAGTCGCGACGCGTAGCAAATCGGGCAACGCATGCTCGAGCTGATCGGGGTCGCCACCAGTGCGCTGCGAATGTGCCGCCACCAAGCCGCCCACACGCATCGCCCCACTGAAGCCCATACCGCGACCGACGGGAATCGACGATCGCACTCTCACCGGGCCTTCGCCACCACCGCGACGAAACGCGATCGACGCCGGATGATTTTCGTCGACAAGCGGCGCGTCATCGTTCGATGCCGATTGTGATGGCTCGACGATGATGTCGGCGTAAAGGCTGAGCGCCATACCAAGCGCGTCGAAGCCAGGGCCGAGGTTCGCCGACGAGGCTGGCACTCGAATGATCATCAGTGACCGAACTCTTCCGCGGCCGCTTGCGAGACTTCGACGAACCGCGCCAAGGTGCTGGCCGCACTCCCCGAGTCGATCGACGCTGTCGCGGTAACCAGTCCTGCTTCCAGCGAATCTGTCTTGCCAGCAACGACCAGCGCTGCCGCCGCGTTCAGCAACACGATGTTGCGGTGAGCACCGTGCTCTCCGTCCATCACGCGACGCACGACCTCGGCGTTGACATCCGGGGTACCGCCAACCAACTCGTCCAGAATCGCCGGCGCTAGGCCAAGTCTTACGGGATCGACGGAGAACGTGCGCACCGCATCGCCGTCGAGCGCCAGAACGGTGGACGAACCGGTGGTAGTGAGTTCATCGAGCCCGTTGCCGTGAACTACCCACGCGCGCACTGAGCCGTGCAGTCGCAATGACGCGAGCATTCGTTCAGCAACCTCTGGGTTGGCGACGCCGATGAGATGGCGCTGCACTCGCCCAGGGTTTGCCATCGGCCCGAGAAGATTGAACACGGTCGCGATTCCGATCTCGCGTCTGCTCGGCGCTGCGAAGCGAAATGCGGGGTGATATCGCGGCGCCAGACAAAACCCGATGCCTGCTTGCTCGACGCAACGCGCGACGCCCTCAGGAGCGAGTTCGATCGCAACGCCGAGCGCCTCCAACACATCGGCCGTTCCACACTGCGAACTGGCGGCGCGGGCACCGTGTTTGCAGACGGGAACGCCGGCGCCTGCTGCCACGATCGCTGCCATCGTGCTGACGTTGATGCTGTGGCTTCGGTCGCCACCCGTTCCGACAACGTCGATCGCTGCGGCTCGCGTCGCGTCCGAGAGCGGCACGAGCGTCGCTGCCTCCAGGACCGCGTCGAGTAGCCCAGAGATCTCGTCGGGCGACTCTCCCTTCGCGCGCAAGGCGACGACGAATCCGATCAGCTGAGCCGCAGTTGCGTCGCCGGAAAGAATCGTCGCCATCGCCGCTCGCGCATGTGCCGCCGGCAGGTCGCGCTTCTCCAGAAGTTCCGTGAGTAGCGCGGGCCATCCGCCAAACTCGTCGATGCGACTCATGGCGTGCAGGCTACGAGATGCCCTCCGCCAACAACGATGCGGCGACTGGCGTCGCTGAGCGACCCTACGCGCCGTTAGGCGGTACGACGGCGCTGACGGATCAGTCGGCGCCGCTCGCGTTCAGTGGCACCGCCCCACACACCCGACTTCTCACGAATCTGCAACGCATATTCCAGACACGCAACACGCACACCACAGTCGGCGCAAACGTGCTTTGCTTCCAGCGCTTCATCATCGTCGTCTGGATAAAACACACTTGGGTCGAGCCCCCGGCACGCCCCAAGCTGACGCCATACGATCTCTTTGACAGACACGAACCTGTCCCCCGTTTGGTCAGTGCTTGCGGGATCCCCTCCCGCAACCGACCTGAATCTAGGTTCGTGGTCGCCGACAAAGCCAGCCCAGAATGTGCGATTTGTGCGCGCTTTTCGCGCCGGGATCAGGGCAGCAGGTCGGTGCGCAGCTCGGCAACCGTCCCGGCTGACAGGCCCACCGACTCGAGGTACGCCGGATGGTCGATCTCGAGCAGCACGCCGTCCGTGAAGCCGTTTACCTGTTCAGCGGTGAACTCGAAGGTCAGATAATGGACCGCGGCGGTGATGTGATCACGGGTCAATTGTTCGGCGTGTTCGGCTCGCACCACACCCCGAACCGACCCGCCGCCGACTAGGCGGAACAACACCGAGCTCTCAATACCCACCAGCTTCGGCAACCACTCGCGCATCTGCTCATCGGATGTCAGCTCAATGAACAGGGTTGCGCACAGCTGCCCGGGCTCTGGGACCAGCGGGTTGTACACGTCGAGTTCTTGCTGAATGCCTTCGTCGGTGAACGTGCGCTCGACTCGCGCCATCTCTTGAATCTGATAGCGCATGGTCTCGCGGCTCTCGAACATCACCGACACCACGGTGCCGACCGCGACGCGCCTCACACGCTTCAGCTCGATCACCTTTGCGCGCAGCGAATCACGTTCACGTTCGTACGCCCGCGCGTCGGCGATATCAGCGAGTGAGAGTTTACGCACGCGCCATCACCGCGTCTCTTCTTCTTCTGGAATGCCGTACGCGCGCGCAACCAACTGCAGGGGGTGTAGCGGCTCGGCACCGGTCTGTTCGTTGATCGCAGTGTTGGCCAAATGACAATCACCTGCCACTACGTCGCCGCCCGCCTTGCGAATTTCATCAGCGAGCTTTCCTGCGATCGGGATGCTGATGCTCTCGTTCTCTGCGCGTAGACCCCACATGCCATCGATACCGCTGCATTGCTGAACCAATTTCACTTTGGCCCCGGTCAGCTTCAATAAGTCGCGACTCTTCAGTCCAATGTTTTGCGCCTTCAAATGGCATGGCGTGTGGTACGTGATCGTTTCGGGAATTGTCCCACCGAACTCCGTGTCAAGGCTTGTGCCCTCGGCCTTGTGAACGTTCATCAGATACTCAGCGGCGTCGTACGTGCGAGAGGCGACAAGTTCGGCGTCGGCTCCGCCGACATAGTCGATGTAATCCTTCTTCAGGATGTAGCCGCAGGTCGGCTGCGGCACGACGACGTCGTTGCCCTTGCGAATGGCGGCGGCAAGAACCGCGACGTTCTTAGTGGCCACCTTCGTGAAGTTCTCAACGTCGCCACTGTGCAGCCAAGGCGCGCCACAGCAGGTGGCGCCGTCGACCAGCGAGCACTCGATGCCGTTACGTTCGTAAACCTTGACCAAGTCGTGGCCGATCTTTGGCGCTTGGTATTCGACGAGACACGTTGGGAAGACGGCGACGCGGCCCTGCCGTTTGGCGATTCGCACCTTCGGTCGACTCTTGAACCAAGTGGTGAATCGCTGGCGCGCATAGGGCGGTAGCAAACGAACGCTCGACACGCCCGTTGCCTTCTCCATCACTTTGCGAATCACCGAGCCGGGCTTGGCACCAAGCATCTTGTTCGCGAGAGGTGCTGCCATCGTCGCTGCCTTGCCCATCAGGTCGGTGCGACCCAGCACGCCGTCGGTGATTCGGTCGCGCAGCGACACCTGCTTCGTGGCGTGGCGCATCCCGTCGGCGCGCAACATCAGCCGTGGGAAGTCGAGCGCCCACTCGTGCATGCCGGGCGTATAGGGGCAGTTGACGTAACAGAGCTTGCACTGGAAGCACTCGCTGACGACTTGATCTTGTTGTGCGGGGGTGAGGCGCCCAGCGTCTTGGTCGTCGTGGCTATCGATCATCTCAAACAGAGTTGGAAATGACGTGCAGAACTTGAAGCACAAACGACACCCATGGCATAGGTCGAACACGCGGGTCATTTCGCCGCGTAGGTCGGCCTCGTCGAAGTAGGCCGGATGCTTAGGGTCGTAGGTGATTGTCATGGCGAGTTAGCAGGTAGTGAGTGGAGGGGGGGGGGTGAAAATAGTGGTGTAACCCCCTCCACTTCATCTACGAACCTTCTTAAAGCGACTCGAGTCCCTGCCCGAACTTGCCGGCGTGGCTCTTCTCGGCGCGAGCGAGAGTTTCGAACCAATCGGCAATCTCGGCGAGGCCTTCCTCGCGAGCCGTCTTGGCGAAGCCCGGGTACATCTGCGTGTACTCGTAGGTCTCGCCAGCAACCGCTGACTTGAAGTTGTCGGCGGTGTCGCCGATCGGCTCGCCGGTGGCGGGGTCGCCAACTTCCGCGAGGTACTCGAGGTGACCGTGTGCATGTCCGGTCTCGCCCTCAGCGACTGAACGGAACAGAGCCGCTGCGTCGGGGTAGCCCTCGACATCGGCCTTCTGTGCAAACCACATGTAACGACGATTGGCCTGACTCTCGCCTGCGAAGGCTTCCTTCAGGTTCTCGTGAGTCTTCGTGCCCTTGAGGCCCATTGTTATCTCCTGTCTTTCAGTGTTGTGTTCTCGGTTGTTTTCTTCTTGTTGGACTTGGATTGACATGCGGCGCAGAGACCGCCGAAAACGATGCGAGCGCGCTCGGCTTGAAAGCCGTCGAGGTTTCTAACTTGCAGTCGATCGATGTCGTCGACGTAAACATCGTGAAGTTCGCCGCAGCGATCGCATTGTGCGTGATGGTGCTCGGCCATATTCGGGTCGAAACGCGTCGAGCCGCCTGCAGATTGCAGAACTTGCAACTCACCCATCGCGGCCAGGTCGTTGAGTGTTTGATACACGGTGCGCAGCGAGATGCCAGGCATCAGCTTGCTCGCCGTCGCGAACAGTGCCTCAACCGTCGGATGCGTTTCATTGTCGTGCAGCAACGTGAACAACAGCTGTCGTTGCGGCGTGACCTTCAGCCCGCGCGCCCGAAAAGCTCGAGTCAGTTCTGCAGGTGCGAGCACGAGAAGAACAGTATCCGGTGGCACCCCTAATCTGCAACCGTTGCAGATTAGATCGTCGGTCGCCGAATAGGATGCAATCCAATGCCAGCGGCTCAATCCCACACCGGTTTCGATCGACGCGAGATGCTCCGCCGGCTGGAGGACGAGACGTTCGATGTGCTCGTGATCGGTGGCGGCATCACCGGCGTCGGTGCGGCACTGGACGCTGCCAGCCGCGGTCTGCGCACCGCACTCGTCGAGCGCGACGACTTCGCGGCCGGAACTTCTTCGAAGAGCTCAAAGCTGGTGCACGGAGGCTTGCGCTATCTGCAAGACGACCCGCGTTTGGTTTACCAGGCGTTGCGCGAGCGCAAGCGTTTGCGTAGCAACGCTCCCCATCTTGTCAAGGTGCTGCCGTTCATGCTGCCGGTGCTCACCAAAGACGGCGTCGTTTCGCGCAAGATCGCCCGCGCGCTTGGCTCGGCAATGTGGATGTACGACCTCACTGGTGGCTGGCGGATTGGCAAGTTCCATAAGCGGCTACGCAAGAGCGCGGCGTTTGCGCACCTGCCGACGATGCCAAAAGATCGCCTCGCGTCTGCGTACCTGTATTACGACGCCACCGCTGACGACGCGCGGCTTGTAGTCACCATCGCGCGCACGGCCGCGGCGCACGGAGCCGCGATCGCCAACCGTTGCTCGGTCGTCGAACTGACTAAGTCCGGGACTGGGTCCGACGCAGGCAAAGTCGATGGCGCGTTGGTCGAAGCCGATGGAAGACGCTTTCCCATTCGCGCGAGCGTCGTAGTCAACGCATGTGGTGTGTGGTCCGACGACATTCGTGCGCTCGACGAAGGAACGCACCCCGACTCGATCCGTCCTGCGAAGGGCGTGCACATCACCGTCCCGTGGGCGAAGGTGCGCAACGACGTCGCTGTCGTTATCCCTGTGCCAAAGGACAAGCGCAGTTTGTTCGTGGTCCCGTGGATTGCGTATCCCGATGGCACATTCCGCCACACGTATGTGGGGACCACCGACACCGACTACGACGGACCATTAGTGGATCCGCAGTGCACCAAGGAAGACATCGACTACGTGCTGCGCGCATTGAACGCGAGTGTGACCACCGGAATCACCGAAGCCGACATCAGCGGTGTGTGGGCTGGTCTGCGCCCACTGGTGAAAGCGGCGACGTCGGGACGAACCGCCGACCTGTCTCGCCATCACAAGGTGCGCGTCAGCGAGAGCGGCGTCGTCACCGTGACCGGCGGCAAACTGACCACCTATCGCGAAATGGCAGAGGACGCGATCGACACCGTTGTCGATCGGCTCGACATGCGTGCCCGCTGCCGCACTCGCAAACTTCTGCTGCTGGGTGCCGACGGGTTCACCGACAAGCCGGCAGGTACACCCGATGCGCACCTCGCAGATCGTTACGGCGGATTTGCCGCCGAGATCACCGCGCTGATCTACGGCGATGCTTCACTCGGCGATCCGCTGGTTCCTGGGTTGCCATACACGCGAGCCGAGGCCATCTACGCGGCCCGCCACGAGATGGCAAGCACTGTGGATGACGTACTAACGCGCCGTACACGCGCCCGGTTGATCGACCGCGACGCAGCACTGCAGGCCGCGCCCGCAGTCGCGACATTGTTGGCTGGCGAGCTGGGGTGGGACGCGGCTGAAGTCGAGCGGCAGGTCGAGTTCTTCGCCGCGCAATGTGCGGCCGAGGTCGCATCAGCGGCCAGCCCGATCACCGCCGCCGCCGGCGCATCGTGACCAAACCGATGACGCAGCCCACCGCGCCAATCGAGCTCACCGGAACCGAGACACGGTTCGCGACGCCGCCGCCACTACCCGACGGATTCCTCACGCAACTGGCTGCGACGTGTACGACGATCGACGACGTTGCTGCAACCGCGGAAGCGAGCAGGGATTGGTGGCCGCTGGCATTGCATTGGGCATTGGCCGGATCCGTACCACAGCGCGCCGCGGCGATCGCCCGCCCGCCCGACACTGCCCAAGTCGCCGCGGTGTTGGCTTTATGTAACGCGGCGAATGTCCCGGTGACAGCCGCTGGCGGCCGCAGTGGCGTGCTCGCCGCGTCGGTGCCGGTGTTCGGTGGGGTGCTTCTGGATATGACCGCGATGCAGGGCATCGTGTCGGTCGATGTCGAGTCGGGCATAGTTGAGGTGCTCGCTGGAACATTCGGCCCTGATTTCGAAGATGACCTGCGCAGCAACTACGGGCTAAGCGTCGGACATTTCCCGCAAAGCTTCGACATCGCAACCGTTGGCGGTTGGGTCGCATGTCGCGGCGCCGGGCAATACAGCACGCGCTACGGCAAGATTGAGCAGATGGTGAGCGGCCTCGAAGTCGTACTCGCCGACGGCTCCGTTGTACGCACTGGCGGCTTTCCCGCTGGAGCGCAAGGCCCGGATTTGAACCAGGTCTTCATCGGCAGCGAAGGCACGCTGGGCATCGTGACGCGGGTGTGGTTGAAGGCGCACCCATTGCCCGCTAGCGAACAGCGAGCCGCTTACTCATTCGCCACCTTTGAGCAGGGCATTGCTGCGTGCCGAGGGGTTCTGCGTCGCGGCGCGACGCCCGCCGTGTTACGCCTGTACGACGCGATCGAAAGCCAACGCGGCCAAGGTGCCGATGGCAAGTACTGCGTGCTTCTAGTGCTCGACGAAGGCGACGAGGCCTTGGTTTCGGCAACGATGTCGATCGTCGTTGACGAGTGCGCAAAACATGCAGCGAAGCCGCTACCGACGGAACTTGTCGAGAAGTGGATGCATCATCGCAACGACACAAGTGCGCTGCAGACGATGACGCGCAAGGGCTTCGTCGTCGACACACTCGAGATCGCCGCTCCATGGTCGGCACTGCCTCGCGTGTTCGATGAGGCACGTGCGGCGCTGATGGCGGTGCCGAATACGCGCGTTGCGTCCTGCCACCTATCGCATAGCTACGCGGACGGAGCGTGCTTGTACTTCACCTTTGCGGCCACACCGCCAGCGGACGAAGTCGAGTCCACCTACATTGCGCTGTGGGATGCGGGCCAGCGAGCGGTGCTGGCTGCGGGCGGCAACCTGTCGCATCATCACGGCGTTGGCCTCAGTCGATCACGATTCGTTCCGGAGGCACTGGGATCAGCGCTGCCCGTCCTACAAGCGCTAAAGGACGCACTCGATCCACGCGGGATTCTCAATCCAGGCAAGATGGGTCTCCGTACGCCGTTCGGAGATGTGCAATGGCCATGAACGCTGAACGCAACTTGGATTTCTCCGCGCTGCGCCAGGGTGGCGCGATCGCGCTCGTCGTCGGTGCGCCGTGCGCTATCGGGTCCAGCATCCTCGCGAGCAACGATGACAACTCCCCGCTTGTTGCCTTGCTGTGGCTTGGGGCCGTGGCGGGCTTCATCATCGGCGCTGGCGTCGCAGCTTGGGTGCAACGCCGCGGTACTCCCCTGATTCACGGGCTCGTGTGCGCGGGCGGCACGTACATCGCGGTGCAACTCGTATTCTCGATCATCCGCCTATCGCGCGGGCGCGATGTCAGTTGGCTAGGACTGTTCTTCACGTTCACGGTCGTATTGTTCGCCGGGATGATCGGCGGTGGCCTTGGTGGCAAGCTGCAACGCCAAGGCTTCGCGCCAAGGTCAGGGTCTGGGTCTGGAGGCTCACAGTGAGCATTCTCGTTATCGACGTCGGCACTTCGGGTCTGCGCGCGGCGGTCGTAAAACCGGATGGTGAAGTCGACGCGTTACATCACGTTCAATTTCCTCCTTCGTCACCGTTCCCCGGTCTTGTCGAGTTCGACGCCGCGGGCATGGCGACTGCGGTGCTGGAAGTCGCGCACGCCGCGCTCGCCGACGGTGGGCCGGTGCTCGGCGTTGGCATCACAGCGCAGCGCGCCAGCACCGTCGTGTGGGATCGGGCGACGAGCGAAGTGATCGGCCCGGGTCTTGGCTGGCAAGACCTACGCACGGTGTTCGATTGCATCACGGCGAAGTCCGATCATGGTCTACATCTCGCGCCAAACCAATCGGCCACCAAGATCGCGTGGATTCTGAATCAGCACGATCCTGATCGCGCGCGTGACCTGTGCTTCGGCACCGTCGACAGCTGGATCGCATGGGTGCTCAGTAAGGGCAGCGTGCACGTGACCGATCATTCCAACGCAGCGGTCACAGGCTTGCTGCGTCCGGACGCGTCGGCGTGGTCGACCAGCGCGTGCGAAGCGCTGAACATTCCGGTCGGCATGTTGCCGTCGCTGGTTGATACGTCGGGTGTGTTCGGCGACGCATCGGCGCTTCCGGGTTCCCCGCCGCTCGCCGCGCTGGTTGGCGATCAGCAAGCAAGCCTTGTCGGCCAGAGTTGTGTGCGACCCGGGCAAGCCAAGATCACGTTCGGCACGGGCGGCATGCTCGATATGTGCACCGACGACCGCGCACCGGCCACTAGCAACCGCACGCCCGAAGGAGTTTTTCCGATAGTGGCCTGGAGCCGCGCAGGCCGCTGCACCTGGGGCATCGAGGCCATCATGTTGTCGGCCGGCACCAACGTGCAGTGGCTCGTCGAGGATCTCGGCATTCTCTCGTCGGCGACCGCGAGTCACGAAGTTGCACAACAGTGCGAGACCTCCGACGGTGTCGTGTACGTGCCGGCGCTGATGGGCCTCGGTACGCCGCATTGGGACTACGGAGCACGCGGCACACTGCTGGGAGTCACTCGTGGCACAGGGCGACCGCATATAACGCGCGCTGTGCTGGAAGGTGTCGCTCATCGCGGTGCCGATCTGGTAGCGGCGGCGGAGGCCGGAGGTGGACACTCGGTACCGGTGTTGCGAGTCGACGGAGGCATGAGCCAGAACCCGACCTTCGTGCAGGCCTTGGCAAACGCCAGCGGCAAGCCGGTTGAGGTATCCCGACATACCGAGGCGACCACGATCGGCGCTGGCTACCTCGCGGGGCTGGCGGTCGGGGTCTGGGGGTCATTCGACGACATTGCACAGGCCTGGCAGCCAGAGCGCACAGTTGAGCCGTCGGGCGCGCTTGATCGTGTGCAATGGGCCGAGGCCGTCCGGCGATCTCAGCGGTGGATACCCGACCTTTCGGCGCTGGACTTCTAGAGTTGCTCCGCGCACCCGTTGGCGGGAAAGCTAGGCGTGGTGCAGTCTCTTAGAAGGCGTTCGAGATCCGTTGATAGCCGTGTTGAGTGGAGAGTGGTTGAGTGAATTCTGAAGTCCGAGAGACAACGATTGAGCCCACCGATGTGCGCTTGGGTCGCCGAGCGATGTTCGGCGCGGGTATCGGTGGAGCGGCTGTGTCGCTGTTGCCGTTGCTGACTGGCAAGAGCGCAGCGTCGTCCACCAGCGACGACTCGACGACGACTACGGCAGCGCAGAACACGGCGCCCACCACAACTGCTCCCCCACGCCGGCCGACCAGCTCCGACGTTGAACTGTTGGGCGCCGAGCAAAAGCTCGAACTCACTGCACGAGCGCTCTACGACGACGCGATCGACGCTGGCGATTGGTCCGACACCGAGGCCTCCGTCATCGCCACCATTCGCGAAGCGCACGAGGCCGCTGCTCAGGCCCTTGCCGGTTTGCTTGGCACCGATGCGCCAGGCGAAATGTCGCAGTCGCTCTATGCGTCGTTGTCGAGCCGCTTCACCGGTTCGGTCTCGAGTCGTCTGGAAGCTGCGTACGAACTCGAGTCGGCGCTGGTTGCGTCACATACGGCAGCGCTCGCCGACCTACAAGGCATCGACGGTGCGACGCTCATTGCTGCAGTCCAGTCCGCCGAGGCGCGGCACGGCACTGTGCTCGCCGACCTAAACGGACAAACCGTTGTGTCGACCTTGCTCGTACAAGACGAAGCCGCAGCGCTGGACGTGACGGCATGATCGGCAACGTGAACAACACCGTGAACGACGACAACATTGCTACTCCAGCGTTTGGTCGCCGCGGATTATTCCGAATCGGCGGACTGACCGCAGCGTCGGCACTCGCCATCGCGGCGTGCGGAAAGAGTGAGGCAGGTGAAACCGGCAACATCGGTGTCGGCGAAGACACACCGAAACTTCCGCCGGCCGTCGTCGACAACGGCGTGCACATGCGCACGCTGGCTGGCATCGAGCAATCGATCGCTGCTGCATATCAGCGCATGATCGACGGCGATGTGCTGACCGTCGCAAGTACGACGTTTCCCGACATCAGCGACCTCACGTCGCTGATCACCCAGTTCGGCGAGCATCACACGGCGGCCGCGACAACGCTGAATGATCTTGCCGTCGCTCAGGGCGCCGAGCGGTGGGAGTGCGGCAACACACGCCTCGACAGTGCGTTCATCGACGTCGTGTTTGAACGCGTAGAGAACGGCGCGGCTGCTACGGACGCAGCAAAGGCGATCGAGCCGAGCGACGACCCAACGCGCGACATGCTGAACCTGGTGCACACACTCGAGTCGTTGTCGGCCTCGTCGTGCCAAAGCGTCGTTCCGCAGGTCAGCGAGCCGGCGTTGCGCGCGGCTGCAGCGGTAGTCGGCGTCGCATCGGCTCGCCAATCGGCGCTGATAGCGCTGCTGCTCAACCCCGGCGGCTACGTCTCGGTTACCGATGCCGAGGCAGCCCAACCCGCCGACACCACCACCACGTCGTTGGCTCCGACACCGACGCAGAACATCGCTGAACCTGGCGAGGGTGGCGAGGGCGGCGGCGACCCAGAGCCCGCAGCGCCAGTGCTGACCGACATTCCGTTGCCCGTTGCGATTCCGTCGCAGTTCGGCTCGCTTGCACCGATCGTCTACATCGGTGGTGCTGGCGACGAGAACGGCGTACGCCTGAAGCTGAACTTCGAGACACCGAGCTTCAACTCGTTCGCGTACCCGTTTGACTCCTGCGCAGAGGGCTAACGCCGACCCGTACACTGGCAAGCGGTGGTGAGTCGGCCGGGTGGCCGCGGCACGGCTTGACCGTGTCGAGGAAAGTCGGGACTCCACAGAGCAGAGTGCTGGCGTGAGCCAGGTTGGGGCGACCTGACGGAAGTGCAACAGAGAGAGACCGCCGATGGGCAGTTGGTCCTTGGACCGACGGCCACAGGTAAGGGTGCAACGGTGCGGTAAGAGCGCACCAGCGTGCAAGGCGACTTGTACGGCTCGGTAAACCCCACTCGGAGCAAGGCCAAGCAGAGAGAATGAACTGCTCGTTCGTCGGCTTCGGTCGGCAACTCTCGGGTAGGCCGCATTAGAGGGATGGTCACCGTTGCGCAAGCAACACAGAATCCCGCTTACAGGCCGACTCACTACCGTTACATGCTCTCACCTGCGGTTATGTAAACCTAATGCCGCTCCCCTGACACAGATTTGACGCAGCGTGAGTCATCGCTGCAGAAATACTTACCGAATCGCGGCCAGCCACGACCCAGACGCGGCCGTCATCGCGGCCCGTGTTCGCTCCTCGTCGGTGGGCCATAGGTGCGTGTAAACGTCGAGCGTTTCAGACGGCGACGAGTGGCCAAGTACCGCCTGCACCGCGCTGACTGATAGTCCATGCGCGATCAGCGACGATGCCGCAACATGGCGCAGATCATGCGTGCGGGTGCGGCCATCGACCTCGGCAACAGCGCAAGCATCGCGGTAGTGGTCACTCCACCGGCTGCGCGTCACGGGTCGCCCGCTGCTCATCGTGAAGATCAACCCGGCTTCATTCGCCTGCCACCGTGACAGGTGCGCTGCCAACAGGTCGATCACGGGTTCGGAGACTGGAATCGTACGCACTCCCGCCCGAGTCTTTGGATCGGAGAATCCTTCGCCGCCCGCAGTGTTCGCCAGCTGCCGGTCTATGCGTATTGTCCGCCGCAAGAAGTCGACACGATCCACCGTCAGGCCCAGGCACTCCCCCAGCCGCAGACCTGTCGACGCCATCAGCAGCACGGCGGCTCGCCACCGTTCGGGCATCGCATCGGCAATCTCTGGAACCTTGCCCGCTATCGCAGATATATGCATCGGGTCAACTCGTCGCTCGGTCTTGGCTCCAATGCGAACACCAGCGGCGTGATTACGCACGATCCGGCCATCGTCGACTGCATCGCGGAGGACGGCTGCCAACGTAAACACGATGCCGCGCGCAGTGGTCGGCTGCACCTTGGTCGAAAGTTCAGCGGCCCACGCGCGCACCTGTTCACGCGTAATTGCCCGCAACTCAGTCTCTCCGAATGTCGGCCAGATGTGGGCGCGCATGTGCGCAAGCCAGGTGGCACCAGTCGTCGGCTTGGTCGTCAACGCCTTGCTATCGAGCCAGCCTTCCGAGTACCGCCGGAACGTGATTCGCCCCGCCGACGCGTCTACATAGTCGCCGCCAGCTTTCTTATGTTCAGTGATTGTCAGGAACAGCTCAGCGTCGACCTTCTTCGCGAACGTTCGAGTTCGACTCGCTCCCTCTGGTGTGCGGTATCGGGCGCGGTACCGGATCGCTCTACCGCTCTTGTCTCGGATGGTTGTAATGCTGCTCATCGCCTTGTTCCTCTCGTTGTGGCCGTCGTTTCGTTAACTCTGGGGCGGACTACCAACCTTGTATCTCAACATCAGCGTGTGACATGAATTCCTTGATCGCGAATCGCATCACTACATTCCTGGTTTCTTTCCCCATCGTGCGCCAAGGATCTTGGCCGTGGCAGCAATCGGTACGCCAAGAAATCGACTCGTCATCAATGTTTCGAGTTCGTGGGAAGCTTCCACAGCTTGCTGCCTTCGGGCGAGGACAATCAGCTCGTCATGAATGGGCAGCCAGATGTCGAGCCCGGCAGCATCGGCACTCAGAATCATGTCGCCGAACATGTCTCGGCCGGTCGCCTGGATCAAGTGGTTGACTGCGGTGAACCCGGTGTCGCCGCGAATGTTGAGCGTTCGATTGAACACAGTGGTGATTGTCCGCAGGCTGGTTACGTGTTGACACCATTGGTCGAGTGCCGGGTATGCGACTCTGAACCGTCGCTGAAGATCGTCGGCATCGGTGAAACTCATGCCTGCTTCCTGAGCGATCGCATTGGTCCCTGCCCCGTACAGATTCATCAACATTGCTTGTTTGGCAATCTTTCGGTCCGCCGTTGTGGGTTGTCGGCCGAAGAGCTCGGCGGCAACGGCGAGGTAGATGTCGCCGGTGCTTATCGACTGAATGAGTTGCTGGTCCTCAGATAGCGCGGCAGCGATACGGATCTCAATCTGATTGAGATCGCAGGTGACAAGTACGGTGCCAGGCTCTGCAAGCACGACATGACGGAGGGCGTCTGTAAGGCCCTGCAACGCTGGCGCGCTCATTGTCATCCGCCCGGTCTTTGCGCCGACGACATCGATGACCGGGTGTACCCGATCGTGAACGGTGAGGTGTTTGCGGAGGCCGCGCAGGGTTTTTGCGAGGTTGTCCGCGGTTCTGAAGTCGAGAACGGCCCGGGCTAGTTGGTCGATGGGACTGGTTTGGTCTTGCTGGCTTAGAGCGATGAGCGCATCGCTGTCGAGTTTGGGTTCACCGTTGTGGTCGTCGGACGCAAAGGTCACGCCGAGTGCCTCGAACTGGCGAATGAGTTGCTTATTGGACCTGGGATTCAGTCGGCGGTGGCTGTCTGATCTCACGGCGAACTCGGGACAGTGCGCCGCCTTGGCCTCGGCGCTCGCGACAATCGTTTCGAGAGCGCTGCGGTCGATGAGATAGCCGCGCTCGGTGGCACCGCGAAGAATGAGATCAAGCTCGATGTCGTGGTTGATCCGCTCGATCGTCGACCTTTGTGCCGAATCAATCTGCTGTAGGGACTCGCGCACCATGACATTGTCTGGGTGATATCGGAGCGTGGTTCCGAGAACGCTGTCGATGAGGTGAACGTCGATCACCCCAGGTGGGACGTCAATGGATGCATTCCGCCTCACGGCTGTTATCGCCGACCTGTTACGAATCAGCACCTGCGGCTCGAGGAGGACCGTTTGTAGTTGGCTCTCCAGGTCAATGACTAAGCCAACGTCTTCAGCGTTGAAAACCGTTGCGTAAGTTGGCGGGGTTCCGATTATGTCGATCCCTATCGGTTTGTCACCTTGTTCAATGAGCCAGCGATGCAAATCGTTTGTGGTTACCGCTTTGGGGATCATGTCGGTTTCATTTTCTTTGTGTGTGGGCCGTTGAGCAGGTGAGCCGTGCATAGGGTCGAAGCCGTGGCGACAGGTTGGTTGCATAAGGTGCAATGCTCCTCGAGGTTGCAGGTAGTGATTAGCAGCGCGGGGAGTGCTGGGGGTGTTGAAGCTCGTGGCCGGTCTCGATGCGCGCGCGGCATTGTTGGTGACGCCGTTTCTGTGTGCGCGCGTGGTGAGACTTCTTCTGACTGCGGAGATCCCCCGCGGTTCCCTGCATCCCCGCGCACTTCTACTCTCCAGATCCGCACACCTTCTCGGTCTTTGCCCGGTGATGTCAGCTGGTAAATGGCATCGTCAAGCACCCGGTATCGACCGACTTGACTCTTTAGCGCCTTGCCGAGAGTGGTTTTCCAGTTGGTGGCCCGCATGTCGCTGTGAGGAAGGACGTACTCAAAAAGCTCGAGGATGTCTGAGTTGTTGTTGAGCGGGTCGTCGAGACTGCGGGTAGTGAAGTGTGCGGGCCACCTTTCGTGCAAACGATGAAGGATGCTTGCCCACACTTCGCCATCAACGTCACTGTCAGCCACCTGCTCTTCTCGTCCTTCAAGAAACCCACTGATTCCCGCGGCTTTCAAGATTCCGCCGACGACTCGCGACCATTCATCGAACCCGCCACCCAACCCACGCTCGCCAGGCGGGCAGCCGAGGTTGTACCAGTTGCGAGCGAGAGTGAGCAGACTCGCCACCAACGGCCTACGGTTCGACCGGGCCCATCCCCGAAGGTCGTCATGCTTGAAGCCCGTGATGTTTTGTGGATCATGGCGATCGGTTTCCAGTCGGATCTTGACCACACGTCGAGCAAGGTCGCCACCAACGGTGACGTTGTTGCCAGTTACCGCCCACACGGTGCGGTTCGGGCGCGTTTCGATCTGGCTGTGCCCAAGTTTCCGGTCGCTGTACGACTCGGAAGTCAGCAACAGCGCCAACCTTGCGGATCGCAACTGATGGTCGACGTTGTCGAATGTCACCAACGGAGTTGACGACAACAGAGTCGCCATGATTGCTTTGCGTAACTCCTCATCGTCACCCGACAAAGGTGACAGCGGCATCGACCGACCGACCGTGATGATCGATGCAATCTCGGCGAGCAACGTCTTGCCGCTGGCCGGCATATTCGCGTCAATGACGAACAGTGGAGTGCAACCCGTGAAAGCTGGTCGCAGCAGCGGGGTGAACAGGAAGGCGAGGTAATTAGCTAGGTCGGCCTGCTTTTGAAACGGAAAGTCGCAAAGGAGGTGGTCAAGGAGCCAATCGAGTGCGACAGCAACCTCTGCCTCGGTTGGATGCTCAGGGACGACTGGCCAAGCTCCGGTGAGGTCAAGGAATACACCCGTGTCCCGGTCATACCCTGCAGTTGCCGCCACGGTGCCGTCCGGGCGAACAACTGGCGAACAGCTGATGAGAGCCAACTCCGGAGCCCAGTCAAGACCAGGCCGATCAAACAACACCGCAAGCACATGAGCGGGAGGCGGAGCTGGCAACCATCCAGCCGGCGAGAACTTGAGAAACTGCACCTGACGATCAACGGCATCAGTGAACGTCGCCCTGGTGTGTTGCACAGACCGGACACCAGTTGCATCAGTTGTCACATATCCAGGGTTGCCGCCAAGGCGAAAGATTGTCGGCGGCTCGTTCGTGGCTGACAAAGCGGCGCTGGTGTCGTCTACTTGTTGAAACCCAGGGCCGTTCAACAACACCCGTGCACGGGAACCTCCAACCGCCAAGGACTCGGCGTCCCCACCGTCGGTCATCGCCGGTACGTCCTGCGAACACATCGCATAGAACGCGTCACAAATTTCGGCATGTGACCGGCCATCCGACAGCCGCATGACGACCCAGTCGTCAAGTCCTAGCTTGGCTGGCTCGATGGCCGCGATGTCCGACGCGGGCCAGTGGACGTACAAGATCTTGGCCCCCTTCTGCTGCAACAGCCGAGCAATTTCCCGCAACGCGTACTGCACCTGTCGCTTCGTGAGCGCATCGGCATCGAAGGCCATGACTACATCACGACCTTCGAGAGCCACGTGGTCGAAATCCGTCAACAACTCGCGTGTTTCGGAATCGTTGGACCGCTTGGCGACTCCGCCCCACACACCGGTGATACTCGTGACGCAGAGACCGACCCCTGCGCCGGCGTCGGCTTTCAAGCATCCCTCGGTGATCACCAACGGCACGGTTACATCAGTGAGCAGATTGCGAACGCGCCATGGAACGTCAAGACCATTCGCCTGCTTCCGCGGCACCTCATACTTGGCGATTCGGCCATCGATTGATCGGGGGTTGTCCGGGCGTGCTTGAACCCCGATGAGCTCACCAGTCGGCGAATGCATCGAATACACCAAAGCTGGCGCTGGACACCTGACCCCGATCTGTTCCAATGCCCTCTTTGAGGCGACTGTGAAATAGCCACGCTCGGCAGCGACCTCGGGGGTGATGGCGCTCGACCGCAGTTTCGCTACGTGTGTCTCGGATAGTTCGGGCGGGTACGAAACGCCACCCGCGTTCGGCGAGATGGGTCCATCTTGAGTAGCCGGGTCGGCCGCGGGGACGCACGGGAGTGTGGAGTCCACAGCCTCGTGGGTAGCTTCACCTGGCAGCGACACGGCGGGTTTCACTGCCTGCCGCTTGGGCTTCGGCGAGATGTTCGAGCCATGCGTCGACATCACTTCGCCGCCACCGAAGCCGACCACCCAGCTTTATCGCGGGCGGGGCGTCGAGTTTGTAGCGCATTTGGCGAACCGCCGCGGGCGACATACGCAATAGAGAGGCGACTTCATGGATAGTTAGTAGTTGTTCGTTCACGTGAGGCAGTGAAACACAACAGAACGAGTTTTGAAACGGCATGATTTCTCATAATGTGCACGATATGAAACGACCAACAATTGAGAATGCGGCAGAGGGCTGGACTCACATCACCAACCGAGTTGTGATTCCACCGCGATTCACGGCTGTCTTCAACGAGGAACTACATGTCTCGCTAGATGTAGGTGTTACTGATGGCACCCCAAACTTGCTGTCGGTGAAGATCGAACGGCTCACTGGACCACTTCGCGCCCGCGACCTACGATTACCGCTGCTGACCGACTACGTTCCCGCCGCTCTGGCAGCAGCGTGCTGGACACTCCACAGCGGCAGTCTCGACGACCTGACATCGGACGGCCCGAGTGGCAGCGAACGCGTCGTTGTTATTGCCCACCTCGCGGCTAACGCCTCACTCCACAACGACGCGGCAACAAAACCAAAGAAGCTCGGCCGCCCGCGAAAAACCAACGTGACACTCGCTGAAGTTGTGCAGGTGTACAAACGCTTGCAGAAGATCGACTCAACGGCTCGGCTGCTCGGCCTGAGCCCGGCAACGGTTTGCCGTCGCCTCGACGAAGCCAAGAAAGCGGGTTTGCTCCCGGCGACAAAAGGTGGCGCTACCCAATCCGCCGCACCAACCAAATCATCGGACTCATCTAGCCAACGGGTCGAAGTCACATTCATTCCAGCAGGAACAGCAGCAGTTCCGAAACAGACCAGCCAACACAACAAGAAGCCGCGAACGAAAGAACTCTGACCCGGCAGGAGGTCATCCGCGCTATCTCGACGACCTTCAGTCGATACGCTCTTGGTTTAGGGCCGAAACCCAGCCCGCCTCCGCGGCTGTTGTGGTCCGCATGTGGGCCACAGCACGCAAGTGTCGTGAACCTTGCAGGCGTCCGAAGATTTCTAGCAAAGCTCCTTGGCAAAGTCGGTGTCCGAATCGAAGAAACCTTGCAATCCCAGCGGTTGCTGTGGTCCGCGTGTGGCCACAGCACGCAAGTGTCGTGAACCTTGCAGGCGTCCGAGGATTTCTAGCAAAGCTCCTTGGCAAAGTCGGTGTCCAAATCGAAGAAACCTTGCAATCCCACCACTGTCAGCTGTGGTCTCCACGAAAAAAGGTGGTCTGTGTGGTGGAGGCTGGTCGTAACTATTGGGTGAATCTGAGTCGACACGTGCGCGACACTGGGGCATGAGCCAGTCCGGCGTAGGCAAGACATTTCCACCCATTACTGCAGTCAGTTGGCTACCGGCGAAGAGTGTGCTCGGAGGTGAGGCGAGCGACTTCACACCGTGGCTCCAACAGGAGTCCAGCCTTGCGATTCTTGGTCGGGCGTTGAAGCTTGAAGACCTCATGGCGGTTACGGCTGAACACAATGTGCTGGGCAAGCGATTGGGCATCCTTGCTCGCGCTCTCGACGAGAACGGAGAGGAAGTTCCGGTCTGCCCCGTGCGGGCTGGCAACAGATGCTCGAAGACTCCGGGTTCGAGGCCGTGACGATCGGACCACCCGTCTCCACCTTCGGCGGCGCAGACGGCATCGTGCGCATCGCGTTCGTTCGCGCTTCTACGGCTACGCGTTTCTCGCCCGACGCCGTCCCGGTTGACTAGTTACGTGCTGATCGCCGCTGACCGAGCTCGCCTGGAACGAACCGCCCGCTCTCTCGCGTGGGGAACAATCATCTGGAATGTCGCCGAGGCGATCGTCGCCATCGGTTCAGGGATAGTTGCCGGTTCAATCGCCCTGGTCGGGTTCGGCATCGATTCGTCCATCGAAGTGTTCGCCGCGGTCGTGGTGCTGTGGCGGATGCGCGGCGTCGACGAGGAACGCGAACGGCACGCCCTGAAACTCATCGCCTGTTCATTCTTCGTGCTCGCCGCTTACGTCACCGTTGAGGCAGCTCGCGACCTGCTCGCGGACACCGATCCCGATACCAGCCCAGTGGGTATCGGTCTAGCGATTGCGAGCCTGATCGTTATGCCCATTCTCGCCGTAGCTAAGAAGCGAACCGGGGTCGCGCTCAGTAACCGAACGGTGATCGCCGACGCGGCAGAAACCAAACTCTGCACCTACCTATCCATCGTGCTGCTGGTCGGTCTACTGCTGGATGCGACACTCGGCTGGTGGTGGGCCGACCCCGTGGCCGCGCTCGGGATCGCCTACCTAGCCGTCCGCGAAGGGCGAGAAGCCTGGGCCGGCGACAGCTGCTGCGACTAGCTCAGACGCCTCCGATGAGCCGAATCACTTCGTTCACCACCCTCTACGCAGGCTCGGATGGAGTCGACTGCACAGGCGTGCACCACGGCAATGGCGTCATCGTGTGGATCAGCACCGACGGTCGGACGTGGGCTCGCCTCTAAGGCAGCCGCAGTCGCTTGAGCAGTACGGCGTTAACCGCGACGAGAAAACTTGAACCTGACATGGACAGCGCAGCGATCTCGGGTCGGAGTGTGAAGCCAAACGCTGGCTCGAAGACGCCCGCGGCGATCGGAAGTGCGAGGGCGTTGTAGCCGATCGCCCATCCGAGGTTCTGACGCATCTTGCGCACTGTGCCGCGACCGATCTCGAGCGCTACTGCAACATCGAGCGGATCGCTGCGCATCAACACGACATCTGCGGTCTCGATCGCGACATCCGTGCCGGCCCCGATCGCAATTCCGACATCCGCCTGCGCGAGTGCAGGCGCATCGTTGACACCGTCGCCCACCATCGCGACTTTCCGACCTTGCGCCTGCAACTCGGCCACCTTGGATGCCTTGTCGCCTGGCAACACTTCGGCAATCACCGTGGTGATGCCAAGCATTGCGCCGATGCGGCTGGCAGTGGCCTCGTTGTCGCCGGTGAGCATCACGACTTCGACTCCGCGCTCACGCAATGCGGTGACTGCCGCGGTTGCTGTTATTCGAGGGGCGTCGGCCATCGCGATGAGCCCGACGGCAACACCATCGACTGCGACAGCCACCACGGTTCGGCCGCCGTTGGAAAGCTCGGTCCGCCGTGCAGCCAAGACCCCGAGGTCAATTCGTTCACGTTCCATCAGTCGTGTGTTGCCGACGGCGATGTGCTGGCCGTCGACTGTCGCCAGTGCTCCGTGACCCGGCACGCTGTCGAACTGATCGGCGCGAAGGCTGGGAACGTCGCGGCGTACGGCCTCGGCCACGATTGCTTGGGCTAGCGGGTGCTCGCTCTCGCGTTCGACTGCCGCCACCAATGCAAGAAAGCGTCCTTCGTCGATGCCTTCGACGATGACATCGGTGACCTCTGGTTCGCCTTTCGTCAAGGTACCTGTCTTGTCCATCACGACGGTGTCGATGTGCGCGGCAGACTCGATTGCCATCGCGTTCTTGAAGAGCACGCCACGCTTGGCACCGAGACCGGAGCCGACCATGATTGCCGTCGGCGTGGCGAGGCCTAGCGCGTCGGGACATGTGATCACCACGACAGTGATCGCGAACAGGATGGCTTCCTCAGTTGATCGGCCGACGAGCACGCTCCACACAAGAAACGTCACGGCACCCCCGACGAGAGCGACCAGCACCAGCCAGAACGCGGCGCGGTCGGCAAGACGCTGCCCTGGAGCCTTCGAATTCTGTGCCTCTTGTACAAGCTTCACGATCTGAGCAAGTGCCGTATCTGATCCAACCCTGGTGGCTCGGACTCGAAGGGTGCCTGTGGTGTTAACGGTGGCACCGATCACGGCGTCGCCGGTTGCCTTATGCACTGGCAGGCTTTCGCCCGTCACCATCGATTCGTCGACGTCACTGTCGCCGTCTTCGACTACACCGTCGACAGCAAGCTTCGAACCAGGTCGGACAAGTAGTAGGTCGCCGACTGCGACCTCGGCAGTGGGCAACTCAACCGTCTCCTCGCCGCGGATGACGGTGGCCATTGGTGGTGTGAGGTTCAGCAGTGCCCGGATTGCCTCGTTTGCACCGCCCCGAGCTCGCATCTCGAACCAATGCCCGAGAAGCACAAAGGCGGACAGCACAGTCGCTGCCTCGTAGAACACCTCACCTCCGCCCGTCAAGGTGACAACAAGTGAATACAGCCAACCCGCACCGACGCCAACGGCGACCAACACCATCATGTCGAGCGTGTGCGATCGCAACGCGCGGAAAGCGCCGTCGAAGAAGATCCAGGCCGAGTAGAAGATGACCGGCAGGCTCAGCAACAGCTGAAAGACATCGTCGCGCAGGCCGAACGGCGCTACGACCTGAAAGTCGAACACATCGCGCCCTATCGCTGACCAGAGCAGGATTGGTACAGAGAAGGCCACCGCGATCCAAAACCGTCGACGCATGTCGGCGACCATCGCGTCCATCGACATGGTCTCGTGGCCGCCGTGGCCCATGACGTCGTGAGAGGAGTGCATGCCGAAGGTCAGCCTTCGCAGAGCGCTGCGATCAACACCGCAATGTGGTGAATCTGAAACAGAGCTAGCGCGCCAGTGAGGGTGACTGCAGTCCAAAGTGCGGCATGCACGCTGGAACGAAGAGCCGTAGCTGGCGGCGCGAGCAAGGCGGCCACACGCGCCGGCACGCCCAATCCAGAAAAGCTCATCGCCCCCGCCGGCGCACCGGTCCGAAGCGCGACCTTGCCCAGCGTTCGCGCGACGAAACCTCGATCGCCGCAATGTGCAACGGCGAACTCGTCGGCGCATCGTTCGAGAGAGAACCGCAGTCGGCCCGCAAGCACACGTAGCGGCGGCACTACCGCGGCAGAAACTTGCGCGATGAGGAGATATCGGTCGTGACGTTCGCGCGCATGCGCGTTCTCATGCGCGAGCACAACTTCCTGCTCTGCCTCGTCGAGCATTGCGATCAAGCTGCTGGAAAGCACGACGTGCCCGCCGCGGCCAGGGAGCGTGAACGCAAATGGTTGCGCGTGATCGGCGATCTCGACAGTTCCCGAGTCGTCATGGCGAAGCTGCCAATAACTCCTGATCACCGCGAAGGTGCGCACCAGTCCAAGAACGGTCAGCAATAGCGCAGACACCCCAATCCATGCCGGAATCTGATCGTGAACGCCGAGCGCGTCCGCGCACCAGTCCAATCGTCCGCCGAAAACCGGCAAGTGAGCGACGTAACCGAGCGACACAATCCACAGAGTCGGAACTGCGGCGAAAGCCAAAAAGAAGATGGCCACCACGATGGCCCGAGTGGCGACGATCGGAGGAAGGCGACGATGGCTAGCCGTAACAACAACGGCGAGGCCGATGGCAGCCGCGAGTGGCAGGAGTACGGCGAGAAAAGTCACTGGTCGCCCTCGCCGAGCATTGCTCGCAATGCCCTGATGTCCTTCTTAGACAAGCTGCCGACGAAACCGGCGAGTACCTGACCCTTGTCGGACGCTGCGGAAAGCAGCTCGCCGATACGGCGCACGGCTAACTGCGACTCGTCGACGCACGCCTCGTAAGCGAACGCGCGGCCGAACTCAGTCCGACGAACGAGTCCTTTGACGTGCAGTCGACCCAACACGGTGGCCACACTCGTGTAGGCGAGCTCAATGCTGAGCCGTTCCTTGATCTCTCCAGGCGGTAACGGCCCTTCGGCCGCCCACAACACCGTCATGATCTCGTGCTCGAGAGCACCGTCAGGCCGCTTTGCCACGCCATACCTCCCCGACGAGCCTAGACCGCACTGACGGGCTAAACTCCTACATGGTGTAGTTGCTGCGGCGGCTCGCTACGACTCGAACGACCCTCCCTCATGGCCCGTCGAATCCTCCTACTCCTCTTTACCTTGCTCACCAGCGTGCTGTTGTTCGCGAGCCCGGCCTCGGCTCACAACACGCTGGTCTCCAGCGACCCCGCCGAAGGTGCCGTACTTGGCGTTGCGCCGACGCAACTCACCCTTGTCTTTGCCAAGTCGGTGCCGCTCGACACTTTGTCGATCGAGATGATCGACTCCTCCGGCGTGCGCAGTGACCTCGTCGGCTCCGAGCACGGACCAAACGGCGACACCGAGGTCGTGACGCCGCTACCCGCGCTCGGCCCTGGTGTCGTGAATCTGCGCTGGCGTTTGGTCGGCCCCGACGGTCACCCCATCACCGGTCGCATCGCGTTCACGATTGCCGCGCCACCGGCAACCTCACCACCGACGACAGTCGCGCCTGCCACAGTGCCACCGACTACCGAAGTCGGTGCGACCATCCCCCCCACGACCGCCCCACCCGCCGTCGTCATGACGACGACCGCGGTTGCGACCGCGGGAAGTTCATCGGGCGGATT
>JBEBGL010000037.1:0-9371 GCA_040081465.1 Ilumatobacteraceae bacterium | reverse complement strand
GACGGGCCCGAGTTCGACGGGCACGCCGTCGACTTCGACGAACTCGCCGACCGACTGACGACGTACCGCGGCGACGAACGCACCGCAGTCGACCATGTGTGCCGGGGACTGGCTGAGCGAATCGCATGACCCCCGAGCCACTGACGAAGCGCGAGCGCATGGCGATCGGCCGACAGGACATGCCTACGCGCGATGCCACTGAGCGGTCGAGTGCGTTCACCGAAGTCAATCTCGGCTTCACCGAACACTTGGCGTTGTTGGAAGCGCAGCGCTGCATTGCATGCGCGCGACCAACTTGCGTCGAGGGTTGCCCGGTGTCGGTCGACATCCCGTCGTTCGTCGCCAGCATCGAAGCAGGCGATCTGGCGGCGGCGGCGCGCACGCTGTTCGGCGACAATGCACTTCCCGCGGTGACCGGCAGAGTGTGCCCGCAAGAACATCAATGCGAAGCCGAATGCGTGCGCGGTCGCAAGGGTGCGCCGGTCGCGATCGGCCACCTCGAGCGTTACGTCGCCGATTGGGCACGCGGGCATGTGTACGACGACGCGGTCGCGGTGGCGCCTACTGGTCGGCGCGTCGCGATCATCGGTGCGGGCCCAGGCGGTCTAACCGCAGCGGGCGAGCTAGCGCGTCGTGGTCACGATGTCACGATCTACGAAGCGCTGCATCTTCCTGGGGGAGTGTTGTCCTACGGCATCCCCGAGTTCCGCCTTCCGAACGAGATCGTCGAAAACGAGGTAGAGCGTCTTGTCGCGCTCGGGGTACACATCGAATGCAACGTGGTTATCGGCCGCACGTACACGCTTGACGAACTGCGCAAGACGTTCGACGCGTTGTTCGTCAGCGTCGGCGCCGGGCTGCCGATGTTTCTCGACATTCCCGGTGAGGGCCTCAAGGGTGTGTACACCGCGAACGAGTATCTAACGCGCGTGAACTTGATGCGGGCTTATGCCTTTCCCGAAGCCGATACACCGGTGTTGCGCGGGGACAGAGTGGTCGTAATCGGTGGCGGCAATGTGGCGATCGATGCGGTGCGCACCGCGCGCCGGTTGGGCGCTGGGCATGCGACGATCGTCTATCGGCGCAGCCGCGAGGAGATGCCGGCGCGTGTCGAAGAGGTGCACCACGCTGAGCAAGAGGGTGTGACGTTCGAGTTTCAGGTGAACCCGGTCGCGATCGAAGGCAATGCCGAGCGCTGGGTCACTGGCCTGCGAGTGATCGAAACTGAATTGGGCGAGCCCGACGAATCGGGCCGTCGGTCGCCACGACCGATCGCCGGTTCCGAGAGGGTTATCCCGTGCGACGAGGTGGTCGTCGCTGTCGGCACCCGCGCCAACCCTTTGCTGACGTCCTCGTCGCCCGACCTAGCGCTGACCAACCGTGGCTACCTCGTCGCCGACGAGCGTGGAATGACCAACTTGCCTGGCGTGTTTGCCGGCGGCGACATCGTGCGCGGATCGGCGACGGTGATTTTGGCGATGGCCGATGGCAAGCGTGTTGCCGACTCGATCGACACGTACCTACGGGGCACATCAGTAGCTGTGCACTGAGCTACGCCGCAGAAACCTCGTCTTTGTGTTTAGCGGCGCGGCGAATGGGGTAGGCCACGACGAAATCGGGGGCCGGGGGGACAGACGTGCCAAATGGAATAGACCTTGTTCGTGCTGATCACGAGAGGGTTCGTGAGCTCTTCGGTCGCTTCAACGCGACGCTCGATGATGCGCTTGTCGGCCAGACCCTCGGAGCGCTTAAGTCTCACGACGACGCCGAGCGCGCGGCGCTCTACGCACTCGCCGCCCGCGTTATCGACGACCCAGTGTTGTGGGACCGCTTGGCAGCCGCACATTCCGCCACCAAGAAACAGATCGATGTTGTCTCGACGCTGAGGGGCAGTTCGCTCATCGATGCCTTCCAGACGCTGCAAGCCTTCGTCGGCGACCACGTTCGAGTCGAGGAGACCAAACTGCTTCCACGCCTGAGCGAGTTCGCGACCGCTGAACAACTCGAAGGACTCGCCGAGCAAATTCTGCAGGTCAAGAATCGCGTCGGATTGCGAACCAGCTAGCAGTTCTTGTCGAGCAGTGGGATGTCTTCGTTGATGACGACCTCTACGAGTGCGTCGGCAACTAACGCTCGTACCTCGGATGCTTTCCAGTTGAAAGGGTTGATCAAGGGGGGACTGAGGTGCAGAGTGTGCACGCGGGCCCGGCCACCCGCGTCCGAAAAGCGATCGAGCAGTTCACCGAAGTCGTCTAGCTCGTCGCGCGGAATGTCGGTGTTCACTGAATCACCGAACGCCGCGACCAGATCAGTGAAGCCGAGCGCAAGCGACATCGGTGTCGCCGCGTTTATGACTGCTCCGAGCAGGCATTGTTGGCGATCCATGCGGTGGTAATCGCTGTCGGCTTCGCGCGTGCGTGCGTAGGCGAGCGCCACCGTGCCATCCATGTGTTGCTCGCCCTTCTTGATGAACTCCGGAACCGGGTGCTTGGCACCGCGTGGGTTGCCCGGCGTCGGTACGCGCTTGGGAACGTAGATGTCGATACCGCCGAGCGCGTCGACAATGTCGACGAAGCCAGCCATGTCGGCCAACACGTAGTAGTGGATCGGAAGGCCAAGCAACTGCGAGATGCCGAGCTTGATCGCCTGTTCGCCGGCGTCATCGGCGTCGCCCACTAATTCTGGATGCCTTTCGGCGTACGCATACACCGCGTTGGCGAGATCGTTGAAACCTTCGGGAAACTTTTCGGCGAGCGCTGTTCCTTCGGGAAACGGCATGGCTTCCAGGTTGCGCGGGATCGCGATCATCGCGGTGTAGCCCGTTTCCGCGTTGATCGAGACCACGATCATCGTGTCGGTACGCAATCCCGGCCGGCCGGGGCCAGCATCGCCACCTAGCAACAGAATGTTGACGCGCTCCTCTCCGTCGAAGAACGGCTCTGTCGTTGTTGGTTCGCCTGTGGTGTCAGTTCCCTCAACCGTTGTGGTCGGCAGTGGTGTGGGAAACGCGGTCTCCGCGTCTTCGCTGCCGAAAACTTTCTCGACGGCTTGATCGGCCTTCCACACATAGTCGGCTGCAATCGCGAGTGGTGCGACGCCTACAACTATCAATACGCCAGCGGCGGCAGCTGCAGCGACTCGCAGGCGAGCGTTGCCGGTCGGTCGCGCCAACCACGCCGAATCGACGGCGGTGAATAGGCGGGTGATCGCCATCGCCGCCAACGCAAGGCCGAGTCCAAGGAAGACGCTGCGGTTGGCGATGACGTCTGTCAGGTCGGATTTGTCGCGCACCGGCGCCATGATCACGATGAGGGCGATGGTGGCAGCGATGTTGACGATCGACGCTGCGATTGTCGCCCGCCGCACTCGTGCACGCACGGCAAGGTGGCCGGTGCCCGGGTTGACCACCGAAACGAAGGCGGCCAGCGCACACGCGCCAACGCCTGTGCGAGTGCCGGCGTTGGTGGTAGTCATGACGATGCAAGCTACCTGCCCGCGAGGGTGCTGTGCCGGGCGGGCCCGGTTGCCGACCCGTGCGCACGGCTGTACCCTTTAGTTCCCGCCGCGGGGTGGAGCAGTTCGGTAGCTCGTCGGGCTCATAACCCGAAGGTCGTCGGTTCAAATCCGACCCCCGCCACCATGTGATGTCGCGAGGCATCCCGGATTGCCGAACCTACCAATCTGATGTTGGCGACTCCGATCACGCTCTCGTCTACCTCAGGCGTTCAACACGAACCCTGCCGACCTTGCGGATCAGCCTGCAAGTGATGACCCAACTCTCGTCGCTACCGGCAACCAACCGGACAACCAGCGAAGTTCGCACGGTCATGGCGTCCCTCACTCGCGAACCTCGACTCAGTGTAGGCAGTCGCCGTAGAGCCGAGTCTCAGCTCATGCCGTTCAGGGAACGACATTCCATGTCCCGAGCACTGCGAGCAGTGTCATGACGAGCTGGAGTACGAGCGTTGCAATCCCTGCTGATCGTCGTCGGTTTAGCCAGACCTCAATGGTGGCAGCCGTCAGACCCAACGCGGCGATGAGTATGTGCATTGCATCCGACGAGTGGGAACCAATCCACGTGACCGTGGCACTAAACGGTCGATGAAGTGGAAGGCCAGCAAGACTCAGCGCCGCAATCAGGGCCGCCACAACTGCGATAGCCCTGCAGGCTCGCCGCGACTTCGGTTGCCGGCCACTCAGTGATTCTCCAGGCGAGGGCTCCGGCGCGGGGTCGACGGGCGACGGAGTCGCCACCTCGAGAGTCGGTGCTGTGCGGATGGCTTCGTTGACTTGTTCCAGGCGAGCCAGCCTGTTGTCGACTGCTGATCCGATCATTGCCGCGAGCCGTTCGTGACGCGGCTGCTGATTGCGGTCGCGCATCTCTCCGTGATCGGCTACAACAAGTGTCTGCAGCCTTGCTGAACCGCTCGACGACCCAGCTAACGCACTGTTCATCAACGCAAGTGGCGCGAGAGCCCACGACTCACGTAGCCGTTGCGAGCTACCGGTGGGTGGTCCGTCTTCGGCCACGCTGTTTACGAGTCGCGACAGCTCGAGGGGAGTCATTGAAACATCGGGTCGGCCCAGATCGTTTTCACCTACCGCGCCGCGGACCACCAGGCTGATGAGCTTGTCGGTTGACGCGACATAGGTGATGGGGAAGTCAGCTCGAAGCGACCGAACATGACCCATCAAGATGACGTCGTGCCGTAGTTGCATCTCTCCGCGATTGCTCTCGGCTTTGAGCAGCTTGAGCAAGCGCTTCTCAAGCTGCGCCGACGAACGACGGGGAGTTGTTCCAATGAACACACCCTCCCGAGCAAGATCCTGTGGCAGTCGCTCAAGGTGCTGGACAAAGTCGTGGATGATGCGGTTGGCTTGAGCTGTGTTCTTGGCCCGCCGAGCTTCGGCGTAGGGCAGCAGAATGCGGTGATTGACTGCTGATTGAATGAACCACTTCTGATTTTCAAACCAATCGTGTAGTGCTTCTGGCTCGCTGGAGCGGTCGGCTTTGATCCAGCTGTTGAACGCGGTCCTGATCTCGACTTCGGCCGTCCGGAGATTCTCGGCGTACTCAGCGATCGTGTCGATCAACACCTCTACAACGATGCCGGCGCGTTTTGCATCGGCGAGACACATGCGACCCTGCTCACGACGGCCCGGAGTGAGAGCCATAGGCACCAGGAAGCTCGTGTCCAAAACGAAGTGGATCGGTCCCGTCTCCTGTAGCAGCGCTGCACGGATGCTCGACCGCAGATCGCGAAGGTAGTTCATCGAAGTTCGGAGTGCGACGGCATCAGCGAGTAACAACGTAAGTATCCGACTCTCACCGGACTTGAGAACATCGAGCAAGTAGCTCACTGCCGGGCGAAACCTCGATGGACAGTCGATCTCGCGACAAACGAGAGCGGTGTCGAGCTGTTCAATATCGCGATGTGAAACAGTTAGAACACGTTCAACTCGGTGAATAGTCAGACGCCCCGCCACGTACGCGGTATCTGCGAGATGATCAAGAGCACTCAGCAGCCAATGACGAAGCTCTCCAGCGTTGACAATACCGAAAACGCGCGCCGCCTCGTCCAAGTAACCACGAAGCTGCTGAGCGATCGCTGTCATCCCGTCGATCAGCGCGTTCCCAACTGCTCGCCCCGCGTCGGTCAAGAAGTAGACCTGCCCCTGCTGTCGGATCCAGCCCTTGGACTTCATTGCTTCGAGCAGGGTGCCGCCCTCCGTCGGTCCCAGCACGTACCCCATTTCGCATTGCAACGCGCGTCGAAGTTCAGCATGCGCTACGCCCGACCCTCGACGGAAGATTGGGGACGTCAGGACGAAACCCACGGCACCGAGGATTCTCAGTTGCTCTGCCGTCGCATGGTCGTCAGATTCAAGTCGTGAAGTCGTCACCGGGTGCTCCCCATGGCTTACCGTGTTATAAGTCACACAGAGTAGAACTTCGAGGGCGTGTTCTCAAGGGGAAGTGTCATTGGATGTCCAAACCAAAAGAAGCTCCGAGATTCGTGGCCCCACTGGTAAGGGTGAGCTAGTGTAAGTAACGAAATGTTGGACTATGTCGCGCCTTAGAGCTCCGGACCCTCACCTTCACGGTATGGCAATATCCCACGGTGCGTGGCCCCAGCTTCGCTCTTTCGGGGATGCTCGACCGAATGACGTCCGAGTCGACCTCAGCGATTCCACGAGCCGAGTTTGGTTCGCCCTTGTCGGTTGGGTGGCGAGAACTAGCCCGACCCTGCCTGATCTCGAGCGCGCAGGTGTTGGACACAATCGCGAATTGTTGGAGCGCCTGTCAGCTATGCGCTTCGGCATGCTCGCTCCTCCCCTCGACGCACAAGTTCATCAATCGCTTCAGAACTTGCGCGACCTGACCGTGAAGGTGACTCCAGGCGATTTAAGAGCGTTGGAGTTTGCGCAGCGTTTGTCATTGCCTGTCCCCGACGCGCGGCTTAGTGAGGTTGGTAACCACCTTCGGTGGCACGAATTCCGACGTATGGGCGATGCGACGCCGCCAATCGCCATCTTGGCTGCCCACGCGCTGCAATCCGAGCTTCGACCTTTTGAGACGGTCGTCGGATTGGGCAGGCGCCAGCTCGATGAGTCAAGCCACGACGAGTGGCACGCCCGGCATCGGCTGGCCCAATCGCTGCTGGCTGCCGCCACAACAGCGAGCGGCCGCTCGTTGGACGCGCAACGAATGCTTGCTCGGCTCGCCCCCTATCTGGTTGACGAGATTGAGCGGTTCGTGCGTATCTCGCCGCGCTGGGTCCCGGCCTGTCACTTTCTTGATCGCGCCTTGCGAGTTCAGTATCGAGGAGTGGCTAAGCCTCACCCGGCCATCGTGCGCGTGGCGAGCCGCACCGTGACTGAGCGGATACACGATCGATGGCTGCTGTTAGAACGAATCAAGCTGCGACCGCCCCGTTCTGTAGCGGTCCTGCGCCTTGCTCGACGCGTTGGACATGAGGTCGCAGAACCGGTCGTGCGGCGCGATGTCGTCGAACTTTTTCTCGACGCCATACGTGACGTTGACCTCCCAGTCAGAGGGCGACGCTTCGCGCTTTGGGTTGCAGCCGAGAACTGTGCGGCGTTGCCCGAGGGGGCCCAGACTGCCGACCGACTGAGTGACACGATTGAGCAATGCCGCAGCGATCCAGATCTGGCCGATGTCGCCGCCGTATTGCGCAATTATGGTGGCGGCTATTCAACGTGGGGCGTAGCTAATCCCAATTGGACCGACTTCTTCAAGGTCGATCACGACAACAACGGAAGTTTCGAATGGCCGTGTACGTCGGCCGTACACACACACCTGGCGAAGTTCGTATTGCCCTCGCCTTGGAGCGACTCCGAGATGTTCGCGTCACCGTGGGACCGTTTGCCAAGGCAGCTTGTGTTCGCGGCACGGCGCATGACTCTCGAGATGCTTTTGCATCCAAGTCTCGTTCGTGCCAAGGCGGCCAGCGACACATTGAGCGCCGGTGGACCGGTCGTCGCCACTGCCGTCAGCCGCACGCTGAGCCTGATGCTCGACCACGCTGAATCCAAGGTCTTACCGGATCACCTGGTCGAGTTTGCTGCGAACACTATGAGCTATGTAGGCGGGGACGATTCGCCACTCTCCACTTTGATTGAGGTCACCAGGTCAGACCGCAGTGACGACTGTCGAGCCGCCGCGATCGCGTCACTGGGAGATGTGCTTTACCGAATGCGACGTGAGGATCCCGAAAAGCCGAGACGCAACCACGCGACGGCGATGGACACGCTTGTGAGCTCGTTGGACAGCAGCTCGCCCGCAATTGTGAACGCCGCCATTTTCGCTTTTCAAGGGCTCCCATCTTCAGCCGTTAGCGGCAAACTTCATTGGTTGTCTCGCGAGCACTCGAGTCCGTTGACGCGGGACCTAGCGCTTTGGTGCCTAGAGGAAGCATCTGCTTAGCCGACAAGCCCCGGGTGTCCTCGGTTACATCTCCAGAGATAGGTCGGGGCAGGTCACACGGCCTGGGCGTTCGCCGTTGCGGCGCCGGATCGCAGCGGAGTAGTGCAACTGGCGCGATGATCTTTGCATGACCGTTGTCGCCGCGCCGAACGCATCCACTGAGTTGCTGCAGCAATTGATTCGATTGCAATGCGTCAACACCGGGCAGCCCGACTCCGGTGATGAGACGCGAGCTGCCGAGCTGCTGCGTGCTGTTGTCGACGTACCTGGTGTCGACCTGCAGTCGTTCGGGCCGATGGCCAATCGCCACTCGCTGGTGGCGCGTCTACCTGGCACAGACCCGACGGCGCCGACGCTGTTGCTGCTCGGCCACACCGATGTCGTGCCCGTCACTCCCGACGATTGGCGGCACGACCCGTTCGGGGGTGAACTGATCGACGGCTGGGTGTGGGGGCGCGGTGCGATCGACATGTTGTGTGTCACGGCCTCGATGGCGGTGGCGTTCGCGGAGCTGGCGAAGCGCAAGGTGGCGCTGCCGGGAACGGTGGTGTTCGCCGCCGTCGCCGACGAGGAAGCCGGAGGCACGGCCGGTGCCGGTTGGCTGCTCGACCACCATCGCGACAACGTGATGGCCGACTACGTCCTCACCGAATGTGGTGGCACCCCGATGCACACACCGTCGGGCATGAAGCTGCCGGTGTTGGTGGCTGAGAAAGGTGCGGCATGGACTCGATTGGTGGTGCATGGTCGCGCTGCGCACGGGTCGATGCCGTTGGCGGGCGACAACGCGCTCGTCAAGGCGAGCGAGATCGTTCGTCGCATTGCCGACTACCGACCCTTGGCCGTCATCCACGACACGTGGCGCGGTTACGTGGCGGCGATGGGATTCGACGAAGAGTTGACGCGAGTACTTCTCGACCCGGCAGCGATTGCCGACTGGGCGGCGCACCACCCCGAGCGCGGGTTTGCCGCAGACTGCCATGCGTGCACGCACATCACGTTGTCGCCGAACGTGCTGCGCGCCGACGGCAAGACCAACACCATCCCGGGCAGCGTCGAGCTGGAAGTCGACATTCGCACACTCCCGGGTCAGTCCGAAGACGACGTGCGCCGTCTCCTCCACGACCTGATCGGTGACGATCTGATCGGCAGTGTCGACATTCACTTCATGCATGAGGAGTGGCCGGCAACCGAGTCGCCGATCGACTCCCCGTTGTGGCGGTCGGTCGAGCGTGCCTCGGCGGCGGTGTACCCGGACGCTCGCTGCGTACCGGCCATCACACCAGGCGGCACCGATGCTCGTTTTTACCGACGCGTCGGGGCAACGTCGTACGGGTACGGACTGTTCTCCAACGAGCTGACCTACGACGACTACGTCGCAATGTTCCACGCCGCCAACGAGCGATGCGACGTGCACTCGCTC
>JBEBGL010000002.1:0-320335 GCA_040081465.1 Ilumatobacteraceae bacterium | reverse complement strand
GTGCGTGATCCTCGCGCGCCAGGTGGGAATGACTGCCGCCGAGAGCATTCGCAGCGCAACGGTGAACGCCGCGAAATTGCTACGTCAGACCGATCACCTAGGCAGCATCGACATTGGCAAGTACGCCGACATGGTCGCCTACAGCGCCAACCCGCTTGACGACATCGACGAACTGACGCGGCCGACGATGGTGATCAAGGCCGGCGACGTGGTGCGCGACGAGCGCGCGTAATGCGCGCTGCTATCTACGAATCGTTCGGCGGCGCGATCACGGTCAACGAAGTTGCCCGGCCCGCCGTCGCGGCTGGTGAACTGGTTGTCGAGGTTCTGGCCGTCGGTCTTTGTCGGTCCGACTATCACGGTTGGCACGGCACCGATCCCGACATCGTTTGCCCGCACGTTGGCGGTCACGAGTTTGTCGGTCGCATCGTCGCTGTTGGTTCGGGCGTCAGTAGCTTTCAGGTTGGCCAACGCGTCGTCGCACCATTTACCTGCGGCTGCGGCGAGTGCGAAACGTGTCGGCTCGGCGAGCATCAGGCATGTGCGATCGCGCAACAGCCAGGTTTCACGCGCTGGGGCGCGTTCGCGCAGTACTGCACCGTTCCGTACGCGGCGATCAACGCCGTGCTGGTTCCCGACGCGGTGAGCGACGAAGCCGCGGCGCTTGTCGGCTGCCGCGTGTCGACGGCTTACCGCGGCGTTGTTGAACGTGGGCGACTTGCTGCCGATGATGTGTTGTGCGTGTATGGATGCGGCGGAGTCGGCCTTGCCGCGATCGGTTTCGGTCGCGCGCTGGGCGCGAACGTGATTGCTATCGATCGTTCAGCTGACGCGCTCGCATTGGCAACCACGATGGGCGCCGACGCGGTGCTCGATGCCGGCAGTGTCGATGACGTTCCAGCTGCCATCCACGAGATGTTCGGCGGCGCACACGTGTCGATCGACTGTCTTGGAAGCGGAGTCGTCGCCAGCAACTCGATCCGCAGTTTGCGCCCACTCGGTCGCCATGTGCAGATCGGTTTGTTTCCAACTGCGACTGCCGAGCTACCGATCTCGTACGTGATCCGCAACGAGCTCGAGATTCTTGGCGTGCACGGACTCTCGGCGTCGCGCTTTCAGCAGGTGTTCGCGCTAATCACTGCGGGCAAGTTCGACCCCGCAACCATGATCACGCAGCGGCTAACACTCGACGACATTCCGACAGCGTTGCCAGCGATGGCGACGTTTCAACAACCCGGGGTTTCAGTCGTCACGAAGTTGTGACGGTGACGGTGTTTACGAGCGTGAGTCGACCGAACGCCCGGCTTCGATAGCCACGGCCGGGTCGCGGTTCGGGTCGCCGGGCGTGGTGAGCGAATCGCGGAACAGGCTGATCGCGTGCATCGTGCCTGGCTCGTTGAGGCCTGCGTTTTGGATGCGGGCAACCGACGGCGACAGATCGATGCGGTCTTGGCGAATGTCGAAAGCGACCGCTTCGCTTGGGGTGTGATTCTCGGGTAGAACTGCCTGCGGCTTGGCGCCGCGCTTGCCAGCGGCCCGGGCGCTTGATGCACGCCGAGTGGTGGGCTTGGCTGCGGCCTTCGCTGCCGGCTTGGCCGCTGCTTTCGCCGTTGATTTGACTGCCTTTGCGGCGGGCTTGGCGGCTTTGGGGGCGGGGGTTGCGGTCATTGTGGGCCTTTGCGTTCGGCGGGGAGTTGGCCCGTACGGCTGCAATTAACAGGCACGAGACAAGGTGATTCTACCTGGCCGAGTGAGCAAGACTGTGCCGCAGTGACGGACAGGTCGAACGCAAGCAGGCTGCGGCTTACCGCACTCGCCACACTCGTGATTGCGGTCGTCATGTTGTGCGCAGGTCTGGCGCTGATGACGCTGCAACATCGGTTCCAAACCGACGACGTCGACGAAACCTTGCAGGCGCGAAGTGAGGACATCGAGGAGGCGTTCGATGCCGGGTCGATGCGACCGGTGCTCGATCCAGGCGACACCGACGGTTGGGTTGCACAGGTCGTGTATGGGCAAACGGATGTGCTGGCGAGTACGGCCAACATGTCGGGACAGCGAGCGTTGAGTGCTCCCGATGGCGACGTGCAGAGTCGCTCAACGACGATTGCGATCTCGGACGAGCCCTACCGATTGCTCTCGCGCCGGATCAACGACTTGGTGGTGATTCACACGGCCACGCCGATTCCACAAATCGACAAGGCCGACGATGCGCTGCGCACCAGCCTCGCGTTCGTCATTCCTGCCGTCACGCTGCTATTCGGCTTTCTCGCGTGGTGGCTGATCGGACGCAGAGTCACTGCTGCGTCCGATGACGCTGCGCCAACAGACGCACCGGCGGTCGCCGTTCCGCCAACCGACGCGCCGCCAACCGTCGCCGACGTTACATAGTGCGCTGGCGGATTGGCTCGATGCGGTAGATGATGCGTCGGTCTGTCGGGCCGAAGCCGTAAGCCGAGCCGGTGTACTTGGTGGAGAGCGCGTCGATGTGCTCGGCGGCCTCCGGGCCGACAGTGGTGCCAACGACGCGTCCGCGAACTTCGGCGTAGTGGTATGGGTTGCCCGCGTCGAACACGGTGACGGTGACGCGTGCGTCGTTGTCCATCGCGGTCGCCTTGGCGCGGCCGAGTTCGGTGTTGATCAGGACGTGATTGTCGTCGGCATCGACCCACATGATGTGTGTCATCGGGTGGCCCGACTTGGGAATGACGGTGAGGGCTGCGAAATTCTTGCCACGGGCAAGGTCGCGGATTTCAGTTTCAAGCATGGTGCGAACTTTACCGGCGCGCCTGCACCAGTTGCTCGTAGAGCGCGCGGTAGGCGAGGGCGGCGGTGTCCCACCCCACGTCGCGGGTCATCGCGTGGTGCATCATCCGCTGCCAAATCGTTGGTGTCTCGTAGATGTCGCATGCCCTATCGATCGCGGTTGCAAGCTGATCTGAGTCGACGGGAGTGAACTGGAACCCGGTCGCACCCTCGCCATCGGTGACTGTGTCGATGTCGGTGACGGTGTCGGCGAGGCCTCCGACCTTGGCGACAACAGGCAAGGTGCCGTAGCGCAGTCCGTACAACTGGGTAAGTCCGCATGGCTCGAAGCGCGAGGGCACGATGATTGCATCGGCTCCCGCTTGCATGCGATGCGACAACGCTTCGTCGTAACCGAGGACGGCGGCGACGAAGCCGGTTTGCTTCTTGACTGCGCGCTGAAGGGCCTTCTCCAACTTGCGATCGCCGGTGCCCAGAACGGCCAACTGCCCACCACGCGCCAGCAATCGGGGGAGCGCCGTTAGTAGAAGGTCGACGCCCTTCTGTTGCGTGAGCCTGCTGACCACGCAGAACAACGGTGCGCGTGGATCGGTGTCCAGTCCGAGCTCACCTTGAAGAGCAGCCTTGTTGCGCGCCTTGAGACTCGTTGTCTCTACTGAGTAGTTGACCGCGATGTGCGGATCGGTTTCCGGGTTCCATACATCCAGATCGATTCCATTGACGATGCCGATCAGTGGGTCGGCGCGCTCGTTGAGCGCTTCGTCGAATCCCATTCCGTCTTCTGGTGTCACGATCTCGCGCGCATACGTGGGGCTGACCGTGCTGACGGCATCGCACCAGCGCACGCCCGCTTTCAAAAAGCTGAGACTTCCCCAGTACGCCATGCCGTCTTTCGTGAGCGCCTCAGTCGGAAGTCGCAATGCATCCAACGATGTCTCGGGGAAGACGCCTTGAAACGCGAGATTGTGAATCGTCAGCAGCGTTGCAGGTCGGCTCGATCGTGATGGCTTCGATTCGTCGAAGTGCAGGTACGCCGCGGCGAGCGCCGCATGCCAATCGTGCAGGTGCACAACATCGGGCCTCCACCTACCCAGTCGGCCACTGCCGATTTCGGCCGCCACCCACGAGAGCGCCGCGAAGCGCAGGTGATTGTCTGGCCAGTCCTGCCCGTCGGCGGTGTTGTACGGGCCGCCGGCGCGGTCGTAAAGGTGCGGCGCGTCGATCAGCAACACCTTCAAACCAGCGGCGGTGGTCCCTTCGACAAGCGCTGCGCTGCCACCGAATAGGTCATCGATCCGCGCGGTTGTCGTGCTGCTCGCGAGTTGTTCGCGAACGCCCGGGTACGCCGGAAGCAGCACCCGTGCATCGACGTCGATAGCGGCCAAGGCCAATGGCAGAGCGCCCGTAACGTCGGCGAGGCCACCGGTTTTCACCAGCGGGTAGCACTCGGAAGTGACGAACAACACGTCCACTGACTTTGAGGGTACATTCCATTTCATGACTGAACCGAAGGTGTTGGTCATCGTGCTGGCTGGTGGCGAGGGCAAGCGCATGTTGCCGCTCACCGCCGACCGCGCCAAGCCGGCCGTTCCGTTCGGTGGCAACTACCGCATCATCGACTTTGCGCTCTCCAACTTCGCCAACTCGCGATACCTGAAGATCGTTGTGCTCACGCAGTACAAGAGCCACAGCCTTGACAGGCACATCAGCGCGACGTGGCGATTCAGCAGTTTGCTCGGCAACTACGTGACCCCGGTGCCGGCGCAAATGCGCCACGGCCCGCATTGGTTTGCTGGTTCCGCCGATGCGATTTATCAGAACCTGAACCTGATCGGCGACGAGACGCCCGACCTCGTGTGCGTGTTCGGTGCCGACCACATCTATCGCATGGACGTGCGCCAGATGGTCGAGCATCACCTGGAATCCGGTGCTGGTGTCACGGTCGCTGGCATTCCCGTCAGTCTTGAGGCTGCAAAGTCGTTCGGTGTGATCGAGAGCGGCGAGGGTTCGCGCATCAAGGCGTTTCACGAGAAGTCACCGAATCCGCCGACGATGGTCGGCGACCCCACTCGTTGTCTCGCGAGCATGGGCAACTACGTGTTCAACACCAAGACGCTGATCGACATCGTGACCCCGGCAGGCCAAGACGATGCGTACACCGACCTTGGCGCGCACATCATCCCCGCGCTCACCGCTTCCGGCGTGGCGCACGTTTACGACTTCTCGACCAACGTCATTCCCGGCCAACACGATCGCGAGAAGGGCTACTGGCGCGATGTAGGGACGCTCGACTCGTACTTCGACGCCAACATGGATTTGCTTTCGCCGTTGCCGGTGTTCGACCTTTACAACAGCCAATGGCCGGTGTTCACCAATCAACCACCGTTGCCGCCAGCGAAAGTGTCGCGTGGCGAGAACGGCGAGCCATCGTTCGTCGACGGCAGCCTGTTGTGCGCCGGCTCAATCGTGTCGGGCGGTCACGTCGAGCGCTCGATCGTTTCGCCGGGCGCTCGTGTGCATCACGACGCGCGGGTCACCGACAGCATTCTTCTGCCCGGTGTGCGCATCGGTGCTGGCGTGCACGTCAATCGCTGCATCATCGACAAGAACGTGCAGGTACCTCCCGGCACTCAGATCGGCGTCGATCGCGCTGCCGACGCCGCACGATTCACAGTCAGCGACAACGGCATCGTGGTGATCGAGAAGGACTTCGCAGGCTGGTAGTTCGGCTAGTCGTTGCGAGACGACCAGATCAGCAGAACTGTCGGACTGTCCAATACGGATTCACTGCCGACCCGCCGCCAGGGTGAATCTCAAAGTGCAGGTGGTTCGTGTTCGTGTTGCCCGTCGCACCGATGTACCCGATCACTTCGCCTGCGCTAACACTTCGCGAGTTGCCCTGCCACGACGAGAGGTGCGCGTAGTAGTACGCGTTTCCATCGGAACCGCGCAGCCACACGATGTTGCCTCCGAGTGAGTTGACCTTCATCTCCACGTTGCCCGAAACGACGGCGACGACAGGCGTACCGAACGCGGCCATCATGTCGACGCCTTGATGCTGACGGCCACCCGACCGCGGGGCACCCCATGAGTCGCCGAACGCGGTGGCGCCGGCGATTGGGCACAACCAGGATCCACCGGTGTTGACAGCCGTTCCGCCTGTGGCCTTCTTTGCGGCCGCCTTGGCTGCTTCTTGTCGCTTGATCGCAAGCTGAGCTTCGTACGCCCGCTTAACTTCTTCATCCTTGAGCTGTTCGTGAAGCTTGGCGAGCGCGACCAGTTGCTCGTTGAGTTCAACCTCGTTGGCGGCGAGCTCGTTGAGCAGCCTGGTGTTCTGCGCGCTCAGTGCTTCAAGGTTCGCCTGCTCGTCTTGCAGGTCGCTACGAACTGCGTCGACGTTATCGAGATCGCCTGCGCCGAAATTCAGAGCGAGCTCGCGCAGCGCATCTCGTTGCATCTCATCAACAGTGACGTGAAACTGCAGCACGATTGACGAACCGGAACCGTTAGTGAACCGATGCACCGCAATCTGGGTCATCGCGAGTTGCAGCTGATCGAACACCGCCGTGGTCGCCGACACGTTGGCCCGCGCAACTTCGATTTCTGCTGCGAGGCTCTCCGATCGCGACTGCACTTCAGCCCACTGCTCGGCTGTCTCGTCGGCCTTGGCCTGGACTCGCAATATCTCTGCGGCCACCTGAGTGGAGGTGAGATTCGAGTCCGCAGCAGACGAAACCGACGCCGGAAGGCCCGAAACCGCCACGATCAGGGCAAGCCCGGTGCGCAAGACCACTGAATATGACGGTTTCATGACGAAATGAGCGTACACCGAATTTGGGGTCCCTAGAAAGTCGCCTCTAGCGACCCAGCCTCACTCCGTAGCGGTCACGTCGATCACGTTGCGAAAGTCGGGCGGCATCGGTTGCTCGTGTTTCACGAGCTCGTTGTTCACACGCTGCGCCAGATTGCGATCGTTGATGATCGCACGTGCGACCGTGCCGCCTAGGCGGCCACCGACGCCCAGCTGGCCCGATGCGACGGCGGCCATCAGCGCACTAGACACCTTTGCTGCAACCGGCTGCACCTTGGCCCAGTCGACTTCCTTGGCCATCGATCGCATCGCCGCCGCGGCATCGGCGGTTCGCTCGCCAGTTGCGGCCCGCACTTTCGCCCAATCGACGCGACGCATCGCGTTGGCCACTTCAGTCGCGTCCGCATCGTCGCGCTCGGGGTCGGGGTCGGGGTCGCCGCGCTTGCCAGCCTCGTACTCAGCCTTCAGCCGGCGAGCGAAATCGGTGGCTCGTGCCTTCACCAGCGCAGGCTCGGCCAACTGCTTCGCACGCGCCATTACTTTCCCGAGAGATTTGCTAGCCACCGCCCTGACGTTACTGTTAACGCATGGCTGACACACTCGATGAACTTGACGCGTGGCTCGACGCCAACTGGGATGCAGAACTCACCGTCGCGCAATGGTGGCAACTTCTGGGTGAAGCCGGATGGGCGGCGCCGGCGCTGCCGCCGAACGCATATGGCAAAGGCTTGTCGCGCAGCGAAGCGATTGCGGTCGGCCATCACATCGTGAAGCGCGGTGCGGTCGCGGCACCTGGTGGGCTGGGCATGATGCTGGCAGCACCGACGATCGCCGCGCACGGCACGCCCGACCACATCGAGCGCTTCGTGTTGCCGATCGTTACCGGTCAGCAGGCGTGGTGTCAGTTGTTCAGCGAACCGGGCGCGGGCAGCGACCTCGCCGGTCTCGGGTGCAAGGCGGTCAAGGACGGCGAAGAGTGGGTGGTCAACGGCCAGAAGGTTTGGACCAGCGCTGGCCAAATCGCCGACATGGGAATGTTGATCGCGCGCAGCGATCCGAACGTGCCCAAGCATCAGGGCATCACTTGGTTCGCATGCGGAATGCGGCAGCCAGGTGTCGAGGTGCGGCCGCTGCGCGAGATGACAGGGCGCGCACTGTTCAGCGAAGTGTTCCTCAGCGACGTGCGTGTTCCCGACGACGCGATCATTGGCGGCACAAACAACGGATGGGCCGTAGCGAACACGACGCTGATGTTCGAACGCTCGAGCCTTGGTGCCGGCGGACACAGCGCGGTGTCGATCGCGAGCCCGGGAACCGTCGTCGGCGACTTGTCGAAACGAGTCGGCGACTTCGTCCGGCCCAGTGGGCCGTCGGGTGGCAGCGGCGGTGGCGGCGCAATGGCAGCTGGTGCGGAGAAGTTATTCGTCGACATGGCGACCGCGAGCGGTGCCATCAACGATGCGAGTGTGCGCCAAGACCTGATGCGGTTGCACACGCTGAACGAGGTCGGCCGCATGATGTCGCTGCGCGTGAAGGCCGAGAAAGCCGCCGGGCGCGAGATCGCTGGCGCGCCGAACATCGCGAAGTTGTCGATGAGCGAGATCATGCGCCAAAGCCGCGACCTCGGTCTTCGTATCGCCGGCGCGGGTGGCATGTTGCACGCGTACAACGGCAAAGACCGCGTGAAGCTCGACAAGGCCACCGACAAACCAACGCTGGCATACATCACCGAGATGGCGCTCTTCGCGCAAGCGCCGCCGATCTACGGCGGTACCGATCAGGTTCAGCGCAACATTCTTGGCGAGCGAGCGCTCGGGCTACCCAAGGAGCCCAACGACGATCGTGTGAAGACTTGGGCGGAACTTCCTAAGAACGGCTGAGCGATGGAACAACGCTATTGGCCGCGCACGCGCGACGAGCTGAATAAACGTCCGATACAGGTGCGGGTCGCGACCGTCGAGCACATCTTCAATCCGATGGATCCGACGCCGCTCAATGAACGCTCACTCAATCAAGAGGTTGCCGACTGGATAGAGGAGTGGGCGGAAGACCTCGACAAAGACCAGCCCATCACTCTCGAGATTCTCGTTGCTGATGGCAGGTTCGCCGGCCGTGAGGAAGCGATTGTCACCGGGTTGCACAATCACTTCGAGTATCGCGAGTGGCAGGCGGATCGAGAGTTGCGCAAGCTGTTACGTCGAGGTCGGTTTAGCTTGTTGATTGGCATCGTCGCGATTGCAGGGTTCAACACTGCGTCGCGAGCGATCGGCGCCAGCGAGAACCCGGTTATCGAAGTCATTCACGAAGGCCTCGCCGTGCTCGGCTGGGTGTCGATGTGGAAGCCGTTAGAGATCTTGCTCTACGACTGGTGGCCGATTCGCCGCGAGCGGCGCGCCTGCCGCCGACTCGCCGAGTCAACGGTGACTTTTCCTGTAGTGCCCACTCTCTAGTCGGTCAGCGGAGCGTTGAGTCGCGAACGCAGTTGCACGTACACCGCATCACCGGCGATGCCGGTCAACTCTGTGGCCAACGAATCGATGACGCGTTCTTCGCCGATGTAGGCGTCACTGCCTTCCGTGCAGCACCACGCCATCGTCTTGCCTTCTTCGCCCCAATCGGCGCGCGACCAACGGCGAACCGTTGCGTGCTCGGTGGCGCCGTGGTCTTGCCAATCGACACGAATCGGTAGCTGCCAACACACTGACGGCTTCCAGTCGGTCGGCGATTCCCCCGCCGCTTCTGCAGCGATGTGCAGCGCACACCCGACGCGACCTTCAAAGCCGGGACGGTTGAGGAAGATGCACGCGCCGTCGACGACCTTGGTGTTGCTGCGCGCATCGCTGCTGAACACATCGTCCGCATCGCGATGCGAGTGGTGTTGCCAATGTTGCGGCGACAGTGTGGCTGCGAGCGCCGAGATCGTCATCGCTTCCTCTGCGTCGGTCATCTCGGCGCCAACCGAGCAACATCCCTGCTGCAAATCTTCGGCCGGATGATCAAGGATGCCCTTGCATCCTCGCCCCCAGATACAAGTCCAGTTCGACTCAAGAAAGCCACGCTCAAACCGCCAAAGCGTCTCCCCATCCGCAATCTCAACAAACTCGCGATCATCAGGGGCAGGACTCACGCGCCGAGGGTACCCCGAAGCCCGTGACGGGCGCTTTGCCCGGGCAGACTGGCTTTGTGGGTACTGACTATGACTTGATTGTGATTGGCACTGGGTCGGGTAACTCGATCATCGGACCCGAGATGGACGACATGCGGATCGCGATCGTCGAGCGCGATGTCTTCGGCGGTACTTGCGTGAATCGTGGATGCATCCCGTCGAAGATGCTGATCTTTCCCGCCGACCTCGCAGAGCACGCAAAGCACGGTGCGCACCTGGGGATCCACACCGAATTCCGCGGCGCGGACTGGCCGGCGATCGTGCAGCGCGTGTTCGGGCGTATCGACCCAATCGCAGTAGGCGGCCGCGAGTATCGGATAGGGCTTCCGAACGTCGACGTGTACGACGGTGAGGCGCACTTCGTTGGTGACCGCCAGCTAGAAGTGGACGGCACGGTGATCACCGGCAAACAAGTCGTGATTGCTGCTGGCGCTCGCTCGTTCGTTCCCTACTTCCCCGGAATCGACAGCGTGCCGTTTCACACAAGCGACGACATCATGCGGATCGAGAAACTGCCGGCGCACCTGATCGTGCTTGGCGGCGGCTTCATCGCCGCCGAACTCGGTCACGTGTTCCAGGCACTCGGTTCGAAGGTGACGATCATCAATCGCGGCCACGAGTTGCTGCGCGCAGAAGACGACGAGATCGCGCAGCGCTTTACAGAACTGTCCGCCGAGCGCTTCGATCTCGCTCTTGGCTCGGAGGTCACTCGCATCTCAAAGTCGAGCGATGGAATCGTTGTCCACGTCGAGTGCGATGCAGGTCCTCGCACGATCGACGGCGACGCGCTGCTGGTCGCGACTGGCCGCATTCCGAACAGCGACCAACTACGCGTCGAGGCGGGCGGTATAGCCATCGATTCACGCGGCTACGTGGCTGTCGACGAGTTTGGTCGCACAAGCGCGCCCGGCGTGTGGGCGCTCGGCGACATCAACGGTCGCTACCAGTTGAAGCACATGGCGAACGGCGAGGCAAAGGTCGTACGCCACAACCTGATGAACCCCAACGCGCTGCGCGCATACGACAAGCGTCCTGCGCCGCACGCTGTCTTCGGTAATCCGCAGATCGGAGCTGTCGGCCTTACCGAACAAGAAGCGCAAACGCGCGGCGAGCCATACGTCGTCATCCGGCACGACTACAGCGACATCGCTTACGGCTGGGCGATGGAAGACACGAGCGGCTTCTGCAAGCTGATTGGCGATCCGCGCACGCGCACCGTCATCGGTGCGCACATCATCGGCTATCAAGCATCGGCACTGGTGCAGTTGTTGGTGCAAGGCATGCATCTCGGAAACACCGTCGACGAGATGGCGCGCGGCCAAGTGTGGATACATCCTGCGCTGCCCGAACTGGTGGAGAACGCACTGCTGAAGTTGATCGACGCCTTCGACGCGACCTGATTGCGCAGGAAACCGCAGCTTCGGACTCTCACCTAGCTCTTAACTTCATTCGGTTGTGGCTTTACCTGGGTGGCGCACTATGTGCTCGTCCCCCCAATGAAAGGAACAACCGATGAACAAGAAAATGACAGCCGTCGGACTTACCGTCGGACTTATTGCTGGCGCTGGTGCCGGAATGATCCTGGAAATGTCCGGCTCTGCCGGGGCAGCCAGCCAAACCGCTGCCATCGTCGAGCCGAGTGAAGACGACGCCGTCACCGCTGAGGGCGATCGTCCAGACCCGACAGAGCGTTTGCAGGAAGTTTTGCAGCCGCTCGTCGATGACGGCACGATCACCCAGGCTCAGGCCGACGCGGTGATCGATGCGTTGCAGGCAGCTGGTCCGAAGGGTGGGCCCGGTGGGCCCGGCCGTCCGGGTCACGGTCCTGGCTTCGCCATCGTGGCGGAGACCCTCGGCCTCACTGAGGAAGAGGTACGTCAGGCCGTCACTGATGGCCAAACGCTGGCCGAGCTGGCTGCGGCGAACGGTTCCTCAGTTGAGGAACTGGTCGACGCACTCCTCGCCGACATCGAGAGCAAGCTTGACGAGAAGGTTGCCGCTGGCGACCTGACGCAGGAAGAGGCCGACGCCAAGTTGGCAGAAGCCGAAGAGCGCGTCACTGAATTCGTCAACAACACCAAGCCGCCGAAGGGCCCCCGCGGTCCCGGTGGTCCTGGTGGCCCCGGTGGTGGCGACGCGGCTCCGGCCGACGACGGTTCCTGAGTAGTCGAACCGGCGCAAGCCACACACGTACGATCGGCCGAGGTGTGTTCCCCCCACACACCTCGGCCGATCGACCGCGTCATGTAGTGAAGGAAAGGAGTAAACGATGAGCGCACGCATTCTTCTTGCCGACGACGATCGGGCAATTCGTGAAGCGCTGACGCGTGCACTCACTCTCGAGGGCTACGACGTCGTGCAAGCCTCCGACGGTGCGCAAGCCCTGGCAGCAATCGAGCAGCACAAACCCGATGTCGCAATTCTCGATGTGATGATGCCCAACGTCGATGGCCTGACCGTGTGCCGTGTGTTGCGCGCCGAACGCAACCGAGTGCCGGTGTTGATGCTGACAGCTCGCACCGAAACATCGGATCGAGTCGCCGGCCTCGACGCTGGCGCCGACGACTACCTAGCCAAGCCCTTCGAGCTCGACGAACTGTTCGCACGGTTGCGCGCGCTGTTGCGTCGTGTTCGCGGCGACGAGCCTGATGGAAACGAACCACTACAGCTCGCCGATCTGCGACTCGACCCGACGGCACGACGTGTTTGGCGCGCCGGTCGCGAAGTTGAACTTTCGAAGACCGAGTTCGACCTTCTTGAACTGTTGGTACGCAATGAAGGCATCGTTCTGGAACACAGCACCATCTACGACCGCATCTGGGGTTACGACTTCGGGCCCGACTCGAAGAACCTCGCCGTCTACATCTCGTACTTGCGTCGCAAGCTGGAAAGTGATGGGGAAGGCAAACTGATTCACACAGTGCGCGGCGTTGGTTACACGGTGCGTGCCGCGTGAGCCTGCGCCTGAAGTTGATGCTGTCGCTAATCGTTCTCGCCGTCGGAGCGACGCTTGCGATCGGTGTCGCTTCGTACACCAGCACCCGCAGCGAATTGCAGGGAACGGTAGATCGATCGCTCGACAGCGCTGCCAGCCGCCTCGATGGAATAGCCATCCCACCCATCATTCCTGGCAGACCCACGCGCCCGGGCTCGTTCGAGCAGATCATCGTGCAGCGCCTCGATCGTGATGGACGGATTGTCGAAGCCCCCGAGTCGGGTGAGTTGCCCGTCACCGACGCCGATCTCGAGGTCGCTGCCTCGTCGGATCCGGACGCGAAGAGTCGTCACAACGTTGAGATCGACGGCGAGACGTTTCGCGTGCTCACTGTGCGGTCGGGCAACGGCGGCGGGGCCTTGATGCTTGCTCGCTCATTGCGCGAGGTCGAGCAGTCGCTCGACAGCATCCTGCGCAGCACGTTGTGGGCCGTCGTTGTAGTCGCCATGGTGTCGGCGTTGATCGGATGGTTGATAGCTCGTCAAGTGACGCGGCGACTGAGTCGGCTGACGGTCGCGGCTGCGCTGGTTGCCAGCTCGGGCCGACTCGATGTGGAAGTCCCCGTCGACGGCGCCGACGAGTCCGGAAAGCTGGGACGCGCTTTCGCCGGCATGTTGCAGTCGTTGCAGCGCAGCAAGCGCGAACAACATCAGCTGGTGCAAGATGCCAGCCACGAACTGCGCACCCCACTGACGAGTTTGCGCACCAACGTGGCCGTCTTGCAACGCGGTTTCGAGCAACTTCCACCAGAGGCACGCGAACAGTTGTTGGCGGACCTTGACAGCGAAACGCGCGAGCTCACTGACCTTGTCAACGAGTTGGTCGAGTTAGCGACGGAAGCGCGCGACGACGAGCCGTTGCAGCCGACGCGCCTAGTCGATGTCGTCGATCGCGCCGCCGAACGCGCCCGCCGTCGCTTCAATCGCGAGGTTGACGTGCGCGCCGATGCCTCGTTGATCGATGGTCGGCCGGGTGCATTGGAACGAGCAGTGCAGAACCTGATCGACAACGCATGCAAGTTTGCTCCGAACGGCGCGATCGAGGTCACCGTGCTCGAAGGAGCGGTGACGGTTCGCGACCACGGTCCGGGTCTGGTCGAGGCTGACTTGCCGTACCTGTTCGATCGGTTCTATCGATCGGTGCAGATGCGCGGAATGCCCGGGTCGGGCCTCGGCCTGGCAATCGTCAAGTCCGTCGCAGAAGCCCACGGTGGCACGGTGTTCGCGCGCAACGTCGAAGGCGGCGGCGCGGAGTTCGGCATCAAGCTGGCAACGTCGTCGTGACGCTCGATGTTGAGGCGACGATCGCGTCGCTGACGCTGCAACAGAAGGTCGCTCTACTAGCCGGACACGACAACTGGCACACCGAGCAAGTTCCCGGCATGCCGGTGATGCGATGCAGCGATGGTCCGGCTGGTGTGCGCGGTACATCGTGGTTCGGGCCGGCTTCGGCCTCGTTCCCGTGCGGTACTGCGCTCGGTGCCACCTTCGACCCGGACCTTGTGCACGAAGTTGGCATCGCGCTCGCTGTCGAGGCGCGGTCGAAGGGTGCCCACATGCTGCTGGCACCGACGGTGAACCTGCATCGCACACCGATTGGCGGCCGCAACTTCGAGTGCATGAGCGAAGACCCGCTAGTCACCTCGCGCATTGCAGTGGCCTATATCCGTGGCGTGCAGAGCAACAAGGTTGCGTGTTGCATCAAACATTTCATCGCTAACGACACCGAGTTCGAACGGCACACGATCTCCAGCGAGGTCGACGAGGTAACGCTGCGCGAGTTGTACATGGTGCCGTTCGAAGTCGCAGTGCGGCCCGTGGAACGCGGTGGCGCTGGAGTTCGTGCAGTGATGAGCGCCTACAACCGAATCAACGGCGTCTACGCCAGTGAGCACGACGAGTTGTTGCGCGGCGTGCTGCGCGACGAACTCGGGTTTGACGGTGTCGTCGTCAGTGATTGGTATGGCACGCACTCGGCTGCGCACTCGCTGGAGGCCGGACTCGATCTCGAAATGCCCGGCCCGCCTCGCGAACGGGGGAGTGCGTTACTTGCAGCAGTGCTGGCGGGTGACACAACCGAAGCACGCGTCGACGAATCCGTGCGTCGGTTACTCACGCTGTTCAACTGGCTAGGGATTGAATCAACCGACGAGCCCGAACGCACCGACGACTCTGTCGAAACACGTGCACTCATTCGGCGCGCCTCGATCGCCAGCATGGTGCTGCTGCGCAACGAAGGCGGCCTGTTGCCGCTGGCCGTCAACTCGCACATTGCGTTGCTTGGTCCAAACGCTGAACGCGGGCAGGTGCAAGGAGGCGGCAGCGCACGCGTGCGCACGAACCATCCGTCAATGCCACTTGCGGCGCTTCAAGCACGTGACGTAACGGTTGTGCACGAACCGGGATGTCACATCGACAAGCGACTGCGCGCGATGCACGGCGACTTCCACGTTCACTATCGCGGAGTCGATGGCGAAACCTTTGATACCACGACCGATCGGCTGAACTTCATTTGGCTTGAGAATCCGGCACCGAACATCGAACACTCGGCATTTGGCGTCACCATCGAGGGCACCTTCACGCCGGATGTAACCGGCGACTGGCTGATCGCACTTACTGCTGTCGGCTCGGCCACGTTGCGCATCGATGGCGAGTTGATTGTCGACCTATCGACACCGCAGACCGGCGGCGCCTTCTTCGGACTCGGTAGTCAAGAGATTGTGGCGACACTGGAGTGCGAGGCCAGCGTGACACGCCACGTGCAGGTGGAAGTCGCCTTCGAAGAGCGGGCGCAGTTGCGCGGACTTCTAGTCGGTGCGCGTGCACCAGCAGTCGACGATGCAATGGATCGGGCCGTCGCTGCTGCGAGCGACACCAGTCGCGTGGCGGTCGTTGTGGTCGGCACAAACGCCGACTGGGAAACCGAAGGCGAAGACCGCGCATCGATGTCGTTGCCGGGCGAGCAGGACGAGCTGATTCGACGCGTCGCGGCTGTGAACCCGCGCACGGTCGTGGTGATCAACGCTGGTTCGCCCGTGACGATGCCGTGGCTCGACCACGTTGCCGCAGTGCTGCAGGTGTGGTTCCCCGGCGAGGAGTTCGGTGAAGCGCTCGCCGATGTGCTGCTCGGCATCTCCGAGCCAGGCGGTCGACTACCAATCACCATCCCGCGACAACTTGTCGACACGCCAGCGTTCACGCATCACCCCGGCCGCGATGGTCGTGCCATCTACGGCGAGGGGTTATTGATTGGGCATCGTTGGTACGACGCGCACGACATCGCGCCAGCGTTCTGTTTCGGACACGGCCTCGGCTACGCGACGTGGGAGTTGGGGACGGCGGTCGTTACGGGCGAGATTGCGACGGGCGTGCGCCTGGAAGTGCCTGTGCGCAACGTCGGTGATCGAGCTGGAAGCACAGTCGTGCAGTGCTACGTCGAGACGATGCAACACGCGACCGGCAGACCGGTGCGCACCTTGCAGGGCTTTGCGAAAGTTAAGGCGACAGCGGGAACAAGTGTGCAAGCGGTCATCGAGCTCGACACGAGAGCGTTCAGTCGCTGGGATGTCAACGCCCACGACTGGGTGGTTGCACCCGGTGATTACGCGATCAAGATCGGCTGGTCTGCGGCCGCGCTCAGCCAAGTGCACGTGAGTCGTGCACTCGCGTCGGCGTGATTGCCAAGAACCGCAGACCGCTGTCCATGAACGTGCCCATCAGGTCGACGATGACGTGCATTGGCCGGCTGATGTAGAGGCAGAACGTACCGTCGGTGTCCACGGGCACAATTGCCGAGTTGGCGACAGCGTTACCGTCAACGGCATTGACGTTTGAAAACTCTGGTGCCTCAGCAGTGATGACCGAACACGGTCCGGCGCTTACGTATCCGCCGGCCAGGCTGTTCACCGTGGTGATGTTGATCACGACGGCTTCTGCTCCCGCTGGGGCATTCAAGTGAATGATGTCGGCCGGTGGGTTCAGTTGCGCGCAGCGTTCGATATCTGTGACTGCGTCGGTCCAGCACGTGCGGGTATCAACCAGGCGAAGTGGCGCTTGCGAGTTGTAGCCAAGTCCGCCAGCGGCTGCCGGGGCGAAGAAGCCCTGCACGTCGACGACTTCGTTTGTCGTACGCGGCGAGAAGGTACAGAACTGTTCGCCGTCGGTCGTGTTGAGTGTTGGCGACAGGGTGAGGTTGGCCACTACATCACCAGCGCCGAAGTTCACGTTGCTGTGTGAATGGGGGCCTGGTCCGAGAGCACTGCATGTGTCGGCGGTCAAATAACCTGCCGTCGACGGCGTCACGACGGTGATGTTGGCGATGGCTGCGATGGCGTCGACCGGAGCAGCCAAGACCGCCTCAACTTCCGTTCCACCCGGGACTGGCCCCAACGGAGTGCATGTTCCCTCCGGTGTACAAAATGGCATTGTCCGCGTGTCAAAAATGCGCGTGGGACTTATCGGCAAGTACAGCGCTCCACTAGGTGCCGACGCCGCAGGCGCGAAGTAGCCAAGTACATCCACGATCGAGTGCATGGACGTCACGCTGAAAAGGCAGAAGCGTCCCTGTGAATCGAGTTGCACGATCGCGGTCGCAGCAATGTTTCTTCCCGGACGAACGTTGCCATTTGACCATTGACGCACCGCAGGCGGAGTGGTGGTGCACGACTCAGCGGTGAAGTAGCCCTTGCTCGCTGGTGAGAGACCCGCGATGTTGACCAGTGCGGCGGTTGCACCGGCGGGCGCGTCGGTGTGGATGACCATGCGTGTGCCCGCGGGTGGAGTGTTGGGTCCGAAGCAGCGAGCCTCGATGTCGCCATCACTCATAACAACTTGGAACTGGGCCGTGTAACCCATGTTGTGACACCGAATCGCGCGCGCCTGCTCGACCGTGCCGTTGAACTCGAAGTGCATCGGGTCGCGGCTCGCCGACGACTTCACCTGACTCGGTGACGAGCAACCGCCGCTCCATCCGTAGCCGCCCCAGTAGAGGCCCCACTTCTCTGCGACCTGAACGACCCACTGCGGCATGTCGGTGGTCATCGGAGTCTGACAGGCACTCGCGCCGTTGATGCCGTAGTTGGTCTGCATCGGGTTCTGCGAGGTGTTGATGTCGGCCGCTAACCCGAACGCGTGATTTGAGAGTGAGCTGCGTGTGAGGCCGCGGCAGTCCTTGCGAGTACTCGCGGTGCATCGGAATGAATAGGCACCGCTGCCGCTGCGCACGACGTACCCACGCGCCTGAATCTCGGCCAAGAAACCTTCGTACAGCGGCAGCGCGTCGGGAAACGAGCTCAACTGACCCGGACGTACCGACCCGATCTGGGAAGCGTTGCGAACAAAGCCAGCTTCCCACCCGGCCAACGCGGCAGAGCCGTTGTAGCTAGAACCGGTCCAGCGCCAACCGGTGCCTGGAAAACCACCGCCCGCCTCACCGGGGAACGGAGGCGATGGCCATCCGCGACTCTCCGGTTGGCCAGGGTTGCTCGACAACAGGCAGCCCGCGACATTGCCGCTGTTTGCTTGCTCGCTGCTGCAACGCGGCGGAACTGTCGGCGTTGTCCACGGCGGATCAGCCGCGAGAACAGTTTCGACCGGTGCGGTCGACGTTACGACGCTGCTCACAAGCAAAATTGCGGTGACGTACAGCGCACGGAGGTGGCGGGAGCCTCGATGCATCATTACCCCTAATCATCGGTACCAAACGATGGACCTTGAACCCGCTCGCCGCATGTCACGTGTGACCAGAGACGTCCTTAACAGTTCTTATCAGTGGGAATGGAAGATGTCCGGTCGCGGTTGACATGCGCATGACAGAACATGACGTTGCGACCGTTGAACGGCTGATCGCAGCACCACCCGAACGAATTTTCGACTTGCTCGCAGATCCCGCTCGGCATCAAGAAATTGACGGTTCAGGCACTGTGCGCGGCACTCCTGACGGTTCGCAACGTCTAGCGCTGGGGTCCAAGTTCGGCATGTCGATGAGCATGGGCATCAACTATTCGATGGCCAGCACGGTCGTCGAGTTCGAACAGAACCGCCTGATTGCATGGCAGACGCGCCCGACGATTGCGCCAATGCGGTTGTTGGTCGGTGGTCGCATCTGGCGTTACGAGTTGGAACCGAAAGATGGCGGCACGCTTGTGCGCGAGAGTTGGGACATACGCAAGGAAGCATTCCCGTTTGCTGTGCGACCGATGCGAAGCAAGACAGTCGAGTCCATGACCAAAACCCTGGAGCGGATTGCACAAGTCGTCGAGAAGTAATCCTTGACGAGCAGCTACCTGTGGCGATGTGCGGGCAGTACGTGGTTCAACTCGGCTCCGACGAGCGCGACAAACGCATGCAAGCTGAGCCAGGTCAGTAGCGCGATAACCGACGCGAAGGTTCCGTACACCGACGAGGCATTAGCGATCGCCCGCCCGACGATCACGGTTCCCGCGATCTGCAGCGCGGCGAATGTGACGCCGGCGGCGATGGCCCCTGGTGCCACCTGTCGCCAAGTGAAGGCGCGCACGCACAACCAGCGGTACGCCGCGGCGAGTACCGATGTATTGACGAGCACCGCTGCGACCACGAGTAGCACACGGTGGAGCACTCTTACCCCGCTGACTGCAACGAGTGCGGTGAGGATCGCCGTTGCGATCTGGGCGCTGCCGACGACGACGATGCCGAGTAACGATCGTGCACGCGTGCGCAGCAGACTGCGCCGGCTGTTTAGTGGGACTTCTGCAACGTCATCGAGCGCGCTTTGAAAGGCGTTGAAGGCGCGCATGCCTGCCCACAGTGCAAGCACCAGGCCGACGATCAGGGCCAGAAGGTTGCCCTTCAGCGCTTGGGGGTCCTCACCGACCTTCTCGCCGATGATCGGAATGCGGTTGAAGGCGGAGTCGATGATCTCGTCGCGCAAACGAGGTCGGCTCTGCAGCACGAAGCCGAGGATTGTGGTGAACACGAGCAGCAGCGGAAAGACAGACAAGAATCCGTAGTGCGAGACGAGAGCAGCATTGCGGCCGGTGCGGTGCTCACGGAAGTTTTGGATGGTGAGCACCAGCGTGTTGCCCGCCTTCGATCGCCGGCGCACTTTCATCACTCGTGCGTGAGTGCTCCAATCCGGATCGGCCATCAGTCCGGCCCCTGTCGCCCAGGCTCAAGGCGCATCACCTGCAGTGGGGTAGTGGCCAGGTCGCTGCCAAGCATCACGAGCACTGTCGTGTCGCCGAGCGCAGCGGTGCCCCCGAATATCCACGCCGGCGTCGTCATACGCAACATCTCAACGCCACCCATCAAGTAACTGACTGAGGCGGCAATGGCTTCACTGCCGTCCTTGACGTAAATCTTGCTCACCGCAAGTTCTTCGTCCTTGCCCGCGCCGTTTGTTGGTTCGGCCACCGCAAAACCAAGCGCGGCGAACTCGTCGGTTAGTCGCTGCGCCGCTTCGTCAATGTCGGTCGCGTTCGCGACCTTGACGACACCACCCGCGGTACTGAGCGGCAATGTGGTTGTGGTCGGGAATGGCATTGTCGTAGTTGTCGATGTTGTGCTCGAGCTCGACGTAGTTGCCCGCTCGGTGGTGGTGACGGCGTCGGTCGTGGTGGTCGATGCAGGCATCGTGATCAACCCGCTGTATGTCCTGTTGTTGCTCGAGCACGCGAGCCCAACGAACAGTGCGCTTAAGAGCAGGCAACGACGAATCATGATGTGTACCAGCCTGCCATTTGAACGGACGTCGGCCCCGTCATCCCTGGCAAGCTGGATTTATGGAGTCAGCAATTCGACCGGTCGTCGCCGACGATCATGCGCGCTTGATGCAGATCGCGGCCGAGGGCGACTTCAACGATTGTGACTCGCGCTACCTGTCGTTCGTCGCTAGCGCTGGTCGGTTGCTGTGTTCGACGACTGACGGCGAGGTAGTCGGTTTCGCGGGCACCGTGATGGCTGGCGAGGTTGCAATGGTGACCGATCTGTTCGTGGCCAACGCGGCGCGCGGGAAGGGCGTTGGCGGTCGTCTACTCGCAGAACTGTTGAGTGGTCGGCCACGGTGCATGACGTTCAGCGCGCAGCACCCAGGTGCGCTCGCTGCCTATCGACGAGTGGGACTGGTGGCGCGCGGTCGGATGCTGTACCTGTCCGGCACGGCACTCGGCGGTGGATCGCCGTTGCTGCCAGCAGCATGGACACACGGCCGCGACGATCTCGTCAGCCACTTCGCGAACCAGGGCGCGTTGGTGACTGCAAACTCCGTCGTTTCGGTCACCGACGGCGAGGTAGACGTGCTTCGACTCGACGCTCCGAGCGCGATCGACGAGTGCCGCCAAGTTCTGCGCGCTTTCGACGCGGGTACAAAGGTGACGATCTATGTACCCGAGCAGCACCCGCTGGCCGGATGGTTGCTCGAGCACGACTTCGCCGTCACCGATCGCGACGTGTTGTGCACCAGCTCAGGGGCGGAACTGCCACCGACGTTGGCCGCGCTGCACCCGGGTCTGTCGTAGCGCAACGGACCATGTACCGTCGGCGCCGTGGGGAGAGCGGTGGGTAAGCGCAACGACGTGATCGTGGTTGCCGCGCCAACGATCGCCGCACTGCTCGCGATTCAACTGTTCTTCTTCGGGATGCCGTTGGGCGTGTGGACCCGCGGATTGGTGCTCGGTTTGCTCGCCGCGATGCTCGCGATCGGGATGGCACTCATCTATCGGGCCAATCGGGTCGTCAACTTCGCGCAAGCCGACATGGGTTCTGTGCCCGTCGGGTTCGCGGCCGCGTTCATTCTGTTTTGGAACTGGCCATACCTTGTTGCTCTCGGTGCCGGGCTGTTGTTGTCGCTGGTGCTCGGCCTAGTTGTCGAGATGGCGATCATTCGTCGATTCCGAAATTCGCCGCGCATGGTGATGATGGTGGCAACGCTCGGAATTGCCCAGCTGTTGCTGGTGCTGGGAATCCTTGTACCGCGCTGGTGGGGGCAGAACCTGGGAAGCAAGCGGATCGTCTCGCCGGTTGATTGGAAACTCACACTGTCGACGAGTTGGCCGCCGTGGAATCCCGACTCGAGCAAGTTCATTCTGGGCGGAAACGACATCATCGCCATGATCGTTGCGCCGCTTGCACTGTTGTTCGTTGGTTGGTTCTTGAATCGCAGTCAGCTGGGCACGGCCATACGAGCGTCGGCGGAACGTAGCGACCGCGCCGCGATGTTGGGCATTCCTGTCAGCCGCCTGAACACCGTCGTGTGGATGTTGGCTGCCGTCCTCGCGTTTGTGGCGCTGTTTCTCCGAAGTGGGATCACCGGTGTGCCCATCGGATTTGCCGAAGGCCTACCCACGTTCCTCATAGCGCTGGCCGCCATGGTGATCGGTCGTATGGAGAACCTGGTTGTGATCGCCCTCGCCGCGATCGTGTTGCGACTGCTCGAGTTCGGCGTGCAGAGCAACTCAGATACACCCTTCGTGGCATATCCAATCATGGCGGCAGCAATGTTTGTCGCTCTGCTTGCGCAGCGAGCCAGTTCCAATCGCCGCGACATTGATGCAACGAGCAGTTGGCGCGGTGCCGAGGAAGTTCGCGAACTACCGCGGCACTTGGCCGCGAACACTTGGGTAACCACTTTGCGCTACTCGTTGTTGGCGCTATGTGCAGTTGCCGTTGTGCTCGTTCCTACCGTGCTTCGCGTGGACTACGTGATCAAGGCATCGGCCGTGATCGCATTCGCAATCATTGGGATGTCGATGGTCGTCCTCACAGGGTGGGCAGGTCAGGTGTCCTTCGGGCAGATGGCAATCGTTGGCATCGGTGCCGCAACGAGCGCGACCCTGACCTCGCGGTGGAACGTGGACCTAACGGTTGGGCTGCTGGCCGGTGGTGTGGCCGGCGCGGTCGCCGCATTTGCAGTCGGCGTGCCCGCGCTGCGACTGCGCGGCCTCTACCTCGCGGTCACGACGTTCGCGTTTGCACTAGCTACTGAAGCGTGGTTGTTGAATGGTCGCTTCTTTGGCTGGTTCCCCGCCCCGGAGCAACGCTTCGAACGGCTACCGCTATTCGGACGGTTCAGCATCAACACACCGACTCGCTACTACGCCTATTCCGCAGTGGTCGGAACACTCATCTATCTGGGCCTGCGAGGAGTACGTCGCTCGCGTACGGGGCGCGTAATCATCGCCGTGCGAGAAAACGAACGCGCTGCGCAGAGCTTCTCGGTCGATGTAGTACGAGCCAAGCTGACCGCGTTTGTCATCTCCGGTTTCGTGGCGGGTGTCGGTGGGGCGTTGTATACGCACCTCAACCAAGCCTTCAATGTCACGAGCTACAACACGGGCGAAGGTTTCAGCGTCTTCATCACCGCCGTGATCGGGGGCCTTGGCTCACTCGGCGGTGCGTTGCTCGGCGCGCTCTACCTGCGCGGCACGCGCTGGTTCATCAATGATCAGATCTGGCAACTGCTGTCGACCGGTGGAGGCGTCCTGTTGGTGCTGCTGATCCTGCCAGGCGGTCTCGGCAGCCTGTGGGTGAAACTTCGTGATGTCGTGGTGCGACTGATCACGGGCACACGGGTCGACGAGGCGCATGCCGTGAAACTCGATGTTGTTGAGAGCGACGCGACATGAGCACCGACCAACCAAGCCTCGTCCGTCGTTTCATGAGCCACGTGGCGCATCCAATGGAGTGGCTGCGTGGCGTCTGTGGTGGCGAGTCCGCGTTTCCGCTTGTCGTGCTGTTCGGTCTCAACGCGGTCGACGAGTTGGACCGCACCGCCTTCGCCATCCTGCTGCCGAACATTCGCGATCACTTCAATCTCGACAACACCAAAGTGCTGACTCTCGTTGCACTTGCATCCGTCGCCTCGCTGGCGCTGCAGGTTCCGATCGCGCAGTACGCCGACCGCAGCAAGCGCGTGCCGTTGGCAATCGCCGGCGCGATGGTGTGGGCGTTCTTCAGCGGCATGACCGGCCTCGCGACCGGGATTGTGATTCTGACGATCGCTCGTAGCGGTAGCAGCATTGGTAAAGCGGTAATCGACCCGACTCACAACTCGTTGCTCGCCGACTATTACCCGATCGAAACGCGCAGCAAGGTGTTCAGCACGCATCGCGCGGCGAACGCCATCGGCGCGTTCGTCGGTCCGCTCGTCGCTGGCCTGCTGGCTTACAGTTTCGACTGGCGAGTGCCCTTCGTTGTGTTCGTCATCCCGACCGTCATCTTCGCGGTGCTCGCGTTTCGAATGCACGAGCCGGTGCGCGGTAAGTGGGAACGCGCCGCGATGGGTTCCAGCGACGACGTCGCCAACACTGAGGAAGTGGTGCCATCGTTCGCCGAGAGTTGGCGAACGGTGCAGAAGATCCCCACCCTGCAGCGACTTTGGTGGAGCCTGCCGTTCCTCGCGACCGCACTAATCGGTTTCGTAGTGTTGGCCTCGCTGCTCTACGAGGACCAGTTCAATCTCGACGAGCGCGGCCGCGGTGTTGCAGCGGCGATCGCCGAGCCGTTTCAGTTGGTCGGCCTCGTTGTTGGCACGCGCTACATCACCAAGCGATTCATGACTGACATGGCCGCGCTGATTCGCTTTGTCGCGCGCGTGGCGCTGTTGACGTCGGTGGCGGCGATCGGCTTCGCCTTGGCACCAAACATTGTGGTCGCGGTCGCGTTGAACTGTTTGATCTCAGCGACGCTGGCGATCGTCGGGCCTGGCATTCTGGTTGCTCTCTCACTGGCGATCCCGGCCCGCGCTCGCGCGACCGGCTTCTCGGTTGCATCGCTGTGGGTGATTCCCGGCCTGCTGATATTGCCGTTGATTGGGTGGATCAGTAGTCACATCGGAATTCGCTGGGGCATGCTCACGCTGGTGCCGCTGTTCATCGTCGGCAGTTTGATTCTCGGTTCCGCGGAGAAGACGATCGGCCGCGACATCGCGTCGGTTTGGAAGTCGTCGGCCGCGCGCAGCGAGGCGCTGTATCAGCGCCGCCGAGGCGAAGCAGACCTGCTGTTGTTGCGCGGTGTGAACGCGGGTTACGACGGCAGACAAGTTCTGTTCGACGTCGACCTCGATCTGAAAGAAGGCCAGATCGTTGCGCTGCTTGGAACCAACGGCGCCGGGAAGAGCACATTGCTGAAGGCGATCAGCGGTGTTGTCGAAGCCGACAGTGGTGCGATCGTGCTCGACGGCAGAGACATCACGCACGCGCCACCGAACGAAATCGCGGTACTCGGCATCAGTCAGATGCCCGGTGGCCAAGGCGTGTTTGGTGGGTTGACGGTGCAGGAGAATCTGCAACTCGCCGGCTGGACGCGCCGACACGAACCCGTTGCGCGCAATCAGTCTGTCGAAGACGTGCTCGAGATGTTTCCAGTGCTTCGCGATCGCTTCTTGCGATCGGCAGGCGACCTCAGCGGTGGCCAGCAACAGATGTTGGCGCTGGGTATGGCGTTCGTCGCGAAGCCGCGCGTGCTGCTGATCGACGAACTCTCTCTGGGCTTGGCGCCGGTGGTGATCGGTCAGATCCTGCCGCTCGTGCAACGAATCGCTGCCGAAGGCACCGCTGTGATTCTCGTCGAGCAGAGCTTCAACGTGGCGCTGACGGTGGCCGACACCGCGTACTTCATGGAGCGCGGCACGATTCGCTTCAGCGGTCCTACGTCCGAGTTGCTCGGACGCACCGATCTGCTGCGTTCGGTATTCCTCGCAGACAACACTCCGACATCTACAAACCCCGCCCCAGAATCGTCGGCACCGTCAACAACGACGCCGGTGCTTCGCGTCGTTGACGTCTCGCGTTCGTTCGGCGGTAATCGAGCCGTCAGCCAAGCATCGTTCGAAGTCGGCACGCGCGAAATCGTCGGCATGATCGGGCCTAACGGTGCGGGCAAGACCACGATCTTCGATCTCATTAGCGGCTTTGTACCTGTCGATTCGGGGTTTATCGAGTTTCAAGGCAACGACATCACTGAACTCGGTGCAAGCAAGCGCGCCGCAGGTGGCCTCGGCCGCAGTTTCCAAGACGCACGCCTCTTTCCCGACATGACCGTTACCGACACGCTGGCTGTCGCGCTCGAACGGTGGGTCGAGAGTCGCAGTGCGCTGGCCGCAGCTTTGCGGCTACCAGCGGTGTTCGACGATGAGGAACGCACGTCTGTGCGCGTCGGCGAGCTGATCGAGCTGATGCACCTAGGTGAATACCGCAACACGTTCGTGCGCGAGCTCAGCACCGGCACCCGGCGCGTTGTCGATCTTGCGTGCATCGCGGCGCATCGGCCGGTTTTGGTCTTGCTCGATGAACCATCCAGTGGAATCGCCCAGCGCGAAGTCGAAGCATTGGCGCCGGTGCTGCAGCGACTACGCGACGAAATGGGTGCCAGCCTGCTGGTCATCGAGCACGACATCCCGCTGATTTCGGCGGTTAGCGATCGAGTGATTGCGCTCGATCAAGGTGCCGTGCTCACGAGTGGCTTGCCGGCCGACGTACTGGCCCATCCGGACGTGATAGAGAGCTACCTGGGGAACAACGTCGCAGCGCGTCAGCGCAGCGGCTCCATCTAACGACAGGGGGATGAAGTGGAGCCTGCAAGCAGCTCGGGAACAACTGGCAACCGTCAGATGAAGCGGTGGGGGCCAATCGTTGGCGTCATTGCCGTTGTCGCCGTTGGCGGAGGAGTACTGGTCGCAACCCAGGATTCCGACGACACCGACACGGCCGACACCGTTGTCACCACCGTGGTCGACAGCACCACTGGCGATACCGGTGCAACCGACACGACGACGGGCGACACCGAGCCGGGCGGTATCACGTACCCGCTTAGTTACTCGCAAGCTGTCGAGCAGGGAATCGCCGATTCGATCGACTGGGGCGAGCGCTGCGACACGACAACGGGGCGCATCGCGGTGCCTGATTACTTCCGCTCGGACTGCTACGCGCCGTTCGAGGGCGATAACGGAGGCGCGACGGCTTCTGGCGTTACGGCCGATGAAATCACCATCGTCTATTACGAGGGCAAGGAAACCGACCTAATCACGAACTACATCACCAGTGCGATTGCGGTCGACGACACGAACCAAGATCAGTTTGCAACGATGGCCGAGATAGTGCGTTACTACGAGACGTACTACGAGCTCTACGGCCGCACGATCAATCTGGTCACGTACGAGGCCACAGGTGAATCCGACGACGACACTGTTGCCCGCGCCGATGCGGCCGCAATAGCTGAACAGTTCCACCCGTTCGCGGTATTGAACGGCCCCGACTTCACGAGCGCATTCGCGGACGAGTTGGCGGCGCGAGAAATCGTCTGCATCGGCTGTACCCCATCCGAGCCGGCCGAGTTCTTCAGTGACCGTGACCCGTACTTGTTCGGTCTCGATGGCAGCGCGATTCAGAAGCAAACCCACGTGCTGGAATTCCTGCAGAAGCAGATAGTTGGTAAGAACGCGGAATACGGCGGTGATGCAGTCAAAGATTCGCCACGCGTATTCGGCTACGTCTATATCGATCAGGGTGGTAGCGCTTCTCCGAAGGAGCTCGCCGATCGCATGGCCGCGGAGATGGAATCACTTGGCGCGCCGTTCGCCGAGGTGGTCGCCTACGCACTCGATCCGTTCACGATTCAGCAGACAGCGGCTCTCGTGATCAATCGCATGAAATCTGCAGGTGTGACAACAATCGTGTTCAACGGTGATCCGATAACGCCGCAATCCCTGACGCAGGAAGCGACTGCTCAGGAGTACTTTCCTGAGTGGATTGTCGCCGCGAGCACACTCGTCGATGTCACCGCCTTTGCTCGTACGTACGACCAAGAGCAGTGGCAGCACGCCTTCGGCGTCACGCAACTCGCGGCACGAAGCAATCCGCTGAACGCCGGAGCATTCGCGAACTACGTGTGGTTCACCGGCGTCGAGCCGCCTGCCGACGACACCATCGGCGTGTTCGCGGTCTATCCGGCGCTTTTCTTCGCAGTGCTGCAGTACACGGGGCCGAATCTGACCGCGGAGAATTTCCGCGATGCGCTGTTCGCTTCGCCAGGAACGATTCAGGCGATTAGTCAGCCGTTTCTCACATACGGCGACAAGGGCTATTGGGGTGGCATCGCCGACTACCAAGGCACGGATGACGCGACGGTGTTCTGGTGGGATGCGACGGCGACGGGGCTCGACGAGATTCGCAGGGAGGGCACCGGCATGTACCAGTACGTCGACGGTGGCAAGCGCTTCCTTCCCGGCGAATGGCCGACGGAAGAGAAGCTGTTCTTGCCTGACGGTGCAGTAGCGATCTACGACACCGCACCCGCAGCTGAAGAACGCGGCGATTACCCAAGCCCCGCCAGCTGAAGTACTAGTCGGGGATCGTCCAATCGATTGGTTTTAGACCGGCCTCTAGTAGCGCGGTGTTGGTGCGACTAAACGGGCGGCTGCCGAAGAATCCGTTGTGCGCGCTCAGCGGTGAAGGGTGCGCCGACTCGATGACGACGTGACGCGACAAGTCGATCAACGACTTCTTCTTGCGGGCGTTGCTGCCCCACAACAGAAACACGACACGCTGCGGCTTGGCGTTGACGATGCGCAGCACCTCGTCGGTGAACGTCTCCCAACCGTGCCCGTGGTGCGACGCAGCCTGACCGGCGCGCACGGTGAGTGTGGTGTTGAGAAGCAGCACGCCTTGGCGCGCCCACGATTCGAGGTTGCCGTGCGCCGGTGGCGTTATGCCCAGATCTGATTGCAGCTCTTTGTAGATGTTGGTCAGCGACGGCGGAATCGGAACGCCGCGATGAACTGAGAAACACAAGCCGTGCGCCTGGCGCGGGCCGTGGTACGGGTCTTGCCCAAGGATGACGACCCGCGTATCGGTGTAGGGAGTGAGGTGTAGCGCGGCGAAAACCTGAGGTTCGGGAGGGAACACCGTGTAACGGGCCCGTTGGTCGGCAACGAAGGCCTGCAGCTGTTGCCAGTACGGCTTGGCAAATTCGCCGCGCAGCACCGGGTTCCAGTCCGTCGTCACTCGCTCAGTATGGAGGAGCAACCACGGACTGGTCGCCGTCGCTGATCACGCGACTCGTGTCAGTCGTCGTCGCCACCGTGACCGGAGCCAGTCTGTCGAGTCAGGGATTGAGCTATCGACGTTCAGGAAGTGCGCGTCAGTTGTCTTGTTCTTCTACGGACGGGTCCATCGCGCCATTCTCGAGGTCTATCCGAATGCGGGTCTCGTGGCTTGTTGACTCGAAGCGAACTTCCACTCGGTCGCCCGATGAATGCTGAACTTCGACAGAGAACCCGCTGGCCGCGGCGTATGAGACGAGCGTGAGATTGTTGCCCTGTAGTCGGACTGTGATGGTTCCACCCTCGCCGGCGAAAACCCTCGTGACGGGCGACGCGAGCGTGGTCGGCGTGGAGCTCGCCGGGTTGCCGCTACCGTTGCTGTCATTCGTCGTGTTGTCGCTCGTGTTCCCTACCGTGGTGTCGGGTGCCGAGTCGGCGACAGTGTCGTCGGGCACCGAGCCGTTGACAGTGTCGTCGGGCACCGAGCCGTTGAATGTCTCTCGATCGCTCGGCTGTACGTCAGGTGAGTTGCTCGATCGATTGGCCACCAAGAATGCGGTCGCGAGGAGTAGCCCACACGTGGCGCTGCCGACAACGGTGGCGCGGCGACGCCGAGCACGGCGAACTCGCACCTGCAAGCGCTCGTACGCGACGTTGACGTTGGGGAATTCACCACCTGCTCGTCCGAGTACACGTGCGAGTTCCGGATCTTCGAAGTCACTCATCAGATAGCTGCCTGACCTGCGGAGTATGTGGTGCGGAGCCGATCGCGGCCCTGATGCAAATGGAATTTGACGGCCCCCTCGCTGATCCGCAGAGTCGTGGCGACCTCAGCCACGCTGAGGCCATCTACGTAGAAGAGCGCAAGCGCAAGTCGTTGCTGCTTGGGTAGCTCGCTCAACAGGGCGGTGACGTCGGAACCGTCGGACCATTCAACGATCGCGGGCCGCGCCTCGGATTGCAGTCGCTGAGTTGCACGCTGTTTGCGGCCGATCCGACGGTGATCGTCGCGAAGGCGATTGATTGCCACGCGTCGAATCCACCCAACAGGGTCCTCGTAGTTCTGGATCCGGCGCCAATGGAGGTGGGCCTTGACGAACGCCTCTTGAACGGCGTCGTCGGCGGCTTCTTGGCTGCCGCACACCACGGCGAGCGCGCGGACGAGGCGGGCATAGTGCGCGCGGAAAAGGCCATCCAAGTCTTGAGTGACGACGAGCGCGTTGACGTCGTCAGCGTCACCGACAATGCTCATCGTGAGCCATGCTTCCACTGTTGAGACACGAACCGGCAGCGCCATAGGTTTGGCTCTCATGAAGATTTATCGCGAAAAATGCAAGAAGTCGGCCGATGGCGAATCTCAACTGCCATGAACATCACCCGCATAAGAGTTTCTGCCCTTGTAAGTGCCATCGCCCTGCTGACCGTTGCTTGCAGCGATAGTCAGAAGATTGGCGATCCCAGCACCACTACCGCATCTGGATCAACGACCACCGTTGTCCCAACGACTGTCGCTCCGACTGTCACGACGGCGCCGACCGATTCGACGGTTGCGCCTGAGACGACCGTTGCTGCCGTTCCGCCGACATTGGGCCCACCGCCGTTTCTTCTTGGAACGCCGCTTGGCGCCCCCACCAACCTGATCGCCACGCCCGGCGGTGGCATCACTCTGTTCGACTACACGTGCTCGGGTTTCGACCCCGGCATTCCCGGCTGGCACTTAGAGGACTGCCAGATCATGCCGTCGTACAGCGACGGCGTACAGGTGCTGGTGCTACGCCGCAACGACGATGGTCGCTTCGGTGTCGCCGTGCTGTTCCGGAGCGGTATCAACTGGGTGCAGCGTTACTTCGCGGAGGAACCCGACGCTGGAGTTTGGAGCGACGTGACCGTCGTTCTTGGCGACATGCACTTCGACGACGGTGCAGAGGTGTGGGTGGGTTATCGCTACGCAGGTTCGGGCGGTTACCTCGATATCGACGTGCTCGACCCGTTGCCTGATGGTGTGTTCTTCCTAGGCGGTCTGCAAGGTCTTGATCACGGTTCGGTCGAACTGCATCCGGGTGGGGCAACGGTTGTCACCGCGGTCTACGCCGACGGCGAGCCGAACTGCTGCCCTGGCCACTTCTTGGTACGCGACGTCACCTTCGACAGCGGGCAGTGGGAGATAGACAACGGCCTGTTGTACACGGCGGATGCTGTGCCGTCGATCAGTGGAGACTTCTAACAGCGTCTTTCTAAGACCGATACGGTGGTGCCGTGAGCCAGATCCTGGAAGTCGACCTTCTGCGATTTGAAAAGGGAACGGCAGCACAGCGGCGGGCGGTGGTCGACGGCGTCCGCCGCAGTCTGGTCACTGGGTTCGTGTACACCAATCACGATCTCGGTGAAGACATGCTCGACACTGCCTACGGCATGTTGCGCGAGTTCTTCGAGAAGTCGCACGAGGTGAAGCAGAGCTTCGTCGCGCCGAACCGTCATGGCCAGACTGGCTACACCGGGCTTCTCGTCGAGACTGCGGCGACCAGCGATGTTCCCGACTGGAAAGAGATGCTGAATTGGGGCCAAGCGTTGCCGCCGGGGCATCCGCTACGCACCCGCTATCCGTTTAGTTACGGCGAGCAGGTGTTGCCGGAATCGGCAGTGCCGGGCATCACGGAAGTGCTGAACACATTCCATCGCAAAATCGAAGACATTCAGGTTCGTTTCTTGCGCGTCATCGCCGAAGGCTTGGGCTGTCACGAATCGCTCTTCGACGAGATGACTACTAACGGAGCAACGCTGACGCGTGCGATTCGTTATCCGTCGATGGAGCAAGCGCCGGATGAAACTCATGTGTGGGCTGGCGCGCACGGCGACATCAACTTGATCACGGCATTGCCGCGCGCCACAGCGCCCGGTCTGCAGGTACTTGTTGACGACGAGTGGGTCGATGCGGTTGCACCACCGGGGCAGGCAATCATCAACACAGGCATGATGTTGGAACGCCTCACCAACGGGGTGATCCCCACCGGAATCCATCGCGTCGTCGCTGCGCCCGGATACAAGGGCGAGCGGTACAGCGTTGTGCAGTTCTGTCATCCAACTCCGTGGACGTTGCTCAGTCCGCTCGCGTCGTGCATCACTGCTGACAACCCGCAGCGGTACTCGGGAATGATCAGCGCCGACGCGCTCGATCTTGTGTTATACGAAATCAACCTGGTCGAAACTGCACGACGTGTCAGCTGACGAGGTTGACCCACTGGTCGTTGACTCCACGGCCGTCGACCGCGCTGCCGTAGATCCCGCAGCCAAGCGCACAGTCGGCGGCGACGTTGTCGTCGCAGTAGATGTTGGCGGCACCAAGATGGCCGTCGGCCTGATGACGATGCAGGGCGAGTTGATCGATCGCGCACAAGTTCTGGTCGACCATCGACTGAAGTCAGAAGAGTTGTTCTTCGTCCTCGCGGAGGCCGTCGATCAGCAGATCACCCGCGCCCGTCAGCACCATCGCACGAGCCCAATCGCTGTCGGAGTCGGCTGCGCAGGGCCAATCACCATTGGTGCCGAGACGGTGTCACCACTCAACATCTTTGCGTGGCGCGAGTTTCCGCTGCGACAGCGACTAGCCGCCACAACCTCGTTGCCGGTGTACGGCGAACTCGATGCGAAGGCGCTGGCACTTGGCGAGGGTTGGCTCGGCGCGGCAGTGGGCAAGCAAAACTTTCTGGCGATGGTGGTCAGCACCGGCATCGGTGGTGGCGTCGTGTTGAACGGGCAGTTGCTCGACGGCGCCAGCGGAAATGCCGGCCACGTCGGTCACATCGTCGTCGAACCCAATGGCCGTCGTTGCGAGTGTGGGTCGCGCGGATGCTTGGAGGCGGAAGCGTCTGGTTTGGCGATTCAGGCGATCACAGGTCGGTCGCCAACCGAGCCGACCTACGAGATCATGCAACGCACCGGGCGATTGGTCGGCATGGGCGCAGCGTCGGTGTGCAACTTGCTCGATCTCGATCTTGTGGTTGTGGGCGGCTCGGTCGCGCTCGGTTTTGCTGCGACGTTTTTCAACTCGGCGCAGGCCGCACTCGACGAGCACGCCAAGCTTTCGTTCGCCCGCGGGGCACGCATTACGCCTGTGCGTCTCGCCGACCAGGGTCCGTTGATCGGTGCCGGCGCCGTAGCTGTACGGGGTATCCATCGCGGCCGTCGCGCAGCGGGTCTCCGCGGCCCGATGACGGCGTAAGCTCTGCCGCCATGACCAAGATTCGCAGTACTGATGGATCGCGTATCGACGATCGCCGTGGGCAAAGCAGTGGTGGCGGCGGACTCGGCGACATCCTCTCTCAGTTGGGCGCCGGGTCGGGTGGCCTGAAGGCTGGCGGCGGAATCCTCGGCATCATCGTGGTGCTCGCAGCGCTGTTCCTTCCCAAGTTGCTCGGCGCCGCGACTGGCACGCCGACCGCAGCCGATACTGCTGGCGGTAGCGCCAACAATCCGTCGTCGTGCGTCACCGAAATCGAGCAAGTGGTGTGCGGCGTAACTAACGATGTGCAGGAGTATTGGGCAGGGGCTTTGCCGCAGTACTTCAACACGGCGTATCAGGAGACCGACACCGTGTGGTTCACCGGCGGCACCAGCACTGGCTGCGGGCAGGCCAGCTCGGAAACCGGGCCGTTCTATTGCCCGGCCGACAATCTGGTCTACATCGATCTCGAATTCCTCGTGCAGCTGGAATCGCAGTTGATCGGCAGCGCAACCGATCTTGCCGAGCAATACATCCTCGCTCACGAGTACGGCCATCACGTGCAGAACGTGCTCGGGCTGAACCAGCAGGTGCAGGACGCATCGCAGAACGATCCTGATCGCGCGAATGAGTACTCGGTGGCGCTTGAGTTGCAAGCCGACTGTTTCGCTGGCGCGTGGGTTGGTGACCGCAATGTGTTGGAGAACGAAGCCGAGCTACAAGAAGCGATTGCTGCCGCCGAGGCCGTTGGTGACGATCGCATTCAGCAGAAGACGCAAGGGCGCGTCGACCCCGAGAGCTGGACGCACGGTTCCGCCGAGCAACGGCGCACGTGGTTCCTCAGGGGTTACAACGGCGACCCGAGCAACTGCGACACGTTCGCCGAACTAATCGGCTGACGTTTCTAACTAGCGACTACTCGCTGAGTCACTCGCTGAACTTTCGATAGACCCACTCGAGTGGGCCGATCTTGAACAGCTTCAGCCACATCACTGCGACGAGAATCGCGATTATCCAATAACACGCGGCGAACGTGAGCGCGGTTGCAAGACCGTCGGGCACGACCCACTCGAGCTTGTGGACCAACAGGTTGAACGCCAGCACGTGACCGATGTAGAGCGTCAGCGTCATTTGCCCAGCCGATGCAAGCGAACGCGTGATGGTTGCCTCGCGAGTGCGTTCGGCGATCCAGCCGATTACGCAAACCGCGACCACCGACGATCCGATGGTGGTCAGGCAATAGAGCAGCCCGCGATCGAATGGCGCAGTCGAGCGCAACAGGGGTCGCCACGTCAGGTACGTCCGACCTAGGTACCCCAGCGCGACGCAGGCGACTCCGGCCGCAATGAGTTGCGTGCGAAGTCGCGTGCTGAAGGGCAGCATGCGTCCAAGCACGATGCCGACGCACAAGAACAGCAACCACGGCAGCAGCGGGTGCGTGCCGCGCACGAACACATCGAACAGCAGGGCGCGCGGCGAACGCTCTTGGCCAGCGTTTCCGTACAGCAACCATTCCGCATCATGGTGCAACGACCAGCGCTGCAGCGCGGCCGCGACAAGAACCGACGCAGCTGCGATGGCCAGCAACCATCGGCTGCGCAACGTGAACAGCAGCGCACCGACGATGAAGAACGCGCCGTAATAGAACAGGATCGTGCCCGGCCAGACCCAGTCGAGGAAGTAGCCGAATGCGAACAGCAGCACGCCTCGGCGCGTCAGCTTCCATCGATCGGCGCTAATCGCCGCACGGTCGCCGCTTGTTCGACTGCGGCGCGTGAGCAGCGCGATACCCATCCCGGCGACGGTGACGAATGTTGCGGCGAAGCGTGTGGAGAGGGGCCCCTGCCACGGATCGAAGACTCGCTCAAGGAACGTGCTCGGCGGATACTTGGCCCCGACGCCGATCAAGTAGCCGTGGTAGTTCATGACGCACACGCCGATCAGCCCGATTGCGCGTGCGACGTCGAGGTCGACGATTCGGCCGATCTTCGTAGACGGGCTCGCTTCAATCACATCCACTCGACGTAATCCACATGTGTCGTGATTAGTGGACGTTGCACATCGACCCATTCGCCCACTCGTGGTGTCGGTGAATCAGCTTCGACGACCACCATTGATGTGTGCATATGCGGCGGCTCGAGCAATGTCATCCGAGTGCGAGCAAAGTGAAACGGGCTGAGCGGTTGTCGCGATGGTTGGTCGTTCGGCGCGATGCCGTGCGTGCTGCCTCCGCCAATCACCACGAGCGTCCCATCGAACGGTGCAGGTGTGTGGTGATAGCCGGCGATTTCTCCGACGCCAATCGGTTGTGTGTGCAACACGTCGGCGTGCAACTGCAGCGCGCTGATCTTCGGTGCGCCGTGCCACAGCGCACTACCGACGCGCACCTTGAACTTGCGTGGCAAGTACTTGATGTGCAGCGCGTTCACGGTCTCGGCACTGAGGTGGCTGACCCATAGCGGTACCTCGATCGGCAGGTGGGGGAGCCAGGTCGCGATCTCGGTGACGCGCTCCTCGTCGGTGCCAGTGAGCGGGAGGTGCAGCGCACAGCCGACGATGCCCAGTCCTTGGTTTTCGATCGCTCGCATCAGCGACGGCATCTCGTCGACAGTCGCGCCAAAGCGACGCATGCTGCTCGCCGCCTTCACCATCACGTCGCCGCTCCACCCGCGCAGCGCGTCGACCTGCGCGGTGCTGCCGACGGTCATGATTGCGTCGGCCTTGTCGGGGGGCGCGAGCGCGGGGGTCAACACGACCGGACGAACGTTGGCCGGGACGCCGTCGAGCTCATGGATCGTGCCGACGCACACGCGATCGAGCGGGTCAACCAGCTCGGCAGCGAGCTGATGCAGTAGTTCCCGACCGAACCCATAGCCATTGCCCTTGACCACTGGCACCAGCGCCGGCCCGTACGCCGTGGCAGTGTCGGCCACATGCTGCCGCCACGCGGCCTGTTGGACGGTCAGGCGAACGGTCATTCTGCGCCACGGTAGCCCCGTGCCGTTCGGGGGTGGCGGCGCAATTGTTGAGTTGTCTGATCGGATTTATCGGTCTATCATCCGAAGCATGAGCGCAAGGCTGTTTGGCTTCCCCAATCCGGTTAACGAGACGTCCGCCCGACTGGTCGCCGCTGGAGTGGTTCTGCAGGGCGTCGCGTTCCTCGTCATTCGCGAGTGGTGGGTATTGGTGCCGCTCGCATTCGGATTCTTGGCGCGGGTTCTGACCGGTCCGAAGCTCAGCCCGCTTGGGCAATTCGTGACTCGCGTTGTTACACCGCGACTGCGAGTGCAGCATCGCTTTGTGCCTGGGCCGCCGAAGCGTTTTGCGCAGGGCATCGGGCTGACGTTCAGTGGTGGCGCATTGATCGCGTGGCTCACTGGCGCACCAGTAGTTAGCTACGTGCTGATCGCTGGCTTGGTCGGTGCCGCAACTCTCGAGTCTGTGTTCGCCATCTGCCTCGGCTGCATCATCTTCAATCAGTTGATCGCTTGGGGATTGGTCCCGGAGTCGGTCTGCGTGGAGTGCGCCAAGATCCCTGGAAGCAATGCCGTGAAGTCACCTTCGCCGACAGCGCCGGCCCACACGCCCGCGCCGTACGCCATTCGATCAAGCGCCTGAATCGGCGCGTCGATCAGCGGCTGCGCGTTGCGTTGACGCACCGAAGCGACTGCTGCGGGTGCGATTAATGCTGCGGCGATCGGCAAGCGGCCGCGTCGACTGATCGCGGCGACGAGTAGCGCGACTGGCCACCACACGCGTGTAATCGCGTCGGCGAGTTGACGGCCAGCGGCGAGAGTTCCTAATCCGACCAGTCGCACCGACTCGATCGGCGGTATGCCGCGCAACTTGCGTGCGAGCGCGACGATGGTGCCCGCGAGTACTCCGGTTGCCAGTACTGGACGGCGCAACAACGCGAGCAGCCATACCAGCGCGCTCCATGGGCTGATTCGCACCGGTGCCAACGCGCCAGGGTGTCGTGTTGCCAATGGCGCGGCCGAGCGACCGAACCCGAACCTTTGTTGCAGCATCGCTGAGAGCGAGTTGCGCGGCTGATGCCACACGACCGAGCTCGGTTCGTAGCGACAGCGACGTCCGGCGGTACTAAGTCGCCAAACAAGGTCGACGTCCTCGCCCGTGCGCAGCGCTTCGTCGAAGCCACCGATTGCTCTCACCGCATCGACGCGACAGACGATGGCGGCGGCTGGCACGTATGAAACGCGCGTGCCCGCTGAGATTCGTGCCGGCTCATCGCCGAGATCAAGCGGACTGTTGCGCTGTTCGTAGCTGGCAAGCCAAGTCGCTCCCGGCGCGCTGCGGACCCGCGGCGCGACGAGCGCGACGCGTTCGTCGGCAAAGTGGGCAAGCAACGGTGCCAACCACCCGTCGCTCGCGAACGACACGTCGGTGTCGACGAATGCGACTAGTGCCGTCGTCACTTCCGCGAGGCCTGTGTTGCGCGCGGCGCCCGGCCCACGATTCGCGTCGTGGCGCATGTGCGCTTCGGCGAGCGGGGGATTGGAACCGTCGTCGACGATGATCGTGCGCGCGGCTGACCAAGCCGGAAGGCGGTTGTGCGCCGGCACCACGATCGTCACATCGTCGATCGTGAACGGTCCATCAGTTGGCAATGGGTGGAGTGCGCCGGCATCGACAAAGCGATCGAGCAACTGTTGTTGTGCGCCAGTGAGGTTGTCCGGCGAGTTTGTTTCAGCCTCGGAGATGACGCGGGCCCCGGCGTCGGTGAGCCTGAATACTCGCAGCGGCGATCCGGCGATCACTGTGTTGCTGTTCGGACGCCGCCACGACGAATCGAGCCGGTAACGCAACGCGCTCACTCCCACCATTCGTCGACAGCGGAGAGCAGATCGATACTCAAGCGAGTTAGTAGCGATCGGCCATGACCGGCGGTCGCCATCCTCGGATCGCCGAGCACACCGTTCGAGCTCACAGCGCCGACACCATTGGTGCGCAGCTCATCGATCAATTCGGCGAGCGGTTCCATGCGACCTTCCTCGGCGTCGTCCATGCGGACGAGCTGAGGCGAGATCGCCAGCATCATCGAGGTCTCCGTGTGACCGGCGTGCGCATCGCCATCGGGAACCTTCGGCCACCATGCAAGCACCCGGCGTTGCTCGTTCTGCAAGAGCCTGACTGCGCGGTCGACAGGGACCTGGTTGCCTCCGTGGCCGTTTACCAGCACGACGCCAGCCGCCCAATCGGCGCTGCGCACCAATTCGATGATGACCTGTTCGAAGACGGCGGCACCGAGCGACAACGTGCCGGGGAACGACGCGTGTTCCGCGCTTGCAGTGATGGCCAACGCCGGGCAGAGCAGCAATTCGCCGCTGTCGTAGTTGTTCACGAGACTGGTCGCCAGCGCCGAGGCGATGCGCGTGTCTGTATCGAGCGGAAGATGCGGACCGTGCTGCTCGCAGGAACCAATCGGCACGACCAGCAACGGCCGCCGACTTGGTTTCCAATGATCGGTCCACGTGCCTTCGCCAAGCTTGCGCGTCACAGATAGCCCCAGTCGCGAAGTGCGTCCACGATGCGGGCTGCCGCATCCGCTGGAGCCAGTGTCTCGACATCGTGTTGCGCTGTCGCTGTCGCTCCGCTCATCGTGAGCGCGCGCACCCGATCCAATGCGTCGGATGCACTAGGCGCGGCCAGCGCTCGCGCTCGCGGTCGGTACGTGTGGACGGTGTGTTGCGTGGTGCGAATTGGAGTCGCCGGCGTCACGACGTCGATTGCCGCAGTCGCCGCGGTGCGCAGCGCCGCGAGGCTGGCCCGACGGAGGCGCGCCGTCGCGCCCTCGACACTGATCACTGCTGGAGCGCGAACGTCGAGCACTTCACGACGACCGCCATCAATGCGACGGGTCGCGCTGACACCCTCACCCTCGAACGAGACGTTGATCACGCCGAGCGCCTGGCGGGCTTGTAAGTCAGCGGCGAGAAAGCTGGGCACGCTGCCACTTCCGTTGTCGGTCGAGTAGTCGCCGCACCAGATCCACGACGCCTTGTCTGCTGTTGATGCGATCATCGTGGCAACGTCGGCACTGTCGGTCGCGGTTGGTGCGTCGATTCGAACTGCGTGAGCGACGCCGCATGCGAGGGCCTCGCGCAGCACAGTGTCGGCTGCGAGCGGTCCGACCGTGACGGCAGTGACCTCGCCGCCAATGTGTTCTGCACATTGCAGTGCCAACTCGAGTGCTGCGTGATCGGCTGGTGACATTCCCGCGAAACGCGCATCGCTCGGCTCATTGACCTGGAATACCCACTTCAGACACACGACAATCTCCGTCGTCGGAGAGATTTCACTCATGTTCGATGAAACACCACGCCATAGCCGCCGGCTGGGTAGTCCCACTTGATCGCGCCTTCTTGCGTGCAGACCATGTAGCAGGTGCCGCATTCGAAGCACTGCTCGTAGTTGAAGACGACGCCACCATCTGCGGTGGGGACGAACAAGTTCGCCGGACAGGCGACGACGCACTCGCGCGTTGTGCAATCGGCACAGATCGCGCTATCGACAACGATGTGCGCGTCGGGGCTGACGCGGAACTCGGCCGTCTCCATCGTCTCGAGGAAGTTGCCGGGCGTCATCCGAAACTCCGGTAGCCGTCGAGCGTGTCACGCATCAGGTCGCGCCGCTTGATGCCCGCACGCTTGCGTTCTTGATTGAGAATGCGCCGTAGTCCGGGCTTCGGCGCGGGGTTGTCGATGCGGAACATGCGCTCGACGACATTGGCGATCATCTGTGGATAGAGGTGCTGCACACGATCGCTCAACACGAGTTCTGGTGCTCGGCGCAACTTGCGATGGTCTTTCAGCACGAACGTCTCGCTGAGCCGACGTTGGTATCCGCCAAGGCCTGCCGCGCTGACGTCGCTCACCTTGATCGCTTCGGCCGCCGACTCACCTGCGTACATGCCGCTCGCCATTGCGAAGTTGACGCCCTCCAGCCAGATGCCCGCCGCAAGGCACAGCGCCGCCGCATCGCCAGCTACCAACATTCCATCGGTGGTCATCTTCGGCATCATCTTCAAGCCGGCCTCGGGAATCAGGTGCGCCGAGTACTCCTTTATCTCTCCGCCCTCTATTAGCGGAGCGATGCCAGGGTGGGCTTTCAGGTTGGCGATGATCTGTTCGGGCCGCATTGACTGGCTCGCCAACTTCGAGATCTTCAACACGACTCCGACTGCCACGGTCTCGAGGTTGGTGTAGACGAACCCACCACCGTTGACGGCGCCGGTGCCGCCGATGATCTCGATGTCGACGCCTTCGCGACCGCGCACACCGAAGCGTTCGTCGATGACTTCCTTCGGAAGCGCCAGAGTTTCCTTCACGCCAAGCGTGAAGTGCTTCGCATCCGTGTGCTCGTAGAGCCCGGCTTCCTTGGCGAGGAAGCTGTTTACGCCATCGCACGCGATGACGACACGCGCACGCAGGTCGCCGTCGGGTCGATCAGTGGTGACGCCGACAACCGCGCCGTTGGCGTCGCGCAACAAGCCGGTGACGGTTGTGCTCGTCAGCAGTTGCGCGCCAGCAGCTTCGGCGTGACCCGCGAGCCAGTGGTCGAAGTCGGGGCGATACGCAGTTGCCCCGTTGTACGGCGCCTTGCCCCACGCTTCGGTGCGGAAGTCGACGGTGAGCGCCTGCGTTTCTGTGAGCAGCATCGTCGAGCGCCGCGTGACCCAACGTTGGATCGGCGCTTCCTCCCACCAGTTCGGAATCAGCTCGTCGAGAATGCGCGGGTACACGACACCGCCGTACATGTTCTTGCTGCCGGGGAATGGGCCGCGCTCTAGAAGTACGACCGACAGTCCGGCGCGAGCAGCAACGATTGCCGCGCACGAACCGGCGGGTCCGCCACCAACGACGATGACATCGACATCAGTCATGCGAGTAGTGCCTGAAGTGCATCGATGGTTTCGTTCGCGTCGCTGACGATGGCAAGGTCGGCGAGTTGCATCATCGGGCAATGCGGATCAGTGTTCACCGACACGATGTGGGCAGGGTCGCCGAGTCCGCTGGTGTGCTGAACGGCGCCTGCGATTCCGAACGCCATATAGAGGTGTGGCGAAACGACGACTCCGGTGGTGCCGATCTGCCGCTCATGAGCCGCCCAGCCACGATCGGTGACAACACGAGTAGCACCGACACTGGCACCAAGCTTCAGGCCGATCTCGGCGAGTTGTTGCATCCGCTCGGGACCATCAAGCCCAGCGCCACCGCCAACAATGCGAGCCGCCTCAGCAAGATCAACAGTCGCCGGATCAGGCGGAAGCACAGCGGTGACTACAGCATCGACAAGTTGTGTTGCCGGAGAGACAACGTTTCTTGTCGCTGGAGCAGGCAGCAGTTGCTCGACGATGACACCGCGCGCGCCGGGTTGCAGCGTGGCGACGAATCGATCAGCAGGCACAACGCGGTGAAGATCTCGCCCGCCGTTACGCACAAGATCGACGCGGTCGGCGTTGACGGCGGTCGCGCCAGCGTGCAGCGGCCGTTGCAACCCAGCAGCAAGACGCGGTGCGAGGTCGCGCCCGTCGGGGGAGGCGGGCAGCACCACGATCGACTCATCCGCGAGAATTGCGGCGAGGTCGCCAGCGAAGGAAGCCGGTTGAAACGAATCGCGCTCGACGAGCGTCAGCTCAACGGCGATGCCGTGCAGCGCTACGGCCGCGATCGAAGCTTGCGAACCGATTAGGACAGCCCGGCCCGCACATTCGGCCACGGTTTCGGCGCCTCCGGCGGGAAGCAACCCATCCCTCACCACCACCACGGCGATCATGAACCGCAGACTAGCGATAGCCCAACGTTTGCACGGTGGTGCACCGCAGGCGTGCGCGAAAGTGCTCAAACGCTGATCTTGGGGGCGGATGTAGAGTCGGTTCATGACGGTGACTGACGACGGACCCGACACTCAAATCGTTCACACGATGTGCACGCTTGATTGTCCGGATGCTTGCTCGCTTGCTGTGACCGTGACCGCTGGCCGTATCACGAACATCGATGCGGCTCCGGAGAATCCGTTCACCGACGGATGGATCTGCTCGAAGGTCAAGCGTCATGCGCAGCGGGTGTACGCGCCCGAGCGTGTGCTGACGCCGTTGATTCGAACCGGTGCGAAGGGGAGCGGCGAGTTCCGTCAGTCGACTTGGGAGGAAGCGACAGCGCTGATCAGTGATCGGATGCGCTCGGCGATCGACACCAGGGGACCCGACGCCGTTGTCGCCTTCACCTATAACTCATCGGCGGCGACGCTTGAACGGGCCAGCCTCACGGAAGCGTTCTTCGCCGCCATCGGCGCGACGATCTGCGAGCACACGATCTGTGCGCACACGATGGGCGTGTCGTGGCAGAGCGTGTTCGGCGCGATGGCGTCGGCCGATCCGCTCGATGTCGTGAACAGCAAGCTGGTCGTGATCTGGGGCGCGAACCCGACCGTCAGCAACACGCACTTCCCGCCGCTCGTTCAGCAAGCCGTGGCCAACGGCGCCAAGGTCGTCGTCATCGACCCGCGCCGCACAGCGATGGCCAAGCGCTGCGACTTGCACCTCGCAATTCGTCCCGGCACCGACACTGTGCTCGCGCTTGCAATCGCGCACTACTGGAAACAGCACAACATGCTGAACGACGACTTCATCGCCGCGCACACCGAGGGGGCAGATGAGTTCATCGATGGCGCTGCCGAGTGGAACCTCGAGCGCGCTGCGGAAGTTACCGGGCTCGCCGCGGCAGACATTGTCACGCTGGCGAATCTGTGGGGGAGCACTAGCCCAGCGATGCTGCGCATCGGCTGGGGCCAAGAGCGCAATGCGAACGGCGGCGCCGCGTGTCGCGCGATTCTGTCGTTGCCGATGCTGATCGGTTCGTTCGGCGTTCCGGGTAGTGGTGTGATCGGGTCAACATCAACCGGCGCCGCGAAGCCTCGACGTCGTTGGCCGCAAGAAGCGTTCGACGGTCCGCAACGACGCACCGTGCCGCTGCATCAGGTCGGCCAGTGGATGGCGCCCGGCTCGGCCGATCCGTGCAACGTGCTTTTCGTGCAAGGCGCGAACCCGTTGGTGATGTGCCCGGATCAGCAGGCCGTGATCGCCGCGTTCAGTCGCGACGATGTGTTCACCGTCGTGCACGAGCAGGTGCTCACCGACACAACTCGCTTCGCCGACGTCGTATTGCCTGCGACCACCAGCTTCGAGATCGAGGATGTGAACTCCGGCTATGGATCGCTCGTCGTCATGCCTGTTAAAGCAGTTATCGCGCCAGTAGGCGAGAGTCGATCGAACGACGAGACCGGATTGACGATGGCTCGCGCGATGGGGTTCGACTGGTCGGCAGCCGACAAGTCTGTGGCCGTCGAAGACCCGGGTCCGCGCGCTGTGCCAGTTCCGAGTCGACAGTTCGTGGACACGTTCCCGCACGACGGACGTGCACGACTCGTCGACGCCGATCAGGGTGTGCCGCGCTACGTGCCCGTCCCGGCGCCGGAAGGTTCGCTACTGCTGATCTCGCCGGCAACGTCGAAGTTGGTCAACTCGATGTTCGGCGAGTTCCAAAGCCCGTCGCCCGCCATCTTGCTGAATCCCGTCGACGCGGAGCGGCGCGGTCTCCAGGCAGGCGCGCGGGTTCGCGTGAGTAACGAACAAGGCAGCATCGTCGTTCCGCTAGAAGTCAACACCGATACTGCGCCGGGCGTCGCCGTGATGAGCAAGGGCGTGTGGCTGCGTAATCATCCCGATGGCTTGGGCGTCAACGCACTGACGCCAGCAACCGGCGACGCACTAGGTAATGGTGCGTGCTTCAACGACACGTTCGTCCACATCGTTGCGGTCTAGGCAACGTCTCTTAGTCAACGTCAATGTCGACTGCCGCGCCGCTGAACTGGGCGTTGTAGAGCGCCAAGTAGGCACCGCCCTGCGCGAGCAGTTCGTGATGCGAACCCTGTTCGACTATGCGGCCGCTGTCCATCACCAAGATCGTGTCTGCGTCGCGAATCGTCGACAGTCGATGTGCAATCACGAAGCTGGTGCGACCGCCGCGCAGCTTCGACATGGCTCTCTGAATCAGCACCTCCGTACGCGTGTCGACCGAGCTGGTTGCTTCATCGAGGATCAGGATCGACGGGTTCGCTAGGAACGCCCGAGCGATCGTGATCAGCTGCCGCTCGCCGGCGCTTACCGACCCGCCTTCGTCGTCGAGCACTGTGTCGTAGCCCGCGGGCAGCGAGTGCACAAAGCGATCGACGTAGCACGCCTTGGCCGCCGCGAGTACTTCTTCCTCGCTAGCGGTGACGTTGCCGTAGGCGATGTTCTCGCGAATCGTGCCGCCGAACAGCCAAGCGTCCTGCAACACCATGCCGATCTGGCTGCGCAGTTCGTAACGACGCATGGTCGTGATGTCGCGCCCGTCGAGCGTGATGCGACCGGCATCGAGTTCGTAGAACCGCATGATCAGGTTCACGAGCGTCGTCTTGCCGGCACCGGTTGGTCCGACGATCGCGACCGTCTGCCCAGGTTCGGCAACCAATGACAGGTGCTCGATCAACGGCACGTCGGCTCGGTAGCTGAACGAGACGTCGTCGAACTCGATGCGACCTATGCGGTCCACTGGCGCCGTTGTTGCTCGTGCTTGGTGCGAGTCGTGGAAGGTTGGGTCGGCCGATTGCTCTGGCGCGTCGAGAATCTCGAACACTCGCTCGGCCGATGCAATCCCGGATTGCAACACGTTGATCATCGAGGCCGTTTGTGTAAGCGGTTGCGCGAACTGACGCGAGTACTGGATGAATGCCTGCACGTCGCCGAGGCCGAGCGTGCCGTTGGCGACTCGTAAACCGCCGAGCACGGCGATTGCGATGTAGTTGAGGTTGCCGATCAGCACCGTCGCCGGTTGCACGCAGCCACTGATGAACTGCGCCGAGAAGCCCGCCTTGTACAGCTCTTCGTTGGTCGCATCGAAGCGCGCTTGTGCCTCGCGCTGGCGACCGAACGCCTTCATGATCGGATGGCCGGTGAATGTTTCCTCTACGTGCGCGTTCAGCGTTCCGGTGTGTTTCCACTGCGCGATGAAGCGGCTGCGTGAATGGCTGGCGATGCTCTTCATCACGAAGACCGAGACCGGCACGGTGATGATCGCAACGATGGCCAACTGCCACGAGATCAGCAGCATCATCACCAACGTGCCAGAGATGGTGAACACGCCGGTCAGTAGCTGACTGAGCGATTGTTGCGTGCTCTGCGAAACGTTGTCGATGTCGTTGGTCACGCGGCTCAACAGGTCACCGCGAGCCTGGGTGTCGAGGTACGACAACGGCATTGCGTGCAACTTCGCCTCGACGTCTTCGCGCAAGCGCAACATGGTGCGCTGCACCACGCCCGCCAACAGGAACGCCTGCAGGTACGAGAACACGTAGCCCACCAGGTACAGCCCGACCGCGAACCACAGAACGCGATGCAACGCAGCGAAGTCGATGCCGGCGCCACCTTCGTTGCGGTTGGTGAGACCGTCGAAGATCAGGTTGGTCGCATGCCCGAGCACCTTCGGTCCCGAGACGATGAGGCCGGCACTGAATACACCTGACAGCACGACCAGGATTGCTTTCGGCTTCTCGGGTCCGAGTCGGCCGAGCAGCCGTCGGGTGGTCACGCCGAAGTCTTTCGACTTCTCGGTTGGCACGCCGATCGTGTGCATGCGGCCGCCGCGCAACTCGCTGGTGCTCGCTGGTGGCGCGGGTGTTGCTGGCTGGCTCACGCTGCCGCCTCGTCGTCGGTGAGCTGCGAGTGCACAATCTCGACGTAAGTCGGGCACGACTGCAGTAGTTCGTCATGCGTGCCGAGGCCGACCTGCTCGCCATCTTCGAGTACGAGGATCTGGTCGGCGTGCTTGATGCTGGTCACTCGTTGCGACACGATCAGCACGGCCGCGTCGCGCGTGTGCGGCACTAGCGCGGCGCGCAGTCGGGCGTCGGTAACCATGTCGAGCGCCGACAGCGAGTCGTCGAACAGCAGGATCGCGGGCTTGCGCACCAACGCTCGGGCGATCGCTAGACGTTGGCGTTGCCCGCCCGACACGTTGCTGCCGCCTTGCGCGATGTGAGCGTGCAGCCCATCGGGCATCTCGCGCACGAAGTCGGCAGCTTGCGCAACTTCGAGTGCCTCCCACAACTCGTCGTCGGTCGCATCGGGTTTGCCATAGCGAAGGTTGCTGGCGACTGTTCCCCCGAACAAGTACGGCCGCTGAGGCATCAGCCCAATGCGCTGCCACAGCGCGTCGGTCGCGAGTTCGCGCACGTCGACACCATTAATCAGCACGGCACCACTGGTCACGTCGAAGAGGCGAGCGACCAAGCTGATCAGCGTTGTCTTGCCAGAGCCGGTGCTGCCGATGATCGCTGTCGTCTGGCCGGCTTCGCACCGGAACGAAACGTCGGCAAGCACGGGATGTTCAGCTCCCGGATACTGGAAACCGGCGGAGCGCAGTTCGACTGATGCATGCTCGGGCAACTGCAGTATTGGGTCGTCGCCGTCGGCAACGCTCGACGGCGTGTCGAGAACTTCCTGAATGCGCTCGGCGCTCACCGACGCTCGCGGCACCAGTGCGGCCATGTAAGTGGCCAGCATCACCGACATCAGAATCTGCAACAGGTAACTGAGAAACGCAATCAGCGAACCAATCTTCATGTCGCCGCCGTTGACCAGGTTCGCTCCGAAGTACACGGCCGTCACGCTTGCCAAGTTGACGATGGCGATCGCCGTCGGAAACATCAGTCCCATCAGGCGACCACCGCGCAGGGCGACGGAGGTGAGCTGCTTGTTGCTGCGACCGAATCGTTCCGACTCGAACGGCTCGCGCACGAATGCGCGCACGACGCGGATGCCGCTGATCTGTTCACGCAGCACGCGGTTCATGTCGTCGATGCGCACTTGCATTTGTCGGAACGTCGGAATCATGCGCGCGATGATCGATCCGAGGCTGATGATCAGTACCGGAATGGCGACGGCCAGGATCAGCGTCAGACGCGCGTTCTCGCGCAACGCCATCACCAGTCCGCCAGCAGCAACCATCGGTGCCGCGATTAGAAGGGTGCAGGTCATTTGCACGAGCATCTGCACCTGCGACACGTCGTTGGTGACTCGCGTGATGAGGCTTGGTGGTCCGAACGTTGTGACCTCACGAGCCGAGAACTCGGTGACACGGGTAAACAGCGCGCTGCGAATGTCGCGACCAAACGCCATGGCGACTTTCGACCCGTAGTAGACGGCGAAGATCGCAAAACCGATCTGCGCCACGCTGACGGCCAGCATCACGCCGCCGTGCTTCCAGATGTAGCCGGTGTCGCCCGTCGCCACACCGCGGTCGATGATGTCGGCGTTCAGGGTCGGCAAGAAAAGCGCCGCAACGGTCTGCACCGCTTGCAAGACCACGACCACGATCAGCTGCTTGCGGTAACGGGCCAGGTATGTACGGAGAAGTCGGACCAACATGCGGGTGCCATCATGCCCGGCCAGAACCGTCAAGCTTCGGTCAAGGTGAGGCGAATTGGTGCCGATAAATGGTCGTGATTGAAGGCGGAGTTCCAGGCGGCAGTGCGCGACACCACGCAGGGCAGCGCCGCGCGACCGCGGATCGGTTGACGCTGGAAGCCAACTGGCTGGAGACGATTGCCGCCGACCAGGCCACGATGCGCGAGGTGCTGGCCAAGCTGCCAGCGGCGTACGCAATCATGCACGACCTAAATGTTCCGGGCTCGAAGGGCACGATCGACCACGTGGTCGTCGGACCTGGTGGAGCCTTCATCGTTGTCAGTCGTCGCTACGGAGAGCACATCGACTATCGCGACGGTCAATTGTGGGCGGGCGATCGTTCGATGCGCAGCGTTCTTGAGGGCGCGCGCGTCGAGTCGGAGTTGATGACGCAGACGTTGGCAACGCCGGTCGTGCCGGTGCTCGCCTTGCTCGACACATTGCTTCCCGCTGCTACACCCGGTGTCGTCGACGGCGTGTTGGTGACGGCCGACGAGAACATCGTGCGAGTAATCACCCGTGGCGCGCACACCCTGCTTGGCCCCGACAAGGTTTATGACATCACGCAACGTGCAATGCCCATGCTGCATACGCCCGGCGCGGTAGAGCGCATCGATGGAGCGACCGGCGCACCCGTGGCGGTGCCCGATCGCGGCATGCGACTGCCAAACCCCGACCCGATGGCCGGACAAGTCGCGGCCCGTCCGGTGGCGACCCCTGTCGCGCGTGTTGAGCCAGCGATTGTGATTCCTCCTGCCCGCGGCAAAGCTCCTCGGCGCCGATCGGCGTGGGGTGTCGGTGTGGTCATCGCTGCTCTCTGTTTGCTCGCGGTCGCGATCGGATCGCTCGTGCGTCTCGTCTGGAGCGACGACAAGTCGGACACCCCGGGTTCCTCGGTGGCATCGAGCGTCGACTCGTCAACGACCGACGCGTCAACGACCGACGTATCGACGACTGTCGCGCCGCCTGCTCCGACGACGACAGCCGTCATGAACGCGTTGCCGGCACCTCTGGTTCAGTACACCGCGATTTGTCCGGTGCCAGGAGCCGGTTGGGAACTGGTGCCGACTTGGCCTGGCGACATCCCAGACCTCGCCGAGTACGACGTCGAAATGTTGATCACCGATTCCTGGGTCAGCCTGACGGGCTGGAAGAACGCCGCCGAAGACACGTCGGCGATCCTGCACGGCCAGCCCGCGAACGCCTCGTACACGATTCGCATCAGCGCCGTCCTCCTCGACGGCAGTCGCAGCACAAACACCCCCACCCCGGTAACGGCCCCCGCCACCGCCTGCTAAGTCGAGTGTTTGCTGCAGGCTCTGGGTGCGTCGAGTGTTTCCTGCCCGTGTGCAGGCACGAAACACTCGGGTCAAGTCGTGGTTCGGGTTGACCCAGTCCGCCGATAGCGTGTGAAGCCGTGCTTGTGGCCGATTTTGGCCCACACGACCGAACCTGCACGACACCAGTAGAGAGAGAAACCTGAGATGGCTAAGCGCGAGTTTCCCCTTGAGCGCACCCGCAATATCGGCATCATGGCCCACATCGACGCCGGTAAGACGACCACCACCGAGCGCATCCTCTACTACACCGGCAAGAGCTACAAGATCGGTGAAGTGCACGACGGCGCGGCGGTCATGGACCACATGGCGCAAGAGCAAGAGCGCGGCATCACCATCACTTCCGCTGCCACGACGTGCATCTGGAACGACCACCGCATCAACATCATCGATACCCCCGGCCACGTCGACTTCACCATCGAGGTCGAGCGTTCGCTGCGCGTGCTCGACGGTGCTGTCACCGTCTTCGACTCGGTAGCTGGCGTCGAGCCGCAGACCGAGACCGTGTGGCGTCAGGCCAACAAGTACAAAGTGCCGCGCATGTGCTTCGTCAACAAGATGGACCGCATCGGCGCCGACTTCTATCGCACCGTCGACATGGTGAAGACCCGTTTGCAAGCAGTGCCCGCTGTGCTGCATCTTCCGATTGGTTCAGGCGGCCCGGAGAGCAACAAGCCGTTCATCGGCCTCATCGACCTAGTGAAGATGAAGGCGCTCATTTGGGCCGACGAAGAACTCGGTGCCAAGTGGGACGAAGTCGACATTCCGGCCGACATGGCACAGCAGGCTGCGGAGTACCGCGAGGCGATGATGGAAACCATCGCGACCAGCGACGACGAGTTGCTCGAGAAGTACCTCGCCGGCGAATCAGTCACCGAAGACGAAGTCAAGCGCGCGATCCGTAAGGGCACACTCGCCTTCGACTTCGTTCCGATCCTGTGCGGTTCTGCGTTCAAGAACAAGGGCGTGCAGCCGATGCTCGACGCGGTCATCGACTTCCTTCCCAGCCCGCTCGACATTCCGCCGACGGCGGGTACCAAGCCCAACCACGAGGAAGAAGTCCTCTACCGCAAGCCATCCGAGTCCGAGCCGTTCGCGGCGCTGGCCTTCAAGATCGTGGCCGACCCGTTCGGCAAGCTCACCTACTTCCGCGTTTACTCGGGCTCGATCAACAAGGGTGAAGAGGTCTACAACTCGACCAAGGAGCGCAAAGAGCGCCTTGGCCGAATTCTCCTAATGCACGCCAACCAGCGCGAAGACCTCGACGTTGCGATGGCGGGCGACATCGTCGCTGGCCTTGGCTTCAAGGACACGACTACCGGCGACACGCTGTGCGATCGCAGCAACCCGATCATCCTCGAGCGCATGATCTTCCCCGAGCCCGTGATCCACGTGGCCATCGAGCCGAAGACGAAGGACGACCAAGACAAGTTGGGCAAGGCGCTCAAGTCGCTCAGCGATGAAGACCCGACCTTCCGCGTTCGCTCGGACGAAGAGACCGGCCAGACCGTCATCTCAGGCATGGGCGAGTTGCACCTCGAGATCCTCGTCGATCGCATGATGCGCGAGTTCGGCGTCGTCGCCACTGTCGGTAAGCCGCAAGTGGCGTACCGCGAGACCATTACCAAGAAGGTCGAGACTGTCGAGTACCGCCACATCAAGCAGTCCGGTGGTTCCGGCCAGTTCGCTGTCGTCAAGATCAACCTCGAGCCCAACCCGGGCAAGGGTTACGAGTTCGTCGACAAGATCAGCGGCGGCAAGATCCCGCGCGAATACATCAACCCGACCAACCAGGGCATCCAGAGCGCGCTCGATTCGGGCGTGCTCGCCGGCTACCCGACGGTCGACGTGAAGGCCACCCTTGTCGACGGTCAGTATCACGACGTCGACTCGTCGGAAATGGCATTCAAGATCGCCGGCCAGATGGTGTTCAAGAAGGCCGCCGAATTGGCCAAGCCGGTCATCCTCGAGCCGATCATGGCGGTTGAGGTCGTCACCCCCGACGACTACATGGGCGACGTGATGGGCGACTTGTCCAGCCGTCGTGGCCGCATCGAGGGCATGGAAGCTCGTGGCAATGCGCAGACCATCAAGGCGCAGATCCCGCTGAGCGAAATGTTCGGTTACTCGACCGACCTTCGCAGCCGCACCCAGGGCCGCGCCACCTACACGATGCAGTTCGCCATGTACATGGAAGTGCCGACCAACATCGCCACCGACATCATCAAGCGAGTTCGCGGCGAATAGTTCACCTGTTGTAGTGCTGGCGCTTGCCGCTACACTCGCAACGTTCTTTGACAACCCCAATTGATTCCCGACAACGGAGACTGCGATGAGCAAGGCCAAGTTTGAGCGCAATAAGCCACATGTCAATATCGGAACTATGGGTCATATTGACCATGGGAAGACGACTTTGACTGCTGCGATTTCTAAGACGTTGGCGGGTAAGGGGTTGGCGACGTATACGCCGTTCGATCAGATCGATAAGGCGCCGGAAGAGAAGGCTCGTGGTATCACGATCTCGATCGCGCACATCGAGTACGAGACCGCGAAGCGTCACTATGCGCATGTCGATATGCCTGGTCACGCTGACTACATCAAGAACATGATCACCGGCGCCGCGCAGGTCGACGGAGCAATCCTCGTAGTGGCCGCCACCGATGGTCCGATGCCCCAGACCCGTGAGCACGTGTTGTTGGCCCGTCAGGTTGGCGTGCCTTACATCGTGGTCGCCTTGAATAAGGCCGACATGGTGGAAGACGAAGAACTCCTCGAACTAGTCGAGCTCGAAGTCCGCGAACTGTTGTCGGAGTACGAGTTCCCTGGTGACACCGCCCCCGTAGTCCGCGTTTCGGCGTTGAAGGCGCTGGAAGGCGACGAGGCGTGGCAGGCCAAGATCATGGAACTAATGGACGCATGCGACGCAAGCGTTCCGGAACCTGTGCGCGAACTCGACAAGCCGTTCTTGATGCCGATCGAAGACGTGTTCACCATCACCGGTCGCGGCACGGTCGTCACCGGCAAGGTTGAGCAGGGCAAAGTCCACACCGGCGACGAAATCGAAATCGTCGGCCTCAGGGACACGCAAAAGACTGTGTGTACTGGTGTTGAGATGTTCCGCAAGCTCTTGGATGAGGGCATGGCGGGCGACAACATCGGCGCACTGCTGCGCGGTACGAAGAAGGAAGATGTCGAGCGTGGCCAGGTGTTGTGCAAGCCAGGCAGCATCACTCCGCACACCAACTTCGAGGGCCAGGTCTACGTCCTCACTTCGGGTGAGGGTGGGCGTCATAAGCCGTTCTTCAACAACTATCGCCCGCAGTTCTTCTTCCGTACCACCGACGTGACTGGCACCATCCAGCTCCCCGCCGGTACCGAGATGGTTATGCCTGGTGACAACGTCGCAATCTCGGTTGAGCTTGGTAAGGCGATCGCGATGGACGAAGGCCTACGTTTCGCCATCCGCGAGGGTGGCCGCACCGTCGGCGCCGGCCGCGTAACAAAGATCACCAAGTAGAGAACGGCCCACGTAATCATCATGGCGCAAAGCATCCGCATCCGTTTGAAGGCGTTCGATCACGAGATCATCGACCAGTCGACCCGCAAGATCGTCGAGACGGTCACTCGTACGAACGCCACGGTGCGGGGGCCAATCCCGTTGCCGACCGACAAGCACCGCTACACGGTGATTCGTGGACCGCACATCGACAAGGACTCTCGCGAGCATTTCGAGATGCGCGTACACAAGCGCCTGATCGACATCGTCGACCCGAATGCGAAGACGATCGACAGCCTGCAGCGCATCGAGCTGCCAGCAGGCGTAGATATCGAAATCAAAATCCAGTCCAACTAGCTCGGGCTGGGGCTACGGCCACCACGGCGTACATCGTGAGGCTCATCGAGAATCGACTCTCTCGGGCTGCTTGCTGGATCTTCGACACAAACTGATCGCGCGCTTCTGGCGCCAGTTGTTCTTTGTCTACGAGATCACCGGCGAGACTCTGCATCGAGAAGCAACCGTCGGGTGCCTGTGACTCGTCGGGGTTCCAAGCGGTCCAGGTGTGTGTGCCCTCCGTTCTGGCGACTGGTGACAAGCCCGCATCGCGGACGAGTTCATGGAGTCGTCGTCCGATGTTCGATGGTCGGCCTCGCTCGATGCTCATTGCGTTGCGAACCTTCCCGGCGAGTTCGTCGTCGCCGACTTCGATCGCAAGCGTTGACCAGTCGGTGTCGATGAGCGACACTCGGCCACCTGGTCGCACCACGCGCGCCATTTCGGCGACGGCAGCCATTGGGTCGGTGAGCCACTGAAGCGTGCGTTCGGATCGCGCCGCGTCGAAAGAATCGTCAGGTTCGGCGAGCGCGAGGGCGTCACCAAGGGTGAAGCGCACCCGGCAGCGTGCGTCGGCCGCCTTCGATTGGGCGACTCGCAGCATCTCGGCGGACACATCGATACCGACGATCTCGCCATCGTCGCCGAGATCGGCAGCGAGGGCGAGCGCCGCCTCGCCGAGGCCACAGCCAACGTCGATCAGCCGTTGACCGGCGACCAGCCCCAGCTCACGTCGTTCCCCACGCGCGCAGCTGGCGGACTGCCTCCCATTTGGCGGTCGAGTCCATCGTGGCTACAAGCACCGGCACATTCGGATGTTCGTCGACCTGGTGGTAGCCGAGACTGTGCGTGTCCTCGCTGGCCATATCCCCAAGCTATGGCTCGGCGCCAGCCCCGGAACGCTTGAAACCCTGGGTTGCCGGAAATCGCTGGCTCCCGATAGAGTTTCACGTCCTGTGCGTCTTCTAGACGGCGCACTGCAATCGATGTCTGTGCCGGTCCCGCTCGCGGGAAACCTCACAGCGATAACCAACTCCGGTGCTCCGCCGGCCGTCTGGCCAGCGGAGCATTTGCGTGTAAATCCGAATACCCGAACTTCCGGGTCCAACCGAAAAGGCTGCCGAGATGGCACTGAAAGCGATAGTTGGCGAAAAGGTCGCCATGAGCCAGGTGTGGGTCGACGACAAGGTCGTCCCTGTCACCGTGCTTCGCGTCGAGCCCGCGCGCATCGTGCAGGTGAAGACCACCGAGCGCGACGGCTACACGGCACTGCAAGTGACGTATGGCTTCCGCGATGCGAAGAAGCTCAGCAAGCCCGAAGCGGGTCACTTCTCGAAGGCTGGTGTCGACGCTGGTCGTCGGCTCGTAGAACTTCGTCTCGACTCGGTCGATGGATTCGAAGTCGGCCAAGAGATCAAGGTCGACACCCTCATCAAGGGCGAGCTCGTCGATGTCACCGCGGTCAGCAAGGGCAAGGGCTTCGCCGGCACGATGAAGCGTCACAACTTCGCCGGCCAAGGCGCCAGCCACGGTAACCACAAGGCTCACCGTGTGCCGGGTGCAATCGGCTCGTGCAGTTATCCCGGTCGTGTGTTCAAGGGCTTGAAGATGTCGGGCCACATGGGTCACGAACAAGTAACCACGTTGAACCTTGAAGTCGTCGAGGCCGATCCCGAGCGCAACTTGTTGCTCGTTCGTGGTTCGGTGCCAGGCCCCAAGGGTGGCGTTGTCATCGTTCGTAACGCAGTGAAGGCGAAGGAGAAGTCATGACCACCGTCGCATTGCAAACTGTTGCCGGCAAGGCAAATGGTTCACTGACGCTCGACGCCGAGTTGTTCGGAATTCAACCGAACGTTCCGCTGATGCACCAAGTCGTCACGGCTCAGTTGGCCGCTCGTCGCTCGGGTACGCAGAGCACCAAGACTCGCTCGGAAGTACGCGGTGGTGGCAAGAAGCCGTTCAAGCAGAAGGGCACTGGCAACGCTCGTCAGGGCTCGATCCGCGCACCGCACTTCAGCGGTGGTGGTGTAGCGCTCGGCCCGAAGCCACGCAAGTACGACCAGAAGACCCCGAAGAAGATGATCAAGGCCGCGTTGCGTTCGGCACTTAGCGATCGCGCCGCCGAAGGCAAGGTCGTCGTCATCGATCAGTGGAGCTTCGAAGCACCGAAGACCAAAGATGCGAAGGCCGCGTTGAACGCGCTGGGCATTGATGGCAAGGCGTTGGTCGTAGTCAACATCGAAGACACCAACACCATCCGCAGCTTCCTCAACTTGCCGGAAGTGCAGTTGATCGAATCAAGCGAGCTCAACGCTTACGACATTCTGTGCAACGACTACGTCGTGTTCAGCGAAGCGACCTTGCCCGGCACCGCCAAGAAGGGCACCGAGACAGTGAAGACGCGTGAGCCGATTACCGGTCCGGTGAAGAAGGCTCCTGCGAAGAAGCCCGCCGCCAGCACGTCAACGGCAAAGGCGCCTGCCAAGGCAGTTGCGAAGAAGGCACCTGCAAAGGCTCCGGCCAAGACGCCTGCCAAGAAGGCACCTGCCAAGTCAACGGCGAAGAAAGCCCCTGCCAAAAAGGCGCCAGCCAAGAAGGCTGCCGGAGGTAAGAAGTCATGAAAGACCCACGCGACATCATCTTGGCTCCGATCGTTTCCGAGAAGAGCTACGGCCTCATCGAGCAGGGCGTCTACACGTTCAAGGTGCACCCGAGCGCGAGCAAGCCGGAAATCGGCGACGCGATCGAGAGCATCTGGGGCGTCACCGTGTTGAAGGTCAACACCCTCAACCGCAAAGGCAAAGTCACGCGTGCACGGCGCGCTGGCAAGTCCGGTTCCAAGCCCGACACCAAGCGGGCCATCGTCACTCTTGCAGCGGGCGATGAAATCCCGCTGTTCGAGCACTGAGGCGTAACACCATGGCTATTCGTTCACGCAAACCAACCAGCGCCGGTCGTCGTTTCCAGACCAGCAGCGACTTCGCCGAAGTCACAAAGACTTCGCCCGAGAAGTCGCTCACGTCGTCGCTCACCAAGAGCGGCGGTCGCAACGTGTACGGCCGCAAGACCAGTCGCCATCGCGGTGGCGGTCACAAGCGTCAGTACCGCATCATCGACTTCAAGCGCGTCAAGGATGGCGTCACCGCCAAAGTCGCTGCCATCGAGTACGACCCCAACCGCACTTGCCGGATCGCGTTGCTGCACTACGGCGATGGCGAGAAGGCGTACATCCTTGCGCCGAAGGGTCTCAACGTTGGCGACCACGTGTCGTCGGGCGCTGGCTCCGACATCAAGCCGGGCAACGCGTTGCCGCTGCGCTACATCCCCGTCGGTACCGTCGTGCACAACGTCGAGCTTCGCCCTGGCGAAGGCGGCAAGATGGGGCGTTCGGCTGGCACCGCCGTGCAGCTGGTTGCAAAGGAAGGCGACTTCGCCACCCTGCGTATGCCAAGCACCGAAATGCGTCGCGTGCTCATCGACTGTCGTGCAACTGTTGGCGAAGTTGGCAACAGCGAGCACGAACTGATCACGATCGGCAAGGCCGGTCGTAACCGCTGGAAGGGTGTTCGCCCGCAGACCCGTGGTGTCGCGATGAACCCTGTCGATCACCCGCTCGGTGGTGGCGAAGGCCGCACCTCCGGTGGTCGTCCACCCGTTTCGCCTTGGGGCAAGCCCGAAGGCGTTCGTACACGTAACACCAACAAGCCATCGCAGCAACTCGTCGTGCGCCGTCGTCGTACCTCGAAGGGTCGGAGGTAACACGACATGTCACGCAGTTTGAAGAAGGGCCCGTTCGTCGACGACCACCTGTTGAAGAAGGTCGACGTGCAGAACCAGGCCGGTGACCGCAAGGTGATCAAGACCTGGAGCCGTCGCAGCACGATCATTCCCGACATGGTCGGCCACACCATCGCCGTCCACGACGGTCGCAAGCATGTTCCGGTGTACATCACCGAGAGCATGGTCGGCCACAAGCTCGGCGAATTCAGCCCCACTCGTACTTTCCGGTACCACGCGGGTCAGGAAAAGAACACGAAGGGTCGCAAGCCATGACCGGTCCTAAGTTGAACGAACGCTCGTTTATTGCGGGCGAGCGCTCAGGCACCAAAGCCAGCGCCAAGTACATGCGCTTCTCGGCCAGCAAGGCCCGGACAGTGCTCGATCTCATTCGCGGACTCCCGGTGCGCAACGCCGACGAAGTCCTGCAGTTCACCGATCGCGAAGCCGCGACCGTCATTCGCAAGGTGCTGGCCTCGGCTGTCGCCAACGCTCAGCACAACGACGAGCAAGACCCCGAAGAGTTGTTCGTCATCGCGTGCTACGCCGATGAGGGCCCGACGCTGAAGCGGTTCACCCCGCGTGCACGTGGCCGCGCTGGTCGCATCAACAAGCGCACCTGCCACATCACCGTTGTGGTTGCTCGTCTCGACGACAACCGTCTCGAGATCGTCCAAGCCCGCGAAGCACGTCGCACTGCCGCCGGTCGTCGCCGTAATACCGGTGGCACAGCAGCCAGCCGTCGGGCACGCGTCGAGCGCAGCCGCGAGCGCGCGGCCTCACTCAAGGGTGGCGATGACGCCGAACTGATCGACGACGCAGAAGCGTCGGACGAAACCAGCGAAGACGACGCCACCGAGGCGAAGAAGCCGACCAAGGCCGTCGCCAAGAAGGCACCAGCCGGTAGCAAGTCAACGACAAAGGTTGCGGCGAAAGCAGCCGAGGAGAACGACGCGAATGAGAACGACACTGTGACTGAAGCTGAAGAAGAGGAAACCAAGTAATGGGTCAAAAGATCAACCCTTACGGTTTCCGCCTGGGAATCACCACCGACTGGAAGAGCCGCTGGTTCAGCGAGCGTCAGTACAAGGAATACCTCACCGAGGACTGGAAGATTCGTCGCGCGCTGATGACGAAGCTCGAGTCGGCTGCTGTCAGCCGCATCGAGATCGAGCGCACACGAGACAAGGTTCGCATCGACATTCACACCGCTCGCCCGGGCATCGTCATCGGCCGTCGTGGTGCACAGGCCGACGAGCTTCGTGCGTTGCTCACCGAGATCACCGGTAACCCGAAGGTGCAGCTCAACATTGTCGAGATCAAGAGCCCCGAGCTCGACGCTGCGCTCATCGCTCAGGGTGTGGCTGATCAGTTGGTCAACCGCATTGCGTTCCGCCGTGCGATGAAGCGCGCTGTGCAGAACGCACAGAAGGCTGGCGCACTTGGCATCCGCGTTCAGTGCTCGGGTCGCCTTGGTGGCGCCGAGATGAGCCGCACCGAGTGGTATCGCGAAGGTCGTGTGCCGCTGCACACGCTGCGCGCCGACATCGACTACGGCATGCGCGAAGCCCGCACATCCAGCGGCCGCGTTGGCGTGAAGGTCTGGATCTACCGCGGCGACATCGTGCCTTACAAGTCGCTCGGCGACGACAAGGCCATCCGCGAAGCAGCGATGGCAGTTGGCGATGCATCCGGCTTGGGCGATGGCCCGCGCAAGGTTGTTTCGTCGGCAGGTCGGCGCAAGGTCGACGATCTCACCGACGAGTCGTCACCACTCATCAAGGAAGCCGATCCCGAGCTAGAGAAGTTGCTCGATGAGGAAGAAGAAATCGCACGCCGCACACACGGTGCCGCGCAAGAAGCCCCGCACTTCCGTGGGGAGGATTGATTCATCATGTTGATGCCGCGCAAAGTCGCACACCGCAAACATCACCGAGGCAAGACGACCGGCCTATCCAAGGGCGGCAACGAGTTGGCCTTCGGTGAATACGGAATTCAGGCACTCGAGCCAGGTTGGCTCTCGGCCCGCCAGATCGAAGCCGCCCGTATCGCCATGACCCGCGCCATCAAGCGTGGTGGCAAGGTGTGGATCAACGTCTTCCCCGACAAGCCCGTGACGAAGAAGCCTGCTGAGACCCGCATGGGTTCCGGCAAGGGCAACCCCGAGTTCTGGGTTGCTGTCGTGCGTCCCGGCCGCGTGCTGTTCGAGTTGTCGTACCCCGACGAATCAGTCGCACGTAGCGCCATGGCGAAGGCGATTCAGAAGCTTCCGATCAAGGCTCGCATCATCGATCGCACAGAGGTCTACTGAGATGGCACGCACCAACACTGAACTGAAAGAGCTCGGCCTCGCCGAACTGGTCGAGGAACTTCGCGCCACCAAGCAGGAGGCGCTGAACCTGCGCTTTCGTAACGCCACCGGCCAGCTCGACAACAACGCCGAGCTGCGCACCGTGAAGCGCCACATCGCCCGTATCAATACCCACATCCGTGCACGCGAAATCGTGCTCGCAGAGGGAAGCAACTAATGGCTGACAGCGAAGCAACACCCGAAACCGATCGCAAGAACCGCAAGATGCGCGAAGGCCTTGTCGTCTCTAACAAGATGGACAAGACCGCCGTCGTCGCTGTGGTCGAGCGCGTTCGCCATGCCAAGTACGGCAAGTTCATGATGCGCACGAAGAAGCTCTACGCGCACGACGAGACCAACGACGTCAACATTGGCGACCGTGTCTCGGTGATGGAAACCCGCCCGCTCAGCAAGAACAAGCGCTGGCGCGTCGTAGAAGTTCTGGAGCGTGCCAAATGATTCAGCAAGAATCTCGTCTTCGCGTCGCCGACAACAGCGGCGCCAAGGAAGTGCTTTGCATCAAGGTGCTCGGCGGCACACGCCGTCGTTACGCCGGCATTGGCGACATCTTCGTCGCCACTGTGAAAGATGCAATCCCCGGTGCCGGTGTGAAGAAGGGCGACGTCGTCAAGTGCGTCGTCGTGCGCACCAAGAAAGAGCGTCGCCGTCCGGATGGCAGCTACATCCGCTTCGACGAGAACGCCGCCGTAATCATCAAAGACGATCTCACCCCGCGTGGCACCCGCATCTTCGGGCCAGTCGGTCGTGAGTTGCGTGACAAGAAGTTCATGCGCATCGTGTCGCTAGCCCCGGAGGTGCTGTGACCATGAAGCTCAGGAAGGGCGACACCGTGCTGGTGATCTCCGGCAAAGACAAGGGTCAAGAAGGCGAAGTCGTGCAGGTATTCCCCGCCGACAACAAGATCATTGTCAACGGAATCAACACAGCGAAGAAGCACAGCAAGACGAGCAAGAACAACAAGCAGGGCGGCATCATCGATCGCGACATGCCCGTTAACGCCAGCAACGTGATGTTGGTGCACAAGGGCAAGCCCACGCGCGTTGGTTACAAGCTGAACTCCGATGGCACCAAGGTGCGCATCGCCAAGCGAAGTGGTGAGGTGATCTCATGAGCGCCAGTACTGCAACTGCACCGCGCCTGAAGCAGAAGTATCAGGACGAGGTCAAGGCGGCATTGAAGACCGAGCTCGCGCTCGGCAACCCGATGCAGGTGCCGACTCTCGAAAAGATCGTCATCAACATGGGCGTCGGTCGCGCGACTCAGCAGCCTTCGCTGCTGGAAGGCGCCGTCGCCGATCTCACCAAGCTGAGCGGCCAGAAGCCGATCATCACCAAGGCCAAGGACAGCATCGCCTCCTTCAAGCTGCGTGAAGGTCAGTCGATCGGCTGCAAGGTCACACTTCGTGGCGATCGCATGTGGGAATTCTTCGATCGTTTGATCTCGGTCGCGATTCCCCGCATCCGCGACTTCCGCGGTTTGCCGGCACACGCCTGGGATGGTCGCGGCAACTACACCTTCGGTCTCAACGACCAAACGGTGTTCCCTGAGATCGACTACGACAAGATCGACACCAACCGCGGCATGGACATCACCATTGTCACCACCGCCGTAACGAACGAGCAGGGCAAAGCACTGCTCAACGCATTCGGTTTCCCGTTCAAGCGAGGGGATGACGCTGGCGCACCGCCGAAGAAGCGTGGCCCGCGCGGTAAAGGCGCAGCTTTCGCTGCGAAGAAGAAGTAGAGGGCAACGTAAATGGCCAAGAAGTCATTGATCAACAAGGCGAACGCCACCCCCAAGTTCAAGGTGCGCGGCTACACACGCTGCCGCCGTTGCGGTCGCGCTCGTTCGGTGTTTCGCAAGTTCGGCCTTTGCCGAGTGTGCCTTCGTGAGATGGCACATGCTGGCGAGATTCCGGGCATTACCAAGGCGAGTTGGTGAGGACGAACCATGCTGACTGATCCCATCGCCGACATGCTCACCCGCATCCGCAACGCCAACACGGCGATGCACGACGAAGTGCGTATGCCTGCCTCCAAACAAAAGGTCGCTCTTGCCACCATCCTCGAGAAGGAGGGTTACATCGGCGGGTTCTCCGTAGCTCCGGCCACGACGGCTCCCGGCGACGTGCTCACCATCTCGATGAAGTACTCGAACGATCGCAAGCGCACCATCTCTGGTGTGCGCCGCATCTCGACACCTGGCTTGCGCATCTATCGCAACTCGGGAACCGTGCCACGCGTTCTTGGTGGTCTCGGTGTTGCTGTCCTATCCACCAGCCAGGGGCTCATGACCGACCGCGAAGCGCGCAAGCGCAAAGTCGGCGGCGAAGTCCTCTGCTACGTGTGGTGAGAAAGAAGATTCGTCATGTCACGCATCGGTAATTCACCCATCACCGTCCCCGGCGGCGTCGATGTAACCATCGACAACTCGGGCGACGTTGCCAATGTCACGGTCAAAGGCCCGAAGGGCACCCTGACGCGCACGTTGCCCGGCGAGATCAAGGTTCGCAAGGACGAAGCCACACTCGTGGTCGACCGCCCCGACGACGAGCGGTCGAGCCGTTCGTTGCACGGGCTTACCCGCACACTGGTCAGCAACATGGTCGTCGGTGTCACTGATGGTTTCTCGAAGGAACTCGAAATCATTGGCGTCGGTTACCGCGCCGAAGCCGTGTCGCCCACGCAATTGCGTATGGCACTCGGGTTCAGCCATCCGGTGATCATGGCTGCACCGCAGGGAATCACGTTCGAGGTTCCCAGCCAGACGCGCATCATCGTGCGCGGCATCGACAAAGAAGTCGTCGGCCAGGTGGCCGCCAACATTCGCGCCGTTCGTAAACCAGAGCCGTACAAGGGCAAGGGTGTGCGTTACTTGGGCGAGAAGGTCCTGCGTAAGGCCGGCAAGACCGGCAAGAAGTAATCGAGCTAGGGAAAGAGTCGTTATGAGCAACACAGCACAGCAGCGCCGCACCGGCCGCATTGCACGTCATCGCCGAGTGCGCAAGAAGATTCATGGCACCGCGGCTCGTCCGCGCTTGGCCGTATTCCGCTCGAACAAGCATCTGTCGTTGCAGCTGATCGACGACATTGCCGGGCGCACTTTGGCGTCAGCCAGCACCACCGAGCCGGCGTTGCGCGGCGAAGGCGGCGCAACTGTCGCTGCCGCGAGCCGCCTGGGCGCTGCGATCGCTGATCGCGCCAAGGCTGCCGGCATTACTCAAGTCGTATTTGATCGCGGTGGATTCCTCTACCACGGTCGTATCGCTGCAGCAGCCGCTGCGGCCCGTGAAGCAGGTTTGGAGTTCTGATGGCTGCCCCCTCGAATTACGGAAACCGAAACGAAGAGCGCGCACCCGATCCCAGCGGATTGCGTGAGTCACGCGTCGTTGCGATCAACCGCGTCGCCAAGGTCGTTAAGGGCGGTCGTCGTTTCTCGTTCACCGCGCTGGTCGTGGTTGGCGATGGCAACGGTCGCGTTGGCCTCGGTTACGGCAAGGCCAAGGAAGTGCCGCTGGCAATCCAGAAGGGCACCGAAGAGGCCAAGAAGAATCTGTTCGATGTTCCGCTCGCCGGCACCACGATCACGCACCCGATCATCGGCATCAACTCAGCCGGTCGCGTGCTGATGAAGCCTGCTGCGCCGGGTACTGGCGTTATCGCCGGTGGCGCTGCTCGAGTCATCCTCGAAGAGGCTGGCATTCACGACGTGCTGTGCAAGTCGCTCGGTTCGTCGAACGCAATCAACGTCGCCCGCGCAACGATCAACGGGCTGCAGTCGCTGCAGCGTCCGGATGAAGTCGCTGCTCGTCGCGGTCTTGCGGCTGAAGACTTCGTGCCCAAGGGTGTGCTGCGCGCTTACAACGAGCGCAAGCAGCAGATCGCATCTTCCGGAGGTCATCGCTCATGAGCACCTACAACTCTGAAGCGCGGTCGCCAGAGAAGGGCACCGTCACGGTGCGCCAAACTCGCTCAGCGATCGGCAACAAGCCAAAGAACCGCGGCACGCTCCGCGCGCTCGGCCTGCGCAAGATCGGCGACACCAACGTGTTGCCCGATCGCCCCGAGATTCGCGGGATGATCGCTCGCGTTCCTCACCTCATCGAAGTAACGGAGAACTGAAATGCGCGTCGACGAACTAGCGCCCTCACCGGGCTCGAACAAATCAAAGAAGCGCGTTGGTCGCGGCATTGGTGGCAAGGGTGGCAAGACCGCCGGTGCCGGTACCAAGGGCCAGCAGTCGCGCGGTCGTGGCAAGGTTGCCCGCGGTTTCGAAGGTGGCCAGACCGGTCTCAAGATGCGCGTGCCGAAGTTGAAGGGCTTCAACAACCCATTCCGCGTCGAGTACAGCCCGGTCAATCTCGATCAGCTCGCTGCTCTCGGTGTCGCCGTCGTGACGCCGGAAGTGCTTGTCGAAGCTGGTCTCGTGCGCAAGGCGACATTCGTGAAGGTGCTCGCTCGTGGCGAAATCACTTCCGCAGTGCAGCTCACCGCACACGCCGTTTCCAAAGCTGCAGACGCAGCCATTACTGCCGCAGGCGGTAGCGTCACGCTGTTGCCGCTGCCCTTCAAGCAGGGTCGCCCGCCGGTCAAGGGCAACCAGTTCACCAACCGCTGATCTAGCTCGTTTGTTCTAACCAACAACCGTCGTACTCGTAAACCACTGGGAGCTTGCACGTGTTCTCCAACTTGAGGAACGTCTTCAGGGTGCCAGATCTGCGGAACAAGATCTTGTTCCTGATGGCCATGGTGCTGCTGTATCGCGTCGGTGTCGCGATTCGCGTTCCCGGTATCGACGACCTGGCGGTGCGCCAGCTGAAAGAGTCAGCCAACTCGCAGGGAGCGCTCGGCTTCTTCAACCTCTTCAGTGGTGGCGCGTTTGCCAGCTTCAGCATCTTCGCGCTCGGCATCATGCCGTACATCACGGCCAGCATCATCATGCAGGTTCTTGGTGTGGTCATTCCCAAGCTCGAGAAGTTGCAGCAGGAAGGTGCCGTCGGTCAGCGCAAGATCACGCAGTACACGCGTTACCTCGCGATCGGCATCTCGACGCTGCAAGCGACGGCACTCACGTTCATCTTCGGTAACGGCAACGGCAACGCCTTCTTCGGTGCCGCGCAGAACCTGCCGACAAACCTGAAGCTCTTGCCCGATGGAATGTGGCCGCGCGGTTATCTCGTCATCATGACGCTCGTCGGTGGCACTGCGGTATTGATGTGGTTGGGCGAGCTCATTAGTCAGCGCGGTATCGGCAACGGCATGAGCATGGTCATCTTCGCCTCCGTGGTCAGCAGTCTGCCGTCCGGCTTCTACTCAGTGTGGGTCGAGAAGAACGCGTTCATCTTCGGAATCCTGCTGGCGCTTTGCATCTTCATTGTCTTCGCTGTAGTTCGTGTCGAACTCGCGCAACGGCGCATACCCGTGCAGTTCGCGAAACGAGTCGTCGGTCGTCGCATGTATGGCGGGCAGAGCACATACATTCCGTTGAAGGTCAACCAGAGCGGCGTTGTTCCGATCATCTTCGCCAGCTCGGTGCTGTTGTTGCCCGTGCTGATGTCGAACCTGCTCGGCGGTACAGACGGTGGTTGGCGCTACCGAGTGCAGCAAATCGTCGAGAAGTACCTCGTCAACAGCCAGAACATCGTGTACATCTTGCTGTTCTCGCTGATGATCGTTGCCTTCGCCTACTTCTACAACTCGATCGCGTTCGACCCGATTCGTCAAGCAGACCAGATCCGTCGCCAGGGTGGCTTCATTCCTGGCGTGCGCCCAGGCCCGCAGACCGAGGCCTACCTGGCCAAGGCCGTCAACCGAATCACATTGCCCGGTGCGGTTTTCATCGCCGTCATCGCGATTCTTCCGTACCTGCTGCTGTGGGCGTTCGATGTTCAGAACTTCCCGTTCGCTGGCACCACCGTGCTGATTGCCGTCGGTGTAGCGCTTGAGTTGATGCGACAGATCGACAGTCAGTTGATGCTGCGCAACTACGAGGGCTTCCTGAAGTGATCCTGGGCGCCCGGCTGATCTTGCTCGGTCGCCAAGGCGCTGGCAAGGGAACACAATGCGTACGGCTCTCACGACAATTTGTGGTGCCCCACATCAGCACCGGTGACATGTTGCGCGCCGCCGAGCGCGAGGGCAGCGAACTTGGTCGGCTAGCCAAGCTGGTTATGGACCAAGGCGGCTTGGTCGGCGACGACATCATGGTCGGGCTGATTCGCGAGCGTTTGACGCAAGCTGACGCGATGGGTCGTGGCTACATCCTCGATGGATTCCCGCGCACGGTTCCACAGGCGATCGCGCTCGACGAGATCACCGCACAATTGCCCATCGACATCGTCATCGATCTCGAGGTGCCGCGCGAGATGGTGCTGAACCGACTGTCGGCGCGACGAGTGTGTAGCGACTGCGGCACCAACTACGTGTCGAGCGGTATCGAGCGCTTGCCATGGATTTGTGAAGTATGCGGTGGCGATGTTGTGCGCCGCGACGACGACACTCCTGAGGCCATCATTCACCGCCTCGATCTCTACGACGAGCTGACCGAGCCGTTGATCGAGTTCTACCAATCGGACGGCCGGCTGCGAATCATCGACGGAGTGGCGAGCGCCGACGAAGTGTCAAGGCGAATCACAGCAGCAGTAGAAGAAGCCCGCCAAAACCGCACCCGCTAGTAGTCCGACGGTTTCAGTCGAGTGTTTCCTGCAGGATCTAGGACCGCCGAGTGTTTCGTGCCTGCACACGGGCAGGAAACACTCGACACCAGCCAAACCTGCAGCAAACACTCGACTCAGATCACCTTGTGGGGGAACTGTTTACTACTACTGCCACTCCGTTGAGGATGGTGTGTCGCACCTTCCCACGGACGGATCTGCCGGCGTAGGGGGTGTTTCTGCTCTTGCTCGCCAATTGGGCTGGGACCACTGTCCACTGCTCGCTTGGATCGAAGACGGTCAGGTTCGCTGGTTCGCCGACTGCGATCGGCCGACCGTGACGATCCGCCACGCCCGCGATTGCTGCTGGCTTCCAACTCAGCGCGGCAACGATGTCGGCCAATGGCATGTCGAGTTCGCTGATCGATAGCGCCAGCGCGGTCTCGAGACCGAGCATGCCGGGCGGCGCTTCATCGAGCGGCACCTCTTTGGTGTGCGGGGCGTGCGGTGCGTGATCGGTGGCGATCGCGTCGATCGTGCCGTCGGCGAGACCGGCCTTGATTGCATCGATGTCGGCGCGCGTGCGCAATGGTGGGTTGACCTTGAAGACCGGGTCGTAGCCGTTGAGTTGTTCGTCGGTGAGCGTGAAGTGGTGCGGCGCGGCCTCGGCGGTGATCGGCAATCCGTCTGCCTTCGCGGCGCGCACCATCTGCACGCTGCGCGCAGTGCTGAGGTGCAAGAAGTGCATCGCTACACCCGTCAGGCGAACTAGTTCGATGTCGCGCATCACCATCAACTCTTCGGCGATCGCGGGCCAGCCGGGAAGACCCAACCGACTGCAGCAAGCGCCCTCGTGCATCACGGCACCCTTCGTGAGCGCGGTGACCTCACAATGTTGCGCGAGCACGATGCCGAGTGGGCCGGCGTATTCGAGCGCCCGTCGCATCAGTTGCGGATCTTGCACACCATTGCCGTCGTCGGTGAATAGGTGGACGCCCGCGGCGGCAAGTTCGGCGAATGGCGCCAACTGTGTGCCCGCGCGGCCGACCGTGATGCAACCCGACGGCAGCACTTCGCACAGCCCGGCCTTCTGCCCCTGCGCGCGCACGAAGTCGACGACTGACACGGTGTCGTGTGCCGGTTCGGTGTTCGGCATCGCGATCACCGCGGTGAATCCGCCGAGGGCTGCCGCTCGACTGCCGGTCTCGATTGTCTCGGCTTCCTCTTTGCCTGGCTCGCGCAAGTGCACGTGCAGGTCGACGAAGCCTGGCGAAACCTTGCAGCCGTGCGCGTCGAGCACTCGGTCGCCGGTGAGCTTGTCGCCAACCGCTGCGATACGACCGTCTTCGATCGCGACGTCGCCAATGCGCTCGCCCGACTGGTCCAGCAACGTGCCGCCCCGAATCACCAACCGAGTCACGATGCCTCCGATAGGTCGGTGCCGGAGCCGAGTAGCCAAAACAGCACGGCCATGCGCACTGCGACGCCGTTAGTGACCTGGTTGAGAATCACCGAGCCGGGTAGCTCGCCTGGGTCGGCCACCATCTCGACACCCCGGTTCATCGGCCCCGGGTGCATTACCAAGGCATGTGGTGGCAGTCGAGCTGCTCGCGCATCTGTGAGGCCGTAGAGAAGCGAGTACTCGTGCAGCGATGGCAATAGCGCCTCCTCCATGCGTTCGCGTTGCACGCGCAGCAGGTACAGGACGTCGAGATCGGGGAGTAGCGAGTCGAGATCGTGGCTGACTTCAACCGGCCAGCTCTCGATCGAGGGCGGCAGCAGCGTTGGGGGAGCGACCAGAGTCACGCGCGCGCCGAGCCCGGCGAACGCCTGCACGTCGCTGCGCGCGACGCGACTGTGGCGAATGTCGCCCACGATCGCAATGTGCAGCCCGTCGAAGCCGTCGCGGCGATTGAGCCCAGTGCGAATCGTGTAGCAATCGAGCAACGCTTGCGTTGGGTGTTGGTGCCAACCGTCGCCGGCGTTGATGATGCTGGCGTTCGTCCAGCGCGTGATCATTTCGGGTGCGCCGCTGCTGCGATGGCGTACGACGAACGCATCGACACCCATCGCAGCGATGGTTTCGATCGTGTCGCGCAGGCTTTCACCCTTGCTGACGCTGCTCGACGAAACCGTGAAGTTCATCGTGTCGGCACTGAGCCGCTTGGCAGCCGTGTCGAAACTTGTACGCGTGCGAGTGGAGTCTTCGAAGAACAGACTGACTACGTTCTTGCCGCGTAGCGCCGGCACCTTCGGGATGGGTCGGCTGCTGATCTCGACCATGTGATCGGTGAGCTCGAGTAGTCGGTGAATGTCGTCTGCACCAAGATCTTCGATCGACAGCAGGTGCTTCATCGGATTGACACTCCGTCGGCAGTCGCCACGACCAACTCGTCGCGGCTTGTCGGAAGATTCTTACCAACGAAGTCGGGTCGGATCGGAAGCTCGCGATGACCGCGATCGACCAGCACCGCCAGTTGCACAGCACTCGGCCGGCCGTAATCGTTCAACGCCTCGAGCGCCGCGCGCACTGTTCGCCCCGTGAACAACACATCGTCGACCAACACGATCGTGCGCCCATCGAGTGAACCGACGATGTCGGTGACACTGGCGGGAACGATCGGCCGCAAACCGACGTCGTCGCGGTGGAAGCTGACATCAAGTGATCCGAGCGGTACCTCGTGCGGAGGATCAATTGCGGACAACAAGCTGGCAAGAGCTTGTGCAACCCAAACTCCGCCGCGCTGCAATCCGACGACCGCTAAGCCCTCGACGCCCTGGTTGCGCTCGATGATCTCGTGGGCGATGCGTGTGAGGGCACGGCGCACGTCGTCGGCGCTCAACACTGTGCGCAGCGACGACTCGCCGCCTGAATCGCGCTCTTCGGTGCCGGCCACTTCGTCCCTCTACGTACGGGCCTCACTGGACCCATTTCACGTTGCCGGGATGATAGCCCGGCCGGTGCAAGTGGAATCACGGGCTACCTGCGCCATCTCGTACGCTCGCCGCATTGGCATCGGGCTTCTCTTCGCGCTGGTCGGCTCGCTTGTCGGTATCGCACTACACGAGTCGGTCGGCTGGCTTTCGGCGTTAGTGGTTGCTGTGTTGTTCGGAGCGATCGCCGCCAACGTCGGCGTCGTTCGACCATCGATGCAGCCCGGCTTGAAGTGGAGCGCTCGCCACATTCTGCGGGCTGGCATCGTGCTGGTCGGCTTTCGGCTCTCCCTCCGCGATGTTGCCCACCTCGGTCCGCGCGCGCTCGCCGCAGTCTGCGTGGTCGTCATTGCCACCTTCTTCGGAACCCAATGGATCGGCAAGAAGTTGGGACTGTCGCCGGGGCTGTCGTTGCTGGTGGCGACGGGTTACTCGATCTGTGGTGCGTCGGCGATTGCTGCGGCCGAGCCGTTCTCCGACGCGACCGAAGAAGACGTCGCCTACTCGATCGCACTCGTCACGTTGTGTGGGTCGCTTGCAATCGCGGTGCTGCCGCTCGCTGCTTCCCTGATGCACATGACCGATGCCCACTTCGGTGCATGGGTTGGAGCCTCGGTCCACGATGTTGGGCAGGTGGTCGCCACCGCGAGTACCCGCAACGCAGTTGCGCTGGAAGCGGCAGTCGTGGTCAAGCTCACGCGAGTTGCACTGCTCGCTCCACTGCTCGCCGCAATTGCGCTCTCGTATCGCCGCCGTCATGCGAGTGATTCACGCGCTGACGTTGAGGGTGAAGTTGAGACCTCGTTGCCGCCGGTGCTGCCGCTCTTCATTGCGCTTTTCCTCGTGGCCGTCGCCATTCGGACAACCGACGTCATTCCCGATGTTTGGCTCGAGCGCATTAAGCACGTCGAGACCTTGCTGATGGGTATGGGCCTGGTAGGCCTCGGCGCTGGCGTCTCGCTTGCCAAGCTACGCGCCGTCGGTCGTCGCCCGCTCGCGCTCGGTCTGTTGAGCTGGGTGCTTGTCGCTGCGGTCTCGTTGGTCGCGGCCTACGTCGCCGCGTAAGCGTCGACCATCCGGCCAGCTTCGAGCCGCAAAACCTGATCGGCGCGATCGAACGCGACGGCACGATGCGACACCGCCAGCACGGTCATCCCCGCATCGGCGAGGTTGTGCCACAGCTGCAACTCGGTCTCGACGTCGAGCGCGCTCGACAGATCGTCGAGCACCACCAGTTCGGGCGCATGCACGAGGGCGCGTGCGGTGGCGACTCGTTGACGCTGCCCGCCGGACAGGCGTAGCCCGCGAGGGCCGATCAGCGTCTCAAGGCCGTTGGGCATCTCGTCGATATCGCCGCGTACCGCCGCCAGCGTCAGAGCAGTCTCGATGCTGTCAGCTGAGGCGGTACCCAAAGCCACGTTCTCGCCGACCGAGTCGCTGATCAACTGCGGTACCTGCGACAGATAAGCCGCGTTCGGTGGCACTAGGAACGCGGCGCGGTCATCGATGACCGCACCGTTCCACAACACGTCGCCGCGCAGCTCTGCGTTGATTGTCAGGCCGAGTATCGCGCGCAACAGCGTGCTCTTGCCCGAGCCGATCGGCCCGGTGAGAACCGTGAAGCTTCCACGTCGAAGCGTGAATGAAGCGTCCTGAACACCCCCGCCGGTCAAGTACATCGCGCTTAGGCCGCGAACTTCGAGGGTTTCGAGGGGGTTGCGCTCGGGGCGAACGGCGGGTATCCGCGGTCGGATCTCGCGGCGACCGATTGGCAATTCGCGGTCACGCACCGTGTTGCGCACGTCTTTGCCGGCTACAAGCCCGCGCATGCGGTCGAACGCAACGCCTGCTTGCTTGCGCCGCGCCAGCACGCGGCCAACCATGCGCGGCAAGAAGCTGAGCCATCCGAGGTAGGCAACGAACACCGCCAGCTTGCCGACGTCGAACGCGCCAGATGCGAGTCCGCCGGCCGTGATCAACAACACAAAGCCCAGCCCGACGTCTGCTGCACCCTGCGCGAATGCCTGTACGCCTTCGTCCAGCACTCGATCGCGAACCGCGGTGTGGCGGCGCGCATCCACGAGTTCCCGAAGATGAGTGAGCGTGGTGCGGCTCGCGTCGTTGACTTTGATCGTTGTTGCTGCGGCCATGACGTCACCCAGGAAGCCGCTGACCTTCGACGCGGCGGCGCGATCGGCAGTGCGGTAGCGCTTGATGCGCGTGTCGAGCGAACGAGTAGCAAGCGCGACGCCGGTGAGCGGGACGAGCAGGATCGACGCTGCCCCCAGGTCGATACTGCCCAACACGAAAGCCGCGAACACGGTGAAGACCAATCCGGCGCTGATGTCGATCAGTCCGTCGACGAACTGCGTCGCGTCCTGGACATCGTCGCGGAAGTGAGTGATCGCTTCACCTGCAGAACCAACTGGCTGCCCAGCTTCGGGTCCGCCGCTGGCGAGCTGCGCCGTCATCATGTTGGCGCGCAAGAACGTCTGCATGTGCACCCACACACGGGTGAAGGAGAGTGCGCCGCCATGGATGCATGCCATCCGAAGTGCATCGGTGACTAGCGCCGCGGCCGCATACCAATACACCTGCGATTGGTTGCCACGTTCGAGCGCGTCGAAGCCCTCCCCGAGGAGCCAACCCCCCAGCACCGGAAACGTAAAGAACATGACGAACAGCAGCCAGCTCATCCAGAACAAGTGCGATCGATGGTTGGCAACGCGCCACCCGAGGCGCCACACGCCAGGTTCACGGTTCGCCTTCATGGCTCGAGGGCCAGATCTAAGAGGTGGTGGAATCGGCTTTCGTCGTCGGCAACGAGTACGTCGCGGTCGCCGTGTTCGACGATTTGGCCATGATCGATCACGACGATCTCATCGACGTGGCGCAAGGTGCTGAGCCGATGGGCGATGATCAGCGTCGTACGGCCGCGAATCAACTCCGCGACGGCAGCCTCTAGCTGAATCTCGGTCTCCGGATCAGCGCGCGATGTGGCTTCGTCGAGCACCACTAGGTCAGGGTTGCGTACCCACACCCGGGCAAGCGCGAGTAACTGCGCTTCACCTGCCGACAGGCCCGCGCCGCCGGCGCCCAGCTCGCGGTGAATGCCGCCGTCAACGAGCGTGACCAGGCCGGCGAGACGCAATGCGGTTTCCACTTGTTCGTCGCTGGGTGCTGGGTCGAAGAGTGTGACGTTGTCGCGCACGGTGCCGGAGAAGAGCTCGACCTCTTGCGGAATCATCGCAACGCGGCGACGCAGTTCGCTCAGCGGAATGTCGGCGATGGGAACTCCACCGAGCCGGAGTTGACCGTCGGTGGCTTCGATCAGACGCAGCACAAGTCGCGACAGCGTTGTCTTGCCGCTTCCCGTGCGACCGACAACGCCGACCGAGCGCCCGGGAGCGATGGTCAAGCTGATGTTGCGCAACACCTGCTCGTCGTCTGCATCATCCTCGTACTGGAACGACACCGCATCGAACTGGACTGACAGCGGACCAGCGGCGGGGGAGACAGTGCCGTTGTCAGTGATCGCGGGTTCAATCGCCAGCAAGTCGATCACGCGCACCATCGCACCGTTTGCTTTCTGCACTGTTTCGAGTTGATGCACGACGTCTTCGAGTGGTCGCTCGAGCAGCAACACGTACTGGAACATCAAGAACGCGGTGCCCACGCTGATTGCTCCGCTGTTGACCAGGATTGCGCCCGACACGAGCGAAACCGACGCGCCGACTCCGACCGAACCTTGGACCGCCCACCACAGCCGCAAGAACGCCGACTCGCGACGCACAGCGCTGTTCAGCGCGCCGGCGCTTTCGCCGACGAAGCGCCACATCGCGTGCGCACCGGCACCATTCGCACGCAGGTCTTCCGCAGCCGTCAGTCGTTCCTCAATGCCGCCGTACAGCTTCGCGTAGGCGCCCATCTCGTCGCTTGCTTCGCCGACTGCGCGGTGTCGCAGGCGCACGATGAGAAATGCCGCCAGGGCCACATACATCACCGCGCCGACGGCCAAGCGCCAGTCGACGACAGCCAAGACGAGGATCATGCCGACGACCATCGCCAGGGCACCCAGCGCTCGCGGCACGACTTGACCGAGAAAGTCGCTCACCGACGTGACGTCGCCGTCAACGCGCTGGATCAATTCGCCCGGAGTGTGCTTGCGATGGAACTCGTGATCGAGCCCGAGCACGTGGCCAGCGAGCCGCACCCGAATCTCGTTGGTCGTGTGCCATGCGGTGACGGTGGCCGACCAGGTGAACGCAACGGTCAGCAGTTGGGCGCCGACCGCGATCGCCAGAAACAGGCCGGCCAGGCGGACCAGCTGGCTGGAGGTGGCCCCGCTGCGGGCGTCATCGACGATTTGGCGCACAACCAAAGGCCCAGCCAGCGCCATTCCGGCGGCTAGGGCGACGAGCGCGCCAACCCACGCCCAGCGCATGGCGTCTGGGCGCAGCAGCGCCGCAAGGGCGCGCCAGCGTGAGGTGGGCTTCGTCATCGCTCAAGTCTCGCCTGGCTTATGCCCCGGATCGCAGCCATTTTCGGCGGTTTGCCGCTCGGGTGCCGTTCGAGAGAGGCCGCAAAGTTGGGCTTGGCGTTGGCTTTCCTGGCCGGTAGCATTGCTCCTCGGCCCTAGCGAGCCTTGTGCCTCGGCACGTCTCAACTCGCCAGGTTCAACCATTACTTCAACGACAGGGGTCTGTTCTGCCCAAGCCTAAAGACGATGCCATTGTGCTGGAAGGCACGATCAACGAGTCACTCCCTAATGCAATGTTCCGAGTGGAACTCGAGAATGGTCACAAAGTCCTGGCGCACATCTCCGGAAAGATGCGGATGCACTACATCCGAATTCTTCCCGGCGACAAAGTGCAAGTTGAGCTCACCCCTTACGACCTCACCCGCGGTCGTATCACGTATCGCTACAAATAATCCGTTTAGTTCTGAACGACAGAGGCATGCCATGAAGGTTCGCACAAGCGTCAAAAAGATCTGTGAGAAGTGCACAGTGATTCGCCGCCACGGGCGTGTGCGCGTGATCTGTGAAAACCCCCGTCACAAGCAGCGCCAAGGCTGAAAGGTAAGTCCGCACGATGGCTCGTATTTCCGGCGTTGATATCCCCCGCGAGAAGCGGTTGGAGATTGCACTCACTTACATCTTTGGTATCGGCAAGCCGACCGCGCAGAAAATCTGTGCAGCGACCGGCCTCGACGCCAACCAGCGAGTGCGCGATCTCACCGAAGAAGAAGTCAACAAGATTCGCGCGTGGGTCGAAGCGAACGGCGCCGTGGAAGGCGACCTGCGTCGCGACGTTGCACAAGACATCAAGCGCAAGATCGAGATTCAGTGCTACCAGGGCATTCGCCATCGCAAGGGCTTGCCCGTGCGTGGTCAGCGCACGCACACCAACGCTCGTACTCGTAAGGGCCCGAAGAAGACCGTCGCGAACAAGAAGAAAGCAGTGAGGAAGTAATGGCGAAGCCAAAGCCGGGTGGCCGTCGCCCCCGCAAGCGTGAGCGCAAGAACGTCACCAACGGGATCGTTCATATCAAGAGCTCCTTCAACAACACCATCGTTTCCATCTCCGACACCGAGGGCAACATCATCTCGTGGGCATCGTCTGGTGCGGTCGGCTTCAAGGGATCGCGTAAGAGCACCCCGTTCGCCGCGCAGATGGCAGCCGAGAAAGCTGCACGCGCCGCGATGGAGCACGGTCTGCGTCGTGTCGAAGTGCAGGTCAAGGGTCCGGGCTCGGGTCGCGACACCGCGGTGCGCAGCATCCAGGGCACCGGCATCGAAGTGACGTCGATCAAAGACGTCACGCCAGTTCCCCACAACGGCTGTCGTCAGCCCAAGCGTCGTAGGACCTAATCATGGCTCGCTATACCGGTCCCAAAGTTCGTGTCTCGCGCCGCCTCGGCATCAACGTCTTCGAAAACGAGAAGGGCCGCAAGGCTCTCGAGCGTCGTCCGTTCCCGCCTGGCGCGCACGGTCGCACCCGTCGTCGCGGTAACCCGAGCGAGTATCTCGCGCAGCTGCAAGAGAAGCAGAAGGCGAAGTACATCTATTGCGTTCTCGAGCGCCAGTTCCGCAACACATACGAAGAGGCAGTGCGTCTTGCTGGCCCGACCGGCGAGAACTTGCTGCGCCTACTCGAGCAGCGCCTCGACAACGTCGTATACCGCGCCGGCTGGGCAAGCACTCGCCCGCAGGCTGGTCAGTTCGTTAGCCACGGCCTCGTGCAGGTCAACGGCAAGCGCCTCGACATTCGGAGCTACCGCGTCAAGAAGGGCGATGTGCTCACACTTTCGCCCAAGGCTCGCGACATGATCGTGGTGCAGCACAACATCGATGTTCTCGACCGTCAGACGGTCGGCTGGCTGGAGAAGGCCGAGGGCGGCAAGCAAATCACCGTTCGCGATCTGCCTCAGCGTGATCACATCGACGTACCAGTTCGTGAATCGCTCATCGTCGAGTTGTACTCCAAGTAGTTCAAACCACCTTCCCCCGCAGAGGCAACGTCATGCTCGTTATCCAACGCCCCACAGTCGAAGCCATCGGCGACGACCACCCCACGCGTCAGCGCTTTGCCGTTGGTCCGCTCGAGCCCGGCTTCGGCCACACGATCGGAAACTCGCTGCGCCGCACGCTGTTAAGCAGCATCCCCGGCGCGGCCATCACTGCTGTTCGTTTTGACGATGCGCTGCACGAGTTCGACACCATTCAGGGTGTTAGCGAAGATGTCACCGACATCATCCTCAACCTGAAAGACATCGTGCTCACGTCGGCCACCGACGAAGAGATCACTCTGCGCCTCGATGCTCGTGGCCCGGCAACGATCACCGCTGGCGACATCAAGTGTCCAGCCGACATCGAGATCTTGAACAAGGGCTTGCACATCGCCACGCTGAACAGCAAGGCGCGCCTCGCTGTCGACCTGACGGTCGGCAAGGGCCGCGGTTACTTGTCCAGCGATCGCGACACGCAGAGCCGCACGATCGGCGTTGTTCCGATCGACGCCATCTTCTCGCCGGTGCGCCGTGTCATGTTCGAGATCGAGCCGACTCGCGTCGAGCAGAGCACGAACTACGAGCGCCTCGTCATCGACATCGAGACCGACGGCAGCATCACGCCGCGCGAATCGCTGGCCTCGGCCGGCGCCACGCTGCGTGCGCTGGTCGATCTGGTTGCGAACCTCAGCGACGAGCCGCAAGGTTTGGAACTCGGTGAGGTCGCCAGCACTGCCAGCACGTCGCCCGACCTCGACTTGCCGATCGAAGACCTCGATCTGTCTGAGCGGCCGCGCAACTGCTTGAAGCGTGCGCAGGTCAACACGGTCGGCGAGTTGCTGACCAAGACCGAAGACGACCTGCTGAACATCACCAACTTTGGGCAAAAGAGCCTCGACGAAGTGAAGCAGAAGCTCGACGAGCGCGGCCTGACGCTGCGCGGCTGATCTAACTACTAAAGCGAACGACGAACGCAACAGGAGACGAATCCACCATGCCCGCTACACCCCGCAAAAGCGCAAAGTTCGGCGGTAGCGCGCACCACCAGCGGTTGATGATGGCCAACATGGCCGCGTCGCTGATTGCTGCGGAAGCCATCGTCACCACCGAGGCCAAGGCCAAGGCGTTGCGTCCGATTGCCGAGAAGCTGATCACCAAAGCCAAGAAGGCGCAGGACGAAGGCCCAATGCGTATCCATCGCATTCGCCAGATCCAGGGCTACCTGGGCGACAAGGAAATGACGCACAAGCTGGTCACCGAAGTCGCTCCCCGGTATCTCGAGCGCAACGGCGGTTACCTGCGCATCTTGAAGCTCGGCCCGCGCCAGGGCGACAACGCCCAGATGGCTCGCGTCGAGCTCGTCTAGTAGTTAACGGCTGTAAGAGCGCAGTCGTAAACTCGCAGGTGTGAACACGCCTGCGATGCGTCGGGCCAGAGTGACGGTCGCCTACGACGGCACTGACTTCCACGGCTTTGCGGCGAACCGCGATGTACGCACAGTGATAGGCGAGTTGCGCACTGCAATCGAGAAGGTTGCCCGCGTGCCGGTAAAGCTTGTTGGCGCTGGCCGAACCGACACTGGCGTGCATGCGTGGGGGCAAGTGATCAGTTGTGATCTGCCGGCGAACTGCAATCTCGACGGGCTAACGCGCAGTGTGAACAGCATGTGCGGTCCGGAGATTTCAGTTCGCGATTGGGTGTGGACCGACGACCCCGAGTTCAGCGCGCGCTTCAGCGCGACCTATCGCCATTACCGATACCACGTTCTGAATGCTCCGGAGAGCAACCCGTTCGTGGCGCGAACCGCGTGGCATGTTGTCGCACCGCTGCAAACCTGGGCGATGCAGCTCGCGTGCGATCCCTTGATCGGCGAACAGGATTTCACGTCCTTTTGTCGCTGCCCGAAGCTGGCGGAGGGTGAGGCTCCGCCGTCGCTCGCGAGACGTGTGTTCAGTGCGGACTGGAGGCCGGTCGTCGGCGACGTTCCTGGTCTGCTGCGCTTCGAGATTCGGGCGAATGCGTTCTGCCATCAGATGGTGCGGTCGCTTGTGGGCACTCTCGTACGGGTCGGTTTGGGCGAACTGCACGCCGGAGACATGCGAACGATCCTTGTGCAGCGCGATCGAACGGCCGCCGGCCAGGTAGCACCGCCGCACGGCCTGGTTCTGTGGGAAGTCGGTTACAACTGACCGCCTTGACGGGCGACGGGGTGGCCGACGCGTCTATCGGCGAAGTCTCATGCTGAGTTGTTGGGCAAAATCGCGAATCACCGGTGCAAGGTTGGCCGGAGCATTGCGAGAGTTGGGAACAATTGCGCTGAACTCTCTCTCCTTCATGACCCCGGCGCGAACAGCAGGAAGCTGTTTGACTGAAGCGTCGCTCGTGTATTGCTTCACTATCTCGGCCAATGGCCGTGCCCGTAGCGATGCCGTTCGAGCCGCGTACGGATACACGCCGTCCGGTTCGGCCTTCTCATCGGTCAGCGGCCCGAATACCAAATCAAAGCCTCGCGCGATGGTGTCCGCTAGCCATTCTTCGCGATCACGCGGGGATTCGTTGACTTCGGTGTCACCAAGGCCGATTCCGTCATCGCCCAGATGATGAAGAAGCGCTCGGACGATCTCGCGGCTCTCGATCGCAATGGACTCCAAGTCGAGTCTCGTCTGATTGTCCTGGGCTTCGCGCAGTAGGCCACGTCGCTGCAGAGTGTCCATCGACGCCTGCAGACGTAATGCTTCGTCGTTCGCGCGAGACGTGAGCGGTCGTAAGGACGCAAGTAGCGGTCCTACTGCCGCCGCAAGGTCTGACGTTGTGTCCTGTCCGATGACCTGAACCAGAGCGCCAGCGAGATTGACCGCGCAATCGAGACCATCGCGAGCGTCTAGGGCATCGTCAGGGGTTCCGTCGCTGAACTCAATCGCCCACCACAGCGCCATTGCATTCATCAGCCCCCGAAGGCTTGCTGCCTTGGCCGGCGAATCCTTCCCTCCTACGGACTTGGGGCTGCGACCCAAAGCAGAACCAACGTTAAACAAACGCGCTGGCACCTGTGCCTCCTCGCCGACGAAAGCCGCACAAAGAGCGGATAGCGCTGAGAACCAGGCGGATTCCGGGGAATCCTGCATCAGAGCACCAACTGAGCTGCCGAGATCGTTGACGACCACAGCGAGGTCAACGGTGGCCTCTGCGACGTTCACCGGCCAACCTGCCTTCTCGAGCAGTTGCACTGCGTTCGGCGGAACTCGGCTCATGTCCGGCGGCTCGCCCAGAGCAGCGGATATGGCGCGAATCGGGCGAAAGATCGCGAAGTTCTCGGGGTCGTCCTCGAGTCGACTGCCTCGGTTCTGAGCAATGGTCGCGATCCGCGACACGGAGTTACCAGCCATCCCCCGCATTACGGCACGCGCTCCGTCGCTCTCGATCGCCGCGATCTCCTCTACGGACATTTTGGCCACAGTGGCGAGAATCACATGTGCCATCGCGAGAAACTCGGGGTTCTGATCTGCCCTCAGCATCGCCTGCGCAATCAGGCCTACGGTCAGGAGATCGTTTGAGCGGAGTGGGTCGTCGGCGAGAACATATGACGTGGCTTGAATCGCTAGCTGCCGACACGCGGGAAATTGTTGTAGAAGCACCGGATATGTTTCGAATATTGGGACAAGGAGGTCGACTTGGGCGTCCCGGGACACGCGATCGGTTTGGGTCGAGGTAAGGTCGACGAGTTCAGCAATCGCTACCAGCAGGTCGGGCAATCGGTGGGCATTGTCCTCCCGAACTATCCTCCGAATTCTGAGCAAAGCGAGGCCCAGGTGTTCCGGTAACTCGAACGGTTCGGCGGCCGACGCGGTAATCCCTGGATGGCTTTCGACGGAGGTTGCGTCGGGGGTCGTCAACGTCTCAGCGACGACCTCAGCCCGACCAAGAGCATCCGCTGGTGACACTGGCGTGAGTTCTCTTAGGACGGCCGAAATGGTCTGCCTGAACCACATTCGATCACTGTCAGCCACATTCAAAAGGTCGGCGAATCGATCGGCGTCGCGCTGAGAGGAATCCCAGCCGGGGTCAATGAGAAGGTCCCCAATAGTCGACCGCGATTCGGGTCTGAGTTCCTTCGCAGTGGGCGAGTCGATCGTCGGGAAGTTCTTGGACCGAGGGAGTTCGTTCTGAGGATCAGTGGGAGTCGAAGTCACGTGAGTCTCCTGTTTGCTCAAGGATTGCTGATCGCTGCCACCGTCAGCAGAGTAGCCACGGCCTTGTGCATGGCATCACTCGACGGTCGGGGAACTCCATCGTCGCTATAAATGTGCTTGATCAACTTGCTGCTCACGTTGCGCTCAAAGGATCGATAACGAACGAAAGTGGGGTGGTTGAAGTTTGCGAGAACCTTCTCCACGTGACTCGTGAGACTGGGCGGATCAAGGTCGTGGCCGAGGAGCTTTGTGATAGCCCTCCAAATCTGTGGGAACACGCGGGCTGCATCAGTTATGTCAGCGGCCTGTCCTCCGAACGAGTTGACCTCCAGCAGTCGGCCACCGAGATAACGAAGAAGGAACGATCTCTCCTGCCCCGCTCGAATCCGAGATCCGAGTTGAAGGTACGTCGCTCGCACTGCTCGGATCGCTTGGTCTGCCTCTTGACCTTGCATCGCAAGGTAGTTCTGAGCAAAGAGGACATCATTAGCTTGGATGTAGAAAGCAGTCCGTGCCGAGTCGATGTCTAGCAGCGCTGGGGTCAGCGGATTGGCAAGCTTCTGGGCCATTATCTCCGTGTCGCATACCAACACTGTGGTGACCCCACGCACGTCGAGACCTCTACGAGCTGAGCTGATCGCGGCCTGCGCTACGGCGGTTCCCGCCCTGTCCAGTTCATCTAGCACTACCACGAGGCGAACCTGTCGGCGACTCAGCGAACGAGCTAGTCGCTCAACGTGCTTGAGTCGCGAGATCGACGGAGGAATCGGGTCGAACTTGAGGTCTGCCTTCACGGACTTGTACCGCAGCCTGATACGGCTGAGGATGAGCCGGCGGTTCAACGGCAACGGGTGCAAGAGCCACAATCCCCTCGCTCGAGCTCGCGGCTGGCGCAGAGCAGTTTCGACGATCTCGAAGCTCACGTCCTGCGCTCTGGCAACGCCCCAAACATCAACTATTGCCACTACTAAGTTGGGTCTTGCGGTTCCGGCCAATCCAACGAGGTTGCTTCGTCGCCTCGGCGACGTCCGAGGATCGCAGAGCTCTTGCAGGGCGTAGGCCACACGCGACTTGCCGCTCCCCCATCCGCCGGTCAGGGCGATCGAAGCGTGGTGCGAGGCAGGTCGATCCGCTTCGAGGGACTCCACGAGATACTCAAGACTCGATTGTTGCCGCTGGGTGAGAAGCTCACCATCGACGATCTCCGTCGGTGCTTGGATCGTGATGCCGTCGTAGTTGGTCGTGAGGCGATCATTCCTATGGACGAGCGCTGCCATTTTCGCGATCACGTAAAGCAGAATCACCCCGACGGCAATTCTCTCCATAACACTGCTTGGCTCCGCGAAAGCCACCTCTGTGGCGTCATTGAGCCTCACGTGGGAGCTGACTCGCGGGGAAAGCACAATCAGAGCGACGCACGCGATCGACTGAAGAATGACGATCTGTCCCGCGAAAGGCCGATGCAGAACAAGCGAATTCAAGGTGACAGCGCCGGCCACGAGCGCGAGGAGACTTGCGGGCACAAGGGCGAACTGGATTGCCCATACAAGCTGCACCGTGTTGCTGGGGTGGCCGCCGCCGTTTCGACTCACGACATCGCCGAGATTGCTGACTACGGCGACGACGGCAACAAACGCGATCAGGGGGGCGAAAGTGCTAATCCACGTGATCGGCGCTCTGAGCCTCGCCTTGAAATTGGTCACCAGCCTCGCAAGCATTTCGTGAGGCTATTCCATGTGGATTGAGCGCCATTGCGGCGGTCAATGTCATCCTGTTTGCGTGCTCATGGGTTGGGATGATCGATCCGTAGTGCTCGAGCAGGATCTCCTCGCTAATCCCCGCGACGACACCGACCGCCACTCAGCCCTTCCGACCCCGCATGGCGGGCGAATTGTACGTTTTCGGCCCGTTGGCCGTATCATTTCACGGTTCCCTGGTGCTGCTCACCAAGGAACGACCGGATTGCTCATGAAGGGCACGTTGAAATGACTACTTACAGCCCCAAAGCCAGCGAAATCACGCGTACGTGGCACGTGATCGACGCCGACAACCTTGTGCTCGGCCGACTCTGCACGGAAGTTGCCCGCCTGCTGCGTGGCAAGCACAAGCCGACCTTTGCGCCGCACATGGATAGTGGCGACCACGTGGTCATTATCAATGCCAGCAAGATCGTTCTGACCAAGGGCAAGGCCGCCACCAAGGGCGTCCATCGCTATAGCGGTTACCCGGGTGGCTTGAAGACCGAGATGTACGCCAGCCTGCTCGAGCGCGATGCGGCCGAAGCCATTCGGCGCAGTGTGCGCGGCATGCTGCCGCATGGCCCGCTTGGTCGTCAGCAAATCAAGAAGCTGAAGGTCTACGCGGGCCCAGAGCATCCGCACAGCGCCCAGAACCCTGTCACTCTCAAACTCGCAGCGGCCACGGCCCGCTGATCGCCGGAAGGTACCGAACACACATGGCAACCAAGCCGCTCACCCAGACCACCGGTCGTCGCAAGGAAGCCGTCGCTCGCGCTCGCTTGCGCCCAGGCAACGGCACGCACACGATCAACGGCAAAGCGTTCGACGCGTACTTCACGACCGCCATGCAGCGCATGGTTGTTACCGAAGCGCTCCGTGTAGCCAACGTTGAAGAGGCTTACGACATCGATGCAACAATGCACGGCGGCGGCATCAGTGGCCAGTCAGGCGCGTTGCGTATGGCGATCGCCCGTGCGCTCGTCGAACTCGACCCCGAAACTCGCGCATCGCTGAAGAAGGCCGGCCTGCTCACCCGCGACCCACGTCGCAAGGAGAGCAAGAAGTACGGCCTAGTCAAGGCCCGCAAGGCCAAACAATACACCAAGCGTTAGGTGTTGGGCGCTAAGCCCGTACAGCGATGACGTTGCGGTTCGGCACCGATGGGGTGCGCGCCGAAGCGTTGACAGTTCTCACCACTGACTACGTTGCGTCGTTGGCGCGCGCTGCCGCTGCTGTTCTCGGCGGCGACATGTGGCTTGTCGGTCGCGACCCTCGCGAGTCGGGTCCGGAACTTGAAGCGGCGGTTGTCGACGGACTGATCTCGGCCGGTGTCAGTCCACTGTTGCTTGGCGTCGTACCAACGCCGGCGCTGGCGTGGATGTCGGCGCAGATGGCAGTGCCGGCGGTGATGATCACGGCTTCGCACAATCCTTGGTACGACAACGGTGTGAAGGTCTTCGCGCAAGGTGGCTTGAAGCTCACCGACGAAGTTGAAGGCTCGATCGAAGCGGCGTTGCACGGCGAAGTCGCTCCGGTCGCTTCGACCGCCGTCGCGACTCCGCACGATTGGCGGGAAGGATATGTAGCGCACCTCGCGGGCATCGACGGTTCGCTGACGGGTTTGCGAGTTGTCCTCGACTGCGCGAACGGCGCAACCTTCGAAGCTGCACCGGCAGTGTTTCGCGCGCTTGGTGCGGACGTCGTAGTCATTCATGCTGCTCCCAACGGTCGCAATATCAACGACAGCTGTGGCGCGACCAATACTGCGTCGCTGGCCGAGGCCGTCGTCGCACACAAAGCCGACCTCGGGCTCGCGTTCGATGGTGACGGCGATCGCGTGATCGCGGTCGATCATCGCGGGCAACCCGTCGACGGCGATCGCATGGTCGCGCTCGCCGCGCTGCAACTTCGCGACGAGGGCGCGCTGCACGACAACACAGTGGTTGTCACCGTCATGAGCAACCTGGGCTTTCATAAGGCGATGGCTGCGGCGGGAGTTCAAGTTGTGACAACAGCGGTTGGCGATCGTTACGTGCTCGAGGAACTCGCAACCGGAGGCTTCAGCATTGGCGGCGAGCAGAGCGGGCACATCATCTACCGCGACATAGCCACGACAGGTGATGGAGTGTTGGCCGGACTGCGTCTGGCTCAGTTCGTGCACGAGAAGGGTCGCACGCTCGCCGAACTCGCCGACAACGTGATGACCACCTACCCGCAGGTGTTGGTCAATGTGCGGGTCCGCGATCGGCATCCGCAAGTCGCGGCCGAACTCGCCGACGAGATCGCGACGGCCAACTCTGGGCTGGGCGGCGATGGCCGAGTACTCGTGCGGGCCAGCGGCACCGAACCGCTGATTCGGGTGATGGTTGAGGCGAACACCCAGGCTGCTGCACAACTGGCGGCCGACGAGCTGGCTGCAACGGTGCTGCGCCGGTTCGGCTGACTGGCACCTGAACGGCCGGGGTCAGAAACCCTCGGTAACCTATTTGTCATATGTGTGGCATCGTCGCGATCGTCTCTCGGCCGACCAGTCGAGCAACTCCCACAGCCGCTGAAATCGTCGAAGCTCTTGATCGTGCAGTCGCGGCGCCGACGCTGACCGCCGCCGCTGGGATCTTGAGCGAACTCGACCGTTTGTTGCACGGAGTTCCGGGCATGCTGGCCCTGGTCGGTCGCCACGAACTTGCAGCTGGGATGGCTGCTCGCTTCGACCAACTCGACGGTCGCATCGCCGATCGCGAACGCGAGCTGGAAGAAGGTCACGGCCTCTCGCCTGAGGACATCGAGCAGATCAATGCCGAACTATTGCTGGCTCGCGACGCGGTGTGGGCGCTGCGCAAGGATCGGTTGAACACTGCCCGCGCCGTTGGTGAGCTCGCGGGACGCGATGCGAGTGAAGCCGCGATCGCCGGTTACCTCGCCATTCAACAGGCCTTCTCGGCCATCGACCGCATGGAAGTTCGTGGGCGCGACAGCGCCGGCCTGAACGTGCTGGTGTGGAATCACGGGCTCGACCTCGCGGACCCCAGCGTTGCGGCCGTGATCGCGCAGCGTTCCGCCGATCCGCTGTTTCAGAACGGCTCGGTACGCGTGGCTGGGGACTGCCTTGGATTTGTGTACAAAGCAGCGGCCGAGATCGGTGAGCTCGGCGACAACGTGCGCGCGCTGCGCGCTGCTGCTCAGGCCGACACGTTGTTGCGTCAGGCGCTCTCGCATTCGACGGCGAAGGTGTCTGTGCTCGGGCACACGCGCTGGGCGAGCGTCGGCATTATCAGCGAGCCCAATTGCCACCCGGTGAATAGCGAGCAGACCGAGCTGACCGGTGCGCAACAGGCGGCCCTGCCGTACGCGGTAGCGGTGCTGAACGGCGACGTCGACAACCATGCCGACATCAAGGTGAACCACTCACTGCATATCGCCGGACCGATTACAACTGACGCCAAAGTGATTCCAGCGGTGATGGCGCAGTATGCGGAAAATCACGGGCTGGGCGAGGCATTTCGCCGAACGGTTGCCGAGTTCGACGGCAGCGTCGCGATCGCAGCCGCAACCGCCGCGGCACCCGATCAGGTGTTCATTGCGTTGCGCGGTAGCGGGCAGGCGTTGTACGTCGGTCTCGGTGACGACATGTACATCGTGGCGAGCGAGCCATATGGCGTCGTGGAAGAGACGATGAAGTACCTGCGAGTCGACGGTGAGACTGCATCACCGTCGGGCAGCCGCGGTCAGGTCTTCCTGATCGATGGTGCGCAGGCAGGTTCGTTGGCTGGCGTTCGACGCATTGCTTACGACGGCAGCGAGTTGCCGATCGACGAAAGCGAGATCGTGACCGCCGAAGTTACGACACGCGACATCGATCGTGGCGACGCTCCGCACTTTCTGCTGAAAGAACTTGGCGAGGCACCAAACAGCTTCCGCAAGACGTTGCGGGGCAAGATCGTAGACACCGCCGATGGACTGCGCGCCGAAGTTGGCAGTCGCGCGTTGCCGCCGGCGATTGCGCAGCGCTTGGCCAGTGGCCAGATCACCAAGGTGCGCGTCATCGGGCAGGGAACCGCTGCCATCGCCGGCCGCAGTATGGCCGTCGTGCTCGACGCGCTCACCGAAGACACTTTCGATGTTGACGCGATTACCGCTACCGAGCTTTCTGGTTTCCACCTGCGGCTCGATATGAGCGACACGCTTGTCGTCGCGGTCAGCCAAAGCGGAACAACCACCGACACGAATCGCACCGTCGATCTCGCTCGCGGTCGCGGGGCAGCGGTTTTGGCAATCGTCAATCGCCGCAACAGCGATCTGACGGACAAGGCCGAAGGTGTGATGTACACGAGCGACGGCCGAGATGTCGAAATGAGTGTGGCAAGCACTAAGGCTTTCTACGCACAGGTAGCCGCTGGCGTGTTGCTGGCATGCGCCATTGCCGAAGCTGGCAATCGCGGCGATGCAAAGCGCCGACACGAGATCTTGCAGTCGCTGCGCACTCTTCCCGACGCGATGGTGCAGGTGTTGGCTACGCGGTCAATCATCGGCGACGCCGCGCGCCGCTTCGCACCTTCGAAGCGATATTGGACGATTCTTGGAAACGGCCCGAACATCGTCGCTGCCGAGGAAGTTCGCATCAAGCTCAGCGAACTCTGTTACAAGAGCATCTCTTGCGATGTCACCGAAGATAAGAAGCACATCGATCTCTCGTGTGAACCGTTGATTCTCGTGTGTGCTGCCGGCCTCGTGGGTGGCACGGCCGACGATGTGGCCAAAGAAGTCGCGATCTACAAAGCGCACAAGGCAACGCCGATTGTCATCGCCACCGAAGCCGACGAACGCTTCGCCGCAGCCGCAGGCGTGTTGACCGTGCCAGCAGTCGAGCCAGCGCTTGCGTTCGTGTTGTCAGCGATGGTCGGACATCTCTTTGGTTACGAAGCGGCGCTCGCCATCGACGCTTCGGCGCGACCATTGCGCGAGGCGCGCGAGTTGATCGAGCACGCGCTGGCCGCGGATAGCGACGGCGACGCCGTGCTGCTGGCTGTACAACAGGGCATCGGCGTTTACGCGGAACGCTTTCTCGACGGCCTGCGCGCTGCGCAGTACGACGGACAACTGGAAGCTTCGACTGCGGTTCGCCTGGTCGCAATTCTCGGCGACATGACCAGCGACTCGCCGCTCGAGGCGTACCAGCGGGCCACAGGCAAGATCGCAACGCCAGATGCGATGGTCGACGACCTCACCGCCGCGTTGACGCGAGCGATCGATGAACTCACGCGACCCATCGATGCCATCAAGCATCAGGCCAAGACTGTGACCGTCGGTATCAGTCGCAACGACGAGGGCGTGCTCGATCGCGCTCTCGTGCAAGAGGTGCTGGGCACCGGTGCCGGTCGCGACCGCCTGAGCTACCGCACGTTGAAAGTGCTTGCCGACCTCGACCCAGCGGTCGAAGCAGTCGTCGGTTACACCCGTTATGCCATCGAAGGTGATCCGGCCCAAGACGCAACGATCGCGATCGTCGACCGTGGTGGCATGTCGCGCGATGTACCCAGTCGCGTCGAGCGTAATCCGCAGTTGCGCGGTACCAAGCGGCGCGTCGCGAGTGAGAAGGAAGTACTTGTGGCCCGCGGTCGCAGCGATGGTCGCACCGTGATCTTGGTGCCAGAAGTGAAGGGTGGCAGCTGCACGGGCTTAACGCTGTTGCACGTGCGCTTTCACGATCGGTTGCCGGCACCGGTGATGCGCGGTGTGCTGCAGGGATACGACCATCGCTACGACCGTTTGGTCGACTGGGTCACAGAGACCGAGGGTGGTTTCCGTGACGATCTGCTCGCCGATCTCTCGGTGGCAGACCTGTTGATCCTGCCGATCTCTGAAACCGCCGATCACTGGCGTTCATGATTTGCCGTTCATGATTTGCCGTTCATGATTAAGGGGATCGGCGTCGACGCGGTCGACATCGAGCGCTTTCGGACTTCGTTGCTGCGCACTCCTTCGATGCGCGATCGGCTATTCACGGCTGAAGAGTTGGCGTACGTGGCGCTAAAGATCGACCCTGTGCCGTCGTTGGCTGCACGGTTTGCTGCGCGCGAGGCAGTGATGAAGGCGATGGGGCTCGGACTTGGTGCGTTTGGGTTTCACGACGTCTGGGTGTCGCGCGCCGAGTCGGGTGAGCCTTCTTTAGTTGTTGTTGGCAGAGCGTTGGAACTGGCAAAGGAACGCGGTGTGAGTTCGTGGCATCTCAGCCTGACGCACACCGACATTGTTGCGATTGCGTACGTCGTCGCCCACTGAACGACTCGCCGCTGCGGGCGTAGGCTCAACGTGTGTTGCCGATCGTGACGCCCGAGGAAATGCGCAGCATCGACGCATCCGCGGTCGAGTCTGGCGAAGTGCTGATCGGGCGAGCGGGCGCTGCCGTTGCCCGAAGCGCCGTGCGTTTGATGGGTGGCACATACGGACGCACCGTCAACGTCATCGCCGGCAAGGGCAACAACGGCGCCGACGGCCGAGTCGCTGGCGAGCGACTGCAGGCGAGTGGTGTCAAGGTGCGCGTATTCGATGCCGCCGATTGTCCGTTAACGCTGCCGCCCGCCAACCTTGTCATCGACGCCGCGTATGGGACCGGGTTTCGCGGTGCTTGGAAGCCTCCGGCTGTCGAAGACACGCCAGTGCTAGCCGTCGACATTCCGAGTGGCGTCGACGCGCTGACGGGACAGATCGAAGGCGACGTCCTTTCCGCGACTGCGACTGTCACGTTTGGCGCCTACAAGCCTGGGCTTGTCTTGCCTCCCGGTGCTGGCTTCGCTGGCAGTGTGCAGATTGCGGACATCGGATTGGGTGCAGCGGCGGCAGCGCAAGCGACGGCGTTTCTTGTTCAGGACTCCGACGTGGCCGAGTGGTTGCCACGCCGCGATGCGGCATCGCACAAGTGGCGCGCCGCAGTACGTGTCATCGCGGGAAGCGCATCGATGCCCGGCGCTGCAGTGCTTGTCTCGCTCGGGGCGCTGCGCGCATGTGCTGGCATGGTGCACCTTTCGTCGCCCGGTGAGATTCTGAACGGCGTACCCACCGAAGTCGTACAACGCTCATTGCCTGCTAAGGGCTGGAGTGCGGATGTTCTTTCCACTCTCGACCGCTTTCAAGCGCTCGTCATCGGACCAGGCTTGGGGCGTGCGGAAGCTGTAGCGACGCAGACTCGCTCGGTCGTAATCGACGCGCCAGTTCCAATCGTCATCGACGGCGATGCTCTGTTTGCGATGGCATGGAACGTGCAAGACGCCGCTGCGTTGCTACGCCGCCGCACAACACCGACCGTGTTGACACCACACGACGGCGAGTTCGCCTTACTGACCGGAGCGAAGCCCGGTGCGGATCGCCTCGACGCGGCTCGTCGATTGGCCGCCGATACCGCCTGCGTAGTTCTGCTGAAGGGCGCGGCGACGGTCGTTGCCGAGTCGTCTGGCGCTGTGTTGGTCGTGACAACGGGCGATGCACGGCTGGCATCCGCTGGTACAGGCGATGTTTTGGCAGGCATCATCGGCGCGCTACTCGCGGCCGGTGTCTCCGCATTTCATGCCGCTGCTGCCGGAGCGTGGCTGCATGGGCAGGCTGCCCATCGCGCTGCGGCGTACGGAATGATTGCTAGCGATCTCACCGATCACCTCCCCGAAGTGTGGGCGGACTTGTTGTGAAGCGTTGGGCGTGGATAGAGGTGTCGACTCGCGCGATCGAACACAACGTGCGCGAGTTGGCGGCAATGGTGGCGCCAGCGCAACTGTGGGCAGTGGTGAAGGCGAACGGGTACGGCCACGGCGCGGCTGACTCGGCGCATGCGGCGCTCGCCGGCGGCGCGCAGGGATTGTGTGTTGCGTTGGTGCAAGAGGCAGTTGAGCTGCGCGAGGCAGGCATCGAGGTGCCCATCTTGGTTCTCAGCGAGCAGCCGGGTGAGACCGCGCCGAGTGCGATTGCGAACCGGCTGACATCGACGGTGTACAGCGCCGAGGGCGTGGCAGCCATTGCCGCAGCTGGCGGTCGCTTGCACCCCGTGCACATGAAGATCGACACCGGGATGCGACGTGTGGGCGTAGCAATCGACGATGCGGTCACCCTCGCCGATCTGATAGCCGCGTCACCAGCAGTGACGCTGGCCGGTGTCTTCACCCATCTCGCCGTGTCCGAAGAGGTCGACAACGACTTCACACGCGTTCAGCTCGAGCGGTTGGATTCGACGTTGGCCGCTTTGGCGAAGGCAGGGCACCACCCACCAATCGTTCATGCCGCCAATTCGGCAGCGGCGATTCTCCATCCGGCCGCCCGTCGCGACGTCGTGCGAACGGGAATCGCGATCTATGGCCTGGCACCGAGTCCAGAGATCGCACACACTTGTTCGGCGTTGCAGCCCGCGTTGTCTTTACACGCGCGAGTTTCGTTTGTGAAGCGGGTGCGCGCTGGCGAAGGGATCTCGTACGGGCTGCGACATTTCTTTGATCGCGATACCACTGTTGCAACTCTGGCTCTGGGTTACGCAGACGGTGTGCCGCGGCGGTTCGGCGCCGTCGGCGGTGAAGTTCTGCTCGGAGGCATTCGCCGTCCGGTCGTCGGTGTCGTAACGATGGACCAGTTGATGATCGACTGCGGCCCCTCTAGCAACGGCGGCGCCCCAGTGGCTGTCGGCGATCACGCAGTGTTGATCGGTCGCCAAGGCGACGACGAGATCACGGTGGACGATTGGGCGCGTCGCCTAGGCACGATCAACTACGAGGTTGTGTGCGGATTATCGCCGCGCCTCGAACGACGTGCTACATGACCGCTGCCATCTAACATCGCGACGGTAATGCTGCACCTCCGCGCCTCGTCGGTCGACGACACTCATGCCATCGCGGCCTGCATCGCTGCGGTCGCGCGACCCGGCGACCTGATCGTGTTGGCAGGCGAAATGGGAGCAGGCAAGACGGCGTTCGCGCAGGGCTTTGGCACGGCACTCGGTGTTGTCGAGCCGATGACGTCTCCCACCTTCACGCTGGTACACAGCTACGACCTTGGTCGCACCACGCTGCACCACGCCGACATCTATCGGCTGACCACCCGCAACGAGTTGGACGATCTCGCGTTGGGTGAGTTGCTCGAGTTCGACGGAATCGTGTTGCTGGAATGGGGCGACGTTGTGTTGCACTTGCTAGGCGAGCATCTACTCGTGCGACTGGAAGCCGCCCCCGGAGACGACGAAGACGCGCGCTCACTCACGATCGTCGGCAGTGGCAAGCATTGGGCGGCTCGTTGGGAACGCTTACGAGCAGCGTTGGCGAAGTTCGACGCCGAACCCGAACTCTGATCAGCCCAACGACCAGCGGATGGTGCCCAGGCTGGTGGTGATGCCCAGTGGCGCCGCGGTGATCGGTGTGACCTGGCTGCCGTCGGAGTTCATCACGGCGAGCTGATAATCGGTGCCATCACCGACGATAAACACGATGTACTTGCCGTCGGGCGACCAGTCCCCAGCGTAGGAGCTGCCCGCCATCGCCCACGTAGATGCGTTCGGGTCGAGGTTGGGCACACCGTTGGTGAGCGCGGTGAGGTTGCTGCCGTCGGGATCGATGACGTAGAGATTCTCGGCTACGAACATCGGTTTTCCGAGCATGTGCACCAGAATGCGATCGTCGGTAGGTGACCAGCGCACTGAATTCGGACAGCCTTCGGCGCCGTCGGCTTTGCTCGCGAAGTCAGTGATCTTCACCGGGGGCGTGCCATCGATAGCGCCAATCCAGATTTCGGCACACTCGAGGTCGCCGCCGCCATTGGCATCGAGGATGGACAGATACGCAAAGCGCACGCCGTCGGGCGCCCAAGTTGGCCCACCCCAATAGCTGACGTACGGGTCGTCCACAACGGTCTGCGAAGTGCTGCCGTCGGGGAACTCGGACCCGTCGCTCTTAGCGATTGCGAATCCGTACGTGTACGGCTCAACGAACAACATCAGCTGACCGTCGGGTGAAACGCCCGACCGCAATGTCTCGTTGCGTCGCCGCTCTCGATGTTCACCAGTCGCCAGGTCGACGAGGTAGCCGAACTTGGTATACGGATCGCCGTACCACAGGTGGGTGCCGCCGCGTGTGAATGCGAGTCCGGAGGGGCTTTCACCTGGCTGAGAGACAACCTTCACGTCGGTGCCGTCAGGGTTGAGCGTGCAGACGCTGGGATTCTCGACTTCGTTCTGTGGCGGGTAGGGCTCTGGCGCGCATGAAGTTGCAATCACTGCCAGCAGACCGGGCAGTGTGCTGAGGTCGAGTGTCGGCGGCAACGTTGTGGGCGGTGCCGTCGAGGGCGCCGTTGTGGCCGCGTCGGTCGCGGGCACAGTCGTGTCGACTGCTGTCGTGTCGACCGCCGAAGAAGCGGTGGCGGTAGACGAGTTCGAGTCGCCGCCACCACATGCGGCAAGCAGAAGTCCGGAAGTCAGCACTATCGATTTCAGAGTCAGCCGAGCGCGCATGTGTGCACTGTAGGCCGGAGCCCAGGGCGATAACCTCGACGTGCTCTCATGTTCTACGTCGTCTGCGATGAAAGATGCTGATTCTCGGAATCGAGACCGCCACGCAACAGGTGAGTGTCGCTATCGGCGGGCACGAAGGCGTGCTCGCTGTCTTCGAACTGTCGCGGGGTCGCCGACATGCCGAGACGCTGACACCGGCGATCGAGTTCGTTTGTCGCCAAGCCGACATCGAAATCTGCGAGTTCGGGGCGATCGCCGTCGACATCGGCCCTGGGCTGTTCACAGGCATGCGTGTCGGGCTAGCCGCCGGCAAAGCGATAGCTCACGCGCTACGGATTCCGATGATCGGAATCAGTTCTCTCGATCTACTCGCATTCCCGCTGCGTTACGCCGACAGAACGATCGCAGCCGTAATCGATGCGCGCAAGGGCGAATTGTTCTACGCGCTGTACCGGCCCGTGCCTGGCGGCGTGCAACGAGTCAGCGACGCCCGAGTCGGCTCGGTAGACGACTTGGCGGGCGACCTGATGGCGCGCGGTGAGGCTGTTGTGTGTGTCGGTGATGGCGCGTTGCGTTATCGCGACGAGATCTCGTCGGTGTTTCGCTGCGACTTCGCCGAGCAGTTTCTTTCGCACCCGTCGTCGGCGCCCTTGGTGCAGTTGGCGCACGCGAAGGCATTGCGCGAGGAGTGGGTGAACCCGTGGGAGATTCAGCCGATGTACCTGCGCGCGCCGGATGCAGAGATCAACTGGAGCACCCGGGCGACGGGCATCGGCGACAGTGGGATTGGTACCCAATGAGTGTGCTCGCACGCTTGCTTGGCCGCGCTGGCGATGGCGATGGCGAGTTGACGATCGAGCCGATGCGTCGTCGCCATCTGTCCGCCATCATGCCTATCGAGTCGGTGTCCTATCCGCGCCCATGGCCAATCGGCATCTTCCAATCCGAGATCGAGCTGATGCGTCGCGGCGAGCGGCACTATCTCGTTGCGCGCGAGGACGGTGAGGTCGTTGGCTACGGAGGTGTCATGTTCGTGCTTGACGATGCGCATGTCACCAACATTGCCGTTGCGTCTAAGCGGCAACGGACCGGCATCGCGACTCGGCTGCTTGCCGAGTTGGCATGGCAAGCGATCACCCACGGGTGCCAGGCACTCACTTTGGAAGTGCGCGCCAGCAACACGGCAGCACAAGCGCTCTATCAGCGGTTCGGCTTCGTGCCCGCCGGTGTGCGTCAGAAGTACTACGAGAACTCCGACGACGCCATCGTCATGTGGTGCAACGACCTGGCACTTCCCGAATATCGCGACCGCTTACGCGAGCTGAGTCCGGAGAGTTCGCAATGACGGTGAACGTCAACGAAACGACGGTGAACGAAACGACAATGGTGCTCGGTATCGAGACGAGTTGCGACGAGACGGCCGCGGCTTTAGTGATGGGTGGTTACGACGTCGTTTCTAGCGCGGTCAGTTCGCAGGTCGATCTACATGCGCAATACGGCGGAGTCGTACCTGAAATCGCCAGTCGTGCGCACCTCGACCTACTCAACCCGATGATTGCGCGCGCGGTTGTCGAGGCAGGAATCAGCGAAGAGCGCATCGACGCTGTCGCGTGCACGGTTGGGCCGGGGTTGATCGGAGCGCTGCTCGTCGGAGTATCCGCCGCGAAGGCGCTAGCTCTGACATGGGATGTGCCGTTCGTTGGCGTCAACCACATGGAGGCGCACCTTTACGCAGCCTTTCTCGAAGACCCAACGCTCGAGTTCCCGCTTGTCGTGCTACTGGTTTCCGGCGGCCACACGATGTTGGTCGAAATGCGTGATCACGGACAGTACAAACTGCTCGGCCAAACGATCGACGATGCGGCAGGTGAGGCCTTCGACAAGGTCGCCCGGTTCCTCGGGTTGGGGTATCCGGGCGGACCAGCTGTCGACCGCGAAGCCATGCACGGCGACGCAGAAGCAATCAGGTTTCCACGCGCAATGCTGAACGAGGGACTTAACTTCAGCTTCAGCGGCTTGAAGACATCGGTGATCAACCACGTGCGCAAGCACCCCGACGTGTCGGCTGCCGATGTCGCCGCGTCGTTCCAAGCGGCTGTCGTTGATGTGTTGGTGACGAAGGCTCGGCGAGCGGCAGAGCAAGTCGGCGCACGTGGCTTGGTGTTGGGTGGGGGAGTTGCGGCGAACTCGCTGCTGCGCGAACGCTTTCTGACGGTGTGCACCGATGCCGACATCCATGGCTTTCTGCCGAGCAGAGAACTGTGTACCGATAACGCGGCCATGATTGCCGCCGCCGGCTGGCATCGACTGCGTAGCGACGGGCCTACACCGCTTAATGCCGGTGCGTACCCCAACCTGCGTCTGCCGCTGATTCCCTGACTAGCGGTACCGTAAATGGTCATGCAAATTGGCTCGTTCACGTTGGCCGCGCCTGTGGTGTTGGCGCCGATGGCTGGTGTCACGAACGCGCCCTTCCGCACGATGTGTCGCGGGTTTGCTCCGGGGCTGGTCTACGTCAACGAGATGGTGATGGCTACTGCCGTCGTTCACGGCAACCCCAAGACCACGCGCATGATGACGTTCGCGGCTGACGAAAAGCCGCGCAGCCTGCAGATGTATGGCAGCGACCCAGTGATGCTCGCCGAAGCTGTCCGCAAAGTCTGCGGAGCTGGCCAGGTCGATCACATCGACATCAACTTCGGCTGCCCAGCTGCAAAGGTCACGCGCAAGGGTGGCGGCGCCGCAGTGCCAGCGAAGACAAACCTGTTGCGCGCAATCGTTCGCGGTGCGGTCGCCGCCGCGCAGCCGTACGGGGTGCCGGTGACGATCAAGTTCCGCAAGGGTCTTTTCGACACTCTGCTCACCTACATCGCCACCGGACGTATTGCAGCTGAAGAAGGCGTGGCCGCGATCGCTCTACACGCTCGCACCGCCGAGCAGCACTACGCCGGCACCGCCGACTGGAACGCGATTGGCGAGTTGAAGGCGGCGGTGCCCGAGATTCCTGTGCTCGGCAACGGCGACATATGGGAAGCGTCCGACGCGGTACGAATGATGCGCGAGACAGGTTGCGATGGAGTGGTTATTGGTCGCGGCTGCCTTGGCCGACCGTGGCTGTTTCGCGATCTTGTCGAAGCGCTCAACGGCCGTCCGGTGCCAGCCTCCCCATTGCTTGGTGAGGCCTGTGCAGTGATGGCCGAGCATGCGCGACTTTTGGTTGGGCACCTAGGCGAAGACCTAGCGATGCGCGATTTTCGCAAGCACACTTCGTGGTATCTCACCGGTTATCCCGTTGGCGGCGAGGTGCGCAAGCAGTTCAGTGGAGTGTCGACCTATTCCGAGTTGGAAGACCTGATCGCAGCGCTCGACCCGACGCTGCGCATCGTCGAAGGTGGCGAACGCATCCGTCGCGGTCACACCAACGGGCCGATCCGTGTTGCGTTGCCGGAGGGCTACCTCAACCATCTCGACGATCTAGTTGTGCCCGACGACGCCGACGTGATGGCACTCAGCGGCGGATGAGTCGTCCAAGCGAAAGACCAGCGATCGTCCTGGCGTCGGGCTCGCCGCGACGTCGCGAGTTGCTGGAACAAATCGGTCTCACGTTCACGGTCGTCACTCCCGATGTCGACGAGTCGCCGCGTCCCGGCGAAGACCCGATCGCATACGTCGGACGAGTCGCGCTCGACAAGGTCAATGCGGTTGTGGTGCCTTCCGCAGTGGTGATCGCAGCCGACACAACCGTCGAGCTCGACGGCGAGATCATCGCGAAGCCCGTCGACCTTGACGACGCGCGCGTGATGCTGCGCCGACTCTCCGGTCGTACGCACGCGGTACATACAGGTGTCGCGTTGCGACGCGGCGACCGCTGCGTGTCGGCAACAGTCACCTCGCTGGTGACGTTTGTGACGCTGAGTGACGCAGGGATCGAGTGGTACGTCGCAACCGGCGAGCCGCTCGACAAAGCCGGCGCGTACGCCATTCAAGGCGCGGGCGCAGTGTTAGTGCACACGGTCGAGGGCAGCGTCAGCAACATCATCGGCCTGCCGCTGCCGAACGTGATCCAGCTTGCGCGGCAACTAGACGTCGACTTGCTCGCTGCTAGATAGCGGCGATGACTTCGCCGCCGGCGACGAGTTGGACGACGCCGTACTCGGTCGGTAGCAGTGTTGCGACTGTCAGCCCCGGCAGGGTGGGTCCGAAATCCTCGAGCGGGTACGTCGAGGTTTTATCGGCGAGCTTGATGTGCACTTCGGCTTCCGAGGCGGCCATCGCGATCAGGAATCGTTGCCCGTTGAGGTCGATGGTTCTCAGCAGTGGCAGTTCCACCACGCCCAAACTGGCGTCGCACACCGTCGAGTCACTTCGTGTTTTCGGTCTTACCTCTAGGCACACGAGTACCTGATCCTCGACCACCTGCACGGTGAGCGCGAGCCCGTCACCGGTCGACGAGTCGATGCCCTCAAAGATTATGACTCCGTCGCCAACATTGAAGGTGATGCCACCATCGTTGCGAATGTCGGTGCGGACGACGACGCGCCACTCGCCCGATGTGGCGGGACGCACCGACTCGGCGAGAAAGATCAGTTCGGCGGGGGGGACGTCGCCTTCCACCATGATCAGTCGGCCGTCTTCGAGCCACGCGACGACCGGACCGAGACTCTTGGATGAGATCAAGACCGCTGGCTGACCATGCACCGTGGTCGATTGACCGGCGCCGAGGACGAACTCGACCAGCGGCAGGGCGTCGGCTGGTGCCGCGATAGACGCGAGCGACACGCCACCTTCGAGTGTTTGAAGTTGCCCGGGCTCGGCCGGTGGTGCCCAAGTCAGCAGGGTTGGCATCACCGGGCCGAGTAAGCGATCGCCGCCAAGCAGACTCGTCAGCATCACAACGCAATCGAGTGCGGCTGTGCTGCCTACTGGTTGCATGTCGTCCAGGTCGTAACGATGGGCGAGCGCGGGCTGTCCTTCGATAATCGCGACGTGGTTGGCGAACTCGATCGCCTCGTCCTCATCGAACAAGTTGGTGGTAGCGGACCACGTGTGGCCGTCAAGCGGTCCCCACTCGAGGTAGTGCCGCACGCGCACCCGGCGTACATCGACAGGAACGTCGTCCACGTTTGCGACGTTCTCAACGTCGACGTCAGCAGGCACGAGCGCGTCGGGCAGGTTGGTCGACTTTGCGCGAAACGAGGCCCAGCGGCGGGTAAGCATCGTGCCGCCGGGCTCGGCGAACACGTATCCCAGTTCGGGCTTTACATCGGACGGCCGCGGCCCAAGGTCGGCGGTGACGAGGATCCCCGGCGGGTCATCGAAGATCAGTTCCTCGGTCATCCCCGCGGCCGGCACCACGGCGGGCTGGAAAACCTGCCATTCGGGCGGTGGAGTGCGCGGCCACCAAAACAGCGCGACGACGGCAATCACAGCCACCACCCCAACCCCTTTGACCGCCTGCCGGCGCCGCTCTTCAGGCCGCGGCTGGCGCGGCGCAGAGTCGACGAACACCTCTGGGTCGACGTCAATTAGGTCGATCCGTTCGTGCCGATCGGATTCGGGCCGCATGAGGGCCAAGTGTCTCACGTCCACAGAATCCGGGTGGGAGAAACCTTTGGCCCGGTCGTTATCACTGGTCGTTAGCACTCGCGGGTTCCGGTTGCTAATCCACCCCCTGACCTCCTAACCTGGCACTCACACCGGTCGAGTGCTAACCGCCCGGTCCAGTTCCAAAGCCAACGGAGGCCTGCACCCCATGAAACTTAAGCCCCTCGATGACCGCATCGTCGTCAAGCCGAACGAGGCCGAGCAGACCACTGCGTCGGGTCTCGTGATCCCCGACACCGCCAAAGAGAAGCCCCAGCAGGGTGAAGTCCTCGCCGTCGGCCCCGGCCGCTGGAGCGACGACAAGGGTTCCCACACACCGCTCGACATCAAGGTCGGCGACATCGTGCTTTACAGCAAGTACGGCGGCACCGAGATCACCGACGGCGGCAAGGATCTGTTGATCCTCACCAGCCGCGACGTTCTCGCCATTGTGACGAAGTGAGTCGCTGAACCACATGGCAAAGCAACTGAAGTTTCACGATGAGGCGCGTCGCGCCCTCGAGATCGGCGTGAACAAGTTGGCCGACACGGTCAAGGTCACGCTCGGGCCGAAGGGTCGCAACGTCGTGCTCGACAAGAAGTTCGGCGCACCCACCATCACCAACGACGGTGTGTCCATCGCGAAGGAAGTCGAACTCGACGATCCCTTCGAGAACATGGGCGCGCAATTGGTGAAGGAAGTCGCCACCAAGACCAACGACGTTGCCGGCGACGGCACCACCACTGCCACTGTGCTTGCACAGGCAATGGTGCAGCACGGCATGCGCAACGTCGCTGCCGGTGCCAATCCGATGGGCCTCAAGAAGGGCATCGAGAAGGCAGTTGCTGCTGCAGTCGAAAGCATCAAGGCTCAGGCCAAGGTTGTCGACGACAAGCATCAGATCGCCGCAGTCGCGACGATTTCTGCCGCCGACGCGTCGGTCGGCGAAGTCATCGCCAACGCGATCGACAAGGTCGGCAAGGACGGCGTTGTCACTGTCGAAGAGAGCAACACCTTCGGAACCGAACTCGAGTTCACCGAGGGCATGCAGTTCGACAAGGGCTACCTGTCGCCGTACTTCGTTACCGACACCGAGCGCCAAGAAGCAGTGCTCGAGGACGTACAGATTCTCTTCAGCTCCGGCAAGATCTCGACCGTCGCAGCGCTGCTGCCCGTGCTCGAGACGGTGATGAAGTCTGGTCGTCCGCTCTTGATCGTTGCTGAAGACATCGAGGGCGAGGCACTCGCCACGCTCGTCGTCAACAAGATCCGCGGCACGTTCAACTCGGTAGCCGTCAAGGCTCCGGGCTTCGGCGATCGTCGCAAGGCGATGCTGCAAGACATGGCAGTCCTCACCGGCGGCCAAGTCATCAGCGAGGAAGTCGGGCTGAAGCTCGAGAACGTCACCCTCGACCTGCTTGGCAAGGCCAAGCGCATCATCATCACCAAGGACAACACCACCATCGTCGATGGTGCTGGCTCCAAGGACGATGTTGCTGGCCGCATCAACCAGATCAAGGCCGAAATCGAGAACACCGACAGCGACTGGGATCGCGAGAAGCTGCAAGAGCGTCTGGCCAAGTTGGCCGGCGGCGTTGCAGTCATCAAGGTCGGCGCCGCAACTGAGGTGGAACTGAAAGAGAAGAAGCACCGCATCGAAGATGCCGTGTCAGCTACTCGTGCAGCCATCGAAGAAGGTGTCGTCGCTGGTGGCGGCGTCGCTCTGGTGCGCACTCGCGCAGCAGTGCTGGCAGTCGTCAACTCGCTGGAAGGTGACGAGGCCACCGGTGCTCGCACCGTCTACGAATCGCTGACGGCTCCGTGCCGGTTGATTGCCGACAACGCCGGACTTGAAGGTGCAGTCACGACGCAGGCAGTCGAGAACGCCAAGGGCTCGATGGGTCTCAACGCCGCGACTGGCGAGATGGTCGACCTGGTCAAGGCCGGCATCATCGACCCAGCCAAGGTCACGCGTGCAGCGCTGCAGAACGCAGCGTCAATCGCAGCGCTCGTCATCACCACTGAGTGCCTAGTCGCCGACAAGCCCGAGAAGGCCGCCGCTGGTGGCGGTGGCGGAATGGGTGGCGGCGGCATGGGTGGCATGGGTGGCATGGGCGGAATGATGTAACAAGCCTGCTCTGCAGGCTTAGTAAGTAAAACGAAACGACCCCGGTGACCCCGGGGTCGTTTCCATTATTCAGAAACACCTGACCATTAGGCTCCGCCCCGTGGCAGCCGACGGAAAGCGACCCTTCTGGGCGCACCAGTTGGTCGAGTACATCCTCGGCGTGGCGTTGGTGGCTAGCGGATTGCAAAGCCCAACGCCGATCGTGCCCGCGGTGCTGGGCGGAATCGTGCTGGTTTATGCCGCCGCGACGCGTGGCGCGCTCGCCGCGTTTCGTCTGATCGATCGCCGCGTGCACCGGGTCGCCGACCCGGTGTTGGTTGTCGTTCAAGTCGCGGCCGCGTTGCAGCCCTGGGTGTCGGTCGACAATGCCACCCGCATCGTCATGATCGGGATTGCGGTGGTTCATTTGGTGGTTTGGCTCGGCAGCAGCTTCACGCAGAAGGCGCCCCGGACGAGGGCCGTGGCGGATCCGGAGGCCGATCGCAGCACTGAACTGGGTCGCTCGGCCGGCCGGTTGGCGGCCAAGGGCGTGCGTGCGGTGCGCACCGCGAAAGCGAATCGGGAAAGGGAATAGCCGAAGTTGACGACGAAAGTCACGAATGACCGGCGCGAAAGCCCTGATCAGGGCACTATCTGCTGCTCCTCGCAATGTAATCGTAACATTGGTAGGCTGATCACTTCATGAGCCGGCGACTCTCGAACCGTTTGATCTTGGCCATCTGTGCGCTTGCTTGTGCGCTCCTCGTTGGCCCACTGCCAGCCCAGGCTGACGGAGTCGACGACGCCCAGAGCAGGCTCAACCAGGTTCTCGACGAGCTTCAGGACCTCCGTGACCAAATGGGTCAGATCGACGAGGATTACAGCGGTGCGCTCGACCGCCATGAGGTGCTGGTCGGCGAGATTGCCCTTTCGCAAGTCCGGGTCGACGAAATGTCGGCTGTGCTCGGAAGTGTTCAGCTGGTGCTGCAGCAGATCGCGGTCAAACAGTTCACGTCCGGCGACTCGGCGGCGCTGAGCCCGCTGTTTTCCAACGCTTCCGCCTACAGCGCGGCCGAGCAACGGACCGCGTTGACCACCCTCGCCATAGACAACGGGGAAGGCGACGTCGATGATCTGCATTCGATAGTCGACGATCTTGCTGCGGAGCGCGCGTCGCTTGTCCGTAAGCAGGAGGAAGCGACGCAGCTGATAGCGACCTTAGAGGCCAAGAAACTCGAAATGGCCGAGCTGGAAGACGACTACCTCGCAAGTTACGCAAAGGCTGAGCGCGAACTTGGGCAGGCGAAGTTGCGCGCCGCCGAAGCGGCCCGCGAGGCCGCGGCGCAGGCGAGAGATCAATTGGTTCGGGCTGCACAAGCGAGGGTCATTTCTGCGATTCCTCGTGGCGGTGGGTCGGGCCCTCGCTACACAGGTCCCGTCCCCGCCGTGTCCGGAAGCGCAGGCATTGCGGTGGCCGCCGCCTACAGCCAAATCGGCGTTCCGTACAAGTTCGCCACCAGTACGCCGGGCGTGTCGTTCGACTGCTCGGGGCTGACGAAGTGGGTGTGGGCGCAGGCTGGCGTTTCGCTGCCGCATCAGAGCAGGGCGCAATTCGCGATCACAGCGCCCGTTCCGCGCGATCAGATTCAGCCCGGCGATCTCATCTTTTACTACTCGCCGATCAGCCACGTCAGCATCTACGTCGGCAATGGCATGTTGATTCACGCCCCCAACACCGGATCATTCGTCGGCCTTTCCACGGTGAAGTGGCACAAGGTCGTCGGCGTCGGCCGCCCCGGCTGAACGCAGCGCTCGACGTGACCGTACCGACGATCGCGTCGGTACTCTGATCGGCATGGCCTTTGATCTACCACCACCCGACCTAACCAAGCTGATTGCAGCGTGGGAAGAATTCGAACGCGGTGAGCAGTCGCCAGGCAAGGTGCTCGCCAAGATGAAGACAGCAGGCCTCGCGCAGGTGCTCGCGCAGTTGGCGCAGAGCGGTTGGACACCCGCTGTCTAGTCTGCAATTTCCCCGACCCGATGGTTGGCGCCTAGGCGAAGGGCCTCCCTGGCCGACGCCAGCCGAAGTCGTTTCAACCAATACCGTCGTCAGTCGGGTTGCCGAATTGCCGGCGCCAATTGTCAGCGATGACCTAATCAATACCCGTCCGTCGGCTGTGCTCGTCTTGCTCGCCGACGGAGCGAACGGAGCGGAGGTGCTGCTGACGCGACGTTCGATGACTGTGAACAGCCATCGCGGCGATGTGTGCTTTCCTGGCGGTCGACTCGACCCGGGCGAAGACTCGCTGACCGCCGCGCTTCGCGAAGCGCACGAAGAAGTCGGGCTGGCATCAGACTTGGTCACAGTCGCGGGCGAGTTGTACCCGATTGGCACCTATGTCAGCCGCAGTTGGATCGTGCCAATCGTTGGCTACGTCGACGAACCGATGACGCTGCAGGCGTGTACGAGCGAGGTCGACAGGGTTTTCTGGGTTCCTTTGCGTGATCTGACTGGCCCCGGCACGTTCCGTGAAGAGTGGTGGCCAGTGACGTGGACACAGGGGTCGGACCGCGAACGTCCGATTTACTTCTTCGACGTCGACGGGGAAACGGTTTGGGGGGCGACTGCGCGCATGTTGCATCAGTTGTTGCGGGTGGCTCACCGCATCGAAGGCGCCGAACCACCCGCGTTGTGATTGTTTCTAACTCGCGCGGGGCTTAGGGCCCGCCCCCGATCCGCACCGCCCGGAAGAAGATGTCGGCCCACCAGTTGCACGTCAGTCGCAGGGGTAACGCTCGGCCACGGCAGTGCAACTTCATGTCGGTAAGGAACTGTTGGTCGACACGCTTTCGATTGGTTGGGTTCCAATACGTGCGGCCCTTGCCGTAGCGACTCTCGAGCAATTTCAGATTGCGATACCCGAAGTCATGACGAACGCAGGCTTCGCTGAAGTTGAACGAGCGTCCGGTATCGCCGATCAGCGGAGCGGAACACCCGTCGGTGCTCCAGTCGAACCGCGGATCGCCGGTTGGTCGAGCCGAGTTGAAAGCCGACAATGGCACCGAGAATGACAAGCGGGCGACATACGCCCAATCGGTGGTCTCACTAGGACCGGCGAGTGCCGGTGATACGACGGTCAGGAAACTCGTGACCGCAACGAGCACTGCGAATCGAAATCGCATGAAGTGCTCCTTGTTGTTCGCCCGTAGAGGGCTTGCCCGATTCAATCCCCCGCAGCAAGTGATTGCAACAGGTGCCATGCGGCTTCTACGTGCGACGTGGCCGTCGCTCGCCCACCGATCGAGACGCGGCAGGCAACTTTGCCGTCGAGCACCGTCCGAGTGAACAGCGCCTTGCCGGTCGCGTTGGCCGCTGCGATCATCGCATCTGTGGCTTCGTCGCCGGCAACAAGACGCAGGCACAAGAGATTCAGCGGATAGGGAGCGACGACCTCAAAGCGATCGTCGATCGCGACCCACGATGCGAGTTCTTGCGTCAAAGCCACATGTCGGCGGATCATCGCAATCGCATCGTCGACGCCGCCAGAGCGGATCGTGAACCACACCTTCAGCGCACGGAACCGTCGACCAAGCGGAATCTGCCAGTCGCGATAGTCGATCACCGCACCGCTCTCGGCGGCCGCTGAACGCAAGTACTCGGGAAGGATGCTCAATGCGCCGAGTAGCGCGCCGCGGTCGGCGATATAGAACAGGTCGCAGTCGAAGTTGACGCCCATCCACTTGTGCGGATTGGTGCAATAGCTGTCGGCGAACTCGAGCCCATCGTGCACCCAGCGAAACTCTGGCGCGAGGGCCGCTATCCCGCTCATCGCCGCGTCGACGTGCAGCCACAGGTTGTGCCTTTGCGCGATCTGCCCGATCAGCGCGATCGGATCGAAGGCCAACGAGCTGGTGGTGCCAGCAGTCGCGCATACCCAAAACGGAACGAGCCCGGCGGCGAGATCGGCAGTTACCAGTCGATCGAGTTCGTCGGGCCGCATCGCAAACAATTCGTCGTGGGGCACGATCCGCAAATGCGAGGTACCAATGCCGGCGAGGCGCAGACCTTTCTCGATGCTGCTATGCGCCTGCGACGTCGCGTATGCGACAAGCTTGGTCGTATCACCTGTGACGTTGATCGTGCCGCCGGTGACTCGCCAGCGTGCGGCGAGGATGGATGTAAGTGTTGCTTCGCTCGCAGAACCCTGAATCACGCCGCCGCCGGTGGCGCTGGTGCTGCGGAAGCGAGCGGGAAGCGCCAACAACTCGTGCATCCAGTCCATCATCAACGTCTCGACCTCTGTGCACGCCGGGCTGGTGACCCAACTCATGCCTTGCACACCGAGTCCGGCAGTGGCCAACTCGCCGAGAATCGCGGGGTAGCTGCTGTTGCCAGGGAAGTAGGCGAAGAAGCTGGGGTGTTGCCAGTGAGTGATGCCGGGCATCACAAGGTCGTCGAGATCAGCGAGCACGTCGCCGAACGGTTCTGCGGCGGTCGGCGGATGAGCGGGCAACGATGCGCGAATGTCGCCTGGCTGCACCAAGCTGCCGACTGGAAAACGCTCGACGCCCTCGATGTATTCCGCGATCCAATCGATTAGCGCGTAGCCGTTAGTGCGGAATTCGTCGGGCGTCACGACATCGTCTCCGCTGCGTCGCGTGCACGAACGCTGCGTACCACGCGCCAACCAATGAAGCTCATGCCGGCGATCAATACACCGAAGGTGAGGTACATCTGCCAACCGCCCTTGGCGTTGCTACCGCAGTCCGGACGTTCGACGGCACCGATGCAGTCGCTGACGTTCTCGCGCTGCGGCAGGAAGTCGTTCTCGGTGGTGGGGGTTTCGGTTGTTTCGCCGTTGGTGGCCTCAGTCTGGGTCGACTGATAGGGGTTATCGCCGGCGCACGCGCCGAGGAGACCGGCAGCAACGACGGCGGCAAGGACGGCGGGTAATACGCGGCGGGCTACGGTGGAGGCCATGAGCAACGATCTAGAAGATACCCGCAAGGAACTCGACAAAGAATTCGAGCAGTTTCGTAAGCGCATCGGCAAGCTGCACGAGAAGCTTGAAAAGCTAGGAAAGCTTGGCCCGACCGACGACATCTACGAGGAGTTCAGCGACTTTGAGGACATCGTCAAAGAGATTCGCACCGGCGGCATGATCGGTTCCGGCCTCAAGGGGCATCGCGAGGCCCGCGAAAAATACAACGAGTCACGCAACAAGTGACGAGTGGCGTGCACCGCACGCAGACGGTGCTAGTAGTTGACTTCGGCGCGCAGTACGCACAGCTCATTGCGCGCCGCGTGCGCGAACTGAATGTGTACTCGCACATTGTTCCGCATCGCGTCTCTGCAGCCGAAGTCGTCGAGCTGCACCCGGCGGCGATCATCCTGTCTGGCGGGCCCAAGAGCGTGCACGTTGAGGGTGCTCCCGCGCTCGACCCTGCGATCTACGAATTGGGCATTCCGATTCTGGGCATTTGCTATGGCGTGCAACTGATCGCGCAGCAACTTGGTGGCACCGTCGGCAGGGGAATGCGCGGCGAGTACGGCCGCGCGCACGTCACGCAACTGACACCCCAAGCTGACACGCTGTTGGCGGGTACACCTGCCGAGCAAGACGTCTGGATGAGTCACTTCGACGCGGTCACGCACGTTCCTGCAGGCTTCGTCGCAACAGCGACCACACCCGACGCGCCAGTGGCAGCCATGGAGTGTGTGGCGCGCAAGATCTGGGGCGTGCAATGGCACCCCGAGGTTGCGCACACGCCTCATGGCATGGCAGTACTGCAGCGATTTCTTCACGACCTAGCCGGTTGTGCCCCTACGTGGACAATGGGTTCGATCGTCGATGAACAGGTGGCTGCTGTGCGCGCGCAGGTGGGTAGCGAGCGAGTGATCTGCGCGCTCAGCGGCGGCGTCGATTCGGCGGTCGCCGCTGCGCTGGTGCATCGCGCCGTCGGTCATCAACTGGTTTGCATCTACGTCGATACCGGACTGATGCGCCTAAACGAGAGCGATCAGGTTGTCGAGACGTTCAGGCGCAACATGGGCATCGAGCTCATCCACGTGACTGCCGGCGATCGCTACTTCGAGAAGCTGGCTGGCGTTGTCGACCCGGAGCAGAAGCGCAAGATCATTGGCGAGCTGTTCGTTCGTATCTTCGAGGAGCACACCGGCGGGCTGAGCGACGCGAAGTACCTGGTGCAAGGGACGCTGTATCCAGATGTCGTGGAGAGCGGCGGCACCGATGGCACGGCCTCGGTGATCAAGAGCCATCACAATGTTGGTGGCCTGCCCGACGACATGACGCTGAAGCTGGTGGAGCCGCTGCGCGATTTGTTCAAGGACGAGGTACGCAAGCTGGGCAGGGAACTGGGGCTGCCCGACGAGATCGTCATGCGGCAACCGTTCCCTGGGCCTGGCCTTGGGGTGCGCATTCTGGGCGAGGTGACGCCCGAGCGAGTGGCGATTCTGCAGCGCGCGGATGCGATCGTTCGTGACGAAATTGCAACGGCCGGGCTCGAGCGTGAGCTGTGGCAAAGCTTTGCTGTACTGGCGGCCGAGGTGCGGTCGGTCGGGGTGATGGGCGACGAGCGCACTTATGCCCACCCGATCATCGTGCGGGCTGTGACCAGCGACGACGCGATGACCGCCGACTGGGCCAGGCTGCCGTACGACGTGCTGGAGGCGATCTCCAGCCGGATTATCAACGAGGTCAAGGGTGTCAATCGAGTGGTCTACGACGTCACTTCTAAGCCTCCGGGGACCATTGAATGGGAGTAAAAGGCTCCAAACCGGGGCTTTCGCAATGTGTTCGTAATATTTGGTAGCCTGGCGCCCGTGTTGACCCGCCACCAGCAAGGCAGCCCCACAATGGGCCTCCGCCGCCGAGTTGGCACGGCGATGCTGAGCCTTGGCTTACTTGCTGGCAGCACGCTCGTTGGTTCGACAGCGGCGAATGCCGATGGCGTCGACGATGCCCAGCGCAAGCTGAACCAGGTTCTCGACGAACTCGAATCGCTGCGCGATCAGCTCGGCCAGCTAGATGAGGACTACGCCGGAGCGCTAGATCGCCAAGCCGAACTCGTGGTCGAGATAGCGGCCTCGCAGACACGCGTCGACGAAATGACCGCCATCTTGGGCGACGTTGCGATCGTGCTGCAAGAGATTGCGATCAAGCAATACACGTCCGGCGACTCGTTGGCGCTGAGCCCCATCTTCTCGAATGCCGCCACCTACAGCCAGGCCGGGCAGCGAACAGCGTTGTCCAGGTTGGCGATCAATACCGGCGAAGGCGACATGGACGACTTGCAGTCGGTCGTCGACGACCTCGCTGCCGAGCGGGCAGAACTCGGGCGCAAACAAGAAGAAGCGAAGCAGCTAGTTGCGACGCTCGAGGAGAAGAAGGTCGATCTCATCGATCTCGAGGCCGCGTACGTGACGAAGCACGCGCAGGCCGAGAAAGAACTTGGTGCCGCGAAACTGCAGGCTGCCGCAGACGCTCGGGCGGCGGCGGCAGCGGCCCGTGCGCAACGCACGCGCACCGGTGGTGGTGGCGGCGGTGGGTCAACAACACCTCGGGGCGGTGGCGGCGGTGGCGGCTACTCGGGACCTATTCCATCGGTATCGGGCAGTGCCGGTATTGCGGTTTCGGCTGCGTACAGCCAGATCGGTGTGGCGTATCGCTATGCGGCCGAGTTGCCGGGCGTCGCATTCGATTGTTCGGGTCTGACTAAGTGGGCTTGGGGCCAGGCCGGCGTATCTCTGCCGCATCAGAGCGGACGACAATTCAACGTCACCGCGCACGTTCCGCAGAACCAGGCACAACCTGGCGACCTGATCTTCTACTACTCGCCGATCGGTCACGTCGGTATCTATGTCGGCGGCGGGCAGATGATTCACGCATCGTCTCCCAGCCAACCGGTTCAGTTGTCCGGAATAAGTTGGAACAAGGTCGTCGGCGTCGGCCGTCCCGGCTGACCAGCAGCACGCCGCTACTCCTGAAGACAAGCGACTAGGCAGTACGGTTGCGGCCCGTGCAGGGCATCGACGTCGAACCAGTCAGCGAGTGGTTGGTTGCCAACATCGCAGGCGCCGTAGCGCCGTTCACGTTCGAGCTCATTGCGGGTGGCCGCAGCAACCTCACCTTCCGTGTCGACGGTGCCGATGGAAGGCGCTTTGTCGTGCGTCGCCCACCGCTTGGTCATGTGCTTGCGACTGCGCACGACATGGCGCGTGAACATCGCATCATCAGCGCGGTAGGGCGCAGTTCGGTGCCAGTGCCGCCTGCGTTGGGATTGTGCACGGACGACCGCGTGAACGGGGCGCCGTTCTACGTGATGGCGTTTGTCGACGGCAGCGTTCTGGATAGCCCCGAGCGTGGTGCCGAGTTGCCGATGCCGTTGCGGCGGGTCGCTGGCGAACATCTGGTCGAGGTTCTCGCAGATCTGCACGCGGTCGACATCGATGCCGTCGGCCTCGGCGATCTCGCGAAGCGCGAGGGTTACGTCGAGCGCCAGGTGAAGCGATGGAGCACGCAGTGGGAACAATCCAAGACGCGCGAACTTTCAGCCATCGACGAGGTCGCTCGCAGGTTGCGCGAAGACATGCCCGTCCAGCAGGGCGTGTCGATTGCGCACGGCGACTTCCGTTTCGGTAACTGCCTGACCAATCTCAAGACCGGGCGTATCGCGGCGGTGCTTGATTGGGAATTGTGCACGCTTGGCGATCCACTCGCCGACCTCGGGTATCTCGGCGTCTATTGGTTTCACGGCGATCTCGGCACGATGCGCGCTAACGACCCGACGCCCGCCGGAGGTTTCCCGACGTATCCCGAGTTGGTGCAGCTCTACGCAAAGCGCACGGGCCGCGATGTGTCACGCATCGACTACTACGTGGCGTTTGGGTGCTGGCGGTTGGCCGTCATCAGCGAGGGCGTGTACGCGCGCTACCTTCACGGCGCAATGGGCCAGCCCGGCGATTTCGACTTTCACACGTTCAAAGTTGCAACGGAGGGGCTCGCCGAGCGCGCGCTAGAAGCTATGCGGAGGCTGCAGTGACCGATGTCCTGAGCGGATGGACTAAGTCGACCTTTGCGGCGGCTGGATACACGCGCGAGGTGTATCGCCGTGGCACAGGGCCGGGCGTGATCATCGTGCACGAACTCCCTGGCATCACGCCTTCGGTTGCAGCATTCGCGAACGAGGTTGTCGCTGCAGGGTTCACAGTGCTGATGCCTTCGTTGGTGGGTACACCTGGTCGCGAGTTCAGCAATGGATATTTAGCCAAGTCGGCAGTCCACATCTGCGTTGCGCGCGAGTTCACGCACTGGGCGCTGAACCACACCTCGCCGATTATTGGCTGGCTCCGCGCGCTCGCCCGCGAGTTGCGCGACGAACTTGGTGGCAAGGGAGTCGGCGCAATTGGCATGTGCTTCAGCGGCGGCTTCGCGTTGGCGATGATGGTGGACGAAGCGGTCGTTGCTCCGGTACTCAGCCAGCCGTCGCTACCACTCTCGGCCTTCGGCAAGGCCCGCGCAGCAGATCTCAACCTGTCGCCGGCCGATGCGCTGGCCGTCGCACGCCGAGCCGCAGAAGGTTGCCAGGTGCTTGGCTTGCGTTTCACGGAGGACAAGTTGGTCGGGACTCGCTTCGACAGCCTGCGCGAACTAATCGGCGACGCGTTTATCGCGGTCGAGATACCGAGCAACGACAAGAAGGACCACAGCGTGCTGACCGAGCAACGGCACGAACCAAGCGTTCAGCAGGTCCTGCAATTCCTGAAGGCGAAACTCGCTAGCTAGCCATCGAGCGCGTGGATTGCGAAATCTCGCGCGGCCTTGTAGTCGGCCTTGCCATTAGGTGCTCGTGGCACCTCGTCGACGAACACGACGCGCTTCGGGGCTTTGTACGCGGCGAGGTCTTGCTTGACGATCGCGATCACCTGAGCTTCTGTCACGGCCGCTCCGGCCGAGGTCGACGCGACCGCGGTTACCACCTGGCCGAACCGATCGTCGTCGATGCCGATGACCAAACAGTCAACGACACCATCAACACGCTTGACGGCTTCCTCGACTTCTTCCGGGAAGATTTTCTCGCCACCCGAGTTAATGACCTGGCTGCCACGACCGAGCAGGATCAGCGAGCCATCGGCGTCGACCATTGCCATGTCGCCAGGAAACGAGTACCGCTCGCCGTCGATCGTTCGGAACGTACGCTCCGACTTTTCTTCGTCCTTGAAGTAGCCGATCGGCACCATGCCACCCGAAACCGCCACCATGCCGGTTTCGTCACTACCGGGTTGCACCTCGAGGCCAGCTTCGGTGAAGACCTTCGTCGTTGGGTTGCGTGTGAACCTCGCTGTCGTCGACGGCACACCTTTCATTGAAATGCTGGTACCCATCGAGCCCTCGGACGAGCCGATGGCATCAAGAAGGATGACGTGGCCGATGCGCTCGAGTAGTTGCTCCTTCACTTCTGCGGTCCACATAACGCCCGAAGAGATAATGATCTTCAGCTTGCTGAGGTCGTACGGCGTCCCGGCGGCGACAGCACGATCGAGCGCGGCGATGATCGGTTTCGCGAAGGCATCGCCGACGATCGTCACGTTGGTGACGGCTTCGGCCTGCAGGGTGCGCAGAACCTCGTCGGCGTCGAGCGATCGACCCTGCAGCGTCACGACCTCTGCACCGCCTAGTTGGGGGATCATCGCGCCGAGCCACACGCCCGTGCCGTGCATCAGCGGCGCACACGACAAGCTGATCATCCGACCGCCAGCGTCTGCGACGCCCTTGATCATCGGCGCGATCTCCGCGGCGTCTTCCGGCGGCGTGAGGCCGAGCAGCGGGAAGCCGAGCGAAGTGAACGCACGGGTGAGAGCTCCCATGTCGTACATCACACCCTTGGGCATTCCTGTCGTGCCCCCGGTGTAAAGCATGTAGATATCGCTCTCGTCACGGGTGATGCGCGGCATCGGTTGCTGGCTAGCCAGCGCGACCTCATAACTTGTCGCCACCGGCACCCGGCCGGTGTTGCCGTCGTCGACTTCGATCAGCAGCTTCAGCTTCGGCAACCGCTCCCGAACTCGCTCGACGCGATCGCTGAGCGAGGAATGAAAGACCAAAGCTTCCGCGTCGGCGTTGTCCAGCAGGTAGCGGAGTTCCTCATCGATGTATCGGTAGTTGACGTTGATCGGAACGCCACGCATCTTGAAGGCGCCATAGTGCGACTCGAGGTACTCGTTGCCGTTGTAGAGGTAAAGGCCGATCTTCGAGTTGGGGCCAAGCCCAGCAGCAGTGAAAGCGGCAGCTACACGCGCAGCGCGATCGTCGAACTGCGCCCAGGTGAACCGGCGTTCGCCGTGTACGACCGCGGTTTCATCGGGCAGTACGTCGGCGATCGATTCCCAGATACTCGCGAAGTGATATTCCATCTCAGCGATCCCTTCTCGTCCGTGATCTCTAGCCCAGGTCGTTGCCGTACATATGGCCAAGCGGATCGCTGATCAGCTCGAGCCGTTCGCCATCAGGCCCGCGAAAGTACAACGACGAACCGTCGACGTGGGAATACTCCACGCCAGCTGCGTCGAGCCGCGCCTTCGCTGCTTCCCACTGCGGCCGGGTCATCGAGATGGCCAGGTGGTGGTGGCCACCGAACACCTCGCGATACTTGTCGATGTCGAGGCCGGGTAGATCGAAGTAGGCGAGCGCGTTGCCGTTGCCGATGTCGAAGAAGAAGTGGGTCGAGCCCTCGTAGTCTCGATTCTCGAACATCTCGATCAGCGGGAAGCCCAGCAGGCCGTCGAAGAACTTGATCGTCGTCTCGACGTCGCTGCTGATGTGAGCGGTGTGGTGCACGCCACGAGCGCTGGACGGCGGGCGAACATCGCGCGGTTTCAGATAACGGTCGGTCAGCTCGACTCGGCGGGCAGCTAGCTGCGCGCGCTGCATCTCGTCAACGCCGTGAGCCATCGCGACATTTCATCATATTTTGGGACTCTCCACCCCAGCGACCGCTGTCCATGTCTCCTGACTGTCGAAGCCCAACGCCCAGAATGCAACACCACCAATTCGTTCCTCGCGGGCGAGGTCGAGGCGGGCGCGGGCTCCGGCTTCATCGACGTAGTGGACCTCGCGCGATTGCGTGCAAGTCGTGAAGCCGTCGCTGAGTTCGAGGTCGTAGGTGAACGTCACTTCTTGGTTCGCTTCATCGATAACCGGAGTCGCTTCGCGCTTGGCTATCAGATCTTCTGCAGTGTTGTGCAGGATTGCGACGGTGCCTTCAGCATCGGCCGGGCAGGTGCCGACGGTATTGACTACCCAGTTGCGTCCGTACAGCGGTATTCCGAGAACCAACTTGCTGTCGTCGCCGACGGCCTTCTTCGCGGCCCGGATTGCGTCGCGCAGCCAACCAAGCGGGGCAATCGGCCCCGGCTCAGCAAACGAATAGTCGTATCCCATGATCCGGATGCGATCGACGACTTTGCCCATCTCGGCGTAGTCGTAGACCCAACGGCCACTCTCCGGTGTGCGTTTCGTGTCGTAGATTGCGGGCACGCTGACGACCAAGAGTTTTCCGCGACTATGCAGCGCGGCCGCCAGTTCGGTAACGAACGCAACCCAGTTCGGACGGGTCGTCTCCCACGATGCGTAGTCGTCAACGAAGGCGAAGCCCTCGTAGTCCAGGTCGATGCCGTCGAAACCTTCGCGGGTCACGAGCTCGACGATCGTTTGCACGTGAGCCGCACGGCTAGCGGAGTTCGCGAGCAGCGCTGCCATCTGTCCCTTGCCAAGGCCGTCGACGATCGACGGGATGACGCGCGTTCCGGTCGCGCGAGCCGTGTCGATCAGCGCCTGCATCGCTGCCGGTTCAATATTGCCCGTGATGGTGATCGCGGAAGCACCGGTCGCCGCGTACCAGAACGGCGAAATCTCGTGCAGCACAGCGCCATGCGCGGCCACTGTCGCCGTCGCATCGGCAAGCACCCAATAGGGGGCCCACCCGCTGATCGGGATGTGATCGAGCGGCGGTGGATTGTCTTCGCGTGTCGCGAACGCAAAACCAGCGCCGATGACCGCGATCGCGATTAGCGCTGCAACGGTGCGCCGCACGCGGTGCTGTCGCTTCAAAGTTGGTCGTGACCCGCCAGCCAAACCGAGTGCCGCACGATCGATTTCGTGTAATGAGCGCACGACTGTGTAGCCGCGGCCCTCGGGAACATCGACGACGTTGGGAACGGCGAACGTGCGGCAACCCGCTGCGACTGCACTGCGGACGCCGGTGGGCGAGTCTTCGATGGCAACGCAGTCTTTGGTGCGAACACCAAGGGCTGCCGCAGCGGCCAAGTAGGGCTCGGGATGGGGTTTGCCGTGTGCCACTTCGTCGCCGGTGATCACAGCGTCGAACGATCCCGGCGGCAGTGACCGCACAACGGCATCGGCGAAGCGCGTCCAACTCATCGTCACCAACGCGCATGGGATCCGCTGTTTGCGCAGATCGGAAAGCAGCGCGCGAGCACCCGGTCGCCACGGCACTTTCTGGCGCACGCGGGCGATCACGCCATCGAGCAGACGATTAACGATCTCGTCGATCGGCAGGTCGACCCCGCCCTGATCGCGAAGTACAGCGGCGGCATCGCGCAGGTCGAACCCAACCAGCGAGCGGGCGTATTCGTCGGTCCATCTGCCGCCAAACTCCGAGACGAGCTCGTATTCAGTGGCGATCCAGTAGGGCTCGGTGTCCACCAGGGTGCCGTCCATATCCCACAGCACCGCTGCCGGCCGCACCGCCGAGTTCTGATATGCGGCTCCCATGTCGGGAATCGACCCTAGTTGCTGCCTCGTTCCGGGCCAGGGCACCGGTGTTGGCCCAAATGTCCCGTTCGGAATTTCTCAACAAACTGATGAATTTCGTTAAGAAACCCCAAAGGGTGGCCGAAAAAAGACAGAACGTAATGCCCAAACCCGGCTCGACTCTCGGCGGAACGAGAGCGAACCGCATTCGATTCAAGGCGGACAAACGATGAACACCCCCACTAACGACCAACTAGACGATTCGTCGCTCAGCAGCGGCAAGGGCTCGCGCTTTGGTCGGTCGCTGCTCGCAACGGCGCTTGTCGTAGTCGGGCTTCCGTTTGTCACGTTGCTGCCCGGCGCAGATCCGGTGCAGGCGGACCCTGCTCCGAACGCCGCGAGCGTCAGCCAGAGTTCGCCGGGTGCTTTGAGTGGTGGCACCGTTCCTGATGGCACCTGTTACGCGCGAATTACGGCGACAGGTGGCGGCGGCGCGTCCGGCGGACTTGCCGCGATCAACGGTGGTCGCGGCGGCGCGGCAGCGATCATCGAGGCGACCTTCCGGGTTCTGCCCGGTCAGACTTACTCGGGCAGCGTCGGTGGCGGTGGCCAGACGAACAGCATCGGTGGTGTCGGCGGCGGTGGTGACGGTGGAACGATCGTCAACTTGCACCGTGGTGCCGGCGGTGGTGGCCGCACGGTCGTCACGATTGGTGGACTCGACATGGTCATCGCCGGTGGTGGCGGTGGCGGTGGCGCAGCGCACGACTCGGCTTCGCCACAACCTGGTAACGGTGGCGCCGCAGGTACCGCAGTCGGTGCTGGCGTCGCAGCTGCCGGTACGACCGGATCGAACGGCGTCGACAACCCAGGTACCAACGTCGTTGGCGGCGGCCAAGGTGGTCAGGTCGCTGCGGGTGGTCTTGGCGGACAGAACTCGGGCGGCGCCGCTGAAGCAGGCGCAGATGGTGGTGGCATCGGCTCAGGTACCGGTGGCATGGGTGGTCCCGACCTCAACTACGACTCCGCTGGCGGTGGTGGCGCGGGCTACACAGGTGGTGGCGGCGGTTCCTCGACAGTCGGCGACACAGTGACCGGTGCAGGTGGCGGTGGCGGTTCGAGTTGGGTCGCCGGAACTTCTCCAACTGCGACGGCCGATGTTCCGACTGCAATCACGGGAGCGAGCACTGGCGAGACCCCGCAGAACCAAGATGGTGTCGACGGCTCGATCACCATCGACTGGGTGCCGTGTCAGTACGACCTCGCGATGACCAAGACAGTTGCGACCTCACCGATCCTCGCTGGCGATCGCGCCACGTGGACCGTGACCGTCACCAACGACGGCCCCGACGCGATGAACCGCGGCGACACGATCAGTCTCGCCGACACGTTGCCGACCGGACCGAACGCGGTTGCGCCCGGCCCCGACTTCCGCGTCGTTTCAATCGCGACGAGCGGCGGATCGAACGCGAACTTGCTCAGCGGTGCAGTCACATGCACCGGTGTCACGGTCGGCTCTTCGATGCCGGCGTCGACAGTTTGCAGTCGGCCATACGCGCCAGCAGGTGGAACGCCGGGCAACCCGCCCGCATCTTCAGGAACGCGTGGCCTCAACGTCGGCGAAACATTGACCATCGTGTACGAGCAGGTCTTGGCGAACACTGCCAACTGCGCGACGCTCACGAACACAGCCACAGTCACCGATCGCCCGACGCTGAGCGGATCGACCGACATCGTCGGCGTTCCAACCGTGAACAACGTCGCGACACCACTAGTCGTGGAGTGCTACGACCTCGCGGTGACGAAATCGGCTAGCCCACTTACGCCCGTCACCATCGGCGACACGATTACGTGGACCGTAACGGTGACGAACCTCGGCCCGGCCTCGATGAATGGCCCGGTGGCAACTGATGCCAACCCGTTGGTCGTCACTGAATCATTCCCATCGACTGGTATTGGTTCGGCGACGTTGACCAACGCCACTGGCCCTGCGGGTAACTGCACGCTTGTCGCGGGCACGGTCACGTGCGACACAGGTCTTGGTTTGAACGATGTTCAAACGCTGACCTTCACGCAAACGGTCGTCGCTGGAGCAGTTGACAGCGTTTCTGTTGCCAACACCGCGTCCGTTAGCGATCCGCTGACAGGCGACTCGAACGACTCGGCGACGGCGGCAGTCATGGTGCGCAACAGCGCGCAGGTCAGTTTTGTGAAGTCGTGGGTCGACGGTGAGATCGGTAACCAGGTGACGCTCAGCGCGACTGGTGGCACCAACAACCCGGGTCTCGTCTCGGTTGCAGACACTGCGACTGAGGTTGATTCCGGTTCTGCGGTCACCGTCTACGCAGGCGAAACACTGACACTTGCCGAGACATTCAACACTGGCAGCGCGGCGAACTACGCAACCGACCTCACCTGCACCGGTGCTACCGACACGACGCCGTCAGACGGTCTCGCGATTGTGGCCGCCGATGATGGTGCGAACATTGTTTGCACTTACACCAACACAGGTCTCGCCGGTGTTCATGCAGCTAAGACCGGCACCGCAGTTGTCGGGCCGGACGCGGCGGGCACATACCAGGCGTCGTACACAGTGACGGTTACCAACAGTGGAATCGCGCCAGCCGTCTACGGACCGCTGGTCGATACCCCGAGCTTCGATCCGAACCTGATCATCAGTGGTGCAACCTGGACGACGAGCGGTCCCGGTGCACCCGCCGACGGCTCGGCGCTGGGAGCAGGGCCGTACACGCTGGCGACAGCAAGTACGCCCATCGGCCACACCACCATTCACACCTTCACGGTGACGATCTCGTTCACGTTCGCGACCTATACGGCCGCTTCGGCTTGCGCAGGCGCGGGCACTGGTCTGTACAACGAGATCAACCTTGCCTCGGGCGATTTGACGCCTGATGACAACACCGCTTGCTTGCCCCCACCGCTGCCTCCGAGCCCGACGATCAACGTCGCAAAGTCGGCGTTGCCGACCTCGGTGTCCTCGGTTGGTCAGGCTGTGGCCTACTCGTTCTTGGTGACCAACACTGGCAACGTCACGTTGACCGGAGTCGTTGTCACCGATCCGCTGCCCGGTTTGTCGGCAGTCTCTTGCCCGGTGTCGACGCTGGCACCTTCGGCATCAACGACGTGCACAGCGAACTACACCACCACGCAGGCTGATCTCGATGCAGGCTCGATCGCGAACACAGCGACCGCGGCGGGCACACCGCCTGTTGGCTCTCCGGTTACCGACACCGGTTCGGCGACGGTCACAGCGAATAGGGGACCAGCGGTCACGATTACGAAGTCGACAACGGCCACCACGTTCACAGCTGTTGGTCAATCGATTCCATTCACGATTGCGGTGCGCAACTCTGGCAACGTCACGTTGACCAACGTTGTGATGACCGACCCCAATGCGGTGCTCGGCACATGCACGCCCGCAGCGCCAGCGACCTTGGCCCCCAATCAGACGATGACCTGCAGCGCCACGCATGCTGTTACGCAGGCTGACATGACGGCGCTCTCAATCAGCAACACGGCCTATGTCGCGGCCGAATCTGGAGTACTGGACGTCTCGGGAACATCGAACATCGTGTTGGTGCCAGGCGTCATTGCGATCATTCCGGCCACCGGACTCGGCATCGCCGAACCGTTGAAGCTGGTCGTTCTGCTGGTGTCATCGGGACTCTTGTTCCTCATCGCCTCGAGGCGCCGTCGTCAGTTCTACCTAGTGCTGCCCCCGCTGTGATGCACAACGCGTGGCGCGTCAGCCTCCTCGCAGCGTCGGTGATGGTGTTCGCCGCATGCTCCGAGTCCGGCGGAGAGTCCGACAAGGCTGCTGGCAATTTGATAAACGGGATTGCTGAGATTTCGGTCAGCACCATTCCCGACATCTACGACGCAGCACACACACCCGCATCCGGCGTGTTCGAGGGCGCTTTGCTTGACATCTCCGACCATACGTGCGCGCAGGTAGCAGACGGATGGCGCGTGACAGGAACCGCTACGAACCCGACTGGTAGTTCGGTGGACTATCGCATCTACATCAGTCTGCTCAACGGCGTTTCGACGACGCGTGCGTTAGTCGAGACACAAGTGCTGAATGTTGCTAGTGGTGGCGCCGGTGATTTCGACACAGTGATTGCAATGCCTGACGACGACCTGCGTTGCGTGCTGCGCGTCGAGCGTCATAGCCAAGGCGTCTGAACCAATCGCGCCAAGCTGACGTCAGAGCGCTAGAGCAACGCGGCGTGCTTCCAGTACTGCTTCGTGAATGGTTCGGGGTGCCACGCAATCGCCGGCCTGAGCAGTAACGCCTTCGATTGCCTGCGTAGGCAGTCGAAAGCCGCAGTCGACTAACGCCGAGCAAGCGAGGATGCGGCGCTCACCGCTGAAACGATCCTGCACTTCGATTTCGCCAGCGCGCACGGTTCGCAGAATTGTGCGCCGCTCGATTTCAACGCCGAGTTGCGCAAGGCGCACATTCGCGGGAGCGAGGTCGCCACTGCGCGATAACTCGTTGCCTGCGATCTGATCTTGCGTGATGAGGATCGCGCGGGCACCAAGTTGCTCGGCGAGCGCAATCGCGATTGGTCCGCCTATGGGGTCGAACAAGGCGATCGGTCCGTCTGGCAGCGGCACTCCGCGATGGACGTCGAGAACGTCGAGTACGACGGCGCCAGCCTCGACTTCGTACACCGCGACTCCGGGCATACTCCCGGTGCACTGCACTACAACTTCACCACCGCGTGAGCCTGTGTACTCCTCTTGTAACTGCACGTCTGTACCTGCACTACGTACTTCGTCGCAGAGCCATTCGACGAGCGCGGCACCCGGGCCAGCAAGCGCTGCGACGCCTCCAACGCGATCGGCACGTTCGATGATCCGCACTCGGTGGCCGCGTGCTGCCGCCACCCTGGCGGTTTCGAGACCTGCGATCCCAGCGCCGACCACCAACACGTCGCGCGGCTGCGCGGTTGCGACGTACCAATCAGGGTCTTCGGTTTCGCGTCCACTCGTCGGTTCGCCTACGCACGTGACGACCGGGCTGCGAACGTCGCGCACCTGACACGTTTGGTTGCACCGAATGCAGGGGCGCGGCCGCAACCCGTTACGCGCGTTGTTTACGAGGTCGGGATCGGCAATCTGCGCGCGCGTCATCTCGACTGCATCACAGACGTTGTCGCCGATTGCCCAGTCGGCTTGGCCGTAGTCGACCACCGAGCCCTGCAAGAACACCGGTGTTGTTCCCGCGGCGGACTTCACGAGCCTGGAGAGCTCGATGTTGTATCCCGCGGGTTCGTGGAAATCGGCGCGGGTCTTGTCGGCCGAGTAGATGCCGCCGCGCATCACCACCAGGTAGTCGACTAGAGGCGCTGTTTGCCGCACGATGTCGACCGCAATCTCGGGCGTGATTCCAGCCCACGGCGCCAACTCGTCGCACGAGAGGCGCAATCCAAGCACGCCGCCGTCGCCGAGGCCCGCACGCGTTGCGAGCAACACGTCGCGTGCGAACTGCAACCGGTCGACGCCCCACTGATCTGCGCGTTGGTTCGTTAGGCCGCTGAGGAACTGGCGAATGAGGCTGTGTTGACCGGCGTTGATCTCGACGCCATCACACCCGGCACCGGCCGCGGCCGCGGCCGCCAAGCCGAAGCCGGCGATGACTGCGGCGATGTCTTCAGCCTCCATCCACTTCGGCACTTCACGCGTGTTTACTTCCGGCACGCGTGATGGCGCCCACAGTTCGCGTTGGTTGTACGCACTGCTGCCTTGCCCGCCAGCGTGATCGAGTGAGGCAATCACGGCTGCACCGTGTGGACGGCACGCGCCGACGATCTCCGCCCAGCCCTCCGCGCAGCGATCGGCCCGGGGTGCGCGTTCGTAGGGCCAATCGCTCTCGTGCACGCTGGCACCTTCGACGACGATGGTTCCACAGCCGCCGCGCGCTCGCCGTTCGTAGTAAGCGGTGTGCCGCGCAGTCAGTCGCCGGTCGAGGTCGCCGAGGTTGGTGACGTGTGGTCCGAACATCACCCGGTTGGCGAGAACGAGTGCCGAGATAGGCGCACCGAGCGAGAGCGGCTGCAGGAGCTGCATTTGTCGTTGAACTTAGTAGTTGGCTACTTGTCGGTCACGAACTGCGCGATGCGGACAGTTCGCGGCCAGCGAGCAGTCGCTTGATGTTCTCGGTGTGGCGAACCAACACCAGTGCGTTGCAGCCGACGAGCGCAGCGATTTCCCAACCTGGCGCACCCTTCACCGCGACTGACACCGGCAGCCCGACCATTATCGCCAACGAAGCTATAGATGCCTTGCCCGTCAGTTTGCGAACGATCACCCACAGCACAAGCAATCCAACGGACACGATCGGTTGCAGTACCAACGCACCGCCACCCATCGTCGCGACGCCCTTGCCACCTTTGAATCGGCGAGTGATTGGAAACATGTGACCAAGCACAGCCGCAACGAGCATTCCGTAGGCGGCAGCGCGGTTATCTAGAAGGAGCCCGGCCGCGGCAGGTATCGCGCCTTTCAAACCATCAAGGATGAAGACGACCACGCCCCACTTCGTGCCCATGACGCGCGCAACGTTTGACGCGCCAGGGTTGCCGGACCCGACCTTTTGAATGTCGATGCCACGACTTCTCGCGACGATGGCTGCGTTGGGAAATGTGCCCAGCAGATAAGCGGGCGCTAGCAACAGCCAGATCACGATTGGCTACTGTACGCGGCGCGGGGGTTTGCTGTGATCTGCGCCGGGACGCGGCTTCAGCGCAATTGGTACTGCTGTCGATCCGTTCCCGACGACGCACTCTGGGTCGGGACCGTCGAGGGGTAGGCCGGTGAAGAACTTCGCAGCCATGCAACCACCCTGGCACGCATCGAACGCACCGCAGCTCGCACACGCCCCCGCTGATTGCGGCTCGCGCAGCGACGTGAACAAATCACTCTGCTTCCATATGCGACCGAAGCCGCCGGTCTCGCGGACGTTGCCCGCGAGGAATTCGTCGTGGATCACGAACGGGCATGCGTACACGTCGCCGATCGGATCGATGAGGCAGACCACTCGACCAGCGCCGCACATGTTCAGCCCCGGCAGTGGATCGCCGAGTGCATTGAGGTGGAAGAAAGAGTCGCCGGTCAGCACGCCCTCACCGTGAGCCATCAACCAGTTGTAAATCTCGCGCTGTTGCGCCTGCGTTGGATGTAGATCGTCCCACGTGTCGACACCACGTCCGCTCGGACGCAATCGCGTTAGCCGCAGCTGCGCGCCGTAACTATCGGCGAGTGCCTTGAAGTCGTCGAGCTGGGGCACGTTGTGACGTGTCGCGACGACGCTGATCTTGAACGGGCCGAAGTTGGTGGCGGCGAGGTTGTCCATCGCCTGGCGCGCCATCGCGTAACTACCGGCGCCGCGAACAGCGTCGTTGGTGGCGGCATCGATTCCATCGAGACTGATTTGAATGTCGAGGTAGTTCATCGCGGCGAGCCGACGAGCATTGGTCGCGTCGATGAACGCGCCGTTGGTCGAGAACTTGACGCCGATTCCGTCGCCGCCGCTATTCGGTTCGATGGCGTACTCGATGAGTTCGAAGAAGTCGCGCCGCACCATCGGCTCGCCACCACCGATGTTGATGTAGAAGACCTGCATCGCGCGCAACTCGTCGAGCACACGTTTCGCCTCGTCGGTCGTCAGTTCACGCTCGTCTCGTTGGCCGGACGACGACAGACAATGCACACACTGCAGGTTGCATGCGTAGGTCAGTTCCCAAGTCAGACAGATCGGCGCGTCGAGGCCCGACTTCAGGCTTGTCACTAGGGATGGTCGGGTCAGTGCCTCAACGCTCACGAACGACCTCCGACCCGCGGAGCGATTCGAACGCAGTTGCGAACGACGGCCAACGACTTGGCTCGACGTCTGCGGCGCGTAACGCGTCGGCCAGCGACGGGTAATCGGCGAGTCTGCGCGCTACGGCAACTACATCAGCGTGCTTTAGGAACACCAGTCGACGATTGCCGTAGTGGTAGGCGAGTGCACCAAACGGTTCTGGGCGCAGCGCTACTTGCGGATGCAGTTCCAACGCCACCTCCAAGATCGGGTGGGTGGCGGTCATTTCGTTCAACGGCAAGATCAGTAGACACCGCACATGCCATCGATGGAGATTTCCTCCACCAGCAACTCCTCGAGGATCTCGCTCTCGGGCTCGTCAATCGCCAGTTCGTCGACCGGGTTGTCCATGTAGCGAACCCTAGCCCCGCATACGCCTCGACCAATCCCCGCTACCGGATAGCGTGGCAAACCCGTGAACGCCGAGCCTTTCGCTGAACTGGCTGCTGAAAACGAACATCTCGGGTTCGCGCGCGCCTGTCGCGACCGAATGATCGAGCGCTTCTCGGTGCTCGACCCGGATGCTTCGGCCGACGAGATCACCAAGGAGTACATCGAGGTCACCGTCGCCGAGGCATTGGAAGACCTGCGCACGCCCGGCGCTGGCGATTTCTTCGGTCGTATTGACGACGCGGGGCACGAGCGCTGGTACATCGGTCGCCGACACATTGAGAACGAGACGCACGACCCGGTGGTGATCGATTGGCGAGCTCCCATTGCCGCGCCGTTCTACCGTGCGACTCATGCCGACCCGTTCGGGCTGAGCCATCGCAGGCGTTTCATGATGGCCGACGGTGATCTGACGGCGTACCTCGACGAACAACTCGACGACCCCGATCACGAGGCGGCTGGCAGCGGCATTCCCGACCCTGTGCTCGCCGAAATCGGCTCCGCGCGAACGGGCGCGATGCGCGAAATCGTCGCCACGATTCAGGCCGAGCAAGACGTAGTGATTCGCGCACCGCTCGATCAGTGTTTGGTCGTGCAGGGTGGGCCGGGTACCGGCAAGACGGCTGTTGGTCTGCATCGCGCCGCGTACCTGCTGTTCGAGCATCGTCGGCGACTAGTGCGCGATGGCGTGTTGGTGGTTGGACCGAACAAGGTGTTCCTCGACTACATCGGCAATGTGCTGCCGTCGCTAGGCGAGCGGAGCGTGCAGCAGCGAACGGCGCTCGAGCTGTGCGTTCCGAAAGTGCCGATCACCGGTGAGGACGATCGTGAGACACGAGCCTGGAAGGGCTCTATCGAGGTGCTCGATCTCCTCGAGCGGGCCGCGACCGATCACATCGTGATTCCTGCCGACGACATACGTGTTCCGTTTGGGGCGCGCACGATCACGATCACGACCGACGAACTTGGGTCGTGGATCACGCAGGCGCTGAACGCGAACGCACCCGTTAACAAGCGACGCGACTCGATGAAGGGCATCGTTCAGCGCGACATGTTGCGCCGCTTCGATCGCGACGACGTGTGGGAGAAAGCGCCGGCATTGCGCGCAGCCATCACGAAGGCGTGGCCCACGCAGCTGCCGATCAAAGTCGTCGACAAGCTGCTGCCTGGTCCAAGCGGAAAGAAGCGGCAGTGGACGGTTGCCGATCAGTTTCTGGTCGACGAAGCGAACTCGCTGCTCAACGGCACGCCCTTCACCTACGGACACGTCGTCGTCGATGAGGCGCAAGACCACAGCGCGGTCGCGCTGCGTTGTATTGGTCGGCGCAGCCCGGCGAGTTCGCTCACCATCCTCGGCGACCTCGCGCAATCGACGACACCGGCGGGGCAGCGCGACTGGACCGAGGCGCTGGGGCACCTGCGCGTATCGGCGAGCGAGATCGCGCACCTCACGATCGGTTATCGCGTACCTGCACCGATCCTCGACGTCGCCAATCGCCTGCTGCCGCACACGCAAGTCGCAACCGCGGCGAGCCGCAGCGTGCGTGCCGAAGGCGATGCGCCGTCTGTTCGCATGGCTAGCTCCGCCGACCTCGCCGACGCGGTTGCCGACGAGGTTCAGCTCGTTCGACATCGACATCGCAACACCGGTGTCGTGGCGCCTATCGAATTGCATACCGCGATCGCGACCGCGCTAGCGGCGGTCGGGTTCAACGCTGCCGACCGCGTGCACGACCTAGCGGCCAACGACGTGCCGATCTTCCATCCGGAAGCGGTGAAGGGGTTGGAGTTCGATGGCGTGATAGTCGTCAACCCGCACCAAATCTTCGACGGCTCGGCCCTGGGCGCAAGGTTGCTGTACGTAGCCATGACGAGAGCAGTACAGGTCCTGCACATAGTCACCGACGCCCCACTCCCGCCCGCGATCTCCGGCTGAGACTCGCCGACTGGGGCGGCGCTAGCCTGCTGCGAATGCAGACCAAAGCAGCAATTTTGTGGGAGCGGCACGCTCCTTGGAGCGTCGAAACGATCGAACTCGATCCGCCCAAGACCAACGAGGTGCTGGTCAAGATCATCGCCAGCGGCATGTGCCATAGCGACGAGCATCTCGTGACCGGCGACATGGCTGGTGTATCGCCCGAGCCACCGTTGATCGGCGGCCACGAAGGCGCCGGAATCGTGTTGGAGGTTGGGCCAGGCACGTCGACCCTGCAGGTGGGCGACCACGTTGTGTTCGGCTTCCTTCCCGCATGCGGTCGCTGTCCAAGCTGCGCGTCGGGTCACAGCAACCTTTGCGACATGGGCGCCGTCACGGCGACCGGCAAGCAACTTGGTGATGGCACGTCGCGCCACCATGCGCAGGGCAAAGACATCGCGCTGGGCATCGGCGCCCTTGGCACGTTTGCTCACCACACAGTGGTCAACGAGATGAGCTGCATCAAGATCGACAAAGAGTTGCCGCTCGAGAAGGCGTGCCTTATGGGTTGCGGCGTTGTCACTGGCTGGGGTGCCGCTGTGTACGCGGCGCAAGTGGAACCAGGCGACACAGTCGCCGTCGTCGGTGCTGGTGGCATCGGCGCCAATGCGATTCAAGGTGCGCGGTTGGCTGGCGCACGCGTGATCGCGGCTATCGATCCGATCGAGTTCAAGCGCGAGAAGGCGATGGAATTCGGTGCGACGGTTACTCATGCTTCCATCGACGAAGCGCTGGCCGCGATGCCCGAGACCACATGGAACCGTGGCTTCGACAAAGTGATCATGACGTGCGGCGTCGGCAACGGCGACGTTCTTGGCCAAGCGTTCTGGCTGGGTGGCAAGCGCAGCAAGATCGTGGTGGTCAACATTCACCCGACCTCAGAGGGCAGCATCGCGATTCCAGCAGCATTCCTGACGTTCTTCGAGAAGCAGATCATCGGTTCGCTGTTCGGCTCGGGTAACCAGCGCCGCGACATTCCGAAGCTGCTCGAGCTGTACACGCAGGGCCAGATCGATCTCGATGGGCTGGTCACGAACACCTACACGCTCGACGGAATCAACCAGGGCTACGCCGATATGGCCGCCGGCAAGAACATCCGTGGCGTGATGGTGTACGAGCACTGAGGCAGCTGTGCAAGAGCTGCTGAAGCGCGTCGCGGGCCGAGTTGTCGGCCGTGCGCGCGAGATCGAGTTGGTCGTCGCGGCACTCGCTGCCGATCGTCATGTGCTGTTAGAGGGTCCGCCCGGCACTGGAAAGAGCACGCTGTTGCGTGCCGTTGCTGATGAGCTCGGCCTCGGGTTCGAGTTTGTCGAGGGCAACGCCGAGCTAACACCGGCGCGTTTGGTTGGGCACTTCGATCCGGCGCGTGTGCTCTCCGACGGATACGACCCCGACGTGTTTGTCGATGGCCCATTGATTACCGCGATGCGCAGCGGATCGCTGTTGTACGTCGAGGAAATCAATCGCGTCCCAGAAGAAACGATCAACGTGTTGATCACGGTGATGAGCGAGCGCGAACTTCATGTTCCGCGGCTCGGCCGGGTAGTGGCGACCGACGGGTTCCGGCTGGTTGCTGCGATGAATCCGTTCGATGCGATCGGCACCGCACGGATAAGCAGTGCGGTGTACGACCGTGTTTGTCGGTTGTCGTTGGGCTATCAGGACGCGACGGACGAGGTCTCAATCGTTCGGCGAGAGCTACCCGAAGATGTCGACCTCGATGCTGCATGGCTTGGCAACATCGTCGAGCTGGTGCGTCGCACGCGTGCGCACGCCGACGTTCGCATCGGTTCGTCGGTGCGCGGCGCAATCGACGCGGTCGCAGTTGCTCGTTCCCTTGCCGAACTGCGTGGCAGCACCGCTGGCGACCCAGTCGTCGGTCTCGATGCCGCGCTCGTGGCGCTTAGCGGCCGACTTCGCTTGCGTGAAGGTTGCGGTCGCACTGCCGACGAGATTGTCACCGAGCTGTGGCGCTCGGTGTTTGATCCGGCGATCGAACCGGGAAAAGCGGTGGCCCCAGTGGGGGCCGATCCGACGCTGCCAAATCGGTAGTAGAGGGCACCGCGGCCGACGCCGAGATCGCTCGTCAGCGCCAGCGCACGACTTCTCGCCGCCAGTTCGCGCGCGATCCGCGGTTCGAACAGGTTTCACCCGAAGTCGGCGAACTCGACGAGTCGGCGGTTGCCGACGGCATGCGCGACTGCCCCGACGAAATGCTGGCGCTGCTCGCCGACTTGGTCGGCGCAACCGACCAGCGGTTGCGCGAGTTGGCGAGACGGCTCGCCGGCAGCATCTTCGTCGACATTGCTCGCCGCGGTCCAACACGTCAGCGCGGGGTTGGCAAGCTGCAAACTCTGCCTTACCAACCCGATGGCGGCGACCTCGACTTCGATGCCAGCCTCGAAGGAATCGTCGACGGGCTGCGCGGCGAGGCGACGGGCGCAGTCGACCCTGATCATTTGCGAGTTCGCGGATGGGTGCAGCCGACGACTGCGCTGTGCCTCTTGGTCGACCGCAGCGGATCGATGGGTGGCAAGCCGCTAGCTACCGCAGCGTTAGCAGCAGCAGCCGTTGCGAGCCTCGCGCCGACCGACTACAGCGTGCTCGCGTTTGGGAAAGACGTCGTCGTTGCCAAGAGCCAACAGGGCCAGAAGGCGGGTGAGTCGGTTGTCGACGACGTGCTTGCGCTGCGCGGCTTTGGCACCACCGACCTTGCGGGCTCACTCAATGTCGCGCACGCGCAGTTGGCGCGCAGCCGTGCGGGTCGCAAGGTGGTGGTGTTGCTGAGCGATTGTCGAGCGACTGTTGAGGGCGACGCAATTGCAGCCGCGACCGCATTGGACGAATTGGTAATCGTCGCGCCAGAAACAGATTCCGACGAGGCGCAAGCATTCGCCGCCAGGGTGGGTGCGAAGTGTCTCACCATCAATGGGCCGAGTTCGGTCGCGGACGCGATGACTCAAGCGTTCGAGCGCCGCTAGTAACGAGCTAGCACTGAATCGTTTCGTCGGGCACGATGTCGCCCAGCACATTCTCTTCCGGCTCGACGATTGTCGTGCTCGTCGTAGTCGTCGGCTTGCTGGTGGTGGTCGTGGGCTTGACGGTCGTGGTGGTTGCGGTCGTTGAACCAGTCGTGCCGCCTCCGGGAGTGGTGCTGGTCGTGGCGACCGTCGTGGTGGTCTTGGGTGTCGTTGTGGTCGTGGTGCTGCTCGTGGTCGTTGTTTCAAAGGCCTGGTCGGGCTTTCCGGCCAACGGCGCCTTGCCTTGGAAGATGGCGAGAATTGCCTTCATGTTGTCGCCCTTGAGCGATGGCTTGAGCACAGCCTGGTCGCCGACTCTTAGCGAGGTCGTCTCGATCTGATACGTCTGGATGTCTGTTGGGGCGATGTCGCGCATCACGCCGGCGAAACTCATTACCTTCTCGAGCGACAGCAGCCCTGAATCGCGCACGATGTCACTCTGTAGCGACTCGATGAAGGCCTGCGCGACGTCAAGGTTGTAGAGGCCCTCTTCCAGAGCAGCTTGCAGCATTCGCCGCAGGAAGTCCTGCTGGCGCGAGATGCGTCCGAAGTCGGCGGCGCGATCTTCGTGCTTGTCACCGTCGGCATCGACTGACTTGAGGTGCCGCGATCGAACGTAGGCCAACGCTTCATCGCCGCGGAACGTATGGCAGCCCGCGGGAAGATTGATCCCGACGTTGGCATCGACGATTGGTGTGGCGAACGGGACAGTGACGCCGCCGACGGCGTCCACGATTTTCTTAAATGCGCAGAAGTCGATCTGCAAGTAGTGATCGATCGTGATTCCAAAGGTGTCGAACATTGTCTGTGCAAGGACGCTGTAGTCGTTCTCGACGTACGCACTGTTGATTCGTTTGTTGCTCTGCCCGACCTTCACCCAGAGGTCGCGCGGGAACGAAAGAACCGCCGCCTGATTGGTGGATGGGTCGAGGCGCATCACCATGATCGAGTCGCTGCGACTACCGATCGAATCGCGGGCTGAGTCGGCGGCGCCGGACCACGGCGAGTTCGGATCTACGCAGGCGTTGGCATCGGAGCCGACAATCAGAAAGTTGACGGCGTTCGGATCGGCAGCGGGGAAATCCTCCGTAGCTGTGCCCGGTACCGCAGTGCCGTCCGCATTGGTGGTACCCGGGAGAAGAGGATTCGTCGCGATGTGCACTTGTGGCGTGGCCTGTGTGTTATCGAGTGCGTTCTTGCCGTACAACAATGCGCCGGCGCCCGCCAAGCAGCCGGCTACGACCATCATGTTGACGGCCATGACAAGCCGTTGTGCCACTGTGTGCCGAGGCTTGAACGCTGCGGGTGGGGCGCTCTCGGAGTCAGTTGGTTCCATCAGCACTGAATCGTTTCATCGGGAACGATGTCGCCCTGCACATCTTCGTCTGGCTCAGCCGCAACAGTGGTACCAGCGCCGACTGTCGTCGCTGAGCTTCCGACAACTGTCGTGGTTGTGGCCGACGGATCGACGGCGCCGCCCGGCAGAGCTGCTGTGCCTTGGAAGATCGCGAGAATTGCCAGCATGTTGTCGGTAGTTAGTTTCGGAATCTGTACAGCGACTCCGCCCACTACTTTTCCATAACTCTCCACCTGATATGTGCGAATGGCCAACGGATCGATGTCGCGCATCACACCCGCGAATTGCAGCATGTCGTCGATTGCGAGCATTCCGGAATCGCGCACGATGAAGTTCTGCATCGAGTCGATTAATGCGGTTGCGACCGCTGGGTCGTAGATCCCCTTCTCGACGGCAGCCTGCAGCACTCGGCGCAGAAAGTCTTGCTGGCGCGAGATTCGGCCGAGGTCGGCCGCCCGATCTTCGTTCGTGTTGCCGTTGGCGTCGACCCACTTGAGGTGGCGCGAGCGCACGTATGCGAGTGCCTCGTCGCCTGAGAACGTGTGGCAACCCATCGGGATATCGAGTCCGACATGTGCGTCGACGACACGGGTTTTGAACGGGACCGTAACGCCTCCAACAGCGTCAACTATTTGCTTGAAGGCGCAGAAGTCAACCTGCAAATAGTGATCTACGACGATGCCGAAGTTGTCATACATCGTTTGGGCGAGCAGCGTGTAGTCGTCTTGCACGTAAGCGTTGTTGATTCGAGCATTGGCTCCGTTGACCTTTACCCACAGGTCGCGTGGAAACGACAAGACCGCTGCCCGACGAGTCGATGGATCGATTCGCATGATCATGAGCGAGTCGCTGCGACCTTGCGCGTCTCGGTTCGGATCGTCTGCATTTGACCATTGCGATCCCGGCGTAGTGCATGAGTTGGCGTCCGAGCCCGTGAGCAGGAAGTTCTTCGCGGCCGGATCGACCGGTGGGAAGGTGCCTGGTGGGGCGGTCACGACGGGAACTGTCGTTCCTACAACGGTGGTGGTCGGTACGGCAACAGCAGTCGTGGTGACGACGTCGACCTGTTCAGTTGCTTGCGTGTTGTCGAGCGAGTTCTTGCCGTATAGCAACGCGACAGCGCCAGCGAGGCAGCCGATAATCACCACGATATTGAAAGCCATGACGGCCCGTTGTGTACCCGTGTGGTGCGGTTTGAAACGCGTTGGCAGATCGGATTCGTCGTAGGGGTCCATTGGTTGCATGGTCTGACCAGGCTAACTAGCCCGAGGTCGGCGTTGTCGGCGGCCCCGCCGTGACTTGTGCCAACTCGACTTCGCCGGTCAGTTCGTCGGCCTCGACATAGCGCAGCGATGCGATTGAGCCTGCATCACGTAGGTCGCGCTCGGCGGTTGCGAGAGCCATGTTGGTCTTGGCCGGCGCATGCACTGTGAGGATCGCAATGTCGGCTTTCTGACTGGCTTTCGCTTCCGTCTTGGCTCGACGAACGAGCGCGAGGACTTCGCTGACCGGCTCGAGCAGCGCGTCGTCGCCCCATGTGCCGTCGACAGTTGGCCACTGCTGCGCATGAACCGAACCGGCTTGCCACCAACTCCACACCTCGTCGGTGACGAACGGAAGAAATGGTGCGAACAGTCGGTGCAATGCGCTCAGCGCGAAACGAAGCGCGGCGAGCGCACTGGTGGCACCAGCTTCGCCGTGCGTGCCATATGCACGACTCTTGACCAGCTCGACGTAATCGTCGCAGAACCACCAGAAGAACGACTCGATGCGCTCCAGTGCACCGGTGTAGTCGTACGCGTCGAACGCCTTGCTCGCGTCCGCGATCACGCGGTCGAGCCGAGCCGCCATCGCGCGATCGAGAGGCTCGGTCGGTGTTGCGATGTCGGGCGGCGTGCCGAACGCGAGCACGAACTTGCTGGCGTTCAACAACTTCGTTGCCAGCTTGCGGCCGACCTTCATCTGGCCTTCGTCGAAAATTGTGTCGACACCTGGTCGGCCGTTGGCTGCCCAGTACCTAACTGCGTCGGTGCCGTGCTCTTCCAGTAGGTGCAACGGCGTCGAAGTCGCGTTGCCCTTCGACTTCGCGAGCTTCTTGCGATCCGGGTCGAGAATGAAGCCGTTGATCGACGCGTTGCGCCAAGGCGCGCCCTCGAACTCGTGGTGGCTGCGCACCATCGTCGCGAACAACCATGTGCGGATGATGTCGTGGCCCTGCGGTCGCAAGTCCATCGGGTAGACCCGACGGAATAGATCGCTTTCGCCTTCCCAATCGCCGGCGATCTGTGGCGTGAGCGACGATGTTGCCCACGTGTCCATCACGTCGCCTTCGCCGATGAAGCCGTTTGGTTCGCCTCGCTGCGATTCGGTGAAACCGGTTGGTACGTCGGTTGATGGATCGATCGGAAGGTCGGCTTCGCTTGGCACGAGCACGTCGTCGAAGTTGGGGTTGCCAGCGGCGTCGAGTCGGTACCACAGCGGCAGCGGCACGCCGAAGTAACGCTGGCGGCTGATCAGCCAGTCGCCCTTCAGGCCGGCGACCCAATCGCTGTAGCGACTTTGCATGTACGCCGGGTGCCACGCCAACTCATTGCCACGCTTCACCAGTTCGTCGCGCAAGCGCTCGCCGCGACCGCCGTTGCGGATGTACCACTGACGAGTTGCGACGATTTCGAGCGGGCGATGGCCACGCTCGTAGAACTTGACTGGGTGCTTGATCTCGCGCGGCTCGCCGATCATCTCTCCGGATGTCGCCAACATTTCTGCGACAGCGCGTTGCGCTTGCTTCGGATTCAGTCCGGCGATCTTCTCGTACGCGGCGCGACCACCGTCGGTCGTGATCCACTCTGGCGTCTCGGATGTGAAGCGTCCGTCGAAACCAATGAGTGCGCGCGATGGCAGATCGAGTTCGCGCCACCACGTCACGTCGGTGACATCGCCGAACGTGCAGATCATCGCGATGCCAGTGCCCTTGTCGACCTCGGCGAGGTGATGGGCGACGACGGGAACTTCGACGCCGAACAGCGGCGTCGTCACGGTTGTTCCGAACAACTTCTGGTAACGCTCGTCGGATGGGTGGGCAACGATCGCAACGCACGACGGCAATAGCTCGGGCCGCGTTGTGTCGATCAGGATCGACTCGCCATCGGGCTTGTGGAAAGCGATGCGGTGATAGCTGCCGGTGATCTCGCGGTCTTCCATCTCGGCTTGCGCAACCGCGGTCTGCTCGTCGATATCCCACAGCGTCGGCGCGTCCTGTTGGTAGGCGTGGCCACCCGCGAGGTTGCGCAGGAACGCGCGCTGGCTGGTGCGCCGGGCGCGTTCGCCAATCGTTGTGTAAAGCAGGGTCCAATCGACGCTCAGCCCCAGGCGGCGGATCACGTGCTCAAACGATTGTTCATCGAGATGAGTGATCTCCGCGCAGAGTTCAACGAAGTTGGCTCGGCTCACCGGAACCGCGCGGTGATCCTTCGGAACATCGCCGCGAAACGGCGGCTGGAAGTTGGGCACGTACGGCAGCGACGGGTCGCAGCGCACGCCGGTGACGTTTTGCACGCGCCGCTCGGTGGCAAGGCCGTTGTCGTCCCAACCGATTGGGTAGAACACCTTCTTGCCGCTCATGCGCTGGTAGCGCGCGATCAGGTCGGTGTGGGTGTAGCTGAATATGTGGCCGATGTGCAGGCTGCCGCTAACCGTCGGCGGAGGAGTGTCGATGGAATACACCTGGTCGCGGGTCGCCGAGCGATCGAAGATGTAGGTGCCATCGGCTTCCCACTGCGCGACGAACCGCTCTTCGATGCCGTCGAGCGTGGGCTTTTCAGGAATAGCCATGGTCTCTCAGGCTATCCGGCGGCCATAATCCATCCCCGGCTGCGAGCTGGTAGCGGGTCTTGGGCAACCGTAGGCTTGGCAACCATGCTGCACCTCTACGACACCGCTACACGGAAGGTTCGTGAGCTCGCATTGCGCGAGCCGGGCAAGGTCAGCATCTACCTGTGTGGTCCCACCGTGTACGGCCCGCCGCATCTCGGCCACGGCCGCGCCACCCTCGTGTACGACGTGTTGCGCCGCTATCTCGAATGGACTGGTCTGGAAGTGCGTTTGGCCAGCAACGTCACCGACATCGACGACAGCATCATCAACCGCGCCAACAAAGAAGATCGTCCGTGGCAAGACATCACTCAGAGTTGCGAGGCGGTGTGGTTCGAGGCGATGGCGAAGTTGGGCGTTGCGCGACCGACCGACGTTCCGCACGCGACCGAGTACGTCGACGAGATGGTCGAGATGATCGGGCAGCTGGTCGAGATCGGCCGCGCCTACAGCACAGAGGATGGCGTCTACCTCAACGTGTCGTCGGTCGAGGACTACGGTCTGCTCTCCAATCAGCGGCTTAGCGACATGCTCGAAGGTGGCGGCGACCGCGAGGTCTTTGGCGCCGAGAACAAACGGCATCCGGCCGACTTCGTGCTTTGGAAACTGGCCAAGCCGGGTGAGCCATCGTGGCCGTCGAAGTGGGGCGAGGGTCGACCTGGTTGGCACAGCGAGTGCGTGGTGATGAGCCTCGATTTATTGGGTGAGGGCTTCGATCTTCACTGCGGTGGCATGGACCTGAAGTTTCCGCACCACGAGAACGAGCGCGCTCAGGCGGTCGCGTTGGGCAAGCGTTTCGCCAATCACTGGATGCACAACGGCTTCGTCGTCGATGCCGAGGGCGAGAAGATGTCCAAGAGCCTTGGCAACGTCGACAACTTGCTCGACCTGATGGAGCACTACGACCCGCGCGCATATCGAATGTTGTTGCTGCAGTCGCACTACCGCGGTCCGGTCAGCGTCGGTAAGGACAACATCGAAGCGGCCGTGAAGGTGTTGGCCGGTTTCGATTCGTTCGCCGCGCGTACCGCGGGTGTCGCCGAGGCTCCAGCTGACGATGCTGTGCTCGCGAAGTTCCGCGAGTGCATGGATAACGACCTCGACACGCCAGGTGCGACGGCTCTGCTGTTCGACACGGTCCGCCGGGCGAACGCCGCACTCGACGCTGGCGCGCCCGAGCTTGGTGGTCTGGTGGCAGCGGTGCACGAGATCTGCACCGCATTCGGGCTGGTACTTGTCGCCGACCAAGACGTTCCGGCCGATATCGCCGGGAAGGCAGCGGCGCTTGACGCGGCGAGGGCGGCGAAGGACTTCGCCGGTGCCGACGCGCTGCGCGACGAACTAAAGGCAGCAGGGTGGACCGTCGAAACCACCAGTAAGGGCACCGTCGTTCGCCGTTAGGTCCCCGAACTGAGATAGAACGGTGCCCCGTGTCGTCGCCTGCCCGTGCACCTATCCCTAAGGGGTTTTGGACGATATGGACGACGGTCGCGCTCGACCTTGTCGGCTTCGGCATCGTCGTGCCGATTCTTGCGGTGTACGCGGAACGCTTCGGAGCGTCGGGGCTAACCGTCGGCCTGTTGTTCGCCGCGTTCTCGGCCGCGCAGTTCGTGTTCGCACCGTTGCTCGGCCGTCTCTCGGATCGCGTAGGGCGCAAGCCCGTGATCGTGATCTCGCTACTCGGCACCGCAGTCGGCAGCTTTGTGTGCGGTGCGGCGAACACGCTGTGGCTGCTATTCGTAGGTCGCATTCTCGACGGCGCATCGGGTGCAAGCCTTTCTGTCGCGCAAGCAGCAGTAGGCGACATGGCGTCACCTGCCGAGCGACCGCGCCTGATGGGCTTGCTCGGCGCCGCATTCGGCGTCGGCTTTGTGATCGGCCCCGCGATCGGTGGATTGTCGACCCTCGGCGGGCCGCACGTGCCGTTCTACGTCGCTGGTGCAATTGCACTCGCGAATGCCGTGGCCGCAATGGTGCGGTTGCCGGAGACACGCGCCGAACTCGCCACCGACGCAACGGATCCGGCACCGCGTGGACGCCGCCGCGCGATCACGCCAGAGCTTCGTCGGCTAGCAACGATCGGCTTCATCACGACGATGGCCTTCACCGCCTTCGAGTCAACGTTCGGGTTGCTCGGTCGTCATCGCTTTGGCTTTGGCGAGCGTGGCTCCGCGTTCGTCTTCCTCGGAATCGGACTGTTCCTCGTGGTCATTCAGGGTGTTCTGTACGGTCGACTCGCCAACCGCTTCGGAGTTAGCCGGTTGTTCGTGAGTGGAGTCGCACTGCTGGTCGTTGGGCTCTCGACGATGGCCTTCGCATACGTGTGGCCAATGCTCATCGTCGCCTGCGCGCTGCTGACGCTTGGTCAAGGAGTCGCGTCGCCTTCGGTTTCCACGCTGGTCAGCCAGATTGCGCCGCCCGCCCGCCGGGGTGAGGCGATGGGTTATCAGCAGGCCTCGTACGCAGTGGGTCGCATCGTCGGCCCTCCGCTCGCGGGCTGGATGTTCGATCATGCTGGAATCTGGTCGCCGTACGCCGGAGCTGCCGGATTGTGCGCCGTCGCGGTGATTCTGGTGTTGAAGTGGGGCCTTCATCGGCCGCCGGAACTGACCCAGGTGACGGTCTCGTCGGCGTAATTTCCTGCGAGACTTGACCCTCGTGTCCGACGCCGAACTCCACCCAGCGCTGACGCGCCTGTCGCGCTTCGAGCGCAACCACGGCGGGCCGATCAAGCGGCCCATGCGGCCCATGCTGATGGGCTACCAGCCGACGCTCGACGGTGTGCGGGCCGTCTCGGTGATCGCGGTAATTCTGTATCACGCCGGGTTCTCGTGGTTGCACGGCGGTTTCTTCGGTGTCGAAGTGTTCTTCGTCGTCTCCGGATTCCTGATCACTTCATTGCTGATCGAGGAGCGCGACGGCAAGGGCAAAGTAAGCCTGTGGCAATTCTGGGTGCGCCGTTGGCGACGGTTGCTGCCGGCGCTATTCACGATGCTGATTGCGATCGGCGTGTGGGCCGTGTTCTGGGGCACCGCCGAGCAACACACGCAAGTGCGGCGCGATTACCCGTGGGGCATCTTCTATCTCGCCAACTGGGGACAGATCTTCAGCAAGGTCGAGTACTTCGCGGGCACGCCGACACTGTTCCGGCACCTGTGGAGCCTGGCGGTGGAAGAGCAGTGGTACCTGATCTGGCCCGTTGTGTTCATCGTCTTGTTCGCGCGCAAGTCGCGCGGAGCGATCCCGGAGAGCGATCGCCGTCGGGGAGTCACGCTGGCGCTCGTCGCCGTTGGCCTGATGGCGGCGACCGCCGCCGCACACGTCGCTAAGTGGCCGACGCAATGGCCGTACTTCTTTTCGCTGAACCCTTCCGAGTGGGGTATGCGCCCGGTCGCTACAACCAACTTCCTCTATCTATCTACCTTCACGCGATCGACTGGTTTGCTGCTCGGCGCAGCGACTGCATTTCTATGGCGACCATGGCGTGCACAGAAGCGCGCACACGCGAGTGCAGGTCAAGCTTTGAACCTGGTCGCGCTCGTTGCCGTCGGAGTGTTGTTCGCCGCATTCGCGATTGGCGGGGTCGCAAACGCGTCGACGTACCTTTGGTTGCTGCCATCGGTGACGATTGCATCGGCCGCGCTGATTGCCGTGTTGGTGCACCCCGCCGCCGGTGGGGCCCGCGCCGTCTTCGGATCGCGGCCGTTGGTCGAGATCGGTAAGCGTTCGTACGGGCTCTACCTGTGGACGTGGCCGATCAGTCGCATCGTCGGCGCGTACAACGGCTCGCCGACGAAGTTCCTTCAAGCGATGGTGATCGCAATACCGGTGAGCGAACTTTGCTATCGGTTCATCGAGACGCCAATCCGCAAAGGCGTGCTCGGCCGTTGGTGGAAACAGCGCGAGCGGCGCGATTGGAACCTGGTCACCGCCTGCGCGTCGGTGAGTGTTCTCGCGATTGCGGCGAGCATGTCGATGTACTTCCTAAAGACCGATGCTGTCTTCGACGCCGCGAAAGATACCGGCAACACGGCTGTCTTCGATCCTTCTGTCATCACCAACACCACCGTCATCCCGGCAACGACAGCGGCAACCGTGCCCGCGGATTCTGTTCCAGTCACCACCGTGGCACCACCCATTACGACTGCTGCACCGCCTGTGACGGCTGCGACGCTTCCTCGGCGCGTGCTCATCGTTGGCGACTCAACCGCACACTCGCTCGCAATCAACCGTCCAGCCGGCATCGAAGCCACATTCACGGTGACCGACGCTTCATTGTCAGGGTGCAGTGTGTACAGCGATGGCAAAGCCGTGTCGTCGCGTCCAGGGGTGACGCGGTCGTTCGCCGGTTGTGAAGGCTGGCAAGATCGGTGGGCCGACAAGGCGCAGTCGGCAAATGCGGAGGTCGCGCTGGTCGTGCTCGGCGCGTGGGACGTGTTCGATGTTGAGGTGGGCGACACGACGGCCGTGTTCGGAACTCTGGCCGCGGACGCGCGATTTATGGCCGGCTTGTTGACGGGAATCACCGCGCTCGCGAATGTTGGAGTGCACTCGGCTCTGCTCGAGATTCCTTGCATGCGACCGATCGACGTTGAGGGGGCCGGGTTTCCCGCCGTTCCCGAACGCGGGGACGACGTTCGGGTGGCGCATCTCAACGACCTGTTGCGCCAGGTCGCGGCCGCCAATTCGGCGAACGCGACCTTCGTGGCTGGCCCTCAGGACTACTGCACCAATGAAGCACTGGCGACCAACGTGAACTATCGGTGGGACGGCGTGCATCCACTGTCGTCTGGTTCGAAATTGACGTTCGAAACGATTGCCGGCGCGTTGCTCAGCATCCCGATCGGGTAGAGTTACCCACGAGTAACTTACCCATTCCGGCTCTTGCCGTTCGATCTAGAGGTGACCCCGATGGCCGATTTCGCCCTCAACGAAGACCAGTTGCAACTGCAGAAGTGGGTGCACGATTTTGCCGAGACGGTGATTCGGCCCGCTGCGCACGAGTGGGATGAGCGTGAAGAGTTTCCGTTCCCGATCGTGCAGCAGGCCGCCGAGATTGGCTTGTACGGCTGGGAGTTCCTGATGAACTCGAACGCCGATTCCACCGGGCTGACGCTGCCAGTGTGCATCGAGGAGATTTTCTGGGGCGACGCCGGCATCGGCATGGCGATCATGGGCTCGGCGCTTGCAGCCGCGGGCATTGCTGGTAACGGCACGCCCGAGCAAGTGCTCGAGTGGGTGCCGCAGTGCTACGGCGATGCCAAGAAGATTCAGCTCGGTGCGTTCTGCGTTAGCGAACCCGACGCTGGATCCGACGTGTCGTCGCTGCGCACGCGTGCGGTGTACGACGAAGCGAAAGACGAATGGGTGCTGAACGGTACGAAGGCGTGGATCACCAACGGTGGCATCGCCGACGTGCACGTGGTTGTCGCCGCGGTCGAGCCCGAGTTGAAGGGTCGCGGCCACGCATCATTCATCGTGCCGCCAGGCACGAAGGGCATCAGCCAAGGGCAGAAGTATCTGAAGCACGGCATTCGTGCATCGCACACCGCAGAAGTCGTGCTCGACGACTGTCGAGTGCCCGGCAATTGCTTGCTCGGTGGCAAGGCGAAGCTCGATGCCAAGTTGGCGCGTGCGCGCGAGATGGGCCACAGCGGCGAGAAGCAACCGGCGATGACGACGTTCGAAGCGACACGCCCGTCGGTCGGCGCGCAGGCGTTGGGTATCGCTCGCGCGGCGTACGAGTTCGCGCTCGACTACGCGAAGGAGCGCAAGACGTTCGGCAAGCCGATCATCATGCACCAGGCGATCGCCTTTAAGTTGGCGAACATGGCGACCGAGATTGACGCCAGCCGTTTGCTGATTTGGCGCGCAGCGTGGCTTGCGCGCAACGGCGGCTTCAAGAACGGTGAAGGCTCGATGAGCAAGTACAAAGCTTCCGAAGTCGCGGTGCGAGTAACGGAAGACGCCATCCAGATTCTCGGCGGCTACGGCTACACCCGCGAGTACCCAGTAGAGCGGTGGCACCGCGACGCGAAGATCCACACGATCTTCGAAGGCACCAGCGAAATCCAACAGCTAGTGATCGCCAGAGCAATCAGCGGCCTACGCGTCGAGTAGTAGCGGTCGGGAACGGGCTACCGACTGAATCTGTGAACCAAACCGGTGCGTCGTCTCGATAGACGATGTGTATGACACACCCACTTCACTCCGTGTTCGCCCGCTCGACCGGGCGGTGTGGCCTGGCACTGCTGTCGCTCGCTGTCTTTGCACTTTCATGCAGTGACATCAAGCAGTCCACCATTGAGTCCTCCTCCAGTACGTCCTCGAGTACCCCCGGGCCAGAGCCCGAACGTACGGCGTACGGATTCTTTCCTGTTCCTCCGGAAGCGACACTCGACAGCGTCTTCCAACTGTTCGACGACATGCGCGATCACGCGGACTTCGTTCTGATTCAACCCAGGACCGACTGGCTCGGATTTGTCGGTGGCATCGACGGCGAGTCGTCGACACGCACTGACATTGCGAATCAGGCGGAACTGGCGAGAAGCCGAGACCTCGGATACATCTTCGTGGCCGACGCGCTCAACGGGCTGAATCGAAGGGAGTTTCTCGGCCTTCCCGACGGTTGGGAGGCGAACTTCGCGAATCCGGATGTGCGCAGCGCGTACCGCAACTTCGTGTTATGGATCGTTCAGACGTTCGAACCGCAGTATCTCGGACTCGGTTCCGAGATCAACACATACATGGACGCGCATCCGGAGGACGCGCCGAACTTCGTGAGTCTGTACAACGAGATCTATGCGCTCGTGAAGGAGCAGTCGCCGACGACGCAGATCTTCGTCTCCTTTCAGTGGGACGACCTCAACAATGTGTTTCCGCAACCGGAAGAGGGTGATCGCGAGCCGTTCGTGCCCAACTGGGATCAGGTAGAGGTGTTTGAGCCCAACCTCGATCTATGGGTGATTTCGACCTATCCATTTGCTGTCTTCGATGACGGTGAGGACATCCCCGCCGATTACTACTCGCCACTGCTGTCGCGCACCGACAAACCGTTGGCGATTGCCGAGGGCGGATTCTCGTCGCAACCGGTCCTCTCGACTCACTCCACGGAAGCTGGACAGGTTGCATACCTCAACGCCGTTCACGACCAAGTTGGGCCGCGTCTGGAGTTCTGGGTCAACCTCATGTTCAACGACTTCAGTGCGCAGACAGCCGAAGCCGCGGGGATGACGACCTTCGCTCATATCGGCCTCCGCAATTCCGACAGATCGCCCAAGCCGGCGCTCGCGGTCTGGGATTCGTTCCGAGCTGGTGGATAGGGATTGCACGCCGAGCGTAGAATTCGCGCATGACCAGCCTTAAAGATCGTCCGAACACCGCACTCCTGGTGGTCGATGTGCAGAACGGTGTTGTTGCGCAGGCACACCAGCGCGATGAAGTCATCGCCAACATCAACACGCTCGTCGACAAAGCGCGTGCCGAGAAGGTGCCGGTGATCTGGGTGCAGCATGCGAGCGAAGAACTTGTTCCCGACAGCGAAGCATGGAAGTACGTGCCCGAGCTGCAACGCAAGGACTCAGAGCCGCTTGTGCACAAGCGGTACGGCGACTCGTTTGAGGACACGACGCTCGAGTCCGAGCTCGCACAACTAGGTGTCGGTCGACTCGTTGTCACCGGCGCGCAAACAGACGCATGCGTGCGTTCGACCATCCACGGTGCATTTACCCGCGGCTACGACGTTGTGTTGGCAAGCGATGCCCACACCACTGACGACTACAGCGAGTACGGATTGCCGCCCGTCGACAAAGTGATCGCGCACACCAACCAGTACTGGCAGTGGCAGGGTGCGCCAGGTCGTACAGCGTCCGTGACCGAAACAGCGAAGGTCGACTTCACCGCTTAGATCGCTGCCGCGCGAAGTGTCGCCGTCATCAGCCACACGGCGCCGGTTGCGGCGGCGAGGGTGATTGGAATACGACGGCCAGACATAACGATTACGAGCCATGCAATGCCAGTCAGCACCACCACGTGACGCAGCTCTGCTGGCCCGACCCAAACAGCGCTCGACAATCCGCTTGCGAGCACAGCGGCAGTCACTAGCGCCCAACTCAACCAGCGATCTTCAGCTTTGAGCGTTGCACCGCTCCGAAACGCGAGAACGATGAGAACGATCATCAACGCGAGTTGCGGCACGATCAGGTATTGCTGGCCACCACCAAAACCATTGTGAAGCCAGTGGTTCGCCTGGTGGACGAGTCCCTTGAACGGCACGTCCATACTCGCGCTGCCCGATGCCAACACGGGAAAACTGCCGACGAGGAGTTTGCCCGCCAATTGCCAAAGCCCGAAGACGGCGATTCCTGCGAGCCAAGGCGCGTCCTCAACCGCCGGCGCGAAGCGTCTTGCGCGAATCATTTGGACGAGTCGATACGCGCCATAGGGAATAACGAGGAACAGCGACTGCTCGTGAACGAGACACGCGATCATCCAACTGACGGTCGCCCAGCCGTACTGACGTCGAGACATCAGTGCGACGCCGGCGATGAGCGCAGCGATCATCGTCACCTCACAGAGATCTCGGCTGAGCGACATCACAAGGCCCGAAGGCGACGCAAACGCGAAGCCAATGAACGCGGGCCGACCACGGCTACGAGCGATGCTTGCGCCCGAGGCCGCCAGCACAGCGATAGCAACGATGTTGGCAAGCACGAGCGTCCACTTCGCCAACTCGGGTTGTCCGAATGCGATGGCCCACGCGATTGTCGGATACCCGATGCGCGACACGCGCAGGGACGAATCGAACTGGACGCCGCGATAAGGGGTTGAATCCAGTTCGGAAGGATTCGTGGCTAGGCGCCAGTAGAACTGCCCGTCGTAGCCGTCCGTCTCGAAGACGTGGATGGTTGGTCGCACTTCCGCTGCGTTGGTGTGCACGTGGCCAGCCACGACAAATTTGCTGACGTCACCGTCGGCCGCGATCAATAGGCGCAATCCGACAAACGCGAACGCGATCAGTCCCGCGGCGAGCCCGACGGACCACGATGACTTCAGTCGGCGATTGATTGCCGTGATGTCGACACTCGCAGGCAAGACCGAGACCTCAAACCTCTGCGATCCGCGCCGCAGCGGTGAGCATCCACACAGTTCCGGTTGCCGCGATGAGGGCGATTGGAATGCGCGTGCCGGACTTGACTATGACGAGCCAGGCGATCGTCGACAGCACGACGAAATGACGCAGATCTGCTGGTCCATCCCACACGTAATTCGACAGCGAGGCCGTGAGCAGGGCGGCAACGACAAGCACCCAGCTAAGCCAGCGATCATCCGCTTGGAGATTCTTGACACTACGAAAGGCGAGCACAACCAGTGTGACCAGCAGCGCGACTTGCGGAACGATGATGGCTTCCACAGGACCAATGCCGTTGAGCAACCAATCTTTCGACTGTTCAAACAAGCCTTTGAACGGTATGCCGACGTTGCTCTTCGACGTAAGAACCGAAACCTTTCCGATGACGGCGAGACAAATGAGCTGCCAAAGGCCAAAAGTCGCGAGCGAAGCAATCCACGGAAGGTCTTGTGCCGCGGGCAGCCTTTCACGTCGCCGAATCATTTCCACGAGGCGATACGCGCCGAACGGGATTACGCAGAGCAGTGCTTGCTCGTGCGCGAGGCACGCGACCATCCAGCACAGCGACGCCCACGCGTACTGCCGCCGAGCCATCAGCGCGACGCCAGCGGTCAGCCCGGCCACCATCGTTACCTCACACAAGTCCCGGCTGATCGAAAACACGAGACCCGACGACGACGCAAGCGCGAGACCTACCAACGGTCGTCGTCCGCGACTGCGAGCAATACGTGCGCCCGACCACGCAATGGCAGCCATCCCGAGAATGTTCGATACAACGAGCGACCACTTCACCCAGCTGGCTTGGCCCAGCGACAAAGTCCACGCGATCGCTGGATAACCGATCCGAGTCGCGCGGAACTCAGCGTCGAACCGCACACCGTGGTTTGCTGCGACGTTGAGTTCCGTAGGGTTTGTTGCGAGCCGCCAGTAGAACTGACCGTCGTATCCGGCCGATCCGTCGATCACCCGTATCGCGGGCTGAACTTGTGCGGCGTCCGTGAAGGCACTGCCGGCAACGACAAACCTGCTGATGTCTCCGTCGGCCGCGACGAGCAGTCGCAGCGTCACAAACACCAAGGCGATCGCGCCGACGATGACGCCGATCGCTACAGGAGACTCGGGCCGTCGACGCATCACTTACGCAGAAGAATATCCAGACGACGAGCGGCGATCACGATTGCGATCAGCGCGAGCCCCACTAACACCGCGATGTGCCCCAGCAGCGAGGCTTCCCACACGCCAGCGTTAGCGGCTCTGACGAGCACAACACCGTGATATAGCGGCGAGATCTGTACCAACCACGACCACGACCCGTAAGCCGAGATCGGGAAGAACGTCGCCGAAAACAGAGCCAACGGCATCATCGCGGTGGTGACGATCTCCATGTCGGTCCAGCCGCGCATGTATGTCGTGCTGGCAAAGCCGATGCTGGCGAACGTAAGGCCGACAAGTGCGCACGCGGGCAGTGCCAGCAGGCTCCACCACGAGTCGACCAAACCGAGCGCGGCCATCACGCCGAGGAAGCTGCACGCGTACAACTGGCCGCGCAACAGTGCCCATCCGATCTCGCCCACCGCAACGTCGGCGGGCGACATCGGCGTCGCAAGCGCGGCATCGTAAATGCGTGCGTACTTCATGCGGTGCAGCACGTTGCCGGTGGAATCGAAGATGGCACCGTTCATTGCCGACGAAGCCATCAGCGCCGGCGCGACGAACGCCTCGTACGACACCTGCTTGCCGGCCATCGACACCTTGCCAACCAGGTCGCTCAACCCGGCACGCATGCTGATCAGGTAGAAGAGCGGCTCGAAGAATCCGCTAACGACGATCAGCCATTGGCGTTTGTACGCGACTATGTGCCGTTCGATCATGCGATGTGGGCGGCGAACAATCATCGACGCGGGAATGATGCGCAGCAGCATCAGGGGTACAGCTTTCCGCGCAACCGACGAATCGCGACCCAGATGCCGGCGACGATCCAAACTGCGATGTAAGCGGAGTGGCCGGCCACACCGACCCAATCGACATCACCGAACGAGAAGTCGCGCGCAATCACGACGCCATGCCACAGCGGGAAGACCTTGGCGATCCATTGCACGACTGTCGGAAGTTGCGACAACGGATAGAAAGCTCCGCCGAACAGGAACAGAGGAATGATCAAGAACCGTTGTACACCCGCGAAGGCGCCGTCGTACTTGGCGGTGATCGCGAACGCCATGATCGGCATCGCGAACGAGAGCCCGACGAGGATGGCTACGAGAACACCGGGAATCAGTCCCCAAGAACGCGTCTCGCTGAAGCAGCTCAACGCCAGCGCGACGGCGGAGGCGGCAATGCCACAGCGAATGGCCATCCACGTGCAGTGGCCAAGCACGATGTCGCGCGCCTCGAGTTCTGTCGCCGCGATGCCGTGGTAGCCGCGTTGCCACGTCAGCGAGCCCATAACAGGCCACATGCTTTCGCCGGCGCCGAGTGCCATTGCCGTCGTGATCAGCAGACCTGGCGCGACGAAGGCAACGTACGAGACGGAACCGAGGACATCAGCTGAGCCGACGTTGCGATCGACGAGCGAGCCGACACCGACACCCAGGCCAAGCAGATACAGCATTGGCTGCACCAACGACGACAGCAGGTTCATCCGCCAGAAGCGGCGGTAAGCCGTTAGATGCCAACTAGCGACTCTGAATGCGCCTGGCGTTGCAGTCACGATCAGTCCACCAGACTGCGGCCGGTGAGCAACAGAAAGACGTCTTCCAGACTCGAACGACGTACGAGCGCGCTCTCAGGCTCGAGGCCGCGGCTGTGCGCCTCGGCAAGCGCGTGTTCGCCGTCGTCGGCGTACACGAGAACGCGATCTGGCAACAGCTCTTGGCGATCGCCGATGCCCTCGAGTTTCGGCGCAGCCGCTTCGTTGCCATCGGCCGCGAAGCGCAACTCGAGCACTTCTCGCGTCGCATACTTCTCGATCAGCGTGCGCGGCGAACCCTCGGCCACGATCTTGCCTTGGTCCATCACGACCAGTCGATCGCACAGCTGCTCTGCTTCATCCATATAGTGAGTCGTCAGCACCAACGTGACACCCTGTTGCTTCAATCGATACAAGCGATCCCACAACACGTGGCGTGCCTGCGGATCGAGACCGGTGGTCGGTTCGTCGAGCAGCAACAACTCGGGCTCGTTGATCAGCGAGCGGGCGATCGAAAGCCTGCGCTTCATACCACCACTCAGCGTCTCGACGATGCTGTTAGCGCGCTCGGTTAGTTGTGCGAACTCCAACAACTCTTTCGCGCGACGCTTGGCCTCGGCGCGCGACAGGTCGAAGAATCGGCCGTAGAGCCAGAGGTTCTCTTGCACGCTCAACTCGGTGTCGAGTGTGTCGAGCTGCGGCACAACCCCGATGCGTCGACGAATGTCGCTTCCCTGCGATGCGGGGTCGAGGCCGAACACGCGGAGATGACCGGAGGTGACGGGCGAGACGCACGCGATCATGCGCATGGTGCTGCTCTTGCCGGCGCCGTTCGGCCCGAGGAATCCGAAGGCCTCACCCTTCTGCACCTGCACGTCGATGCCATCCACCGCGGTGAATTCGCCGAAACGCTTTTGAAGATTCTCCGCGACAATCAGGGGCTCAGACATGTTTGGCCGATGGTATCTGCGGCGGCGCGCACCCCACGCGCCATTTTCCTAGACCTTCAACGCCCCCCAGACGCGCAACGACCCCGCCCCAGCGGGACGGGGTCGTGCAACGAATTGCGTACCAGTTAGATCAACGCGGCGGGGGCGGAGGCGGCATGCCCGGAGGCGGCGGGGGATTGCCGCCACCACCAAACTGCGACTTCATCTTGTTCATGTCTTTCAGGTCGGCCAAGTTGCCACCGGTCTCCTGGAAACCCATGAGAGCGCCAACGAATGCGAGTACGCCACCGACGGCAGAACCGATCATGCCAATGCCGCGGCCAATTTCGAAGCCAAGCGACTCGGCGAGATCTTTGTTCTCAAGCGGGTTGAAGATGACGCGGATCAGGAGCAGCAACGCGGCAAGCCCGGTAGCGAGCAGCATGATCAGCGGCCAAGGCAGGCCGCCAGCCTTCATCGTGCCGTTGACCAAAAGGAACGTGATGACTCCGGTTCCGAGGACGAGAATCCACGGGATCGTTCCGGTGAAGAAGAAGTCGAACACGTTGCCGGTGTCGGCGCCAGGCACATCGATACCGTCGATGGACGTGGTGATCCAATTCATGAAGCCGAAGATGAGGAACACAATCGCTCCACCAATCTTCAACCAATCAGATGTTTTGAACTTACTGAAATCCACGGATGCCTCCAGGCTTTGCTTGGACAATTGAAATACTCAGGTGACGCGAACGGTACACCTTGCCGAACCCCTCGCCGCGCACCACCGATTTGACGGTCAGCTACCCGACGAATCGGGTGGCGGCGGCGTGGGAGTTGATCCCCCCGTGTTGCGTGCTCGGAGTGCTTTCCTAAACGGATCGTCAATGAGCGGTATGGCGACTAGCACAACGCCAGCCACGATGAGAACGGCGCCAATTGCGCCGCTCGAATCTGGTTCCCACTGAACAGCCACGAACCAAATTGTTGCAATGGCGGTGAGCAGCGCGCCCCACCACGTAGTGGCTCGTCGCGCTCCATGAGAGCCCACGAACGCGACGATCAGCCCGACTACGAGTACGAACAGCGGCGCCCACGTCTCACCAAAGTCGCTTGCGAGCATGCTCACACCAACCAATGTCGACACGAGGCCCGCGCCAGCGAACGCGGTGCCTGTGCCGCGATGACCGCGACGATCGAGCCACCACGTCAGTCCTAAGTACAACGCGCCGCCGATGAGATAGATGGTGCCTTCGTTGCCAACATTGTCGGTGAGTTGGGTCGGCAGGAAACTGGTGGCTCCATTCGGGTCGACGTCTGAGCATTCATCATCGAAAGACTCGAAGTCACCGTTGTCGATGTACTCCTGGCACTGTTCGACGCTGGGGTCGCTAATCAGTGAACCAAACGAGCTGACAAGCGCGAGTGCACCAAGGGCGAGCAAGAGGTTGCGTGCCTTAAAGCCGCGAAATGCCCACGCCGCGATGAACAACGCCGCCATCACAAAACCGGTCGCGTTTGACCCACTGCCATCGCTCACAGTGGCGGCAACTGCGAACGCCGGGATCGCCACGACAACCATTCCGACGGCGCCCGCCTGTACCTCGACCAGTTTGACGAACGAGCGCAACGCCCAGGCCACAGCGATGATGGCTAGCGACGTGACAACTTGCACGCCTCGACTGGCGTTGTCGCCCAGCACGACCGTCAGCACGCCGCCCGCGAGGACTGCGCCTCCCAGTCCGGCGACGGCAGCGCGCAAACTCGGCTGCGGTCGCTCACGCGAATCCGGGCCGGCCGCGTCTAGAAACTTGATTACGCCTGCGCGTTTACCGCCTGCCGCGAATGCGGTCGGGGGAGTAGCGATCGGTATCACGGTGCTGGCACCGAGCGGATCGACTTGCTGCTCGCCGCCGGTCGCTACGTGTTCGGTCCACGCCGTGCCGTTGAAGTACCGCTGTTGGAATCGACCATACGGATCGTTGCGCCAGCCTGCTTCTTGCTCTGCCATGTTCGCCTCCGGTGTGAATTTCGTCCAGATTGCCACGTAAGCGTGCTCTGGTGCGCCACGCTGTCGGATGTGGCTCGCATTGCGCAACTTCTCGCCGCCCGGCGAACCTACTCATGTGAGTTCTTTCCGCCGAAAAATGAGGCCGGATGGTTGAGCCTCGGTCGCACGATCGCCGAGTTAGAGCCATTGCATCCCGACTTCGTCAGTGTCACTTACGGCGCTGGCGGCAGCACGCGCACTCGTACTGCCGACTTAGTCAGCTGGGTGCGCCGACAAACACACATTGCCCCGATGGCACACCTCACTTGCCAAGGCCACACACGCGATGAAGTGCGCGCCATCCTGCTCGATTATCAAGCGGAGGGCGTCGAGAACATTCTTGCCCTTGGTGGCGATCCGCCGGTGCACGGGGACCCAGCGCCCGAGGGCGACTATCGCTTCAGCGCCGACCTCGTCGAAGATGTCCGAGGCTTCGGTGGGTTCTCGATCGGTGTTGCTGCGCATCCCGAGCTGCATCCGCGGTCGCCCGACAAGGGGAGCGACCGACATCATCTCGCCGCCAAGCTGCACGCTGCCGATTTCGCGATCACGCAGTTCTTCTTCGACATCGACCACTACACAGCGATGGTCGACGAGCTTGCCGCGCTGGGTGTAACGAAGCCGGTCGTGGCCGGAATCATGCCGATCAGCAACCTTGGTCAGGTGACGCGAATGGCCCAGATGAGTGGAGCCGAAGTTCCCGACTGGGTGGTCAAGGCGATGTCGAAGGCCGGCGACAACCTGGATACGGCCGAACGAATTGGTGTCGAGTTGGCCACAGAGCTGTGTGCGCGCCTCATCGACGCGGGTGTGCCTGGGTTGCACTTTTACACGCTGAATCGCAGCTGGGCCACCCGCGAGATTTTCAGCAACCTCGACCTACACCTTCGCGATTCGCCTTAGAACCACGTATCGTCGGGCTATGCACGCCTACGACAAGCTCTACATCAACGGTAAGTGGGTGCCCAGTTCGGGTACGAAGTCGATCTCCGTGACTGACTCGTCAACCGAGGAAGTCATCGCCACCGTCCCCGAGGGCACCGCCGCCGATGTCGATGCCGCGGTCACCGCCGCCCGCGCCGCGTTCCCCGCCTGGAGCGAGCTTCCCAAGGAAGAGCGTGCCGCCTACCTGACCAAAATTGGCGCCGCTCTTGAGGCACGCACCGATCAGATTGCTGACGCCATCGCCAAGGAAGTTGGCATGCCCATCTTCCTCAGCAAGATGGTGCAGGCTGGCCTGCCGAAGGCAAACTTCGCCGTTGCCGCGCAATTGCTCGGCACTTACCAATTCGAAGAGCAGGTCGGAAACTCGCTGGTCATTCGCGAAGCAATCGGCGTTGTCGGCTGCATCACGCCGTGGAACTATCCGCTGCATCAGATCGCGTTGAAGGTTGCACCGGCTCTTGCCGCTGGCAACACCGTTGTAGTCAAGCCAAGCGAGGTTGCGCCGATCAACGCGTTCATCCTGGCCGAGGCGATTCACGAGGCTGGCGTTCCGGCTGGTGTGTTCAATCTCGTCACGGGTGTCGGGCCGGTCGTGGGCGAAGCGATCGCCGGGCATCCCGACATCGACATGGTCAGCTTCACTGGCAGCACTCGCGCCGGTAAGCGCGTCGCTGAACTTGCCAGCCAGACCGTCAAGAAGGTTGCGTTGGAGCTTGGCGGCAAGAGCGCCAACGTGATTCTCGACGACGCCGACTTCGACAAGGCGATCGCCGACGGCGTCAACAAGTGCTTCTTCAACTCCGGGCAAACCTGCACCGCTCTGACGCGCATGCTCGTTCCGCGCACCCGTTTGGCCGAAGCAGAGAAGATCGCCACGGCAACCGCCGAGGGCTACACGCCCGGCAACCCGTTCGAGCCGTCCACTCGCCTTGGGCCACTGATCTCGGCAACCCAGCGCGAACGCGTTCGCGGTTTCATCCAGCAAGGCATCGACGAAGGCGCAACGCTGCTCACCGGCGGTACAGCTGCGCCCGACGGGCTCGATCAGGGATACTTCGTGCAGCCCACGGTGTTCAGCGACGTGACACGAAACATGACGATCGCCCGCGAAGAGATCTTCGGACCAGTGCTTTCGATCATCCCGTACGACACTGAGGAAGAAGCGGTCGAGATCGCCAACGACAGCATCTACGGTCTTGCCGGTGGCGTATGGAGTGGTGACCCCGAGCGTGCCAAGCGCGTTGCCCGGCGTATTCGTGCTGGCCAGGTCGAGGTCAACGGTGGCGCATTCAACGTGGTGGCGCCGTTCGGCGGCTACAAGCAAAGCGGTGTCGGCCGCGAGGCAGGCAAATTTGGGCTCGAGGAATTCCTCGAGGTCAAGTCGCTGCAGTTGTAACCCCCGCGCCGTAGGCGATAATTGACGAACCAATGGCTGCGTCAAAGATCACTGCCGCGCCGCTGACTTCACCCGCAGTCGGCGAGCAAGTTACGCGCGTGCCGTACCTGCCGGGCCTCGACGGTCTGCGCGCGATAGCAGTGGTCGCGGTGATGGTGTACCACGCCAACTCGTCGTGGCTTTCGGGCGGCTTTCTGGGCGTCGAGGTGTTCTTCGTCATCAGCGGCTACCTGATCACGCTGCTGTTGATCTCGGAAAAGGAACGCACTGGCCGAGTGCGAATTGGCCAGTTCTGGTTCCGGCGCGGTCGCCGACTGTTGCCCGCGCTCTTCTTGATGATGGCTGGCTTGGCCATCTACATGGCTCTCTTCGAACGCCGACCAATGGGCCAAACACGCGGCGACTTGCTGGCTGGCACGTTTTACGTCAGCAACTGGTTCCAGGCTTGGGTCGGCCAGAGTTACACCGCGGCAGAAGCCTTCGCTCCGCTGCGCCACTTGTGGTCGCTAGCGGTGGAGGAGCAGTTCTACCTCTTGTGGCCGTTGATCATGCTGTTGATCCTGCGCTTCCGCGGCGACAGGTTGCCGCGAGTTGCAGCATGGTTGGTCGGGGTCAGCGTGGGGTTGGCAGTCATGGTCGGTGCGATGTATGTCGGCGGAACCGTCTTCATCGGCGCCGACCCGCTCACCGGCGCCGCGTCATGCGGGCCGGGGGAGAGTAACGGCTATGTCACGTTTCTCGGGCGTTGCATCAACGTCAACGAAACGATGTACATCGGAACGCTGACGCGTGCAGGTGGGCTGATGTTGGGTGCCGCGTTCGCGATGGTGTGGCGTCCGATCGCGATCATGCTGGGTCCGTTGGGCAAGCGCGCTCGGCAGATCGACCTGCTTGCGCTTGCCAGTCTCGGCGCACTGGGGTGGCTGATGCACAGTTTGTGGCTGCTCGACAAGAACGACCTGTCGTACAGCCCGTGGCTGTTCCGCGGTGGCTTCCTGCTCACCGGCATCTGTTCGATAGGCATCATCGCCGCCGCCACGCATCAGCGTTCGTGGCTCGGGCGTTTGCTCGGCGTTGGTCCGCTGCGTTGGATTGGCACACGCAGCTATGGCCTGTACCTCTACCACTGGCCGATCTACCAGATTCTGCGTGAATCAGGGCAGCCGCTGCAGTGGCGACAGTTCGCAATCGCGATGGCGATCACTCTCCCGATCACCGAACTCAGCTATCGCTTGGTCGAACTACCAATCCGCAAGGGCAAGCTCTCGGTGTTCTTTGCCGGTCAACGACGCAACGGCGAACCGTCCAAGCCCGCCGTCGAAGCTCGCCGACGTCGTCGGGTCGCAATGGTGGTCTGCTCTGGGTTCGCGATTCTCACCGGCTTTGCGACGGTCACCGTTGCGACTGCCGACGTCGTGTGCGTGACGCAAGTCGAATGCGACAGCGAAGCAGGTGCCGCGGCGATTGCCGCTGGCCTCTCTACTACTCCAGCGACTTCGACAACCCTTGGTGTTTCCGGCCGACCGGTGATTGAAGGCTCCGCACCATCAACAGCGCCACCCACGACGATCAATCCGATCGACTTGTTGCCGGTGCTCGCCGTTGGCGAGTCAGTGATGCTTGGAGCGGTCCCCAATCTGAACGCGGGTGGCGTCGTTGTCGACGCTGCGGTGAGTCGATCGGGTTACAACGTGGCCGAAGTGATCGAGCTGCTGCGTGCAGCCAACCAACTTGGCCGAACGGTAGTTATTCAAACGGGCACCAACGGGTCGGTGGCGGACGAGACGTTCGACCGAATCATGGCGGCACTACCCCCCGATCTAACCCCTCACGTGATTTTCTTGACCGTACGCGCACCGCGCTCTTGGATTGCTGACAACAACGAACGCATACGTGCCCTGCCACTGCGGTTTCCGAATGTGGTAGTTCTGGACTGGCATGCCGAATCGGCAGGGATCAAGGATCTTCTTTCCATGGACGGGTTTCACCTAAGAACTATGGAGGCCAAACAGATCTACGCGAACCTGATTTTCGACGCGATCGGTCGACCCGACCTGAAAAAGGAACCCTAAGCACTCCATACTTGACGTTCGATGTCTCGGCCGATGACCGCCCGACCTGCACCGACGTTCGGTAGCGGCACGCCCTCTGCTGGGCTGAGCCGACTTCCGTATCTGCCTGGCCTCGATGGTTTGCGCGCGATTGCCGTCGTAGCAGTGATGATCTTTCACGCCAATCACGATTGGCTGAAGGGCGGGTATCTCGGCGTTGAGGTGTTCTTTGTCATCTCTGGCTACCTGATCACGCTGTTGCTGATCGGCGAGCACGAACGCACGGGCACTGTCAACCTCGGGCAGTTCTGGAAGCGACGGTTCCGTCGTCTGTTGCCTGCGTTGTATGTGCTGCTCGCGCTGGTAGCGGTGTATGTCACCGCCTTTTATACGTCGCGCCGCGAAGAGATTCGGGGCGATCTCGCCGCCGCTGTCACGTACGTCAGTAACTGGTTCCAGATAATCGTCGGCCAGGGCTACGGCTCTGGCGAAAAGTTCGTTCCGTTGCGCCATCTTTGGTCGCTGGCGGTGGAAGAGCAGTTCTATTTGGTGTGGCCCCTTGTCATGTTGGCGTTGCTGCGTCGGTCGCGTGGGCGATTGCCGTCGATTGGTCTGAAGCTGATTTTCGCGAGCGTGACGATCGCAGCCATCACCGCCGCGGTGTACGTGCCGGGCGCAACTGCCGGGACATGTGATGTCGAAGGCTTCAAGAATGGTTGGGCAACCGTTGCGGGTAAGTGCATCAACGTGAACGAGACCTTGTATCTCGGATCGTTCTCGCGCGCAGGCGGTCTGTTGCTCGGCGCTGGTTTCGCGATGCTGTGGCGACCACTGGCGGTAGTGCGCGGTCCAATGCGCGACAAGGGTCGTCGTCTCGATGTGTTCGCAGTGATTGGTTTGGCCGCGCTGGGGCTGCTGATGTGGACGATGTGGCTGTTCGAAGGTCAGGTGTATAACCCGGCACTCTTCCGTGGCGGCTTCCTGCTGACTGGCGTGGCGACATTGTTCGTAATCGCGGCAGCGACTCACGAAGGTGCCATCACCGGGGCGCTGCTTGGGAACCCACTGTTTCTGTGGATTGGCACGCGCAGCTATGGCCTGTACCTCTTCCATTGGCCGATCTATCAAATCATCCGCAAACAGGCGAACATCGATTTGTCGGTGGGGCAACTTGTGCTGGCCCTCGCGATCACGATTCCGATTACTGAAGCGAGCTATCGCTTTGTCGAGTCGCCGATTCGCCAAGGGGTGTTGAAGGGTGCATTCGTCAGACTTCGTAGCGATCCGCACCGCCTGTTCGCTGCGATCTCTGTGGTCGGGCTACTGATGGTCGCCACTTTCAGTCTCTACAAGGCAGAGGCGCAGTGCGTCGGCGACGTGCAGCAGTCGTTGTGCGAGAGCAGTGTTGCTACCAACCCGACTACGCCGACCGACTCGACGACCGGCGACTCAACGACGGCCACTAATCCGACCGATTCGTCGACCGTCACGACGCTGATCGGCGGGGTGCTTTCGGATCCTTACCCGTTCGTTGCGATTGGCGAGTCGGTGATGGCTGGTGCCGACGACGAGTTGAAGGCCGCCGGCATGTGGGTCGATGTGAAAGAGAGCCGCAGCCCCGAAGGTGTGCGAACGATCATTCTCGGACTGCGTCGTGGCGGCGTCATTGGTGAGGGCACGAACGTGGTGATTCAGGTCGGAACCAACAACCCGATGAATGCAGAAGCCGTGGCCGCGATCATGGCTGAGATTCCTGCCAACGCAGGCAAGGTCGCATTCGTCACGCTGCACGCACCACCTGTGTGGATTCCCGACAACAACGCGCTGATTCGCAGCCTGCCGGGCACGTATCCGAACGTCGTCATCGTCGACTGGGATGCCCACGCTGGCGAAGTCGAGTTGTGCCCTGACGGGATTCACCTGACGTGCGGCGACGGCTCAGCAGCGCGGTTGTACACCAATCTGATTCTCGCCGAGTTCGGGCTACCGCCAATCAGCTGAGACTTCAAGCATGTGAGACTTTCGCGGCACTGGGTCGCTAGGCCTACGCTCGTGGCATGACCACTCCCGTTCGTGTTGCCGTTACCGGCGCCGCTGGCCAAATTGGCTACAGCTTGTTGTTCCGCATTGCATCGGGCTCGATGCTCGGTCCTGATACCCCGGTGATCCTGCAGTTACTGGAGATCACTCCCGCGTTAGGCGCGCTTGGTGGCGTGCGCATGGAACTGGACGACTGCGCGTTTCCGCTGCTGGCCGACGTCGTGTGCACCGACGATGCCAACGTTGCCTTTGGCGATGCCGATGTCGCGATGCTGGTCGGTGCAATGCCGCGAAAGGCGGGCATGGAGCGCAGCGACTTGCTGAGCGCCAACGGTGGCATCTTCAAGCCGCAGGGCAAGGCACTCAGTGACAGCGCCAAGAAGGACGTGAAGGTGCTCGTTGTCGGTAACCCGGCCAACACCAACGCGCTCATCGCGCAACAGAACGCGCCTGGGCTCGACCCGCGGCGTTTCACAGCGATGACCCGGCTCGATCACAATCGTGCGATCTCACAGCTGGCGCAACGCGTTGGTGTGACTGTCAACGACGTCAGCAACATGACTATCTGGGGCAATCACTCGGTGACGCAGTTCCCCGATCTGTACCACGCCTTTGTAACTAAGGACGGGAAGCGGCAGAACGCGCACGAAGCAGTCAACGATCACGCGTGGTACGCCGACACCTACATTCCGTCGGTCGCGAAGCGCGGTGCTGCCGTGATCGAGGCGCGCGGTTCTTCTTCGGCGGCGTCGGCTGCTAACGCCGCGGTCGACCACGTGCGCTCATGGGTTCAAGGCACTGCAGCTGCTGATTGGGTCAGCATGGCCGTGGTATCCGACGGGTCGTACGGTGTGCCAGAGGGTCTAATCAGCAGCTTCCCGTGCGTATGCAGCGGGGGCGATTACTCGATCGTGCAAGGCATCGACATCAACGAGTTCAGTCGCGGCAAGATCGACGCATCGACTTCGGAACTTGCTGAAGAGCGCGACGCCGTGAAGTCGTTGGGCTTGATCTAACCGACTGCGCGTTCAGCTGACAGCAACGGCGCAGGCGACTTCCATCATCTTGTCGACACCGCGCTTCAGCTCTTCGTCGCTGATCCGCTCGGCCGTTCCCTCGTCGGCGGCGATGATGTCGCTAATCGTTGCCATGCACAACGTCTCGATTTTGTGGATTGCGCCCAAGGTGTAAAGAACAGCGGCTTCCATCTCGACAGCGAGGTGGCCGCGGTCTCGCCACTTCTGCATCATGTTCGGCCGCAGGTCGTAAAAGAGTGCGGAAGAAACGATGCTGCCAACGTGCACAGTCGCGCCACTCTCGCGCGAGAGGGCGACTGCGCGTTCGAGAAGTGAGAACGAAGCCGTTGGAGCGTGTGGTTCACCGTTGGTGAGCATTGTGGCTGTCTGATCGTCGGGCGTTGCACTCATCGCGATGATGGTGTCGGCCATGCGCAAGCCCGGAGCGATTCCGCCGGCGGTGCCCACGCGGATGATGCGCTTAGCGCCGAGCATGATCAGCTCGTTGTAGTAAATCGCAGCGCTCGGGCACCCCATTCCGCTTGCCTGCACGCTGATCGGCTTGCCTTTGAATGTGCCGGTGAAGCCAAGCTCGCCGCGCTCTTCGTTAACCAAGCGCGCTCCGGGATCAAAGAATGTCTCGGCGATGTACTTCGCACGACGGGGATCGCCAGGCGTGAGTACCGCGGGTGCATAGTCGGAAGCTTCGGCACGAATATGAATTGGCATGCATTTAGCGTAGCGAGCAGTTCCCCGCGCCTACTTCAGGAACTTGGACGTGGTGTTGTCGGCGAGGATCTTGCCCGTGGTTTGGCAGGTGGGGCAGTAGGCGACGGTGTAGCCGCTGTAACTGACAGAACGGATGGTGTCGGCGCACACCGGGCACGGCTGACCAACCCGATTGTGGACGCGGCCGGGCCGATCGGCCGAGGAACTCATGTCGGTGCGTGTGCGTTCGTACGCGAGACCTTCCTCCACCGCTTCGTGAATCGCGGTGTGTACCTTCGTGGCACCCTCGAGTCCCAACTTCCCTGTCATCGCAAACGGCGAGAGTTTCGCGCGGTGGCAGACCTCGTTGGCCAACATGCGCCCGAGACCGGCGATGTGATGTTGATCGCGCAGGAACCCGTGCACGCGCATGTTGTTGGCTCCGAACGCGTTAGCGAGTGTCTGCGGCGTGAACTCCAACGCTTCCGGCCCGAGCCGGTTCATCGGTGGGCCGTTGAGTTGCACCGTCTGCACGCACCAAACGCCAGCGCGTCGTTCCTTGCCCGCTTCGGTGAGCAGTAACGCGGGGCCATCTTCGAAAACGAATCTCGCCTGTCCCTTGAACGGCTTCAACGACTTCTTCTCATCAACGAGTAGTCGGCCACCCTGCATCAGGTGCACGACGAAGTGAATCTTTCCGAAGTTGAGCAGTAAGTACTTCCCGCGTCGCCCGACGCCGAGCAGCGGAGTGCCGTACGCCTCTTCCGGTCGCGGGGTCGCCGTCTTCAGCGCGGTGAAGTTGAACGGCACGAATTGCTTCAGCACTGCACCACGGAACTGCTCGTTCAACCGTTCGGCGTGTGCCTGCACTTCCGGAAGCTCGGGCACCGCTTTACCTCAGCGATACTCGGTGCGCTCGCGCACGTTGGCGAACACGGCATCAAGAGCACCAAACACCGGTTGCGACTCCACCAGTCGTTGCTGGCTTCCGGTCAACAGAATGCGTCCCTTGATGAATGCTTCCTGCGCGTTCAGTTCTCCGGTCGCAACGCCAACCGCGGTTTCCCACGTCTGCTCCATGCGCACGTCTTCGGGCTCGGCGTCGCCGGCACCGAACCGCGCAACGCCATCGCCTACTTGCAGGTGATAAATGACGGTGCCTTCAGGCCCGCCGGTGACGACCTGCGTGACGCCGATGGAGTACTCCTGTGCCAGCAACTGCAACGCCTCGTTCGCCTCGACCTCGGCGGTGAGGGCTTCGAGCCATTCGAGACTGAGGTAGCGAATCACGCTCATAGTCTGGCCTCGTGCTGACCAATGCCGACGAATTGCGCCACCCGTGGGCCGGTACTGGCGTCGACATTGAGGCGTGGTGGTGGTGGGGCCACAGCCCGGCGGCGGATGTCGGTGTGTTTGTTGGGCTCGAGTTGCGTGGGCGACGTTTCGACTATTGGGCTGGCCTCGTGCGCATCGGCGAGCCATACCTATACATCGAAGAACTCGACGGCTCGGGCTTGCGTGCAGGGTTGGAGATCAAGCCATCGGAGATGTGGGCCGACCATCAATGCGACGTGCCCTTTCAGCAATGGAGTGTTGCGAACGAAGCGCACGGTGTTTTGCTGGACGATCCGATGGAAGCGTTGCACCGTGCTTACGGAACTCCGGTGGCAGTGACGTTCGACATCGAGTGGTTCTCGAGCGTCGTAGCAACTCCGATCGACGGCGGATACGAACAGGCGGGCGAAGTCGACGCACGCATCGAGTTGGCCGAAGGCGTGGTCGCCGTGCAAGGACCTGCGCATCGCGTGCACGTGTGGGGGACGCCATACAACCCGCCGCCGCTGACAAGTGCTGCCAGCGGCGACGGGCTGCGTGCGCCGTACAGGCGCCACGACCGAACGAAAGTCGATCAGGTACTAACCGACCGGGGTTGGTTGGTTGGTCTGACCGACGGGTGACGACTGTGGTTGCGGGGCCGATGGCACGACTGGCTTGTTGCGTGCGACTCGCCGACCGACACGCCACACGATCAGCAGGGCAATACCGCCAAGCACGAGGAACGGTGCTGTGTAGCCGACGAACAATGCGAGCGCGACCAGCACGGTCAGGAACGCATCCCATCCCTTTTCGAACGCAGCGCCAACTCCTTTGTCGGGCATTGTCCGCGAGATGTTCTCGACGGTTGTTGGCTCGGCACCTGCCGGTGCAGTGGTTAGGTGCACGGTGATGGTTGCGAGCGAGACCAATCCATCGAGTGTTCGCTGTTGGGCACGCAGTTGCTCGAGGTGTGTCTGACGAGAGGTGAACTCGATCTCGAGTCGAATCACGTCGTCGAGCGTCTTGGCGCCTTCCAACAACACACGCACGCGATCAACGCTGGCTTCGGCAGCGAGGATCTGTGCGTCGAGGTCGGCGATCTGCGTCGTCACGTCACTCGTCGTTCCGTCGAGGCCTGTGCGGCGACCAATTCCTGGGTCGAGACCAGCGAGGAACGACTGCACCTCGTCGGGCGGCAACTTGAACACGAGGTCGCCACTCGCCGTCTTCGGGTCGTTGAGGTCAAGCTGCGAGTCGTACAGCTGGCCGCCGTGGCGAGCGGCGAGTGCGATCACCTCGTCGACTGCACCTGCCGCCTCGGTGACCTCGATGCCGACTGTCATGGTGATGACCAACTTGCGAGTCGGATCGGTGATCACGTCTGGGATCGCCGACGTTCCTGGTTGCTCGACTAGAGCAGGACTGTCGGTTGCTTCCCCGGCGCTGATCGACTGATCGCCGTCGGAGGCGCTGGCGGTATCGGCGGGAGCGGCGTCGTTACGACCGTCCTCGATGCTGGCCTTGCTGTCGCTGTCGTCACCGCACGCGGTGAGCAGGATGAGGGCGAGCGCAGCAGCGACTCTGGCGACTCGACCGGGTGTGTTCACGTGTGTCATGTCACTACGACGTGACGTGACTGCGGTTGGTTCCGCTAGCGCGTGTCAGTTAGGTGACGATGCCTCTGACGATGCGGCGGCGCGCTTGCGGTTCTTGCTGTGCTTGCGCCACTCGTAGGCAATCGGAAGCAGCGAGATCGCCACGATCACGAAGGCTGCGATCTCGATGTTGTTCTTCACAACGTCGATCTCGCCCAGGAAGTAGCCGAGCGTCGTGACGCCGGCGCCCCACAGAACGCCGCCGACGATGTTGTACGTGACGAAGGTGCGGTAATGCATGCGACTGGCGCCGGCCACTGTCGGCACGAAGGTGCGCACGATCGGCACGAAACGCGCGAGCACGATCGTCTTCGAGCCGTGCTTGGCGAAGAACGCTTCTGCCTTGTCGACATAGGCGGGGTTGAAGAAGCGACTCTTCTCGCGCTTGAACAACGCTGGCCCGAACTTGGCACCGATCATGTAGCCCACCTGATCGCCGACGATGGCAGCAACTGCACACGTCAGCGCCACCCATGGCAACGCGGGCAGCAGGTGTCCGCCAGCGTCGGACGATAGGAAGCCAGCGAAGAACAGCAGCGAGTCGCCTGGCAGGAAGAAGCCGACCAGCAGTCCTGATTCGGCGAAGACGATGATCGCGAGAACGATCAACCCGCCGCGCTCGACCCACTTATTCGCGAAATCTAAGAGGCCGAGCATGGCGGTTTGAGTGGTCAGCTGACGATCAGCTGACGACTGCGGTCATTGTGTTCGGTCGGCGGCCGCTGAAGATGATTGCGCCGATCAGCACGACGAGTGCCGCTGCAGCAATGCTGAGGCGAGCGCCCAGGTTGTCCTGCAGGCTGATGATCGCCGGCAACGTCAGCAGGCTGACCAGGTTCATCACCTTGATCAACGGGTTCAGTGCCGGGCCAGCAGTGTCCTTGAACGGGTCGCCGACGGTGTCGCCGATGACCGCAGCCTTGTGGGCATCACTGCCCTTGCCGCCGTGGTTACCGTCTTCGATGTACTTCTTCGCGTTGTCCCACGCACCACCAGCGTTGCTGAGGTAGTTGGCCATCAGCTGGCCGACGAGAATCACCGCGGCGAGGAAGGCGCCAAGTGCACGCCAGTCGAGACCGAAGCCGATGACGACCGGGGTGAGGACTGCGAGCAGCGCCGGTGTGGCGAGTTCGCGCAGCGAGGCTTCTGTGCAGATGTCGATGACCGGGCCGTACTCGGGCTGCTTCTCGCCCTTCATGATCTTGCCGTCAGCGAACTGCTTGCGTACTTCCTGCACAACGACGCCAGCGGTGCGGCCGACCGCACGAATCGCAAGCGACGAGAACAGGAACGGAACCGCGCCACCGATGAGGAGACCGATGAAAATCTTCGGCTCGGCAACGTTGATCTGCAGTTCGGCTGCCTTGAACACGCCGTCCTTAAGGTTCTCGGCGACGACCTTCAGTTCTTCGCCCGCGGTTTCAATGAAGCTCGCGAACAAGGCGACCGCCGCGATCACCGCGGAACCGATTGCGAAGCCCTTGGTGACGGCTTTGGTGGTGTTGCCGACAGCGTCGAGCGCAACCATGATCTTCTGCGGCTCGCCGTGGAACTCGCCGCTCATTTCGGCGATACCGGCGGCATTGTCGCTGACCGGGCCGAACGTATCTTCCGACACGATCACGCCGGTGGTGGCGAGCATGCCCATGCCGCACAGTGCGACGAGGTAGAGCGAGAACGTCAGGTTGCCGCCACCAAGCGCGAGCGACACGCCGATCGCGATTGCGATCGCGATGACTGCGTACACCGACGACTCCATGCCGCTAGCCGTACCCGACAGCACAACAGTTGCCGGGCCGGTCTCGGCGCTCTCTGCGATTTCCTTTACCGGTCGGTAGTGGGTGCCGGTGTAGTACTCGGTGAGGCGGCTGACGAGTTGCGCAAGCACGAGGCCGATGGCCACCGCACCGAAGCACTTCCAACCTGCGTTGTCGTTGTTGTCGTTACCCACGTAGAAGAGTGCGACGGCGAGCGTGCCGAGCAGAGTCAGCGAACCGGCAACGGCGAAGCCCTTGTTGATCGGCTTCAGCGCGTTGGTCTCGCCTTCCTTCGCCTTCACGGCGAACACGCCGAAGATCGAGGCGATGACGCCGATCGCGCGAGCGGCGAGAGGGAACATCACGCCGAGTGCAGGGTTAGCGCCGACCGAGTTGAACGCAGCCACGCCGAGAATGATGGAGGCGACGAGGGTGACTTCGTAGCTCTCGAACAAGTCGGCAGCCATACCGGCACAGTCGCCGACGTTGTCACCCACGTTGTCGGCGATTGTCGCCGGGTTACGCGGGTCGTCTTCGGGGATTCCAGCTTCAACCTTGCCGACCAAGTCGGCGCCGACGTCGGCAGCCTTAGTGAAGATGCCGCCGCCTACTCGCAGGAACAGGGCGAGCAGCGAACCACCGAAGCCGAAGCCGATGAGGATCGCCGAGCTCGTGTTCTGGAAGACCATGATGATTGCAGTTGCACCGAGCAGGCCGAGGCCGACGGTGAACATGCCGGCGACGCCACCCGTGCGGAACGCAACGGTGAGTGCCTTCGGCATGCTGCCGGTGAGAGCGGCTGCCGCGGTGCGCACGTTGCCGCGCGTCGCCAGCGTCATGCCGATGTAGCCGGTGAAACCGGAAGCCAAGCAGCCAAGGATGAACGCGACCGTGCGCCACAATCCTGATTGCGCAAACGACAATGCGACTCCGCCGTCGCCAGGCTTCTCGATGGCCGTCGATGTGACGAACACGATCGCCGCGAGCGGAATGAGGATGACGGCGATCGTCTTGAACTGCCGCTTCAGGTACGCCAATGCGCCTTCCTGAATCGCCAGCGCGATTTCTTTCATCTTCGGGGAACCTTCTTCGGCTGCCATGACCAACTTGGCCAAGAACAATCCGACGATGATGGCGAGGACAGCGGCGGCGACTGAGAGCCACAAGATGGCCCATTCGCCACCCTTGAGGTCGAATACCTGATAGCCGCCTTCGGCAATGATTGCTGGCACCGTGATCTCCAGGACATCTAAGGCGCGGCGCTAGGCCACGCTGGTTTGTGAACGGAGTGAGTGTAGAGACTCCAGCCGGGTCCGACGAAACAAGTGCCCCGAATTAGGCGAACTGCAACACAAGGGCCGCGGCGTCAACTCGCTGCTGGTCGGGCGATCGAGAGCGCGGGGCGGTCGTTGATTCAGCAGAATGGCTATGCTGACAAAGTGAGCTCCATGCTGATAAATGTCTCCGATCGCGGACAAATTTCTCTTCCGGCAGAAATCCGGCACAAGTGGCAGGTTCGACGATTGCTCCTTGTAGACGAGGGTGACCGTGTCGTTTTACGGCCGGTTCCTGACGACCCGATAGGTGCCGTCGCTGGAAAGTATTCGTGGGTCGCGAGGACTTCCGACGAGATGCTCGCCGAGGACCGCGAGGGCGAGATCGAATCCTCGACGTGATCGTTCTCGACGCCTCGTGCGTTGTCAGTCTGTTGCGGGGTGAAGCTGGGCAGGCCGACGTTGTGGCGGCGCTTACCCACGAGTGCGCGATGAGCGTGCTCAATCGCGCCGAAGTCATCGATCGCCTGTCACGTCACGGCGCATCGGTCGACGATGTAGCCGCGGACTTGGACACACTCGGCATCACGTTCATTGCACTCGATGTCGACACCGCCGACCGAGCGGCCGGCCTACGGGCTAAGCACTACCACCGCATCGAATGTCCGTTGAGCATGGCTGACTGTGTCGCGCTCGCGACCGCGCTGGCAACGGACGCGACGCTGGCGACGTCGGACGCACACCTAGCCGCGATCGTCCGCGCCAACGGATGTGCAGTCGTGCCGGTCGCCAACTCAGCCGGCGTCTACCCGCCCACGAACGTCTTGCCGGAAATGGGTGTTCGGTAGACTGTTGACATGCGTGCGGCTGGGCCAACCGGTGTGGAGATTGCGTGCGATCTCGCGGAATCCGCGGCGCAAATGGTTGAGGCGAGGTTCCGTCGGGAGCATCCGAGCGCCTCCGACGAAGAAGTCGCCCGTTGTGTGCAGCGATGGTGGAGCGACCGACCGGGTGCGCCGCACGGTGATGCCGTCGGCCGGGTTCGACCAATCGTCACGTCATGACATTGCTCGCCGCGGCCCTGCGCAGGATGAGCGCGGCGCTGGATGCGAGTGGCCATCGGTATGCGCTCGTCGGTGGACTAGCGGTGTCGGTTCGTTCAGAGCCGCGGATGACCCGCGACGCCGACTTCGCCGTTGCGGTCAGCGACGATGCCGATGCCGAGCGACTCATTTCTGCCTTGCGTGTAGCCGGCTTCGTGGCCTCCACTCTCGTTGAACAAGTGGCGACCGATCGACTCGCAACCGTGCGGCTCGAACACGCGTCGAATCCCGGACTGTTCACCGACCTGCTGTTCTCATCAAGCGGTATTGAGCGCGAGATCGTTGCCTCGGCTGAACAGATCGATGTGATGAATGGTGTCGTCCTGCCGGTCGCTTCGGTCGGACATCTGATTGCGATGAAGTTGCTTGCCCGCGACGACCGTCGACGCCCCAACGACGCCGACGACCTTCGAGCGCTCGCACAGGTTGCGACCGAGGGCGACTGGAGTGCAGCCGCCGAAGCGGTAGCCCTCATAGAGACTCGTGGCTTCAACCGCGAGCGTGACTTGAAGAGTGCATTGTCGGCGCTGCGCTCCGACGGCGCTTACTGATACTTGCGGGCTACGACAGGTCGGTGAGCCACCAGTCGCACACCGGGTCGACGTCCCGTGTCTAAGGTTGCATCGAGTTTGGGGCTACAGAGCGGGGGATTCTGTAATGGCTGCTGCGTTACGTCGGGGAACGACTTTTCAAAGTCGGGGTGGGTCGTCGCCGATTCGACGGGGGGTTGCAGTTTCCCTAGTTTTGTCGCTGGCCTTAGTTGATGTTGGTGCTGGAGTGGCATCCGCCGGCCCAGCGACGTACTCGCCGCGATCTGCCAAAGTTTCCGCGGCCGACGACGTGCCGCAGTCGGTGATCGATGCGCACGCGGCTGATGTCGCCGTCGCGCGTGGGTTAGAGGGTTCGACGATTGTGGCGGCTGATGAGTCGGGTCCGGTTCCGTTGCCAATTGGTGGCGGTGCGGTTCCGTTGCCGGATGGCGATGCAACAGCGTTTGAGCCGCCGGTTATTACGCCGGTGGACGATGGCGAGAAGGGTGTGCTGCCGCAACCGGAACCGCCTGCTGATATGCCGAAGGGTGCGGCGGCGGATGGTTTTGATGTGAAGTCGGCCGTTGAGGTTAATGAGCGTCCGGATGCGTTTACGACGGTGTTTGAGGATGCTGATGGGACGCGGGCGATGTTGGTGTCGTCGGTACCGGTCAATTTTGAGGATGGGTTGGGCGGTTGGAAGAAGATCGACAATCGTGTCGTCTCCGATGGTGCGGGTGGTTTGACCAACGCGGCGAATGAGTGGCGGGTGACGTTTGGTGTGATGCAAGCGGGTCGGGGGGTGATGATTTCGACGTCGGATGGTGATCTCAGTTTTGCGGCTGACGGCGCTCGGGAAGTAGCGCCGGTGGTTGAGCCTGATGGCGTGAGTGTTCGTTATGTGGATGTGTTCGCGGATACCGATTTGGTCTACGTGGTGACCGGTGTCGGTGTTGAAGAGTTGTTGGTGCTGAAGTCGGCGAAGGGCACGTCGGCGGTGACGTTTTCAATTGTCGGCGCCCAGTTCGATGCCAAACCGTCAGGTTTAGAAAGTCGCGACGGCGGGATAGGTCGTCGGGTGACGATTTCGACCCCGGAGATCTTTGACGGTGATGGTCGTCCGGTGGCTGTGGAGCATCAGGTGTTTAGTAGTCGTGATGATGGTGTGGACAAGTCGAAGGTGACGGTCGGGGTTACGGCCGAGTATCTGCGGTCGTTGCCAGCAGACGAGTTTCCGGTGACGGTTGATCCGAGCGTTTCGTTGTGGTTGGGTACTTCTTGGTTGCATTCGTATGCGAACTGGATGTCGTCGGGTGCTTGGTATGACTCGTTTTCCGATGGGTACGCGCGGGTTGGTAATCCGGTTATCTCGTCGGGGAATGGGGTGCGGTGGCGCACGACTGGCTTTTTCGATTATCACCCCTACATCGGGGCGAGTGTCGTTGACGCCGCGTTGTATACGACGATGGCTGCTGGGGGCTCTACTTCGCGGTCGTTGAACGTGTATTGGGCTCACCAGGACAGTTTCAACTATGGGGTGAATCCGCGTTGGCACACTCAATCGACGCCACCATCAAGCGCCTACACGCTGACGACAACTAATCCGTACGTGACCTCAACGTTGGGCGCAGTTGGCAGCGCGGCGTGGCATAACGGAACCTGGTTCCCGACGTTGTACAACAACTGGACTCGCACCAGTCACTTGAACGGAACTTTGCTGTTCCGCGGTAACGAGAGCACGGGTATCAACACGTATAAGAAGTTCACAGTGGCGGTGTTGTTAGTAATCAACCGCTGGCCGGCGCCGCCCACATCGACGGTGACTCGAACAGGTAACACGGTCAACTGGACCGGCACTTCTGCGACCGACCCCGATGGTGACACTCAGCAATACATCTACCGGATGTGGCACGACGTGAACAACAACGCCGTCATCGATGGCGGCGAGCCATCCCAAGATGTCGGCTGGACGACATCCACAACTGCGACGCAGTCCGTGCCCGCATCGTGGACAGGTCCGAATGTCCGCAACTACGTCTTCAATTACGACGGTTACACGATCGCCGGTGAAGCGCACATGAACGTGACGCTGATGCCGAAGTTCCCGAACTCACCACCGACCTCGCCGGTGATCACTGCTCCGGCGGTGGGTACGACGATCATCTCGTTAACACCCACGCTTACCGTCAATCCAAGCACCGACCCCGATGGTCATCCCCTCAAGTATCAGTTCTGGATTTGTCCGCAACCGTTAACCCCGATCACGCCGCTCCCGTCTCAATGCAGAACGTCAGGTCTCATACCGGCGACATCGTGGGCAGTACCAGCTAACTACATGGTGTGGAACGAGCCGTACAGCTGGTGGGTTGGCGCCTACGACGACGACAAGTGGAACACCACCAACTCGGCGGGAAGCTTCGTCGCTTCGTACACGGCCGCGCAGATCGCACAGATCGGGGCCGGTTACAACCCGTATTCCGCGGACGCGGCGGGCGTTGACACTGCGAATGGCAACTATCGAATCACGCGCACCGACATCTCTGTCCCTGGTGTCGGAGCGGACCTGTCGATCGCGCGCACCCTGGACACCATGCTCGTCACCGGCGCAGTCGCCATTAACGGAGCCTTCGGCAAAGGTTGGGCCTTCTCGCTCGACATGAGTGTTCGCACAGATACTGCGGGCAATCCGTTCGTGATGATGCCCGACGGTAGTGAGCAGTTCTTTGGCAAGAACGCCGACGGCACCTACTCCCGAACGATGGGAGGAGGAAACACGCTTGCAAAGGTTGGCAACGAGTGGCGTTTGACCGACGTGTCGGGTATTCGCTACGACTTCGACGCCGTCGCCAATCCGGGCAAGTTGTTGCGTGTCACCGACAAGGCGGGCCATGTTGTGCAATCCAACTGGTCGGTGGGAAACACTGTTCAAGAGTTCAAAGACGTCGCAAGCGGGCGCACGATGACGCTCACGTACACGACGCCTGCTGGTGCGACCAGGCCGCACGTGTCACAGGTGGCGACGGCATCGATTCCCGCGCACGGCGGGGCTTTGGTGTGGAAGTACTACTACCAGGGTGACCTCCTGACACGAGTGTGCGACCCGCGCAACAACGCGTCGAACGGCAAGTGTGAGGTGTATGGCTACGACGGATCGAATCGGCTAACGACGATCACAGCTGTGGCTGGCAACACCCATACGACCCTCACGTACGACTCATCCAACCGAGTGCTCACACTCAAGAACGCGTACAACAACACCTGGACCTTCGATTGGACTATCGCAGATCCGACGATCACGCCTCCCGCGCCGAATCCACCGTTCACGGTACGTCGTACCAAGGTCACCGACCCGCGCGGCAACGTTGTGCTTTACGACTTCGATGTCGTCCGTCGTTTAGTGCATCGCGTGGACCAATTCGGAAAGCAACGTTGGTACAGCTACGACGGCAACGGATTCCTCGCTCAAACCATCAACGAACTCGGTGAAATCGAACAGTTTGTAAATGACGAGAAGGGCAACGTCACTCGACGAACCGATGCCGCCGGCCAATTCTGGGACTCAACGTTCGACGCACAAGGTCTTATGACAATGACCGAGGATCCCCTCGATCACGGCTCAACCTTTACCTACGACCCAACTACCGGACTCAAGCTCACCGAAACCACCGAACTGGGCCGACAAACCGTATGGACGTACACGGCAGGTACTGAAGCTGCTTATGGATCAGCAGGCACGATGCCAGCGGGTCTCGTTCGCACACTGAGAGACCCGCGCGGAAACTTCGTAACCACTAACGACTACAACCAATTCGGCGACTTGACTCGCACGACAGATGCCGCTGGCAAGCAGACGATCAATGTCTTCGACGAACTGGGACGGCTCTCGTCCACGTCCACCGTTTGGGTCAACGGCGCAGGTTCAACGGTCACCTCCACCGTAACCATGACTTTCGACGTGATGTCTAGGCCGGTGACGATCACCGAGCCGATAGTCGTGAATCAGGTCACCAGCGCATCGCACCAACTTCTCACGACGAACGTCTACGACGACAACGGCAATGTCACTCAGTCGACGCTCTCAGACACGTTCGCCGACGACGTGCCGCGGGTGACCCAGAATGCCTACGACCTGGCAGACAGGCAGTGGCAGACGACGGACGCCGAAGGCGGCGTGATGACTCGCCAGTTCGATGCCAATGGCAACGTCACTCATGTAATCGACGCGCTCGGTCGTGACATCGAAACGACCTACGACATTGCGAATCGGCCGATCGATGTCATCCTGCACGGCTACGTCGACCCGGCCGCGCCCGCATCACCTCGCAACATCACAATGTCGCACACAACGTACGACGACTTGGGACGACCGAAAACCGTCACTGACGCGATCGGTAACGTCACCGAGAACAACTACGACTCGCGTGGCAACCGGACCAGTTCAGTGCTCAAGAACTTCGTGCCGCTGACGGGCTCCGCTTACGACTTCATTCTCTGGCAAAAATCGTTCGACAACGCAAGTCGCGTCGTTTGGGAAGAGTCGGCGCATGGCGTGCAACGCACCGACCACACATACGACGACGACAATCGTTCGGTCATCGACGTCGTCAAGAACGGACCAGTCTCTGGATTCACGTTGTACGACAAAACAATCACGACGACTTATGACGCTGCAAGCAATATCACCGAGGTCGTGATCGCAGATGGAGTGCACAACACTGAATCACGACGACTTCTTTACGACGCTGCAAATCGGTTGATTCAAACAACAATTGAAAACGGTGCAACCGACCTGAGTACTTACATGGCCTACGACCAGTTAGGGAACCTGGTCAGGCAAGTCGATGCACGTGGCACAGGCGTGACCGACACCGCTTTCATGACGACGAAGTACTACGACAACGTCGGTGTTCTCTACAAGACCGAGCTGCCCACGGTCACGGTCGAAACCGTCGCAGGTAGTACGACAGTGCAACCGTCGGTGGTTTCCGGGCGGAACACGTTCGGCGACACCACCCATACGGTCGATGCCAATGGCGCAATCTCGACATCGAGTTTTGATCGCCTAGGTCGCCAGACAGCGGTGACGGCCGCGAGTTATACGCAGCCTGGCTCGAGCCCTGCCACTCTGCAGCCGACAGAAACACGAGTCTTCGACGCGGTGGGCAACCTGCGGTTCAATACCGATCGTCGTGGCAACACCACGGAGTACAGGTACGACTCGCTCAACCGAGCCACGGAGCAGATCGATCCGCCAGCGACGACCGGCGCCACGACTGGAGTCTCGACCGTGGCGTACGGCGACACCGGACTCACGTTGGAGACGACAACCGCGCAGGGCGTCGTCACCAACTTTACGTACGACAAGCTCGGCCGCACGCGCACACTCGTTGAGCACGTCACCGACAACGGCACTTTGCAGAACCTGACCACCACAACCGATTACGACGGCGCGGGCAACGTGATCGCGACGACTGGTCCTGCGGGCGGAACAACAACGGCCATTTATTCACGCAGTGGTCAGCTGCTCAAGTCGACCGATCCGCTGGGCTACATCACTAGCTACGTCTACGACACCGCCAGTCGTGTTATCAAAACCGTCAGCCCATCCGGGGTGTACCAGACCACTACGTACGACTTGGCTGGCCGTGCGATCGCCACTGCAACGTTCACCGCAGCAGGCGTCAGCACTTTGTCGACCAGCGCAACCTACGACAAGGTGAACAACCTACTGACTGCCACCGACACGGCTGGCATCGTCACGACCTACACCTACGACGCCTCCAGCTCGTTGTTGTCGGTCACGCAACCCATCTCAATTGGAGTAGACGCGGTGACGTCGTATGGATACGACGCCAACGGCAAGAACACGCGAGTCACTGACGGCAATGGCAATGCCTGGTACACGACCTACAACACGTGGGGACTCGTCGAATCCCGCATCGAACCCGCTACGAGCGCGTATCCGAACGCGGCTGACCGGACATTCACGACTCGATACGACAATGGCGGTCTGCCCGTTTTGGAAATGCAACCGGGCGTCAACGTCACGCGCACGTTCGACAACCTTGGACGCTTGACCGCCGAGTCAACACCTGACGGCGCCAACCGCGGTTATAGCTACGACCTCGCCAACCGGCCAACCACGATCACCTCCGGCGGTACGTCAATCACAATCGCGTACAACGAACGATCACAGCTTGTGTCGACAACCGGCTCAGGGGGAAGTTCGAGCTTCCGCTATGACGCCGCCGGTCGGTCGGTCCAGCGAGTCGATGCGGCGGGAACAACTACATACTCGTGGAACCAGAACGGCCAACTGCATCAGCTCGGTGATCCGGTAACGGGTCAAACCGCTACCTACAACTGGGCTGCGCCAGCTGCTGCACACGCTGGCCAGCTCACGTCCGTGAGCAGAACGAGTTCCACTCGGACGTATAGCTACGACGACATTGAGCGGCTGACCACCGATACCACGACGAGTGGTGCCAGCACTGTTTGGTCTGCCAGTTATCACTACGACTCCGCGGGACACATCGATACGAAGACCATCGGCCCGGCCGGCGTGGCCGGTGAAGGCCTCAACAGCTACACCTACGACCTCGCCGGACAGCTCACGAGCTGGACCGACCCGGGCGCGGTAACCACGAACTACAGCTACGACCTTGCTGGCAACCGCACTAGTAACGGTGCCACCGCCATCGTGTTCGATCAACGAAATCGCGTCCTTAGCGAAGGCACCAAGGCCTACGACTGGAGCGCCCGCGGCACGCTCGACAGCATCACCGACGGGTTCGACACTACCGACTACGCCTTCGACGGGCTCGGGCGCATGTCGGCAGTCGAGGGCATCGACTTCGAGTATGACGGACTCAACCGCATCGTTTCCAGAGACGCGGTTGCGTTCTCTTACTCGGGGCTCCATAACCAACCGACGTCCGACGGAACAACGGTGCTGTCGCGCACTCCTGATGGCAGCCCGTACGCCGTCGCCGAAGGCGCAACCACGCGGCTAGCACTCCTTGCCGATCGTCGCGGCGACGTCACCGCGACAATCACCGCTGCCGGAGCGCTGGCTGACAGCATCGCGTACAGCCCGTGGGGTGAGCCTGCGGCACGTCAGGGCGCAACATCGCTAACTGTTGGCTATCAGTCCTCCTACACCGACCCAACGAGCGGACTCATCGACATGGGTGCCCGCTGGTACCAGCCCTCCACCGGCACCTTCGTCAGCCGTGACACCTACGACGGCATGCTCAGCGCACCAATCAGCCTCAATCGGTACACCTACGCCAACAACAATCCCATGGACTACTTCGATCCCGACGGACACGCCGCGTGCAGAGAAGGCCGAAGGTGCGGGGTTGATTCGGGCACAGGGCGACTTCGCGCGTCGGTCACACGTACCAGTACTACTGCTGACCGGGGTGAACGAGACGCCGCCACCCGCGCCGCCGCCGTTGCATCTGCCCAAGCGTTCGAGCGGCAAGAGTTGGGTCAGCGCCCCGGCATTTTCGTAGTCGTCGATCCACCGCCCCCGAGTTGCTACGGGATGCAGTGCGGTAACGAGCAAGGCATTCGACCGATCAACTGGACGGGTGTAGGAAGTGAAGTCGGCCACGGGCTGTTCGACGCGATCGTCGACACGGTGGTCTCGGTGGCGAAAGTGGCATTGCCAATCATGGTGGCGCTGGGCACATACATCGGTTGCATGGCCGCTGCAACGTCAGGCACATTGGTAACTGGCGGCGCAAGTTTGGTGGCCGGCTCGGCCGGCTGCTCGGTGGTCGCAGGTGCCGCCAGCCGAGCGACAGGCGCTGCCCTCAACGGCGCATCCCTTACCGAAATCGCAGGCGCTGCTTTCGACCCAGAGTCCATGGCCATAGACCTAGCGCTCGGAGCCGCCACCGCGGGAGCCGGCAAGGCCGTTTCTGTCCTGAGAACGTCCCGACAAGCCGCTCGGAGCGCCGTCGTCGTAAGCATCACCGACGACGCCGCGCGCATAGCGCAATCGTCGCCATCCTCAAGACTCCTCGGCCAAAGCATGGAAGCGGCGGGTGTGACACGCCCCGCAGAGACCGCCGCACATCACATCGCCGCCGGGCGTGCGGGCGCTGCAGCGGAGAGTCGGGCCGCACTCGCGAGAGTTGGGATAGATATCAACGCCGCAGAAAACGGCGTGTTTCTGCCAATGAATTTGTCATCGGCGAATCCAGGGGGCGCGGCTGTACATTCGACGATTCATACGGGTGGGACGAATGGTTATTACGCGGCCGTTAACGATCTGCTTGGCCAGGCGACAACGCGGAACGAGATGGTGGACGCCCTAGATTTTATACGTCGTCGGCTGCTGTCGGGAGGTTTTCCGTGAGTGCCGTATCTGTCTTCCGACCGGCGGTACAAGAGGGCTTTGAGTGGGTTCTACCGACGGACGACGTTGACTTTGAGGTATTCCGAAGTTTTGATGGGACATCCCGCGCGTCTAGGTGGAAGCCAGTACTCGTACGGGTGCTGCGGTTCGATGAACACGGAGAACCTCGGCACCCGGCTGACCTGCCATGGCTCGGTAGCCACGTGCTCGTGCTTAAAGCACGAGCCGTCGATGCGGTCGGCGATCTGTTGCGGGAATCTGGAGAACTTCTGCCGCTCGCATGTGACGACACCGCTCTCTACGTCTACAACCCACTTCGAGTGATAGACGCCCTCGACGAGGACCACTCCGAACTTGTGCGGTTCGGTAGCGGTCGTGTAATGACGATTGCCCGTCACGACTTCGTGGCCGACAAACTTTTGAATGCCAACATTTTCAAGATCCCGCAGATGCTTCGGGGCTCCTTCTACGCGACCAATGAGGTGGTGAGCGCCATTGAAGAGGCGGGGCTCCAAGGAACTTTGTTCGAGAAGGTTTGGACCAAAGTCTCCTAGTCAAGATTCTGACTCGAAATCGTCAGATCAGGGAGTCGTTGTTCTGGTGGGGCTGACGGCTACCGTTCATCCCCGATGGCACAGGTCGTTCAATCTCGCCCGCCTGTAAGCGGGACGGCGGTCACCTCTCGGAAGCGACGCAAGTTCTTCCTTCTTGATCTGTACTCCACTGCTGTCGGCAAGAAGTACGCGATGGCCATCAGCGGCATCATGCTGATCGGCTTCGTGCTTGCCCACATGATCGGCAACTTGAAGATGTATCTCGGCGCCGAGGACATCAACCACTACGGCGAGTTCCTGCGTGATCTTCTCGTGCCGCTGCTGCCACGAACTGTTGCGCTGTGGCTGATGCGCTTCGGTCTCATCGCGGCCGTTGGAGTGCACATCCACGCGGCGTACGGATTGACGATCATGAATCGGCGCGCTCGCTCGGTGAAGTACCAAGGGCCGCGCGATTACCAAGTCGCGAACTTCGCCAGCCGCACCATGCGTTGGACCGGCATCATCATCTTCCTCTTCGTGTTCTGGCATCTCGCTGACCTCACCTGGGGTTGGTGGAACGCAGTAGGTAACGACGGCGAGTTCGTTCGTGGCGACATCTACGGCAACGTCGTGCGCAGCTTCGAGCGCGTGCCGGTTGCCGTCGTCTACATCGTCGCCAACATCGCGCTCGGCTTCCACCTGTTCCACGGTGTGTGGAGCCTGTTCCAGTCGATGGGTTGGAACAATCCGCGCTTCAAAGAATGGCGCCGCTATCTCGCCGTCGGCATCGCAACGATCATCGTCGTCGGCAACGTGTCGTTCCCGTTGGCGGTACTCGCCGGAATTGTGGGGGAGTGACCGCAATGGCCACCGCACGAACAGTTACGAAGAAGGCACCGGCGAAGAAGGCGCCAGCGAAGAAGTCCGTCGCTCGGCCCGCCGCACCCAGGGCGCGTGCAAAGCCGTTGGACTCGAAGATCCCGCGCGGTCCGATTGCGGACAAGTGGGACAACTACAAAGCCGACATGAAGTTGATCAACCCCAACAACAAGCGCAAGTTCAAGGTGATTGTTGTTGGTAGCGGTCTTGCCGGCGCTTCCGCGGCCGCCTCGCTCGCCGAACTTGGTTACGACGTCGACGTGTTCACATTCCACGATTCGCCGCGGCGCGCGCACAGCATCGCGGCGCAGGGTGGAATCAACGCTGCCAAGAACTATCGCGGCGACGGCGACAGCGTGCACCGGTTGTTCTACGACACGATCAAGGGCGGCGACTTCCGCGCTCGCGAAGCAAACGTCTATCGCCTCGCGCAGATGAGCGTGAACATCATCGATCAGATGGTTGCGCAGGGCGTTCCATTCGCTCGTGAGTACGGCGGGCTGCTGGATACGCGCAGCTTCGGCGGCTCGCAGTTGCAGCGCACGTTCTACGCACGCGGCCAGACCGGCCAGCAGTTGTTGCTCGGCGCTTACCAACAGCTCTCTCGGCAGATCGGCCTCGGCACCGTCAAGCTGTGGAACCGCAGTGAGCTTGTCGACGTTGTCACGGTCGATGGTCGCTGCGCAGGCATCGTCACGCGCGACCTTGTCACCGGTGCCGTGCAATCACATGCGGCCCACGCCGTTGTGCTTGCAACTGGCGGATACGGCAACGTCTTCTTCCTCTCCACCAACGCGATGCAATGCAACATCACTGCCGGATGGCGTGCGCATCGCAAAGGCGCTTACTTCGCCAACCCGTGCTACACGCAGATTCACCCGACGTGTATTCCGCAGGCCGACGACACGCAGTCGAAGCTGACGCTGATGAGCGAGAGCCTGCGCAACGACGGCCGCGTCTGGGTTCCATTGAAGGCGGGCGACGATCGACCGGCCGCGCAAATTCCTGAAGCCGAACGTGACTACTACCTAGAGCGGCTGTACCCGAGCTTCGGCAACCTGGCGCCGCGCGACATTGCGTCGCGCGCAGCTAAGCGCGCCGTCGACAGCGGCCGTGGTGTCGGTCCGTTGAAGAACGGCGTCAACCTCGACTTCTCGGCAGCGATCGCGCGCCTCGGCAAAGACGTCGTGAAAGAGCGCTACGGCAACTTGTTCGAGATGTACGAGCGCATCACAGGCGAAGATCCGTACTCGGTACCGATGCGCATGTACCCCGCCAGCCACTACACGATGGGCGGGTTGTGGGTCGACTACGAGTTGATGACCACGATCCCCGGTCTCTACGCGGCGGGCGAAGTCAACTTCTCGGATCACGGCGCGAACCGTCTTGGCGCATCGGCGCTGATGCAGGGACTCGCCGACGGCTACTTCGTGCTTCCGTACACGATCGGCAACTACCTCGCTCCGATGTTGAACCAGTCAACGCCGGGCGTCGATCATCCCGAGTTCCGCACCGCCGAGCAAGCAGCGAAGCAACGCTTCCAGGGTTACATCAACATCGGTGGATCGCGTTCGCCGGATTGGTTTCATCGTGAACTCGGCAAGATCATCTGGAACGAGTGCGGCATGGAACGCAACAAGGCCGGCCTGCAACGCGCGCTCAGCGATCTACCTGCGCTCTACGAAGAGTTCAAGACCGACCTGCGCGTCACGGGTAACGGCGAGAGCACGAATCAAACTCTCGAGAAGGCCGGTCGCGTCGACGACTTCTTCCAACTCGGCATGCTGATGTGTCGCGACGCACTCGAGCGTCGCGAAAGTTGCGGCGGTCACTTCCGTTCCGAGTATCAAGACGCCGAGGGCGAAGCGCAGCGCGACGACAAGAACTTCGCGCACGTCGCCGCGTGGGAGAACACCGGCGATCCGATGAAGCCGACCCTGCACAAAGAGGAACTCGACTTCGAAACGATTCACCTCGCCAAGCGGAGCTACAAGTGAGCCATCTCGAGAATCTCACCCTGAAGATCTGGCGCCAGAACGGCCCCACCGATGCCGGACGCTTCCAGAGCTACCGCATCGACAGCATCAGCGACGAAGCATCGTTCCTCGAGATGCTCGACGTGCTGAACGAGAAGTTGATCGGCGAAGGCCTCGAAGCGATCACGTTCGATCACGACTGCCGCGAGGGAATCTGCGGTACGTGCTCGCTGATGATCGACGGTCGTGCGCATGGTCCGCAGCGCGGCACCGCCACTTGCCAGTTGCACATGCGCAAGTTCAAGAGCGGCGACACGATCGTTGTCGAGCCGTGGCGCGCAACAGCGTTCCCGATCGTCAAAGACCTGATGGTCGATCGTTCTGCGTTCGACCGCATCATCGAGTCGGGCGGCTTCATCACCGCGTCCACCGGTGGAGCACCAGAGGCGAACCTCACACCGGTGCCGAAACCCGTCGCCGACGCGGCGATGGACGCGGCCGAGTGCATCGGCTGTGGTGCGTGCGTCGCCGCATGCCCAAACGGCGCGGCCAACCTGTTCACTGCCGCCAAGGTCAGCCACCTCAACCTGTTGCCGCAGGGGCAAGCAGAGCGGTGGAGCCGTGTGCAAGCGATGGTCGAATCGATGGACGACTACTTCGGTTCATGCACCAATCACGGCGAGTGCGAAGCGGCGTGCCCGAAGGAAATCAGCATCGACTTCATCGCGCTGATGCACAAGGACTACCTGAAGGCGAAGTTGAAGGACCGAAAGCTAATCAGCCAGAAGTAACGCGTGCGCCGTCGATCACAGTCGACGCGTAGCGATTGGTCGCAGCCGCGTCGGCGTGTTCCAGCGTCAGGTCGAACCACAGAGCGCCGGGAACACTGGGCACTACGAACTGCACGGTGCCGACTCGTACGCACGAATCGGGTGGCACGGAACCACTCCACTGCCACTCGTGACCGCCGCCCGGCCAGCGCAGCTTGCCCGTGCACAGAACGTCGTCGAGCGGAATGCGCAGATCGCTGATCACATGAACGTCGAGTGCGATCGCTTCGCCGACATTGAGGGCCGAGCGCATGCGTTCGGCAACGACGATTACCGGTCGGCACGCTTCCGTCACTGCCTGATACGCAAGCTTCGGTCGCCGCTCGTGATCGAGCACACCCCACGAAACTGCAGGTGACGGATCGTTGAGCGCTGTGAAACAGAAGCCGCCCGTCGGCCGGTACTTCAACCGGCGCAAGGTCTCGATGTAGTGCCGCAGGACTTCTGCTTGGTAACGCTGCGTCGCAGTCCGCCACTCGTCGAACGAGTCGTAATCCGCAGGCGGTACGTGTCGTGACAAGGGCTCGAGCTGCAAACCGTGGTGCCGAGCGAGGCTTGCCCAGTTCAGGTTCGGCCAATCCTGCGGATGCATGAAGTCCGCGGTAGCGGGTACTGACTGGGCGCCGAACTCGCTGACGAACTCGGTCATCTGCGGCATTGACGCGGCGAAGCCATCGAGATCGTTGAGCGATCCGTGGTGCCAGCCAAACGACAGATGGCTGTCGGTGCCACGACCGCTCGGCAAATGTGGTGCCACGCCACTGTGCGCGATCACCGGCCGCGTTTCGTCGGCGGCTTCGAACGCACGCTTCACCCAGCGATCGAGAATGCTGCGGTTCCAGCCGGGCAGCTGCTGCTTGATGATGTTGCTGACGATCGAGTTTCCGGCCGCGTCCGCACCAGCACCCGGCGTCGGTGCCGGATCGTTGTGCGCGCACCACAGCACGATGCTGGGGTGATGGCCGAGTAGATCGACAGCTTCCCGGGCTTGTCGGACGGCTTGCTTGCGAATGGTTCGCGTGTAACCCCACTGCAGCGGAAAGTCTTGCCACACGAGCATGCCCAGTTCGTCTGCCGCTGCGTAAAGCTCGGGTCGACCGATGTGGCCTTGCACGCGCACTAGGTCGAGTCCCGCGTCGCGCGCGAACTCGATGTCGCGCCGTACCTCTTCCGGACTCGCCTCGGCAAGTGCAGCACGAGTTGGCGCGAGATCGGCGCCCTTGCTGAACAGTCGCTCGCCGTTGACCGAGATCATCCAATCCTGCATCGCGACTTCGCGCAGACCGGTGCGCACTGTGCGCGTGTCGCTCACCGTTCCTTCGTGCGCGGTGTCGCGCTCGGTCAGCACCTCGACGGTCACGTCGGTCAGCGGTTGTGCGCCAAGACTCCACGGCCACCACAGATCCGGATCACCGACGTCGAGGTTCCAATCAACCTCGTTCATGCCGCCCGCAAGCGAGCGCGAGTGCTCGACGACCACGGTCCTGCCCGAGGACTGCGTACCAACGGAAGTACGCAGGGTGATTGTGCGTGTCGTGTCGGAATCGAGTCGGGCATGAATACGCAGATGCGCGCGCGAATCGTTGGCGTCGCGACACAACACGCGCAGGCGATCGATGCGCACTGCACCGGTCTCTTCGATGTGTACAGGTGCCCACAAGCCGCCCGGATTCCAGTCCTGATCCAACGTGTCGGAGTGTTGGAAGACGCCGGTGATGTTGCGCTTCGCAGTGCGTTGTCGTTGTGGCGCGCACGCGACTTCGACGGCTAAAACGTGCTCGGTCGCTAAGCGACTGAGCCCAGTGATGTCGAACGAGTGCGGAAAGAAGTAGCCCTCGGGGTCGCCGAGGTACGCACCGTCGAGCCAAACGTCGGCTTGGTAGAACACGCCGTCCAGCGTCACGAAGCGGCGGCGGCCTCGTTCTGGTCGTTCTTGCTCGAAGCGGTGTCGATACAGCACCGGACCGTCGCTGGTGCGGAACTCGTCGGCCGAACGCCAGTGCCCAGGCACGGCGACGTCCGCCCAATCATCGTCGACGTGATCGAGGCCGATTCCGATGCGCCGAACTTCGTCATCCGCAGCAATCGCTCGCCATGAGCCCGTCAACTCCACAAATGTCAGCGTACGCGGTTGGTTGGCTTCGGAAGCGCCGGGGTATCGTCCGATGCATGGCGAACCGTGCTGCAACGCTGGGTGAGTTGAGGGCTTTGGGCTGGCAGTCAGTGCCGGTCAAGGAGGAAGTGCGTGCCAACGCGGTTGCGCGCATCGCCGCTGGCCAGCCGTTGTTCGAGGGTGTGCTTGGTTACGAGAACACCGTCATGCCTCAACTCGAAAACGCGCTGCTCGCCGGCCACGACGTCATTTTCCTGGGCGAGCGCGGGCAGGCAAAGACCCGCATCATTCGCAGCCTCACGGGTCTGCTCGACGAGTGGATGCCGATCGTCGCCGGCAGCGAGATAAACGACGACCCGTACGCGCCCGTCAGCAAGCATGCCCGCGACCTTGTTGCCGAGCTTGGCGACGCGACGCCAATCGATTGGGTGCACCGCGACACGCGCTACGGCGAGAAGTTGGCGACCCCCGACACATCGATCGCCGACCTGATCGGTGAGGTCGACCCAATCAAGGTCGCCGAAGGTCGCTACCTCAGCGACGAACTGACGCTGCACTACGGACTGGTGCCGCGCACCAACCGAGGCATCTTCGCGATCAACGAGATTCCCGATCTCGCCGAGCGCATTCAGGTCGGATTGCTCAACGTGCTGGAGGAACGCGACGTTCAGATCCGCGGCTACAAGATTCGCCTTCCACTCGACGTGTTGTTGGTCGCCTCGGCGAACCCGGAGGACTACACCAACCGCGGCCGCATCATCACGCCGCTCAAAGATCGCTTCGGCAGTCAGATTCGTACGCACTACCCGCTCGACGTCGATACGGAAGTCGAGATCATGCGCCAAGAAGCGCGTGCAGCATCGGTCGGCAACGTCACCGTCCGCGTACCCAGCTACATCGAACGTGTCGTTGCAACCTTCAGCCAGCTGGCACGCACGAGCAACCAGGTCAACCAGCGCAGCGGCGTAAGCGTCCGCCTCTCGGTCAGCAACGTCGAGGTGTTAGCGGCTAACGCTCTGCGCCGCGGGCTGCGTGCTGGCGAGCAGTCGGTTGTACCGCGCATTTGCGACCTGGCCGCACTGGCGGCGAGCACGAGCGGCAAGGTCGAGATCGAATCGCTTGAAGAGGGCCGCGACGGCATCATCCTCGAGAACCTGGTGAAGGCAGCGGTGCTAACCGTGTTTAAGGAGCAGGTGCCGCTCGATCAGGTGCGCGACGTTGTCGACGCATTCGAAGAGGGGATCGTCGCTCACACCGGCGAAGAGATCGCCTCGACCGAACTCGCTCGCCTCATCGACGAGATGCCAGCGCTTCGCACAGCGGTGTACTCGCTGGCCGGCGGCGACGAATCACCCGCAGCGATCGCAGCCGCGGTCGAGTTCGTGTTGGAAGGGCTGCATCTGTCGAAGCGTCTGAATAAAGACACCGTGGCAGGGACGTCGGCCGCGACGTACCGCGGCCGCGGCTGAGTAGTCGATGTACAAGGCGTCGATTCGGGCGCTTTTGCGCCGAAGCGTCAAGCAACTGAATGCTGGCGACCCCAAGCTGCTGATGAGGATGGCCGCGCCCGACATGCGGCTCGCCTTTCCTGGCGACAACTCGTGGGCGACGATGTTCCGACCGGTGGTTAAGGGTCGCGAGCAACACGCAACGCACCGCGGCGTCGACGAGTGCATGGGTTTCGCGCAACGTTTCGTCGACCGCGGGATTCAGTTCGTGGTCGAAGACATCCTCGTCAATGGCCCGCCATGGAATACGCGCATCGCGATTCGCGTACATGTGTACATCCCGGGTGCTGACGGAGCCGATGTCTACAACAACCGTGCGACCGCGTTCTTGGAAGCACGTTGGGGACGCTTGGTTGCGTGGGAGGACTACGAAGACACCGAGCGTGTCGCGGCGTTGGACGCAGCGGAACTAGCGCGTTAGGTCAGGAAAGGACTGCGAGTCCACAGTTCGCCAGTGTCGAGGCTCGCCGACAACTTCGGAATGCCACTCAACTCGACGACGCTGATCGAGCCGGGGAAGCCGCGCAGCTCGAGTTCGCCGTGCGGAGTAGCGCTGACACCTTCGGGAAGGCGCTCGAGTTGCATAGTCGGCAGCAGCACTTCACGTGGTCCGGCAGCGTCGCACAGGCGGGCGGCCATGTTGACGGCCGAACCGATGTAGTCGTCGCCCTCAAACAGCAGGGCGTGCCCGCTGGCGATGCCGACGCGAAGCGAGAGTGGCTCGCACACCTCGGCGGAACGGCGCTCTAGTTCGAGTGCAAAGGCGATGGCGTTGGTCTGCTCGATGGAAACGACCATGCAACCGTCGCCCAGCCACTTGGCGATCCGCACGCCGCGCTCGCTGGCCACCTCGCGAGCGATCGTGCGAAAGGCGCTGAGGATGCGGCCGGCAGCATCGTCGCCAAAGGCGGCGGTGTAGTTCGTGAACCCAGAAAGGTCGACGAATTCGAACGTGCGTGGAACGCGCATTACGTCAGTGTAACTCATCCCGCCGACTTTGTGAAGGCTTTCACAAGGGTGCAAGAGTCGAGTGTTTGCTGCAGGAAGGCCGTCAGTCGAGTGTTTCGTGCCCGCACGCAGGCACGAAACACTCGACACCCCGACTGCGGCAGGAAACACTCGGCTCAATGGGCCGAGGATTGGCGGTCGGGGTAGTTTCTGGGCGATGCCTGGTCGGTTCTCTTACTCGCGTTGGGATGGCACGCAGAAGGGCTTCGACCTCGACGCCGATGGGCTGTTCGATCAGCTGACCGACGATCTGCTGTACCACGGCGACGTCAACGCGGCGCTGCGCCGGCTGATGCAGGAGGGCATGCGCGACCGCAATGGCGAACGCGTGCAAGGCCTGCGCGAGATGTTGGAACGCCTCCGCGAGCAGCGTCAGGAACGGCTGGATCGCGGCGATCTCGGCGGCGTTTACCAAGAGATCGCGGACGAACTGAACGACATCGTCGACGAGGAACGTCACGCGATCGACCAAGCAACTTCAGCGGCTGAACGTAGTGGCGACGAGCGTCGTACGAACGCTGCCCGCGATGCCGCCGCCGATCGCAACTTCCGCCTCGACATGCTGCCAGACGATCTCGCCGGCAAGGTTCGTGAACTGTCGGCATACGACTTTGAGAGCGCCGATGCGCAACGCCGCTTCGAGCAGCTACTCGACAAGCTCCGACAACAACTGACGCAACAGATGGTCGACCAGATGTCGTCGTCGATGCAGAACATGACGCCGCAAGACATCGCACGCATGAAAGACATGATGGCCGCGCTGAACGGAATGCTCGAGAAGCGCGAGCGCGGTGAAGACCCAGGCTTCGAACAATTCATGCAGCAGTACGGCGACTTCTTCCCCGAGAACCCGAAAAACCTCGACGAGCTTCTCGAGCAGATGGCGCGTCGCATGGCGGCGATGCAAGCGATGCTGAACTCGATGAGCCCCGAGCAGCGGGCGCAGTTGCAAGAGCTGAGCAATCAGCTGCTGGAGGACATGGATCTGCGTTGGCAGATGGATCAACTGGGGCGCAACCTGCAGTCGATGTTCCCTGGAATGAATTGGGGCCAGCAGTACGGGATGGAGGGCAGCGACCCAATGGGCATGGCGCAAGCAATGCAGACCATGCAGGAACTCGGCGACCTCGACCAGCTTGAGAACCTGCTGCGCAACGCCACCAGCCCGGGGGCTCTGGCCGAAGCCGATATGGATCGGGTGCGCGACCTGCTTGGCGACGACGCCGCCCGGTCACTGGAGCGGCTAGCGGAACTGACCCGGATGCTGGAGGAGCAAGGCCTGATCCAGCAGAAGGAAGGTCGGCTGGAACTGACACCGAGGGGCCTCCGGAAGATCGGCAGCAACGCGCTGCGCGACTTGTACAGCAAGTTGGCCAAAGATCGCATGGGGCAGCATCAGCTCGACACGCTTGGCCAAGGCCACGAGCGCACTTACGAAACCAAGGCGTACGAGTTCGGCGATCCGTTCAATCTCGATCTGCAACGCACCATCCGCAACGCTCTTCGGCGGAGAGCGGTGGCGGGCGAGGAGTCCGAGCGCGAAGTCAAGCTGTCACCCGACGACTTCGAGATCGAGCGCACCGAACACGTAACGCGCTCGTCGACGGTGTTGATGCTCGACCTGTCGATGAGCATGCCGATGCGCGACAACTTCTTGCCTGCGAAGAAAGTCGCTATGGCGCTGCACTCGTTGATCACCTCGCAATTCCCGCGCGACTACATGGGCCTCGTCGGCTTTAGCGAAACGGCGTACCCCCTGACGCCCGCACAGCTACCCGAGGTCAGCTGGGACTTCGCCTACGGCACGAACATGCACCACGGGTTCACGCTCGCTCGCCAAATGCTCGCTCGCCAGACCGGTACGAAACAGATCATCATGATCACCGACGGCGAACCAACAGCGCACATCACACCGAGCGGCGATGTCTACTTCAACTATCCGCCGGTGCAAGCGACCGTGGAAGCCACGTTGCGCGAAGTGGTGCGCTGCACCAAGGACGGCATTCGCATCAACACATTCATGCTCGACGCCGACTCTGGCCTGCGCTCGTTCATCGAGAAACTGACCTCAATCAACAGCGGGCGAGCCTTCTTCACCAATCATCAAACGCTCGGCGACTACGTGCTGGTCGACTTCATTGAGCACAAACGGCAGCAGGCACGTGGCCGGGGTAGCAGTCGAACGGCACGCCGCGCCGGCTGAGCCGCCACCCGCGCGACCCTCTTCGTAAAGACCCTTGTCAGGGTGTTGACAAATCCCCCCTTGCGCGAAGGTGATGTGATATGGGAGAATGACATTCATGTAATTACAGGGGTGTCGCTCCCGACATTCCGCCAGGCCTGAGCAGGGGGCCAACCACATGCATACTGAACTCTCGTCAGAACCACAGACCGATTGGCAAAACAAGGCCAACTGCCTCGGTGTCGACCCCGATCTGTTCTTTCCCGAGCGCGGTGCTTCCACCCGCGAAGCCAAAGAGGTTTGCCGCGGCTGTGTCGTGCGCACCGATTGCCTGGAATACGCCCTGGTCAACGGCGAGAAATTCGGCATTTGGGGTGGCCTGTCCGAGCGTGAGCGCCGCCGTTTGCGTCGCCAGCGCTCGCAAGGTGTCCGCCGAACCGGCTGAATCCTGGTAGTGCCGGGCACTACTTGACAATGCACAGTAGCAGGTATAGTCTTGCACTGTGACCGGCCAGCATGATCCCCAGCTCCTCAAGGGCCTGCTGTCGCTGCTTCTCCTACAACTGCTCGGCGAACGCGAGTCTTACGGATACGAGATTGTCCAGCGGCTCCGCGAGGCCGGGCTGCCCGACATGTCTGAGGGCTCGGTGTATCCCGCTTTGGCCCGTCTAGAACGCGAAGGCAAAGTCAGCACCCGCTTGGTGGCATCGAGTTCTGGGCCGGCGCGCAAGTACTACCGGCCAACCGAGCAAGGCGAAGCCGCCTTGGCCGAAGGCACCGCTAGCTGGTTAACGCTCACAACCGTCGTCAACTCGGTGTTGACGCGCAATCCGGAGAGGAACATCCCATGACCCACTCACTTCCGCTACGCGATCGCTGGCGCATCGAACGCTTCGTTTGGTCCGTCGACAGCCGGCTGTCGGATCTGCCGCGCAAGTCCCGAGTCGAGCGGCGTCGCGAACTACGTGACAATCTGCGCGCCGCCGCCAGCGACATCGGCACCACTGCAGCCTTGCAAGGCGTTGGCGACGTCCGCCAACTCGCTGCTGGCTATGTGGCTGCCGAGTTTGGCGACGGAAACCGTCGTCCGGCGTGGGAAGCCGGGCTGACGGCTTTCCTCCTCTGCTATCTCGTCCTGGCCTGGCTGCTAGAAGCGGGAACGAACGCGTTTCGCGCGGGCGTCGTCGCTGGCGATCCGAGGTCGACGGGGGCGTTCACGTGGAAGGGCATTTCTTATTTGCTCGACGACGTCACTTTCGAATTCGTTGACGGCCGAAGCACATCGGTTGGTGGCGCGTGGATGCCGCTGACCTACGCAATCGTGTTCGCCGTGGTGATCTTCGCCGGCAAGTTGTGGCGCCTGCTGCCGGTCAGGAAGCGCCGCGGCTGATGCGTGGCTGCTGGTGTTGTGCGCATTTCCAGGGTTAGCATGCAGTCATGTTCGCTGCTGGCTTCGGCCCACCCGAGATTGGTCTTATCCTCGTCATTGTCCTAGTGCTGTTCGGCGGCTCGCAGTTGCCGAAGCTGGCCAAGAACCTTGGCAAGGCACAGAAGGAATTCAAGGACGGTCTGTCCGATGGGCAGAAGGAAGCCGACAAGAAGGCTGAAGCGTCCAAGTCGTCCTCCGACGACGAATAACTCCGTCGCCTAGTCGGCGCTAGCTAGACAGCTACTCGACGACGCTTCAAGATGCGGCGACGCTCGCGCTCGCTGCACCCGCCCCACACACCGTGCTCAATGCGCTGTTCCAGCGCGTATTCCAAGCACTGGCCGAGCACTGGGCAGCCGTTGCAGATCTTGCGTGCACGATCGACGCCTACGCCATCGCTCGGGAAGAACGTGGCCGGCGGATAGTTGCGGCAGTTCCCGCGGCTCATCCAAGCCGTTACCGAATCGGTATCGACTGGAGCTGCCGTGACGGAAAGGTTCGATTTCATGCGCGTCTCCTTCTTTGCCGCGATTGGGGGATCGCGGCTGGTAGTGCGCCCGCACCAAGCCCTTCGACCCGGGAGGCCGCACAGCTATCTACTTACTCAAATTACGACGCTGTAGCTCGCTGTTTGGTTCCCGAATTTCTTCATGTTTAGCAGCTGGGGCGAGATATTACGAACATATGACGAAATGGACCGCCAAACGGTTGACAGTCACACGTCGCCAAGGAACAGAATTTCGCCGGTCGGACTGGCAGAACCAGCCTCTGGCTCGATCGTTATGCCCCATTTTATTGGGTTTCCGGCCATCGGGAGGATGCGGCGCACCTCGCCGCCATCGGCCGGGTCGAGCATTTGGGTCGGCACAGCACCCGAGTCGTCAAGGAGCCACAACTCGTAGACCGAACCATCACTCGGGGCGGTCAATCCATCGCCAAGCACCACGGCCTGTCCAGCCGATGCCGACCAGGCGACGCGGATGCGCCCCTCAGTCGTCGCCGACATGGCCGTCAGGTCGACCATCTGAACGTCGGGCTCGGCGAGTACCTGCTCGAGCTGCGATGCGAAGGCATCGTCGCTCTGTGAGCTGCGACCGACGATGAAAGCCGTGGCACCGACGAACAGAAGCAATGCGGCGGCAGCGGCGAGTAGGTACGTACGCCTTGCGGGTGCCGGCGCCAGCGTGCGCGGCGCAACGCGAGGGGAGAGTTGGCGTGTCGCCGCGACTTGCTCGAGCACCCGCGCCTTCAAGTCGGCTGGGGGCGTCGTGACCGACAGCTCGCCGATCGCGGCCAGCGTGGATCGGAAGTCGCGCACGTCGTGACTGCATACGTGGCAGTCGTGGTAGTGGGCTTCGAATGCAATGCGTTCGTCAGGCTCGAGGGCATCGAGCGCGTACGCCGCGGCAAGGTGGTGGCGGTCGAGTTCTGAGCTCATTGTGTTTCTGCTCCCAATTCGTCGCGCAGGCGAATCATGCCGTCGCGGATTCTTGACTTAATGGTTCCTTCGGCCACGTTCAGCAGCGCCGCCACCTCGCGGTAGGTGTGTGCGCCGAAGTAGGCAAGCTCGACTGCCTCGCGCTGCGCGGGTGTCAGTTGGGCGAGCGCGTGACGCACCCGCGCCTGATCGAATGACGCTTCGACCGTTTCGACGACGACGTCGACTTCGGTGACTCGCCGTTGTGAGTCGCTATCGAGGCGATCGCGTGCGGACTGTTCCGAACGCACCCGATCGACTGCTCGCCGATGTGCGACGGTCGATGCCCACGCCTTGACCGAACCCTTCTCGCCGTCGAAGCGAGGTGCGATTCGCCAGAGTTCGACGAAGACCTCTTGTGTCACTTCCTCGGCCTGCGAAGGATCGCGAACGACCCGCAACACAACGCCATAGACGTACGGCGCCAACTGGTCGTACAGCGATGCGAACGCGGCTTGGTCGCCCCGGCCACAACGAATCAGGGCGCCCGCGAGCGGGTCGCTGTCGAACGCGACGTCGTCAATAGGCACCGCGCGCAGCCTTCGCGTTGTAGCCATTGCTTCCGTCATAGCAAAGGTTCGTCACTCGGGGTGAATTGGATGGTTTCTCCCATCCAGTCCGCCGTCGGCTCCGAACCTTCAGCATGAACCGCTCCCTTGCCTTACTGATCCTTGTCCCTCTTGCCGCCGCGTGTGGCTCCGACGGTGACGACGCTGCCGATGGAACTACTGCAGCCAAGCCGTCCGACGCCGTCGAGATCAGCATCGCCGACTTCAAGTTCGTCGATGCTGCAGTCAGCGTTACGGCCGGAGGTTCGGTGACCTGGACCAATACCGATGACCAGCCGCACACGGCCACGTCGTCGGGCAACTTCGATGCCGGTGCCATGGACCCGTCGCAGTCGTCCACCGTCGAGTTTCCGACCGCAGGCACTTTCACCTACGTCTGCTCGTTCCACCCGTTCATGACCGGCACGGTCGTCGTTACCAATCCTTAAGTCCAATCCGCACCAGTAAGTCGAACAACAGGAGGAATCAGATGCACATCACTACCCGCCAACTTCGCCGGCTTGCCGCCGACGTCGACGATCTTCATCGCAACAACATGAAGACGTTCAGGACCGAATCGGCAGACCTTCATCGCGATCTCTACATCGCACGTCGATCAGTTGCGGCCCTCGATGATCAGAGCATCGCCGGCTATGCACAGAGCATCGAGCTCGCTGCAGTCGCGGCTTACACCGCCGCTGCGCCGCTGCTGACGTCGGCAACTCTGCCGGTGGCCGAGCTGTTCTTGTCGCACCACCAGCAACACGCCGACGCGTTCGGTTCGGTTGCCGGCATGCACGCTGTCACCGAGCCAAACGCAGCCTTGATTGCGGCGGTCTCGCCAGCTTTGTCGGCGCTGACCGACGAAATGGGTGCGCTCGAGTTCGCATTCGTGCTCGAGGGCCAGGCGGCATACACCTACGCCGCGGCGTTGACCTTGCTGCAAGATCCCGCGTACGCGGCCGCAACGTCCACCATCTTGCCGATCGAAGCTCAGCACCAAGTCGTGCTCGGCCTCGCGCTCGGCAAGGACGTTACTGCTGTCTTCCCGACCGGCGCCTTCGAAGCCGCCGCACTCGGCGATGGCAGCGATCCGCTCAAGGGCCTCGACCCCGCCGTCTTCGCGGCCTAACCGACCACACGTCTCGAAAGGACACATCATGAACTCACGTGACTTGAACAACACCGAGATCCATCGTCAACTGCGAGCGGTCGATCGGTTGAACACATCGGCGATGCCGCAATGGCGCTCGGCGCTGCAGCGACTCTTCACCGACGAGACCATCACGACCAACGAGCGCGCAAGCGCATTGGGAGTGCCCTCGCCTAACCGTCGCGACTTGTTCCGCATCGGTGGTGCGTCCATTCTCGGCGTCGCACTGCTGGCCGCTTGTGGAGACGACAGCGACCCGGCCCATTCGGGCACCGACGCTCCGACCACTCCGACTACAGGTGCCGGCGAGCCGAACATGGACATCGTGCTCGCCAAGACGGCAGCCTCGATCGAGAAGCTGGCGATCGATGCCTATGGCATCGCCGCTGGTCTGATCACGACGCCAGCGATCTTGGCGGCGGCGACGCTGTTCATCGACCACCACCAACAGCACCTCGACGCGCTCAACGGCGTGATCACCGGTGCAGGGGCAACAGCGATCACCGAGATGAACCAGGCCATCTACGACGCACTCGTGGCGCCGGCACTGGCAACCGCTGCAACCGAAGCCGACGCAGTTCAGATTGCGCTCGACCTGGAAGAGGCTGCAGCGCAGACATACGCATTCGCGGGTGGAACGCTTTCCACCCCCGGATTGCGCTCGACGATCATGACGATCGGCGGTGTCGAGGCACGTCACGCAGCAGTTCTGCGCATGGCGGCGCTGGCACAGTCGCCGCTCGATGTGTTCCCGGGCGACCGAGGGTTCTTCCCCGGCGACAACCCGTTGGCAGGCATCGATGGAGCCCTGATCACAACCTGATCAGTTCACTCGGTACCCGTTATGGGTGTCATGCTGCCCAGCCCCTCGTGCCCGAGGGCTGGGCAGCAGCCGTTTTTCAGGCAGGTTGACCGGGTGTGTACTCGGCAGTTCAGGCAATGGCACCGCCGGTAGACTTGCCAAAGTCCCAAACCGGCAGGAGCCTGCAATGACCGACATCGTCAACGAGCCACCGAGAGCGCATGCGCGCATTGTCTATCTCGGGCCGGTGTCGCCCCATTGGGAGATTTATGGCGATTACGGCGATCGCGGCGTGATCGACGAGTTCCGCACGCGGGCATTGGCTCGCCTCGTGTTGCTGCCCCGCGACGATCCGCAGTTTCGTCGCAACCGTGAGCGCATCGTGCGCGATGCCGAGCGCGAGCGCATCAGCATCGAATGGGTACTCGGCATCCCCGAGACCGCAACCTGAGGTTGTGAACGCAGAGTGCCGGCACGCCTGCTGAATCGCGAGCTCAGCTGGCTCGCCTTCAACCGGCGAGTCCTCGCGCTCGCCGACGAAACCGGCATCCCGCTACTCGAGCGACTGAAGTTCTGCGCAATCTGCTCGTCGAACCTCGACGAGTTCTTCCAGGTTCGCGTCTCGGCGCTCAAGGACCAGGTGGCCGCAGGTGTCACCGAGCCGGCGCCCGACGGGCTAACTCCGCGCGCACAGCTTGGCGATGTGGCGGTCGCGGTTGACGAATTCGTCGCGGCGCAGGAACTTGTGCTTGATCGTCTGATCGAGTTAATGGGCAGCGAGAACCTGCATATCGTCGACTGGAAGTCTTTGGCCGACGACGATCAGAAACTGCTCGTCACGCAATTCGAGCAGCTCATGTTTCCGGTGCTCACGCCTTTGGCGGTCGACCCCGCGCATCCGTTCCCTTACATCTCAGATCTCGCGCTCAGCTTGGCGGCGATGGTCAGCGACCCAGAAACCGGCGAGCGTCGCTTTGCGCGAGTGAAGGTGCCGAACGTGTTCCCCCGTCTCGTCGCGTTGCCCGATGGCAATCGCTTCGTACCGGTCGAGCAAGTCATCGCCGCCCAAATGCACACGCTGTTCGTCGGAATGGTCGTTGAAGAGCACGCAGTCTTTCGCGTAACCCGTAACGCCGACCTAACGCTGGAAGACGAAGAAGCCGACGACCTGCTAGTCGCGGTCGAGATGGAACTGCGCCGGCGTCGTTTCGGTCGTGCCGTGCGACTCGAGGTGCAACAGGGCATCAGCGACGAGATGCTCGAGCTTCTGGTAACTGAACTCGATCTCGAGATGGCCGACGTAACCATGCATCGTCACCTTCTAGACCTCACGTGCCTTTTTCAACTGCACGCGCTCGACCGGCCGAAGCTGAAGGACAAGCCGTGGCCACCCGTCACGGCGGGGCGACTGCAACGTGCCGAAGCTCAGGACCGCAGCATCTTCTCGGTGATTCGTGAGCGAGCCTTGCTGGTTCATCACCCATACGAGAGTTTCGCCAGCAGCGTCGAGAGTTTCATCGCGCAAGCGGCCGACGACCCGCGCGTGCGAAGCATCAAGATGACGTTGTATCGCGCGGGCGGCGACAGCCCGATCGCGCGCAGCCTGATGCGGGCCGCCGAACGCGGCGTGCAGGTCGCCGTCCTTGTGGAGTTAAAGGCGCGTTTCGACGAGGCGACCAACGTTGGCTGGGCGAAGGCGCTCGAGCGCGCGGGCGTGCATGTTGTCTACGGGTTGGTTGGCTTGAAGATTCATGCCAAAACCACTTTGGTCGTGCGCCAGGACGACGACGGACTACGTCGCTATTGCCACATCGGTACCGGCAACTACAACTCGAAAACTGCCCGCACGTATGAAGACATCGGGTTCCTTACTTGCGATCCCGAGGTTGGGGCCGACGTGACCGAACTGTTCAACCACCTCACCGGCTATAGCCGCGAGGTGCGCTTTCAGTCGTTACTCGTTGCGCCTCGCTACATGCGCAACCAACTCGTCGATCTCATTGAGAACGAGATTTCCTTCGGTGCGGACGGTCGCATTATGGCGAAGTTGAATTCACTCGCCGACGAGGAGATGATCGAAGCGCTGTACAAGGCCAGTCAGGCTGGCGTCCGCGTCGACCTGATCACGCGCGGTATCTGCTGCTTGCGTCCTCAGGTTCCTGGACTTAGCGAGAACATTCACGTCCGCAGCATTCTTGGTCGCTACCTCGAGCATTCGCGCGTGATGCGCTTTGAACACGGCGAAGACAACAAACCGTTGTACCTGATTGGAAGCGCCGACTGGATGGGCCGCAACCTCGGCGGGCGGGTGGAGGTAGCGGTTCCTGTCATCCACCCCAAGCACCAGATGTGGCTCGACAACGTGCTGAGTTTCAATCTTGCTGACGATGTAGTGCGCCATGAGCTTGACGCCGATGGTGTGTGGCATCGTCGCGGCCCAACGAAGTTCGACAAAGGCGATGCCCAGGCACGACTTCAGCGCTGGGTTGTCGATATCCAGAAGGCTTGATGCTGTTCACCTTCCGTTCACCTGAGAACGGGGTTCGTGTTACTTCGGTTTCGTACCGTTCACGACTGTTCAACCCCAACTCATAGGAGAACACAACGTGAACAAGTCCACCGGGCGACTCGTACTCGCCTCGATTGCCAGCCTTTCGCTGTTTGCCGCTGCATGCGGCGAGGACCAGGGCGCTGGAGAAGAAGTCACCACCACCGCAGGTGATGACGAGCCGACCACCACCGCTGGTGATAACGAGCCGACCACCACGGCCGCAGAAATCATCGGCGGCGAAGTGTTCGTCACCGGTTCATCAACAGTTGAGCCGATCTCCGTTCTCGTTGGCGAGCTCGCCGACGAAGTGAGCGGTGGAGAACTGGCCGTATCGGTTGAGGGTCCCGGCACCGGCGACGGTTTCGCCAAGTTCTGCGCCGGCGAAGCAGACATCGCCGATGCTTCCCGCAAGATCAAGGAAGAAGAAGCAGCACTTTGCACCGAGGCTGGCATCGAGTTCATCGAACTCGAAGTTGCGATCGACGGACTTACCGTTGCCACCAGCCCCGCCAACGACGCGGTCACCTGCTTGGACTTCGCTGCGCTGTACGCGCTAATCGGCCCCGAGTCTGAAGGCTTCAGCAACTGGACCGACGCACAGGCACTGGCCACCGAGCTGGGTTCGACCTCGGCCGCATTCCCCGACGCCGATCTGGTGATCACTGGTCCCGGCCCGGAGAGCGGTACCTACGACTCGTTCATCGAGATCGCGTTCAAGAAGATCGCCGAGGGTCGCGGAACGGATCCGAAGGCTGCTCGTAACGACTACACGCAGAGCCCGAACGACAACGTCATCGTCGAGGGCATCGAGGGCAGCGACAGCAGCCTCGGCTGGGTTGGCTTCGCCTTCTACGCCGCTGAGGCAGATCGCATGAAGGCGATCGAGATCGACAAGGGCGATGGTTGCGTCGCACCGACAGTCGACACGATCTCCGATGGCACCTATCCGATCAGCCGCTCGCTGTACATCTATGTCAACAAGGGCAACCTGGCCGACAACCCGGCCATCGGCGCCTACGTCGACCTGTACCTCAGCGATGAGGGCATTGCGTCAGTGGCCGAAGCTGGCTACGTCGACATTCCGGCGGAGCGCCTTGAGGCAACCCGCACCACCTGGGCCGACGCTACGGCCTAAGCAAATCTCTCTACCTATGATGGGACCGGGTCGTGTGCCCGGTCCCATCATCAGGGGAAGATCTTCACTAGTGATCCTTCAAGACGCATGAGCTCGACGCCGGCAGTTCTTCTCATCAGCGATCTGCGTGGCAACCCGCGACGAATGCGCAAGGAACGCCTGATGCGTTCGTTGCTGTTCGTCGCTGCCGCGTTCTCGATCGTGATCAGCGCGCTGATCGTGTGGACGCTGTTCACCGAAGCTTGGACATTTCTCTCCGGCCTGATCGACGAGGCCGGCATCGGGGCGCTTATCGACGGCGGTAAGGCGCCGGGTTGGTACCCGCGTAACAGTCGCTTTGATGTTCCGACAATCGTGTACGGCACGCTGATCGTGTCGATGGTTTCGATTGTCGTCGCCGCTCCGCTCGGTCTCGGTGCAGCTGTGTACCTCAGCGAGTATGCCTCACCACGCGCTCGCCGGATTCTGAAGCCGATTCTGGAAGTGTTGGCAGGCATCCCCAGCGTTGTGTTCGGCTTCTTCGCGCTGCGAGTGCTCGGCCCCGATCTGATCAAGCCGCTGTTCGACACGACGCAGAACACAAGCCTGCTTGTCACCGGTGTCGCGATCGGCGTGCTTGTAACGCCGCTGATGGCGTCGGTGTCGGAGGACGCGCTGCGCTCCGTGCCAACGTCGTTGCGCGAGGCCAGCACCGGACTCGGGGCGCGCAAGAGCACGACGGTTGTAAAGGTCGTGTTGCCGGCCGCTATCTCGGGCATCATCGCTGCGCTACTCATCTCTGTTTCGCGTGCGATCGGTGAGACGATGATCGCGGCGCTCGCCTCTGGCCGCCTTGGGCAATCGCCGCGCACTACCAACCCGCTCGATCCAGGCTTGCCGATGACCTCGGCGATGGCGCAACTCGCGGTCGGCAGCGACCAGGTAACGGGAAGCTCACTTGCCTTCCAGAGCTTGTTCTTCGTTGGCGCGTTGCTGTTCCTCATGACGCTGGTTCTTAACGTCATCGCTGGGCGCGTCGTGCGCAAACTTCGGAACGCGTACTAATCGCCATGGCAATCACCGCTGCTATCACGACGTCGACAACCACATCGGTACGCGCTGCGCTCACAGAGTCGAAGCGCGATGTGCGCGGCTATCTGTTTGCCTTGGCGCTGCTGCTCTGTTTGTTGACCGCGCTATTCGTGCTCACGGTGTTGATGTGGGATGTGATCGCGAGCGCAATCCCGGTCTTCGAAAAGCGCAGCACAGGCTTTCTTACGAACGATCTCGCATCGAGCCCTGACAAGGCCGGTGTCAGTCAGGGCATTTGGGGCTCGTTAATGATCGCTGGCTTCGTAGTCGTGCTGGCGTTCCCTGTCGGGATCTTCGCTGGTGTGTATCTCGAGGAGTACGCCAAGTCGAACCGCCTGACGCGTTTCATCGAACTGAACATTCGCAACCTTGCCGGTGTGCCCAGCGTGGTCTACGGCATTCTCGGGCTGGTCGTCTTCGTCAAGGGGTTGGATTGGTTGACTGGCGGCCGAAGCGTGATCGCCGCCGGCATCACGCTGGCAATCCTGGTCTTGCCGATCATCATCATTACGACGTCGGAATCAGTGCGCGCGGTCCCCTCCGGTTTACGCGAGGCAGGTTTCGGCGTCGGTGCGACTCAGTGGGAAGTGACACGCGATCACGTGCTTCCCTACGCCGCGCCAGGGATTCTTACCGGCACGATGCTGGCCGTCGCCCGCGCGCTTGGCGAAGCGGCGCCGTTGTTGTTGATCGGAGCGATCACGGGCCTTTTGAACAAGCTTCCCGGAGAGAGCATGATCGACCAACTGCAGGGCAAGTTCACTGCGATGCCGATCGTCATCTATGGCTGGGCGAACGAAGTCAACAAGCCAGGCAAGATCACGGGCCTCACATTCGAAGACTTGAACGCCGCCGCCATCGTGGTGCTGCTGGCGATGGTGTTGCTGTTAAACGGCGCGGCGATCCTGCTGCGCAACCGGTTCGAGAAGAGGCGGCAAGGGTGAACGGAGCGTTAGATACCATGACCGAAGTGGACGTAGCTACTCACTTTGCAACCGAAGCGAGGGGGCCCGCTGAAACGGCGGTGTTCTCGACGACCGACCTTGCCGTGTATTACGGCGCCTTTCGTGCCGTGCGCGAAGTCAACATGTCGATCCTGCGCCACGAGATAACTGCGTTCATCGGTCCGTCGGGTTGCGGCAAGTCAACCGTGTTGCGTTGCTTCAACAGGATGAACGACCTCATTCCCGGCGCACGGGTTGAGGGCGACGTGCGGTTTCATGGAGTCGACCTCTACGACCCGCAGGTGAACGCGGTCGAGGTGCGCCGCCGCATCGGGATGGTGTTCCAAAAGCCGAATCCGTTTCCGAAGAGCATTTACGACAACGTCGCGTACGGGCCGAGGCTTGCAGGCGTCAAGCGTAAGAACGAACTCGACGATGCGGTCGAGAAGTCGCTCCGTGGGGCGGCGCTTTGGGATGAAGTGAAAGATCGACTGAAGGCGAGCGGCCTCGGCTTGTCGGGTGGACAACAGCAGCGCCTCTGTATCGCCCGCGCCATCGCGGTCGAACCTGAAGTGCTGCTGATGGACGAGCCGTGCTCGTCGCTCGACCCGATTGCGACTGCTCGCATTGAAGACCTGATGCAAGAGATCAAGAGCGAGTACACCATCATCATCGTGACGCACAACATGCAGCAGGCAGGTCGGGTGAGCGATCACACAGCCTTCTTCACAACCGAGGTGAACCAAGAGAGCGGCGATCGACGCACTGGTGTGTTGGTCGAATTCGCTCCCACGGCGCAGATGTTCTCGAAGCCCGGCGACGCACGTACCGAGGCCTACGTTTCCGGGAGGTTCGGCTGATGGAAGAGCTACGGAAGGCGTACCACAGCGACCTCGAGCAGGCTCGCTCAGAACTTGCGCGACTCGCCGCCCTCGTGGTGGAACTGCTCCCACGCGCCACCGCGGTGTTGCTTGAAGGTGATCTCGAAGGTGCGGAGTACATCATTCGCGGCGACGCAGCAATCGACCAGCGCTGCGTCGACTTGGAAGAGCAATGCGTTCGCATCCTCGCACTGCAGGCACCGGTAGCCACCGAACTTCGCCAAGTCGTGGCGCTGATGAAGATGATCGCCGAGGTCGAACGTAGTGCCGACCTCATTTGCAATATCTGCAAAGCCGCCCGCCGCATTTACGGCCACGAGTTGGATCCGAAGTTGCGCGGCATCATCAACCGCATGAGCGAGCAGGCGCAGCAGCTGTACACAGCAACGATCGAGGCGTTCGTCGAGAACGACGATGCGATGGCTGCAGCGCTGGACGACATGGATGCCTACCTCGATGCACTGCAGAAGCAATTCATTCAGGCGATCTTCGAGAGCCACGCTGCGGGTCGCATCGACCTGCAAGTCGCAGTTCAATTGGCCGTGGTCGCTCGCTTCTACGAGCGCATCGGTGATCATGCGGTCAACATCGCGGAGCGCGTGCGCTTCGTGATCACCGGCTGGATGCCCGATCACAAGAAGCCCGATCGGCCCAAGATCGAATTGGACGAAGCCACACCGTGAGCTTGTTTGGCAAGGGCGAGATCGAGCGCCTTCGCCGAGAGTTGGCCCAGGAAACCTCCGCACGGCGATCGACGGAGGAACATGCTGCTCAGCTGGGCAAAGCGCTCGATGCTGTGCCGGCCGGGCTAGTACTCGTCGACTCCGACGGAAAGGTCGTATTGCGTAACGGTGCCGCGTCGTTGGTCGGCCATGCCGATGTGCTGTTAGACGAAGCCGTCGAAGGGGCGCTCGCGATCGCGAAGGGCGGCGAGCCGGCAGAGCAGCGTTTGACTTTGTTCGGCCCACCACAACAAGTGCTGCTGGTGCGCGGCATCCCTTTGCCAAGCGGGGGAGCGCTCGTCGTCATCGATGATCTGACCGATCGAGTGCGCGTTGACGCGGTTCGTACCGACTTCGTGTCGAACATCAGCCACGAGCTAAAGACTCCCGTTGGTGCGCTCGCCGTTCTCGCGGAAGCCTTGGCTGAAAGCGACGATCTCGATGTGAATCGGCGCTTGGCGAAGAAAATGATTGAGGAAGCCCACCGCGCTTCGGGAACTATCGACGATCTGCTTGAGCTGTCACGAATAGAACTCGATGGCCGAGGCATTCGCGAGGAAGTAAGTCTCTCCGCTGTACTTGGTGAGGCCGCGGGCCGTCATCGCTTGCGGGCCGAAACGTTGGGCGTGCAATTGTGTGTGGGTGCGATAGCGCCAGAATCGATTGAGGCCGACGGCCTCCAGCTCGTCTCAGCAGTCAGCAATCTGATTGACAACGCCGTGAAATACAGCGATGTCGGCGGCAAAGTACGGATCACATCCGACATCGTCGATTCGACCGCCGAAATCCAAGTAAGTGATCAGGGCATCGGAATTCCGGCGCGTGATCTTGATCGAATCTTCGAACGCTTTTATCGCGTCGATCGGGCTCGCAGTAGAGATACCGGCGGCACTGGCTTAGGGCTAGCGATCGTCCGCCATGTTGCTACGAATCACGGCGGCGAAGTCGGTGTCGTGTCGCGCGAGGGCGAAGGCTCGACGTTCACCCTGCGCATTCCCATTGCAGCCAGGCCTCAAATGGAACGGAGCTAGCCAATGGCTGCCGAAATGGCTCACACGGTTCTGGTTGTTGAAGATGAATCGAGCTACGTCGAGGCATTGATGATCGGGCTTGCTCGCGAAGGCTTCCGCGTGGTTGTAGCCACCGATGGAGCCGAAGCGCTCGACCGGTTCGACAGCGTGCAGCCTGATGTTGTGCTGCTCGATGTGATGCTGCCAAAGGTCAGTGGACTCGATGTGTGCCGACAATTGCGCAAGCGCAGCCAAGTGCCGATCATCATGGTCACGGCCAAGGGAGCCGAGATCGACACCGTCGTGGGCCTCGAGGTCGGCGCCGACGACTACGTCACGAAGCCGTACCGCATGCGCGAGCTGGTCGCTCGCATGCATGCAGTGATGCGTCGTCGCGGAATCGCGACCGCCGCGCCCGCCGAAACGTCGGCAGGTGCCCTAACGGTCGGCGACGTCAGCCTGGATTCCGACGAACATCGCGTCATCGTCGACGGGCTCGAGGTTGCGCTGCCACTCAAGGAGTTCGAGCTATTGCATTTGCTGTTGGCCAACGCCGGACGTGTGTTGTCGCGCGATTTGCTGATCGACCGAGTGTGGGGAGCCGACTACGTGGGCGACACCAAGACACTCGATGTTCACGTGAAGCGGCTTCGCAGCAAGGTCGAGGCAGATCCGGCCAATCCGACCCGCATCACGACGATTCGTGGGTTGGGTTACAAATACGAGCGTCCGCGGGCCTGATCGCCGTTCCGACGTCATCGGTGCCACCTACGATGCGCCTGTGAGCAGCGAACGAGTGCGAGCCGACGCGATCTACCGCGACGGTAGGCGTCCTCGTCATCCCAATGACACCGGCGGTCGCCGCACCAGACCACCGCAGCAATCGGTGCAGTCGCAATCACCGTTCCGGCGCCTCGCGCGTACGCACGCGCTGATGGCGATTGGCGACGCTGCCATGTACGGCGCGTTAGCAGGATCGGTGCTGTTCAGCCTCAGCCCCGACGCACAACGCGATCGCGTGTTGTTGTACCTGTTGGTTTCGGTTGCACCCTTCGCTGTCGTCGCGCCTGCAATCGGGCCGACAGTCGATCGCATACCCGGCGGCCGGCGAATGGTGATGCAGATCACGTCGGTGGCGCGCGCGCTCATCTACGTGATCATGGCGTTTCACGTCGACGATTTGCTGCTGTATCCGCTGATCTTCGGCGCGATGGTCATGCAAAAGACGTACGCGGTCTCGAAGTCGGCACTGGTCCCGAGTGTCGTGAACAGCGACGCGGAACTGGTGGAGGCGAATTCGAAGCTGAGCCTCATTTCGGGTGTCGTCGGTGTGCTCGTAATCGGGCCACTAGTCGGCATCGGCAAGCTCAGCGCGATGGCCGCGCTATTCGTCGGTGCATTCGTCTTCCTGATGGGCACGATGGCGGCGCGGCGTCTGCCGCCCGATGTGGTCGCCGCGGCGCCGGCCCGACAGGAAGAGCGGCGCGAGTTGCGTTCGGCTGGCATCGTGCTTGCCACGGGTGCGATGGCTCTCATTCGCGCCACGATCGGATTTCTGACGTTCCACCTCTTCTTCTGGTTGCGCGAGGAGTATGGGTTAGTTCAGTTCGGGCTTGCAGCCGGCGCCTCAACTGTCGGCTCGATGGTCGGAAATTTGCTCGCCCCTACTTTGCGCCGCGCAATTCGCGAAGACCTGATGCTGACGATCGCACTCACCGTCATCGCAGGTGCGGGTGTCGGCGCCGCGACAACTGGCGGGCTCGGCACGGCGATCTTGCTCGCGTTCGTCATCAACTTCAGCTCGGCGATCGGGCGTCTTGCTTTCGATTCGATCGTGCAACGCGATGCGCCGGATGCGAACAAAGGCCGGGCGTTCGCCAGGTTCGAAACTCGATTTCAGTTGGCTTGGGTTATCGGGTGCCTGCCGTCGGTGTTCTTCACCCTGCCGGGCGAGATTGGCTTTCTGGTAGTTGGACTGATCGGCGCATTCGCGGCAGCGACATATCTGCTCGGTTGGCGAGCGGTGCGCGCGGGCAAACCGATTCCGCTGTCGCTAACTGCACGCGCCCGTAGAACACTTGCCGCCGAGGTAGCTAAACGCCGCGGTAACACGCCGGTGAAGGGAACCCAACGCCCAGACCGGCATCGCCGCCAGCGACGCTGAGGTCAGCTGCGCGGCTGCAAGAGTTGCAGCACGCGTTCTACCGGAAGGCCGGGGATGACGGTTCCGTCGACTCCGGCAACTGTGTCGGCCACGAAGAGCGCGTTACACACTGCCTCTTCGGTCGCATCTACGACCGCGGAGAACACTGCGTCGATTGAGCCATCGCCCAGCAACTCGATAGTCGTCAGTCCCTTCGCACGCCGAGGCACTCGGTTAGTAGTGCTTACGGCGCAAAAGATGTCGCCACTGCCGTGATGCGCAACGGCACCGCAGCGCGCCAGACCAAGGCCGACGCGATTCGCGACGCGGCGCAATTGGCGCGCATCGAGTGGAATGTCGGTGCACACGATGCCAATGCAACTCCCACCAGGTGGCGTGGTCGTAGGTGCTGCGTCGACCAGTTCTGGTCCGATGTGCAGCCCACTTATGCGCAGGTCGCTGCGACTACCGAAGTTGCACAGAAGCAGCACGCCAACGGTTCCGACGTCGACGATGTGGCGCGAGGCCGTGCCGATACCGGCTTTGAAACCCATCGTCACCATGCCACTGCCGGCACCAATAGCGCCTTCCGCGACAGGCCCGGTCTTGGCTACGGCGATTGCTTCGCGAGCGTGCGCGGCCGTCACCCATCGGCGACGGAACTCGTCGAGGTGCGAGTCGTCGCATTCGCCAACTACTGGAATCACTACCTCGGTTGCACCTGCGGCGTACATCTCGTCGACCGTGCCGTCGTAAACGCGGCCTACCGATGAAGTGGCGGTGAGCATGATCGGGGACTCGATTACACCCCACTCAGCCATTGCGATAGTGCCTGTCAGTTCGCCGGCGCCGTTTAGCACGGCCGGCGCCGCGGCCATCGGTTGTGCGAAGAGTGCAGCGGCATCATCGAGGACAATCGCGGTCACACCGGTGCGTGCGATTGGTTCGTCACCTTCGCCGTGCCACACCGTGACGTGCCCGACGCGTATCCCGGGCACATCAGTAATCGCGTTGTTTGGTCCGGTAGGGCGATCGCCGAATGTAAGGCCAAGTTCTCGGGCGCGCGGTCGTGGCTTTGGCGGTCGGGGAGATGAACTCATGAACGGCAATCTAGAGTCGACGCCGTGAGCGCTTCGTCAATTCCAGTTGCGATGCCGACGGTGTGGACTGATCGTCATCGTGGCCACGCGACCAACGGTGGGTATTGGCTCGGTGTTCACCTTGCAGGCGACGAGGAACCCGAGCGCGGCGATTCATTGCGGGCGCATCTTGCAGCTGCAGGCTCGCCAATCGTCGATGCTCCCGATCTGGGGCTGCAGCCGATCTTGGCGGTGCACGACGAACGATTCGTCGATTGCCTTCGGCGCGCATATCCGGAATGGGTCGCCGCCGGGCACCTGCAAGATCCCGGTCAACCGTTGGTGGTGCCCTACGTCTTTGCAGCGACGGGGTTCACTGCTCGCGCTCGTCGCGACCGTCCGCCCACGACGATCCGCGCGGAGATTGGTTTGTACGCGACAGACACGATGACGTTGCTAGGCCCCGGAACGTTCGACGCTGCGTGCGCGGCAGTGCACGCCTCAGTACATGCGGCCGACCTCGTGGCCGACGGTGCGTCCGCCGCCTATGCCGCTGTGCGTCCGCCAGGCCATCACGCCGGTCCGGCGTACTTCGGCGGCGCGTGCTACTTCAACAACGCGGCAGCAGCGGCGCAGCGCTTCCGCGGGCGCGGCGTACCGCGCGTCGCAATCGTCGACATCGACGCCCACCAGGGGAACGGGACGCAGGAGATCTTCTGGGATCGCGACGACGTTCTGTACGCAAGCGTCCACGTCGATCCCGGTGCCGGCTGGTATCCCCACTTTGTCGGTTATGCCGATGAAGTTGGCGAAGGAATCGGAACGGGTGCAACGCTCAACGTGCCGATGCCCGCGGGAGCGGGTGATGCGCAATGGTTGGAAGCGCTCGCGAAAATCGTCGCCGCTGTGCGCGCCCACGGTAGTGAAGCGCTGGTCGTTTCGCTCGGGGTCGATGCCGCCGCCGACGATCCGAACAGTCCGTTGCAAATCACTTCCGCAGGATTCCGTGAAGCGGGGAGAATGCTGGGCGAGTTGCAACTGCCGACCGTGTTCGTTCAAGAAGGCGGCTACAACCTCGGACAGTTCGCGATGCTGGTGTGTGACGTGCTGCACGGATTCGAGGAACGAAATGGCTGATTCAAAAGCTTGGTGGGTAGGCACCGACGAATCTGGTGGCATTCCGAACCCGGGTCGGCCCGACGTTAAGCCGCCACCGAACTGGCGACTGGAAGCAATCCACGCAACTGAGCGTCCGCGCCAGATCGAGTTGTCGCCCGATGGCAAGACATTGGCGTTCATGCTCGACCGCGACACATCGGACGTGTGGACGCTCGACAACACCGGTGGTCATCCGCGCCAGGTCACAACTGGCCGGCCACTCACGACGTATTGGGACGACGGCAACGCGAAGTGGTCACCCGACGGAACGCGACTCGCGTTCACGCAAGGCGGCAAAGTGTGTGTGGTGTCAGCGACGGGGGGAGTCGTTACCGAAGTGTGCGCTGGCTCGGGCCCGGTGTGGCTCGACGATGCACGACTGATAATCGGCGTCGACAAGGACGACCGCACAGTGTTGTCGGTTGTCGACGTCGCCGATGCATGGCCGCGACCTTTGGCGCACGCTGGCGCCGACTACGTGGCAGCGGTCATTTCGCCTGATCGCACGCAGATCGCCTACACCGTGTTTCACCACGACGATCTCAACTGCGTCAGCCTGCACATCGCCGATCTTTCCGGTGCGACGCGATCGCTAGTGCACAACGCAGGCTTCGCGCTGCGTAGTCCGGCGTGGTCGCCCGATGGCAAACAGATTGCGTTCGCGAGTGAGTGGCCGGGCTGGTATGAAGTTTTCGTAGTTGACGTCGCCGATGGAAGTGCGCCGCGTCAACTCACCACCGTCGGTTCCGACTTCTCCGATCTCGCGTTTGCTGCCGATGGCAAGTCGTTGGTCGCGACACGTTGCCGCCATGGCGTAACCGATCTGGTGAAGGTCGACATCGGCTCCGGTGCCGTGTCCGTTTTGGCCAACGGTGGCACTTGGTCCTCGCCGTGTTTGCTTCCAGATGGCGGTGTTGCCGCGGTGTACGAGTCGTTCACCACACCGCCGTGCCTGCGCGTTGTCGGTGTCGATGGTTCAGTTCGCGACCTCTTCGCTCCGACACCGGTGCAGGTGCTCGCGGCTCCTCACATTGTGCCCGAGCACATCACCTACACGTCGCTCGACGGAATGGCGGTGCACGGCTGGCTGTACCGACCAATCAATGCCGCGAAGGATCGTCCGTGCCCAGCAGTGGTGTATCCGCATGGCGGGCCGACGTCGGTGACCGGTGACGAATGGGACGGAGTCGCGCAGTACTTCCTCGACAAGGGCTATGCGTGGTTCGCGGTCAACTTCCGCGGTAGCACGACCTACGGCCTTGAATACGAACGCGCGAACCACGACGTGTGGGGAGTCGCAGATACGCACGACTGCCTTGCCGCGTACGACCATCTCGCGGCGTTGGATTGGATCGACCCGACGCGGGTCGCCATCTTTGGTGCCAGCTACGGCAGCTACATGGCACTGCTCTCCGTAGTCGACGACCCGGACAATCGCTACAAGTGCGCGATCACGAAGTATGGCGACTGCGACATTCTCACGTCGTGGGCGCAGGGCGACCTGGTCGGTCGTCTCGACCTCGAACGCATGATGGGCCACCCTCGCGCGGCGCGTGCTGAATACGCCGCCGGTTCACCGATCCACAGAATCGCCCACCTCAATGTTCCACTTCTGATTGCGCACGGGGAACTCGATGAACGCGTGCACCCCAATCAGTCCAAGGAGTTGGTGGATGCGTTGCGCAGGGAAAACAAGCAGTTCGAATACATCACTTACCCAACCGAGGGGCATGGTTTGTTGCGACCCGAGCCGTTTCTGCACTTCCACCGGCGGCTCGAACGCTTCCTCGATTGGTACCTGATGTCGTAGCGGATTACCGCTGCTGTGAAGTGTGCCAACATTGCCTGAACGGTGGTGCAGTCAATGCGCCTGATTCGGGAGGCAATCAATGAAGCGTCGTTCGTGGGGTATTGCATTGGCGGTTGCGGCCGGTGGTTTGGTTGTAGGCATCACGCAGGTCACAACAACTGGTGCGACCGCACCAAGCGAGACCGTGACATTGACTGTTGGTCTGCAACAAGATCTCGACACGCCGAACGTAACTGCCGGTTACCTCGTAGCGAGCTACGAACTGTGGAACCTGCAGTACGCAACGTTGACCGACAAAGCGGCGGAGGACTTCGCGACCATCCCAGGTCTTGCCGAAGAGTGGACCGCCAGCAACGATGGCCTCACCTACACGTACACGCTTCGCGAAGGTTTGAAGTGGAGCGACGACACGCCGTTAACCGCGGAGGACGTCGCTTGGACGATTAACACATCGCGCGACCAAGCATGGATCAACCACTACGCGGTCACCGCGAACCTCACCGCTGTTGCGCTCGACGATCGAACAGTCGAGATCACGTCGTCGGTTCCCGACCCGAAGTTGCCAACGATGGACGTGTACATCCTGCCCAAGCACATATGGGAGGAGCCGGCGGCGGGCGACATCACCACGTACGAAGCTCTCGACGGCGTCGGCTCCGGTCCGTTCACGCTGGAGGAATGGAAGCCTGGCCAGGAGTTGTCGTTGGTCGTCAACCCGAACTACTGGAAGGGCGTCGCCGCTATCGATCAGGTCATCTTCCGGATCTACACAGAGGGCGGCGCGATGGTCGCTGCGCTTGAGGCTGGCGAGATCGATGCGGCCCATCTCGTTCCGGCCGAGTTGTTCCTCGACCTGGAGGGCCGCGACGACATCGTGACGGTCGCAGGCAATCAAGGCGGTTTCAGCGAACTGGCGATGAATGGCATGGCTGGCGGGCTCGGCGATGGCCATCCGGCGTTGCTCGACCTCGATGTGCGGCACGCGGTTGCTCACGCGATTGACCGCGACGAACTGTTCGAACGCGTTGCGCTCAGCATCGGCACCCAGCGCGACACGCTTGGTGTGTCGCCGAACCCCGAGTGGAATCCCGAGATCCCCGAAGACCAGCAGTTGAACTACGACCCCGCGCGGGCCAACGAGCTTCTCGACAACGGCGGCTACCTGGACACCGATGGTGATGGCGTGCGCGAGATGCCAGACGGCGGAGAGTCACTGACCTTCCGCTACGCCGAGCGCTCGGAGAGCGATCAGGCCGCTGGCATCCGAGAGTTGATCACCGGCTGGCTGGCAGAGGTTGGCATCGCCACCGAGGTTTCCGTTTATGACGACACGCAGTTGACCGACGTCATCGCCTCCGGTGAGTACGACATGTTCGTGTGGGGATGGACGCCGTTCGTCGACCCCGACACGCTGCTGAGCTACTTCAAGTGCGATCAGGTGACCACCGATGTTGCCAGCCCGTTGTACAACGACGCGAACTGGTGCAGCCCCGAGTACGACGCGTTGTATGCCGAGCAGAACCAGGAACTGGATCACGCCCGGCGCGTCGAGATCGTGCACGAGATGCTCACGCTATTCCACAACGAGTCGACCTACGTGGTGCTGTATCACGATGCCGACACTCAGGCGTACCGCACGGATCGCTTCGAGGGCTGGGTGCAGCAACCTGCGGGCACCGGACCCGTCATCTTCACCAACTCGTCGCCGACATATTTCAACTTGCGTCCGTTGGCCCCACGTGAGTCGGGTGGCGACGATGAGGAATCATCCACAGGAATGACGATCCTGCTCGTTGCTGGCGGCGTAGCAATACTGGCCGCGGCCGGGTTCGTCGTCATGCGGTCGAGGTCGCGGCGCGACGACAAGGAGTGAGTGCCGCACGTGCGAGCGGGATTCGTCATTCGAAAATGCATTGGGTCTGTCAGCACGCTCGCGTTCGTTGTCGTGTTCAACTTCTTCCTGTTTCGCATCGTCAATCGCGACCCCGTCAATTCGATGTTTCGCGGGCGCAACCTAAGGCCCGAGAAGCTCGACGAGTTACGCCGTAAGTTCAACCTCGACGGCTCGAAGTGGGATCAGTTCGTTGCCTACGTGCGCCAGCTGTTTCGTGGTGACCTTGGCTATTCGCTGAAAGGCTTCCGACCTGTCGCAACCGTGATCGGCGAAGCGCTGTGGCCGACGGTGCTGCTGGTAGGCGCCAGCACGCTGTTGGCGATGATCGGCATCACACTTGGCTATCGGGCAGGTTGGCGACGTGGAAGCGCCTTCGACACGACCTCGACGTCGTTGTCGATGCTCACGTATTCGATGCCCGAGTTCTGGATCGGGATGGTATTCCTCGGACTGTTCTCCGCCAAGCTCGGCTGGTTCCCAGTTGGTGGGTTGGAAGATCCTGGCAGCAGAGCGACGGGACTCAGTCAGTTGCTTGATCAGTTGCACCACATGATGTTGCCGGCCATCGTGCTTGGGCTCGCGTACGTGGGCGAGTACATGATCGTTGCTCGCTCGTCGATGATCGAAACGCTGAACGAGGACTACCTGCAGTTGGCGCGCGCCAAGGGAATGCGTGACGACGAAGTGCGGCGGCGACATGCAGTGCCCAACGCACGGCTTCCGGTGGTGAGCTTGTCGGCGATCAACTTCGGGTTCATCTTCGGCGGCGCGATCGCGGTCGAGTCGATCTTCTCGTGGCCAGGAATTGGCCAGGCGACTTACCTCGCGGTGCGCGGACCCGATCTGCCGATGCTGCAAGGACTGTTCTTGCTGATCAGCGCTGGAGTGATCCTCGCCAACCTTGTCGCCGACCTGTTGTACGGCAAGCTCGATCCTCGTGTGGCTGGAAGATGACTGATATCTCCACGCCGCTCGAGTCGCCGCGCACGATTCGCTGGGCGCGCCGCCGCGCGTCGACGGCTGCCGTGTGGCGTCGCATGCGTAAAGACCGTTTGGCTATGACGGCGCTGATCGTGTTGATTGGTTTTGTCGTGCTAGCCGTCATCACTCCGTGGATTACAGACCGAGCTGACTTCAATGCGATCAACACGGGTGACAATCCAACGAATCAGTCGCCGAACGGCGATTACCTGCTCGGTACCGATCGCTATGGGCGAAGCGTTGCCCTGCAACTGATGTGGGGTGCGCGGGTCAGCCTCTTCGTCGGATTCGCAGCGACCATCTTGACGATCGTGATCGGAGTGTTGATCGGCATTGCCGCCGGATTCTTTGGTGGATGGATCGACGCAGTGCTGATGCGCATCACGGATTGGTTTCTCGTGATTCCGTTCCTGCCGACCGCGATTGTGCTTGCAGCAGTCCTCGAGCGCAGTCTGTGGACCGTGGTCGTCGTGATCGGTATCACGTCGTGGCCGAGTTCTGCTCGGCTGATTCGGTCACAGGTGCTATCGGTGCGCGAGCGGCTTTACGTCGACCGCGCTCGAGCGTTGGGGGCTGGGCGGTTGCACATCGTTGGCAGGCACATTCTTCCCAACGTCACTCCGCTTATTCTCGCGAGCGCCACATTGGCAGTGCCGATCAGCATCCTCACCGAAACGACGCTGTCGTTCTTGGGGCTTGGCGATCCGACCTCGATTTCGTGGGGAGGCATGCTCGATCAAGCGCAACAGGCAAGCGCCGTGACCGCCGGCCATTGGTGGTATTACCTGCCGCCGGGTCTCGCGATCATGATCGTCGTTCTATCGTTCACGATCTTCGGGCGCGCGCTAGAAGAAGTGCTCGACCCAAGGTTGCGCAAGAGATGAGCGTGCTCGAGCTTCGCGATCTGAACGTCACGTACCACACGGAAGGTGGCGACGTTCCGGCCGTGCGCGGAGTGAACCTCACGTTGGAACGCGGTGACACGGTCGGACTGGCCGGTGAATCGGGCTGCGGTAAGAGCACGATCGCGGCCACCGTTCTGAAGCTGTTGCCGAAGGGCACGACCGTAACCGGGGAAGTGTTGCTGGATGGTGAAGACGTGTATGCAATGAAGCCGGGTCGGCTTCGCGCAGTGCGTTGGACCAGCGCGGCGATTGTGTTTCAAGGTGCGCTGCACTCGCTGAATCCGGTGCGGCGAGTTGGCCAACAGATTGCCGAGGCGATTCGATTGCACGCGGCCCGCGGTGCAACGAGCGAGCAAGCCGAAAAGCGAGTTGGTGAGCTATTGGAACGGGTCGGTCTGCCAGCGAAGCGTGGGCAGAGCTATCCGCATCAACTCTCTGGCGGTCAGCGCCAGCGTGTTTTGATTGCGCTGGCTCTGGCGTGTGAGCCGAAGCTATTGATCGCCGACGAACCGACGACCGCGCTCGACGTGATGGTGCAAGCGCAGGTTCTCGCGTTGTTGGAGGAGCTGCAGCGCGACCACGGGTTGTCGCTGCTGTTCATAACGCATGACCTCTCCGTGCTAACGCACACGTGCGAGAAGTTGGCCGTGATGTACGCAGGTCGCATTGTCGAGCAAGGCCCAGGCAAGGCGGTGTTCGCGAATCCCGAGCATCCGTACACGCGGGCCCTGGCTGCTTCGTTCCCGTCGATTGGCGACCCGAGTTCGCGCATGAATCCGAAGGGCCTTGCCGGCGACCCTCCCGACCCGTCAGCGCTTCCATCGGGTTGTCCATTTCATGTTCGCTGCGACGTTGCGACACCGGAGTGCACGACACTCGATGTCGCGTTGCGCGACGCATCGCCTGGTCGTCGCGCCGCGTGCGTTCACGTTGGAGCGACTCGTGTCTGAATCAGTAGCAGAGCTGACCAATGTGCAGGTGCAGTTCAGTGGTGGCCGGGTCCGTGCCGTTGACACGGTTTCGCTGCAGGTTGGTCGCGGGGAAGTCGTTGCGCTCGTGGGCGAATCGGGATGCGGCAAGACAACGCTGATCCGTTCGATCATCGGGCTGGAACCGCTGGCGCACGGTTCGATCTCTGTGCTCGGTCAACCTGTCCGTGGCCGGCGCGGACTGCGAGCACTTCGACGTCGCGTGCAAATGATCTTCCAAGATCCCTCGGGTGCGCTCAACCCGCGCCACTCGATTTACGAAGCAGTTGCCGAAGGGCTTCGCATTCACAAGGTGAAAGGCCACGAACCGACTCTCGTCGCCGAGGCTCTGAGCAGCGCGGGGTTGCGGCCGCCCCAGCGCTACCTGCGCCGCTTTCCGCACGAACTCTCCGGTGGCCAACGACAGCGCGTCTTGATCGCGGCCGCGATGGCGTTGCAACCGGCGCTCTTGCTTGCGGACGAACCTGTCGCGAGTCTTGATGCGTCGATCCGCGGCGAGATCTTGGCGCTGATGCGTTCGTTCGTTGACTCGCAAGGAGTGTCGATCATTGCCGTTACGCACGACTTGGGCTTGGCTTGGAACATCGCAGATCGCGTTGCCGTGATGTATCTCGGTCGCATCGTCGAGGTCGGCCCGACGGAGGAAGTACTGCGTGCACCGAAGCATCCGTACACCCGGGCACTGCTCAGCGTTGTTCCGGAAGTCGAAGGCATGGAACAGCAGATCCTCACCGGCGAGACACCAGATCCTTCACGAGTGCCGAGTGGCTGTCGGTTTCACCCTCGTTGCCCACTAGTCGCGTCGGGTGAAGCCGATCGCTTGGGTTTCGGCGATCGCTGCCGGGGTGTCGATCTGGAACTAGAGCCCGAGGTCGGAGATCATCGCGTCGCTTGCCACGCCGTCACGGTTTCAGCGACGACCTGACGTTCCCCCACTGGTTCGGCTACCGGTTCGCCGGTCGAGCCAGGTCGCCACCAGTGGCGACACCAACGTCACGACTAAGCCCAGGACGAGGGCCATCACGAACGACTCGATGATCGACGGCGGATCGCCGAAGAAAGTCAGCCGGTCGAGAATGAGGAAGCCGAAGAAATAGCTGCAGAACGTGACCACCCGCTGGGTGAGTACAGGGTTCACGGAACAAGTCTGACAGAGCGCGGCCTCTGCGGAAAGGGGCCGTTACCAATTGCGCTATCGAGCGAAGCGTTCCGTCCAGTGTCGTTCGCCGACCAACTCGCCGTTCCTTTCGGCACGCAGCGCAATATCAACGTGGAACCATTCGCGATCGCTGCGCACATTCAGGTTCGCTTCCGCCGTACAGGTTCCGACCTCGGGGAAAGTCAGCTCGAAGCGTGCTGCCCCTTTGGCCCACGCATTGGACAGGTCGACGGTGCTGATACCCAGAGAGCCCTCGTAGAGGTCGCTGATCTTGGTGCCGTTCCTGCCCTCGTAGTCGCCTCCGTAGCGACTGTGCACGCGGGTCTCGCGCTGAAGTACGTCGTGCTCGTAGCGCCACTCGACACCATCAGCATCGCTGTCGCTCGGACCGGGGCCAGGTTCAAACACATCGCGCGCGGGCGGAAGTGACTTTGCCGTCCACATCACGAGTCGCACCGACTTGCGCCGCACACCAAGCGTGAACGGCTGCGAGGGCGGCCAGCAGTTCGGCCAGTCGGTGCCGGCGATCGCAAGCCGCATGCGGTGACCGGGCAGCAAAGTCCATGTTGTTGCTTCGAACTGCAACTTGAGATCCATCCATTCGCCGGGCACGATCGGTTGGTCGCTGGCGCCGACGGTGCCGAATGGATCGCTCGGCCACACGCCGCGCTGTGCGATGTCGAGCATGCCGCGCGTAATCAGCGTGCTGGTGCCATCGGGGGCGATGTCGCAAAGCTTCACTGAGATGTGGCCGACTGGTGCCGATGAACGCGCTTGCAGCGTGACTTCGCAGTTGCCGAGCAGCAACATCTCGTCTTTGTGCATCCAGTCGTAGGTGATGCTGCGTGCGTTGTCGGGTCGCTGATCGAGAGGTTGTCCCCATGGCAAGCCACCCGCGCACGAATTCCACGCCATGATTCCTACGTCGCCAGGTACATCGGTCTCGTCGATCTCATCTTCTTCGGCACGTGCGCGCCGCGGATCTTCTTTGACTTCGACGGCAGGCCACGTGTCGATCTCGATCCACTGACCGTCGTGCAATGCAAGATCGTGCGCCGGTGGTGTTGGTCGACGGACGAACACTTGACCACGCCGCGCTGTTGCCGGCGGACCGCCGCGCAGATGGTGATCGAAGAAACGCATGATCTCGAGATCGCTGTCGATGTTTGGACCAGGCCGCGCGGTTGACGGATCTTTGTGGCTCCACGGCCCGGCGATCAGGTGCCAACCCGGCAGTTCGTGAATCGTGCGAAATGTGTTGTTGCGGTATCCGTCGGCCCAGCCCGAGATCAGCAAGACCGGGCACTTCATCCGCCGGTAACCCTCGTTCGTCGGTCCAAGCCGAACAGAACCTCGACGCCACGTTTCGTCGGGCCGCGGGTGCCGAAGCCAGTCGAGCAGCCACGGCTCGTTGGTTTCGATGCGACGCTTCCACTCTGTGTCCCAGCCTGCGCCCCACACTTCTGGTGTCGGCGGCAACGCGTTCATCGCGATCATGTACAGCGGGTAATCGATCAGGTCGAGCGCGCGCAGTACACCGCCCTGGTAATGCACGTCATCGCTGTAGCGGTCGTCGGTCGCGTACATCGCGACAACAGCACCGAGTTGTGGGATGCCTTCCATGGCCATGTGTAGCGAGTTGAACCCCGAGTAGGAAGTGCCGAACATTCCGACCTTGCCAGTGCTCCACGGCTGCGCCGCGATCCATGCGATCACTGTGCGCAAGTCGCGACGCTCGATGTCGGGGTATTCGTCTTCGGCGACGCCACCGGAAGAACCAGTTCCACGCAGATCGACGCGCAGCACGGCGAACTCGCCTTCACCCGCGAATCGCGTGTAACTCGCCGAGTACGACGCTGTCACGTCGTCCTTGCGATATGGAAGCGCTTCGACCAGCGTTGCGAAGGGACCTTCGGTGGCAGGTAGGTACAACGTGGCGGCTAGTCGCACGCCACCCTCGACCTCGATGAATAGAAGTTGTTCGGAAACCTGCACGACCAATCAGGCTAGCGGTGCATCCGGTTAGCGTTGGGTGAGTGGTGCTCCCGCCGTCGGCCGATGTTGCAGTAGTTGGTTTGGGTGGGCTCGGCTCTGCCGCTTCGTATTGGTTGGCGCGCCGGGGGGTCGATGTAGTTGGCTTCGAGCAATTCGAGCTGGGTCATGTACGTGGCGCTTCCCACGATCACTCGCGCATCATTCGTCGCTCGTATCACACGCCCGAGTATGTGCGATTGAGTGCGCAGGCATACGACGCTTGGCGAGCGGTCGAGGCTGAAAGTCACCAACGCATGATCACCATCACCGGCGGCATTGATCTGTTTCCACCCGATGCTGCGATCGATCACGGTACTTACACGTCGAGTTTGTCCGCCGAGAGCGTGCCCTACGAATGGATCGATGGTGCCGAGGTGCGTCGACGCTGGCCGGCTTTCGCGTCTGGTGACTTGATCACCGACGATGTGATGGCTGTCTATTCACCGCAGACCGGGATCGTGCCGGCGGGGCAAGGGACGCGCGTCATGCAACAACTTGCGATTGCTCGAGGCGCGACGTTGCTCGGTAACACACCCGTGCGGGAGATTCGACCCGTGGGTGGCGAGGTCGACATCGTCACCGACGATGGTGCGTGCCGCGTGGGAAGCGTGGTGATGGCGGTCGATGCGTGGACTAGTCACCTGTTGCGGCAGCTCGATTTGCCGATCCCATTGGCGGTGACGCGAGAGCAGGTGAGTTACTTCTCTCGCCAAGACTTAGCGGGGCTTGAAGTCGGTCGCTTCCCGGTGTGGATCTGGATGGACGACCCAAGCTTCTACGGGTTTCCGGTATTCGGCGACCTGACCGCGGTGAAGGGTGCCGAGGATTGTGGCGGGGCTGAGGTAGACCCCGACGTGCGAACGTTCGACCCCGATGTGCCGATGGAGCAACGCCTGCAGCGATTCATGGAGCGACTTCTCGGCGGGGGCTTCGGCGCGCCCCGCAGCGTCACGTGTTTGTACACGCTCACGTCGGATCGCGACTTTGTGTTGGATCGGCTGCCCGGCTATCCGCAGATCTCGATCGCGCTCGGCGCCGCGCACGGCTTCAAGTTCGCGTCGTGGTTCGGCCGCACGCTCGCCGGCCTCGCGTGTGGTGAACCCGTGCCAGCGGAACTGGCACCGTTCTCGTTCACTCGACCGTCGCTGCACGCACCAATCGACCGAAACGCCTGGATGGTGTGACCGCGCTTAAAGCGCGGTGCGAATGCTCCACAGCTCGGGAAACAGTTCGACGTCGAGCATTGCGCGCAGGTAGCTGACGCCGGCGGTGCCGCCGGTGCCGGTCTTGAAGCCGATGATGCGTTGAACGGTTGTCAGGTGGCGGAAGCGCCAAAGTCGAAACGCATCCTCGAGATCGACCAACTCTTCGCCGAGTTGATAGAGCTCCCAATGCGTCTCTGGGTTGCGGTACACCTGCAACCACGCCGCTTCCACACCCGGGTCTGCGACGTATGGCGTGGTCACGTCGCGATCCATCACCGCTGCCGGAACGGGTATGCCGCGGCGGTTCAGTAGCCGCAGCGATTCGTCGTAAAGCGACGGCTGATGCAGCGCGGCCTCTACTTCGGCGAGCCGGTTCTCGCGCTGGCGATGTTGCTGCAACATTGCTGGTTGCTTGTTGCCGCAAGCGAACTCGATGCAGCGGTACTGCCAGCTCTGGAATCCGCTGCTGTGGCCGAGGTGCGAGCGAATGTTTGAGTACTCGGGCGGAGTCATCGTTGCCAGCACATCCCACGCGTGTACCAGTTGCTCCATGATTCGGCTCACCCGGCTCAGCATCTTGAACGCCGGCTGCAGTTGATCGTTGGCGACGTTGCCGATAGCGGCGCGCAACTCATGCAGCATCAGCTTCATCCACAACTCGCTGGTCTGATGCTGAATGATGAACAGCAACTCGTTGTGATCAGGCGAAAGTGGGTGCTGCGACTGCAGCACGTCGTCGAGGTGCAAGTAGTCGCCGTAATCCATCGCGGCCGGTTCCTTGGATTTCGGCTCGCTCATGCTGGTGCCACTGGTTCAACTGGTTTCTTCTTTGGCGGGGGCACGCCCACCGCCGGCGCCTTGTCGGCCCACTCTGGCCAGCGGCGACGACTAACGATGCTGAGGGTGCGCAGCAAGCGCATCGCCACCTCGTCCTCTTGCGCTGGCCGAGCGATGATGGTGCCGTCATCGATCATGCGCTTGATGACTTCCTCGCCAAGTTCCGTGCGCACGATGGTGAGCGTCCAGTCGTTGTCCTTGCCGATGCCACCGGTCGCGATGTCGCTGTGTTCCGCCGCAAAGTCGGGGCAGCTCTTGCAACCCTGACGCGTCCACTGATGGCATTCCTTTAAGTCGATCTCGTGGTACGAGCCGTCCTTCATCCAGATTTGAAAGACGCCCTTGATGTTCATCTTCACCATGTCTTGCTTGTGCAGGCCGTACTTCGCCTCGAAGAGTTCGGGAAAGATGGCGTCGTCGAATGTCTTGCTGCACAGCAATCCGATGTTGAACAGGAACGGCTTGCTGACCTTGCCAGCCTTGCGATCCCACATGATCGGCGGCGACGACGTTTGGCAGCCCATTCCGACCAACGCGAGCTTGTCGAAGCCTTGTTCCTTGGCTTCGCGCAACGCCAAGGGGTTCGCGCAGTACGTGTAGCGCGAGCCGGCGGTGGCGAGGATCTCCGCCTTGTTGCGGGCGAGTACCGGCTTCGCCTTCCACGCGTCGTCGTCCTCGACGCCACTCACCATCGCGGCCTGGATGTAGTCGTTGTCCATCAACCAACTCAACATCGCCGTTACGAAGCCACCGTCTTGGCCCATCTTGTGTTGCGTCTCGTCAGTCGCGCGCGTCATCAGCAGTTGCCGCCAGATGCCGCCCATCTCGTCGGGCTCTCGCACACGACCGAACAAGTGCAAGTCGGCGGCCGGTTCCCACGCACGAAAGCGCGGACACGCGCGTGTGCACGTCGTGCAGCCCTTCATCCCGTGAACGCAATTGTCGGGAAAGAATTCGGGCTCCAGGTGAAACGGGATGTACTTGCCTTCTTCGTGCTCGTACCCGATCACGTCGTGCGGACAAGTCACCACACACCCGGCGCAACCGGTGCAGAGACCGGTGGTAATGACCTCGGCGTAGAGCTCTTTCCACTGCGCGGTCCAGCGGCCAGCTTGAGCAGGAGTCTGCAGGCCGTCAGTCATGTCGATGACAATAGGTGACGAACCCGATGAGCGACACTCGTCACGGGTTGCTTGCCAGCGCGAATCGAATTGCATCGGCGATCTGTGGTGCCCGATAGCGGGCAAAGCTGTCCGTGATGTGGTTCTCGTCGCGGTACACAACCAAGTTGCCGATGACGGCCGGGCATACGTCCTCTGTACAGAACCAATTGGATGGATCGACGAACGTGGCGTCATGAGTCCGCGCAGCTTCGGCGATAACTGCCAGTCGATCGTCGAACACTGCCGCCGCACGCGGGGTGCTGCAAGCGGCGACGGCGTCGAGGTGGCGCATAACGCAGTTCGGGATGTTACCAACCGTCGTTTTCGGATCGTCACCGATCACGAGCAACTTGGTGCCTGGCCCTCTGACCGCGTCCAGGCTGCGCCCTAGCCCTTTGCCCCACTCAGTTAGGGAGGACGCTTTGCTATGGCCGACTACCGCGCGTCGCGACAGCATCGGGAAGACCACTAAGTCCGGCTCGAGAAGGGCGATGTATGCCAGCGCCCGCCTTCTCCACCTGTCACATGCTGTGTACGGCTCGTCGTATCGATCGGGAGAAATCGACAAGTACACCGACACATCGGCCGTCGGGCAGCCAGCCTTGTCGACCACCACGATCTTCCAGTGGTTGGCCTTGCCAGCGTCGTCGAACGCGCCGAACCACGCTGTCGCGTGCGAGTCACCCGTCACCACTATGACGACATCGGATGTGGTGTCGCCGAACACGCAATCATCCCTCGGCGTGATGGCACTCCACGAGTGATGGCAACCGTTGCGATACAGCGGTGATTCGTCGCCGGCAGCCGACGCCACTGGTGTGCCGTCGGGTACTGCTTCGAGCAATGCCGCGCCAACTACGTCGAGCAACACGCCGGTAAACAGTTCCGGCTGCGTCGTGGTGGTGGTCGTCGAAGACGTGCTGGTGGTCGTCGCGATCTGCGTCGTGGGCGGACTGATTGGGCGAGTGCCTTCGCTCTCCTGCGCCGAGCCATCGGCCGTCGAGCACGCACCGGCAAGCAGCATCGTTGCTATCGCGATGCGAAATCTCATGGACGCTGAACGCGCAGGTACACAAACCAATAGACGAGGCCAACTAAGACGGCACCGCCGACGATGTTGCCAATCGTGACCGGAACCAGGTTGTCAACAAGGAAGTGCTTCCACGTGACGTGTGTTGCGTCTGCTGTTGGTGGCGAGTCCCATGCATCGTGCAGCAATGCCGCCGGGAAGAAGTACATGTTGGCGACGCTGTGCTCGAAACCCGCCGCCACAAATGCGGCGATCGGTGGCACGATCACGACGACCTTGTCGACCAACGTGCGCGCCGACAACGTCATCCACACGGCAAGGCAGACGAGGCAGTTGGCCAACACGGCACTGGCGATTGCTTGCCCGAACTCGAGCGAGCCCTTCGTCTCGGCGATGGCCTGAGCGCGGGCGCCGATTGTGCCGCCGCCGGCCTTCAGCTGGCCCGACCACACGACGAGCGCGGCGGTGGCGATCGCGCCGACGAAGTTCGAGATGTAAACGACGAGCCAGTTCCGCAACAACTTCACGGCGGCGACTTTGCGACCGGCAAACGCGATAACGATCAGCGTGTTGCCGGTGAACAATTCTGCGCCGCTGACCACGACCAGGATGAGTCCGAGTGAAAAGACGACACCGCCAAGCAGACGAGTGGCACCAGTCGGCGCCCCGCCGGTAGCGGTTACGACGGTGGCGAAGTTGGCGCCGAGCGCGATGAACGCACCCGCGAGTATTCCGAGCGGCACCAAGCGGCGCAGCGGCAGATTGGCTTTGACGACGCCGACCTGCTCGGCCTTGTGTGCCATTTCGGCGGGAAGCAGAGCATCGAGTGAGTCGTTTGTCATCGTTTCGTCTCTGTCTACACCGTGATGCGATCGAGAATTGCCTCGCGCGGGGTCTTGGCGCGGCCGCCGATGCGATAGGCCGCGCGTAGGAGGGCGGTGGCTTGCGCGACCTGCGCTTCGGTTTGGGCGTGAACGATTGCCAGCGGCCGGTCGGGGCCGACGACGTCGCCGATGGTGGCGAGCGAGGTCAGGCCGACGGCGTGATCAACAGGATCTTGCGGTCGCGTGCGTCCGCCGCCCAATGCGACGACGACCATTCCCACCTCTCGCGTCTCGATCGCGGTGACGGGGCCGCGCTGTAGTGGTGCGATCGCGACCTGCAACGGTGCTCTGGTCATGTGCTTCCACGGATCATCGACGAAGTTCTTCGGGCCGCCGAGAGCAGCGATCATCTTGTCGAATCGCTCGGCCGCCGCCCCGGAATCCAAGGTTGCCTGCAGTTGCTTGTGGGCTGCCGTCTTGGTTTTCGCCAACTTACCGAGCAGCAGCATCTCCGTGCATAGCGCCATCACTACTTCGTGCATGCGCCGTTCGCGACGTACACCCGTGAGGTAGTCGATCGCGTACGCCATCTCGACTGCGTTGCCAGCAGCGTCCGCGAGTGGGCGATCCATATCGGTGATCAGCGCGGTGGTTGGCAGCCCCGCCCCGGTTGCGACCTTGGCGATACTGCGCGCTAACTCGCGCGCCTTCGGCAGAGTTGGCATGAACGCCCCATTGCCGCACTTCACGTCCATCGCGAGACCTTGCAATCCGCCGGCAAGTTTCTTCGACAGAATTGAGGCGGTGATCAAGCCGATGCTGTCGACCGTCGCCGTCACGTCGCGGATGCCGTACAGGCGCTTGTCTGCCGGAGCGAGGTCGGGCGTCGATCCGATGACCGCGCAGCCGACTTCGCGGACAACCTTGCGGAACTGGTCCATCGACGGAACGGCCGTGTAGCCGGGAATCGATTCGAACTTGTCGTGCGTTCCGCCCGTGTGTCCGAGACCGCGACCCGAGATCATCGGTACGTAACCACCGCAGGCGGCGATCATCGGAGCCAACATCAGGCTGACCGTGTCGCCAACACCCCCAGTGGAGTGTTTGTCGACGACCGGACCGTCGAGGTCGTCCCACCGCAACACTGTGCCGCTGTCGCGCATTGCCTTGGTCAGCGCAACCCGCTCGCCGATGTTCATGCCGTTGAAGTACACGGCCATGGCAAAGGCAGCCGCCTGGCCTTCGGTCACCGTCTCGTTGGTCAGCCCGGCAACGAATGCGGCTATGTCAGCAGCGGCAAGAACTTGTCCGTCTCGCTTGGCACGAATGATTTCTTGCGGGATCATGACTTCAAGCTAATGACACGGAGCCAAAACCACGGCAATGGTGACACTGCCTCCAGAAGCGGGCAGACTTGTTGGAGTGAGCACAGAAGTCGAATCTCCGGCGGGGTCGGCCGTCTTCGCCCCTCGGTCGCGAAGTGGCGTTGCGTTGCGCGTGACGCCGGTCGACCAAGTGGGGCTCGAGGCTCGTGCCAGCACGTTCACGACGCGATCGATCAAAACGACGTCGAAACGAGCGGCGATCAACCTCGCCATTTCGTGCATCGACTTGACCACGCTGGAAGGCATGGACACGCCAGGCAAGGTTGCTGCGCTGTGTCGTAAGGCCGTGCGCCCCGACCCGTCGAACGCAGCCGTCCCGTCGGTGGCCGCCGTGTGCGTATATCCCCAGATGGTCCCGGTCGCTGTGCAGCACACCGCTGGTAGCGGGGTGCACGTTGCGAGCGTGGCTGGCGCGTTCCCCAGCGGTCAGTCGTCCATGGCGGTGCGCATCGCCGATATCGAGCAAGCCGTCGCCGATGGCGCCGACGAGATCGACATCGTGATCAGCCGCGGCGCGTTTCTTTCGGGTGACTACGGCTACGTGTTCAACGAGATCGAAGCGCAGAAGATTGCGTGTGGGCCGGCCCATCTGAAAGTCATTCTCGAGACCGGTGAGCTGGGTTCTTACGACCAGATTCGCAAGGCATCGATGCTGGCGATGGCGGCGGGCGCCGACTTCATCAAGACCAGCACGGGCAAGGTCACGAACAACTCATCGATGCCGGTGGCACTGTGCATGGCAGAGGCCATTCGCGATTACGCCGACCAAACCGGTGAGATCGTCGGGCTCAAAGTGGCGGGTGGCATTCGGACTGCAAAACAGGCTTGGCACTATCTTGTGCTCATTGCTGAAACTCTTGGCACGCAATGGCTCACTCCCGACCTCTTTCGCATCGGAGCTTCGAGCTTGCTGAATGACCTTCTCCTGCAACTGCAGAAGCTCGACACGGGCCGCTACTCGGGCCCCAACTATGTGAGCGTGGACTGAACATGGCGAACGAGATCGAAAAGGCTGGTACGAAGTTCAGCCTCGACTATGCACCAGCGCTCGAGTCGACGTCGATAGTTTCGATCGACGACGAGTACGGGCTTTTCATCGGCGGCAAGTTCGTCGCACCGAAGAACGGTGAAACGTTCAAGACGGTTTCGCCGTCTACTGAGAAGACGCTTGCTCGCATCGCTTCAGCATCGGCAGCGGATGTCAATCGTGCGGTGAAGGCGGCGCGCAAGGCGCACACCGAAATCTGGGGACCGATGTCTGGCCGCGATCGAGCCAAGTACCTGTTCCGCATCGCTCGTCAGTTGCAGGAACGCGCCCGCGAGTTCGCCGTGCTCGAATCGATGGACGGCGGCAAGCCCATCAAGGAAAGCCGCGACGTGGATGTGCCTCTCGCTGCCGCGCACTTCTTCTACCACGCTGGTTGGGCCGACAAACTTGAGTACGCGTTCCCAGGTCGACACATCGCGCCGCGCGGAGTCGTTGGCCAAATCATCCCGTGGAACTTTCCGCTGCTGATGCTGGCGTGGAAGATCGCGCCGGCGTTAGCGACCGGAAACACAGTCGTGCTGAAGCCAGCCGAGACAACTCCGCTCACCGCGTTGCTGTTCGCGCAGCTACTGCAAGACATCGACCTTCCGCCGGGAGTTGTCAACATCGTCACCGGCGCGGGTGCGACAGGTTCGGCGTTAGTCGAGCACGGCGACATCGACAAGCTTGCTTTCACCGGATCGACCTCGGTGGGCAAACAGATCCAGCGATCGGCTGCAGCCCGTCGTGTGCCACTCACGCTTGAGTTGGGCGGCAAGGCTGCGCACATCGTGTTCGAGGACGCGGCTCTCGATCAGGCCGTCGAGGGTGTCATCAACGGCATCTACTTCAACCAGGGCCACGTCTGCTGTGCCGGCTCGCGTCTACTGGTTCAAGAGTCGATCGCCGAATCATTTGTCGAGCGTCTGAAGAATCGGTTGTCGACCGTAAGAGTGGGCGATCCGCTCGACAAGAACACCGATGTCGGTGCAATCAACTCTGCCGAGCAACTGGCTCGTATCACCGAGTTGGTTGCGGCTGGCGTCGAAGAGGGTGCCGAGCTGTACCAACCGGAGTGCGCATTGCCAGAGCGCGGCTACTGGTTCCGGCCGACGATCTTCACCAACGTGCAGCAGAGTCATCGGATCGCGCGCGAAGAAATCTTTGGTCCGGTGCTGTCAGTGCTGACGTTCCGAACACCGGAGGAAGCAGTTTCGAAAGCCAACGACACTCAGTATGGGTTGTCGGCAGGAATCTGGACCGAGAAGGGTTCGAAGATCTTGTGGATGGCCGACCAACTCGACGCCGGCGTGATTTGGGCGAACACGTTTAACCAGTTCGACGCGGCGAGTCCGTTCGGTGGCTACAAGGAGAGTGGGTTCGGCCGCGAAGGCGGACTGCAAGGTCTGTCTGCTTACGTCTCTTTGTCGACTCCGAAGGGCGGTTCGTGATGGCCGAGCGGCTCGACGTGCAGAAGACGTACAAACTGTTCATCGGTGGCGCGTTCCCGCGGTCCGAGTCGGGTCGCACGTTCGCGGTGCTCGCAGGGGATGGCTCGCTGATCGCCAACGTGGCATCGGCTTCGCGTAAGGACCTGCGTGATGCCGTGTTGGCCGCTCGATCGGCTCAGGCAGGGTGGGCTGCACGTACCGCCTACAACCGCGGCCAGATTCTGTATCGCGTCGCGGAAGTTATGGAAGGTCGCCGGTCACAGTTCGTGGAGGAGCTGTCTCGCTGTGGAGTCGCGGCACCGGCCGCTAAGAAACAAGTCGAGCAGGCCATCGACCGTTGGGTTTGGTACGCGGGTTGGTGCGACAAGTTTCATCACATCGCTGGCACGGTGAACTCGGTTGCTGGCCCGTACTTCAACTTCACGATGCCTGAGCCGACTGGCGTGGTCGGGATCGTCACTCCCGACAGTCCGGCGTTGTTGGGGCTCGTCTCTCGACTTGCGCCTGCGCTCGTCAGCGGTAACACCGCAGTCGTGTTAACCGGCGAGGCGTCGCCTTTAACCGCGGTCAGCATGGCCGAGGTTGTGGCGACATCCGATGTGCCCGGCGGCGTCGTCAACATCCTCACCGGTGAAACGAAAGACATGTTGCCGTGGCTGCTCGGGCATCGCGATGTCAACGCTGTCGATCTCACTGGCGCTCCCGACCTCGATGCGGCGACCATCGCGGAGGCCGCGGAGAACGTCAAACGATTGATTCGGGGCGAACCAAACGATCAGAGCCCTTATGTCATCGCCGACTTCTGCGAAATGAAGACCGTCTGGCACCCAGTCGGCCGCTGAAGAAGGACTCGTTGCATGACTGAACTGCTTTATCTACGCGATGCGTACCTCACCACCTTCGAGGCAGTAGTCACCGAGGTCCGCGAGAACGCGATTGCCCTCGACCGTACCGCGTTCTATCCAACGGGTGGCGGTCAAGCTAACGACACCGGCTCACTCGCTGGTCGCCGCGTGACCGATGTGCGCAAGGAAGGATCCGACGTGTGGCACACGATCGAAGCAGTGCTCGACGGATCCTTTCCCGCTGTTGGCGACACCGTTGCTGGTGAGATCGACTGGGAGCGTCGGCATCAGCTGATGCGCACGCATACCGCGCTGCATGTCTTGTGCGGTGTGATCTGGAACGAATGGAAGGTGCCGGTCACCGGCGGCAACATGGAACCGTTGTCGGCGCGCATGGACTTCGAGTTCGACCCGGTGCCAGAGGGATTCGGTCCGCGCATCGAAGAGTTGGTGAACGCAGAGCTTGCTGCTGATCGCGCGATCGTCGTCGACTTCTTGCCACGAGATACGGCGATTCAAGATGCGGATCTGATTCGCACCAAGGTGAACATGATTCCCGAAGGCGTGCGCGAGATTCGTGTCGTCGACATCGTCGGTCTCGACAAGCAGGCAGACGGCGGGACGCACGTGCGCAGCACTAACGAGGTAGGCCGCATTCGCGTGACCAAACTCGAGAACAAGGGCAAGGGCAACAAGCGAGTCCGACTGGAGATCATCGACGCGTAAGGCCCTTTGCCTCTGGGATCCGAGGCCGCACCGTGGTGTCATACAGGCGTGGATACCGCAGCGAAAGCCACGGTTGAGTTGGCTTGGATTCCACTCGGAGCAGGCCAACGAGTCGTCAAAGCTTCGGGCAAGATATTCGAAGCAGCATCCGCATGGATCGGTCGCCGACCGAGATGCGACCTTTATCACTCAGCATTGATTGTGCGCGACACCGAGCACCGCGTAGTGATCGAGATGACCCCTGTCGTCGACGACGACGGAGCGCAGCGTGGAGTGGTCGCCGAAGGCGCGGTCGGGATGGGCTGGTTGGGTCGTTTCCGAATCTTCCGGTATGAGATCAGACGCTGGCGAAATGGCATCATCCCGGATCTGCACTTCGCGGTGTCCGTGTTTCCCGCTTCGCGCGATCCGGAATGTGCACAGCGAGTCCTCCACTTGGTGCCGTCCGTTCCGACACCGGTGTGGGGACGCGATGAACTCCGCAATGGCGAGATGTGGAATTCGAACTCGGTAACGGCCTGGCTGCTTGTGTGTAGCGGCGTAGACGTCGACCGGATCGCTCCGCCCAATTGCGGTCGAGCACCGGGCTGGGATGCTGGTGTAGCCGCGGCTTCCCGCCGCTTACGCACCGAAATGGTGATGTCTGAATCCCGCTAGTCAATAGGTCGGGCGGCGGCCAGAATGGTCACGTGCTTCAGCTTGACGACGACCAGTGCTACCGGGCTTGCCAGAGCCGCGATCCGCGGTTCGACGGTTGGTTCGTGACGGCCGTTCGCACGACGGGTATCTACTGCCGTCCGTCGTGCCCAGCGATCACGCCGAAGCGTCAGAACGTCGAATTCTTCCGTGCAGCTGCGACGGCGCAATCGCACGGCTACCGAGCTTGCAAGCGTTGCCGCCCCGATGCGTCGCCCGGTTCACCCGAGTGGAATAGCCGCGCCGATGTCGTCGGTCGCGCGATGCGTCTGATCGCCGATGGACTCGTCGACCGCGAAGGTGTTGGCGCACTCGCGACTCGATTGGGCTACAGCGACCGGCAAGTTCATCGACTGCTCGTCGCCGAGGTCGGTTCCGGGCCGCTGGCACTTGCGCGTGCACAGCGTGCGCAGACTGCACGAATCCTGATCGAGACCACGACACTTCCAATCACCGAGGTCGCGTTCGCCGCCGGCTTTCAAAGCGTTCGCCAGTTCAACGACACCGTGCGCGAGGTGTACGCAGCGTCGCCGACCGATCTACGCCTGGCGAAGGCTCCGAAGGCATCCGCTGCGCAACCGACAACCGGACCGTTGACCGTTCGGCTCGCGTGTCGTGAACCGTTCGATGGTGATGCGCTGTTCAGCTTCCTCGGGACTCGCGCGGTGCCCGGTGTGGAGAGCATCGAAGGCGGAACGTACCGCCGCTCGCTGCGCCTCGCCCGCGGTAACGGAGTGATCTCAGTGACGATTGTTGGCGCGACAGTTTCTTGCGCGATGACGTTGGACGACGTCGCCGATGCGCAGGCCGCTGTGCAACGCACGCGTCGCTTGCTCGACCTCGATTGCGATCCGGCGATGATCCGCGAACACTTGTCGGCAGATCCACTGCTAGCGCCGCTGCTCGAAAAGCGTCCCGGGCTGCGCGCTCCAGGTCACCCGGACGGAACCGAGTTGTTGGTGCGCGCGGTTCTTGGCCAGCAAGTCAGTGTCGCCGGTGCTCGAACACTCGCCGCTCGAATCGTTGCCGCACATGGCGAGCCGCTTGCGGAACCAGTCGGCTCGATCACACATGCGTTTCCATCGGCTGCGACCATCGCCGGTCTCAGCCCGGAAGACTTCGCGATGCCGCGAGCGCGCGGCGCGGCGCTGATCGAGGCGTGCGCCAAGGTCGCCGATGGATCGATCGTTCTCGACGCCGGAAGCGACCGCGCGGAAGCGACCGCTGCGTTGCAGAACTTGCGCGGCATCGGGCCGTGGACCGCCGGGTACGTCGCAATGCGCGCACTCGGCGACCCGGATGTATTTCTGCCGAGCGACGTAGGCGTGCGCCACGCCCTAGAAGCGCTTGGTGTTGAGGCCTCGCCAGCTGCCGCTGCACAACGTGCAGAGGCGTGGCGACCGTGGCGTACGTACGCGCTGCACCATTTATGGGCAAGCTTGTAGAGGAGAGACCAATGAACAGAACCGAATCCACCATGCCGATGCTCGGGGACACTTCCGAATTGTCGCGACTGACGGTCGCGAGTCCGGTCGGCGAACTGACACTGATCGCTAGCCCGCGTGGGCTGCGCGCCGTGTTGTGGCCGAACGAGTTTGTGCCGTTGCGCGAAGACGACGCCGAGCACGTGCCGCTGGCACCAGGCGGACCGGCCGCGGCATGCGCCGTTCTCGAGCAGGCCCGCCGTCAGCTGGCGGAGTACTTCGCCGGTGATCGTCGCGACTTCGACGTGCCGCTCGATCCGGTGGGTACGAACTTTCAACTCGCTGCTTGGATGGAGCTACGCCGCATCCCGTTCGGCGCGACCATCTCGTACGGCGAGCAAGCTCGTCGACTGGGCGACGTGCGCAAGTCGCGGGCAGTCGGTGCGGCGAATGGTCGCAACCCGATCAGCATCATCGTGCCGTGTCACCGAGTAGTCGGCAGCAACGGCAAGCTCGTCGGCTTCGCAGCCGGATTAGACGCCAAGGCCTGGCTGCTAAACCACGAACAAGGAAAGCTCAGCCTCCTCGCCCCCAAGTAAGCCCAGTCGAGTGTTTCCTGCCGCCGCGACGGGTGTCGAGTGTTTGATGCCTGCGTACGGGCACGAAACACTCGACTGGACCAGTTAGCGGTGCTTGGCCTTCAACTGCTGTTCGCGGCGGGCTTTAGCTTCGGCCTGCTTGCGTTCTTTCGCAGCCTTGCGCTTTGCCTTGATCTCTTCGTCGGCGGCGCGGACGGGCAGCGCTGCGATGTGTGCGAACTCGACCGGCGGTAGCGCCAACTTCTTGTCGTGCTTCAACAGTCGCGTCAGTACTTCGCTGGCCGGTGCTTCGCCAGCAACCGACGAGGCAAGCGTCAAACGCGTGACCGGCAGGCCGAATTCTTTGATCAGCTTTGGCGTGACCTTCAGCAACTGTTCTTCGGTCGGGTTGTCGGCGTCGTCACCGAGAAGTTCGACACACTTCTCGAGGCACGGGTCGCACACCAGCGTCGAAATCGTCTCGAGCTCACCACTCATGCGGCCGCGTGCAGCGGTGGCGCGCACGGCAATGTTGCGAGCGGCGACATCGGTGAACCCGCCCTCGCGTGCTCCGCACAGCTCGTCGAGCGCGGTCACGTGATCCTCGGGCAGCGTCGCGACAATCGCGGCGAGTTCTTCGTCGGTAATCGCCGCAAATGCACGGTCGAGCAACGTCAGGGCTTGTAGGCGGTTCTTCAACTGGCTCATTGGACACAGAGGCTATCTGCAAGTCACCAAACAGCGGGGAGGGCTGTGGGGGCTCGGAACTCCCAACCGACGAATGTCGGTATGAAGCCATCGGGAAGTTGCAGCTGCGGGATTCGTTCCAACAACACCTCCAACGCGATTCGGATCTGGTGACGCGCGAACCAATGGCCTGTGCAGTAGTGGCTTCCAAATCCGAATGCTGCCGTTTCACTTTCGGTGCGGAACAGGTCGAACTCGTCGGGGTTCGGAAACTTGGCCTCGTCACGACACGCTGATGCAACAACAGCAGCTACGGCGTCGCCGCGCGGGATGGTTGCTCCCGCGACTTCTACATCGACGGTTGCCTGCCGAGTCTGGGTTCCAATCGGCGCGATCCATCGCAGTCCTTCGTCGACGGCCTTCATCACCAACTTGCTGTCGGCGCGCACGGCCGCCCACTGATCCGGGTGCGTGAGTAGACCGGCGAGGATCGAGCCTGCGCCGTGGCCTGGCTCCTGCATTCCGCCCAGGAGGGTGACGAGCACTGTCGGCATCAGGAAGTCCGCCTCACGCGTCGTGCCGTCTGGCATGCCAGCGTGCAGCATCTGAGCAAGTGCGCACTCGTCGGGTTCGGACTTGAACCGCTCGAACAAACCGCCGGCGAGTTCACGAATCTCGTTCGCCGTCGCATCGCCGGCCACCTGTTTGGCTGGGTCCAGTTCAAAGTTCGTGGCGCCGAGCGACAGCCCGCGGAACCAGGAGCGCAAGGTGGGGACGTCGACATCGGCGAACCCCATCGAACGTGCGAGCGAGAGAGTCGAGATTGGTTCGAAGTATTCAGTCAGAAGGTCGGCACTGCCAGCGGCGACGATCTCATCAAGGGCAGCGTTGGCCACTGGACGCACCAGATCGTCGATGTACTCGTTGACGCGCGCGGGCCGGTACTTCGGGTCGGTGGCCTTGCGTAGCTCGCGATGTACTTGCCCGTCGGTGGTGATGATCGTCGGCTGGCCGAAGCAACGATCGACCGGCGACGACTCGACGACAGCGGTAAACGTTTCTTCGTCGGTGGTCACGCGGTGGACGTCGTCCCACTTCGTAACCATCCAAAGATTGACGGCTGGCACCCAAGCCACCGGCTGCGCCGCGCGCATGCGGGCATAGAGCGGATACGGATCGCGGTCAAGATCCGCAACAGTCACGTTGTCGATCGACGGTGTGCGCTGCGCCATCGCGCCGACTTTAGTAGTCGGTGCTTGTTAGTTCGCCACGGGCGTTAGCTGTTGTAGGAAGTCGACTAAGAACTGCGCGGGCTCGGTGTTGCGCGGCAGGGGAACAACGATCTGCTGTTGCTCCGGTTTGTGTAGCGCATCGCGACTCAAGCGGCGTAGCCGCATCTCTTCGCTGACTTTCAGATTGATTGGCCCGAGGCGCGCGTAGCTGCCGATGATCTGCACGTCCTTCAACCCGATGCGATGACACTCGGCTCGCAACGAGCCGACGGCAAGCAACGCTTGCGCGGGTAACGGCACTTTGCCGTAGCGGTCTTCCCACTCGACTCGAATGTCGTCGACTTCTGCTTTGGTGGTAACGGCTGCCAGGCGACGGTATGCCTCGAGCCGCATCTCTTCCTTCTCCACGTAATCCGTAGGAAGGTATGCGTCGGTGGGGACATCCAGCTTCAGTTCGCTCGGTTCCTTCGGCGTTTCACCCTTCATCTCGCCGACGGCTTCTGTCACCATCTGGCAATACAGGTCGTAGCCAACGGCAGCGATGTGACCGCTCTGTGACTCACCCAGCAGGTTGCCCGCGCCGCGGATCTCTAAGTCGCGCATCGCGATCTTGAAGCCGCTGCCCAATTCGGTCGCCTCGCCGATGGTGCGCAGGCGCTCGTATGCCTCTTCGCTGAGCCGAGCCTCCTCAGGATGGAACAGGTATGCGTAGGCACGTGACCCGCTGCGACCGACGCGCCCGCGCAACTGGTGCATTTGCCCGAGACCAAGCAGATCGGCGCGCTCGACGACCAACGTATTCACCGTCGGCATGTCGATTCCGCTCTCGATGATGGTGGTGCACACCAGCACGTCGTAGCGACCTTCCCAAAAGTCGACGACGACCTGCTCGAGTGAACCTTCGTCCATCTGGCCGTGAGCGATCGCGATTCGCGCCTCGGGAACCAACTCGCGCAACTTGGCGGCAGCCATGTCGATCGTTTGCACCCGGTTGTGTACCCAGAACACTTGCCCTTCACGCAACAACTCGCGTCGGATCGCTTCTACCGCGACTCGCTCATCCCAGCCACCCACAAACGTGAGAATCGGCTGCCGATCGGCCGGTGGTGTCTGCAACAACGACATGTCGCGAATGCCAACCAAACTCATCTCGAGCGTGCGTGGGATGGGCGTGGCGGTCAGCGTCAGCACGTCGACGTTGTGCTTCATCTTCTTCATCGTTTCCTTCGCCTGCACACCGAATCGCTGCTCTTCGTCGACGACCAGCAAGCCAAGGTCCTTGAAGACAACACCCTCCTGCAGCAGGCGGTGGGTACCGATCACGCAATCAACCTCGCCGTTCTTCAATCCCTCGAGAACCTTCTTCGCCTCCTTCGCCGTGAGGAAGCGACTCAAGACCTCGACGCGAATCGGATAGCCCGAGAACCGATCAGCGAACGTGTTGCCGTGCTGCGTGGCGAGCAACGTGGTCGGAGCCAACACCGCCACCTGCTTTCCGTCCTGAATCGCCTTGAACGCCGCACGGATCGCGACTTCTGTCTTGCCGAAACCAACGTCGCCACAGACCAATCGGTCCATTGGATAGGCGCGCTCCATGTCGACCTTCACTTCATCGATCGCCTTGCGCTGGTCGGGTGTCTCGACGAACGGAAATGCCTGTTCCATCTCGTGCTGCCATGGCGTGTCCATGCCGAAGGCGTGGCCGACAGCGTTGACCCGCTTCTGGTACAGAATCACTAACTCATGCGCGATTTCGCGAACCGCGCTGCGTACACGACCCTTCGCTTTCGCGAAGTCGCTTCCGCCCAACCGGTGCAGCGACGGTGTCTCGCCGCCGACGTATTGACGCAACGCATCGATCTGATCGCTGGGCACGTACAACTTGTCGCCGCCCTTGTAGTTCAGCAGCAGGTAGTCGCGCTCGGTGCCGCCGATCGAACGCTTGACCATTCCCTGGTACTGGCCGACGCCATGTTGATAGTGGACGACATAGTTGCCGGGCTTGAGGTCTTCGAACAGTCCCGTGCCCTGGCGTTTGCGTGGCCGGGCGCGACGATGCGCTCGGCGCCGACCGGTGAGGTCGGCCTCGGCGACAACCGCCAGCTTCGCCAGCGGAATGTTGCAGCCGCGGTGTAGGGGAGCGGTGACGACGTAACCACCGGGCCGCGTGAGTTGCTTGTCGATGGCGCCCGCAGAATCCAGCACCGAGAACGACAATCCGCGGTCGAGCAGCAAGCTGGCCATGCGATGCGCGGAGCCCTCGCCATCGGCGGCGACCACAACTCGAAAGCCGTCGGCTAGCAACGCGCTCAGCCTGCCGGCGAGTCCCTCGCCATCACCAACGACCGGCCCCCATCCACTTGCGTTGACCATCGGCGAGTCGGGCGTCTCGGGAACGGAACTGATCGTCCACATCGCTTGCCCACTCGCGAGCAAGCGATCGGTCTCAGCATGCAGTCGCGGAAATGTGCGATTCGGATCGCGAGCCCATGTGCTTGCGAGCGCCCGTGCCAAGTCGTCTTCCTCTGCGAGTAAGTCGTTGGCGCGATCGCGCATTCGGCGCGGCTCGACGAGCGCGACCTTGGCGGTCGATGGCAGCACATCGGTCAGCAGCTTCTCTTCCTCCACCAAACCCTTGCCAATGAACCACGGCAACCAACTCTCCATGCCGTCGAACAGCGTTCCCTCGGCGATGCGCTCCCACTGTTCGCGACCCCACGGCTCGGTCGCCACCAGCTTGGCCGCGTGCGCGCGCACTTCGGGCGACGGAATCAATTCGCGCGCTGGGAACACGAACGTCTCTGCGAGCTCGTCGGTACTGCGCTGATCGTTGACCGCGAACTCGGTCAGCCGATCGACCTCGTCGCCCCACAGGTCGATGCGGATCGGTGAGTCGGCCGTCGACGGAAAGATGTCGACGATGGCCCCGCGTTGCGCGAACTCGCCACGGTGCTCAACCAACGCCTCACGCCGATATCCGAACCGAACCAGTTCGGCGAGTAGTGAGTCGAGGTCAAGGGTCGCACCTTTGCGGAGATGAATCGGCTCGACGGTCATCGTTCCCGGACCAAGGCGTTGCAGCAGCGCACGCACACCCGACACGATCACTGCCGGGCACCGTTCGGGCGAGCGCAGGCGCCACAACACTTGCAGCCGATGCCCCATCGTTTCAACGCTCGGGCTAACGCGTTCGAACGGCAGCGTCTCCCACGCAGGGAACAGCTCAACTTCGCCAGGTGGCATGTACTGCACCAGGTCGTCGTACAACTGACCCGCATCGGTCCCGGTTGGACAAGCCACGACAAGCGGACGACGCTCACTGAGTTGCGCGAGCGCGGCAACTGCGATTGCGCGGGCAGATTCCGGTACTGCCACAAACCCGCTCGGGTCACCGAGCGCTTGCGTCAGTGCCGGATCGTCGCGAAGAAGGCGGGGAAGCGACGCGAGCGACATGAGCAAACGAGGGTAGCGGCGCGATTGAGTACTGATCGGGTGGCAGCTGAGTAACCGCAAGTGAGACGATTGCCGAATGCGATCGACCGTTTCCCTGCTGCTGGTCATTTCAGTTATTGCTGGCTGTAACTCCAGCGAGGAGTCGGCGGCGTCGGACGAAACCACCGTCGACACGACTGACAACTCGGCCCCTGATGACGAGATGTCGCCTTACGAACTATTCAGCGCGGCCGTCGGTGAAGCACCTGTCACCGCTCAACAAGCGCTCGACTGGTTTGTGTCGCTGACCGGACTGAATGTGCCCGGGAGTGAACCCACTTTTGGCAGGGTGAGTGGACCGGTGCTACTGGACGCGTCGCTGAATCAACTAGTTGAGCATTGGAACGAGTATTCCGCCGAACAACAAGCGGCACTCGTTGAGCTTCTGCGCGTCGTTGATAGCCCTGCGCCCGATGACACAGAGGGTGCCGCGGCTGCGCCGAGGGCGGGCCTTGTACGGTCCGTCACTGCAGTTGATCCGGCATTGCAAGCGCTAGTCGTACCCGTCAACGACGAAGTCGGTCGCCTACTCGGCTCGACTCTCAATCCGTCGACCATTGTGCTCCAGCCGATCAATGCCGAATTGGTCGGCACTGCTCACGCCGAAGCCAACAGCGGGTCCGAGCTGTTTGGGTGGCGACCGTCAAGTGATTGCACGATCGTGTATGGGCGAGCGTTTTCACGCGCGACCATTACCCAGCAACGGGCTTTACTTGCGCACGAAATCAGTCACTGCCATGTGTTCTCTCACGCGTCTGTGCCGGATGTGGCGGGATTGCCTAAGTGGTATTTCGAGGGAAGCGCGTCGTGGGTCGGCGAAGTGATTGGGCAAGGGTCGGGTGCGGATCTCGTCGGCGGGTTCTGGCGCACCTTCCTCGCTGGAAACGCAACGCTGCCAACAGGCGACAGGGGTTACTCGTTCCTCAACGACAGGCTCGGCTACTCGGCGATCGGTGTGTTTCAGTGGGCCGCTGAGCGCCAGGGTGTCGCGACGATTGGTCGCAGCATCATCGCCAACTTGAAGAAGTCGACCGAGGAAAAGTTGGAGTTTCTGTTCGGGACGCCCGGCACCCCGCAGCGTGAAGCGCTGCTCTCGTCCTTTGCGACTTCACCGGTGCGCCGCCCCTTCGGCCCGAGTTGGCAATTCACCGGTATCGGTCTCGGCTCGTTCGGAATCGGCGGTGTCGGCCGCAAGACCGTTGATCACACGCTCGCAACCGACGTGGAGTTGCGGTTGCAGTTGGCAGATGGTGGGCGTATCGGCACGGCGGCTCTCACCATCACTCCGACTGCCGATGTTGACCTAGTTCATCTCGCGATCGTCGGCTACGGAAAGGTGAACTGGAACGGTGAAGGTGAAGTGGCTTCTGAAGACGGCAGCATCGATCAGGTGTATTGCGTCGGCGAGGCATGCCGATGCGCGGAATCTCTACGCGATCGCACGGACGTGATCCCCTTGAGTGAAGGTGCGACTGCCGTTGTGGCGTTGTCGGCCGATGCTGGCATGCCGATCCGCGTTGCCGCCAAGGGGTATCACCTTGCCGATGGCAGTTGCGACCCGTGCCCGGCAGCCGGCCCGTCGCGGGCGACTCACTCTGGCGCACTCGTGTATAACGCAAACGCGTTACCGGCGGGCTCGGATCCGATTTGTAGTCCGGACACCACTCTGCCCGTTGACGAGACCTGCCTGGTCGGTGCGTGGACGGTCGACAACGCTGTGATGGCGACGGCGTTTCAAGCGCTCACCAACGCCGCGGGTGGTCCTGCCGGCACTCAGGTCGTCACGGGTTCGTTCTCGATGCAGGTCAACGCCGACGGCACGATGGCGATAACGGTGGTCGACTGGACGACCGCGGGAGAAGAGGCAGGACCTGCCGGCACTCCACCGGTTCTCTTCGAGTCGGTCTTCAACGGCGCAACCACCGGTACGTGGACAGCCGATGCAACGTCGTTCACCACCGCGACCACCGGCATCTTCGGAGGTCGCGCGTTCATCACGATTGCCGGAACTCGCTCGGAAATCACGGGTGTTCCGCTCGCAAACCTGCCGGTCGGCAATGGCACGAGCAGTTACGTGTGCACACCCGAGGGCGGGTTAGTGCTTCGAGCTCGCGTGCGCGGTGGAGTGGACCTCACGTTCACCCGCACCGGGTGAACTACAAGCCGTTGAACGCCGTCATCGCGGCTAGCGCACCGTTGGCGAGTATCGCCTCGACCGCGTCCGCTGCTCGCTCGACCACGACGTCGAGAATCTTGCGCTCGGCTTTCGGCACGCGCGACAGCACGTGATCGACTCCACGTTCCTTGCTCGTTGGCTTGCCAATACCGATGCGCACGCGCAAGTAGTCCTGCGTGTGCATGTGCTGCGTGATGCTGCGCAGGCCGTTGTTACCGGCGAGCCCACCGCCGTCTTTCACCTTCAGCCCGCCCACGGGAAGATCGAGTTCGTCGTGCACGATGATCAGCCGTTTCGGATCGACGACGCGGTGGCGGCGCATCAGCGCGCCAACTGCGATTCCGCTGTCGTTCATATAGGTCGTCGGGAACGCGAGCACGACTCGCTTGCCAGCGATTTCGGCCTCGGCGACTAGCGCTTTGTCGCGGCCGGCCTTGAGTGCAGTGCCGTGTCGCTCGGCGAGCAACGCGACTGCCTCTTCGCCGACGTTGTGGCGCGTGCCTGCGTATTGCCTTCCGGGATTGCCTAAGCCAACGATGATCGCGTCGATCACATCGACGCCTGTATCACTCGGCGGTGTCGGAAGCCTCGGCTGCGCCGGCGGCTTCAGTGCCTTCGGCTTCTGCGCCCTCGGCAACCACGATTGCGGGCTCGGCGGCTTCCGCGGCGGAGGTCGAGAGTGTGGTGACGATCGCCATGTCGGGTTCGCCGAGTGGCGTGACGCCCTTGGGCATCGTTAGGTCGGAGAGACGAATGACCTCGTGCGGCTGCATGTTGGTGATGTCGACCTCAAACGAGTTCGGCATGTCGTTCGGCGTACAACGAACGTCGATTGTCTCGACCGACTTGTCGACCAACGCGCCTTCGGCGATGACAGCCTTCGCTTCGCCGACGAGGTGCAGCGGAACGGAGAACGTGATTTCTTCGTCCATGTTCACTTGCAGGAAGTCGATGTGGTGCACCGCACGCTTGACGGGGTGGCGCTGCATTTCCTTGACGACGGCTGGGTAGCTCTTGCCGCCAACTTCGAGTGACAGGACTGTGTTCGAGCCGGCGGGGCCGCTAAGGGCGAGACGCAATTCGCGGCGCTCGACAGTGACGCTGAGCGGGCTCATGCCGTGGCCGTAAAGAACGCCAGGGATGTGCCCCTCGGCGCGCAGCCGACGTGCAGCGGGCGAACCCGAGGTTGTGCGGAGCTGGGCGGCGAGTTTGGTGTTGGACATGCGGGCCTCAATCAGAGCGTGACAGAACGGCTTGAAATCGTACCCGCCCAGACCCCCGAACGGCCACTTGGCGAGGGTTTAGCTCCAGCGAATACGTACGTTGGCGCCAAGATCGGTAAACAGACTGGCGTCGCCCTTGACCGCCGAATCGTCCAGCGCCGGGCGGTTCCACAGGGCCATGAATGTGTCGCTCGCCGATCCTTTGACCGTGCAATCCGCCTTGCGGGCAGTGCGTTCGGTCACCAGCGGACCATCGCTGATGGTGAGGGTCCACCGTTCGTCGACATCGCTGGGCACGAACGCAATTGTCTGCGGGGTATCGCGATGCACCGCCCCCTTACCGCGGGTGATGAAAGCGCAAAGGAATTCGTCGATTCCCTCGGAGGCGACCTTTGGCGGGATAGCGGTGCAACGCCCGACGGCCGATTCAGCATCGACACGGTGGATGCACAGTTCCATGGCCTGACGCCGCGCCCAGATCATCAGCCGCGACATTCGTGGTTCCCTCAAGAACATGTCGTACTCCACCGAATCGTCGGCGGTGGCGAGCGCGTGGATCAGCGCTACGACGCCGTCACGAAACCACTCCACTGTCTTGGCGTCAGTCGGCAACTTCCCGAGCGTGTCTTTGGGAACCTTCGCGAGGCTCGTGTACTTGCCTGCAACGACGGCCGTCGCCCACCGGTGCACCTCACCCGTGTGCAGAATCAATTTGCGGATGTTCCACGTCGGGCACGTCGGCGTCTTTGCATCGAGTCCGGCTTCATCAGCGACAGCGACCATGCGCGCGGCCTCGCTGGCAATCACGGCAAGGTAAGCGTCGAGTTCCATCGCCACTCCGAACTACGACTGGTTTTCGCCGCCGAAGATCTCGCTCACGCTTGTGTCGTCGAACACAGCGCCCAGGGCGTCGGCAATGAGTGGAGCAATCGACAGCACCTCGATCTTGTCGATCTGCTTCTCTTCCGACAGTGGCAAAGTGTTGGTGACTACGACCTTGCTGATCACCGAGTTCTTCAGTCGGTCGATCGCCGGGCCGCTGAGCACGGCATGCGTGGCCATCGCCCACACCTCGGTCGCGCCGCGAGCCATCATCACGTCGGCCGCCGCGCAAATTGTGCCGCCGCTGTCGATCATGTCGTCGATGACGATGCAAAGCCGCCCCTCGACGTCGCCCATGACCTCTTTGGCTTCGGCGACGTTGGTAGTGCCCTTCGGACGACGCTTATAGATAAAGGCCAAGTCGGCGCCGAGATCGCCCAAGTGTTGCGACATGCGCTCGGCCACCTTGATGCGGCCAGCGTCGGGGGCAACGATCACGGGTGCGGCATTCGCGTTCTGGCGAACGAAGTTCTCGAGCACCGGCATCGCGGTGAGGTGATCGACAGGCCCCTCGAAGAAGCCCTGGATCTGGCCGCTGTGTAAATCGATGCTGACCATGCGTTTCGCGCCGGCCGCCTTAAACAAGTCGGCGATTAGTCGCGCAGTGATCGGTTCGCGACCCTCGGTCTTGCGATCTTGGCGGCCGTAGCCGTAGAACGGGCACACCGCGGTGATTCGTTTTGCCGACGCACGAAACGCGGCGTCGCACATGATCAGCTGTTCCATTATCGAGTCGTTGATGCTGAGGCCGTCGTAGCCGCAGTGCGTTTGCATGATGAACACATCGCTGCCGCGCACGCTCTCGCTAAACCGCACACGTACTTCGCCGTTCGCGAACTGCACTGCGTTCGGTTCGCCAAGTTCAATTCCGAGATGTTCGGCCACTTCCAGTGCCAAGGCGGGATGCGTGCGCCCCGAGTAGAGCGACATCCGCTTGGTAGTGACCTTCTCCATTCCACTCCTGTCGTTCATGCTATGTAGCTCGGTTCCGTAACTCATTCGACAGGTGCAGTGTAGAACGCACCGGTTGTGGTGGCGGGCTTCACGGAACTGCCGGAGGGTAAGAACGCGTACGGACCGACGTGCGCCCCCTCGCCAACCTCGCTCTCGCGGCCGACGGTGTGCTGGACGGTGGCATCGGTACCGATCGCGCAGTCGGTCAGGCGCGTGTCGGGGCCGATCTCGCAGCCGTCGCCGATGACCGTGCTGCCCTGCAGGATCGTGCCCGGATACAACGTCACGTCTCGGCCCAGCTTGACCGTCACATCCACGAATGTCTGTCGCGGATCGAGCATCGTCACGCCGTTTAGAAGCCAGCGGCGGTTGGTGCGACTACGCAGTTCGCGCTCGGCGAGTGCCAGTTGCCAGCGGTCGTTGACACCCTGGGTCTCGGCCGGTGGCGCCTGCACGCAACCGATGCGGTGACCCATTTTGGCGAGAGTTCCAATTACATCGGTCAGGTAGTGCTCACCCTGCGCATTGTCGGGGCTGAGGTGCCGCAATGCCGGCCCTAGTAGGTCGCGACGGAAGGCGTACATGCTGGTGCACACCTCTTGGATCGCGCGCTCGGACTCATCGGCATCGCGTTGCTCGACGATGCGCAGCACGCGCCCGTCACCCAGCTTCGAGGGTGCTCGAACCACTCGCCCGTAGCCGGTGGGATCATCCATCACCGACGTGATCAGCGTGGCCGCATACTCATTTGCGTTGTGCGCGGCGACCAACGCGTCGAGCGTTGCGGCTTGCAGCAGGGGTGTGTCGCCTGGCAACACGATGACTGTCGACGTATCGTCGAGTTCGTCGTCGAGACCCGAGCTCGGAAGCCCCGACAACCCGACCAGGGCGGCGTCGCCAGTACCGGCTTGCACACTTTGCTCGACAAATGAAACGTTCGCCCACGCCGGTGCCTGCTCCTGCACCTTCTTGGTTACTTGCTCGGCGCCGTGGCCAACGACGACGACGGTGCGCGTCGGGGTCACCTGCTCGAGCGCGTGGATCACGTGCACCACCATCGGGCGACCGCAAATCATGTGCAGCGGCTTTGGCCGCGACGACCGCATTCGTGAGCCCTCGCCAGCCGCAAGGACAATCGCCGAAACTGTCATGGTTCCGTTCTAGCGCATTGGTTCCGGGGAGAGGGCTCGAACCCCTATATGCAGGATCAAAACCTGCCGTCCTACCATTGAACGACCCCGGAAGGATTGGCCGCACGCGGCCCACCGCCTTTACGAAATGGTAGCGCCGGGCAATGCACCTGCGCTCGGCGTTTGGGTCGGGGGGTGCGAGCCGATAGCGTCTCACGAGCTATGGGCTCACTGATCAAGAAGCGCCGCAAGCGCATGCGCAAGAAGAAGCACAAGAAGATGCTGCGCCGCACGCGCCACCAGCGCGCCCGCAAGTAACCCAGCCGTTCTAGGTAGCTGCCACCGACTCGGTGTGCACCACCAACGCATCGGGTAGCGCATCGGCAATCTTGTGATGGCCGCGTAGGAACCACGTCGCGCCGCTGCCCGCAAGCGTCGGTCGTTCGCCCGCAGCTTTCTCGATTCGCTCACGCCATTCGGCCAGACGCGGCTCGACTGAAATAGCCGCTGCTTCCAGGTCGTTCGTTTGCGAGTGTGGACCACCGAGTTCGTCCCATGCGCGATACGCGGCAGGCGTGTTGATCGACAGCGGCGGAATCACCAATGTGATTTCCATCGGCTCAAATGGCAATGGATCGATCAGTTCGCCGATGCCGCGCACGCGTGCCCGACCACCGACAAGACAGAACGGCACATCGGCACCGATCGCTGCTGCGCCGGCGATGTCGTTGTAGCCGGCCCAACGAAGTACTGCTGCCGCGTCGCTAGAGCCGCCGCCCAGTCCACCACCGTGTGGGACCGCTTTGTGGATGTGTACACCAGCTGTACGACCGGCGAGCTTCAGTGCACGCGCGACGAGGTTGCTGCTGTCGACTGGCGTGCCATGCGCGAACGGGCCGTCGCATGTCAGTCCCGCGCGTTGCGGGTCGATTGTCAGAGTGTCCGCGAGCGCCAGCGAAACCATCTCGGCATCGATCAGGTGGTAACCGTCGCCACGTACACCGATGATGCGCAGCGTCAGGGTCAACTTCGCCCGAGCCGTCAGAGTGACCGTCATTGATGTGCTCTCCAACTGATGGCCAATCGTCCCCACTCGTGCACGTCGAGTTCCTCCGGGCGCCGCGAGGCGTCGATGCCAGCTTCGTCGAACACTGTTGGCGACACAACGTCGGCCAGCGAGCGACGCAGCATCTTGCGGCGTTGCCCGAAGGCGGTGCGCATCAGCGAGAAGAGATCGGTGCTCGCTGCCGCTGTCGCGGGTTGTGGCCGTCGCCGTATGTCGGCGAGGGCCGACTCGACCTTCGGCCGCGGCAGGAACACGTTCGCGGGGACCATGCCCGCGATGCGTGCGGTTGCCCAGTACGCGATCTTCACGGTCACGGCCCCGTATTGCGGCGTACGCGGTGCTGCACAAAACCGCTCGGCAGCTTCTCGCTGCACCATCACCAGCATGCGTTCGATCTGAGGCACACCGTCGAGCAGGTCGCACACCAGCGGCGTCGCCACGTTGTACGGCAGGTTGGCGACAAGAATCCAGCCGGGCTTGTCGCCGAGTAGCGCGCTCCAGTCAGTGCGCATCGCGTCGGCCTCGACGACGGTGACGTTGTCGTAAGCCGCCATCACCTCGCGCAAGACAGGAACGATTCCGCGATCGACTTCTACTGCGAGTATCTCGGCTCCGGTCTCGGCAAGCGCCATTGTCAGCGATCCGAAGCCGGCGCCGACTTCCACTACGCGGTCGCCAGGACCGACCTCGGCGAGACGCGCGATTCGCCGAACTGTGTTGGCGTCGGCCACGAAGTTCTGGCCAAGGTCGCGTCGTGGACTGAGTCCGCCGCGTGCAAGGAGTTCGGTGATGGTCGTCCGGTTGTGCATGGTTGTTAACCGATACTTAGGTGTCGGTGATTCGAAGCCGCTAGCCGCCGGTCGAGTCGTCGACCGGTTCGTCGACCGGTTCGTCTTCCCAACTCACTCGCACCGGTAGTGGTGCGTCGACAAAGTCACCAATCTCGGCGAAGACGTTGGTGTCCAGCACCATTCCAACGCCGGCTGGAACAGTGAAGCCTTGCGTATTGGTGCACGTTGTCGATTGTCCGTTGTCGACGTTGGTGACGGTCAACTCGTAACCCTCTGGCGCCAGCAACGTGGAGCAACGGCGAACGCCCGACGTGTCGCCGTAACGAAGGAACTGCGTAGTCGTCACGATCTCGTTCGCGTTTGGCTCGGGAGCGGTGGCGATGCTGACCGGGTCGTTCGGTGTTTCGGTGTCGCCACCGCCGACGAAAATTGGCGGGTGCGGCTGGTATTCCGTGGTTGACGGCGCCGAGTTACCCGACGTGTCGGCACAGCCGAGACACGTCGTGGCGGTCGCGCCGTCGTCGCCGTTCGAGGATCCGCTGCTGAACACCCACACCAGCGACAGCACCGAAACCGTGATGAGCGAGGCGGCACCAATGCGGCGCTTATCGAATTCATTCATGGTGAGTCGTCCATTGTGGTGGACAAACGCTAGGAACGCAGGGCAGGGAAGGCAAGGCAGGCGTTCTCGACGGTCGCCCGGCGCACGTCGTCGAGCGGCTCGGCACGCAGTTCAGCAAGCGCCTGCACGACATGTGTCACGTACTCCGGCCGGTTGGCCCGGCCGCGGTGCGGAATTGGCGCCAGATAAGGGCTGTCCGTCTCGGCGAGCATGCGGTCGGCCGGGCACAACTTGGCCGCCTCTTGTAGCTCGGTTGCAGCCTTGAAGGTGACGATGCCACTGAAGCTCAAGTATGCGCCCAGATCGAGGCAGCGACGGGCTTCTTCAGGACCACCCGTGAAGCAATGAAAGACGGTGCGCTCGGGGGCGCCTTCGGCGGCGAACACATCGAACGTGTCGTCCCACGCATCGCGGGCGTGAACGACCAACGGCAGCTTTCGTTCGTGTGCGATCTGAATCTGATCCGCGAAGGCGATTCGCTGTTGCGCCCGAGGTGAGTGCTCGTAGAAGTAGTCGAGCCCGGCTTCGCCAACTGCGATCACACTCGGATCGTCGAAGAAGTGTCGAATGGTGTCGACTCCGTGCACGGCGTCGTGCGGATGCAGGCCAGCGGTCGCATACACACCTTCGAAGCGAGCGGCGATGTCGATCGCCTGTTGTGTCGTCGTTGCATCGCATCCGACGGTGATCATCTTCGTCACACCCGCGGCGCGCGCTGACGCGATGACCTCGTCGATGTCGGCACCGCGTGTGTCGTAGAGGTGGCAGTGACTGTCGGTGTAGTTCATCGACCTTTGACTTTCATCTACGTGGGAACAAGGGGTCGCCCTTGACGACCGGCAAGCCACCCGGATACTGGCCCCACTTCGCTGCGGCAGGCAGTCGCTGATCGGTGACATCTCCGCTGAGTCCGAGTCGTTCCCACACGATCTGGCTCGTCGCCGGCACCGCCGGACTGGCGAGAACGGCGACGATACGCAAGACCTCGAGTGCGTCGCCCAAGATGGCGTCGACTGCGGCGCCAGGCTCGGACTTCCAAGGTTCGTTCGCTTCCAGGTACGCGTTGGTTGCGCGAATCAGTTGCCACGTCGCATCGAGCGCGCGACTGGGTTGCACCGCTTCCCATCCTTCGGCGGTTGCTTCGTACGCGGTGGCGGCGGCAGCGGCAAGCGGCGAGTCGGCGCGCGGCGCGGGACTGACGCCACCGCACTTCTTGTCGACCACCGTTGCAACGCGCGACAAGAGGTTGCCGAGGTTGTTAGCGAGGTCGCTGTTGTAACGCCCGATCAATCCCTCGTAGGTGAAGTCGCCATCTTGGCCGTAAGTCGTCTCCGCAAGTACGTAGTAGCGGAAGCCGTCGACACCTATGTCGTCAATCAACTCGAGTGGGTTGACGACGTTGCCACTCGTCTTGCTCATCTTCTCGCCACCCGAAAGCAGCCAACCGCCAACCGCGAAACCTGCTGGCGGTTCGATGCCTGCACTGATCAGCATCGCCGGCCAGTACACGCAGTGATGGCGGATGATGTCTTTGCCGATCAGGTGACGCGCGGGCCACCACTTCTCGAACTGCGTTGTGTCGCCGCTGCCGAAGCCGACGGCGGTGATGTAGTTGGCGAGCGCGTCGAACCAAACGTACGCGACGTGCTTCGCGTCCCACGGAAGTGGAATGCCCCACTTCAAGGTCGTACGGCTGACGCTGAAGTCGCGCAGGCCGCCCTTTATCAGACCGAGTGCTTCGTTCGCACGAAACTCGGGCACGATCACTCCAGGGTGCGCCGCGTACCAATCCAGCAAACGTTGCTCGAAACGGCTGAGGCGGAAGAAGTAGTTCTCTTCCTCGTAGTACTCGACAGGCCGCTTGTGAATCTTGCACAGGTCGCCCGGGTCGAGTTCGTCGTCTGTGTAGTACTCCTCGCACGCAACGCAGTACTTGCCCTTGTACAGGTCGAGCTCGATGTCGCCAGCGTCGTAGCAACGTTGCAGCAACTCGGCGACACCAATTTTGTGACGCTCCTCGGTGGTGCGGATGAAGTCGTTGTTACTGATGTTCAGCCGCTGCCATGCTTGCTCGTAAAGCGGGGCGATTTCGTCGACGAAATCTTGCGCGCTTTGGCCGGCCGCGTCGGCGTAGTCCTGCACCTTCTGGCCGTGCTCGTCGGTGCCGGTGAGGAAGTACACGTCGTCGCCGAGCAGTCGGTGCCAGCGGGCGAGTGCATCGCCGATGATGGTGGTGTACGCGTGGCCGAGGTGCGGCTTGGCCGTCACGTAATAGATAGGTGTGGTCAGGTAATACGTGCTCACGGGAAGTCCTTTCGAAGAATGGCGAACAAACGGCTGATCAGAAGCCGGTGCGCATTCGACGGGTCAGGGCCACGTAGGTCACGGGTTCAAGGATACGCCCGCGTGCAGTCGCCGGGGCAAGCACTTAACGGATACCGTCGGCCCGATGTCGACCACGCGTGCCCTTGGCCAGTGCGTGACCGTGCTGTTTGGCAAGGAACAAGGCAAGTACCCCGACGGCAACAGTGTGTTGGTCGTTGGTTCAGCGGGGTCTGTGCTGATCGACCCGTCGCAATCGGTTCACGAAGCCTTGCCGCCGGTGACGGTCGACCGGGTTTTGCTGACGCACGCTCACGAAGATCACGCGGCCGGGCTTTCGGCAGTGCGGACCGAGACGATCAGCGTGCACGAGCGCGACCTCGCGGCTCTGCAATCGGTTGAAGGGTTGATGGCGTTGTATGGCATTCCCGCCGATCGCATACCCGCGATGACCGACTTCGTGACCGAGCGATTCCATTACCTCGGCTGGCCGAACGCGACCAGCTTCCGCGATGGCGCAACGTGGGATCTCGGTGGTGTTGTCGTGCGGGCAAAGTCGATGCCAGGCCACACCGGCGGACACTGTCTGTTCATGATCGAGCACGACGATGGTCCGACCGTCGTCGTGACGGGTGACATCGACCTGTCGACCTTCGGGCCGTACTACGGCGACGCCGGCAGCAGCCTGGAAGAGTTCGAGGCGACGTTGCTCGCGCTGCCCGAGATTGTCGCCGATCACTACGTCACGTTTCACCACAAGGGTGTCGTCGACGGACACGATGCGTTTGTCGCGGCTGTCGCTGCGTTCGGTGAAGCTATAGCGCGGCGCGAAGCGGCGTTGTTAGAAATGTTGGAGTCGCGGCGCACGCTCGATCAGTTGGTCGAGGTCGGAATCGTCTACCGACCGGGCACACGGCCCCCGTTGTTTGGCGAGAGCGTCGAGAAGCGTTCGATTCAGCAACACCTCGATCGATTGTTGCTCGATGGTGCCGTGGCGACTGACGGCCGCGAGTATTGGAAGCTATGAGCGAGTTTGACAAGGCAACGTTTGTCGGGCCTGACGGTGCCGCGACGATTCACGACGGCTGGGATATCAACGGCAACGCCAACGGTGGCTACCTGCTTGCACTCGCTGCGAGTCATCTGCGAGCAGTAAGCGGTCGCGCCGATCCGCTTTCGATCACCGCTCACTACCTGGCGCCCGGCACGCCGGGGCCGGTGCAAGTCGACGCAACAGTCTTGAAGTCGGGCCGCCGCTTCAGCACTGTCACCGGACAGTTGCATCGCGATGGTCAGCCAATCCTGCAAGTGACCGGAACATTCGGCGACCTCGCGCAGGTGAACGACGACTTCACGCACCTCGCCGTCGGTCCGCTCGAGTTGCCGCCGATGGATGAGTGTGTGGAGCGGTCGTCGGTGCAAGGCGCCGTAGCGGTTGCGTTGAATGCGCGATTGAACGTTCGACTGCGCCCCGGCGACGAGTCGTTCATGCGCGGCGAACGCAAAGGTGTCGCGGAAATGGCAGGCTGGTTCGCGTTCGCCGATGATCGTCCGGTCGACACGTTGGCGTTGCTGCTCGCGGCCGACGCGTTTCCGCCCGCCGTATTCCACATCGACCTGCCGCCCGGGTGGGTGCCGACGTTGGAGTTGACCGTGCACGTGCGCGGCGTCCCCGCGCCGGGTCCGGTGCGTTGCGTGTTCCGCAGTCAGTTCGTGCAAGGCGGCTTCTTCAACGAGGACGGCGAGATCTGGGACAGCCAAGATCGCTTGGTAGCCCAATCCCGACAGTTGGGTCTAACCCCACTGACCTGAGACTTTCAGTCGAGTGTTTCGTGCAGGTCGACGGAGCGTCGAGTGTTTCCTGCCCGCACACGGGCAGGAAACACTCGGCTGAACGCGTTAGCCGAAGAAGCGGCCGCGCTTGCTGGACTTGCGCGTGCCGCCGACGAAGCCGCCTGCGACGAGACCCACTGCGCCGACTGCTTGCGTGGTTCGACGGATGACGGCCTTCGTACGTTTGCTGAACACGACGATCGGCCAACCCTCTTGGCCGGCGAAGCGTTCGAGTTTCGTGTCGGGGTTAACGGCCACGGGATGACCGACGCACTGCAGCATCGGCAAGTCGCTCGCCGAATCGCTGTACGCCCAACACTTCTCGAGGTCGAAGCCTTCCTCGCGAGCGAGTTCGATGATCGCCTCGACTTTGCCAGGGCCGTAGCAGAACGGCCCGGCGAGCTCGCCTGTGTACACGCCATCGACGATCTCGCTGCGCGTGCCGATGCCGGCCGTCATTCCGAGCGCTACCGCGAGCGGCTCGACCAGTTCGATCGGCGAGGCGGAGACGATATACGTCGGACGTTCGGCGTGGCGATGTTGATCGAGCAGGCGTCGGGCCTCAGGACGCAACTTGTCCATCAACTTCGGAACGATGTCGGTGTTGAGCGCGATTAAGTCTTCGACGCGGACACCCTTGACGGCGCCGAGGATTCGGTCGCGCACGCCGTTCGACGTGTCGTCGCTCGCGCCGGCGAATTTGAACGCCACCGCGCTCGCCGCATCGCGCACGAACTGATGAGTGGGCACCAACTTGCCACGCCACGCAGCGATCGCAAGCACGAACGCGCTCGAGCCAGAGATCAGCGTGCGGTCGAGGTCGAAGAACGCGGCGCTATGCCCGGTTGGGCTGAGGTTGATCTGAACGTCTGTCATGGATTGGTTCGTCGTGGATCAGCGAGGGATTGTCAGCGCTAGGTCGTAGACGCGGCGCTTACTCGCTCCGGTTGACGCCATAACGGTAGCGATTGCCGCTCGCCGATCGGCACCGCCCGCAAGTGTCATTCGTAACGCGCTGACGATTGCATCGTCTGTGGCCTCAACCACATCCGATGCGCCTTCGACCACCACCACGTACTCGCCGCGCGGTGCTTGCTCGGCGACGTGAGTTGCTGCGTCCGCAAGTGTGCCCCGCCATGTTTCTTCGTGCAGTTTGGTGAGCTCGCGGGCGAGTGCGATCTGGCGGTCGGGTCCGCACGCTTTCAGTAGGTCGGCGACAGTTCGCTGCACCCGATGTGGCGCTTCGTACAACACGATGGTGCGTCGCTCGCAGACGATGTCGGCGATGCGTTGCGTGCGATCTTTCCCCGTGCGCGGCAGAAAACCCTCGAACACGAACCGCGTGGTGTCGAAGCCGCTGAGCACCAAGCCCATCACAAGTGCCGCCGGCCCTGGCACTGCGCTGACGCGGTGGCCCGCATCGATCGCGGCGCGCACAAGTCGAGCACCAGGGTCGCTGATTCCTGGCGTCCCAGCGTCGGTGAGTACCGCGACGTCGCGGCCACTCGCCAGCAGGTCAAGAACTTCGCCAGCGCGCGAATCCTCGGTGTGTTCGTTGGCGACGGCTAGTCGCACCCCCGCGATTCCCGCGTGCGACAGCAGTTTGCCGCTGTGGCGCGTGTCTTCGCAGCAGATCAGTGCACACGACTGCAGCGTGCTGATCGCTCGCGGTGGCAGGTCGCCCAAGTTGCCGATTGGAGTGCTGACCAGCCACAGCTGACCGGTCACTCGCGCACCTCCACCTGTTGGCCGACCTGCAGGCCCCACCGTTCGAACGCGCCGGCCTCCGCCTCGACGACGCTCGTCGCCTTCCACACGGGCAGGCCAATGCGGTTTCGGTGCATGTGCGCGACTTTGAGTACGAAGCCCTGCTCGTCGAGGTACGCCACGTCGATGGGGAAGCGCATGCCGATTGTGTGCACGCTGCGACACGGCGACAACACCAACGCGCCACCGATGCCATCGCGGCCGAGCAACCCGCGTGCGCGCGACTCGCGACTGCGAGCGCGCTCGGCGCTGGCTAGCACGTGACCGGCCGAAACCAGCCAGCACTCGTCGGATGGCATGCCCACAGACTCGCAGATTTACTAGAGCAGTGGAACGTCGGGCACGGCGACGAAACGCTGCGGCACGCCACGCGTCGAGTCGTAGACGGCCTTGCCGACGACGGCGCTGAAGATGATCGCCCCGCCGACCAGCGTCCAGCCCTTCGGATGCAAGTTCAGCAGAAGGATTCCCCAAATCGGGGCAAACGCCATCTCGGTCTGTGTGAAGACCGTCATCGGAACAGTCGGAAGGTGCTTGCTCGCTTCGTTGAACATCAGTGTGCCGACCACGATCAGCACGGCACCGTGCGACAGCGCGTATGCCATATCGGCGGCGGGTGGAAACAACGTCCGACCGCTGGCAAGCGTGATGATCGAGCACACTGCGACCATCAGCGCGCTATAGCCCGAGAGCGCGGGCGACCAGTCGCGATTGCGGTCGGTGCGCACGCAGGTCGCGTACATCGCGAACCCGATGGATGAAGAGAATGCCGCAATGTTGCCCTTCATGTTGCCGGCACCGAGATCGCCAAAGACCGTAACGGTGACGCCGGCGATGCCGACTGCGAGGGCGATGATGGTCGAGCGCGTCAGCTTCTCGCCGAGGAATGTTGCGAAGACCATGGCGACCAGTGGGGTAAGCGAACTCAGAAACGCGGTGTTCGCTGGAGTAGTCGTCTTCACCGCGTAGACGAATGAAAGCGATGCAAGGAAGATGCCGAAGTTGGCTGCCGCCATCACGCGCCCGGTAGTCCACGCGACGACCAGGCGCGGGCGTTGACGTCGCCATAGTCCGATCGCTTCGATGACGGCGATCACACCAATCGAGCGCCAGATCAGGTATTGGAATGCATCAGTGCTATTGGCCTTGCGGGCGTTGACGATGCCAAGGCTCCACACGACACCCGAGCCGAGCGCGAGCAGCGACGCGACGACCGGCAAGCGAACTCGTTCGTGGTGCTCGTCGAGCTGCTCTTCCCGCTGCATGTCGCAGTCGAGATTATCGGTGGTAGCAATGAACCCAATGGTGTCGCCGCCGCATCCTCCCATCCGCAGTTTTCGCGTACGGCGCCGACGACTTTCGCCGGAGCGCACAGCGTTGTATCGCGAGCTCACTGCTCGGTGGTCGTTGGCTGTGGAGGGTGACGGACTTCAATGGAACGACGTCTTCCCGGCGTTGCAACCGCCGATCGACGTCGTGCTCGACATTGGCTTTGGTGGTGGCGAAGCGTTGATCGAGATGGCAGCGCAACGTCCGAACGAGGCAGTCGTCGGGGTCGACGTTCACACGAACGGGGTCGTGGTCGTTCTCGAAGCGATTGATCGCAACGATTGGCAGCACGTGCGAGTCGTTGAACACGACGTGATTGAGTTGCTTCCCCGAATACCGGTCGCGTCGCTGGCGGGTGTGCGCATGTTCTTTCCAGACCCGTGGCCGAAAACAAGCCAACGGAATCGCCGGCTTGCTCGCCCGGAGGTCATCGCCGACCTGGTTGACGCGTTGCGCATTGGTGGGACTCTCCACGTAGCCACCGACATCGCGGACTACGCGGATCAGGTCAAGCGACTTTGTGCTCTGGATTCGCGACTGCTCGGCGGCGTCGTGCCGCGGCCCGCGTGGCGGCCGGTCACGCGCTTCGAAACTCGTGGTATCGCCGAGGGGCGCGAACCAATCGACTTGATTTACGAACGCGTCAGCTGACCGGAACCGGGTCGGGGTGGCGGCCAATGCCACCGTTGCGTAGCAACATTCCGCTGAGCTGACGATCGAGGTGCTGTTGGCGCCACACCAACATCTCTTGCGCCAACGGCAATATGACGGCTGCGTCGGTGGTTTGCGTTTGCCATGTCGGATCGGCGGCTAAGTCGAAGCACAGCCAGTCGCCTTCGCCAAACTGCACGTAAGCGTGAGTCTCAGTTCGCAGCACGGCAAGGTTGTTGCGTTCCAATCGGCGATCCCACTGCCACGGATGCTCGCGCTGGCCGATGATCACGTCGCGCCAATCCCATTCGTAGTGCGCGCTGCGTCGCCAGTGCGGCGGCCGCTCACCCCGCAGAAACGGCGTCAGTGGTAGTCCGTCGCATTGCACTGGCACCGGCACGTTCATCATCTCGCACAGGGTCGGCATGATGTCGACGTTCTCGGTGAAGTCGTTGACGACAGTCCCGTGGCCAGCCGGTTGCGCGGGGTCGCGAACGATGCCGATGATGTGGTAGCTGCTTTCGAAGTAGCCGCACTTCTGCTGCAGACCTTGATCGCCGAGCTGCTCGCCGTGATCTGCGGTGATCACGATCACTGTGTTCTCCCACTCGCCCCGTTGCTTAAGTGCATCGACGATGCGACCGAGGTGGTGGTCGACCTCGCTGATCATTCCGTAGTACTGCGCACATAAGTACGCGAGTTTCGCGGGGTCGGTCGGACAGCCCGTGGCCTCGAGCAATGCCGCGTGTAGGCGGTGCACTGGTTCTGGAATCGGAAGCGGTGGCGGGCAGTCGGCGGGGGAGTACATCGCCTCGTACTCGCCGGCCGCTCTGTAGGGCGGATGCGGGCGAATGTACGACGTATGCGCGAACCACGGACCGTCCTGCGTGCTCAACCAGTCCAGGAAGTAGTCGGTGAGGAACTGCGTGACCGAGTGCTCCGCCGGCCGCTTGTGCTCCGTTGAGAGCGCGTACTCCCAGTCGGTGACGGTGCGATCTGAATAGCCGAGTGTCTTCAGCCAAGCGAGCCATGGCTCGTGGCGTTCGTCAAGGCACAACAGTTCCTCGAAGCCGGGTAGCACGCCCTCCCAGTTCGAGAGGCGAGGATCGTTCGGGTCCGTGATGCGTCGGGGATCGGCGGCCTGGTCGGTGTAGCCGAACATGACTGGGTGATAACCAGCGCGCAGTGCAGCGCGCGCAACGTTGTCGAAGCGAAAGTCCAAAGGAGTTCCGTTGGCGACGACGCGATTGTTCATCTGATAGGTGCCGGTGTACAACGCCGCACGGCCGGGTGCGCATGGTGCTGCTTGCGCGTAGTGGCGTGCGAACTGCACTCCGGCGCCGGCGATGGCATCGAGGTTTGGTGTGCGCACGAGCGGATGGCCGGCCGCGCCATACGAGTCGGCCCGGAACTGATCGAGCGTGACAAAGAGAATGTTCGGGCGCATCAGCCGAGCGTACGTGGGTCGCGCCACATAGGCCGCAGTTTGAAGTCGGCGCCAGGCACCGCGACCTCGCCGATCTCGTTGAAGCCGAGCGAGCGGTACCAAGGCAGGTTCACATCGTTGGTCGAGGTGAGCGAAGCGGGGAATCCATCGCGGTCACAGATGTCGAGCACCCGAGCCATCAGTGCACCGCCGATACCCCGACCCTGTGCGGATTTGCTCACCCCGACGTACACGCAATGAAACCGTGGTGTGTCCGGGAATGCGGTGCCGCCTTGCCCGATCACACCAAGCGCGGCTCCCGCACGTTCGCCGATCTGCGACTGAAGTAGTCCGACGGCGAGATCGATGTCGTCGCCTTCCGGGAAGTGAACGTCGGGTGGGATCCAGTTCGTCGCGCCCGAATCGGTCACGAACGTGTGACCCTTTGCAAACGCACGCCCGAGTACCAACGCAAACCATGCGTTCGGATCACTCGGCCACTGCTCGACAGACGGGTACAGCCAGTTGAACCATGGGTCGTTCGCGAACGCGTCGGTGAGCACACCGGCCGCCGCGTCTAGTTCCGATCTGAGTGCGTGTCGTGGAGCGGTCATCGGTTCACAGAGTATTCGCGACTACATCGGCAGCGCTTCGTAGATCCTCACGCCGTCGATCGGAACTCCGTCGAGCAGCTTCGCGGCTGCTTCCATGCTTTCGGCGTTGACAATCGTGTAGCCGGTGATCGGCGTTCCGTCGCCCGCCAAGTCGCGAGACCCTTGCTTGTTGACCTCGCGGCCGTCGCCGAAGGGGTTTCCGTTGTCGACGATGCTGGCCCCGATCGATGCGAACCATTGCATCCAGTCTTCCCTCACGCCGGCTCCGCCAGATTTGTCGCCGTACAGGAATATGAACTTCTTCATCGCTTCTCCTTGTTCGTGGGTTGTGCGTTCGGTTGGTCGGCGCCGAGGTGGCTGGCGTAGTTCGCAAAGCTCGCCTCAGCGGAGCCCCAGTACGTGTGGTACTGCTGCAGCCAATCCTGCAGCACTTGGACGGATCGCGGGTCAAGCGTCAGAAAGTTGGTGCGACCCATCTTGCGGCGCACGACTAGCCCGGCGCTCTCGAGGATTTTGATGTGCTTGTGGATCGCGGGCAGCGAGAGGTCGCGCATCTCGGCGAGTTGCGTGATCGAGAACGGCTGCAGCCCAACGGCGTAAACGATCGCTCGCCGGTGCTTGTTGGCGAGCGCTTCGAAGATTGCGTCGAGGTCGTTTGATTCGGGAGCCATGGTCGCGATACAGTTAACTTAGAAGTTAACTATAGCCGGAGGACCTAGGAAGATGACTGATTACGCAGCAATGGCCGACGCAGAACGCAAGGCCCTGTACACCGAACTGGAGGGTCTTACCGAACCCCAATGGTCGACGATGACGGTGTGCGACCCGTGGACGGTTCGCCATCTGGTCGCGCACATGACGGCGCTCGGAAACCAGACAGCGCCGAATTTCTTCAAAGGGATGTTCACCACGGGCTTCAACTTCAACAAGTTCGTGGCAAAGGATTTGGTCAAGTTCAACCAGGGCTCGAATGCGGATGTGTTGGCCGGCTTCGCGAAGACGTTGAACGCCACCAAGACTCCGCCTGGTCCGAAGTACGTGCCGCTTGGCGAATACATGTGCCACGGCGAAGACATCCGTCGCGCGATTGGCTCTACGCGCAAGCATCCGGAAGCACACGTCGTGGCCCTCGCGGGTGCGTATCAGACAACGGGCAAGCCGCTCGGCGGCAAGAAGCGCTCCGCGGGATTGAAGTTGCGCGCAACCGACGTCGATTGGACGTTCGGTGACGGCCCAGAGGTCGCCGGCCCGGGTATGGATTTAATCTTGGCGATGAGTGGTCGCGCCGGAGCTCTCAACAACTGCACCGGCGAGGGTGTCGCGACGATGCGAGCGCGTTGCTGAGCTAGCGCGTTGCGAGCGGCCATCATGGACGCATGAACGACGAACTCACCGACGACGAACTAGAGCTAATCGAAGCTCGTGCCGAGCGAGCGACGGTTGGTCCGTGGCGAGCGTTCGTCGAAGGTCGCGACCACACCAGCGGCGACACATTTATCCAAACGGGCGCAACCGACGACGAGTCGTCCGACATGTATGTGAAGTTCTCGTTCGCCGGTGGTTCGCGGCCGGCGGGGAGTGACGACCTCGACTTCATTGCTGCAAGTCGACAAGACGTCGTGCGGCTCGTTCGCGAGGTTCGTCGGTTGCGCGCGTTGGTTGGCTAGCTGGCGAGAATCCCGTCGAGCGCGTTGTAGCCATCGGTGACACCGGAGACCATTCCGCTAGCGACGAAGGCGTCGCGATCCGCGAACGAGTCGACGAGCGACGTGGTTGTAAGCAATGTGTGACCCTTCCCGGTTGCCGCGAAGTGCACCTTCTCTAACGCGACCTCGCCGCGCATTCCCTCGAACGTGAAAGTCTGCACGATCAATTCGTTCGGGCGAACGTCGTGAAAGCTGCCGAAGAACCTGGCATCGAAGTCTTCTCGCGTGATCGCCCAGCGGTAAGAGCCGCCGGTGCGGCAGTCCCAATGGTCGATCGTCACGTTCGAGTTAGCCGGGCCGATCCATTTCGCGTACAGCGCGCCATCGGCGTGCGCGGCGAATACCCGTGCCGGTTCGGCGGCGAACTCGCGGATGATCCGCACAAGCGGAACGTCCTTGTCGATCTCGAATTCTGTTTCAAATGACTGGCTCATTTCTTTGCTCCTCGTTTGGGTTTGGTTTCTTCAAGCAGCGCATCTAGGCGCTGGTAACGCTGTTCGGCTTCGCGGCGGTACCGCTCGATCCACTTCGTCATTAGGTCGAAGACCTCCGCTTCCAGGTGCGCCGGCCGCCGCTGCGCATCGCGACTGCGTGTCACGAGCCCGGCATCTTCCAGCACACGCAGATGTTTGGAGACGGCTTGCACAGTCATGTCGTGCGGTTCGGACAGCTCGACAAGCGTTGCGTCGCCGAGAGCCAGCGTGCGAACAATCTCGCGGCGCGTCGGATCGGCAAGTGCCGCAAACGCTCTCGATAACTGATCAGCCGGCACAAACACCTCCTCAACCAAATGGTTGAGCACAAGATAGCGAGATCGGTAGTCGTTGTCAACCAAAAGGTTGAACTGAACCGAACGCTTGACTCGTCCCTTGGGGCAAGCTCGATGATGGACGGCGTGACGAATCAGGACCCATCCGAAGCGATGTTCACGATTGGCGAGTTCGGCCGCTTGACGCGGTTGACCGCTAAGGCGCTTCGGATTTACGACGACACGGGATTGCTGCGGCCGGCCGAGGTCGATCCTCGCAGCGGCTACCGCCGGTATCGAGCCGATCAAGTGCAAACCGCGCGCTTGATTGGTCTGCTCCGCGCCGCAGATGTGAGTTTGGCTGAGATCACGCGTGTGCTCTCTGACCTCGACTCCAGTGCCGACGTAGCTAGCGATCGACTCGAGGGCTATCTACGCGACACCGAAGCACACCACTCGAGCCGCCGTGTCCTGATTCTTCACATCCAAGCACTAATGCGACACAAGGAGCCTCCGATGTTCGAAGTTCAAACACGTCATGTCCCTGCTCAACGCGTGATGTCGATGCAACGTCGACTGCATGCCGACGAAACTGACGTCTTCGTCAGCGAGGCGAAGGCGGCGTTCGCAGCGCATCTCGCGGGCAGCAAGCCAACCGGCCCGTTCACCCTGATCTTCCACGGCACAGTCGACAACGAAAGCGATGGGCCGATTGAGGCGATCCTTGGATGTTCCGAAAGTGTTGCGCCGACTGATGTGATCGGCATTCGCACCGAGCCTGCCCACGACGAAGCGTTCACGCGGACCACGAAGGCTCAGTGGTCATATCCCGCGATCATCGCTGCGTACGACGCGGTCGCATGCTCGCCTGAAGCGCAAGAGCGGACAGGAAGCCGTCTGTCATGTCGCGAGGTCTACATCGCCGAACCCAAAGAAGCGGGAGCCGACGACCTTCTCTGCGACATGGCGTTCCCGCTTGCGTAGCGCACCGCGAACTCAGACGTTGAAGCGGAACTCCATTACGTCGCCGTCGATTGGGTGGTACTCCTTGCCTTCGATGCGGAGCTTGCCTACATCCTTGGCTTTGTTCCACGAACCGATCTCGAGCAGGTCGTCCCAGTGGATCACTTCGGCTTTGATGAAGCCGCGCTGGAAGTCGGTGTGGATGCGTCCCGCGCACTCTGGAGCTGACGAGCCGGCGTAGAACGTCCACGCACGCGTCTCCTTCTCGCCGGTCGTGAAGTACGTGCGCAGTCCGAGCAGGTGATACGCCGAGCGCACCATCCGGAACAATGCGCCTTCGCCGAGGCCGAAGCCTTCGAGCATCTCGGCGCGCTCGACCGGATCGGTGATCGTCGCGGCTTCGGCTTCCAACTGCACGCACATACCGATTACTTCCACATTGTCGCCAGCAGACGTGAACTCGTCGCGCACTCGCTGTTCGATTTCGTCGACTCGGGCCAACTCGTTCTCGCCAACGTTGACTACGGCGAGCACCGAACGATTGGTCAGCAGGAAGTACGGCTTCAACGTTGCCTTGTTGTCGGCTGACAACCCTGCGCGGTACAACGGCTTACCTTCGCTCAACGCATCGTACGCGGCCTGCAACGCCTCGAGCTCGGCAGCCGCACTCTTGTCGAGGACTGCTTGACGAGTCGCTTGCTTCAATCGCTTCTCGACTGTCTCCAAGTCGGCGAGTGCCAACTCGATCTCGACGACGCGCAGGTGCTCGATCGGATCGCTCGGGCCGGTCACGTCCTCGTCTTCGAACGCGCGCAACACGAACACGATTGCGTCGACCTCGCGAATGTTGGCGAGGAACTTGTTGCCGAGACCCTCACCCTTCGACGCGCCCTCGACGAGTCCGCCGATGTCAACGACCTCCACCGACGCGTGAACCAGCGTCTTTGTCTTGCTCATCGCGCCAAGGCGCTCGACACGATCGTCGGGCACTCGTGCCACGCCGATGTTCGGATCTTTGGTCGCAAACGGATACGGAGCGGCCAACGCACCGCCGCCGGTGAGTGCGTTGTACAGCGAGCTCTTGCCCGCGTTGGGAAGACCGACCAGGCCGAAGCGTTCCATAGGAAGGGTGCAGGCTACCGGCGGCACCGTTCGTGAAGGGTTGGGACGGGGTTGCCGATTGGACGAACTCGCCGCGCTCAGTGCAGACATGAAGCCATATGCCTTCGCGACGATCGCGGCCCTGGTGGTGTTGCTCGCCCCCGCGGTAACACCATCAGAGGCCGAACCATTGGGTACTTCGATTCCGGGGCACTGTGTCGAGCACACGTCCTTCACCGGCGCCCAAGACGCCGGTGGCGACTATCGCTGCGCCGGCCAAGCGATTCAATTCCACACAGCTGGCGTCGCCAGTTCGCCCTACGAGATCTGGGCAGGGCAGTGGCTGTTTCGCGATCCGGCAGGCAGCTTCCGAGTCGGCTCGTGCACCTTCAACCGCGGTATCCATCCGACGATCAACTCGTCAGCAACGTGGATCGAGCAATCGTTCCCGAACGATCCGACACGGGTCCTGAGTTCGTATTTGGCGTGGAAGTACGGCGACACGACCGACAACCTGACCGCCGCTGCACTATGGGTCGTGTTTCACTTCTACGCGCAAGATGCTGCTGGCCCCAATCGTTCGATCGACGAGCGCGCTCCGCTGGTGCCGACTCTCGGCAGCGTCGCCGCCGCATCGGGCCGTGAGGATCTGCAGTCACGAGCGCTCGCATTGCACCACGAAGCTGAAGCGGTCAGTGAACTGTGGATGCTCACGGCCGCGATCTCTGCCGATGGAATCGCGACCTTCACGCTTTTGTCGGGTGCCAATCCGGTTCCCGACCGACCGATCTCCGTACTCGTGAGCGGGCTGGATTCCCCGCTGGATGTCACCACGGGTGCGGACGGCATAGCCACGGTGACGGTGTCTCTCCCGCCTGGCACCGTCACCGTGGTTGCCACAGCTTCCGTGCCGGGTCCGGCCGGTGTCTATCGCGGCGAGCCAGCGTTCGCCGATGGGCAAGGCGGGCAAAACCTGATCACCGGAGGTGCATCCCGAGTGTTGACAGCCGAAGCGTCAATCGTCGTCGCTCCGCCGACAACAACGACCACCGAGCCGCCGCCGACGACGATCACGACGACGACGATCTCCCCGACGACATCCGATGCCACCACTACGACCACCTTCGGTGCTGTCGTCGGCACCACCACGACGTTCCCCGGTGGGCTCCCCAACACCGGCGGCGATCGCGACAGCTCGGTGGCGTACATCGGAACGGCGTTCGTCGTCGGCGGCATTGGGTTGTTGGGCACGCTGCGTCGCCGACGACTCGTCGCCTAAACGCTGCACGTACAATGGGTGCGTGACACCGGTTGCTGCTCTCGAACGCGTTGTGCATTGTCTCGATCGCGCGCACGACACGGGCTTCAAGACGAAGGCATTCGTGCGTGCCCTCGAAGTCACTCGCTCGATTCCGGTTGAGGAACTCGCTGAGCGCGCCAAGGCCGACACGCTCACCGAGCTCGATGGCATCGGCGACAGTTCTGCGACGGTCATTCAGCAGGCGCTCGCTGGCGGCGAGGTCGCATACCTGGCCGAGTTGGAAGCGAAGACACAACTGCCGATCACTGCCGAAGGTGCCGTCTATCGCAACGCCCTCGTCGGCGACCTACACATGCACAGCAAGTGGAGCGACGGCGGCGCGACCATCGAAGCGATGGCGCGCACGGCCATCAGCATCGGCCATCAGTACATGGTTCTCACCGATCACTCGCCACGTCTGACCGTCGCCCACGGCCTCAGCGAAGAACGGCTGCACCAGCAACTCGACGACGTCGCAACGCTGAACAAACAACTCGCTCCGTTCCGCATTCTCACCGGCATCGAAGTCGACATCCTCGAGGACGGCACGCTCGACCACGGCGACGCAGTGCTCTCGCAACTCGACGTCGTCATCGGCAGTGTGCACAGCAAGCTCCGCATGGGGAGCAAAGAGATGACCGAGCGGATGGTGCGCGCGGTCGCCAACCCGCACGTCGACATCCTTGGCCACTGCACAGGTCGCATGATCGGCAAGCGCGAACCCAGCACCTTCGACCCCGACTACGTGTTCGCCGCCTGCGCTCAGTTCAAGACCGCTGTCGAAATCAACTGCCGCCCAGAGCGCCTCGACCCGCCCCGGCCGCTGCTGAAGATGGCGATCGATTACGGCTGCTACTTCGCCATCGACAGCGATGCCCACGCCACCGGCCAGCTGGAATGGCAGCCGCTTGGCTGCAACCGGGCCGCAGAAGTGGGCGTTCCGCTGGAGCGGGTGCTGAACACCTGGTCAGCCGACCAGCTGCTGGCCTGGACGCGAACCTGACCGGCCCAGATAGGCTCGAAAGCTATGTCGAAGAAGACCAAGAAGCGCAAGGCGCGCCTGCGCCGCAGCAAGGCAAACCACGGCAAGCGCCCAAACATGGGGCGTGGCTGAACCGCAGTTAGCCGCGGCTCCCGCTTCTATGCGGGGTGTCGTGGCCGACGTCTACCACGGCGTCGAAGTACGCGACCCCTACCGGTGGTTGGAATACGGCGAATCAGCGGAGGTCACCCAGTGGGTGGCCGAGCACAACACACGCACTCACGATGCGTTGTCGGCGCGCCCGACATGGAATCGCTGGCACGAACGTCTCTCTGCGCTGATCGCGTTGCCCACCACCTTGTCGTTGTCGGTGCACGGCGAGCACTTGTTCGTCGTCGAACGTGCAGCCGGTGCTGATCAGTACTCGCTCGTGCTGCGGAGCGCGGTGGACTCTTCGGCACCAGCTCGGACACTCGTCGACCCAGCAGCATTTGCAGCCGATGCTGCTGTAGCGATCGATTGGTTCCACCCGTCGCCCGACGGAAAAGTCGTCGCGTATGGTCTCAGCGAAGGTGGCAGCGAGAACAGCGTGCTGCACGTGATGGAAGTTGCAACCGGCGAGGTGTATCCGCTGCGAGTTCCGAACACGCGTGCCGCGAGCGTTGCATGGCTGCCCGACACATCTGGGTTCTGGTACACGGTGTATCCGGAAGGCGACGAGTACCACCGCCACGTCCGCTTCCATCGCGGAGGCACCGAAGTGGCGGACGACCCGGTCGTCTTCGACCGCTTGCCAACACCCGAGTCGTGGCCAGAAGTCGCGGCGAGTCGCGATGGTCGCTACCTACTCGTACACGTGATGGTGGCTTGGACTCGCGTCGACATTCACTTGCTCGACACCACGACTGATTCGTGGACGACGGTGATCGAGGGTGTCGACGCGACAACCAGCTTGCAGTTCGATGGCGAGACCTTGGTGGGTGTGACGAACCGCGACGCACCCAATGGTCGCGTCGTGCGCGCTGCACTCAGCGATCCAACCGCGTGGGAGACGATTGTTCCTGAGCGCGCCGATGTTGTGCTCGCACCGTTCACCGGTTTCGCAACGCTCGGTGACGAAGTGTTGGTCACGGCCAGCAGCATCGCGATCGATCGCGTCGAACGCTGGCCAGGTGGCGAAGTCATCGACTTGGGTGCTGCCACAGTTGCCGGACTAGACGCCGACGACGGCCGCGCATTCATCGCCGTCGCAACGTTCGCAGCGCCAGTGGCCATCCAGCGCTTCACCATCGCCGACGGATTGCAGCCGTGGGGCGACACCATCGATCCGAAGCTGCTGCCGTCGCTGACGGTCACGCGGGTGTTCTACCCGTCGCTCGACGGCACGTCGATCCCGATGTTCATCGCCCATCGTGCGGACGTGACGCCATCGGCGACGACGCCGTTGATTCTCAACGGGTACGGCGGCTTTGCGATTGCCGAATCGCCGGCTTGGGTGCCGAACCTGGCTGCGTGGTGTGCGGCTGGCGGCGTGTTCTGCATCGCGGGTCTGCGCGGCGGTTACGAATATGGCGAGGCCTGGCATCACGCTGGCCGACGCGCGAACAAGCAACGAGTGTTTGACGACTTCCACGCCGCCGCCGACTGGCTGGTCGCGCAGGGCTACACCTCGCGCGATGTCTTAGGGCTTGTCGGCCGCAGTAATGGTGGGTTGCTGATGGGCGCTGCGATAACGCAGCGACCCGACCTTGCCCGAGCCGTCTGGTGCGGAGTGCCGCTGCTCGACATGATTCGCTTTCCGCAATTCCTGATTGCGCGTCTGTGGACCGACGAATACGGCGACCCCGACGTCGCTGAGGAATTCGAATGGCTGCACAGCTACTCGCCGTATCACCATGTGCAACATGGCGCCGAGTATCCGGCCGTGTTGTTCACGACGGCCGAGAGCGATACTCGCGTCGACCCGTGCCACGCGCGCAAGATGACGGCGCTGCTGACCTGGGCGAGCGCCAGCCAAGCTGACAGGCCCATCTTGTTGCTGCAACACGGTCGCGCCGGCCACGGCGTGGGCAAACCTGCGAGCATGGTCGCCAACGAAGGGGCCGACGCGTTGTCCTTCTTCAGTTGGCAGCTCGGTGTCGAGTCATTAGTGATGGATGCAGCGACATGATCAAACGCCACGTCAAGGCCATCGCCATCGCCGCGATGACGGTTGCTGCCGTGATCGGTGGCGTGACGGTGCTTGCCGTGAGCGATGACTCGAAGATCACGCCAGCAGCGGCTGATTCGTCAGTGGGCAGCACTGTGCCGACGGCCACCGCTCCTGCCTCCACGCTGCCGACCACGACCGTCGCGCCCACAACAACATCAACGACGATCCCGGAACCCGAGCCAGAGCTAGGTAAGGGTTGCACGGATGCTGGCGTCTCGGCGGCGATTGATCGCGATATGCAGCTCGCGTGGCTGTGTCTCGACGGCTACATCACGATCGAGTTCCCGATAACTACCGCGTGGTCGATGCCCGATCCCGGCGTCTACGAGGTCTTCGCCAAAGTCAAGGAAACCTTCTCTAATATCGGCGGGCACTACTCGACGCTGCGCAACTTCGTCGCCTTCTCGTACGGAGAGAACACCGGTGCCCGCGTCGCGTTTCACGCGGTACCAATCCTCCGCAACGGTTCGTTGGTGCAGCCCATCGACTCGGTGGGTGACCTCGATCTTCGTGGAGAGTCAGCGGGGTGCATCCGCGTGGCTCCCATCACTGCGCAAGTCATCTGGAACACGATGTCGATCGGTGACACCGTTACCGTTCTGACCTGACGCTCACTGTCGCCGCTGTTACGGCAACTGGGCGAGGGCGTCGAGCTCGGCGCGGAAGTACTTGATCAAACCGGTTCCGTTGGCGACGGTGTTCTCGGAAGTGGTGAAGACGGTCAGGGCGTAGCCGTTCGGCAGTAGCAGCGCGAAGCTGAGCGCGCTTTCGATGGTGCCGGTGTGCCCGACGTAGGTTCCAGGCGTGACCAGCATCAACCCAAGGCCGTACTGATAGTCGTCAGGGTCGTCGGATTGGATTCCGCTAAACGAGCGCATCGCTGCGATCGTCTCGACGCTTACAACGAGCGGCGCGATCGCTGAATCAAACGCGGCCATCAAACGCGCGCCGTCCGTGGCGGTCATCACCCAGGCGCCCGCCGGTCCCAGCGCTTCCATGTACAACCGCCCAGGCTTCACGGCGTAGTTGGGGTCGAGTTCGGGCTGGTCCGCAGTGTCGACAAGTTCCGCACGATCGATCCCCAGGGGGTCGAGCACAAACTCGTGGACGGCTTGCTCGTAAGGAACGCCTGCGGCTTGCTCGACGAGCGCACCGAGCAGCACAAAGTTGGCATTGCTATAAGCGAAGTCTGTTCCAGGCTCGAAGAGCATTTCTCGGTCGTACGCGAGTTCAACTACCTCGTGCCAGTCGTTGACGGTGCCCTCAAAGAACGCGTCTCTCAGCCCGTTCAATCCTGACGAGTGAGTCAGCAGACTGCGCACGGTGATGCGCGCGAATCGCGAGTCCAACGGTGCATCGTCGTTCGAGTACTGGTCTACGAATGGAACATCAAGTTGAATCAGCCCCTGCTCGACGAGTCGCATCACGGTGAGCGACGTGAGTAACTTCGAGATGCTGGCGATTCGAAATCGCGCAGTCAGATCGATTGCGGCGCCGGCGGTCGTCTTTCCGACCGTCCAAGAAGCTACAAACTGGCCGTGGCGGCTTACCGACATAGCTATCGAGCGAGTACCACCCGGCCAAAGCTCGCGGCATCGCTGAATCAGTTGCTGAACCGACGCAACTTCCTGAGCTGTCGCGTTAGCAGCGATAAGACCGACATCGTTCTCGAGGTCGACGTCCAATGCGACCGGTGGACCGATCGTCGTCGTCGTGCTTGTTGAGGTGGTGCTAGTCGACGAAGTGGTGGCTGTTGGTAACGACGTGGCTACCGACGAAGATGTCGTCGGTACTTCGGTGTTACTCGCGTCGCCTTTAGTGGTGGTTGACTCGCATCCGGCGAAGGCAACCAGCGCGAGAACTACAAACGCGGTCCGCCAACCGCGAGCGGTCAAACGACTACGACAGTTGTGCCGATTTCCGCCCAGGCCCACACGAAGTCAGCGTCGGCCGGTGCTTGCCGCTGGCAACCACCGGATAGGCGTTGACCGAGTTCTGCCTCGGTCTGGTACACGGTGCCGTCGCTGACCTTGATCGGGATGGAGTGCATTCCGATGTGGCCGATGTCGGTGCGCAGCCAACGCACCATGTAGGGGAGGTACGCCTTGCCGTTCCAGGCAGTCGATTGTTCCGACTTGCTATACACCTGATGGGTGCCAGGCGTTTCGTTGTTGTACTTACTGCCTGAGACCAACCACGAGCGCACGATCTGTTCGTTCTCGTCGACCGCCCAAATGCGCTGGCCAGCACGCGAGTACACCATGCGCTTGCCGCTACCTGAATTGGGTGGCAGCGGCGGAGCGTCGGCACCTGCGCTCGACACTGTCGACATTGGGAAGCCGAGCAGATCGACGGCGCCGGCTGCAGGCGGTGGAGTGTGCACGACCAACGACTCTTCGTCGGGCCAGATGCCGAGGAAGAGGCCGGTCTCGCGACCCGCTAGTCCATCAACGAATAGATCTTCGCGGACTTGCAGCGTACGCACGGCGTCGGATGTCGCCTGGTCGTAAACACCGGTTACGGAGCCGGTGTAAACGCCGTCGGCCAACAACGCTTCCTGCAGGCACGTGACCGTCGGGCCGCTGCTTCCGATGGTGACAGAGCGCTCGACCATGATGCAGCCTTCTTCGTCGGTGCCGCCGACGGTCACATCTTCGCCAGGGACAGTCGTCTGGGCCGCTGGGTCGGTGGGGAGCACTAGATCGGTGGTGAGCGTGTCGCCGGTCGTGTCAGCTACAGCGGTCGAAGCAGTGGTGGCGCCGGCGGCAACAGTCGAGTTGTTTTCGTCGCCGCCCACCAAAGACATCGCGCCAATGACAACGGTGGCGACCACCGCTACAGATACCAAGCCGCGCAGATCTTCGGACCTCATCGGTCGGAGAGTTTAGCAGCCGACCTCTTTCGTCAGCCGTCGCCCGCTTCGCTCCATTCGTGACTTTTGTCGGCAGCGGATTCAGGACATTTGTCGCGAATAGGGCACCAACGACAATGTGTCCCGGGACGCAGTACAGGTTGGCGGCCCTCGATTTGCAACTCGATAATCGCGTGAACTCCGTCGAGGGTTCGACGTAAAGCAGACCGAAGTAGCCCTTCTGTCACGTCTTCGACCATTGGTTGCGCGGAATCCAAGTAGAACGTGGCCAGCTTTCGCGGCGGCACATCGCGTGCCAACGTTTCGATCAGCGCATAGAAGCGCAGATCTTCGCGATGTAGCGGGCTAACCCATCCGGTTTTGAGATCAATAATCACCTTGCGGCTGACGCGCCCCTCCGGTTTGCCCATGACTAGGTCGACCCTGGAGTTGAAAACGATGGGGCCTTCTACCGGCCACCGCGTGGACGACTCGGTGGCCGGGTGGCTGCGTGCATCGAGTGGTGGAAACGACTCGAGGAACTTGTTCACATGCTCGATTGCGCGACCGCGCAGGTCGGCCTCGTCGCCAGCCGACAAAGCGGCTATCCAGCGCCCGAGGTCGCGGTCGTCATCCGCCAGTCGGGCGATTGCGTCGTCGACGAGATCGCGTGGGGTCGGTTCGCCGCGCCAATTGACCATTTGCTGGATGGCCTTGTGCGCAACCTGTCCCTTGGCGATTGCGGCGCTCCAGTGGAACTCGTCGGGTGCCAGAAACTTTCCTTCGCAACTGTGAACGTTGCTGAGGCGACCCTTACTGATGAACAACGTCGTGTCGCCGAGGCGAGTCTGGAATTGCGCCAGCGCCTCGGTCGCTTCCTCGCGCAACTCGGTGACGAACGCCTCGCTGAACACCAGTGGTTCATCACTGCGGCGCAACAACGCCAGCGTCCGCTCTTGCGCGGGCGTGAGGGTGGGGGAGGTCGGCGCTTGCACCGCGCCGACACTACCGTTGGTGTTTGTGGGTGCGTCACGAACCGACCGGACCAAGGATTCGTTTCTGTCACCGCTGTTTCATCTGTTCACCGCCAATCAACGCGCGCACGCTTTGCTGACTCGTGCGATGCAGGACAGCCCGCTGACGTCGGTGGAGTACGGCGCGTACAGCGTGATCTTCGAGGTCGATCGCATTACCCCATCCGACTTTGCGCGCACGATGGGGTTACCGCTAACCACTGCGCTCGATCATGTGCGGTTGATGGTGAACCGTCGGCACGTACGCAAGGTGCGTAATCCGCGCGATCAGCGTTCGTACCTGATCGAACTCACCGCTGCCGGCATCAAAGCCCATCGCGATGCCAGGGCTCACTTTGCGCCAGCCGACGATCGACTAATCGCGCTTCTTGGCGCTGATCGCCAACGGGTCAGTGATGCCCTCGTGCTGCTAATGAATGCAGCAGAGCAGGCCCTCGACGAATTTGAAGCTGACAACACGGAGGCCGCCGGCTAGTACCACGAAGCCGTGGCAAAGTACTACGGAACCGTGCTACCTTGTACGGCATGCTGAAGAAGACTGCTGCAACGTTGCTGGTACTCGTGCTTGTCGGTTGCGGAGGCGACGAGAAGACGGCCACCCAAGACTCGGCAACCACCGCGGCGACGGCCACGGTCGCGCCAACGACGCCCGCCTCGGTGATCCCGACGACTTCAACGACGATCTCCGCAGCGGCGAGCGCGTGGATAGAAGATCTCGAAGCGCTCGATGCTGGTGTGCGGAGGCTGCATCCGAACCCGTTCTGGCGGGTGGGGGAGGAGGAGTGGGACGCACGCATCGCGGCCGCACGCGAATTGTTGCCGACCCTCAATCAGCGGCAATCCGAGATGCTGTTCTTCGAGCTGGCGGCACTGCTCGACGGGCACTCGGGTATTTATCCGCTTCAAGTCGGCTACCACTTCTACGCCCTGCGGCTGTACCACTTCACCGACGGCTACTTCCTGCTCGATGGACCCGACCCAACCGCGATCGGTGGCGAGCTGGTCGCGATCAACGGTGTGCCGATCGACGAGGCCGTCGGGCTGGTGACACCGCTGATCGCGCACGACAACGACAAGACGATCGAGGTCGTCGTGCCGATGTATCTGATGATCTCGGAGATCCTCGAAGGCACTGGGATTGTGACGGACACGGCAGCGCCGGCGTTCGATATCGAGCGGCCAGACGGCACGCACGCGATCCTCAACCCAGAGCCGTTGCTGTGGGAGCCGTATGTCGAACAGTTCGATGGCATGCCCGTCGGACTGCCGCGTGCTGACGAGCCGCTCTCGCAGTCGCGACGCAACAACAAGTACTGGTGGACGATGGTGGGCGACGATCTGTACTTCCAGTACAACAACGTTTTGCGCGGCGAGGGCGACGACACGATCGACGCGATCGTCGCCGAGTTGCGTGAGCGTTTGGAGGTCGGCGATGTGCGACGCTTGATCGTCGACATTCGCCACAACAACGGCGGCGACTATCGCACCTACCGCGGGCTGAAGGAATTGTTACTCGATCCGCTCGTCGATCGGCCCGGTGGGCTTTACATCATCATCGGACGCCAAACGTTCAGCGCCGCCGCGCTCTTCGCAACTGAACTCGAGGCACAGGCGCTGAACGTTGTGTTCGTGGGTGAGCCCACGGGTGGTAGCCCCAACGTGTATGCCGACGTCCGCCCGGTCGAGCTGCCGAACTGGGGGATCAAGGTCAACGTGTCGACGGGTTACTACGACTTCGCCAGCCCCGACGACCCGCGTCCGTGGATCGAGCCCGACATCGCGGTCGAGTTGTCGAGCGCCGACTATTTCGCCGGCTTCGACGCGATTCTGCAGGCGGCAATCGACGCCTAAATCGGCCCGGGAACCGCGTCACACCCTTTTGGGATGATGCCGGCATGGCCGCGAATCAATCTGCACTCGACTTCGCGAACGCGGCGCGCATTCTTGGGCGCGAGGCGCGCCAGCGCGGGCTGATTCCGCCCAGCTATCGCTGCCCACCGCGCATCGTTGGGGTGCAACGTTCGCTACGTCGCTACCGCGGCGGCGCGGTCGTAGCCGTTCAGCTGAAAGCGCGCCCGTGGCTGGCGGTTCTCAGCGACATGATCGAAGGCGTAGTGGTGGTGAACTCGTTGAAGCCGCCAGCTGCCGACCGCCTGCGCAGCGAATTGTGGGAAGCGTTGGGCGGCGAACCAGCCACCACAGTCGCCGTCGCCTAGTTCTTCGACGCTTCGAGAGCTCGCGCCAAGTTCTTCCGCGCAGTCGCAGCCTCGTATGGCGCTCCGATTGCTTCGGCTTGTGCGATCGCTTCTGTGAGCAACTCGATTGCGAGGTCGAGACGCCCCGAGCCCAAAGCCAACTCACCTAGCGTGCGCGACACCAATCCGTAGCACGACGATCCGCTCGACGCGAGGCCGAGTTGGCCGCGATAGGGGAGCAACTCGTCGAACAGTTGGGCGCACCGCTCCGAGCGGCCGAGTCCGCAGGCGAGTTCGGCGGTCGCCTGCTGCGTGCTCATCCACAGGTAGTCGAGTGTTGGAGAGGAACAGCTGTCCAGTACCGCACCCGCCGCCTCGACCTCGCCGTTGGCCAGCAGCGCAAGGCCATACGCAGCGTTCCAGCTCGCCGGCAGGTTCGAATCGGCGACCATGGCTCTTAGTGGCTCCGTGAGCTCGCCAAGACGGCCTTCTTGGTTCGCAAGGATTCCGGTTTGTAGTGCCCAGGTGCCGGCAGTGTCGGCGTGTCGATCCGCGTACTTCGCGGCGAGCTGATCGATCTGCTGCTGCATGTCGGGTTTGCAGGCGAGGAGATTCAGCGACACGTTCATGCGGTCGACGAGGAATTGAAAGTAGAAATTGCGCGACGCGTCGATCACATCGCCGAGTTGATTCAGACGTTGCCGCGCTTCGGCGACGTCGGCGCGTTCCGCGGCGCAGAAGGCAGAGAAGAAGCCGCCGAGAAACTCGAGCTCGACATCACCCGACGCGCGAGCCATCCGGCTGACCTGCTGGGCGATCTCCATGCGTCGCGTCGCAGTAGTTGGATCCCACAGCGCGATGAACTCCGCGCAGAGGACGGCGCCGACTAGCTCGGGGTCACCGTTGGCGCGAGCAAGCTCGAGGGCGCGGGCCAGAAGATCGATTCGTCGCTGGCGATCTGGGTCGAAGGTGAGGTGCGCGGCGAGCGTTGCGATGATTCGCACCTTGCGCGGATCGGCATCATCGAGCCATTCGACTGCATCCTCGCAAAGCTCGATCAGCCCGGACTCGGTACGACCTGCGGCAATGAAAAACCCGCCAGGGAAGATTGTGGCGAGGGCGGCCTCAGCCATTAGCTCGGCGTCCTTAAGTTTGCGGGCTAACCGCCCAGCGCGCTGTGCTATCGAAACAAAGTCGGCGTGGCCAATTGCACGTCTGGCGAGCGCGACGCCGAGGCACGCTCGGGCCTCGAGTTCAAGCCCGACCTGGAAACGCTCGGCGACGTCGAGCACGCCCTGAAACTTTTCTGCGGCCGACTCGTACGCGAGAGCGTGGAAGTCGCGTCGCGCAGCCAACTCGGTGTGGACGATGGACTTCAGCTGCTCGCCCGCGAGCATCCAGTGGTGGGCTAGTTCGTCATGATGCCCGTCACCCAACGATTCGATTGCTTCCGCGACTGTGCGATGCGCGAGCGCTCGCCTAGTGGCGCTCATTCGCGACAGCAGCGTGCTGCGGACAATGGCGTGTGAGAACGAGTACCGCCCGGCGTCGACCTCGTTGATCAACGCGACACGCTCGATTTCTTCGACTTGGCGCAGCGCCTCCGCGAGTGGAAGGTCTGCCACGCGCGCGATCAGATCGAGCTCGAATGTCAGGCCGACCGTTGCGGCAGTCATCAGCAGTTCGACTGAGTCATCGGGCAGGCGACCTAGCCGTCGACCAACTACGTCGCGCACTGTGTCGGGAATCGGCATGTTGCCAGCAGGTGCACCTTGAAGCGCCAGGCGCTCGAGCTCGCCGGTCGAGGCGAGGTGGTCGATGAGCTCGCAGACGAAGAATGAGTTGCCAGCGCTCTCTTCGGCGAGTCGCCGCGCTAGTTCGGCGACATGCGTCGCCGGCGCGTCGGGCACGATGGAGGCGATCATGCTCGCGACATCGCCGTCGTCAAGGGCAGTCAACTCGACGCGCGCGGCGCGACGGTCGGCTCGTATCTCCGCAAGCAAATCGCGTAGCTGTGAATTCGCGCCGACTTCTTCGTCGCGGTATGTGCCGAGCACCAGCAACCGTGCGTCGCCCAGATGTTGCACGACGTGACGAAACAACAGCAACGTTGGCGGTGTTGCCCAATGCAGGTCTTCCAATACCAGCACCACCGGCTGTGCCGTGCTCAATCGCTGCAGGAGGCTCGCCACCGCGTCGAACAACTCAAAGCGTGCGGCTGGTCCCTGGTCGTCGGGCCGACCGGCGCGGCTGCCAGGAAACAGCGCCGCGAGCGGACCCGCGCCGGTCGTGCGCGCTGATGCCAGTTGCTCATCGTCGAGTGCGGGGTCGGCGAGCGCCATTGCGAAGGGCTGGTAGGGGACAGGGCGTTCGCCATCGCAAATGCCGGCCAACACGAGAGCCCCATCTGCGTGCGCTTGCACCGCGGCATCGGCGATGACGCGCGACTTGCCGATTCCCGGTTGCCCGGTAACGAGCAATGTGGAGACTGAGCCTTCGGTCGCTTCCGACCACCGTCGCGCAATTTGGTCGATCACTGCGGTGCGGCCGACGATCGGGAAGCGACGATCGATCGCCAGAGCTCGCGGCATCGGAAGCGCGTCGGCATCGACAGTGTCGAGGACTCGGACAACCTCGACCGGGTCGTCGAGTCCCTTCAGCGTCTGAGTGCCGACGTCGAGAAATTGCGCGTCGACACGCCGTTCGCCCATCTGTTGCACGAGCTTGGTGGCGAGAATCTCGCCGGGCTTAGCGAGTGCCTCCAAGCGCGCCGCTTCGATGATGGCGACGCCATGCTCGTCACCGTCCTCCGCATTGACTTCGCCAACGCTGAGCCCGATTCGAATCTCGAAACCAGTGACAGCATCGCTGCGGCGAGCGTATGCACGCACGCTGCGCAGCATCGCGAGTGCAGCCGCGAGCGCCGCGGAACACGCTGGGAACGATGCCTTGACACCATCGCCCGTCCATCGCAGCACTACGCCGCCGTGCTTGGCGACAGCAGCACCGATCAGTTCGTCGTGCAACCGACGGAGGTGATCGGCCTTCTCTTCGCCAAGGCGCGACCGGTGCTCGGCAGAGTTGACCATGTCGGTGAACAGAATTGCGCGCGTTGCGAGTCCGGTGTTCATGTTGTGCTGTCCGACGCGGCTTGCATGGCTGCGCCGGGTACTACGTCGGTTTCCAGTGTCAGCGAACGAACCACACCCCATGCCGCGCTGCGCGACGAATCGGTGCCAGTTACGGCGGTCAGGAAGTCCACACGGTGAATTGCAAGCAAACGTCCTGCACCCTTGGCGGTAACGGTGGCGGTGCGTGGAACGTCGGCGAGCAATGCAACCTCTCCGAAGAAGCTGAGTCGTTCAGCGGTGCGCACGTACGTGCCACTCATCTCGATGTCGAAGGATCCGTCAGCGACGGCATAGAACACGTCGCCCGCATCGCCTTGACGGACGAGCACCTCGCCCGGTTCAACGCTGATCGCCGTCGCTGATCGGGCGACTGCCTCGAGTGCCGCGGGTGGAAGCGGCGCGAACATCGGTAGCCGTCGTAGCAGGCTGATTTCGACGACCGGCACATCGGCGCTGGCATCAGCCACTCGCAGGCCGCGCACAGTTGCGGCGGCGACAAGAGCCATTGCTGCTCCGAGCGCGATCAGTGACACCTTCGCGTCCCAAACATCGAGTGTGACTAAGCCGAACACCGAACCTGTGATCAGCCCTGAACTGGCGCACAGTTCACGAATCGCGAAGCTCGAGCCCAACGCCTCGGGACCCGACGAGCGCTGTAGCAACAGCTTGCTCGGCCCGTCGAGCAACGATCGGCTAAGTCCGAGGATCGGCAGAACGATGAGGGCGACGGGAACGTTGAGCGCCAATCCGAACACGAGTAGGCCTACAGCGGCGGTCGAGATCGCCAACAGCAATGCCGGCGCCAGTCGTTGCCGACGGCTGACACGCGACGCGATGATCACGGTGGCGAACGCGCCGAAGCCGAACGCGGCGGACAGCAGACCTGGACCACTCTTGCCAAGGTCGAGCGAACTGCGGGCGATGACGACGAGCATCAGGTCGAGCGCTCCGATTATGACGTACTGCGCCCACACGACAGTGAGCACGCTCGACATGCCCGGCCGTTTGCGCAGTGCACGCCACGCCGCGAAGAACGACACGCGATCGCGGTCGTCGCCATCAGCACTGCCAGCTGGCGGGTCGATCGCGAGGTCGGTGAGAGTAAGTGCAACCGCAATAACTGCTGCGCCCGCGCAACCGCACAACACGGCCGCCGGTCCGCCCGCGATGAGAAGCGCGGTCGCTAGTAACGGCCCACCGAGCACGCAAAAGCTTTCAGTGCGCCAGAACCACAGGTTGCCGCGCACAAGTTGATCCGATGTTCGAACGTGCGCCGGCAACAACACCGCGCCGCTTGGGCGAAGTGTGGTGACCGCGACCAAAGCGACCGTCGCCGCGACCACGGTGACAAAAGCGGGAAGGTCCGTGAACGCCGTTGCGGCGGCAGCGCCGTATCCGACGACCTGTGCGATCAGGCCGACGAGCCGAACGCGTTGTGGCCGCCGGCGATCGACGAGCGTGCCCGTGAACGGCGACGCGACCAGCGCGGCGGCGATCATCGCGATCGAGGCGAAGCCAGTGGCGCGGGTGCCGCTGCGATCGAAGACATGAACGAGAACGGCGATGATCGCAGCCCATTCGGCGATGACCGCCGAGAGGTGCGCCAGTACCAGCCTGACGATTGCGGGATTGGCGAGTCGTTCCGAGCGGTTCCGAATCATCTCAACCAAGCCGCCCCATTCATGAGACAGTGGACGTTAGTAGCCGTCCCGTACTCAGGCCATCGCCACTAACGTGCTGCTCGCGAGCCCGGGTGGTGGAATTGGCAGACACGGGGGGCTTAAACCCCCCTCCTTGCAAGAGGGTGCGGGTTCGAGTCCCGCCCCGGGCACAAGCTACGTGTGAACGATGCCCGTCCGCGCGACGGTGGTCAAACCGGAATGCTGGCAACCCGTCGGCGTCGTCGATTGTCTAATGGTTGACATTCGGTATTGCGATTGTTCTTGCGTGACCGCTGCTGCGAACATCGTCGGGTGACAAAGCGCGGGTGGGTGTTGTTCGTGGCGATGTCGTTCATCTGGGGCATTCCTTATCTGTTGATTCGTGTCGCTGTGCGCGAGCTCGAGCCAGAGATGGTGGTGTTCGGCCGAACCTCGATCGCGGCGACCGTGTTGATGGTGCTCGCGCATCGCAGTGATGCGATTCGCCCTGCACTCCGTCGTTGGCGGCCGGTGTTGGCGTTCGCGATTATCGAGATGGCGATCCCGTGGATCTTGCTTGCCATCGCAGAGCAGCACTTGGCGTCGGGGCTGACCGGACTGATCATTGCAACGGTGCCGATCGTTGGTGCGATCTCTGCGTTCTGCCTTGGCGATCGATCTGCGCTGCGCCGCGCTCGCGTCTTTGGAATCTTCGTCGGCTTCGCTGGTGTCGCGTTCCTTGTCGGCAACGACTTGCGCGGCGATGGGGCGCCCCCGTGGTGGAGCATTGCGATGGTGTTAGTGGTGTGTGTTTGCTACGGCACGGCGCCGTTCATCATTGAGCGCAAGCTTGCCGACGTGCCGGCCTTCGGTGTTATCGCGCTGTCGCTCGGTGCTGTCGCACTTCTCTACGCGCCGATCGCGGGAGTGTCTGCAACTTCTAACCACCCGAGTCTGAAGGCAGTGTCAGCCGTCGTCGTGCTCGCGCTCGTTTGTACTGGCCTCGCGTTCGTGGTCTTCTTCAAGCTGCTCGACGAGATCGGCCCGGCGCGCGCACCTCTGATCACATTCGCCAATCCGGTGGTGGCGGTCGCACTTGGTGCCGTGTTGCTCGATGAAGCGGTCACCGTCGCAACGCTTGTCGGTTTTGTGCTCGTTATGACGGGTTGCTGGTTGGCGACCCGCCCTGCGCCCGCGGTCGTGAGTGAGAGTCCGATCGCCCCGCAGGTTGTGACCGCCGCTGTCGACTGATCTACACGGTCGGTTGCGGCGGCTGATCACACGCGGTTTGCTTCGAATGTTCCTTCGGCAAGGCCGACGATTGTGTACGTGCCGCTGAATGCGCCGTCGGCGAAGTCACCTTCGATTGTCATCTCGAGGTTGCCGACGCCTGGCACTGCTGGCGCCGTGAATTTGAGGTGGCCTGCGCTGTACTCGACTGTGTAGTCGCCGAACAACTCGCTGGTTCCGGCATAAGGACCTTCGCCGTTGAGGTCGAACTCGGCGGTCAAGGCGTCGGGATCCGGTGAGCCGAACACATTCCCGCCAAGATCCATCGAGAGCGAAGCGATCGCAGTGATGGCATCGACCGTGAAGGTTGCGTTGATGGTGCCGGTCGAACCGAAGGTGGTGTTGGTCCATTCACCCGTGTAAGTGCCGGCGATCTCCTCGGCAGTCGCGATGCGTGCTGCGGCCGGGTCAACGACTGTCGTCGTCGGATCAGCGGTCGTGTCAGCAGTTGTATCGGCTGTGCTGTCAGCCGTTGTCGTGTCAGCGCTGGTGTCGGCGGCCGTATCCGCCGTAGTGGAGTCGCTCTTCTTATCGTCGCCGCAACTGACTAGTAATGCGAACGACAAGATTGGAATGAGCAAAGCCCTTCTCTTCATTTGTTTTCCCCCTGTGTCGGTGATCCCCCTGTTGTCTGGAACTTCCTTCAGAATACTCCCGGCTAAAAACCTTGGGAAGAGTTGTTGTCGATTCGACTTGAACCGTGGTAGGGTAAGAGTCGTGGTGACTAAATCTGATAACTCGCAGGCGCCAGAGGGGTATGACCCATCGCAGTTTCCGGCGTTCGCTGTAACTGTCGACGTTGTGATCCTCACGATGGCGGCTGGGGCACTGCACATGTTGTTGGTGCGTCGCGGCGAGGCTCCCTTCAAGGGAATGTGGGCAATTCCCGGCGGCTTCAAGCGCCCCAACGAAACGTTGCACGAGGCGGCGAGGCGCGAACTCGCCGAAGAGACCGGCGTCGACGTGCCGACACTGCTTACCCAGTTCGGTGCGTACGGCGACCCCAAGCGTGATCCGCGTATGAACGTTGTGACCGTCGCGTACCTGGCAGTGCTGCGCGAAGTCGGCGCCATCGCAGCTGGCACCGATGCAGCAGACGCGTTGCTAGTTCCCGTGGCCGACGTGCTGCGTGGGAAGGTCGAGTTGGCCTTCGATCACCTACAGATCGTTCGCGATGCTGTCGACCGTGTGCGCGTCGAACTGGAAGTCACCGGAATCGCAACGGCGTTCGTTGGCCCGACGTTCACGCTGGCGGAACTACGCGCGGTCTACGAGGCCACTTGGGGCATCGAGCTAGATGCAGCCAACTTTCGGCGCAGCGTTGTCGCAGAGGACGGCTGGGTTATCCCAACCGGACGCCGGACGCAGCCCGGCCCATCGGGTGGTCGACCCGCCGAGCTATATCGCGCCGGGCGAGCGTGGAAGAACGGTGGCCCTATCCATCGCGTGAAAGCGACCGAAAGGAAATGAAGACAATGAGAGCGGTTGTGCACGACAGGTACGGATCACCGGAGGTACTTCGACTTGAAGAAGTCGAGCAACCCGTTCCGAAAGACGACGAAGTGCTGATCAAGATTCATGCAACGACGGTTAACCGATCTGACTGCGGTTGGCGTGGTGGCGTCCCATTCTTCTCACGCTTCTTTACCGGCGTCCGACGGCCAAGGAGAAAGATCCTCGGCAGCGAGTTTGCTGGTGAGATTGCAGCGGTCGGCTCGTCGGTCGACAATTTCGTCGTCGGCGATCAAGTCTTCGGTGCGTGCGGATTCGGCGCGCACGCCGAGTACGTGTGCATGCGCGCCAATCGCCTGATCGCGCACAAGCCGAAGGCCATGTCGTTTCAAGAGGCAGCAGCGGTGTGCGACGGCTTTGTCATCGGAGGGACATGTCTGACGGCGGCCGATCTTCGGCCGGGCCGCACGATCCTTATCTATGGAGCGTCTGGAGCGATCGGTACCGCGGCAGTGCAGCTGGCGCGGAACACGGGTGCGCACGTCACCGCCGTCTGTGACACCAAGCATGTCGATCTGGTCAAGTCACTCGGGGCCGACGAAGTCATCGACTACACGAAAGACGATTTCACTCGGACTGGCCAGCGTTACGACGTCGTCTTGGATGCCGTTGGCAAGAACTCGTTTCGTCGCTGCCGGCGCGCGATCGTTCGCGGTGGCACGTACATCGAGACTGATCTGGGTTTCATGTGGCACGTTCCGCCGCTGGCGCTTTTGACTCGTCTTACTCACCGACTTGGCGGTAGGCGAGTGACGATGCCGATACCGAAATACGCGCCGGACGAGATCGATGTCCTCAAGGCTCTGATCGACGCAGGAAAGTACCGCGCCGTCATCGACAGCGAGCGCCCGCTCGAGCAAATCGTGGAAGCCACCAAGTTCGTCGAGACGGGGCAGAAGACCGGAAACCTGGTCATCACCGTCGTAAAGCAAGGAGACATGTCATGAAGGCAATCGTCCGTACCAAGTTCGGCTCACCCGATGTTCTTTCGTTCGAAGAGATCGAGCAACCACCACTCACCGACGATGCCGTGCTGGTACGCGTTCGCGCGTCATCGGTCAATCCTGCCGACTGGTATGGGATGACAGGTACACCACTGATCGCGCGGCCGACGATGGGTATGCGCAAGCCGAAGGCCAGAACAATGGGCGTCGACTTCGCTGGAACAGTCGAGGCGATCGGCAAAGACGTCACGCAGTTCCAGATCGGCGAAGAAGTGTTCGGCGGTCGCGACGGTGCCTTCGCCGAGTACGTCGTGGTACGCGAGGAGCGCGCAATCGTGCCACGACCCGCGAACGTAAGCCCCGAGCACGCGGCATCGGTTGGCGTTGCTGCTCTGACCGCGTTGCAGGGCCTTCGCGACAAAGGGAAGGTGCTAGCCGGCGAGAAAGTTCTGATCAACGGCGCGTCCGGAGGCGTCGGCACTTTCGCCGTCCAGATCGCGAAGTGGTTGGGCGCTGAGGTCACGGCTGTGTGCAGCACGCGCAATGTCGAGATTGTTCGCTCGCTAGGCGCGGATCACGTGATCGACTACACGGTCGACGACTTCACGCGGGGCGAGCAACGATACGACCTTCTCTTCGACGTGGCCGGCAGTAAAGGGTGGTCTGCATGCAGGCGTGTGCTGACCCCGAAGGGCAAGCTTGTGTTGGTCGGAGCTCCCAAGGGCACCCGTCTGCTTGGTCCGGTCAGTCACCTCATGCGCCTGCGCTTCGCGTCCATCGGCAGCCGACGCAAGGTCGCCTTCTTCGTCGCCAAGTTCGAGAAGGCCGATCTTGCGGTCCTCGCCGAGTTGATGGCGACTGGGAAAGTGACGCCGGTGATCGATCGCACCTATCAGCTCAGCGAGACCGCCGACGCCATGCGCTACCTAGGTGAGGGCCACGCGAAGGGAAAGATCGTCATCACTGTGTAAGGCAAGCGGCAGTACCGTTGCGTTGATGGCCGTCAAGTCGATCGAAGAGCGCGTGCGCGCAATCTGTATGGCGTTGCCCGAAGCGACCGAAAAGCTGAGCCACGGTTCGCCGGCGTTCTTCGTCAAGAAGCAATTCGTGCAGCTATGGGCCAACGGTCATCACGATCATGACTTCCCTCACCTGTGGTGCGCGGCGCCGGTTGGTGCCCAGGAGGAATTGATCGAGACCGAGCCGAAGCGATTCTTCCGGCCGCCTTACGTTGGCGGGCGTGGCTGGATCGGTGTCCGACTCGATGGCAAAGTCGACTGGCAGGAAGTTGCGGCCGTCTGCAAGGACGCCTATCGCGTCATCGCGCCACCGAAACTCGTCGCCGTCCTCGACGCGGGTTAGCCGTCTGAGCGGTTGCGCCAACGGAACGAACGCAGGCACCAGATCAGTCCGACGACAATCCAGATGCTGAGCACCAGTGCCACGCGGTCGAGTTCCCAGTCACCAGTCACCTCGCGTGTCTTGGCTCCGTCAGGCAGGAACGCGTAGCGCAAGCCCTGGCACATCCACTTCAACGGGAAGATGGCACCGACTCTCTGCAGCCAGGTTGGGATGTCGCTGTAAACAAAGAACACGCCAGAAATGAACTGAAGGATGATCGCGATCGGCGACACCATCGCCGGCGCCGCTTGACCGTCCTTCGGAATAGACGAGAACGCAATGCCGCACATCGTGCATGCGGTGATGCCGAGGATGTAGATCATGGCGAAGACGGCCCAGTGCTTGGCATCGACCGGTAACTCGAGGTCGAAGAACAACACGCCGCACGCCAACATCAGCGAAAGCGAGCACAGTGACACCACCATCACTTCGCCGATCTTGCCGACGAAGAACGCACTCTTCGGCATCGGCGTTCCGCGCAAGCGCTTCAACAGCCCGGCATCGCGTTCCATCGCGATCGTGATCGCCAAGTTTTGAAAACTCGATGTCATCAGGCTGGCGCCGAGCATGCCTGCGACGAAGTAGTTCACGAACGGCGTCCCCGCAACGATCTCGTCCTGGCTGCCGAAGATCGAGCCGAACAACACGAGCAAGATCAGTGGAAAGGCCATCGTGAACACCACTGCCTCGCGCTGGCGGAAGAACGTCTTCAATTCTGCGCGTACACGCAACCCACAAATCGCGAGGTAGCTCACGCGCCGCTCACTCACTTTCGCGGCCGATCATCTCGAGGTACGTGTCTTCCAGGCTCGGTCGCGTGATCTTCAGTTCCGGCAACTCACCTGCGTTGGCGGCGGCAAGGTCGCGCACCACCTGCGTCGGCGTGGCGGTCTCGATCTCGACGATTTGACCACTGGCGTTGCGGTAGCTGACGGTCGCCAACGCCTTGCCGCGACCGCCAAGGCCGAGCGGCGTGTCTAGCGCGATCAACTTTCCGTGATTGATGACGCCGACGCGATCGGCGAGCGCCTCGGCCTCGTCGAGATAATGCGTCGTCAGCAGGATGGTCGTGCCTTCGGTGCGCAGTCCCTCGATCATCGACCAGAAGTGACGACGCGCTTCTGGGTCGAAACCGGTTGTGGGTTCGTCGAGGAACAGAAGTTCAGGGCGGCCAAGAATGCCAAGGCCAACATCTAGTCGGCGGCGGAGGCCGCCCGAAAGCTGGTTACCGCGCTGATCGGCGTGCTCGCTGAGTCCCACAAGCTCCAGCACCTCGTCGATTGGCCGTGATCGTGGATACAGCGCCGCGAAAGTGTTGAGCGACTCGACAACCGTGAGCTCGGTGAGATCCTTCGTTGACTGCAACACGATCCCGATGCGTGAACGCCAGGCCGCGTCGCCTTGCTGCGGGTCGACGCCCAGCACCGTCACCTCGCCGCTGTCGCGATTCCGGTAGCCCTCAAGAATCTCGATCGTCGTGCTCTTGCCGGCGCCATTGGGACCGAGCAGCGCGAAGATTTCGCCAAGCTCGATGCGAAGTTCGAGACCGTCGACGGCCGTCGTGGTGGTCAACTTCCCGGCCGACTTCCTTCGGTACGTCTTGGTGAGGCCGACAATTTCGACCGCTGTCACAACGTCGATTGTGGCAGATTGCGTATACATTTTGCGAACCGCTCATCGAGGTAACTCCCCGACAGAAAGGACCGACGTGACCACGTCGATCACCCCGGAATCAACCCGTAAACCGCACTGGCTCGCGCGCTTAGGCAGGTGGTGCGTTCGGCGCCGCAAGGTCGTCGTGTTCGGAATCTGGGTCCCGTTGCTCTTTGTGTTGAATGCCGCAGCAGGCGCGGTCGGCTCCGACTTCCACACCGAGTTCGAGCTGCCAAACGGCGAAGCGCGCGATGTCTTCGACCAACTGCGAAGCGTCAGCGACGAGGCCGCTGGTTTCGACGCGGAGATCGTGTTCTACGCGCCCAACGGTGTGAACAACGACGAGATCGTGCAGTCGTTGTCCGCGTTGTTTGAGAAGGTCGACGCACTTGAGGGCGTGCAGGTCACCAGCCCGTTCGATTCGCCGACACCCGAGATCAGTGAGGACGGCACCGTTGGTGTCGCGCGACTGAAGGTCACCGAGCGATCGCAAGCGGAATTCCTGGACCTCGCCGAGGAGATTCAAGAATTCGGTGAAGCCGTTCCGTCGACTCTCGCCGACGGCAGTCCGTTGCAGGTCGAGTACGGCGGGTTCCTGTTCGGCGAATTCGAATTCCCTGCTTCTGAAGCGCTGGGCATCATCGCCGCAGTCATCATTCTGGTGCTCGCTTTCGGCTCAATCATCGCGATGGGCCTGCCGATCGGCACTGCGCTCGTTGGCCTCGGGACGGGCACGGCCATCGTTGGCCTACTCAGCCGTCTGCAGGAAATGCCCGACTTCACGAGCCAGATGGTGGCGATGATCGGGCTCGGCGTCGGCATCGACTACGCCCTCTTCATCGTGACGCGGTATCGAGCAGCGCTACATGACGGGCTCTCCGTCGAAGAGTCGGTGGTCGAAGCCGTTGATACCAGCGGTCGGTCGGTGGTTTTCGCCGGCATCACCGTGATGATCTCGCTGCTGGGCCTTTACCTCATGGGTCTGCCCTTCGTTCAGGGGCTTGCAACCGGTGCAACTGTGGGCGTGTTCGTGATGATGATCGCGTCGATCACCTTGCTGCCTGCCCTGCTGGCGATGACCGGCAACCGCATCGACAACACATCGCGGGCGGCGTTGATCGCACTGAGTGCGCTGGTCCTCACTGGGCTCGGCGCCATCTTCACGGAGAACGTAGGGGTTCTTCTCGGCGGTCTCGCAATCGCTGTGATCGTTTTGTTGTTGAGCATTTTCGTCAAGCCGTTGCGCAAACCAATTCCACATCGCGCAGAGAAGCCACGCGAGCAAAGCCTGTGGTTCCGATGGAGCCGCATTGTGCAACGTCGTCCGTGGCCAGTGCTGCTCGGCGCCGCCGCAGTGCTGGTCGTCCTCACGCTGCCGCTGTTTTCGATCCGACTCGGCTTCGGCGATCTCGGCAATGCCCCGAAAGATCAGACGGTGCGAAAGGCGTACGACCTGCTCGCCGACGGCTTTGGCGCTGGCTCGAACGGACCGTTGGTGATCACCGTTGAAGGCGACGCGGCCGATGACAACGATGCACGACAGGAATTCGTTGAGCTGTTGCGCGGCACGGAGGGTGTTGTCGCGGCCTTCTCGCCTCCGGATCCGATCAAACCGGGCCTCGCGCTCGTGACCGTCATCCCGGAAGGTGCTCCTCAAGATGTCGAGACAGAAGAACTCGTCGAGCGCCTGCGCGATGAGGTCATACCCGCGACTGGTGTCGACGCGCTCGTGGGCGGGCAAACTGCCGCAAACATGGACTTCGCGTCCTATATCGCGGGCCGACTTCCGCTGTTGATCGGTGCGGTGCTCATCCTGAGCTTCCTGCTGTTGATGGCCGTGTTCCGCAGCTTGCTCGTGCCGTTGAAGGCTGTGGTGATGAACCTGCTTTCGATCGGCGCTGCGTACGGCGTGATTGTTGCGATCTTCCAATGGGGTTGGGCGATGGAGCTGATCGGTGTCGACAAGGCCGGTCCGATCGAAGCATGGGCGCCAATGATGTTGTTCGCGATCGTGTTCGGTCTTTCGATGGACTACGAGGTGTTCCTGCTCTCGCGCATTAAAGAGGAATACGACCGCACAGGCGACAATGGAGTGGCAGTTGCCGACGGTCTCGCCGTAACTGCACGCGTCATCACTGCGGCCGCATTGATCATGGTGTGCGTGTTCAGTGCATTCGCGCTTGGCGATGATCGGTCGTTGAAGCTCTTTGGCCTCGGCCTCGCGATCGCGGTTGCGATCGACGCGACGATCGTCCGCATGTTCTTGGTGCCAGCCACCATGGAGCTGTTGGGTAATCGCAACTGGTGGATTCCGAAGTGGATCGACAAGTTGCTACCGAAGATCGACGTCGAGGGCTACCACCACGAGACCGCGCCACTCGGAACGGCTGAAAAGAAGCCGTGACCGACACAGCTGATCGCTTTGCGGCCGCGGCTGCGCGGTTCACGCAGTGTGTCAACGCTGTTCCAGCCCACGCGTGGAGCAATCCATCGCCGTGCGAGGGCTGGACGGCTCGCGACATCGTGCGCCACCTAGTCGAATGGGTTCCAGGGTTCTATACGTCAAACGCCAACCTCACGTTTCCGGCCGGACCGTCGGTCGACGATGATCCTGCTGCAGCGTGGGCCGCGGTGCGCGACGCGATCCTTGCTGCACTCGCCGATCCGGCCGTTGCAGGATTCGAGTTCGACGGTCGCGCCGGCAAGATGAGTGTCGAGCAATCAATCGGCATGATCGTCACCGGCGACGTACTTATTCACACATGGGACCTCGCCCGCGCAGCGGGACTGGACGAGACGCTCGACGCCGACGAAGTGCATCGCATGTACGAGGGTGTGCAACCGTTCGACGAAATTCTGCGTAGCTCGGGTCACTTTGGTCCGCGCGTCGCAGTTCCCGACTCGGCCGACGAGCAGACGAAGTTGCTCGCGTTCATGGGGCGTAACCCCTGACTCGCAAGGTGATCATCGACACCGACCCCGGTGTCGACGACGCGATGGCCATCTTCATGGCGCTCGCCTCGCCGGAACTGGACGTCGTCGGTCTAACGACCATCTTCGGCAACGCGGCGACCGTCAATACCACTCGCAACGCGCGCGTGTTGCTCGACGCTGCCGGGCGCGACGACATTCCCGTGGCGGCAGGCGCAGATAACTCGCTCACGGGGCAATACGTTGGCCCGGTTCCGTGGGTGCATGGTCACAACGGTCTTGGTGATGCAACTATCGCCCAGCCGAGCCGTCCGCCACTCGATGTGCCCGCTCACGAGTTTCTGTACTCGATGGCTGCGGCCTCACCTGGTGCCATCACGTTGCTTGCCGTTGGTCCGCTCACGAATCTCGGTTTGTTGTTGCAGCAACACCCCGACATCGTCGACCTGGTCGCCGAGGTAGTGGTGATGGGCGGTAACGCCTTGGTGCCCGGTAACGCAACACCGGTGGCAGAGGCGAACATCAACAACGATCCTGAAGCAGCAGACTTGGTGTTCGGTGCGAGCTGGAAAGTGACGATGGTCGGGCTCGATGTCACCCACAAGGTGAACCTGTCGGGCGCAGCGATCGATCGCATCAGCGCGGTCGACACGCCGATGGCGGCACTGCTTGGTGGTGCGCTCCCGCTCTATCGGAACTTCTTTGAAACGCGAAATCATGTCGACGGAATCTTCGTGCACGATCCATCCGCAGTCGCCTATCTACTCGACCCCGATGCGTTTGAAACAGAACAGTGGTCGGTGCGCGTCGAGACCGAGAGCTTCAGTCGTGGCAAGACGTGGCCGAACATGGGCGATACCGACGACGCCGCGCCACCCGCTTGGCGCAACCGTCCGCTGGTAAACGTTTGCGTTGGAGTCGACGCGCCGTGGGTACTGCGCCTACTCGAAGACCGCCTCAGCCGCGTGTCAGAGTTCTAGACGCGCGATCCACAAACCTGGAGCATCGAGTTCCGCAGGCGTGGGTAGCGGTTGTTCGCCCGAGAAGAACTTCACTAAACCGTGCTCGCCCACGCGATCTACAACACCGGCCGTGAACGTCTTGCCGCGCTGCACCTGTTCTTGCGTGAGTTGTAGACCCAGCAGCCGCGCGACAAACAAGTCGTCGGGCGAGGTGTCGAATCGGCGGCGGCGCACCGCTTCGGCGATACGGAGTGCGTCGCCGCCGACAACGCGAGCCGACACGGCATCGACTAGGTAGTCGACCGAGCCAACGACTGCTGCGATCGCGGCATCGAGTTGCGGTGCCAACGCGAGCTGCTCTGGCGATTGCACCGCGCCGAGCAACAACGCGGGGTCGGAGAGCATTTGCTGCATCGCGGCCATTGGGTCGCCGTCGCCAGTATCGAGCGAACCAAGGTGCTCGGCAACAGCGGACGCATCGGGGCGAAATGCTCCGACGTGCCGGCGTACGAGTGCACTCAGTTGTTCGCTCAGTCGCTCGAACCCGAACAGGGTGTGGCCGATCATCTCCTGCGCGAGAGTCCACAACCGCATCTCGTCGACGGGCAGGCTCCAGTCGTTGGCGAATTGATCGATGTTCGCGGGAACTAGCAACAACGCGCGGTCGTTGCGCGGAATCGGCAGGTCGTACTGCCCGAACGTACGCGCCGCCATGCGGCCTACCATCGACCCGACGGCCATTCCCATCATCGCTGGCGCCATCATCTGACTGAGGTTGGCCATCATCGCCATCATCGGGTCGGCCTCGTCGTCTCCCGCGTCGGTGGGCTGACGGCGCCCGAGCGAGGTGGCCAGTTCGGTGAACAGCGGTCGATACGCGTCGAGCGTTCGTTGCGCCCACACGCCACGAGTAACCGGCGTGACCTCCGGGAACACGGTGTCGAGGCCGGTGAGATCGTGCACGTGCAGTTCGACGATGCGCGCTAGGTCGCCGAGTGCGATTCGGACAGTCGGGTCGACATTGCCTTCAGTGATCTGTCCTTGAACGGCTTTCGGATCGCCCGAGTTCGCTGACAGCGCGGCGAACTGGCGAGCAGCGTCCCAGTTCAATGGACCTTGACCGGCCAGCGCCTTCGCCAGATCACCGAACATCGGCAAGTTCGCGAACGGGTTGTCGCCGAACTCTGCCGACGACGCGTCGTCTTCCATGCGCGCAGCTTATGAACACATTCCGTGAACCGCTAGCGTCAACCGCGATGAGTGTCGCGAGTGCCACCAAGACTGCGGTGTGGGTAGGAAATGGCAGCGGTGGTCTTGGTTCGCGGGTGCGCCGTCTGCTGGCTGCCAGCGAAACCGTGTTCGCCGCTGAATCGGGCGCGAGCGAGGTCTTGGTTTGGCTTGCAGAGGACAACGCGGTGCCCGAGCAAGGAGCGCTTGGCGGTCTTTCGGCTGCACTCCGTGACGGCGTCGACATTCGCCACGTTGTGTTGGTCTCATCCGCGATGGTGTATGGCGCGTGGGAAAACAACCCCGTGCCGTTGACGGAAGACGCGCTTTTGCGTCCCGATGTCGAGTTTGCATTCGCGCGTCAACTCGGCGCGGCCGAACAATTGGTCGACGAGTGGCGCCGCGAACTCGATGGCCGCACCGTCACCGTGCTGCGCCCCGCAATCGGGATGGCCGCCGACGACACCAGTCGCTTGGCTGCAGCGCTGGCTGCGGGCATGGGCCAACGCTTCGGCACGGCCGATCCACCCGCGCAGTTCTTGCATCTCGACGATCTTGCCGCTGCGGTGTTGCTCGCCGCTGAGCAGCAACTCGATGGCGTCTTCAACGTTGCCCCCGACGGATGGATTGCCGGCGAACGCGTGCGTGCACTCGCTGGTGCAGTGCCGCGAGTGAAGTTGCCCGACCGCGTGAGCGAAGTTGTAAACAAACTTCGTTGGCAGTTTCAGCGTGGTCCGATTCCACCCGGGCTGCGCAGTTACACCCGTTCACCGTGGCTGATCGCGAACGATCGCTTGAAGGCCGCGGGCTGGCAGCCGAATGTCACCAACGAGCAAGCATTTGTCGAAGGCACCGAAGGTAAGTGGTGGACGATGGTCTCGCCCAAGCGTCGGCAAGAGATCACGCTGGCTGGAACGTCGATCGCAGCGCTCGCCGGCTTGATGCTCGTTGTGCGCGCCATCCGTCGGGCACGGCGACGTCGCGTTCGCTAGCGAATCGGCTCAGCCAGCAGACTCGAGGCTGGCAAGTTGCAGGACGACGTCCACCTGTTCACCGTACGAGTTGCGAACGGTGAGTTGAACGCTGTCGCCAGGCATGAGACCGGCGAGGGCTTCGACAAAGGTCGCGTTGTCGGCAACGGGTGCGCTGTTGATCGCAAGGATGATGTCGCCTGCGCGCAGGCCGGCCGTTGCCGCCGGTCCATCAGGATCGACTGACTCGATCAGAATCTGATCATCAGCGTCTGTGTCGAACACAATGCCCATCCAGATCTTGCCCGACCAGCCAGCGAGCGAGCGATGCAGCAGCGCAAGGTCGCCGAGCGCCACGAAGTGTTCGGCCTTCGAGTTGGAACACAATCCAACGAGGTCGCCGTGTTGGTTCATCACCGGCGTTCCTTCGCGGACTGAGTCGTCGTACGTGGACTCTTGCGTGACGATGCCATCCGCGCCGACAGTGAACGAGTGCGTCGTGTCGCCAATGAGAGTCAACTCGTCACCGGGTTCGATCTCGGCCACCTTGAAGGCCAAATCTTCTGGCAGCGACTGCGTCGCCAAGACAGCTAGCCCGCTGGCTTGATCTACGAACAGCACCTCTGCCATTTCTGTGCTGCCATCGTCGAGCAACAGCTGCACCGTGTTGTCGGACTCGACGGCAAACGCGGTTGTGATGATCAGGCTGCTTCCACTGACGGCAACAGCCACCGCACCACCTTCGAGAGTCTTGGTCTTCTGCAGGTTGTACGTCGGCATCGGTTGCGACGAAGAGAGCGTGGTCGGCACGACGGTGGCGGGCGGCACCGTGCTAGCCGCGATGGCGCTCGAATCAGACGTGTCGGTGGGCAAGCGAAGCGAGTCGTTCACTACTACTGAGCTGGTCGCGAGGGTCGAACGCACACTGACCACCGCTGTTCGTCCGGCTTGCGTGGGCACCATGGTCCATAACACGGCGAGTGCGATCATGACGACGATGGCGCCGGTGGTCGCGGTGAGCCCACGGCCCAGCATGATCGGCTGCTCGGACATCAGCCACGCCTCGTTGCCCAATTCACTGGGGTGGCGCCAGCCGCGCTCGTGAGCGGGTAGCGGCGCGTGGCGCGGGTCGTCGTCGTTGAGTTCCCCGGCTTCCACGAACGGGACAGGTTAGTAAGCATCATCACGTGAGTGGCGTCGCGCCAGCCTGGTCCCGGTGGCTGCGGCCCGTATCACGGCTACCATGCGCTGTTGTGCATCCTCCCGCAACAGGCACTTCCTGGTTGGCAATCACCGACCTTGCGCTGCCGATCGCGGACGTTTACGAGTGGTGTTTGCAGCCGGAATGCGGCGCCGTTGTGTTGTTTAGTGGCATCGTGCGCGATCACGCCGTCGACGACGACGGCAACCTACGAGCAGACGTGACTCACCTTCTCTACGAGGCATACGAAAGCCAGACAGTTCCCGCGTTCGCCGCGATCGAATCCGAGTTGAGGGGTCGCTGGCCGCACACCGGTCGCGTCGCGCTGTTGCATCGCGTTGGCGTTGTGTCGCTGATGGAGAGTTCTGTGGTGGCCGCGGTCAGCGCGCCACATCGGCCGGAGGCGTTTGAAGCAGCCCGATTCGCGATTGATGCCGTGAAGGCCAGCGCGCCAATCTGGAAGCACGAAACGTGGGCCGACGGTGCTGATTGGGGCACCGCTGCACATGCAGTGGTCAAGCCGTCATCCGTGGCGACTGTTCGCGCTGGCGGTGCTCGGCCGTGATCTGGGTTTACGTCGCCGCGGTCGTGATCATGGTTGTCGCTACCTGGCTCTTGCGCGGTCGAAAGCCCGATTCGGGGATGACGAGCTACCGAAAGCACATCGATGCACTCTCTTCGGAATCGCGGCGGGGCGTGCGCGAGGTAAATGAGCGCCGTAGGCCGCCGCGGCGCGACGACACGGATAACTAGCGATGGCGCGCGACCTCGCAATCGATCTAGGAACTGCGAACACGCTGGTTTACATGAAGGGCCGCGGCATCGTGCTGAACGAGCCCTCCGTGATCGCCGTCAACCGGCAGACCGGCGAGGTATTGGCCACTGGCCGCGAAGCGTGGCAGATGATTGGTCGCACTCCGGGCTACATCGTCGCCGTTCGACCGTTGCGCGGTGGAGCCATCACTGACTTCGAGATCACTGAACGCATGATTCGTCTTCTCTTGCAGCGCGTCGGTGTCAGCCGCTTCGCTCGACCCAAGGTCGTCATCTGTGTGCCGTCGGCGATCACCGAGGTAGAACGTCGTGCGGTGACCGACGCAGCTCGCCGTGCCGGTGCGGCCGATGCGCAATTGATCGAGCAGCCGATGGCCGCTGCGATCGGCGCCGACCTTCCCATCGACGAACCAATCGGCAACATGGTCATCGATATCGGCGGTGGCACTAGCGAATCAGCTGTGATCAGTCTCGGCGGCATCGTCGCGCTGGAAGCCGTGCGCGTCGGCAGCTTCGACATCGACGCCGCGATTCAGGCCTACGTTCGCCGCGAGCACGGCATTGCCATCGGTGAGCGCACCGCTGAAGAGGTAAAGGTTGCTATCGGTTCCGCTGCCGAGACTGAGGACGAGAGCCAAGCCGAAGTGCGCGGCCGCGACCTGATGACTGGCCTGCCGCGCACCGTCGTGCTGACGCCAGAAGAAGTGCGCTTCGCGATCGACGACACGCTGAGCAGCATCATCGACTCTGTGAAGCGCTGCCTTGCCAAGGCGCCGCCGGAATTGGCACAGGACTTTCTTGTGCGCGGCATGTACCTGGTCGGTGGTGGTGGGCTATTGCGTGGTCTTCCGCAGCGGATTGAAAAGGAAACGAACGTGCCGGTGCGTATGTCGAACATGCCACTGGAAGCCGTCGTGATGGGTGCTGGCCACTGCATCGAGCATTACGACGCACTCAAGACGATGTTCATGGGCGCCCGCCGCTGATGCGGTCGATCGTCGATCAAACACACGCACTCGACACTGGCCTGGCGGCAATCCGCAAGCAATACGACGTTCCCGGCGCGTTCGCGCCGGAGGTGCTCGCGGCCGCCGAAGCTGCTGCGCAACGCAAACCGACCGAGCATGTCGATCGCACCGATTGGCCGTTCATCACACTCGATCCGGCGCCAAGCACCGATCTCGATCAGGCTTTCACGATCGACCGGATCGGCGATGACCTGCTGCTGCACTACGCGATCGCGGATGTGGCGTGGTTCGTGCACGACGGCGATGTGCTCGACGCCGAAGCGTGGCGGCGTGGCACGACGCTTTACCTGCCCGATGGCAAAGCCGGGTTGTATCCGCCCGTTCTTGCAGAAGGCTCGGCCAGTTTGTTGCCCGATGGTCCTCGGCCGGCCGTCGTTTTCCATGTTCGCTTGTCACCGGCAGGGCTGCCGACACTTGAGGGGGCCGAGCGCGCTCTCGTGCACAGCCGCGCCAAGCTCGCCTACGACACCGTCAAGTCGGACGAGTTACCCGATGATTTCGATGAGTTCGCACGTCGTGTCACGGCAGCTGCCAACGCGCGTGGTGCGGGCGCGTTATCGCCGCCCGAGCAGGCCGTCGAGCGTCGCGATGGTGGCTATCGGTTGGAGTTCCGTCCGCGGTTAGCGAGCGAAGAGAAGAATGCGGCGCTGTCGCTGGCGACCAACTTGGCCGTCGCCGACACCATGTTCCGTGCCGGTGTCGGGCTATTCCGCGTGATGGATAGTCCCGATGATCGAGCGTTGCGCCGTCTGCGCCACACCGCGCAGGCCTTCGGACTGGAATGGGGCCGCGACGAATCGCTGGCAGTGTTCTCGCGTCGACTCGACCCAAACAAGGCGACCGACGCGGCGTTCGCGATGGCCGTGCGGCGTGCCGGAGGCGGAGCCGACTACGTGCCCTTTGCGGCTGGCACCACTCCGTGGCATGCGGCGATGGCCGCGACGTATGCCCATGTCACCGCGCCGCTTCGTCGGTTGGCCGACCGTTACGTCGTGCAGACCGTGCTCGCGCTGGCGAACGGTAAGGAAGTGCCGGAACCCGTGCAAGCCGCACTTCCGAAATTGCCAGACACGATGGATCGTGCCGAGGCAGTCGCTAGTCGCATCGAACGAGCGGTGATCGATCTCGCGGAGGCCGTCACGATGCACGGTCGTGAAGGCGAGATATTCAAAGCGGTCGTGCTCGACGACGACGAGGATGCGACACGAATTCAACTGTGCGACGTTGCGGTCGTTGCAAAGGTGGAAGCACGCGGTGTGCGGCCGGGCGACGAACTACGCGTGAAGCTAGCGGCCGTCGACTTGGCTGGTCGGACTGTTCAGTTTCAGCGGGTTAGCTGAGCACGTGAAGTCACTGGTTCAGGTTGCGACGATGCGCAGCACGCTGCCGCTGGCGTAAGCAAGTACATACAGCTCGCCACCTGGACCGTCAACGATTGCGCTGATGCTGCCCGCGTTACCGAATGTCAACACGCTCGCTGTCGCGCCAGGAGTCGCCGATAGTGCCCACACGTTGCCCGCGCAGTAGTCGCCGAACACGTACCAGCCTCGCAGTGAGGGGATCGCGTCGCCTCGGTACACAGTGCCACCGCTAACTGAACAACCGCCGGCGTCGTGCGAGTACTCGTAGATCGGTGCCAGCGCACCATCGGCTGATTGATCGGCGTTGTACACGTGCGTGCCCTCAAGCGCGCTCCACCCGAAGTTCACGCCGCGTCCGCCACCGTCGATTGCACGCGCGACATCGACTTCTTCCCAGTTCCCCTGGCCGACATCGCCGATCCACAAGTCGCCGGTTTCGCGGTCGAAGTTGAATCGCCACGGATTCCGAAGGCCGATCGACCAGATCTCGGGTCGCGCGCCCTCGACGCCTACGTACGGATTGTCGGCGGGCACGCTGTACGGCTGGTCGCCAATGGCGCGTGGGTCGATGCGCAGCATCTTGCCAAGCAGTTCACCGGTGTTGAGGGAGTAGCGCTCGGGGTCGCCACCCGAGCCGCCATCGCCCATTCCGATGTACAGCATTCCGTCGGGACCGAACGTAAGGTCGCCGCCGTTGTGGTTTCCGTATGGCTGCGTGATGGTGATGACAGTTCGGCGGCTGCCTTCATCGAACACTCCGTTCGCGTCAACGACGAACTCGTCGATGACGGTGTTGCCAGAGCGATCGGTGTAGTTGATGTATGCCAGCGACTCGGTGGGGTGAAAGGCCAGACCAAGCAGGCCTTGCTCGCCACCGAACGAAACCAGGTCGCTGACGTCGAGCACGGGAGCTCCGGTCACGCCATCTCTGATTGGCGAGATGACGCCAGGCTGGTCGACGAGGTACAGCGTGGGATCGCCGCTGCGCCATGCGATGTCGACTGGCGCTACAAAACCGTCGACGAACGGTGTCAGTGCAACTGAGCCTTCAGCCAACGGAGTTGTGACTTCTGGTGTTGTCGGTTCAGTTGGCGTCGTTGTGTCGACCGGAACGGTCGGGCTTGGAACAGTCGAAGGTGTTGTTGCGAGAGATGTTCCCGTCGAATCGGTAGTTACAGCACAACCTCCGACCAACAAGATCGCAGCCGCGACAGCGAGTACCCGTGAGTGAGTCATTGTTGTGCGACCCGTACTAGGCCCTCTTGCACCACGCTGATGGCGAGCGCACCGTCGGCTGTGTAGAGGTTGCCGCCCGCAAGACCGCGTGCCCCGCCGATCGAGATCGGTCGTTGGTCGTAGAGCAGCCAGTCGTCGGCGCGGAACGGCCGATGGAACCACATCGCGTGATCGAGGCTTGCCATTTGCATACCGGGTGCATCCAATGTGAGTCCGAAGGGGAGAAGTGATGTGTCGAGCAATGTCATGTCGCTTGCGTATGTGACGATGCACGCGTGCAGGGTCGGGTCGTCAGGTAGTACCCCGTCTGCACGCAACCAAACACGTTGCCCGGAAAGCGGACTGCCGTCGCGACTGAACGGGTCGCCATCGACGTAGCGAACGTCGATAGGACGCGGGCGCTCGAACCAATCACCGATGCGCGCTTTGTGCGGCTCCATTCGCGTTTTGAAATCGGGAAGTTTGTCGGCGGTCGGTACACCGAGGGGCATCGGAATCTGGTAGTCGAGTCCGTCCTCGGCAACGTGAAAGCTGGCCTGCAGGTTGAAAATTGCACGGCCGTGCTGCACCGCCACGACGCGTCGGGTGCTGAAGCTCTTTCCGTCGCGGATGCGATCGACTTCGTACAGGATGGGTGCGTTCGGATCGCCGGGGCGCAGGAAGTACGCGTGCAGCGAGTGCACCAGTCGGCCGGGGACATCGACCGTGCGCGTAGCTGCGACTAGTGCCTGGCCTGCGACCTGCCCACCAAACACACGCTGGCGGTTCTCGTCGGGCGATACACCGCGGAACAGATTCACCTCGATCGCTTCTAGATCGAGCAGGGTGATGAGGTCGTCAAGCGCAGACATGCACGTGCATTGTGGCGGATAGCGTGCGGCCGTGTCCGATCAGTCGCTGTCCGCAAGGTTGCGCGCTTGTGCATTGGCGGCAAAGGGTTTCATGCCTGCCGACGAAGGCGATGCGCTTTTCGCAGCCGCGGTAGCGGCGGGAAATGCGCTTCCCGGCTTGGCGTTCTTGGAGGTTGGTTCCTACTGCGGTCGCAGCACGGTGTGGTTGGGTGGTGCGGCGCGTGCTTGCGAGACGGTTCTGTTCGCCGTCGATCATCATCGTGGGAGCGAAGAGAACCAGGCGGGGTGGGAGCATCATGATGCCTCGCTTGTCGATGCCCGTACTGGCCTGATGGACACGCTTCCGACGTTTCGCGACACCATCCACCACGCCGATCTGGACGATGTGGTGTTCGCGGTCGTTGGTCGGTCGTCGGCGGTTGCGGCTCACTGGGCGTCACCGCTCGCGTTCTTGTTCATTGACGGTGGACACGGCGACGAGCCAGCGAGATTGGATTACGAAGGGTGGACGCCGCACGTTGTCGTCGGTGGAACATTGGCGATTCACGACGTGTTCCCCGACCCAGCCGATGGTGGGCGGCCGCCGTACGAGCTGATTTTTAGGCCTGCGATCGAGAGTGGCCGCTTTGAGTTGCATAGCACCACAGGCAGTCTGCGGGTTCTGCGAAGAGTGGCGTAGGGTTACGGCATGTCGCAAAAGCTGCGCAGCGTCGTTGGTGCCATCGCTGTCGCGGCGTGCGCCTTCACCGCTTGTGGTGGCGACGGCAAGTCGTCGGATACGACTATTGGCTCGCCTTCCACGACAGGTGCGCCAGCCGACGTTCTAGAAACGGCAGCGATGGTTCCGGCCATCCAAGCCGTCCTCGAGCTCGGCGCTAGCAGTTCGTCGACTGGCCCCGACCTGACCGCTTGTCCGCTCGGCGACTTCGATGCGATGGTCGCTAAGGCTCCCGCCGAAGTCGCAGCCAGGGCATCGATCGATGATTCGCTCGAGACGTACGTCTATCAACCCAGCGGACCAAATGAACCGCCGCATCTGCAGTGTGGCCGCGGAGAACTTGGCGCGTACACCGGACTTCCGCCGGAGGCCGACTACAGGGACGAGTTGGTTCGTTTGCTTCCGGACTTCATCGTCACCTTCGACGACGACAGCACTTACCTAGGCGGCACCATCGTGCGCTTCTGTGCCGATCCAATCGGCGTCGGTTTCAGCTCGTTCTGCGAAGCGGATTGGTACGACGACAATGTCTGGGTTGGCGTGTTCATTTTCGGCGAGTCCGAGTCCGGGTCGACGACGCTCGCCGAGCAGTGGCTAGTCGCGATTCTCGGCGATGTCGTCGCGAATGTTCCGCTGCTGGCGCCGACTGTTCAGCTCGCCGTCTAGCCGAACTGCACGCCCTGCGCGAGCGGTAGCGAGTTGCTGTAGTTGATTGTGTTGGTCGCTCGGCGCATGTAGGCCTTCCAGGAATCGCTGCCACTTTCACGTCCGCCACCGGTTGTCTTTTCGCCGCCGAACGCCCCGCCGATTTCCGCGCCGCTGGGGCCGATGTTCACATTCGCGATTCCGCAGTCGCTGCCGGCCGCGCTGCAGAAGCGCTCGGCTTCGCGCACGTCAGTCGTAAACACGCTGCTCGCCAGTCCTTGCGGTACCTCGTTGTGTAGCTGCACGGCTTCATCGAACTCGTTGTAGGCCAGCACGTAGAGGATCGGAGCGAACGTTTCGGTGTGCACGATTTCGCTTTGCTTCGGCATTGCGACGATCGCCGGACGCATGTAAGCGGCGTCGGGTGCTTCCTTAGCAAGGTGCCGCTCGCCGCCTACGACGACGGTTCCACCCTGGCCACGCGCAGCGTCGAGCGCAGTATTCATCTGGTCCATTGCCCTTGTTGTGATGAGTGGGCCTACGAGCGTGCCCGCCTCGAGCGGGCTGCCAACCGGCAGGCTGGCAAACGCTTTCGTCAGTCGCGTCGTGACTTCATCGAGTCGCGAGTTGTGCACGATCAAGCGGCGCAGCGATGTACAGCGCTGCCCGGCGGTGCCGGCGGCGGAGAAGGTGACGCCTCGTACCACGAGCTCCATGTCGGCGCTTGGGGCGATGATCGCTGCGTTGTTACCGCCAAGTTCAAGAATGCTGCGACCGAACCGAGCGGCGACGACTGGCGCGACTTTGCGACCCATCGCGGTGCTTCCTGTTGCACTGACAATTGATACGCCTTCCGATGCAACGAGCTCGGCGCCGACCGTGCCATCGCCCAAGACCATTTGACTGACGTTCGCCGGCACATCGAGACCTGCTGCCGCCTTCTCGAACAATGCTTGCGTCGCGATAGCAGTCAGCGGAGTCAGTTCGCTCGGCTTCCAGATCACGGGATTGCCGCAAACGAGCGCGAGCGCGGCGTTCCAACTCCACACCGCGACCGGAAAGTTGAACGCGGTGATGATCGCGGTCGGTCCCATCGGGTGCCACTGCTCCATCAGTCGATGGCCAGGACGTTCGCTAGCGATGGTCAGGCCGTGCAGCTGGCGACTTAGGCCAACAGCAAAGTCACAAATGTCGATCATCTCTTGCACTTCGCCTAGCGCTTCGCTTTCGATCTTGCCAACTTCCAGCTGCACGATTCGAGCAAGGTCTGCTTTGTGGAGGCGCAGTTGCTCACCTAATCGACGCACCAATTCGCCGCGCAGCGGCCCCGGCGCATTTCGCCAGGTGCCGAATGCCTCGGTCGCGCGGTCGACGACGTCGACGACGCTCGCGGTGCCGCCGACTGTGCCAAGCGAGGCACCGGTGATGGGCGTGCGCACGTTGTGCGGACCTTTGCTCATCGGCTGCGCACCGCAGGCGCGCAGCGCGTCGTTGGCGAGGGATGAAAGTTCGGCGGTGTTTGGGAAGCTCACCCCGCAAGCGTACCGAGCGTGTTACGTGCGTGGGTCAGGCGGCCGTCGTGCGGTCGCTCATGCGGTCGTTCACGCCTCGGGGCGCGGTACGAACACGTTGCTGGCGGCACTGCCGCCGGTGATTGCGTCAGCCGCGAGGATGACGGCAGCACCTGTGTATGCGCTCGTCTCGTCGGCGGGGAAGCGCACAAGCGACGGGTACACGATGCCTGTGTCGTACGAGCCGTCGCCGCGCCGGTGCGGTCGCGTCCAGTCGAGCAACTCGGTGGCCGTGCTCATGTCGCCGATCGCTGCGTATGCAATTGCGCACTCGGCGGTTTCACTGGCGGTGATCCAAGGTTCGTCGCTCACGCAACGAATGCCCTTGCCCTCCATCGCAAACGTCGACCAACTGTCGGCCAACCGCGCCTTCGCTTCCTCGCCGGTGAGTGCGCCGGATAGCACTGGGTAGTACCAGTCCATCGCCCATCGCTCCTTCGGCTCGAATGCTTCCGGCCGAGTAGCGACCATGTCCGCTAATCGCTCGCTTGCCGCCATCCAATCGGCGCGTGGCTCGTTGATGAGTTCCGCAATCTGAGCGCCGCATCGCAACGCGTGCGAAATGCTCGATGATCCGGTGAGCAGCGCGTAGTCCCACGGTGTCTCGTCTTCCGTGCGCGCCCACAGGATGGTGCCGTCGGGTTTGCGCATGCTGAGCACCCAATCGAGTGAGCGCTGAAGCGTCGGCCACAGGTGATCGACGAAGCCGCGATCCCAGGTGCACAACCAGTGATGCCACACGCCGGTCGCGATGTATGCGCACACGTTGGTGTCGAGCTTGGCTTCCTCGACGGTGCCGTCGGGTAGGTAGTAGTTCCACCAACTGCCGTTCGGAAGCTGAATGTCGACGAGCCACTCGTATGCGCGTTCAGCGCTGTGGTGGAGGCCGGCGACGTCGAGTGCCATCGCGGTTTCGACGTGATTCCATGGATCGCAGTGCCCGTTGGGGAACCACGGGATCATTCCTGTGTCTAACTGCAGCGCTGCGATCGATTCGGCCGTCTGGACGACTTCGTCGGCGGTGAGGACACCCTCGATGTGCGGCACGCGACTCATCGTTTCACTCCGTACACCACGTAGCTCTTACCGAGCGCGGGGGACAACACGCGCTCCATCAGCTGCATCGACCTCGGCTGCTTGACGATCTCCCACTCGAGCAATTCGCGATAGCGCTTCACCAGTGGGTGATTGTCATTGCGTGGTCCGACTGCGCACTTCAGCCACCAGTACGGCGAGTGCAACGCATGAGCATGATGACTGCCAACCACGCTGGCTCCGGCACTGCGCAGCTTGGCTTTCAACTCGGTGGCGGTGTAGATGCGCACATGACCACCTGGCACCTTCGGTGCGTGGTATTCGTCGCTCAACATCCAGTTGACCTTCTCGGGCAACCACGTCGGCACGGTCGCGGCGATGGTGCCACCCGGCTTCAGCACTCGGAGAAGTTCGCCAACGGCAGCGACATCGTCCTGGATGTGCTCAAGCACCTCGCTAGTGATCACGCGATCGAACGAGTCGTCTGCAAACGGAAGCTTCGTCGCGTCGCCCTGCATGACGCCGACGTAGCGCGCTTCGGGAATCTCGCCAGCTTCAACCATCGCTGCGAAAATTCCGAGCGCTGCGGTGACCTCTTCGTTCTGGTAATCGAGCGCAACCACGTTGGCGCCCCTGCGAGCCAACTCGAACGCGTGACGCCCAAATCCGGCGCCGGCATCGAGTACGAGGTCACCGGGCTGGACACCTAAGCGATCGAAGCGGATGGTGAGCACGAGCTAAAGCCGACCGTTCTTGCGCAGCTTTTCTATGTTGTCCGGCATGGCCAACACTTCGCGGTATTGGTCGACGGTGAGTTGTGCGCAGTGCTTCCAACTCCAACGCTCGACTACTCGCTGACGTCCGGCTTCGCCAATACGCGCTCGCAGCGCGGCATCGTCGAGACCACGTCGGATCGCAGCGGCTAGCGCATCGACATTGCCCGCCGGACACTGCAACACGGTCTCGCCGTCCTTGCCCGTCACTTCCGGCAATGCGCCGCCATCAGTAGCGACCAAGCAGATGCCTGTCGACATCGCTTCAATCGCCGGCAGGCTGAACCCTTCATAAAGGCTGGGGACTACGGCCAACTCGGCTTCTGCGTACAACTCGACGATGCGCTCGTCGGGAACGCCTGACACGAAGTCGATGTGCGGTCGCAAGCCGAGCTTGTCGATCATGTCGTTGCTCGCGCCCTCGCGCGGCTTGCCGATGATCGTGAGGCGAATGTCGTCACGCTCGGTACGAAGCTTGGCCATCGCTTCCAGCAGATAGCTGAGGCCCTTCAGCGCAACGTCGGCGGATGCCGTTGTGATCAGGCGGCCGGTCTGACGGTTGATGTGCGGAAGGGGTGTGAACAATTCCGGATCAACACCAACCGGTACCAGCTTCATGCGATCGAGGCTGACGCCCATGTCGCTGTGAATGTCCTTGATGCTGTTCTCGCTGACGACAACAACGCGCGGCATGCGACTGGCGACGCGGCCTTGCATCTTCACGAAGTTGTACCAACGGCCGATCCCGAAGCGCTTGCGCCAGTTCTTGGAGTGCTGCATCTCGAGCGCGCGATCGCGGGTGATCGGGTGATGCAAGGTCACGATCGTGGGAATCATCTTTTCGATGTCGAGAATGCCGTAGCCGAGGCATTGGTTGTCGTGCACCAGGTCGAATTCGCGTTGGCGCTTCTTCAGCGCCTCGCGAACACGAATCGAGAACGACCACGGCTCGCCGAACGTGCCCCGGAAGTGGGTAAACACTTCGGCTAGGTCGGCCTTCGACTTGATCTCCCAGAAACCTGGGAAGCGGCCGGGGAACTGGTCGTTCCAGATATCGAGGCTTGGCAGTTTGTGCAGCGGGATGCGCTCGTCAAGCACGGGGTACGGCTGGCCACCGAACACCTCGACGGTGTGGCCGAGATCGACGAGCGCCTTGGTGAGGTGGCGGGTGTAAACGCCTTGTCCGCCCACATGCGGTTTGCCGCGATATGTGAGGTAGGCGATCTTCAGCGGGGCATCGGGCGCCAGCCCGGAAGACCCCGCCGGACGGGCGGCAGACATTGGTTAAACGCTATCGGCGCCCAGTTACCGGCGGGTAGCCGTCACAAGAGTGCAACGTCCGAATCCTGCAATCGCTGGGTTAGCTCAGCCGATGCACTGCTCGATTGTGAATGAACCCGTCACCGTGGAGACATTGCCGCGCACGTCGGCGAGGCTCACTATGTATATGTACTCGCCGGCCTTTGGATCGCCGATGTCGATCGGGCCGTACACCGCGATGCTGGAGCGCTCGTCCAACTCGTTCTCGCCATCGACTGGGCCTTGCCAGCTCACGATTGCGGGGAACTGCAGCGCCGACTCATCCTGATACTCGACGTAGACACTGGGGTCGATCCACTTGCAGTTCGTGTACACGTCGCCGTCTGGCCCGTCGAGTAGCAACACCGGAGCACGCTCGACGCGTGCGCGCAACAGAACCTTCACCGGCCCAATGTCGCCACCGTCGCCCGGCACAATCGTGATGGAACGCTCGTACTCACCTTCGGCGAGATTGGTGCGCGTGATGCCAAGCGTCAGCGTTTGATCCTCGCCAGGCTGCAGTGTGCCGCCATCGTTAATGAGCGAGAACGGTGCAGGGTCACCGGTGGCTGACCATTCGAATGCGACGTCGCCTGTGTTGCGAATGCGCAGTGCTGCCGAACTCTGACTAGTGCCAAGGTCGATCACTGTTGCCGACACGCTCATGTTGCCGCTGACAACCGTCGTCGGTGTAGTTGAAGTTGTCGACGTACTAGTCGACGTGTCGACGACGATGTTCGTCGAGCTTGCGCTCGTAAGCGGAGCGACGGTTTCGTCGGCGGTGTTCGCAGCAACAATTGCACCGCCACCTATTCCGAGCACGATGGCAGCGGCAGCGCCACCGACCAGCGTTGAGAATCGAAGTGGTCGCAGCATGCGCGGGAAGCCACCGTCAGCGTCGAACGCGTATGCCTGCGACGGCGCTGACCCCACCAGCCCGGCCTTGGCCAGCACGGCATCGCGCAATGCGAGTGGCGCCGCGAACGCAGGCGACGCGCCGAGCAGCGCCAGCGGTGCAGCCTTCCGACTTGTTCGCTCGCACGTCTCGCATGTCTCGATGTGCCGCGCAACGCGCTTGCGGACAAGCACGGTGAACTCGCCGTCCCAGCCGTAGAGAATTTGCGCGAGATCGGGGCAATCCTTGCGACCAGCGCGTGCGACGACTAGCGAGGTCATGCTGCGATCCACGCGATCGCGCATGCGGTGCACGAGCGTGTAGCTCTGGTCGGCGGATACGCCGAGCGCCGCGGCCAAGTCGGCACCTTGCAGACCTTGGCGCACGCTGAGCTCGAGCACGAGTTGGTCGCGTTGATCAAGGCCACACGCAGCGCTTCGAACTAGTTCGCCCAACTCGGCAGCAGAGATTGCTGCGCCTTCGGCGTCGGGAGCTATTGGAGCGGCCACCTCAGGTGCTCCCATCGCAGAGAAGTCGGTTGGCAGCGCACGGCCGCGCTTCTTTGTGCGGCGATAGACCTCGTTGCGCAGAATGGCGTAGAGCCACGGCTTCAACCGCTCGGGCTCGCGCAATTGCGCAAGGCGCTCGACAGCGATCAGAAAGACGTCGTGAGTTAGATCGGCGGCCTCGTGGCGGTCGCGCAACATCGCGGCTGCCGTGTCGTACAGGCCAGCGGAATATCGGTCGTAAATACCCGCGAGCGCGCCACGGTCGCCGGCCAGATAGGCCGACACCAGTTGGGCGTCGTTGCGCGAGTCGGGCATGTTGCATGGGTCCTTCTCCTTGCTCCTTAGAGCCCTGAGAAGGACGGTCCTTTCACTTATTGGCTATTAGTTCGTAGCCATTCTCTACCATCGGCTGCATGCGTGGTCTGGTTCAGAGGGTTACTTCGGCCAGCGTGACCGTTGCCGTTGAAGGAATAGTGGAGCAGGTGGGCCAGATCGGCCCTGGCCTTTGCGTCCTAATCGGCGTTACCCACGACGACGGTCTGGCGCAGGCTCACAAGCTGGCCGAGAAGATTTGGCACCTGCGCATCCTCGACGATGCCGACGGCGTGATGAACCGCAGCCTGGCCGACGCCGGTGGACAGGTGCTGGTCGTCAGCCAGTTCACGCTCTACGGCGACACCAGCGGCGGGCGCCGCCCCAGTTGGATAGCTGCCGCGCGGCCCGAGCACGCCGAGCCAATGGTGCAAGCGGTGATCGATCACCTGCGCGGATTGGGAGCGACGGTCGAAACGGGCCGCTTCCGCACCGAGATGCTGGTCGCGATCAACAACGACGGCCCAGTGACGGTGCTGATCGAGACCTGAGGAAGTCGGCAACCGGTGAGCTATCTTCGCCCGATGGCGCTGGCAGAACGACTTGGCAACCTAGGCACCGAGACGGCCTTCTCTGTGTCGCTGGCCGCGGCCGAGTGGGCGTCGAAGGGCAACCGCGTCTTCCCGTTCCATCTCGGCGACATCAACCTGCCGACGCCAGCCAACATCGCCGAGGCGATGAACGTCGCCATCGCCGAAGGCAAGACGGGCTACTGCCCGGCCGCCGGCATCATGCCGTTGCGCGAAGCGCTGGCTCACGACGTCGGCAGTCGTCGCGGTCTCAAGTTCGCCGCCGCCAACGTTGTTGTGCAGCCCGGCGGCAAGCCCGTCATCGGCAAGTTCGTGCAGAGCGTGATGAACCCCGGCGAGGGCGTGCTGTACCCGAACCCTGGCTACCCGATCTACGAAAGCATGATCGAGTACTACGGCGGCACCAGTCAGCCTTACCGCTATATACAGACCGACACCGGCTTCGCAATCGACCTCGATCACTTGCGCAGCAGCATTACTCCGAAGACGCGAGCGATCTTCTACAACAACCTGCAAAACCCGCTCGGCTGCGAGAGTTCACCCGAAGAAATGCAGGCGATCGCCGACATCGCGATCGAGCACGACCTGTGGGTTCTGGCCGACGAGGCCTACTTCGAGATGCGCTACTCGGGCACTAGCTCGTCGATTGCATCGCTGCCGGGAATGCTCAATCGCACGGTCATCCTCTACACCTTCTCGAAGAAGTTCGCGATGACGGGCTGGCGCTTGGGAGCGGCGATCGCGCCGCTTGCGGTAGCCGAAAGCATCGCCAAGCTGAACACGAACGACGAGAGTTGCACTACTCATTTCGTGCAGGCGGCCGGTGTCGCTGGCATCACCGGCCCGGCCGACGGCCCGAAGGCGATCCTCGACGAACTGCATCGCCGACGCGACGCAGCGTGGGGCGAGTTGGCGAAGATCGATGGCGTCGTTTGCCCGAAGCCAGAGTCGACCTTTTACCTTTTCCCGAAGGTCACCGACGTGATGGCACGAATGGGTTTCAACGAAGTAGGCGAGTTCGCCACCGCTGCGCTACACAACACCGGGGTTTCGTTCTGCACGCGCAAGCACTTCGGCCGACCGCAGCCAGATGAAGCTGATCACTTCGTTCGGTTCGCGTACTCGGGGTTGTCGTGCGCCGACATCGAAGAAGGACTGTCGGGGTTGCGTCGCTGGATCGAATCCGCATGACGGGTCGCCCCCGCATCGCCGTCACCGGTCGCATCCCCGAAGAGGGCCTCGACATGCTCAGCGAGGCGGGCGACGTTGCGGCTTGGACTTCGCTCGAGGTGCCAACGGTGGCGCAAGTGCACGAAATCGTACGGGGCGCTGACGCGGCGGTGACCTTGCTCACCACCAAGGTCGATGATGCGTTCCTCGATGCGGCTGGCCCGCAGCTGAAGGTCGTTGCCAACGTTGCCGTGGGATACAACAACATCGACGTCGCCGCGTGCGCGGCCCGCGGTGTGGTCGCGACCAACACTCCGGGGGTGCTCACCGACGCGACAGCCGACATCGCGATGTCGCTGATCCTGATGGCCACTCGTCGTCTTGGCGAGGGCGAGCGCGTCATTCGTAGCAACGCGGCGTGGCAGTGGGGGATGTTCTACATGCTCGGTTCCGGCATTCAGGGCCGCCAGCTAGGCATCGTCGGCATGGGCGATATTGGCTGCGCGCTCGCGCGCCGAGCGAAGGCGTTCGGCATGAACATCGCCTACTCGAATCGTCGACCTGTGGCCCCGGCGCTGGAAGCCGAACTCGGTGCCAAGGTGATGAGCCTCGACGAGCTGTTGTCGACGAGCGACGTCGTCAGCATCAACTGCCCGTACAACCCGACCACCCATCACCTGATCGGCGCTTCCGAGCTCGCGACGATGAAGCCCACCGCGTTTCTGATCAACACAGCGCGCGGTCCGATCGTCGATGAAGCCGCGTTGGCTGCTGCACTGAAGGCTGGCGAGATTGCGGGCGCCGGTCTCGACGTGTTCGAGGAAGAACCGAAGGTGCACGCCGGACTGCTCGAGTGCGAGAACGCGGTGCTGATTCCTCACCTCGGTTCAGCGACGATGGAGACCCGTGCCGCGATGGCGCGACTGGCCGCGCACAACGCCATCAACGTGCTCAGCGGGGGAGTTCCGCCGACGCCGATTCCCGTTCCGGCCGGTTGAAGGCACCCGACCGCCAAAGCGATACGACGAGCAGCAAAGCCATTAGCGCGACCCACGGAATGTTGCCGGTGTGGCTATACCAAGTGCGTCCATCGTGCAGCGCGATCGTTCGAATGATGACGCTCTGTTCGCTTACTCCGGTGCGTTGATACACGTCGCCATCGGGCGAGATGAACGCGCTGAATCCAGTGGGCGACGCCTGCACAACCCACCGGTGCTGTTCGATCGCACGCAGTCGCGAAGCGGCGACCTGCTGGCTTTGCAACACCGTCCATGTGTAACTGCTGCCGTTGGTGGGGTTGATGATGAACTCGCCGCCAGCTTCGACGCCCTCGTTGACCCTGCCACCGAAAAAGACTTCCCACGAGATAACCGTCGACAACTTGGTGCCATCGGGCAACTCGAGCACCGCCGGTCCCTCGCCGGCGATCGCGTCGCGCGGCACGAGGTTCGTCGGCGCGCCGAGCGCTTGCAGGAACCCGCGCCAGGGCATGTACTCACCAAATGGAACGCGCCGAACCTTGTCGTATCGGCTGACAATCTCACCGTCAGGTGTGACGATCACCTGCGCGTTCAGAAAGTGGTCGCCATCCGCACTGTCCTCGGTGATTCCAACAGCGAATGGCGCACCGATGCGCTCGGCCTCGGCTACTACCAGCGCCAACTCGTTGCTCCCGTCGAACTCGACGACGTCGATCACGTTCTCCGGCCACACAACTAAATCAACAGTGCCCGGTTCGATCTCGGCCGTCGCTTCCAGGTGCCGGGCCAACACGTCGGCGGCGGAAGTATCGATCGCGTGCGTGCCCTGCTCCCCGCCACCCTGCACGATCGCGACGCGCATGTCACCCGACGACTTGTCGCCGGCGTCTGCAAGCGGTGCTACGACGAGCCACATGAGCAAGGCGGTAGCGAGTCCGGCAACTCCGTGCCATTCGCCCTTGCTGGTCACGCCGCGCTTGCGTGCCATCGCGGGAACGACCGGCGACGGACCCGACAATGCGAACCCGACTTGGAACACGAACCACGTCAGCAGCACCGCGCCACCGACGCGACCGACGCTCGCGAACGGCCCTGCTGCCTGGCCAATTGGAAGGCTGGCCAATGGAACGCCGCCGAAGGGAAAACAGAACCTCAAGGCCTCGGCAAGCGTGTGCGCGGCTGGCCGACCGATCACTCGCCACGATCCGCGTGGTGCGGCCCACGCCGCGACCCCATGGAAAAGGGCGAACATTGCGGTCGCGACCAGGTAGCCGGGGACCGTTAGGAACCACATCCAGACCATTCCCGGGAACAGCCACGCGGCCGCGAACCACCAGCCGCCGGCGAGCCGTTCGCGGCCGTTCGACGCCTTCTGAGCAGCGGTTTCGTACACGGCGATGCCGACGAAGGCGAGCGGCCAGAAGCCCCATGGGGGGAGCGATGCCGCGACCAGCAAGCCGCCGAGCGCGCTCGTGAGCGCTCGCCTACTGGGGATGAGTCGATGCAATGGTAAAGGAAGCGACACGACGCGCCGACGATACAGTGACCCCTCGGCGGTGGGCGTGGATAGGTGGCGGACGGTGACCAATGTGGCGGATTCAACACGTACGGTGGTACCTGTTGCCGAAACATTGACCACTCACAGTATTGCAGCACCACTGATTGTCACCTAACGTGGTGGCGAGCTGAAAAGCGGAAACAAATTGGAGGCGGTTCAATGTTGACGGTTCGTGGATTCCTGAAATCACGGGTGCGGCACGTGTTCTCGGCGGTGCTCGTTGTGCTCGGCGTGTTGACGATCATTCCCGCGTTCTCCGGCTCGGCAGCTGCTCACCATGCTGAGGCGAGCGCCAGCGTGAACTGCGCCGGCGTCATTTCGTACAACACCGCCGCTTGGGCGGGGTACGGCGACGACCCAGCGACTCTCGACGTAAACGAAAACCATTTGTCCCGCACGAACCCCGGCGTTCGCGTTTGGATCGAAGTCATCGGCAGCGGCTCCCCGATCTCCGAGCAGTTCGGCGACTTCAGCCTTGCCAACGGATTCTCGTTCTCGGGCTCGTTCCAATGGCCGGCCGGTGAAACCGGAACTATTCGCCTGCAGGCGCAAGCGTTGGGGACCTGGGGCAACGGCGGCACCGCCGGTCCGTACGCGTGGCCCGTCGACCTAACACTCCCGACCGACTGCGAAGAGACCACGACGACGACAACCGAGCCGTCGACGACGACGACAGTCGAGGGTTCGACGACGACAACCGAGGGTTCGACGACGACAACCGAGGGTTCGACGACCACGACCGAGGGTTCGACGACGACAACCGAGGGTTCGACGACGACAACCGAGCAGTCCACTACCACCACCGTCGTTTGCCAGGAAGAAGGAACGACTACGACCTCGCCGTCGTGCGGTGGAACTACCACTACAACGCAGCCGGCGACGACTACCACTGTCAGTTGCGGTGACGGAACGACCACGACCTCGCCGTCGTGCGGTGGAACTACCACAACCACCGGGGTCGGTTGCGCCAGCAGTGGAGGGTGTGTAACTACAACAACAGTCCGTCGCCCGACAACGACGGTGAGCGGGACGTTGCCACGAAGCGGTGGCGGTGTCGCATCGCAGTCGATGCTCTCGATGTCAGTCGGGTTCGGATGCATCGGCGGCGCACTGCTGCTGAGCCGGCCACGGTTGCCGCGGCGCTGGCGGGCAGCTTTCAACTGAGCCAGTTGGTTTAAGGACTAAGGCTTAAGGACTAAGGCTTAACGACTAAGAACGAGAGCGTGTAGCAGCCGGTTCCTCGGCTGCTACACGCTGAGTTCTAAGAACACGATGATGCGCTCCTTTGTCGAGCCCACCGGATGGCACGCGAAAAGCGTTGCTGTGTATGCGTTGGTCTGATCGACGATCCACAGCGACTCCGGCGTCACGATCTCGGTACGGACCACGACGTAAACAAATCTGCCCTTGTCCGTTGTCAAGATCACATCGTCGCCGGGCTCAAGCTTTTCGAGATGACGAAACGGTCGAGTCTTGCTGGTGCGGTGGCCGCCAATCACCACGTTGCCGAGCGCACCCGGCATCGCCGTGCCTGGCCAATGACCCGGACCACGATCGAAGGTGCCGAGGGTGATGCCCTCAAAAACTGTCTCGTTGATATCCAGTCGGGGAATCTCGATCGACCCCAGTTTGACCACGGCTTCAGAAGCCTGAGGGTCGGGTGGCGCCTCGGGTACGGGCAAGTCCGGTGCGGCGGATGGCGGAGGTGCGTCGGGCACGTCTCGCGAGGTCGTCGTCGGCCAGTCCGTGGTGGCCGGGGCTCTGGTTGGGGCTGCTGCCGATGAGTCGCTAACGGTCGCTGCCCCTTGGCTGCAACCAGCGAGCAGCAATGCAACAAGTGCCGTGTTTCGCCGACGGGGTTTCACGTTGATCAGTTTGGCAGCGGCCCGAGCGAGCTTGAGAAAACTGCGGCCGCCGCTTGCTCGCCTGATCGAATACACGCGGGCACCCCGATGCCGTGGTAGCTGGCGCCTGCGAGCGCTAGGCCGCCTGGAAGTGCCTGCGTCGCCTTCGCCACCAGTTCGGCGTGATGGGGGCGATATTGCGGAAACGCCGCCGGCCATCGGGAGATGCGAGTGTGCGAGGGCTGCAGCGTCACCCCGAGATGTTGTCCTAGCTCGTCGATGGCGACGGTCGTTAGTCGCTCGTCGGAGAGGTGCAGAACGGGCAGACCATCGCGGCCAAGCGATACCCGAAGCACGACGCCATCGTTGATCTGCCAATGCGCCCATTTCTGCGATCCGAACGACACTGCCGTGACGAGTTGCTGCTTTGGCTTCGGTACTAGATAGCCACTCAATCCACTGAGTCGGCTTGGCCAATCTGCGCGTGGGACGGCCAGGCTGACGATCGCAACGTCGGCGGCCGGAATGTTTGCGATGGCACGCGCGGCTTCGGGCGCCGCGCTGGCGAGTAGCTGCGCCGTCGCCGCTGCTGGGCAGGCGAGCACGACGGCATCGAACGATTCGCCGTTCACGCGCCACCGGCTTCCGTCGCGCGCCAACTCGGTGACTGGCGTGTTCGCACGCGTGTCGCCACCGGCATACGTGACAGCCGCGGCAGCGGCCGCGACCAGCGAACCCATTCCGTCGATCGGAGCGAAAAAGACTGGGCCTTCGTTGATAGCCGCCTTGGCGCGCACTTTGCGCCCAGCGAGTAACACGCTGCGCGACGAGCCAGCGAGGTCAGCGATTTGCGGGACCGCGGCGAGGCTGAAGTGGTCGGTGTCGGCCGCGTAGATGCTGCCCACCAACGAGTCGACAAGTCGTAAGTGAACTTGGTCACCGAAACGGGCGCGCACGAACGCGCCTAACGAGTCGGGTTCGATCGACGTGCGCGGCCGCAGCGGCTCGGTGGCCGCGCGCAGCTTTCCGCCCCACGAGAGAAGTCGCGAGCGAGCTAATGCGATTACTTCAGTCGGTAGTCCAAGCAGAAGGGCTTCGGGAATCGGGTGCAGCGCGTCCCACCAAACAGCTGCGCCTGCCGTTACCGGCGAGACCAAGTGGTCGCCGAGGCCGACGGCTTTCGCCAAGGCGGTGCCCCAAGGCAATCGAGCAAGAAACGCGTCGGCCCCTTCGTCGATGGCGCCGTGTCCGGCGAACGGACTGGTGTGAATCTTGCCGCCGACGCGACCACTGGCCTCGAACAAGACAACTTCAGCTGGCTCATCGCTTGCTAACAGTGCGTGAGCGGTGGCAAGGCCCGTGATGCCACCGCCGACGACCGCAACACGGTGTGCGCTCGCCATGGCGTCAGCCTGCGACCGCGATGACTCTGGCCGCCAGTGCTGCCATCACGGTTGGGTCGTCGTTGACGCATGCCGTGCGGGCGAACGCCAACCCGCGACTGCGAGCCTGTTGCGCGGCGACGACATCCAGGTCGTACAGCACCTCTAGATGATCGGCCACGAAACCGGCTGCGCAAACGAGGATGCCGCGCGGCTGGTCTGCGTCGTTCTCGGCGTCGGCCAATTCGTCGATCACGGTGAGGATGTCGGGCGTAAGCCAAGGTTCAGGCGTGCGACTGGCGCTTTGCCACGCTGTCGCCCACTGGCTCCAATGGTTCAACCCGGCCTCCGCGGCGACCGCCTCGGCGGTGGAACGTAACTCCATGGCATAACGCTCGCCTTCGATCTCGAGAACGCGCACCGGCAGCGAGTGGGCGGTGAACACAACCTTGCAGTTCGTCGGCAGCTCCGCTAGTTGCGCGCGTACTTGCGCGGCGGTGAACTGCACGAAGGCTGCTTCGGTTGCCCAACTTTCGATGCAGACGACTTCGACGCCGAGGGGCTCGGCTGACTTTCTCGCGCGCGCCAGGTATTCGCCAACCGAAAGTGCCGAGTAGTGCGGCGCGGCGACCAGCGCAACGACGCGACGAAAACCATCAGCAGCGAGTGCAGCGATAGTCGTCTCTATGTGCGGAGCCGCGTGTTTCAACCCAAGCACGACATGAAACTGACCAGGAGCCCCGGCGTCGAGCATGTGCTGCAGCGCGTCGCGTTGCGCTTCCGTTCGCGCGGCGAGAGGACTGAGACCGCCGATCGCTTCGTAGCGAGCGGTGAGATCGGCAAGTTGCTCGTCGGTTGGTGGCCGTCCGCGTCGTATGTCCGTGTAGTAGGCGGCGATCTCGTCGGCGTGTCGAGGAGTGCCGTAAGCCATCAGCAGCACGGCCGTCTGCTGCGCGGCAGTCATGACTGATGCACCAAGTCGACGATCGCGGCGAGTACATCGGGGTCTGTCTCGGGTTGCACGCCGTGACCGAGATTGAAGATGTGTCCTGGGTGATTGCCGTTGTCGGCCAGCACCGCGCGCGTTCCGGCGAGTGCGGCTTCGGTGCCCGCAAGTACGAGCGCCGGATCGAGATTGCCCTGCACGACGAGATCGTCGCCCATGCGCGTGCGCGCCTGCGCGATTGGCGTGCGCCAGTCGAGCCCGAGCACAGCTGGTCCGGCGGCGTACATCTGCTCCAGAAGATGGTCGCAGCCGACTCCGAAGTGGATACCTGGTGCATCGGGGAAGGCTGCGCGCAACGCGCTGAACACGGCGTTCGAGTGGGGGAGAACCATCGTTTGATAGTCGGCAGCACTGAGTGCGCCTGCCCACGAGTCGAACAACTGGAACGCCCGCGCACCGTTGCGTAGCTGACTGCTGATCGACTCGACGGCGTGCTGCACTAAGCGCTCCATCACCGCGTGCCATAGCTGCGGTTCGGTGTGCATCATTAGTTTCGTGTGCTCGTAAGTGCGGCTCGGTCGGCCTTCGATCAGGTAACTGGCGACGGTGAACGGCGCGCCTGCAAACGCGAGTAGCGGCACGTCAGCGGGCAGGGCGGCCGACAGCTGCCGCACGGTTTCTGCGACGTAAGGAGCGTCGGCCTCGGCCGTGAACGGTCGGAGCCGTGCGAGATCGGCTGTTGTGCGCAGCGGTTGCGTGCACATGGGGCCGGTGCCAGGTGCGACGTCGATGCCAAATCCGACGGCATGCGCCGGAACAACGATGTCGCTGAACAGCACGGCAGCATCGACGCCGTAGCGCCGCACAGGTTGCAGGGTCAGTTCCGTGGCGAGATCGGGACGCTTGATCGCGTCGAGGATGCTGCCTTCGCCGCGCAGCGCTCGGTACTCGGGAAGGCTGCGGCCCGCCTGGCGCATGAACCAAACAGGGGTATGCGAGCTTGGGCGTCCGAACGCGGCATCGAGAAACGGAGCGCTGCACATCGCCCCGGCACGCTATCGGCGCCTGCGTTGTAGCAGGATCTCGTACATGTCGACCGATCTGTTCTCCCTGCAAGGCAAGACGGCTGTTGTAACCGGCGGCAGCCGGGGCATCGGCGCAATGATCGCCCGTGGTTTGCTGGATGCCGGCGCCAGCGTGGTGATCAGCGCTCGTAAGCAACACGAACTCGACGAAGCCCAGACCGCCCTGTCAAAGTTCGGCACGGTGCATGCAATCCGTGCCGATGTCAGCACGATGGAAGGTGTCGAGCTATTGGCGGCCCAGGTCACCGAGCACTTCCCTGCGCTCAACATCCTTGTAAACAACGCGGGGGCAACTTGGGGGATGCCGTTGGACGACTTCAACGAGCACGCGTGGGACAAGGTGATGGACACAAACGTAAAGGGTGTGTTCTTTCTCACGCAGCGGCTCTTGTTGAACCTGCGCGCCGGTGCAACGGCCGACGATCCTGCACGCGTTATCAACATTGGGTCAATCGACGGTCTGCACGTGAACCCAATGGATACGTACAGCTACTCGGCCAGCAAGGCGAGTGTGCACCACCTGACTCGCACGCTCGCACGCAAGCTCGGTCCGCAGCACATCACAGTGAATGCAGTTGCACCGGGGCCGTTCGAGAGCAAAATGATGGCCGCCACGCTCGAGGCGTTCGGCGATTCGATCGCTAAGTCGTCGCCGCTTGGCCGCATCGGCCGACCCGACGATATGGCCGGAGTCACCGTATTTCTTGCCAGCCGCGCGGGCTCATATGTCACCGGCAGTGTGATTGCTGTCGATGGGGGAATCGGCACCACCGTCTGAGACCAGTTGTCGCCTCGGGGTTGGCCGATAGAGTTTTCAGACCACGTTTCCAAGTTCCCCGGCCGTGGACACCCCAAATCCATGACGCAACACCACCCCGATCTGGCTGCTGAGCAGGAATTCATTGACTTCGCATACCGCTGCCTGGAACAAAGCAAGGTCGATGCGTGGAAGATGCGGGGGCTGCACGAGGGCACGCTCGGCGGCACCTTTCAGGCCCGCTACGAGCGCGATGTGTTCGACGAAGCGGTGTTCAATCGGCTGACGAAGCTCGATCTTGGTGATGCCGCGCTGGTCTTTGGCCGCATCGACCGCCTGCCCATTGAGGACTCCGAGCACCCCGATGCTGTTGAGAGCTTCCACATCGGTCGCCTTGCGGTCGCCGATGAAAACTCCGACCCTGTCGTGGTCGACTGGCGGGCGCCAGTGGCCGAGCCGTTCTATCGCGCGACCGGGCGCGATCCGTTGGGTCTAGCTCGTCGCCGTCACTTCCATGTTCAGGGCCGAGAGTTGCTCGGATTGGAAGACGAGTTGTTCGGCGATGGCCACCTAGGCATCGGCGCAGAAGACGGAATCGCGACGAGCGCGACCGGTAGTTACACGACTAGTAACACGACAGGCGATCGGCCCGATGGCATTCGTGGCTACAGCACGTTGCTGGCGGTGCTCGAACGCGGTCGCACCGGCCAACTGGGCGACATCGTCGCGACGATTCAGGGTGAGCAAGACGAAATCATTCGCTCACCACAGGCGGGCGTGTTGGTGGTTCAGGGCGGCCCCGGCACCGGCAAGACGGTCGTCGCGCTTCACCGTGCGGCCTATCTGCTGTACACATTCCGATTCCCGCTCGAAGATCAAGGCGTTCTGGTCATCGGGCCTAACCGCGTCTTCTTGCGGTACATCGAGCGCGTGCTTCCGTCGCTCGGCGAGGCAGGCGTCGAGCAAGTGGTTCTCGCCGATCTCGTTCCCGACGTTCAGTGGGCGCGCTACGCAATCGATGCACCCGACTCGCCGCTGGCGGCGCGGGTGAAGGGCGATCTGAAAATGAGCCTCGTGATCGACAAAGCGGTCACTGATCGTGAGCGTGGGTTGCGCGACGACCTGGTGGTTCCGTTCCGAACGGGTTACGTCCGGTTGCGTGCCGACGAGTCGGCTCGCATCGTCAAGGCTGCACAGCGTCGCTTCCGCAAGCACAACGCCGCCCGCCGATGGGTTGAAACCGAAATCTGGACTGCCATGGCCGAGAGCTGGCGCCAGGATTCCATTTCGCCGACGCAGGTGAAAGAAGCAGTGCGTGCGCTTCCCGAGGTTCGTGCCGCGCTCGAGCGCATGTGGCCGGTGCTTACGCCAGCACAGCTGTTGCACGACCTGTACGGCAGCAAGGCGTTACTGAAGTTGGCCGCTGCTCGCCATCTGCCGGAGAACGAGTACCTCGCGCTGTATCGCGAGCGCTTGCCAGAGGTCGCCGATGTGCGGTGGACCGAGCACGATGTTGCGTTGCTCGACGAAGCGCGCAGCTATCTCGGAGCGCGTGCAGTGAAGGGTTCGACGAAACCCGACGAAGCCGACGAGATTCGCACATTCGGACACATCGTCATCGACGAAGTGCAAGACCTGACGCCGATGCAATTGCGCATGGTGTCGCGCAGATCACTGAACGGCAGCATGACCGTCGTTGGCGACATCGCGCAGGCAACCGGAGCGCTCGCCCCGAACGATTGGGACGACATTCTGCGTCACCTCCCGACTCAGAAGGAAGCCAGGGTCATCGGCCTCAGCGTCGGCTATCGCATTCCAGCGAACATCATGGAATTGGCGAACCGCGTAATGATGGCGGCAACTCCTTCGTTGCGTGCGCCGACCAGCGTTCGGCTCGGCGACGAGCATCCCGAGTTCGTGCACGTCGCGCCCTCCGAGTTGATGACGGCCGTTGTGAGCGCAACCAAAGACCTCGATGCCGATGTCGGAGAAGGCAACATCGCTGTCGTTGTTCCGGACGCGATCTTCGAGGCAGTGTCGTCGGCGCTCGACGAGGCGGGTATCGAGCACGGCAAGGCGACGCGCATGGGCCTCACGATGGGCATCACGGTCGTGCCGGTCAGCGTCGTGAAGGGCCTCGAGCTTGATGGCGTCGTGGTCGTCGAACCCGCCGACATCGTCGCCGGTGAGCAGCAAGGCTTGCGCGCGTTGTACGTCGCATTGACTCGCAGCACCCAGCGGCTGACGATCGTTCACGCGAAGCCGCTGCCCGAGGCGATGCTCTAGCTAGCAACTGCTAGTTATACGTCGAGGTACGACTCGACCAGCGCTTCCATGTTCTTGAATGCGCGATCGGCATCGGCGGGTCGCTTGCGATCGGCGGCGTCGCGGCAACGACGCACGACGAAATCGAAACCGCTCACCAGTTCTGGTCGTGCGTCTCGCACGGAAGGTTCGATCGCTGCCCACATCTGCTCGATGCGTGTTGCGGCACTGCCCGCGCCATCGTTGTCAACGACGCGCTGGGCGAGACCGGCCACTTCGTCAAGCATGACGGGCAACACCTCGACGGGATCGTTTGAAACGAGCGCGGTCGTTGAGGTCGCCGCAGTCTCAGGTGTCGCAGCCGATTCGTCATATGTGGTCGGAGTGCAGCCGACGGCGAGGCTGACGGCGAGCACGCCAGCGATGAGGGGCAGTCGTGCGTTCACGCGAGGACCAAGATGCGGTTGCTGGCGAACGGGCCAACACCCACAAACCGACCCTCGATCTCGATGGTGATGGTGCCGTCGGGTGAGGTGGAACTGAGCACGCCCGCGTGCCCAGGCAGGATGCTGCTCTCCTCGAGAAAGTCGAGCAATCCGGGAGTGAACTCAAGTTCTTCGGGAATGCGCGTGATCGTGAATGCGCTGCCGACGGCGACCTCGGCGAGCGGAATCATCGCAGGGGCGAAATAGCTCGAACCCGGAATCGGATTGCCGTGCGGGCAGGTGGTCGGGTTGCCCAGAACGCGATCGAGCGCAGCTTCAACGGCGTCACTGATCACGTGTTCCCAGCGGCCAGCCTCGTGGTGAGCCTCGGCCCACGACAGCCCCAGCAAATCGGTGAGAAAGCGTTCGGCCAGACGATGGCGACGAACAACGCGCTGCGCGAGTCCTTGGCCTGCGGGTGTCAGACGGATTGCGCCGTCGGTGGTGATGAGTCCTTCGAGCTCGAGGCGCTTGATCATCTCGCTGACTGCGGGACGGCTGACCTGCAGACGCTCTGCCATGCGGGCCTGAATAACTGCGACGTCGTCTTCTTCGAGTTCGAAGATGCACTCGCAATACTCTTCGAACGCCGGATGGTGTTCTCCAGGTGCGGGCATGCGTGTGAGCCTACCGGCGGCGCAGCCAGGCCTCGCCGTGGCGCGCTCGCTGCTCGAGTTGGCTATTGGTCGCGCTGCCCACGGATTCGATCCCGGCGAGCCTGTTCATTTCTTTCTGCACCTTGGCGTGGCTCCAGCCAGTGAAGTCGACGAGCCGCTGGGCGATCGCCAGGTTCTGTTCGCGCAGCTCTTCCTTGCGGTCGGCCACGCTCTTGGATCCGAGCAGCTGAAAGCCCGCGTCGGTAGGAATCTCGGGCAGCACCAACACGTCGCCGGTTGCCACCGTGTTGTCGGGTTCTGGCACTTCTGGCTCATCGTCGTAGGTGATGCCGTGCTCGGTGAATGCGTGCACGGTCATTCCCGTCGCTGTCGACGACAGCACGCTGAACAACGAGAGTTGTTCGTAGAACAGTTCCAGTTCCTTCGTAGCTTCCTGCATGAGTCGCTCGGGAGCGAACTCGTCTTCGCGATCTGCCGGCGGTCGCAATACGTGTCGACGAGCCTCAGCGATCTGGAACGCGTGGCTGCGTAGCCGTGGATCGTCGGGCAGATAGACGTATGCCTTCTGATTCGCCAGGCCACTGATCCAGCGAACCAATCGTCCGACGGCTTGCCGGAAGAAGAGTTCGGTGACGACGGTGCTGGCGTACACGCCGACACGCAATCGCGGAATGTCGACACCTTCGCTGACCATGCGGACTGCCACCAGCCAAGGTCGATCACTGCGACCGAACTCGGCGATCTTGGCACTGGCCGTCGGGTCGTCGCTGACAACGACTTCAGCCTCGACGCCGAATCGTGAGCGAATGAAGCGAGCGATGGCACGGGCATGTTCTTGGTCCATGCAGATCGCTAGCGCACCCGCATCGGGATGGATCTCGCGGATCTTCAGCAGTCGTTCGTGCGCCTGACCGATGACGACGGCAAGCCAGTCGCCCTCGAGACTCAGCGCGGAACGCAGTCGATGCGATGAACCGGTGCGGTCGAGGTCGTCGTGGAAGTTGGCGCTGACGATGCTGCCGTCAGGCGCGCTCCATTCCATCAGTCCGTCGAAGCGCGGGAAGTACACCGGGCGAACGACACCGCCATCGCGCAACGCGTCTGCGTATCCGTAGGTGAAGTCGGCTTCTGCTTGGCCACCCTCACCGGTTTGCTCATAGCGCACGAATGGGATGCTGGCTGTGTCGCTGCGGAACGGCGTGCCGCTGAGTGAGAGTCGGCGCGCTGCGAGTTCGAATGCGGTGCGCACGCCATCGCCCCAAGCGCGTTCATCGCCAGCATGGTGGAGCTCGTCGAGGATCACGAAGGCATCGGCCGCAACACCGCGCAACTTCTTGGCGGTCGCGGGCATAGCCACCTGTTGGTAGGTGGTGACGATGCCGTGAACGTCTTTCGCGATGCCATCGTTCGGCGACCAGTTGTGGTCGAGCTGCAACCCCATCGCGTGTGCGGCACGGACCCACTGAGTCTTCAGGTGGGTGGTCGGTGCGACGACGATCAGTCGACGGCGTTGTTGTGCGAGCGCCCATCGCGCGCACGCGAGAGCAAAGGTCGTTTTACCCGCGCCGGGAGTAGCGACGGCGAGAAAGTCGGTCTGCTCGCTCGCCGCGAACTTGTCGAACGCGGCGCGCTGCCAAGCGCGTAGTTGCACGCGGGTGTCGAAGGCATCGTTGGAAGCTTGCATGGGGGGACTTTCCAGTCTGGCCCAGCACAAGCGCACTAACTCGTGGTTTCGCAGTCACTGGTAACTTTCGTCCGTGGAGACCGAACTGCCCAGCGCGTTCACGGCTGCTGACGACCAGAGTCGCTGGGGGCAGACGATGCACCTGCGGCTGACGAAGGTCGAGTTGGGCCTTGTCGTGCTTGGCGCGTTCGCTGGGCTCGTTAACTACACCGGCAAGCGCGACATCAACATGCCCCAACTGCTCGGTGGTGTGCTCTTCGTGGGTGCTTTGTTGCTGCGCGCGCACCGATCGTCCGAACAGTACGAGCGGCAGTGGTTCGAAGGCCGTGCCGCCGCCGAATCGGTCAAGAGCCTCGCGTGGCGTTACGCCGTCGGCGGTAAGCCAACTGGTCTCGAGCTGCCAGCAGCTCAGGCGGACGAGGTGTTTCTGGGATTGCTGCGCGAGATCGTGACGGGTCGACCGCGAGCCGTCGTTCGTCATCGCGAGCTTCCCGCGGCGCAGATCACTCCCTGGATGCGGCGCGCGCGTGAACAGTCGCTCGCCGAGCGCGCAAACATGTATCGCGTCGGTCGCATTGAGGACCAACGCGAGTGGTATTCGGCGAGGGCGTTCACGAACGCGCGGCTGCATCGTCGTTGGAACTTCGTCGTACTTGTGCTCGAGTTCGTTGGTTTCGGGGTCGGCTTGTCGCAGGCACTCGGTTTGTTTGGGTCGGTTCGCGTCGGTGGACTCGGAGTCGCCGGCGCCGTTGTCGCCGCCGTCATCTCGTGGTCGCACGCCAAGCAGTTCGGAACGCTGTCGTCCGCTTACGCGCAGGCCGATGTTGAGCTGAGCTCGATCCTCGATGTGTTCTTCACCGGCTCGAATGAAGACGAGTGGGCGAGCTTTGTCGAGTCAGCCGAGACAGCGATCTCTCGCGAACATCGCATGTGGCAAAGCGCAAGAAGTCTGTCTTGAACGAAGAGGTCTTCATTTCGCACGCTTCGACTGATGCTGCGGACGCCGCTGCGGTTCGCGACCTGTTGCAGGAACTCGGATACGCCACTTGGATTGCGCCTGACGACTTGGTCGGCGCTAGTTCGTGGGCGGAACAGATACTTGCGGCGGTCGGACGTTGCCACGCGCTGGTGGTGCTGATCTCTGACGCGGCAAACAGATCCGAGCATGTCGCGCGCGAAGTAAGCATCGCGGCGGATGCAGGTAAGCCGATTGTTCCTCTGCGGTTGACGGCGGTCGAGCCGGTTGGGTCGTTGCGCTACTTGTTGCAGCTGCGCCAGTGGGTCGACGTGTTTCCGCCACCGGTAACCAATCATGCCGACCGCGTTCGCAAGGCACTCGAGGGCGGTGGCGTGGTTCGTCGTGTCGTCACGCGCTCGCGCTCGGGTCGCTGGATTGCACTCGTCGCAGCTGCAGCACTCGCAATTGGCGCGTTCGTGTTCTTGACGTCCGGTGACGACGACACGCCTGCAGTCGCGGATGTGTTCGCCGAGGTGCCGACGTCAATCGATGACTGGACGGACCTCGACAAGTCGTTGGTCGACCTTGCTGCTGCGGAGGGCCTCGCCGATGGAGACGCCGTCGAGCTGTCTCGCGCGCAGAACGCTGATGCCTCGATTGCATTCTCGGCCCCATCTACGTGGGCCGAGGTCGATGGAACTGTGCCTTTCCAGGAGGCTGATGGCACGGTGCTGGGCGACCTGCTGGTCGCGTCAGTCCAACGCAGCAGTTTCGATGGCGGCCGCTCGGGTGGATTGTTTCTCGGAGTCGCGCCAATCTCGACCTTGGTGCCGAATGGTCTCGACGACTTTCAGCCGCGCCAATTCTTCTCCGATCTCGGTTGCGTGTCGTCAGAGCTAATCCAACTCGCAGATCCGTTCGGTGGCGAGGCGCGCTTGTGGGCCGACTGCAACAACACGCCGCGCATCTACATCAGCGCTCTCTACGGCGACGCGCAACAGACCGTGTTCGTCTTTGGTCTGGTGACCACACGGCAAGAAGCGGCAATGATCGTCGAAACCCTGATGTCGCTGGAGATCAACGGCACACCCCTGGCGTAGCCTGCCCGCATGACTGATCACCCAGTGCTGCAGGGCTTTTCGCCCGCCGTACGCGAGTGGTTCAGCGCCTCGTTTCCCGAACCGACGCCGGCGCAAGTGCAAGGTTGGCCAGCGATCAACAGTGGTCAGCACACCCTCGTGTGCGCCCCCACGGGTAGCGGCAAGACGCTGACCGCTTTTCTTAGCAGCATCGATCGGCTTGTCACGCCCGACCCCGACGGAGCGCCCGTCGACCCCAAGGCGCGCACCCGCGTGCTGTACATCTCGCCACTGCGCGCGCTGGCGTTCGACGTCGAGAAGAACCTGCGGTCGCCGCTGATGGGCATTCGTCTCGCGGCCGAGCGACTCGGTGTGCCGTTCAACGAACCAACAGTTGCGATGCGCACCGGCGACACCAGCCCGCGCGATCGTCAGGCACTGGCGCGCCGACCAGTCGACTTACTGATCACGACGCCCGAGAGTCTGTACCTGATGCTGACAAGCGAGGTGCGCAGCACGCTCGTCAACATCGACACCGTCATCATCGACGAGATCCACGCGATGGCGACGACGAAGCGCGGAGCGCACCTGATGCTCAGCCTCGAGCGACTTGAGGCGATCACCAAACGTCCTCCGCAACGCCTTGGCCTCAGCGCGACGCAGCGGCCGCTGGAAGAGATTGCGCACTTCCTCGGCGGCCACGACGCATCTGGGGCACGCCGACCGGTAGCCATCATCGACGCTGGTATTCGCAAGCCACTGCAGGTCGAGGTCGTGGTGCCTGTCGACGACATGGGCGAACTTGGTGAAGACAGCAGCATCTGGCCAAGCATCTACCCTTCGATCTTGCAACAGGTGCTTGCGCATCGCAGCACCATCATCTTCTGCAACGGTCGTCGACAGACCGAGCGGCTAGCGGCGCGACTCAACGAGTTGCACGGAGGTGAGAACGGCAGCGATCTAGTGAAGGCTCACCACGGTTCGCTGGCGCGCGAGCAGCGAGTCGTGATCGAAGATCAGCTGAAGCGTGGCGAGTTGCGCGCCATCGTTGCCACCAGCAGTCTCGAGCTGGGTATCGACATGGGTGCGGTCGACCTCGTGATTCAGGTCGAATCGCCTGGCGCGGTGTCGCGTGGCCTGCAACGCATCGGCCGCGCTGGCCACAGCGTTGGCGAACCAAGCAAGGGCATTCTCTATCCGAAGCATCGCGGCGACTTGTTGGAAGCCGCCGTGGTCGCTCGTCGCATGCGCGAGGGGCTGATCGAGTCCAGTCGCTTCCTTCGTAACCCGCTCGACGTTCTCGCGCAGCAGATCGTCGCGCACGTCAGCATGAACGACGACTGCACAGTGGCTGAACTAGGTGCGATGGTGCGTGGCGCCGCGTGTTTCGCCGAGTTGAGCGAAGAGTTGCTGGCGAATGTGCTCGATCTGTTGTCGGGCCGCTATCCGAGCGACGAGTTCAACGAGCTGCGGCCGCGACTCGTGTGGGATCGCGTGGCGGGCACACTGCGAGCTCGTGAAGGTTCCAAGCGCCTTGCGATCGCGAATGGTGGCACGATCGCCGATCGCGGTCTGTTCGGCGTGTTCCTGCCCAACGGCACTCGCGTCGGCGAACTGGACGAGGAAATGGTCTACGAGAGTCGTCCGGGCGAGACGTTTCTTCTTGGTGCCAGCACGTGGCGTATCGAAGACATCACGTTCGATCGTGTTGTCGTGTCACCAGCACCAGGCGAGCCAGGCAAGATGCCGTTCTGGCACGGCGATCGTCCTGGCCGCCCACTGGAACTAGGTCGTGCGTTGGGTGCGTTCCAGCGCGAGACGCGGGCGTTGCCAGACAAGACAGCGCAGAAGCAACTAATGGCCGACTACTCGCTGGATGCGCTGGCCGCGCACAACGTGCTGCTGTATCTCGCGGAGCAACTGAAGGCCACGGGTGCAGTGCCCGACGATCGCACGATCGTGGTCGAGCGATTCCGCGACGAGCTCGGCGACTGGCGGGTCTGCATACTCAGTCCGTTCGGTACGCCTGTGCATGCTCCGTGGGCGATGGCCATCGAGCGCCGACTCTTCGAACGCTTCGAGATGCCGGTCGAGACGATGTACACCGACGACGGCATCGTCGTGCGGCTTCCCGAGACTTCGGCCGGGGGAGTGGGTGACGAGTTGCCGCTCGCCGATCTGATCATCGACCCCGACGACATCGACGAACTGGTGATGGCTTCGCTGCCGCAGACCTCGTTGTTCTCGGCGCGTTTTCGCGAGTGCTCGGCGCGGGCGCTGCTGTTGCCACGTCGGCGGCCCGGCCAGCGCACGCCGCTTTGGCAACAACGTCAACGTGCCTCGAACCTGTTGAGCGTCGCTTCCAAGTATCCGACATTTCCGATCCTGCTCGAGACATCGCGCGAGTGCCTGCAAGACGTCTTCGACCTGCCAGCGCTTCGCGAGGTGCTTACCCAGTTGCGTAGCCGCGCCATTCGTGTTGTCAGTGTCGACACCGCAAAGGCATCACCGTTCGCGCAGAGTTTGCTCTTCAACTGGATTGCGGCGTTCATGTATGAGGGCGATAGTCCGCTGGCCGAGCGTCGGGCAGCTGCCCTGTCGCTCGATCGCGATCTGCTGCGCGATCTGCTTGGTGCCGAGGAGTTGCGCGAGTTGCTCGACCCTGGCGCGCTTGCCGATCTTGAACTCGAGTTGCAGTTGTTGGCCGATGGTCGCCGAGCACGTGACCGCGACGAGTTGCATGATGTGTTGCGTAGGGTCGGTGATCTAGCGGGCGATGAAGCAGACCTGCGTTGCGAAGGTTCCGAAAGTGCGCGGTGGCTTGCAGAGCTCGTCCACGATCGACGCGCAATCGTGGTCTCGGTCGGCGGCGCCGACCGTCACATCGCAGCCGAAGATGCAGCTCGCTATCGCGACGCGTTCGGTTGCAACGTGCCGCTTGGGTTGCCACGCGAGTTCACCGACCCCGTACCGCTTCCGCTGGAATCGCTGGTCGGTCGCTACGCGCGCACGCACGGGCCGTTTGTCGCGCAAGAAGTAGCCGCGCGCTTTGGTATCTCGGTCGACCGGTCACTTGGTGCGCTTGCGGCGCTCGAGGCCGACGGGCGAGTGGTGCGCGGCGAGTTCCGGCCGCTCGCGAATGGCAGCGAGTGGTGCGACGTCGAAGTACTGCGTCAATTGCGTCGGCGGTCGCTGGCCGCATTGCGCCGCGAGATCGAACCCGTCGAGCAGCAGGCGTACTCGCGGTTCCTTCTCGAGTGGCACTCCATCCCATCGGCGCGCCAAGGCCTCGATGGGCTTGTCGAGGCGATCGGGCAATTGCAGGGTGCAGCGCTGGTGGCAAGCACCGTCGAATCCGAGTTGTTGCCGGCGCGGCTGCGCTCGTTCCGGTCGGCCGATCTCGACGAACTGTGCATGGCCGGCGAACTCGTGTGGATCGGTGCTGGTGGCCTCGGCGTCAACGATGGTCGCGTCCGCCTGTGCTTTGCCGATCAACTGCCGCTGCTCGCGCCTGGCTGGGAGAATCCGCCGCGACCTGAGGGCGCGTTGCACGATTCACTGCGCGCTCGGCTCGGCGAGCACGGCGCGAGTTTCTGGAATGTCGTGCGCTCGGCTTCGCCCGAATCCAGTGACACCGAATTGCTGACGGCGTTGTGGGACTTGGTGTGGGCTGGCGAAGTAACCAACGACTCGCTGGCACCACTGCGCGCACTGTTGAACTCGAAGGGAGCGCGTGCCGCTCGGCCTTCAGGTCCGGCGCGCGGGCGACCGCGACCTGGGCGCTTGACGCGTATCGGCCCACCGCTCGGTGCTGGTCGCTGGAGCCTTGTCGCGCCTCTGCTTCAGCCGGCTCCGGCACCAACCGCAGCGGCGCATGCCACTGCGCTGCAGCTGCTTGATCGGTATGGCGTGGTGACTCGCGAAGCCGTGTTGGCCGAAGGCGTGCGCGGTGGATACGCCTCGGTGTACGGGGTGTTGAAGGTTCTGGAGGAACGCGGTCAGACCAGACGCGGTTACTTCGTCGACGGGTTGGGTGCCGCGCAGTTCAGCCTGCCGGGCGCTGTCGATCGACTGCGCTCGTTGCGCGACGCATCCGACCTATTGCAGACGCTCGCTGCTACCGATCCCGCACAGCCGTACGGTGCTGCGATTGCGTGGCCCGAGTCGCCGGGCCGTCCTGCACGTGCCGCCGGCGCTGTTGTTGTTTCGCGCGGTGGCGTTCCGTTGGTGTGGTTCGATCGTCGGTCGCATCACGTCGTCACGTTCGCTGCCGCGGCCGAAGATGCGGGATGGGCGGAAGCACTGGCGGCGCTCGTCAAAGATGGTCGAGCACGTAGCGTCGAGGTGCGCAAAGCCGACGGCGAGACGATTACACCCACATCACGATGGGCACCAGCACTAATCGCTGCCGGCTTCATCGAGGGCTACAAAGGTTTCACAATCCGCGCCTAAGCGGCGATGAAGTCTCGGAATGTGGCTGCAGCGCCGCGGCGAAACCGCGCTTGCATGCGGCGACCGAATGGCAGGCCAAACCACATGAACCAACGACCGGGTCGCGACATCGCGAACAACTCGAACGACACCTGACCGCTGGCGCGGTCAAGCGTTACGAGCATGCGCTCTTCGCCACATTCGGCATGACCTCGAATTGTCCCGTAGTCGAAGCCGTACTCGGATGTGTTGTCGTCAGTGCGTTCAATCGTCTCAATGATCCGGCATGTGTAGCTCCACCAAAAGCCGAGCGCGCGTGCGCTGTATCCAACGGTCTCACCGACGCGTAGCGGTGCTGGCGGCTGCGCGGCGACGGCCCACGACCGATTGAACTGTTGCCACTGACGCAACGCCTTGCATGCGGACTCGAATTCCGCGACACCGTGGCCGACCGTCTCGCGATGGCGATCAACGAACCAGCCTCGCTCGGTCGAGACTCGCTTCAGCAATCCCTCGCGATACGACAACGGCTTGCTTCTGTTCGCCTCAACAAGTGCGGCGAGCGCAGCCTCAGTGGGTCTACGCAGCGTGATCATTGTCGTTGCCGTCAGGATTAGTAGTACACGGCTAGGAGTTGCGGTGAACGGCGCGTAGGCCGGCCCACGCCATGTCGGCTACTTGCTGTGCCAACACCTCGGGGTCGAACACCTTGCCGCGCTCGACCAAGTGACGGCTGACACCTTCTGCGAGCCCGACCAAACCTTGCGCGAGTGTGCGCTGATGCTCTGGGTCGATGTCGGCTGCGATCAGTGGTGCAATTGCGTGCGCGGTTTCGGCGGTGATGCGGCGAATGGCGGCGGTGCTCTCTTCGTCGCGGCTTGCGCGCGAGCCGAACAGCAGCAAGAACGCATCGTGATCGTCGGCCACCCAGCGGAAGTACGCGCGGAAGCCCATCTCGGTCTGTTCTTTACCGTTAGCCGCACCCGCGACGGCCTTGCTGACTGCCGTGCGTAAACGATTGCCAGCTTCATCGAGTAGCGCGAGGTACAAGTCCTGCTTGCTATCGAAGTGCTGATACAGCACTGGCTTGGTCACGCCAGCCGCGTCGGCTACATCGTTCATCGATGTCGAGTGAAAGCCGTTACGCGCGAACACTTGCACGGAGACGTCGAGGATTTGCTCGCGACGAGCGGAGGCGGGAAGGCGCATGCTCATGTCGTTACCGTCATATCACACGCCCCGCTCACGGTCTTCGCGTTCGGCGGCCTTGATCGCATACCCGAGGATGATTGCAGGTGCCAGCAACACCGAACCAACGATCATCATTGTGATGACGATGGTGGAGACGGTGTCGTTGAAGCTGCCAACGAATCCGATGATGAACGTAACGATCGCGACCGCCCAGCAGAGGTAGCCAATGCGATTGGCAAGTTTCGTGTACTTGGCGATGCGCTGGCGCCTCGCGCGAACTGGATCGCTCATCACAGTCCCGGTGGCAACAACCGGTTCACGTTCTCGAACCAGAAATACAGAACAAAGATGAAAGGCACGGCGCCGACAAGAAAGCTCACGTATAGCCGCTTCGCTGCTCGTCCGGCGAAGTACGAACCGAAACCGACTGCCAGCAGCAGCACGCCCCAACCGAGCACATGTGGGATAGCGGCCGAGTCGCTGAACCAGCCATCCGTAAACGCGTCGTCGGAGAGCTGGACGGCATCGTCGGGGGCGTCGTTGATCGTCGTGACCGTCGGGTCGCCGATCGATGTCGTCGTCACCTCACCAGGAATCGTGTCGACGGTGGTGCTTGACGGGGGCGTCGCTGGCGCTGGCGCATACACCTGGTCGCTGCTCTCGGGCACCAGGGTGGCGCGCACTACCAACCGATTGCGCGCTGTGTAGGCAGGGTCGCACGTGGCGAGTATGAGCGTGGCGATCGTCGGGTCGACAGTTGGGACAACAAGCGCGTAATCAGAAGGTTTGACGATGACGCTGCCGGTCACCGCATAGGTATAGGTACCGACGAGCGTTTCGATCTCGATGAGATCGCCAACTTCCAACTGATCGAGGTTGCGAAATGGTTGCCCGTGAGTGGTGCGGTGTCCGGCGATTGCCGAGTTGCCCAATTGACCGGGCATCACCGACTCGCGGAAGTGACCAGGGCCATCCTGCAGATCTTTGACCGAGACACCCTCTACCACCCGCCACTCGATCCCGATTTTGGGAATTCGGAGAATGGCAACGGGTTCGCCCTCGGGAACTGGTTCGCTCGGCGCCGCCGTCGGGACGGTGGTTGTGGTGGTCTCGCCGGGCACGGTCGTCGCGCCAGCGATAGTCGTCGTAGTCGTGACAACGGTGGTGACCGATTCGAGCTTGGCGTTGAACTCGTCCTCCAATCTGTTCTGCGCCTGCGCCGTTCGGATGCCAGTACCCCACAGCTGGTAGCCGACGAACGCGAACATCAGGAGGCCGACCACGATCAGTGCCTTGCCGATTCCCGCAACGACCCAGTGCCAATCGTGTGGATTCTTCGGTCGCGAGAAATACGGAACCCTCCGCTGGCGATACCGCCTAAAACGCGACACTGAGGGAGACGAGTTTTCCGCGCCGCTCAACACGTGTTTGACCCTATCTGCGTTGAGGCCATCCTCGCCGTAGGCCTCAACTAGCGTCGCCGACGCATGGAATCGGTCGTTGACACTGTGGTCGAGCTTGTCGATGTGGTCGCTGTGTTGGGCGGTTTTCCGGCGTTGGCCGGCGCCACTCTCACCGTCGAGCGCAGCGAAATTGTGCTCTTGCGCGGTCCAAATGGTGCTGGCAAGACGTCTCTGTTGCGGTTGTGTGCCGGGCTGCTCGCCGTCGAGCGTGGTTCCGCAACGGTGCTCGGTGTCGATCTGACGCGTGATCGTGCCGCGGTTCGGCAGCGGGTCGGATTGCTCGGGCACTCGAATGGTCTCTATGCCGATCTGACGGTCGCTGACAACGTTCGCTTCTGGGGAGCAACGGTCGGCGCGTCGACCGACGAGGTGCAGGCAGCGATGGCGCGCATGGGGTTGGGCGAACGTCTCGCCGCGGTGTCTGTCAGCAAACTGAGTGCCGGCCAACGCCGCAGGACAGCGTTGGCATGCCTTGTTGCTCGCCGCGCCGAACTGTGGTTACTCGACGAGCCGCACGCAGGCCTCGACTCGAGCGGGCGCGACGAACTGGACGCCACGCTGCGCGCGGCCGCAGCCGCTGGTGCCACCGTCATCGTGGCGAGCCACGAACTCGAACGGGCCGGTTCACTGGCTACCCGGGTCGTGCAGGTTGTTGGTGGCCAGATCCGCTAGCGGCTACCCGCTACCCGCTACCCGCTAGGACAACCCCAGAGCGCAGCGTTAGCGTCGGGAACATGCTGAGTGTGTGGGCGATCAGCCGGTTGGTCGCGGGCAAAGACCTGCGTGTCGAATGGCGCAGTCGAGTAGTCAGCAATCAGGTCGTGCCGTTTGCAGCCTTGATGATGGTGATGTTCGCATTCGCGCTCGACAGCGACACGGTGCTGACACGCGTTGCGCCGGGGTTGGTGTGGCTGGCGGCAATGTTCAGTCTGTTGGTGATAGTGCAGCGCGCGTTTGCAGTCGAGACTGCCGATGGCGCGCTCGACGCCTTGCGTGTCGCGGGCGTGCACGGCGGTGGAATCTTCCTAGGTAAGGCGCTGGCCTTGGCTGCACAGCTTGCGGTCCTCGAACTGATCCTCTTGGGCGCGGCAGTTGTTCTGTACAACACCGAGCTCGTCGCCTCTGGGATTGCGTTGCTGATTTGTACGTACCTGACGGCGACTGCCGGGTTGGCATTCGTCGGCACGCTCTACGGCGGACTGGCGGCCGGCGCGCGAGGTCGCGAGACCTTGCTGCCGCTGCTGATGCTGCCCGTCGCCGCACCGGTGCTGATCGGCGCTACTCGTGCAACCGAGGCGGCGCTCGGAACGCAGGGTGCAACGCCCAGTGACGGCTGGCCGTGGGTGGGTTTGCTCGCCCTCTTCGCCGTAGTCTTCGGTGTCGGCGGCACACTGGCGTTCGGCTCGCTGATCGACGAATGACATGCCCCGAACCATGATCGACATGCCCACCTCGACTCGCTTCACTCGCGCGCTCGGCGTCGCAACGCTGCTCGGGCTCGGATGGCTCGCAGTGTTCGGGCTCTTGATCTCACCCGACGATGTCCTCCAGGGCAGTTACGCGCGGTTGTTATACATCCACGTTCCGTCGGCGTGGCTTGCGTACTTGGCTTTCGGTGTCACGGGCATTGCGAGCGCCGCGTACCTATTTCCACGCACGCGCGGCCTGCAGTGGGATCGCATCGCCGGCGCGAGTGCCGAGGTCGGCGTCCTCTTCATGGCTCTCGCATTGGTGACAGGCAGCCTGTGGGGCAAGGTCACGTGGGGCACTTACTGGACATGGGATTCGCGACTCACGACAACCGCGTTTCTGTTCGTCACGTACGTCGGCTATTTGGCGGTTCGCGATCTTGGCGGCACTCACGAGCAGCGCGCGAGGCGCAGTGCGGTTGTCGCGTTATTCGCTGTGCTGGAAGTGCCGCTCGTTCACTTCAGCGTGACGTGGTGGCGTCCGCTGCATCAGTCCGAGACGATTGAGCGCGGCGGGCTGAAGGGTTTGATGTTGTTCAGCTTCTTCGTCGGCATGCTTGCCTTCACGCTCTTGTACGTGTGGTTGGTGATGCATCGCCAGCGCCTAATCATGTTGAGCGACATCATTGATGACAGTGGCCTCGACCGAGCACTTGTCGAGCGACGCAACGAGGTGGCCCCATGATCGCAATGATTGCTATGCGCGATGCCGCCCATGTTGTCGGTTCATACGCGGTGACGTTCGCAGGCATTGCGTTGTACACATGGGTGTTGCTCAGGCGGGCGCGCAAGGCGGCGCGCCAAGTGGCGCCGGAGGATCGTCCGTGGACCTGAGTCCGCGCGAAGTTGTCGCAACCGCACCACGAGGCCG
>JBEBGL010000006.1:0-115740 GCA_040081465.1 Ilumatobacteraceae bacterium | reverse complement strand
CCGCTAGCCTTGCCTACCGCTACTGGGGCTATAGCTCAGTTGGTTAGAGCGCATCCCTGATAAGGATGAGGTCACAAGTTCGATTCTTGTTAGCCCCACGTGTTTCCAGTAGTTGTCAGCCTGTGATCGGCTGGAAGTGCACCAACTCGATGCCGGTTGGGTCGAGCACTGCGAAAGCGCGGTGCCCCCACGGCATGTCGGTCACCGGTCGCAGGATTGCAACCCGCGCTGCGACCAACCGGTCGTGTAGCGCCACTACATCCGGGTGCTGAACCGAGATGAACACGCCCCGCACCACGTCGGGGCTGTCGCTTTCGATGAACTCGATGCGCGCCGTGTCGCCGTAGCCGAACAACCGCCCACGTCCGCCACCATCCTTAGCTGGCCATTCGTGAGTGACCGGCCAGCCGAGCACGTCGCCGTAGAAGTGGCACGCAGCATCAAACTCGGTGGTCAGGCGGACAATACGGAGTTCCATGAACCCAGGGTACGCTCGCGCATCATGAAGACGCTGCGCCGATTCCTCGTCGCCCTGTCGCTAGCCGGCACCATTGCTGGCGTGCTGCGTATGCGCGGCAAAGGCGGAGTGCCGCCGCAAGAGGGTGGCTGGCGCGAGGTAAGCGTTCCCCCGAAGTGAGTCGCTCGTTCCAGAGCAAGAAGGGCAAGGGCGGCGCAGGCAGCGAAGGCATCATCGGTGTCGTTGGTTGTGGCGTTACCGGTGGCCGCGTCGTTTCGAGCCTGTCGTCTGCCGGGCGGCGAGTCGCGGCTCACGACACGGTTCTTGTAACTCTTCCAAGTGGTGTCGTGCGCGTTGAGGACGCTGCCGATGTGGCCGTTTGCGACGTCGTGGTACTCGTCCATCCTTCGCCGCACGCGAAGCTTGCGCGGCGACTGTTGCTATCAGGCACGTCAGTTGTGTCGCTGAGCGACGATCTCGACGACGTTCGCGCGTTGCTCGCACTGCAAGCAGACGTGGAAGCGAACGACGCAGTTCTAATAGTCGGTGGTGGAGTCGCGCCGGGGCTCACCGGATTGCTGGCTCGGTATCTCTCCGGGCAGCTGCACACGCTTGACGAGTTGCACGTCGCGATCCATGGCACCGCTGGCCCCGAGTGCGCCCGTCAGCACCACAACGCGCTGGGCGACACCGCGCTCGGCTGGCATGACAACGAATGGATCGAGCCACCAGGTGGAAGTGGTCGCGACCTTGTGTGGTTCCCCGAGCCAATTGCCGCTCACGACTGTTATCGGGCTGCTCTCGCCGATCCCTTGCTCTTGCAGCGCGCGTTTCCGACAGCTACGCGTATCTCGGCTCGCGTGTCCGCAACTCGTCGCGACAGATTGACCGCTCGCCTACCGATGTTGCTGCCGCCGCACGCCAGCGGCGACCTCGGTGCTGTGCGGGTCGAGGCGCGCGGTGCGAACGCGAAGGGTGGCCGCGAGACGGTGATCGCCGGTGCTGCGGCGCCGACTGCCGACTTGGCTGCCTCCGTTGCTGTCGCGATTGCGATCGCGCTTGTCGATCATCGACCAGTTGCAGGTGTCTACGGCACCGCCGACGCGGCGCTTGAACCGCTCGGGCTGCTGCAACTAGCGACCGAGTTCGGTGTGCGCGTGCAGGAGTTCACCGGCGTCGCCAGAGCTACCAGTTGGTAACTTGCCCGCTAAATTGAACGCATGATTGTTCCGTGGCTACCACCGGGCCACATGGCGCACCTGCCCGGCCGCGGCGAGATGTTCTACCGCCATCACCGTCACGGCGACGCCTCCGCACCGACGCTGTTACTGCTGCATGGCTGGACGGCCAGCGCCGATCTGCAGTTCTTCACTGCGTACGAAGCACTTGCCGAGCACTACTCGTTCGTGGCAGTCGACCATCGCGGTCACGGGCGGGGCATTCGTGCGCACGGAAAGTTCGAGCTCACCGACGCCGCCGACGATGCGGCTGCACTTGTCCAGCAACTTGGCGTTGGACCGGTTGTGACCATCGGATACTCGATGGGCGGACCAATCAGCATGTTGCTTGCTCAACGCAACCCAGACCTCGTGCACGCAATGGTGCTTCAGGCGACAGCACTTGAGTGGCGCTCGACTCGGCGCGAACGCGCGAAGTGGAAGACCGTGCACATCATTGGTCCGCTTCTTAGATCGGCCGCCTACCCACGTTCACTGCGTTGGGGCATCCGTCGGCTACTTGGTCGTAACCACTCGTTGCTTCAGTACGTGCCGTGGATCGCAAACGAACTTCGCCGCAACGATGCGCTCGCAGTGGTGCATGCCGGGCAGTCCCTAAGCCGTTACGACGCGCGCCCTTGGGCGTCATCTTTGGGTAAGCCCGCAGCGTGTTTGGTGACGACCCGCGATCGATTAGTGAAGCCGCGCAAACAGCGTGCCCTCGCTGATGCGTTGAATGCCCATGTCATCGAACTGCCCGACGATCACCTCGCAGCCTGGACGTCGCCCGACGCATTTGCGAAGGCAACCGTCGAGCTTGTTCGAAGCGTCGCTAGCTAGTCGCCCTTTGCCCGTTGCGCTTCCATCTCGTCGAGGCGCGCGGTCATGCTCTCGATTGCTTGCGCTAGTCGATCTAGTTGATCGCCTAGATCGGTGCTCGTTGGAACATCGGCAAGCGACAGTCGGACGCTTGCGATCTCGCGCGCGAGGAATTCGGTGTCGGCCTGCGTGCGTTCGGCGACGCGTCGATCAGTCTCGGTGTTCGCGCGGTCTCGTTGCTCTTGCCGGTTCTGTGCCAGCAGGATTAGTGGCGCGGCATAAGCAGCCTGCAGCGAGAGCAGCAGGGTGAGGCCGACGAACTGCCACTGATCGAATTGCAACGAGGTCGGGCCGAGCATGTTCCACAACACCCAGGCGACGCAGAACACGCTCTGATACACGAGAAAGCGGGCGGTGCCCAATGAACGCGCGATGCTCTCGCTGAACTGGCCGAACGCTTCCGGGTCGTAGTGCACTCCGATGCGACGACGCTCGCGTGGCTTAGTGAGGTCCTCTTTGCGCGTCATCGGGATACCGCCGCTGCATTCACCCGCCTGCGCTGGCGCCAACCGGTGGGAAGTGTGCGGTCGAGAACGTCGTCGACCGTGATCGCGCCCAGCAAACGCCCTGACTCATCGCAAACTCCGACCGACAGCAGGTTGTAGCTGGCCAAGCGCTCGGCAACTTCGCGCTCGAGAATCTCCGGGGTGATCGTCGGTTCTTTGCTAACGCATTGGCCAAGTTGCTTAGATGGCGGTTCGCGCAGCAGGCGCTGAAAGTGCACGACACCGAGGTAGAGCCCCGTCGGCGGCTTGAACGGTGGTCGCACGACGAACACCTGAGCCGCGATGCTGACTAGCCAATCTGGGTCGCGAATCTGCGCGAGCGCTTCAGCAACCGTGGCGTTGGCGCCAAGAATGACGATGTCGGGCGTCATCAGCGCACCGGCGGTTCCTTCGTCGTACGCCAACAGTCGGCGCATCACGTCGGCGTCTTCTGCATCCATGGCGTCGAGCACGCGCGTGCGCTGCTCGCCGGGCATTTCGACTAGTAGGTCGGCAAGGTCGTCGTATTCCATTTCTTCCAGCACGCTGACGACGCGATCGATATCGAGCCCTTCGATGATGCGCAACTGCTCGACCTCGGGCAACTCTTCCAGCAGGTCGGCAAGCCGCTCGTCGTCCATCGCTTCCGCCAACTGCTTGCGCTGTTGCAGTGGAAGTGCGCGCACGACGCCTGCAACGTCGCTGGGGTGCATGTCGCGTAGCCGAGCTGCTTCCGCCGACATTGGGGTGGCATCGCCGGATTGAAACAGTGACGGTTGTTGCGCGATGTCGATCAATCGATAGACAGGTCGTCGACCAAGCGCGTGTCGACTCGCGACTCGCACTTTGGCGGGTTCCCACCACGTTTGCTTGCCGTCGGTTGCCTCCCGGAGCGCGACGTCGCTAACGGACTCGTCACCGACTTTGCGCTTGAGGATGTCGCGGCCAACTAGCAACTCGCCGGCGCGTGGCTTGAATGGGTTCAGATCGACGTCCCAACTACGCAAGCGAACGCCTTCGTTATCGAGAACGGCAATGCGTCCGGCGTTGACGAAAATGCGACGGCGCTGGCTGCTCGCAACGAAACCAAGCACACGCGGGACGCCGCCATGAGCGCCAGGGATGACGACGATGTCCTCAAGGCGACCAATGGCCGCGCCGTCGGCGTCGAGCAGCGGCAGGCGCATGATTCGTGATGCGTAGATCAGTTCGCCGGCCATGCGGCAAGGCTACCCCCGACCCTTTAGCGAGGGGGTGAGAGTTACAGAGGGGCGACCGCGACCATCGTGTCGTAGTACGCCACGCCTCCACCCCAATCGGTCTGCGCGTCGTTGGTGAGCGAGTTGGCTACCTGCTCGCTCCCATGCTGAGACGACCACCAGCCCCATGGAATCGAAACGACACCGGGGCGGACGCGTTGGCTCAACTTCACTGGAAGCTCGACGGCCCCGCGGTCGTTCCACACGCGCACGCAGCGACCTTCGCTCAACTGCATTGCGGAGGCGTCGTCGGGGTGCACCTCGACGACTGGAGTGCCCTCCAACGGGCCGTGCTTTGGCAAATGCGAATAGCTGCTGTTCAGGAACCGGTTGTGTTGCTTGGGAGTCAGCAACATGTAGGGGAAGCGCTCTGCGCCAGCCCACTCAGTTGGCGCCGTGTATGTCGGTAGTACTGGCTGTCCGATCGCGGCCAACGAATCGCAGCGCAGTTCAACTTTGCCCGACGCTGTTGGGAAACCGCCCTCGGCCCACGGTCGGCCATCGTCGGGATATGGCACCTTCACCCAACCCTGCGCGCGCATTTCATCGACATCGATCGTTGGCAGCGCGGCGCGCAACGCGGTGATGTCGTCGTCGAACAGCGATGACTCGGTGAATCCCATTGCCGTTGCGAGTCGTCGATGAAGTTCGCTGTTGCTGACTGATTCACCCAACGGCTCGATTGCAGGCTCGTTCCAACCGGTGTACATGTGGCCCCACGACGACACCACGTCGACTGCTTCCAAATGTGTCGTGGCTGGCAACACGATGTCGGCGTAGCGAGCGGTGTCGGTGATGAACTGCTCGTGCACGACAGTGAGGAGATCGTCGCGCTGCATACCCTGTCGAACGAGTTCGATGTTGGGGAACGAAACCATCGCGTTGACGCCGATCATGCATAGCGCCCGGATCGAAGCGTCGTCGGTGAGCGCTTTCCCGAGAAGCTCCATCGGGACTCCGCGCCGATCGCGACCTGCGCGCAGATCGGGCCGCGAGAGGGCTGCGTCGTCGACGATCTGCTCGTTCCAGATACCGACGCTACGTGCGTACCCGCCGCCTTGATCGCGCCACGCACCAACTAGTGCGGGCAGACAGGTGAGTGTTCGGAAGAACATTGCGCCGTGTTCATGGTGTTCGGCGCCAACGAGTGTGCGTATGACGGCGGGCCGGATGGTGCCGTACATATTCGCCAGTCGTTCGATGTCGGCGATCGCTAATCCGCACACCTCGGCGGCACGAGCCGGCGTCCACTCGGCCACGTGCGCGGCCAGATCGTCGAAGCCGAGCGTGTGCGCAGTAACCCATTCGTTGTCGACCAAGCCGTCGCGGATCAGCACGTGCATCATCGCCAACATCAGCGCGACGTCGGTGCCGGGCAGTGGTTGCAGGAACCAATCAGCTGATTCTGCAGTCATCGTGCGCAACGGATCGATCACGACCACGTGTGCACCGTTGGCTCGCGCCGTCTCGATGAACGGCCACAGGTGACGATTGGTGAGCCGCGTGTTTGTACCCCACAGGATGATCAGCTGACTGTGCGCCAGATCGCTTGGGTCGATGCCCAAACCAGTGCCGTTAGTGGTCTTAGTTCCGCTGCCCGCGACGGCGCCGCATAGCGAACCGGTGGTCTTCGCCGACGCGAGGTGGTTCCAGAAACGTCGGCCGAACGAGAGCGCAAGCAAGCTTTGATTACCGGCGCTGACGACTGGGAGGATCGCGCCGGCACCGTGCTCGCGCACAATCTCGTTGAATCGATCACCGATCTCGGCGAGTGCTTCGTCCCAAGTGATCTGTTCAAACTCACCAGAGCCCTTGGGACCAACTCGACGCAGTGGGTGCAACACGCGGTCGCTGCTGTACGTGCGATCGAGAAACTTGTTCACCTTCGGACACAACTCGCCTTTGCTGTACGGATGTGCGGGGTTGCCGCGCATTTGCACGGCAATGCCGTCGGTGACGGTTACCTGCCAGCCACAGCTATCGGGGCAGTCGTGGTGGCACGTGCCGTTGACAATTCGCGCCGCGGGGACCCCTTCGATAAGCGTCATACATTCCCACGCTATGCCGTAGCCGCCACCCGCGCTGCGTAGGGTGGTCCATCGGGTCGATCCCGCGAACGATGGAGCACTTTGATGTTCGGAAAACCAGGTCGCGGCCTGCGCAAGGATCTCGCCCAGAACGGAGTGAGAGCTTCAGCAACAGTTGTCGAGATTGCCAAACGGGGTATGTCGATCACGAGCCGCACCAACGTCGCTGCGGCAAAGGCGATCCTGAAGACGACACTGCAGGTACAGCCGCCTGATGGCAGCCCCGCGTTCCAAGTTCGTCAATCGTTTCAGTATTCGCAGTTCGCGATTCCGAGCGTGGGCAACCAACTGGCGGTTATCTACGACCCCGCCGACCACGAACGCATCATGATCGATTCGGAATCAGGGATGTCGTCGATCCACAGCATCGACCTCGGCACGATCGTTCATCAGGCGCTCGGCGATCATCTGAACTCCGATCCGCTCGACCAACTCGCAAAGCTGGGCAAGTTGAAAGAACAGGGTGTTCTCAGCGACGCCGAGTTCGAGCAGCAGAAGGCACGCATCCTGAGCGGGATGTAGCTAGGCAAACACCTTCGAGAGTGCAGAGCCGGCGAGCTCGACGGCTTCGAGGTCGAACGCATCGGGCATGTTGCACACGACACCGTCGAGCCCTGCATCGAGAAGGGCTCGCACATTGGCGCCTACTTCGTCAGCATCGCCAACAATGAACGCCTTCACCCGCGCCTGTATGTCGGCGGGCAGGCTGTCGATCGATGCGCCACCGAGACGCGCACTCAACTTCTTCTGCGCCTCTTCCATCGTGCGTCCGACACACAATGTCGCCAACTTCGTGCGACAGATGTCGGCCTTGTTGCGGCCAATGCGCTCGCAATGCTCGTCGAGCACGCCCATCAGGTGGCGCACCTGCTCGGCGTCGCCGAACACGTTGCAAGCGTCTGCGTACTGCGCCACCATCCGCAGCGTCTTGCGTTCCCCGCTGCCGCCGATCAGCACCGGTGGGCCACCGGCCTGAATTGGCTTTGGCACATTGAGCGCATCCTTGACTTGAAACCACTTGCCGTCGAACGTCGTCGTGTCGTTGACGAACATGCTCTTCGCGATTTGCAAACCCTCTTCCAACTTCTCGAAGCGGTCGCTGAAGGAACCGAACTCGATTCCGTACTCGTCGTGCTCCTTCTCGAACCAGCCCGCACCGATTCCCCAAATCGCGCGACCCTTCGAAATGACGTCTAGGCAGCTGACGGTCTTTGCCAGCACAGCCGGGTTGCGATACGTCATGCCGCCGACCATGCATCCGAGGCGAACAGTGTCTGTGCAGGCGGCGAGTGCTGACAACAGCGTGTAGGCCTCGAACATGTTCTCTTCGGGCCGGCCAATCATTGGCAATTGGTAGAAGTGATCCATCACGAAGACGCTGTCGAAACCACTCTCCTCGGCGGTGGCTGCGATGTCGGAGATGCGTTCGAATAGATCGCCCGCCGAGACCCCGGGGTAAGTGAACGACGGGATCTGCAACCCCATGCGAATGTTCGGATTTGCCATGAATCAGACGCTACGCCAGCGAGAGGGCATGCCACACTGCGTGAGTGATGCTTGACCTGGACGCGACCGCATTGTTCGATTGCCCACGTTGCGGATCATCAGTGAGTCAGCGCTTCTATGGGCCGTGTGAGCCGTGTTGTGTTGCCTTGCGCGCCAAGTATCTGGGCCTTGGTCGCGACATGACCGCCGCTGAGTACGTTCCGAAGATGAACGTGACGCCGAACGCGGTCGCGCAGAAGGACGACTAGCTAGCGGCGGGGCCGGTGCCTGGTCGGAATGTCGGGTCGTTTTCGTTCTTCGCGGCGCGCTCGGCCATCTGCGACATGGTTGTGGCCAGTGCTGCCGTTGCACCCTGGTGGGTCATGATCTTGCTCATCACTGCCGCAGTCGCGCCGGCGATTAGTTCGCCCTTGTGCGCGGCGACGTAAGCGGCGCTTGCCTGCTGCGCGGCCGTGGTTCCGTTAACGGCAGGAATGACGTAGCGCGCTACCAGATCCCAACTGCGTCGCGTCGCCTCGACGTTCGCCCAATCGTGCGCGAAGCCGAGCACTACACCCATCCCGCCGGTGACTTGCTGCAATTGTTGGATCGCCTGGATCAGATCGTCGGGTGTGCCGATGACTGCGGCACCTCCGCCTTCGGCACCGCGTTCGGCGACCTGTTCCAACAACACCTGCGGATCGTCGACGTGCACCGCGCCGGGTCGGCCGAGAACTGCGACGTTGTAGTCGTTGTGCCATCGGTGCAATCCATGCATCGCCTCGGCGCGCGCCTGCTCGCGAGTTTCGGCGATGTGCCAGGCCATCATCACTCGCCAGTTGCGGCGATCGACGGTTTGTCCGTGCGCGGCGGCGGACTCTTCAGCGAACCCCCATTGAGTGGGGAGTGCTTGCAAACCTTCCGTGGAAGTACTGGCGATGCTGAGCACGCCCATTCCGTACTTGCCCGCAAGTTGCATTCCAGAGGGCGAGATGCTGCTTGCCGTAACCATCGGCATGTTTTCTTGCATCGGCAGAATGTGAAGGGCCGCCTCGCGCAGCGTGAACCAGTCGCAGTCGTGGTCGAATCGTTCGTCACCACGCAGTAGCCGAATGATCACGCCCAACGCTTCGTCTTGCCGATCGCGCAACAACATTGGGTCGATGTTCATCGTGCGCGCATCGCTGGGTAGCGCGCCTGGGCCACTGCCGAACATCGCGCGCCCACGAGTCATGTGATCAAGTTGCACGATCCGTTGCGCAACATTGAACGGGTGGTGATAGGGGAGCGAGACCACGCCGGTGCCCAAGCGAATGGTGTGCGTGTTCATCCCGGCCGCTGCCAGGAACATCTCGGGGCTCGCGATCGTTTCCCAGCCCGTGCTGTGGTGCTCACCTACCCACAACTCGTCGTAACCGAGCCGATCGAGGTGAGCAGCGAACTCGAGATCGCGCTGGAACTGCAACGTCGCGCTTTCACCCGTCGGGTGATGTGGGGCGAGAAATGCCCCGAACTGTGTGCGCGAACGGGCCGTGGCTTTCATGGCCCTGGACTCTACGGGTCGCGGTTGCCGGCTGAGATGAGAGACTTCTCATCCATGTCTCATCTAAAGCGCACGCCACGAGTCAATGCTTGGGGCGTGAAGCGGATCGGGCGCGGGGTGGCTGTGGTTGTGATCGTGCTGATTGGCGCGGGAGTCGGCTACGCAGCGAACCGGGTTTTCGCTGGTCCCGGTGGTCGACCAGTGGATCCCATTCGACTCGACCTCCCCCAGAACGAAGCAGACACTTCGATTCCGGGTTCGCAGGAGACACTGCCACCTGATGGAAGCATCCCACAAACGTCACCGCCATCAACTCCAGTGACGGATCCTGACGACGACGGCGGTGACGATGACGGCGACGATGTTGTTGACATCGATGACCTTGGCGACGATCTCGTGGTCGACGGCACCGATGACGATGGCGACGTAGACGACGACACAGACGATGGCGATGAAGCCGATTAGTAGACGACTTCATCTTGGGTTCCGCGGCAGAGTGCTTGGCCTCTTCGCCGTGCTCGTCGCCGGCGCAACCTTTGGCGGATTAGTGCTGCAGCGCGCCGTCTTGCTGAGCCAGTTCAACGCCGAGATCGAAACGTCGTTGCAGCAAGAGCGCGACGAGTTGGAAGCGCTCGCCCAAGGCAACGACCCAGAAACCGGCGAGCCGTTCGGCGCCGACGTGCGCGCAGTCTTCGACACGTTCCTTACTCGCAATCTTCCGGCTTCTGGTGAGGCCTACTTCACGTTTGTCCGCGGTGTTCCTTACAGCTCAAGTCCCGCCCCCATCGACCTCGCCGACTACCCCGACTTGGCAGCGCGTTGGGGCGCGCTCACCATTGGTGAATGGGGCTGGCTTTCGACTGAGGCGGGGAGAGCGCGCTACCTAGCTGTACCCCTCACTTTCGAAGAACGCACCACGGGCGTGTTCGTCGTTGTCAACTTCGTCGAGCGTGAACGCGACGAGATCGAATCTCATGTGCGCGTCTCGGCGGTGGTGGCTGCAGCTGTCTTGGTTTGCGCGATGGGTATTGCATGGTCGGTTGCCGGAAGGCTGCTGCGCCCAGTTCGTCAACTGACGCGCGCCGCAGAAGCGATCAGCGATGCAGATCTTTCACAACGAATCCCCGTTGAGGGCAACGACGAGATCGCCCGCCTCGCGCAGCGCTTCAACGAGATGTTGGATCGGTTGGCGGCGTCCTTCGCGGTCCAGCGCGCCTTTGTCGATGACGCCGGCCACGAGTTGCGAACCCCAATCACGATTGTGCGCGGTCACCTTGAGTTGATGGGGAGCGAGCCAGCGGAACAACGGGCCACTATCGAGCTCGTCACGGAAGAACTCGACCGCATGGCTCGGATTGTCGACGACCTGCTACTTCTTGCCAAAGCTGAGCATCCCGACTTCATTCAGCCTTCTTCCTTGGAGGTCGCCGATCTGACTGCTGACCTTCTCGCCAAAGCGCGCGCGTTGGGCGACAGGCGTTGGCGTCTAGATGCCAGCGCCGTGGGATTGGTGCACGCGGATCGGCAACGACTTACGCAGGCGGTGCTGAACCTGGCCCGCAACGCGGTGGAACACACAACGATCGGTGCCGAGATCGGGCTGGGCAGCAGTACCGGCGGCGGCGAGGTTCGCCTTTGGGTACGAGACACCGGCCCGGGCGTCGACCATCGTGATCGCGAGCAGATCTTTGAACGCTTCACGCGTGGTCGGACGGGTCGTCGTCGGTCTGATGGTGCCGGCTTGGGCTTGGCGATCGTGCGGTCTGTTGCGCTTGGCCACCACGGTCGCGTCGAACTCGACAGCGAGCCAGGCCACGGCGCGACCTTCACGATCGTGTTACCGACTCTCTCTCCGATAACAGAAAGCAATCTCGACGAACTAGACGAGGACGTCAGCCAATGACACGCATTTTGATCGCCGAAGACGAGACACGGATCACTTCGTTTCTAGAAAAGGGGCTGCGCTCGAACGGCTTCAGCACGCTGGTCGCAGAGACCGGGCCACTGGCAGTCCAAATGGCGCGTGACGCCGACTTCGATCTACTCATTCTTGATCTCGGTTTGCCGGGCCTCGATGGCCAACAGGTGTTGCGGCAGATTCGTGAACGCGGCGAACGGATGCCGGTGATCATCCTCACTGCTCGTTCCACGGTCGAGGCCACTGTCTTAGGACTTGAGGGTGGCGCGGACGACTATGTGACTAAGCCATTCCGTTTCGAGGAGCTGCTCGCGCGCGTGCGTGTCCGACTTCGTGACTCTGGAGATCCGACCCCGACGATTCTGACCTCCGGAGGCGTCGTGCTGGATCTGCGCACAAGACGCGTCACTGTCGGCGAACGATCGGTCGAGCTGACTGCCCGCGAATTCACCCTTCTGGAGACCTTCCTCCGCCACCCTGGGCAGGTACTCAGCCGCGAGCAACTACTCAGTCATGTATGGGGCTACGACTTCGATCCGGGTTCAAACATTGTCGACGTCTATATTCGGTATCTGCGCCGCAAGATCGGTGACGGAGTGCTCGAGACGGTTCGCGGAGCGGGTTATCGCCTTGTGAAGTGACTCGCGCTTCAGCGCCCTTGGATGAGAACGCTCTCATTCGACTCTCATCTTTCCCTCACGCTGCACGCCGACAATGGCGTCATGGACACGGTGGAACCACGTGACATCGCCGACCAGGTCGCGATGCTTCTCGGCCCTGACTCAAGCAACTTCCTCCGTGCAGCCGTGGATGCTGCCGGCGGGCAACTGATCTCGTCGCGACCACGGCAGATCTACCAACAGCCACGCGCTGGCGTGATCGCGTCGTACGACGCCAAGGTTTGTTGGGGAAACAATGCGGCTACGGCCGAAACCTTCGCGGCCTGCACCGGCGACATCCCTGAAGACACACTTGTTGTCGACGACGGGGCAGATCGCGTGGCCGTGTGGCGCTTCCCGAACGACCCCGATCTTCCGGGATTGCCAAGTGCATTCAATGAAGGATCCGTTGAACGGCTTTTGTCCGAACTTGATTTGGGCTCGGGAGCGGTTCGACTCGCTGTACGTGCTTATCGGCCACGCCGCCGCGCCGTAGTTGAAGCGATCGGGCCATCCGGCCGCCTGTTTGTGAAGGCAGTCCGACCGCGCCGCGTCGAAGCGCTACACGCTCGCCATCGTTTGTGTGTTGCTAACGAAGTACCGGTGCCGCACAGCCTCGGATGGAACGCCAAAGGATTGCTTGTTCTGCAGGCGTTGCCGGGTGCAACGTTGCGTGAAGCCATTCGTTCGGGCAAACGTGCGGTCCCTTCCGGCGAGTCGATCATCGGTCTGCTCGATCGGTTGCCGTCCGAACTCGCCGCTGGCCCGAGTCGCGCTTCTTGGCTTGAGCGCGTTCACCACTACGCCGCGATCGTCGGCTCGATCATGCCGACTGACGCTGAACGCGCTCGCCGAATCGCGGACGCGATTCGAGAAGAGGCCGGTGTTGGGCCAACCGTTGCTGTCCATGGGGATCTGTATGAGAGCCAGTTGTTGGTAAACGGCTCGAATGTGAGCGGTCTACTCGACATTGATGGCGCTGGTCCGGGCGATCGCCTCGATGATCTTGGGTGCATGCTCGGTCACCTGTCAGTACTGGCCGAGGTCGACCGCAAGCATGCTGGCGCGATCAAGGCGCTCGGTGCGGATTACCTCGCCAGTTTTGAGAAGACGGTTGATCCTGCCGATCTGCGGTATCGAACTGCCGCAGTCGTCATGTCGCTCGTCGCCGGACCTCATCGAGTGCAGGATCCGCGCTGGCCGGAGACAACGCTGCGATTGATCGGACTCGCCGACCAATGGCTTGCTGCAGCTCGCAAGGTGCGGAGCCCTTCATGAGAACGGCTAGGTGAGACAAGTCTCATCAGGCCCTCATGAGCATCTCACGCTGTCAGCGCACACTGAACTCATCAACCCCAACAAAGGAGCACGAAAATGATTCCCAAGAACTGGAAGATCACAGGCATCGCCGCCCTCGCGTTAGGCAGCCTCACCGGTGTCGCGATGGCGGATGAGGCAATCGTCCTCAACGACCGCAGCGATCCAATCGTCCTCGTCCCTGCGGACGACGATGGCACTGACAACGTTGCGCCGGACTTTGACGCATCGCCTGAGTCGGCTGATTCGCCGGCCGAGTCTCCATTCGACTCTGTCGAGTCGGCAACGGATAGTCCCGATGACGCCGGCTTCTTAGATGAGTCGAACTCTCCGACCGACACGCTGGCTGATTCGCCGGCTGACACGGTCGCATCGGCTAACTCACCGGCCGACACGGTTGATTCTGCCAACTCACCGGCAGATTCGCCGGAAGATTCTGTTGACTCAGCTGACTGATCACTAGGGCGGGGCCGGATCCAGCTTTTGGATTCGGCCCCGCTTTGTTCGTTACGCGGGCGATTACGGTCGCGGCGTGGACGTTGTGAGAGTTGGCACGACGCGAGTGCGATTGCCGGGCGGGTTTCGCAACGATGTCTGGAAGGTGCGCGATGGTCGCGGCTGGTTGATCGAGAAGCACTACTCGGAAGATCCGGGCGAGGCCAACCCGATGTACCCGAATCTCGCTGACCATGAAGCGGCTGCACTTGCGTCCTTGGGACCACGCGGCTTGGCGCCACAACTGGTCCGCTACGAACCCGGTGCCGTCACGTATCGATTCGTGCCCGGCACGATGTGGCGCAGTGGCGTCGCGGACGTCGCCTCGTTGCTGCGCGCGATTCATACCGGCCCAGCGCCGCGCGGTCTGCGCCACCTGTGTGCTTCGGCAGAGCAGGCACGTGCCCATGGCGACGAGATGGTCGCGGCCGTGTCGAACAAAGCGACCGCGGGATTGCGCGCAGTTCGACCAACGATCGCGTCGTCGGCCGCTGTGAGTCGTCGATCGCTGGTGCACACTGACTGCGGGCCCGGAAACCTGGTGCGCTCGCGTCGTGGACTGGTCTTGATCGATTGGCAATGCCCTGGACTCGGCGATCCGGTCGAAGACATTGCGTGCTTTGTTTCCCCCGCGATGATGATCCTGTATCAGCAAAGGCCGCACTCGGCGCGCGTGGTCGAACAGTTCCTCGAGACCTATGGCGAATCAGCTGATGGTCGCACAACAATCGCGCGCTATCACCGCGACGCTGCTTCTTGGCATTACCGCATCGGTGGCTACTGCGTCTGGCGAGCGGATCGGTTGGCGCGGCGGCTTCCAGACATTGCGGCGCGGTATCGACGGGCACTGGCGGCCGAAGTCGCTTTCGTTAGGCACTTGGCATGAAGCCGATCGAGCTTCACGTGCACAGCTTCTCGCTGCGTTATCACCTGCGTTATCGCGAGCGCACTGGTTACGACGTCTTCGCGTACATCGCAGAAATGGCAAAGCTCGGGTTCACCGGAGTGAACGTGTCGGCCAATGGAACTGGTTACCGGGATCTGTGCGGCACCTCTACGCAACACTTCGCCGCGGTCCGCGCAGCGGTCGCCGAACACGGGATGAAACTTGAACTCGACACCAGCGACACGCGAGTCGAGAACATGACGACGATGCTGCAGGTCGCGGCGGCGTGCGGGGCAGACACGCTGCGCACCTACACGAAGTACTCCGCACCCTTGTCCGACGTGATCGAGTGGACGATTCGCGACCTACGCGCGATCGCATCGCTTGCAGCCGATCTTGGCGTGATGGTCGTGCTCGAGAATCACGAGGACTTCACCGGCCCCGTGCTGGCGCAGATCCTCGGCGCCGTCGATCACAGCAGTGTGCGAGCGCTATACGACTACGGCAACAGTCAGATGGTGGGCGAGGACCCACTCGATGCGCTGACCGCGATGGCGCCGTTCATCCAACGCGTGCACGCCAAGGACCACGTGCTGCTTCGTGGTCCGGATGGCCCGGTGGTGCAAGGCGTTCCTTTCGGCAGCGGGCGCCTCCCTGTTGGCGAGATCACCGATCGCCTGTACGCGGCCGGCGTCCGCCGCTATTGCTACGAGAACGTGTGGAGCTACACCGCACCACTCAAATGCAGCGCGGACGACCTGCCCTCAACTCCATGTTTCGAATGGGACGTCCCGCAGCGCTACCTGGTCGGCGACAAACTGTCGCCAGACGAAGCGGTGCGCGAAGAACGAGTGGCATTCGACGACGGCCTGCGCGCGTTTCAAGAGATGCTCGAATCTCACGGGTACGTCGTGCGGGCTGGCCGATAGCCTGGCAGCCGCCACAACGGGGACGTAGCTCAGTTGGCAGAGCGCTACCTTTGCAAGGTAGATGTCAGGGGTTCGATTCCCCTCGTCTCCACCGTTGCTACCTTGCCTTTAACTATTCGGGCTTTGGTCCGAACTGCTCCTCGAAGCGTGCCGACAGTGCATCACGTTGTGCGCCAGCCGCGGCCGAGTCGTACGAGACGAGAGTGATGCTGTCGAGATCGACGGACAACTCGGACACCTTTGCATCTGGGTTCATCGGCAACTGAAACGCCAACGCTGTCGCCCCTACTTCTTGGGCTTCTGCGGTCAGTGCCCAATCGATCCACATACGAGCGGCATCTACATCGGGACCACCTTTGATCACGGCCGTTGCTCCGGTCTCGAACCCGGTGCCTTCTTCAGGAAACGTGAGCTGCAAGTTCGGGGCTCCCTTTGCAATCGCCGCCGTGCAATCGTGCGCGAAAACGATTCCGACCGCTGCCTCGCCGTCGCTGACGACCTCCACGGGTGCCGATCCACTCTTGGTGTACTCGACGACGCTTTCGTGGAGGCGCTCGAGATAGTTGAACGTCGCGTCCTCATCGAGATCGTTCAACGTCATGAGTGTCCACAGCGCGGTATAGGCGGTTCCTGAGCTCGCCGGATGGGCCATCGACACCAACGCATGCAGCGCTGGATCGAGCAGGTCGTCCCACGAGTGCGGGGCGTCCAAGCCGGCCGTTTCTAGAAGTTCAGAGTTCGAGCAGAAGCCGAGAGCACCGACGTAGATGCCTGTCCAGTAGCCGTCGGCGTCCTTGGACTGCGGTGGGACCGCTGCAGCATTCGGTGACACGTAAGCCTCAAGCAACCCATCGGCCTGCGCGGCCACATAACCGTCGGCCGAGCCACCCCACCAGACACTGAACTGCGGATCGTCCTTCGCGTCGCGCAACGCTGTCGCCGCGTCGCCAGAACTCATCCGCACAAAGGTCGTCGCGATGCCGGTCGCCTCCTGGAAGGCGGCGGTCTGCGCGGCACACCAGGTCTCCTCAACCGTGCACAGAACGCTCAGCTTGGTCGGTTGATCTGCTTTCTCCGACGAGGAACCACATGCACCGAACAACAGCAATGCCGCGCCCGTCACAAACATAGAGAGATGGGACTTGCTGTTGATCTGCATTTGGACAGGGTAGATGTCGGAGGTTCGATTCCTCTCGCAAATCACATTCGCAAGGTAGATGCCTGCGGTTCGATTCCCGCCGTCGCCACTTTCCAATTCGTCTTGCTTCCGCTGCGACCATTCGTCGCGTCAGTCAGTGTCGCCCGGGGAATACGCAGGTTCTTGCGACGCATCACGCCAGCAGTTGCTGCATCCACGGCGTGACTCCAGAAGAAGCCTTGGCCGTAGTTACAACCGAGCCGCGCAAGGTGTTCAAGTTGATCGAGCGTCTCGACTCCTTCCGCGACTACCTCCAGACCGAAGCTCTGCCCAAGGTCGATGATCGAGGCGACAATCGCCGTGTCCTTGTCGATTCTTCCGACGCCGGCAACGAAACTGCGATCGATCTTCAGCACGTCCAGGGGCGAGCGTCGGAGGTTGCTCATCGACGAATAGCCCGTGCCGAAGTCGTCCATCGACAGCCGCACCCCTAGGTCACGAATGTCGTCGAGCACGAGACCAGAGATCGCCAAGTCGTACATAACAGCCGTCTCGGTTATCTCGATCGTCAGCGCGCTGGCCGGGCAGTGTGTCTCCGCCAAAATGGCACGTACGCGTCCCGGAAACCTCACGTCGGAGAGTTGGCGAGCAGAGACATTGACTGCAACTCGTAGTCCATTGTTGATTGCGCTCTTGCGCCACTCGACCAACTGATGGCAGGCGGCGGTCATGACCCAGTCGCCGAGCACTTCGATGAATCCGTTGTCCTCTGCAACTGGAATGAACTCGTCAGGGCCGACCGGACCGAAGCGTCGGTTGTTCCAACGAACGAGCGCTTCGAATTCGGACAATTGGCCCGTCTCGATCGAAATCATCGGCTGATACAACACGGACATCTCGCCACGATTAAGCGAGTGGCGTAGCTCCTCAGCGATTTCAACGCGTCGGCGCGTGTGCGCCTCGAGCGCATCGTCGAACAGCGAGATTGTCCGTCCCGGCGCGTTGCTGGTGTGGTGCAGTGCGACGTCTGCCCTGTGCAGCAGATCTTCAGCAGTGATGGGGTCGTCACCGTCTACAACCGCGGCGCCGACACAAGCGCTCAACGCGAACTTGCTTCCATCGACCTTCAGGCCCGGCGTGAGACTCTTGGTCAACTTGCTAGCTATTCCTTTAATGGTTTCGGCGTTTGCGAGACCCCCGCAAAGCACCCCGAATGTGTCTCCGCCCAGTCGCGCAACGATGTCGCCGTTGCGTAGGTTGCGCGACAGCACGTCCGCAACCGAGCAGAGCGCGCTGTCACCAATCGGATGACCGTGTCGATCGTTGAATCGCTTTAAGTCATGAATGTCGACGATCAACACGCCTACGCCAGCGTGAGGTCCGTCGCGCTCTCCCGCAAGGGCCGAGTTCAACTTCTCTATGAACTGGATGCGGTTAGGAAGACCGGTCAACGTGTCGTGACTTGCCTGATGCTCGAGTAGGCGTGCCACTTCGTGCCGGTCGGCGAGCTCGTTGGCCATCGATGCCGCGAACAGGCTTGTGACAAGCGCGATTAGGAGAAAGATCTGGATGGTGACGACGCTGGGCGAGCCTTGTGCCGCGGAGAAGGGGCCGTAGCCAAGCGATGTTGCGATGTTCGCGCCGAGTGCGACCGCGAAACCGGCAGCGGAAACCGCACGGGCACCGAATCGCATTCCCGCCCAGATCATGCCCACCAGAATCAAGTACGGCAGCAGCGCGGCCCCGTTGCGCCCGATGTTCGCGAATGTCAGACCGGTTGAAACCAAGACGACACTGATCAGCGCCGCAATCTCGTATCGGCTTCGGTGCATCGACTTCGAGCGTCGAAGCTGCATCAGCAACGGGGCGACGACCAGTACGCCGAGCGCGTCACCCAACGCCCACTCGCGCCACACGTCGAGCCAAGCTTGGTCGTAGCCGACGACCGTGCCGATCGATCCGATCGCTCCGCCGACCATCGGTCCCAGCACGACGGCGATGCCGAAGAAGGCCAGCAACGCATGGTTGGGAGAACGCCGCCGAACCCCCGAGAGTTTGGTGAGCAGCGTCGCCGCGACTGCCGGCCCGGCGCAGTTGCCAACAGCCCACCAAGCCACCGGAGCGGGCTGTGCCATCGCGAATGCAAGTGCGATCGCTGACGGGAACAAGATTCCGGCGAACGCCCAACCCCACCGTCGCATCGGAAGGACGCGTAACGCGACCAGTGCCGCGCCGGCGGGTGGCCAGAAGCCCGCTGCGGTCTCCGACGCATCGCCCTTCCAGAAGACCGACAGACCGAGGGCGACGCATGTGAACCCGACGACGAGGGTGATCTTCCAGCCTGGCGCTGCCGCGATGCGCTTCGGAGTGAGCGAACGCCCGAAGATTGGTCGCACCGTTTGGTACTCGGATGTCGATGACGGGCTCATGTGCGCGCCAGGTCTGCGTCGCGGATTGCTTGCCGTGCGCGTTTGGTTTCGTACATCGCTTCGTCGGCCGCGGCGAGCAGCGCGGCGCTCGAGTATCCGACCCTGCTGGTGTCGGAGACACCGATACTGGCGGGGCACGACACAGAGGTCGTCTCGCTGATGAAGATCGGTTCCGCGAGCGCGCGGTCAATACGAGGAATCAGGTTGAACGAGTTCGCGTCGTTGGGTGCGTAAGCGATGACGAACTCGTCGCCGCCGATTCGCGCAACGGTGTCGGCACCACGCAGAACCTTGCGCAGTCGACGTGCCGTCTCACGCAACACCTGGTCGCCGGCATCGTGGCCGTAGCCGTCGTTCACGTTCTTCAGGCCGTCGAGGTCGAGGAACGCGATGGCGAGTGGAAGACCGTCACGTTGTGTGCGCGCAAGGTCTGCATCGAGCAGCTCGCTGAACAACCTGCGGTTGGCTAATCCGGTCAATGGGTCGCGCAACGCAAGCGTTGCCATCTCGTCCTGCAGGCGGCGCAATTCGGTGACGTCGCGACTAACTCCCTGCAGGCCGCCCTGGACGGCCGACGTGCGGGTCTCGGCAATGTTGATCGAACCGTTGGCATGTCGGAATCGAATGTCGAAGCGATCCGGTAACTCTTCCCCGCTCAGCGCTCTCGCGATGAGAGCAGTGCCCTCTTCATCGAGAACATGCATGATCCGTGAGAAGTCGTCGAGGAAGTAGGACGGCGGGTAACCACTGATGCTTTCTACCGACGGGCTCATGTAGTCAAAGTGCGGGACCGGTTCGAGACTGAAGCGCCACACGACGTCGGCCGACCCGTCGGCAAGGTCACGGAAGCCAGCCTCGGTCTCCGCCAAGCTCAACTCGGCATCTCTGCGCCGGGTTACGTCGCGTCCGATCGACAGCACTTCGGCACCACCGGCGTTCTCCAGGTACCGATCCATCCACTCGAGCCACTTGCGGTCCGGGCCGGGGGTCGCGCGGGCGACGCTGTCGACGAGGATCGGGTTGTCAGGGCCAAGCAGGGCAAGCTGCGAACGCAGACCGACTTTCTCATCCTCTGACAGGAAGTCGTCCAGGACACAACCAATCGCCTGTTCTGGTCTGACGTTGTACTGAGTGGACCATGCCGGGTTGCAGTATGTGATCACGTGGTCGGCAACGCGATAGCGACTGACTCTTTCGGGCAGCGCGTCGAGCACGATGGCGTGCTGCTCGAGAGTCAAACGTTGCTTGTCCAATTCAATGACGGACTTGCGTGCGTCCGCGACCAACCCATGCAACGTCACACCCATGCCGGCGCATACGACAATGAGCACCGCGATGAATGTGATACTGCTAACCGACCCGTGCCGACCGCTCGCCGGCCCGAGCGCAAGCGCAATTCCGATTAGTAACGCAGCGAAAAGCACAGAGTTACGGTGTTCGTAGAGCGCCAGCCACATCAATGGCACCACCAACGTTGTGATGAACGGCGACCCGATGTCGTTCCCAGTTGCGGCGGCCAGCAACAGTGTGCCGACGACCATTGAGTATGGATATGTGAGCTGTGCGAGGCGCGGCATGCGGTGCCAGGGCAAGACCACTGCCGCGACGAGCATCGCGATGATGAGAATCGACCCGGTCGCAGCAAGTGCTGGGTTGGTCCATGTCGAGGTAGGCACGGCGATGAGCATGGCGATCGTGCGAGTCGCGGCGAACGGCAGCAACCGTTTCAGGCGGTCCGATCCGACGAGCGGACCCTGATGGGCGTCGACAATGTGGACGCCGTGCGCCACTGCAGCGCTCTGTGTCTGATTGTCGTCAAATCTTGCCACTGCTCGCGTCCTGCCGTTCCACCTACTTGTTCCAACCAACTATCGGCATGACGGTGCGGCGAGGGGAGAGGTATTAGCCCTCCGGGTACTAGGCAGAACGTCCTTATTGACTCAATCCATAACCGGCAGCGACGTAGCTGCCATCGCGATGGCCAGCGCGTGGCCGATGTTCAGCGAGTCGACTTTGTGGTGCATAGGAATTCGAACGTCGAACTGCGTGCGGGAACGTGCGGCCGGCGTTAGCCCACTGCCCTCGGCACCCGCGATCAACGCCAACTTCCGGGGCATCCCCATCTCGAACAGGTTCACCGCGTCGGCGCTTGGCGTAAGCGCCCAAGTCTCGAACCCCACCCTGTTCAGGTAATCCAGCGGGTCTGGCCACTTCGAGCCGCGGACCACGGGCAATTGAAACATCTCACCCATTGACACCCGCAGGGCGCGCCGCGAAAAAGGATCGGCGCAAGTGGGGTCGAGTATCAGCGCGTCGAAACCGAGAGCGCGGGCCGAACGCGCCACCGCGCCGATGTTCTCGGCGTCGTTGACACCCTCCAGCACAAGCAGTCGCCGAGCGTTGACCGCGACATCAGGAAGTGTGCGGCTTGGTCGGCGGCGGCCTGCCGCCAATACACCGCGGTGCACGTCGTAACCGGCAATGCCGCGTATGACTTCCTGTTCGGCGATGTACACCGGCGCGAGCGATGCGTCGAGGACATCGCGCATCTTCTCGTAGCGACTCGGCGAGACGAGGAACGACTTCACCTTGAACTGTGAGGTGATGAGGCGGCGCACCACCAACTCGCTCTCGGCGATGAAGTATTCAGGAAGCGGTTGATCGGTCTCGCCCTGCTTGCCTGCGCGATCCCGCAGACCGACGTAGTCAGCGACCCGTTCGTCGTCGGCGGATTCGATGGCTATGGCAGGCATTGCGTGGACTCTACGGGGCGAGACCGAAGCACGTTGCGAACAGGCGTTCGATGCGACATACTTGAACCATGAGTTCCCCCACGCCCGGCGCGCTAGTCACCGATGCCGATCTGATTTGGCAGCAGTGCCTCTTCGCATTCGAAGAACCGCAGGTCGCGGCCGATTTCGGTGGCCTCACCCGCACCTGGCTCGACGAAACCTCGTGGGTCGACTATGTGCCGCAGTGGCTGGGCGGCGCCGATCTGGTGTTTGCCGAACTCGTGGCCAGGCTGGCATGGCAGCAGCGCGAAGTGACGATGTACGACAAGCGATTGCCCGAGCCGCGCCTGACCAGCTGGTGGACGTCGCTCGCAGGTGAGCCCGAGCCCTTGCCCGTTCTCGAAAGTGCCCGGTCGACACTCACACGTCAGTACGGGCGCCCGTTCGACTCGATCGGATTCAACCTGTATCGCGACGGCCGCGATTCAGTCGCGTGGCATGCCGATCGCGAGCGCTACTACCAGGAAGATCCTGTGGTCGCGATCGTCAGCACCGGCGCACCACGCGCGTTCCAAATGCGGCCGATCGGCGGCGGGCCATCGCAGCGCTGGCAGCTCGGTCTCGGTGACTTGTTTGTGATGGGCGGCTCGTGCCAGCACCAGTGGGAGCATTGCGTGCCCAAAACCTCTACGACGCCAGGGCCCCGACTCAGCATCATGTTTCGGCACAACCTGGCCGATTGGCAGCCGCCTTCGTCTGGAACGTACAACGAGGCGCGATACTTGCGCTGATGTCCAGCGCACCCAACTCCCACTCCAACCGTTCCGATACCGATCGCTACGCGTTCGTTCCCGGCTCGGCGCCTTATCCCACCATCGTCTCCGCCGAAGGTTGTTGGCTGATCGCCGACGATGGTCGTCGCATCCTTGATGGTGCTGCCGGCGCAATTGTCGGCAACATCGGTTGGGGCCGCACAGAGGTTGCGGAGGCCGCCGCCAAGGTCATGCCAATTGGCTACGTCATACCGCTGTGGCCAACGCCCAGTCGGTTGGCTCTGCAAGACGAATTGATTCAGCATTGGTTGCCCGAGGGTTTCAATCACGTCTTCTTCACCAGTGGCGGCAGCGAGAGCACCGACTCGGCCATTCGCCTGGCGCGGGCGTATCAAGTTGGTAAGGGCCGCGGCGATCGTTGGAAAGTGATCGGTCGCCACCCCAGTTACCACGGCATGACAACCGGCACGATGGCTGTTGCTAGTCACCTCACGCGGCAGAAGGGGTACGAGCCGTTGCTGCTTCCGTTCCCGAAGGTGCCGTGGGACGATCCCGAGCAAGTGTTGAAGGTGATCGAGCAGGAAGACCCGGCGACAATCGCTGGCTTCATCGCCGAGCCGATTACCGGTGCCGCGGGTGCATGCCTGACCGCCAGCGACGAGTACTGGCAAGTTGTCACCGAAGCTTGCCGTGAACACGACATCTTGCTGATCGCCGACGAAGTGATGACCGGCTACGGCCGCACGGGTTTGAACTTCGGCCATCAGCACTTCCCGATGAAGCCCGACGTGATCGTCGGTGGCAAAGGACTAGGCGGTGGTTACGTGCCAATGGGCGCCGTCGCCGCGCGCGACGAAGTTGCACAAGCGTTGGTGGGCTCGGGCTTCATGTACTTCACGTTCACCGGCAACGACGCCGCCTGTGCAGCGAGCTCGAAGGTGCTCGAGATCATGCGGCGCGAGAAGTTGGTCGCACGTGCTGCTTCGCAGGGCGCGGTGCTGGGCAAGCGCTTGCAAGCCGAGTTCGGCGAGCATCCGGCTGTTGCCGATATTCGCGGGCGCGGAATGTTCTACGGCCTCGAATTGCGGTGTAGCCGCGACGCGGTCGTGACGGCTGCGCTCGAGCGCGACTTGTGGATTTATCCCGCAGGTTCCGGCCCCGTGCCCGACGCGGTGATGGTTGCACCGCCGTTCGTTGTCAGCGACGCAGAGATCGATCAAATCGTCGCACGGTTGCGTGAAGCAATCGACGCAGTCTTTGCAGACTGACCATCGTGACTTCAACAATGACAGGCACGATTGCGTTGCAGGGTGGCGGTCCGTTCGTCGCCAACGACGAACTCGATCGGCGACTACTTGCGACGGTAGGCGCGAAGAAGGCATTGGTCTTGCCGACCGCCGACGCCTTTGAGCACCCCGAGCGGTTGGTGGCGGCGGCCATGACATGGGGCGAGCGAGTTGGCTGCGAGGTCGAAGCGTTGATGGTGCTGCGCCGCGGCGAGGCGATGGAGGCAGGCGCTGCCGATGTGATGCGCGCCGCGCGAGCGGTCTACTTCGTTGGCGACCAACCGTTGCATCTGCGCTCGGTGCTGAAGGACTCGCTGTTGTGGGATGCGTTGGTCGAAGTACTCGCGGGTGACGGTTTGGTAGTAGGCGTCGCAGGCAGTGCGGCCGCGCTGTGCGACCCGATGGTCGATCCGCGCGGCGGTGCGTTCACACTCGGTCTCGGACTTGTGCAGAACTTGGCGTTGGTCACCGAAGCCGAGTCGTGGTCGCCCGAACGACGCCATCGCACACGCGAGTTGGCCAACACGACATTGGCGGTGCTGCATACCGGCGACGCGCTAGTGCGCAGCCAATCCGGATGGGAATCGGTCGGCAACGCCGAATTGCACGGCGAGTTGCCGCTCTAGTTACGACTCGGTGATTGTGATGCTTTCAATGGTCACGGGCGTGGTCGGTGCCTGGCTGGCCTTGGTTGGGTCGGCCGTTGCAGCGATCGAAACGATCGTCGTATCGAGTCCGTCGGTGACCTGACCGAACAGCGAGTAGTTCGGTGGCAGATCGACGCCCTCTTGACCGGTGATGATGAAGAACTGGCTGCCGTTGGTGTCGGCGCCGGCGTTGGCCATCACCACTGAGCCGATCTTGTACTCACCCGCCGCGGGCAGCTCATCGGCGAACGCGTAACCAGGCCCGCCGTTACCGGTTCCTGATGGATCACCGCATTGTGCAACGAAGTCGAGCGGAATGCGATGGCACGAGATTCCGTCGAAGTAGTGGTAACGACTCAGCACCACGAAGTTGTTGACAGTGTTAGGTGCCTTAACCGCGTCGAGCACGATGGTGAACTCGCCGAAGTTGGTGACGACCGTCGCGGTGTAGGTCTTGGTTGCGTCGATGCACATCGGCGGTGCTTCTTCGAAGTTGGTCTCGCGCGGTGAAGACCCGTCGGCCTCTGGACACGGTGTCGGTGCTGCGACCGCCGCCTGTGTCGTGGTGGTCTCGATCGGATCGCCAACGATGATGGACTCGACCTCAATCACAAACGTGAGCGACTCGTTTGGCCCGATGGAACCACTGCCTTCATCGCCGTACGCGAGGTCGGGAGGTATATCGAGTTGGCGGCGCCCGCCCGCCTTGACGCCGACCAGGCCCTGATCCCATCCTTGAATCACGCTGCCGGTACCGAGCAACAGCGCGTACGGCTCTTCGGCGTCCCAGTTGCTGTCGAACTCGGTGCCATCGTTCGTCAGCACACCGACATAGCGAACGTTCAGTGTGTCGCCAGCTTTGGCGGGTTCGCCCGTGCCCTCAGTGAGGTCGGTGATGACCAACTCGGTCGGCAGTTCCGGTGGCAGAAGTACGGCCGGTTTGGGGGAAATCGTCTTCGCTTCTTTGTCGTCGCCGCTGAGTAGGGCGCTGACGCCAGCCAAAGCTACGACGGCCACTACGAGTAGCCCGATCCACATGCCGCGCCGCTTGTTCTTGGTCTTGCGCGCTTGCTTGGCCATTTCGTGCAGTCGTAGCTGCCGGTTGAGCTTCTGTCGTTCACGCTTGGTGGTAGCCACGAAGAGTGGAGGCTAGCGGACGGCCCCTAAACCGCAGCCTCCAGTAACGGCGACTTCGTCGTTTGTGAAGGATTCCTCAAGATTTCAAGGCCGAACGCCGATGCTGAGGCGATGCGACGAAAGGAACACTTGGTCGCTCGTGCCGTCGTCGTGGCGGGACTTGCGGCTGGCCTCTGCTACCTCGTTTGGCGCGCCCTGTTCTCGCTTGCGGGCACCGACTTGTGGCTGTCGCTTCCGGTGTTATTGGTCGAGGTGACCGGTTTCGTTGGAAGTGCTCTTCTTGTTTGGGCGTTGTGGCCACACCAGGATGATTCGGCCGGTGACGTGTCGGCGGTTGAGGTGGCAGTCGTAGACGTGCTGGTGCGCGTGCACCAACAAGACGACAACGAGTTGCGCGCAACGTTGATTGCTCTGCGGTCGGTAACGGGTGTCGGCGAGGTGATCGTCTCCGATGCGTCATCGCTCGCGGTCGCAATGGCAGCGGTGCGCACGCCGCGATTTCTTCTGCTCGACGCCGGTGATGTGCCAACGACCGACATCGTCAAGCGACTGTCGCGCGCAATGGCTGACGAGCGCGTCGCAGTCGTGCAGGGGTTCGGCGTTTCACTCGCCGACGATTCCATCGAGCACGGCCCACACGGTCGCCATGATCTGACGTTCGAACGTGCAGCACTGAACCCAGCGCTGAGTACGCGTGGTTGCGCGATATGGACCGGCAGCGGCTCGTTGGTGTGTGTCGACGCACTACGCGAGTCACTAATGGCGGAGGCCGGTCTCGAACAGCAAGCCTCGTTAGAGGTGTATTGGTCATTGTCGGCTGTGATGTTGTCGGCTGGCTGGCGCATCGCCGCCCCAGCAGACGCGGTGGTTGTTGCGCATCGGGCCGAGCAGGTCGAGTCGAACGTTCATGCTGATCGGCGCGCTCGGGTGCGGGCCGCCCGCCGACTGCTTGCTGGTTGCCGCCGCTCGTTCGCGTTACGCCAACGAATGGCGATGCTGGCGTGGTGTGTGCGACCGTTCTCCGGACTGCGCCGCGCTGTGTTCATTTCAGTTCTTGTCTGCGCGATCTACGCCGGTTCGGCACCATTCACAGCACCAGCATGGGTTCTGTTGGCGACTTGGTTGCCCGGGTTTGTCGCGACATCTGTCGGCCTCAGTCTGCTCAGCGGCTGGCGGCTGCGCCCCGGAGATCGCACTCGCTGGTCACTGCTCTCGATGGGTCCGGCGTGTAGTAACTGGCGCGCGGCTTCGTCACCGACGGTTGCGCCGTTACCCGGTGCGCAGTTCGGCGTCGGCCTTGTCGTCGCAGTTACCACCATGTGCTTAGTGCTCGTGCTGCGCGGAATTAGCGACCAGTTCACGCACGCGCTGGGTGCCCTGTCGAGCGAAGTGCTGCTGGCCCTAATCGTCGTCGCGCTCTGGACGCTTGCACTGTCGCTCGATGAGCTTCGCCTGATGGCTCGACGCACTCAAAGGCGCGGGAGCGCGCGAGTCGTGTCGACAATGCCGGCGATGTTGGGTGAACGGTCCGCGAAGATCGTTGATCTCACGCCACATGGCGCGGGACTGCTGAGTCAGACTGCGATTGCGCTCGGCAAGAGGGTGATGTTGGTGTCAACCATCACGACCGCGTCTGGTGTCACGGAAATGCGCGTGCCATGCGTCGTACGTCGCGTCAGTCCGATCGACGGCGACTGTTGGCGGATTGGCGTCAACTTCGATGATGTAGAAGCGGCATTGGACGCGGCGCTCGTCGACGCGCTCATCGAGTTCTGCATCGTCGAGCCGACTTGGGAACGACTGGGCGTGATGCCCTACACGTCGGTCACCGAGGCTCGTCGCATGCACGTCGACGAATCGGATAGCGACGCGTTCATCGGTCGCGGCATGCTGCGCTTCCTTTCGTTGGTAGCGCTGGTCGGTGCGGTCGCCAGTTCGGTCTCGGGCAACTTCGAAGCGACGCGTTCTGGTGCGCCGTGGATGGCCTGGCTAGTCGTCGCGTTCGCAGGTGTGATTGGCGGCAGCTTGCTGCTCGGACTTGCGAGCCCGCATAGCGAACACGGTCAGGCGCCGATATCGGAGCCAGTGAAGTCGTCGTCGGCCTCGCCCGACTTGGCGATCAGGTAGCCGATGGCACGCTCGGCTTTCGCGTAGCGATTGACGAGGTTCCAAAACTCGGGTGTGTGACCGTCGACCGCCATGTGGCACAACTCGTGCACGATCACGTAGTCGAGCACCCAGTTGGGAAATGCGGCCAGACGACTGCTCAACCGAATCTCACCCGTGTCAATCGTGCACGTTCCCCAACGAGAGACCATCGTGTCGTCCCAACGAATCTCCTTCGGTCGCGGCAAGTCGTGGCGGCGTGACAACGCCAACGCGCGCCGGCGCAGATTGATGCGATCGGTCGAAAGTTGGCGGCGGTAGCTGGCCGAGAACTTCTCGACGAACTCGGCTTCCTCGGCGCGACTCATCCATGACGGAACGGTGATGTGCAGAACATTGCCGATCAACTGCGCGCCGACGGTGCGCTTGCGGCGCTTCGATCGCAGCACCTCAACACTGAACGTCTGGGCTTCGAATGGCAGGGACTGCTGCGTCGCAGTCACAGCGTGTCACCGAATGCTTGAGGATCAATGAGGTTCACAACTTCACCGACTTCTACGTTGCCATCCTCGAACACGTGGAACCAGCACCCACCAAGATTTGCGAACCGCAGCGAGGCCTGATCGTCGCCACCCTTTCCCGCGAGCAGTTGGCGGTGCAGCGTGCGCATGACACCAGCGTGTGTGATGACCAGCGCCTCTTCCCCCGGGTGGTGGGCGGCGATTGTGCGCAGGGCTCGCATGCCGCGGGCGAAAACATCCGCAATTGGCTCGGCACCCTCGGGACGCCGATGCTCGGCTAAGTAGCCGGGCCAGCCCTCTTCAATCTCGTGGATCGTCAAGCCCTGCCACGGTCCGAATGCATTCTCCATCAAGTCGTCCATCAGCAGCACCGGGCCAATGCCGATCGTCTCGGCGATGATCGCGGCTGTGTCAGCCGCGCGCTGCAGGCTGCTGGAATAGACGCCGTCAAAGGTTCCCAGCAGTTTGGCGGCTGCGACTGCCTGCAGCATTCCGGCGTCGGTGAGTGGCGGGTCGGCCTGGCCTTGCCAGCGACCGAGCGCGTTCCACTCGCTCTCTCCATGGCGAAGCGCGAGCACACGCGTCTGAGATACGGCCATCAGCGCGAGGGTACCGTCGGCATTCCCGGCCATCCCACTAACCTGACGATGTGGCAACGCTCCGACTCTTCGCCTCAGCACGCGAATCCGCGGGCACTGGGCGCGCGCAGTTCGATGGCGCAACCGTTGGCGACGTGTTGGCAGCAGCCGGTGCGACATTTGGGCCATCGTTCGTGGCTGTTTTGCCGAATTGCAAAGTTTGGGTCAATGGCGATCCCGCCGAGCCGACAACTGTTGTCGGAACAGCCGATGAGGTGGCAGTACTGCCGCCCGTGAGTGGAGGATCACTATGACCGCGAAAGATCAGCCCGGGTCCGAAGTCGACGCTTCGTCGCTAGCGCTCGACGAGCTGCGAGCGCTGCGTGCCGATTTGCAGCAGCAGGACGACGTAGTCAGCTATGTGCGTCGGCTAGCGCAGGCCCGTCTCGACTTCGTGCGCGCCGAAATGCGCAATCGCGCCGAGGGCACCGAGCGCGACATCACCGACGAGATTCCCCACATTCTTGGCACACACCTCACCGGTGGAGCAGCGCGGCCACCCCGCCCTGCCGACGACTTCAGCACTCACCCGTTGGCCGTCGAACTGGAAGAACTCTGCGACGATGCGTGCAGCACCGACTTGCCCGCGATGAGCCACGAAGAACTGGCGACCTACGCAAGTCGGCTTCACGACTTTGAACAACTGCGTTCGAACGAGCGCCGCGACCTCTTCGTTCGACTCGATGCGCTGAGCGCCGAACTGGTTCGTCGTTATCGCGATGGCGAGGCGAACGTCGACGGCCTGCTCGTCGACTGACGCTGTAGCGCGAACGGCTGACCGAGACCCAACAATGGCCGTGCGCAACGAGCTCGACAAGCGGCTAGCCGATGTTGGCGATTTCATTCGTACACAACGAGAAGTAGCGCGCATGAGTGTGCGCCGCCTTGCCGAAGTCGCGGGCGTAAGTAATCCGTACCTTTCGCAGATCGAGCGCGGCTTAAGGAAACCGTCGGCCGAGATCCTGCAGCAGATAGCGAAGGCGCTCCAGATCAGCGCCGAGACGTTGTACGAGCGAGCCGGGTTTTTGGCACCCGATGCCGAGGCGCGCGGAGTTCGAGCAGCGATCGCAGCCGACCCGCTGCTGACACCAGAGCAACAGCAGGCGCTTTTGAACGTGTACCAAAGCTTCGTCTCGCATAAGTAAGCGCCCGATACGAACCATTTGCGCTGGTCAGCGCCCATATCTGGAACGCCAGCCGCCCGTCGCGGAATGTTGACCGCCGGGATAGTGTTTCAACTCTCGTGCAACGAGTTGCGGTGCTTTCACTCCACACCTCGCCCCTAGCCCAGCCGGGCTCTGGCGACAGTGGCGGCATGAATGTGTACGTGCGCGAGTTGGTGTCGGCGCTGTCGCAGGCCGGCGTTGATTGCACCACTTACACCCGCCGCACCAGCCGCGAGCAGGCCGATGTAGTGCAGGTCGAGCCCGGTCATCGTGTGGTGCACGTAGACGCCGGGCCTTTCGACCTCGCCAAGGAGCAGTTGCCCAGCGTGCTGCAGGAGTTTGGCGACGTGGTGATGGGTCACATCAAGAACGACTCGCCCGCCGATGTCTTGCACGCCAACTACTTCCTCAGCGGACTGGTTGCGCATCGCTTGAAGCACGAACTCGACATGCCCTTCGTCAGCACCTTTCACACGCTTGCGAGGGTGAAGGCGGAAGGCGGCGACCTAGAGCCAGAATGGCGCGATCGTGCCGAGCACGAGATCATCGCCTGCGCTGACGCGATTCTGGTCAGCTGTACAGAAGAAGAGCGTCAGTTCCGCCGCCTTTACGGCAACCCGCGAGGTCGCATCGAGATCGTCGCGCCCGGCGTCGAGCATGCGTTCTTCGCTCCTGGCGATCGTGGCGGTGCTCGCCGCGCGCTCGATCTGCCAGCCGATGTACCCGTGCTGGTGTTCGTTGGCCGCATCCAACCGTTGAAGGCACCCGACGTAGCGGTGCGCGCGCTCGCCGGTTTGAACCGCAGTGATGCGATTCTGCTGATCGTCGGCGGTGCGAGCGGTCAGGAAGGCGATCGCGAGATGGCCCGCCTGAACGCGTTGGTCGAAGAACTCGGTCTCACTGGTCAGGTGCGTTTCGTGCCTCCGCAACCGCACCACATTCTCAGCACCTACTACCGCGCAGCCGATGCAGTCATCGTGCCGAGTCGTAGCGAGAGCTTCGGCTTGGTCGCGCTCGAAGCTTCCGCCTGTGGCATTCCCGTTGTCGCATCAGGCGTCGGCGGTTTGCTGACGCTTGTCGATCACGGCGAGACCGGTTACTTGGTTCACGATCGCGATCCGGCGATGTTTGCGCAGTACCTGCGCGAGATCATCGACCACCCTGCCCACGCGGCGGCCCTTGGTGCGCGCGGCGCCGAGCGCGCCAAGGCCTACACGTGGGGGTTTGCGGCTGCTCGCCTGCGGCGCACGTACAACGACCTCGCTGTTCGCGAGTTGGTCGCCTGCGAGTGAGCGATTACTACCTGCCGCCAACGCTGCAGGAGTGTGAAGCATCAATCGACGAATGGCTGCACGGGTTCGCGCGTGGTAACGAAGCGTTCGAAGCGATCGATCGTGGCGAGCCCGGTGAGCCCGAGCCGCGCTGGTATGTGCGGTTACGCGGCGAAGAGAAGGAACACATCACGCTGTGGTTCACGCTCGGCCAGCGCACTTTGCGCTTCGAGGTTTACGTACTGCCCGCTCCGCAAGAGAATGCTGCGGCGGTGTACGAACTGGCACTTCGCCGCAACGACAAGTTGGTCGGCGCCCACTTCGCGATCGGCGTCGAGGATGCGATCTTCTTGCGCGGCGAGTTGCCGCTGACCTCGCTGACCGAGGCGGAACTCGATCGCATCGTCGGCTCGCTGTACGCCTACGTCGAGCAATCGTTCCCGGCTCTCATCCGACTGGCGTTTGCGAGCAAGTTCAGTAGTTGATTGCCGTATCGGCTACGCCCCCGTGCCCAGTACGGGAGCCGGGTGGGTGGCCCTCGGGGAAGTCGACCACCCACCCGGAAGCCAACTGGTCCGTTGTCCACCAACGCGTAGCCTGGCGCCATGACTTATCGGCTGGCGGTCGTTGGTGGGGGCAACATGGGCGCCGCACTAATCGGTGGGTTGCTCAAAGCCGCAGCCGGCGATTGGACTGCTGCTGATCTCGCGATCGTGGAAGTGCTGGCAGCTCGCGCTGATCAGTTGCGCGAGATCTTTCCCGGTGTCGTCGTGACCGATGTTGTTCCCGCTTGCACGGCTGCAGTCATCGCCGTGAAGCCGCCCGACGTTCCCGCCGCGTGCACCGCCGCCGCGGCCGCGGGGGCGACGCGTCTACTGAGCATCGCGGCGGGCGTACCGATCGCAACACTTCAGGCCGCGACGGGTCCGATGGTCGCCGTGGTGCGCGCGATGCCCAACACCCCGGCGTTGGTCGGGCAGGGTGCCGCGGCGATCAGTGCTGGCACGACCGCGAACGACGACGACATGGCGTGGGCTGAAAGCATCCTCGGTTCGGTCGGAACTGTGGTGCGAGTTCCTGAGGCAGAACTTGATGCCGTCACCGGATTAGCTGGTAGCGGCCCCGCCTATCTCTTTCTGATTGCCGAATCGCTGATCGGCGCCGGCGTCGCGGCAGGTCTCAGCCAGGACGTGAGCGAGGCGTTGGTGACGCAGTTGTTCGTCGGATCGGCAGCGCTATTGAGCGAATTGGGCGACCCTGCCGAACTGCGCCGAATGGTGACATCGCCAGGCGGAACAACGGCCGCCGGATTGCGCGTGCTGGACGAGCACGGCGTTCGCGAGGCCTTCCTCGACGCCGTGATGGCCGCGAAAGCTCGCAGCATCGAGCTCGGTCAAGCCTGAATCAAACGCATCCCACGGCGAACTACAACCGTGTCAGTTTCGGCCGAGAAAGAAATCGCGTGTGACGCTTTTCTCACCCCCGAATGTGTGCCTATTGTTCATCCGGTCGCAAGACCGCCGGGTGATTCGTCACACGGGTGTCGCGCCCCGCAAGGGCTGCGCCGCAGAGGGCTGGTGCCATCGGGGGGTTGGCATCGGCCCTCTTCGTTTTTCTGAGCCGTTCAATTTTTGAGGTGCGGCTAGCGTTGCCATCCCATGGGCCGACGGTACGACACGATCTCGTTTCTTAGCGACCTTGGTGTCGTCGACGAGCACGTCGGCGTTGTGAAGGCGATCGTTCGCGACATGGCGCCGCACGCGCAAGTCATCGACCTCACCCATCACATCGCGCCTTACGACGTGCGCGCCGGAAGTCTGGCCCTTGCCCGTGCCGTCACATATCTTCCGTCGGGCGTCGTGCTCGCTGTCGTTGATGCGGGCGACCGGCGCGCCGTGGCTGTCGAGGTCGCTGGCGGCAAGGGAGTTTTGCTCGGCCCCGACAATGGACTTCTCGCATCGGCGGTCGCGATGGTCGGTGGCGCTGAGCGCGCGGTGGTTCTGGATCGCGACGAGTTCCACTTGGCCAGCCCCGGGGCGACGCTCGCAGTTCGCGATGTCTTCGCCCCTGTCGCGGCGCATCTTTGCAATGGAATTGACCTCGCCGAGCTCGGGCATTTGGTCGACGCCGAGGCGATCTTGCCCGGAGTCGTTCCGCTCGCTCGCGACTTCCATGGCGTCGGCAGTGAAGGGCGCAGTGATGCAGCCGGTGCTGGCGTGCACGCCGAGGTCTTGTGGATCGATCACCACGGCAATTGTCAGCTCAACATCGGCCTCGACGACGTGTCGCCATGGGGACTGGCTGAAGGAACGCCGTTGCAGATCACGGCCGGCGAGCAGACTCGGTCGGTTCTTCGCGTCGCAAGCGGTGCGGCGTTAGGGCCAGGCGCGGTGGGCTTGCTACTCGACGGGTCGGGATTGCTGACACTGGTGCTCGATCGTCGATCGGCCGCAGACGAACTGGCGCTTGCCGCCGGCGATCAGGTCAGTGTGCAGCCCGGCGTCGACGGTGGGGTCGGTGCCGTCTCAGTGCCAGTTGACCTGCGGCGGTAACGTTTCCCGATGCGCCCAGCCACCACACTCACCCTCGGTCTGTTGTTGGTTGCGATTCTGACCGCCAGCATCATCTCGCTAGTACGACTGTGATGAACCTCGCGCACATCATCGATGCTCATGCGGCCGATCGTGTCGCAATCATCAGTCGTGGCCGCGAGACGACGTACGGCGAGTTACGCGATCAAGTTGCTCACATCCGTGGTGGGCTGGTGGCGCTCGGGCTCGGTAAGGGCGATCGCATTGCGCTGTTGTGTGGCAATGGCCGCTACTTCGTCGACCTATACCTAGCGGCTCTCGGAATTGGTGCTGTCACGGTGCCGCTCAACCCTGGCAGCCCCGCACCCGAGATCGAGCGCGAGCTAAAAACTGTTGCCGCGAAGGTTGTTGTCGTCGAGCCCGCGGCCGCGCAAGCGTGGTCGCACCTCAACCGCAGTGCGCTCGCCAGCGTTGAGCATGTCGTGTGCACCGAGCCGGGCACGGTTGCCGGTTCCGACAGTTCATTCGACGATCTACTTGCTGCTGATCCTGTGCCGGTCACCGATGTCGACCCCGACGATCTCGCGGCGCTCATCTTCACCAGCGGAACGGCTGGCTCGCCCCGTGCAGCGATGCTCAGCCACGGCAACCTGCTGAGCAACCTCGATCAGAGCCAGAGCACCGACGGCATCAGAGCCGACGACGTGGTCTATGGAGTGCTGCCGCTGTTTCACATCTTCGGCCTCAACGTTGTTATCGGCCTTGGCCTCTCGCGCGGCGCCACGCTTGTCTTGGTGCAGCGCTTCGATCCGTTCACCGCGCTGGAGACGATTCGCGAACGCAACGTGACGATCATTCCCGGTGCGCCGCCGTTGTGGCTTGCGTTCAGTCACATCGACGACGTGAAGATTGCGCCAGCCGACAGCTTCGCGAATGTGCGGTTGGCACTCACCGGCGCCGCGAAGATGCCAGAGGAAGCGATGCGTCGGCTTAAGGAACGCTTCGGCCTGACGCTGCTCGAGGGCTATGGCCTCACCGAGGCTTCACCCGTTGTCACCAGTTCGGCTGGCATGGAAGTGAAGGTCGGATCGGTCGGCAAGGTGCTCGATGGGATTCAGGTTCGCCTCGTCGATGAGGAAGGTAACGATGCGTTGCGGGGCGATGCGGGTGAGGTGTGGGTGAAAGGCCCGAACGTGTTCAAGGGTTACCTCAACGAACCAGAGGCGACGGCGCGAGTGCTCACCGCTGATGGTTGGTTACGCACTGGCGATATCGCCGTTGTCGACGACGATGGGTACTTGTATCTCGTCGACCGCGCGAAAGACCTGATCATTGTCAGCGGCTTCAACGTTTACCCGGCTGAAGTTGAGGAAGTGTTGCTCGATCACGCCGACGTGGCAGAGGTCGGTGTTGTGGGCGTGCCGCATCCGCACACCGGCGAAGCGGTGAAAGCGTTCGTCGTGCTAAAGCCGGGCGCCCGTGCGCACGAAGATTCGTTGGTGTCGTGGTGCCTGGACAACCTGGCGCGTTACAAGTGCCCGTCGAAGATCATGTTCGTTGACGAATTACCGCGCAACGTCAGCGGCAAGCTTCTTCGGCGCAGCCTCATCTAGTTGTCTTGCTGCTACCGGCTTGCCGGTAGCGACGAGGAAGCCTGCGAATAGCACGCAGATTCCAATCAGCAGCGTGATCGCGAAGGCGCGGTCTTTGCCCAATCGACCAGCGAGCGTGCCACTCGCACTGAGGATCAAAGTCGCGGTAGCGATCAGCGCGTTGCCGATGATCAGTCGTGTGCGCGCCGATCGTCGCGGATGCCAGATGCTCCATACGGCCCCGGCGACGATGATTAGTGCGGCGACTCCAGAACCCACAGCCGCAAGCACGCGTGGGGCAACCCCGAACACATCCTTCCCAGTTGGCAACTCGTTTCCTGACACGCGAGTTCGTGTGGGTGCGAACAGCACCACCCCGGCCGCAAAACCCGAAGCGAGAATCAGCCAGCCGCGTATCCGATCAGCGACTCGCCGCTCGGCCAACAGGTACACCGTGCCAAGCGCCAGCCACGGCACGTTCAGGATCGCGCCGGCCAGGTAGAACACCCGAAAGGCCCCGAGCCCCCAACCGACGGATTCTGCCCACCAAAGAGCACCGGCACCGAGGGCGAAAAGCGCCAGCGAAACTGTCCACGCCAAATCGTGCGGCCGTCGGCGACGCAACCAGCGGTCGAGTGTGCTGAGCGCGAATGCGCTGGCCACCAATGTGGCGGCGGCTGCAAGCGCGGCATTCATCGGCGGGAGAGTAACGGGTAGCTGTTGCGGTTAGGTCGCCGCCACCTGGGTAGGTCGCAGGCTTTGTGAACGCGTGCACGAGTGCCTAACGTGAGTATCGGTATGTCCCCTGACCGCAATCGCCGCCGTATCCCCGACGCAACCGTGTCGCGGTTACCCGTCTACCTGCGGATTCTTGGCGAGCAGCGTGATTTGGGCGTCGACAGCATCTCGTCAGATCGTTTGGCCGAACTTGGCGGAGTAAATGCCGCCAAAGTGCGCAAAGACCTCAGCTACCTGGGCAGTTATGGCACCCGTGGTGTGGGGTACGAGGTCGAATACCTCATCTTCCAGATTCAGCGAGAGCTTGGGCTGACGCACGACTGGCCGGTCGTCATCGTCGGTGCCGGCAACTTGGGCCAGGCCCTCGCTGGCTACGGCGGCTTCGGCGAACGAGGTTTTCCCGTCGCCGCGATTGTCGATGTCGATACGACGAAGGTCGGAACCGTGTTGGGCGGAGTCCGCGTGCGTGGCGTCGACGAACTACCGCAGATCGTGCAGAGCAAGCGGATCCACATTGGTGTTGTGGCAACGCCCGCTGTCGCAGCGCAAGATGCTGCCGACCGCCTCGTTGTGGCGGGCGTGACCAGCATTCTCAACTTCGCCCCAATTGTGTTGACGGTTCCTGCGGGTATCGAGGTACGCAAGGTCGACTTGGCGGTCGAGCTGCAGATCTTGAGTTACTACGAACAACGCCGCACCGGTGGTGCGGCGCCGGCCGCTGGCGCACGATCGGCGAGCGCGGTCTAGCTCGCGATGAACATCGGGTGACTGTGCCCAACGCGCGAAGCGGTGTGCTGCGCATCGCCACTCGCGGCAGCGCGCAGGCGAAGGCGCAAGCAGGCGCGGTCGCCGAAGCCTTGGTGCAGCGTCACCCAGGTCTGCGCGTTGAACTGGTGCTGGTCGAGACGCTCGGCGACAGGCGCGCCGATGTTCCACTGCACACGATGGGTGGGCAAGGCGTCTTTGTAAAGGAAGTACAGCGCGCATTGCTGAACGGCGATGCCGAGGTTGCGGTGCACAGCGCTAAAGACCTTCCGTCATCGGTGGCTGCAGCGATCGATGGTGTTGAGGATCTGCAACTTGCAGCGTTCTGCACGCGCCGCGATCCACGCGACGCGCTGGTCGGTGCCGCGTTGGCCGACTTGCGACAGGGTGCGACAGTGGCCACTGGTTCAGTTCGCCGCAGCGCACAACTAGCGCACGTGCGCCCCGACCTGCACTTCACCGAGTTGCGCGGCAACATTCACACTCGACTCGGCAAGGTGCCGCCTGACGGCGCGTTGGTGATGGCCGTCGCCGCGCTGCAGATCCTCGAACTCACAGATCGCATTGCTGAGTACCTTCCGGTCGAGCCGTTTGTGCCGTCGCCAGGACAAGGTTGTGTCGCGGTTGAATGTCGCGCCGACGCCGATTGGGTCGCTGAGTTGTTGGCTGGCATCGATGACGCGAGGAGCCGCGCCGCGGTCGAAGCAGAGCGGGCATTCCTTGCCGAACTCGGCACTGGTTGTTCGTTGCCCGTCGGAGCACACGTCGAAGGAAATGAACTGGTCGGCTTTCTCGCGCGGCCCGAAGTCGGCCGCGTACTCATCCGCCGCGTCGCGCTGCCCACCGACAACACAAGGCTGACCGTCGCTGCTGGCTTGGCGCGCGAATTGCACGAGGAGTTACACGAGCCGTGAGCTCGGTGCTGAACGGCCGACGAGTCGTGGTCACGCGTGCACTCGAGCAAGCCGACGAGTTGGCGACACTTCTGCAGCAGTTCGGTGCGGTGCCAGTGGTCATTCCGCTGATCGAAATTGCGACCGAACCGGCTGGCGCCGCCAACCTTGCCAGTGTCAACATGGCCGACTTCGACTGGCTGATCATCACGTCTCCTAACGGAGCTGCGCACGTGGTTGATGCTCACGCCGGTCGCGCGGGTGCCACTCAGGTAGCGGCTGTCGGTAAATCCACGGCCGACGTATTGCGTGCCGGCGGTATCAAGGTCGCGCTGGTTCCGGCAGTTCAGTCGGCCGCGGGTTTGCTTGCTGAGTTCTCGGAAGTTGGGCGGATTCTGGTCGTCCAGGCGGCGAACGCCGACGATTCGCTTGCTGATGGGTTGCGAGCGCACGGATCGGTGGTGACGGTCGTCGCGCCGTACCGAACAGTCCCCGCACGGGTGACCGCTGGGCAGCAGTTGGCCGCTTTGTCGGCCGATGCGGTGCTTTTTGCCAGTGGCTCGGCGGCGCGGGCGTGGGCCGACGTTTTCGGTGACTCTGCGCCACCGCTGGTGGTGGCAATCGGGCCAAAAACTGCCGCTGCCGTTACGGATGCTGGACTTAAGGTCAGCGTCGTCGCGGCCGATCATTCCCTGTCTGGAATGGTGCTGGCTCTCGAGAGCCATTTGTCAAGCCAGCGTTAAGGTCTTAAACCCAAGCGCAACGGATTCCCCAACAACTATGCAATCGCGATCCTCGTCTTCGACTCCTGGCCGCTTCCTTTTTGCGGCTTCTGGCGTTCTGCTCGCGGCTCTCGGGGCAACCCAGGTGGCCGCTGATCGGCGCGCTCCGGCGCAGCCGAAGCAGCAGGCGGCGCCCGTCGCGGTTGTCGAGTCAGTCGTGTCGCAGACCCCGACGGTTTCGGCCGACGGTCGCTGGATCGCGTACGCAGGTGTCCGCGAACTGAAGGCCGCGGACCCAGCATCGGGTGCTGCGGCAGTGCAGGAAGACACAATTTGGTTGAAGGATCACGAGCAAGACGCTCTGATCGATCTGACGCCGAGACGCGACTCGCTGCGTGCCGGTCGGACGCTGTGGCCCGTGATCAGTGGCGACGGCTGCACGCTGACGGTGATCACCGAGTTGGCACTCGACATGTTCCGCGACGACGACCAAGGTGACAGGTGGGACGTATACCGCGTTCTGCTTCCGCATTGCGAGGGTGATCGCGATGATTGGGAGCTTGTCTCGGCTACCAACGGATCCGGTTTCGACGTCACAGCCGGAGACGACGTCAGCCCCTTGTATCCACCAGCGGTTTCAGCTGATGGCAACCGTGTCGCGTACACGCGCTGGTTCAATTCGGTAACCCGCGAGATTCTCGGAGTCACGGTCGTCGACCTCACGATCGCGATTGGCGAATCCGGTAGAACACTTGCCGTCGCTGGCACGCCCGCGGTTGCACCCGAAACCACCTATCGCTACCACGGCCTTCGGGAACCAACGATCAGCGCCGACGGCAACGTGCTTGCTTTCACTTCAGACGCGATTTCAGACGCGCCGGTACCTGCGTGGGGCGACGGTCTCGTTGAGGGCGGGTTCGCAGTTTCAAACGTTTACGTCTGGGACAGAACTCCGTCCGACGCAACTGCCGGTGAGGTTGCTGGGACGATCACTGCGATTTCGACCGTTGCCACTGGCGCGACGGGCGATGCGACGAGTCCGGCATTGTCGGGCAACGGTCGCTTTGTGGCCTTCGTGTCGACCGCTAGCAACCTGGTTGCTGGGGCGACGCTTCCTCCGTGCAGTGCCCATTGTCTGCCACAGGTGTATCTCTTCGACCGCACGGACAACTCGTTGCGACTGGCGAGCCGCGAGCCGGGCGACCCGGCATCGCCCCCGATTGCCGCGGATGGCGGGGCTTCCCAACCATCGCTGAACTTTGGCGGAGAAGAGTTGCTGTTTGTGAGTCGTAGCAACAACCTGTTCCCGACCCGCAGCCGCGGCGTTGGTGGCGCAACTGACGGCGACATCGTGTTAGCGCTTCCGGCGTTGGGAACGATCGAGCGCGTGTCGGTACTTGCCGACGGTGTCACGCCCGCGCCCGCTGCGAACTCGCATCCGCGCATGTCTGCGGTTGGTCGTGTTGTGGTGTTCGACACGCTCGCCGGTGCGGTGTACGGCGCGCCGCAGGTCGGCCGCCAGGTCGCGATCGTCGACTACGCGCCGTCACTCTCGCTCGCCGATCTCGATGTCGGCACTGTCGCCGTTTGGTTCCCTGGTCCGGAGTGGTTCTTGGTGCTCTCGAACAACGGTCCGGCATCGTTCTTGCCGAGGACTGCCACGGTTGACAACGAAGACTTCATGATTAGTGGCGGTACCTGTATCGACGCGCCAGTTGCCGTTGCGCCCGGTGGTTCTTGCACGATCGAGTTGATGTTGCTGCCGTCGAAGGCGGGCGAACGCACCGCCACGCTGACGGTGAGTGAGGAAGGTTTCAACGCCTTCTCTATCTCGGCGCAACTCACCGGTCGCGGTGGAGAGCCTTCGCTCTTGCCCGAACCCGCAGGCGCACACAGCAGTTCAGTGTTGGTTGGGTCATCGAGTACCGAAGCGATGGCGTTCAAGGTGGAGAACGTTGCGTTCAACTCCGTCAAGGTGAAGTCGGTCAGCGTCGAGGGTGCTCACCCCAGCGACTTTCAAGTAACGCTCGACGAGTGCACCGGCACGACTCTTCCCGTGGGGGTTAGTTCTTGCGATCTGCAAGTTCTGTTTACGCCAACCGCTGGCGGTCGCCGATCAGCGCAGGTCATCGTGACTGCGCGCGATGGGGGCTACACAACCTTGCTGGTCAGTGGCGATGCGTTCTACGACCCGACCTTGGTTGCGAGTAAGTCGACAATCGTCGCGGGTAGCCGACTGAATCTGACTGGATCGGGTTTCGCACCGAATGCGACGATCATTGTTTCTTGGGCTGACGGCACGGGCGCCTCGACGAGCGTTGTTACCGATGCCGTCGGCGGACTGAGCGCGCAGATAGTCGTGCGTGCGACCGATCGCGCTGGCGCACGAAGCCTCGTCGCTCAGGGTGCTGATGGCCAAGTAGCAACTGTTGAAGTTCTGGTTCTCGTTCCCGGCAGCAGCCGCGGGCCGAGCTCACCAGCTTGGCCTGGCCCGTAAGTCGTTCGTCAGGCTCGGCTAGTCGCTACGCAGTGAGCAACACGCCGCTGGCTGTCACCTTCGGACTGCACGACCCGACAGTCTGATCGCCGACACCGACGCACGTCACGATGACGATTAGGTCTTCTCCGTTGAGAAACTCGATCGGCGTTACCAACGACACAAGGACATCACTGAAGATGTTGTCGAGCCGATAGCTGAACAACACGACTTCGTTGCGCTGGATAGTGAGCGTGCCCTGATCGGTGTTCGGGTTCTGGATTACAAGGTCGGTGAGGTGCAGTACCTGCCCGACCGGCACCACGTAGCGCTCTTCGATGGTCTCGCCCTGCGCTGCGATGGGCGCGAATGGAATGAGTTCCGGTTGCCCTTCGTCATCAGGGGCAAGCGTCGGCGCGACCGTGTCACCAGGGTTGGTGCTGCCGGTTGAAATCGTCGAACCGGTCGCTGGCCCCAGATCGCGCACGGCTTCGTCTGCGGCATCACGGATGGCGGGTCGTACAACCGCGACCCAACACAGAGCAATCAGCGCCAGCACACCAGCAGCAGCGATCAATCGGCCGACAATGCGTTCGGGAACCATCGGGACCTGTATGAACGTTGCCTCTGCAGTCGCGGTTGGGCTTCCGGGCTGATCGGCGTCGACGCGGAAGGGCAAGCTGCGCGCCCGACGTTCCCACTGCAAACCCTTGGCGCGCAGCTTCAATCGGATGAGCGTGCTCACCCCAGGCTCGACGCCGGCGGCTGGCGGATCGAACTCGCCTTCAACGCGTCCGCTGGGGTCGATGACGCGTAGTCGACAGCTAGCTGGCGTGTTGCCACGGTTCTCCAGCATCATCTCGAACGTTGCACCGAGGCGACCACGCTGTGCCGGCTGCAACACGTCCAGCCTTCGGCTATGGCTGCCACCGATGACGATTGTTGTTTCCGCGCCGCGTACGTCGTCGGGGTCGCTGTGCGGGACAATGCGCACAGACAGCAGCGTCGGACCAGCCGTGGTGCTTGGCAGCATGGGCGGTCGAACCTCGACTGCAACAACCTGTTGTGTGCCACCGAACAGAGTGAGCGTCGCTGGCTCGATGGTTGTCCACGCAGCCGCCATTCCGGAAGGTGTGAGCACGAACGCATCGGTGGTATCGGCGAGGTTGACGACGGTCAACTGCAGAACGACAGCCGATCCGGGCGCGACGTCGACCTGATCGACCGAGAACCACGCTTGTGCTGCCATCGGTGCGACGATACCGGCCGTGCCGCGACGGAACGCGGCAACCCTGCCTGACTGTGGCTAGATCAGTGGCTGATCAGCGAAACTGGATGCGGTCGCGGCCTGTTCGCTTCGCGACTTGTAGTGCAGTCACCGCATCGATCAGCAGTTGTTCGCGATTGGCCGAATCGCTGCCAACGCTGACACCGATCGACGCCGTTAACCGAATGCCGGTTGGAATGCCTTGCCACACATGCTGCGCAATCAGGCTGCGCACCCTCTCGAACACCATGAGAGCGTCACCCGGCGATGTGTTGCCCAGCAGCATCACGAACTCGTCGCCACCAAGGCGAGCAACAGAGTCGCCTCGTCGGCATACGCGCTCGAGCAGCACGGCGACCTCTTGCAAGACTGTGTCGCCTTGCATGTAGCCGTACTGGTCGTTGATCTGCTTGAAGCCATCAAGGTCGATGACGCCGATACACACGGGGGCGTTCGAATCCAAACTGTTGGCCAGCACCTTGCCAAGGTGGCGTCGGTTGGGTAGTCCGGTCAGCGGGTCGCTCTCGCTGATGGCTTCGACTCGCCGATGCTCGACGCCAAGGCGCACGTGTTCCCAGCGAGCTGCGCGCTCGTCGTACAACTGTCGCGTGGCTTCGGCGAGTTGACGCTCCATCACGATGCGCGCGTCTTCCAGCCATCCGAGACTCCACAGAACTTCGATCTCCGTCTTCTGTAGCGGGGCCAGGAAATCATTGAAGCCAATCTCGCGGGCGAGCTCGAGTGCTTCGCCGACCAGCGACAGCACCGAGGGATCTTTCGTTGAACGCCACACTGCTATTGCTTCCGCCGACATGGCGATGATTTGTCCTTCGCGGATCCCGTGTTCGACCGAGACTTGTCGCGCCGCGCGCGCATCGTCGAGAGCGGCCGCATAGTCGCCGACAGCGGCGAGCATCATTGCGCGATGCGCTCGCGCGGTGCCAGTGGCCCACAGTTCTGCTTCGCCGACGGGCACAAGTGCCGCTGACGCAGCGTAGATACCTGCCTGAAAGAGCCGATCGCGCTCTGTCGGGTCTTGCTCGCGTTGCGCTGCGTAGTGGTAGGCGCTAGCCATGCTCGAGTACGTGTAGAGGCGATCGGCATCGTTGTCGGCAAGTTGCAGCGCACGGTCGTACAGATCGAGAGCAGCCTTTACGAAGCCGCAGTTGGCGTAGGTCTCGGCCATGTTGTGCACTACTTGGTAGTGGCGCGCATCGTCGGGTAGCTGATCGAGCGTGTACATCGCCTCCGCAAGTACGTTCGCCGCTTCAGCAAGGCGATTGGAGCGCATGTGATCGTCGACGATCAGCGCGAGTGCGTCGGCCAGTTCCGCGAGGAACCCTTCAGCCCGTGCCCGATTGGCGACGATGCCGGCTAGTGCGGCGGCATCAGCGTGTCGCTCGATCGCAAGCAGACAGCACGCCTGGCGAATCTGTAGATCGAGCTCCTTGCGAAGATCTCCCTCAGCTTGCGATGCCTTGCTGAACAACTCGGCGGCCTCTTCGAACGAGCCCGACTGGCGCGCATGAATAGCGCTTTGTTCCAAAGTCAGAGACGAGTCGGCGATGCCAACGGAACGGAGGTCAGCCACGGCGGATTCCCCCCGCAAGATCAATACGATGCCTTGCCGTGACCGGTTCATTTCCTGCCGCCCGGCCGCGAAGGCTGCGCAGTTCGGCCGCCATGCGCGATTTGGTGGCCGAAACGTCGCTAGATGTTGGCCACTTGGTGGCTCCACTGTTTGTGCGCGAGGGGATCAGCACCCCGCAGCCGATCGATTCGTTGCCGGGATTGGTGCAGCACAGCCGTGCCTCCGTGCGCGAAGAAGTACGAGCGCTCGCCGACATGGGCGTTCGGTCGGTAATTCTCTTTGGGGTCCCGTCCATCAAGGATTTCATCGGCTCGCAGGCCTTCGATCCTGAGGGAATCGTGCAGCAAACGCTGCGAGATCTGACCGCCGATTTAGGCGACTCAATTGTCCTCATGGCCGACCTCTGCGTCGACGAATACACAGATCACGGCCACTGCGGGGTCCTCAACGGGCCCGCTGGCGACCCCAATACCACCGTCGATAACGACGCCACGCTGGAGGTTTACGGCCGGATCGCCGTGGCCCAGGCCGATGCCGGTGCCCAGGTGGTCGCGCCGAGCGGGATGATGGACGGCCAGGTGGGCGCAATTCGGGCAGCGCTCGACGCGGCAGGCCACAAGAACGTGGCGATTCTGGCCTACTCGGCGAAGTACGCCAGCGGCTTGTACGGCCCGTTTCGCGATGCGGTCGATTGTGCGATCGTGGGCGGCGGCGATCGAAAGGCGTATCAGCAGGATTGGCGCAACGCCCGCGAGGCGATCACCGAGGTGCAAGCCGACATCGCCCAGGGCGCCGACATGGTGATGGTGAAGCCAGCGCTGGCTTACCTCGACATCATCGCCGCGGTGAAGGCCGCGGTCAGTGTGCCCGTCGCCGCCTATCACGTGAGTGGCGAGTACGCGATGTTGAAGGCGGCTGCGGCCAATGGCTGGATCGATCACGACACTGTCGCGCTCGAGGTGCTTACCGCCATCCGCCGCGCGGGCGCCGACGTCGTGCTGACGTACCTGACCCGCTGGTTCGCCGAACTCAACGCTTAACTCGCGTGCTCCGCAATTAGCCTGAGTCGATGACTTCCATCCGCCAGCGCGTCGGGTTCCTTGGCCCGCTCGGCACGTTTACCGAGCAGGCATTGCTGACGCAGCCCGACCTGGCTGGTGCCGAGCATGTGCTGTTCCGCACGATGCCCGACGTGCTTGATGCTGTTGAGTCGGGCGAGGTCGACCTCGGGTTCGTCGCGATCGAGAACTCGATCGAGGGCACCGTGAATCTCACCCAGGACGAGCTTGCCTTCAACCACGATCTGCTCATCCAGCGCGAGGTCGTGTTGAACATCGAGCACTGCCTGATGGCGAAGGCGGGCACGTCGCTCGCAGACATCAAGGTGGTGCTGTCGATTCCGGTAGCGAGCGCGCAGTGCCACACGTTTCTGCGCACGAAGGTTGGCCAGGCCGAACTGCGCGCGTCGAACTCGACCGCCGAGGCAGCGCGCATGGTGGCCGAAGAACTCGGAGCTGGCACGGCAGCGGTAGCGCCCCGCACGAGCGCGGCGTTGTACGGGCTCGAGATTCTTGCCGCCGACATCGCCGATCATCCGGGCAACCAGACGCGGTTCGTGCTGGTCGCGAAGCAAGGCATCCCCGCACCGACCGGTCACGACGTGACTGCGCTGGTCATCTACCAACGCGCCGACGAGCCCGGCAGTTTGATTTCGATCCTGCAGGAGTTCGCGGCGCGCAACATCAACCTCAGCAACTTGCTGTCGCGGCCGACTAAGGACGGTGGCCTCGGTGACTATTGCTTCGTGATCTACGCCGACGGGCACGTCGCCGACGAGTTGGTTGCCGACGCGATGCGGTCGCTGCACTCGAAGCAGGGTCGAGTTAAGTTCCTGGGCAGTTACCCGGCCGCCGGAGCGCATGCGCACACTGCGCGCGAGCACGCCGACAACCGTTGGCGTGATGCCGACGATTGGGTGCAGCAGTTGCGCGCAAACATTCGTTGACGTTCCAGTTCTAGAATTGGTTGACAAAAGCGTCAGATATTTGCTGGGAGCAGCTCATATCGGGCAACCCAAAGGAGAACCCACCATGAAATTCCAAAGGATTGCCATAGTCAGTTTGGTCGTCGCTGCGGCCGGTCTTGCAGGCTGCAGCAGCACTTCCAAGAACGGTGCGGCCAGCAGCTCGACGTCGGTGGTCGACACCACCGTCGCTGGTGCCACAACGGTGCCTGCCACCGCGCCGCCCGACACGCAACCGCCGGCGGCAACTAATCCGCCAGCCACCAACCCGCCCGCGACGCAACCTCCGGCCGGTCACGAGTTGTACGACCAGGTCGAATCGCCGAACGTGCCCGGCGGCCACACCGATCCGTTTGCATCGTCAGGCGTGCTCGGCAACGGCGTGTACTGGGTGCGATACAACGGTGGTGAAACTTTCACTCCCGACATCACGGTGTTGCAGGCGTACTTCGGCGACGAGTGCGAAGCTCAGGCCGCAAGTGCGGGCGACGAATGCCTGAACGGAATTTTCGTTCCTGACGACCCAAGCCGTGACATCGCCGACCTGCCCTTCGCCAACAACGTGTTCCTCACGGTTGCCGATGGATGCGACCAGTTGAGCTACTGGATCACACCCGACGAGCTGCGCGAGATTCGCTCGGGAAGCCCGACGGTCGACGATGCGCCAGGTTGCGTGTACTCATCGTTCGCTTACTTGATGACGGTCGACAACGGCCAGATCACGAAGTTCGAGCAGGTCTGGACTCCGTAGTCGCTAGCGCTTGAAGTTAGTGAAAGTCGCCGCCCGGCTCAGCAGTCGGGCGGCGACGCTGTTTTCGACCCTTGCTGGTTCTGTGTGAGCGCACAGACGTTGTGTCGCTTTGTGCGCTCACACAGAACCGACCATCGCCGCGGTGCACGGTAGATTCGAAGGCGGAACGGTGGCAGAGTGGCCAAATGCGCGCGCCTTGAAAGCGCGAGGGTGTCAAAGCCCCGGGGGTTCAAATCCCTCCCGTTCCGCCATGTGATGTCTCACGACATTGGAGGTCGGCTCCCTATACGGGTGCGGTTGGGGTTTTGCGTCCTCTGTAGAACTCGATCACCCAGTAGAGCGCGAAGAGAGATATCAGCGTGAATTCGATGATTAAGACGGAGTACTTGCACTTCGTCACCAATCTGTCGATGACGAAAGCGAGGACCGCGCCGGTCATTGTGAAGCCGATACCGAGGTAGACCCGACTCTGTTTGCCCGGCTTCTTGCGGCGGGCGTTGAATCCTTTGAGCAATACAAGGATGATCAGGGGAACAAAGAAGCTGCCAGCAGCGGCCGTGTGAACCTTGCGTTGCAAGGCGTCTGTGTTCCACGCACACCATGTTGCGCCGGCGAGGATGCCGATCGCGGCGAGGGTCATCCATCCCTTGCCCTTGACTGATTTCGCTGTCTCCTTCCACCACGACAGGTGCCACCAACGAGTGGTGTTGCGTGGAACCATCACCCCTTTCGGGTGAACGACGAATACCAGGCAACCGAGCAGGAAGAGTCCGGCAAAGTACGCAGGGAGGGCGATCTCGGCGAGTCGGTTGACCTCTGGGGTTGGAACGTCGAATTCCAACGGCTTCTTCATTTCTTGGGTGGTGGCGGCAAGCCCGACGATGGGGGCGAATGCTCCTGACACGTTTAGAAGAAGATTCTCCCACGGGTTTTTCGAATAGAGAGCCATCATGCAGAGGCCAACTCCGAACATGACCGCCACGAGGATTGGCCGGGCGGCTGTGTGGTAGTAGTCGCTGATTGAGGTCTCAAGATAAGACTCTGTGCACGAGACCCAAGCTGTTGCTACGAGCAAAACGACAACCAGCACGATGAGCATCATGCGGATGTATTGCGTCGTGATTGATTCGGGAACATTGCTGGGTTCGCCGACGCGTTTCGCGGCCTCCTTCAGCCTCTCAATACGTCCGCTGGTCGCAGGGGTATCGGTCTCGTTCACTTAGGTATCCCTCCGGTGGTAGCAGATTGTCGGAGATTAGTAGTCAGAGGACGTCCGAAGATTCGACCTATACCAGGTGGCGCATTCGCGTGGGAAACTCTCTTGATGCGACACAGCGACGAGCGCGATCGAGAAATTGTCGACTGGTTAATGCAGGGCGACCCGTCCGTGCGCTGGCAGGTCATGGACGACTTGCTTGGTGAGTCAGCGAAGAAAGTTTCCGCAGAGCGCGCACGTATCGGGCGCGAAGGGTGGGGCGCTCAACTGCTGGCCGCGCAGGATGCAGATGGATGTTGGGCGGGCGCGTTGTACAGCCCGAAGTGGACGTCCACCACGTACACGCTGCTGTTGCTCGAACGATTGGGGCTTCCGCAGGGCGACCCGCGCGCGCTCGCTGCGTGTCGGCGACTGTGGGACTCGGCGACGTGGTACGGCGGCGGGCTGACTTTTGCGAAGAGCATTCGTGAGGCCGAGACGTGCATCACGGGCATGCTTGTCTTGTTGGCAGCCCGGTTTGGGTTCGACGATCCGCGCGTCGATGCGACGGTGAAATGGCTGCTCGGTCAGCAACTTGCCGATGGCGGCTGGAATTGCGAATCGCTGCGCTGTGGTTCGACGCACGGGTCGTTCCACACGTCCATAACGGTTTTGGAGGCCCTGCTTGCCTACGAACGATCGCGCGGATCAGTTGTGGTCTCGTCTGCGATGGCTGCGGGACGAAAGTTCTTTCTCGATCATCGGCTTTACCGATCGCACCGGTCGGGGAAGGTCGTCGACCCGGTGTTCACAAAGTTTCCGTTTCCGCCGCAATGGCACTTCGACATCGTGCGCGGTCTCGAGCACTTTCGCGCGGTCGGTGCCGATCGCGACGAACGTCTGGGCGATGCGATCGAGGAGGTGCGCCGCGCTCGCCGGTCCGACGGAACTTGGCCTTGGTTTGCGCCGTACGCGGGTCGGCAATGGTTCCCGTTGGAAGAGCGGGGCTCAAGCCGCTGGTCGACGCTCCGCGCGATGCGTGTGCTCGCGTGGTGGGACGAGGCTTGAGGCCCACGAGCGATCAAGAACGTTTGATCGCTTCGTAGCGCGCTAGCGCCTCGAGGCGTTCGACCTTGTGATCGACCATTGGTGCGGGATACGAAGTCGTGCTGAGTTCTGGAATCCATCGGTTGACGTACTCGCCATCTGGATCCCAGCGTTCCTGTTGCGTCGTTGGATTGAACACGCGGAAGAAGGGAGCTGCGTCGGTGCCGCTGCCGGCGGCCCATTGCCATCCGTGATTGTTTGACGCGAGGTCGCCATCAATCAGGTGCTGCATGAAGAGTCGCGCACCCCACTGCCACGGCAGGTGAAGATCCTTCACCAGGAAGCTGGCGGTGATCATGCGAACGCGATTGTGCATCCATCCCGTTTCGACAAGCTGGCGCATGCCTGCGTCGACGATTGGAAAGCCGGTGGTCCCGTGGCGCCACGTTTCAAAGCGGGCATGCGCTGCCTCATCTGTGTCGACGTGCAGTTGATCAAAGCGTTGGTCAAGGTTCTCCCATGCCGACTTCGGAAACCGGTGGAGGACATCTGCGTAGAAGTCGCGCCACGCGAGCTCGGATCGGAAGACGCGATGGCTTGCGATCGACTCATCGAGGTCGGCGAGCAACTCGCGCGGATGGATGACGCCGAACTTGGTCGCGGCCGACAACCGACTCGTTCCATCGACGGCTGGAAGGTCGCGCTGTGTCGCGTAGTCGGCCAGGCCGGCACTGCGGAACTCGTGCCAGCGCTCGTGGGCGGGAAGAACAGTCGACGCTTCGACGACAGGCAACGGATCGGACGGCGCTTCCACCCAATCGCTCGCGGAAGGTGGCGCTGTCAATGCGCTGTTGGCTTCAGCTGCCCAACGACGAGAGAAGGGTGTGAATACTGAGTACGACGAGCCGTCGTCCTTCAAGACCGTTCCGGGTTCAGCGACGTAGTTAGACCCGACGCCGCGCAACCGCCGGCCGGTTACGCGTAACGCATCGGCAACACGTGCGTCACGTGCGCGTCCATACGGTGCGAAGTCTTTGGTTACGAACACGCTTGAGGCTCTGACAGTCGCGGCCAACGCGGGCACGACTTCCGCAGGGTCGCCCTTGCGGATGACGAGCGCACCGCCCATTGCTTCGTTGAGCCGAGCGATGCAAGCAACCAGCATTCGCGAGCGCGTCGCACCGCAACTCTCAAACGCAGGATCGACAACGAATAGCGGCAGTACTTCCCCTGCGGCACATGCCTCGGCCAATGCGGGGTGATCGTGAAGTCGGAGGTCGCGCCGAAACCACATGATCGATCGGTTCGTCATTGCGCGTCAGTGAACTCGGCCTTCAGCCACTTCGCGAGGTCTGCGATCTCGGCATCGACTGCACTCGCCATTGCCTTGCTGAACTGCTCGTCCTCGTGGACTGCGTCGACGCGCAACTCACCAGACTTGCGTTTGAACGTGGCGTCGAGCTTGCCGACCAGGCGATCGCCGTAAAGGATCGGCAGCGCCCAGTAACCCCAACGCCGTTGCGGTGCCGGCTTGTACATCTCGAGCGCGTACTCGAACTCGAACAACTCGACCATGCGGTGCCGTTCGAAGAGAAGTCGATCCAGTGGGGACAGCAGCGCGGCACGTCCCGCGAACGGCAAGTCAAGTTGAGCTGGGTCGACGCGCCACTCGCCACTCACACCCTCGATCACCGCTGCGACGCCGACGTTGCCGACGTCTGCAGGCTCGACCGGGCACTCGGGTCCGCGGGCGCGGGCGATACCTAGCGCGTGTAACCGCTTCTCGTTTCGGATGCGCGCAGCCTGCTCGACGCCCACGATGGGATCGCCGGGGTAGATGCGCTCGGCGAGATCCCACAGTCGTTCCCGTCCCTCACGACCTGCGCCAGCGACTTCCCCGCGCTGCACCATCAACTCCAGCAGCATCGTCACGTTCTTGTTGTTGTTCCAGCCGGAAGATGCCCACGGCTTCTTGCACGTGTCGGGCAACTCGCGCGCGGTGAGCGGACCGGATGCGCGCAGCCGCCGAAGAATGTCGCGTCTACATGCGTCATTTGCCTCGACCCAATCGCGCTGCGCGTTCTTGTAGTTGCGCAACTCGCCGGTTCCGGGCCAAGCCTTCATGTCGGCGCGGTAGAGCGCCACGTCTTGGCTCGGTCGCAGCATGCCGCGAACGTCGATCACCGTGTGCGCCTCAAGTGCAGCGCGCAGTTCCGCAGGTGAATACGCCGACCCGATTCGACTCCACAACACCAGGTCGGCGCTTGGTGCGACCGCGCTGGTCCCGTCGAGTTGCAACATCGTCAGGTGACGGAGCGTCTCCATCATGTCGGTAGGCCGCTGCTTGTCGAGCAACTGCGCCCGAATCGCGATCCGCCGCGCATCCCGGCGCGAAAGGCGATGAATTGTCGTCACACGCCGACCCTACGCTGACCGTCATGGAAATCAGAACCGACAGAGTTGGGTTGCTCGTCGAGCAGGTCACGGAATCAGCGATGTTCAGCCGCGAGCGACTCGACGGTATGTCCGACGAAGAGTTCTGCTGGGAGCCAGCGTCGTCGATGTGGTCAGTTCGTCGACGCTCCGAGGCAAGAACGCCTGCGGCCTTCGGGCCTGGTGAGTTCGTACTCGATTTCGATCCGAGCGGCGATCCCTTCGCGCCGGGACCGTTGAGCACGATTGCGTGGCGCATTGGTCACTTGTTGTCCGGCTTTGCCGGTCGATACGAGTGGACCTTCGGTACGCGCACCATCGATCCGAAGCAAGTGGTCGAGTTCTCCACCAGTGCGGAAGACATGATGGGTCGCCTGTGGGCCGAGATCGACAGGTGGGTTGTTGCGGTGGAGGAGTTAACGGACGAGCAACTCGACATGGTGGGCTTCGGCCAGTATCCGCAGGGACTCGACCCGGAACTTCCGTTCATCGGAATCGTGCGTTGGGTTAATCGCGAAGCCATTCATCATCTCGCGGAAGCAGCTCTTCTTCGGGACCTATACCGAACACGAAAGTAGGGTTCGATCGTGGCAACGCATTGGACACTCGGGTGCGACGCGAACAACCCGCACCTCCTCGCCAACTTTTGGGCGCTAGCGCTGGGCTATAGCGCGGAGCCTGGCCACGACAGCCCCGATGGCGCGTCGATTATCGATCCGGACGGTGTCGGACCTGCCATTGGCTTTCTGAGAGTGCCCGAAGGCAAGACCGCAAAGAACCGCGTGCACCTGGACATCCGCGTCGCTGGTGAGCCTCCGTGGGACATGTCCGAGCGAGAAGCGTTGATCCGAGCGAAAGTCGCAGTCCTTGCGTCAGCGGGCGGCACCGTCGTTCGCGAAGAGAACTACGACGAACATCTAGGTCACGTAGTGATGCTCGACCCCGAGGGCAACGAGTTCTGCGTCGCGTGATTGAGGTCGCAGACCTAGTACGGCAACGGGCGTTGGCGAATGGTGCCGCCGGGCAACGATGGCTCGATGAGCTGCCCGAGATCGTGGCGGGCCTGACGCGCAAGTGGGATCTCGAACTCGGGCGGACGTTCAGCAGCGGCACGGCTGGTTTCGTCGCTGCCGCGACCGACGCAACCGGACGAGAGTGCGTGCTCAAGGTCGCGATGCCGCTCGATATGGACGAGGTCGAGTCGTTTCATCGAAGCGTGCTCGTTCATCAACTCGCGGCCGGTCGCGGCTGCGCCGAGTTGTACGACTACGACGAGTCAGCACCGGCAATGTTGATGGAGCGCCTCGGTCCGAATCTCGCCGACCTCGGGTTGCCGCTTGAGCCGATGTTGCGAGCGATTGCGACGACTCTGCAGTCGTTCTGGAGGCCGGTGGGGGAGGACTGCACGCTTCCGACCGCCGTAGACAAGGCAGCGTGGCTCGCGCGTTACATCGAGACGACGTGGACTGAACTCAACGAACCCTGCGGCCGCGACGTGATCGACCGCGCGCTGACGTACTGCGACGACCGCGCCGCGGCATTCGATCCGGCGAATGCCGTGCTCATCCATGGAGATGCGCACGGTTGGAACACCGTCGAGGCAAGCGATGGCTCGTTCAAGTTCGTCGATCCCGAAGGCGGCCGATCGGAACGTGCCCACGACCTCAGCGTCCCGATGCGCGAGTACAACGACCCGTTGCTGGCGGGCGACACCAAGCAACTCGTTCGCGAACGCGCGGAGATGCTCGCAGCTTGGTGCGAGGTCGAGGTCGAGCCCGTGGTGCAGTGGGGCTTCATCGAGCGCGTATCGACCGGCTTGGCGAACGTGCGCGACTTCGGCGAGGAAGGTCTGCCGTATCTAGAGGTGGCGCGACGCTGTCTCTAGGCTGAGTTCGTTGAAAGCCATGGTTCTGTTTCATTTCAGCGAGGATCCGAACATCAGTCGGTTTGTGCCGCATGTGCCTCGCACTAACCCGGAGCACGCTCCGGCCGTGTGGGCCATCGATGAGGGGCATTCGCCGCTCTACTGGTTTCCTCGGGATTGTCCGCGTGTCACCGCTTGGCCGCGGAACGATGACGAGGCCGCGGCGTTTCGCGTCGCCTTCGACACCAACGCGAGTCGCGTCCACGCGATCGAAACCGGCTGGCTCGATCGCATGACGTCGACCGTCATCTATCGCTACGAACTCGACGCGTCTGTCTTCGCTCCTTGGAACGACGCGAGTGGTCAATGGATCTGTGAGCACGAAGTCGAACCGCTTTCCGTACACCCAATCGGAGACCTCATCGAGCTCCATCGCAGTGCCGGTATCGAACTACGCGTCGTTGATTCGCTCTGGCCGCTTCGCGACCTAGCGCACCGTGGGCCTTGGGACTTCAGCACGGTTCGGATGGGCAACGCGCGGGCGCGCGAAACGCTCGCGTAGGCTTCGCTCCAACCGCGACTTGGAGGGGTGATGAAACAGCGACGTCCTACCACCACCTCCAACTTCGGGGTCGGCGCTCGCGAAAGTCACGACTCGAAACCGTTTTACGATCGCTTCCGCGCCCCTGAACTGTCCGACGACGACGCTGTTCCGCCACCGACTCCGGTCGAAGAACCGTTCGTGCACGGCGATGCGCGCCATATGGATCGCGTTGCTGACGGCTCTGTCGCCCTCGTCGTCACCTCGCCTCCTTACTTCGCCGGCAAGCAATACGAGGAGGAACTTGAGCGTGAGGGTATTCCAGCGTCGTACCTCGAGTACCTCACCATGCTCACCGAAGTGTTCGCCGAGTGTGTCCGCAAGCTCGAGCCCGGCGGACGAATCGCCGTCAACGTGGCCAACCTGGGCCGTCGCCCGTATCGCAGTCTCTCGGCCGACGTCATCCGCATTCTCGAACACGATCTCGGCCTGCTGCTACGCGGCGAGTTGATCTGGCAGAAGGGTGAAGGTGCTAGCAGTTCATGCGCGTGGGGATCGTTCCGCAGCGCCGCCAATCCGGTTCTGCGCGACATCAGCGAGCGCGTGATCATCGCTAGCAAGGGTCGCTTCGATCGTGCACGTTCGGTGAAGCAACGTGAGGCCGACGGACTGCCGTACGAGAACACGGTGATGACGGAAGACTTCATGGCCTCGACGCTCGACGTGTGGGCGATGCCACCCGAGAGCGCGCAACGCGTCGGGCACCCTGCGCCGTTTCCGGTCGAGCTGCCCGAGCAACTCATCAGGCTCTACACGTTCAAGGACGATCTCATTCTTGATCCGTTCATGGGTAGCGGCTCGTCACTAGTCGCGGCGGCGCGCCTTGGTCGTCGCTACATCGGCTACGACCTCGACGCGAGCTACATCGAGATCGCCAGGCAGCGCGTTGAAACAGAGCTGAATGCGCCAACGCCCGATGGCCTCGCAACCATCGAGGATGGCAAGCCAGCACAGAAACTCGCGGAGGAGTTGCTTGAAGAAGCGGGCTTCACGATCACCACGCGCAACACACGTATTCGCAAGACCGGCGTCACGATCAACTTTGTGGCGACCGATGCGGAGGGCGCGACGTGGTGGTTCGATGTCGCCGGTGCCTTCACCACCTATCGCGGCGGTCTGCTGCGCAGCGACATGGTGTGGAAGACGCTCGGGCGTGCATCGGCGCTGAAGAAAGCGCGTGGTGACACACCTCTCGTCGTAATGACCACACACGTACCGAAGCAGCCGAGTGAAGGCGACTCAGCACTTCGCGCCGCGGGTCCCGACGCATTCTTCGACGTCATCGACATGCTGTCACCTGACAGCCTTGATCGCCTTCAGCGTTACGCGAAGGGCGGCCTCACTGATTCGCCGCAGTCAGGCTTCTGGACTACGCAGGAATTGTCACCAGCGACAGGCGGTACGCGAACCTGAACATGCCCTGCTTCAGTCGGTACTGCGGCAAAACGTCGGGGCCGCAGCTGGCAGTTCCCAGACCACGGTGCGCGACGTCGGCGTGCACGATCAGTTCCTGCCGTGGCCGTAACTCGGTCTCGGTGCTTGCACGGTAAAGATCGTCGGCCGTGAAGTGCGTCGCCGAGATGTGCAGCGCTCGCGGTGTGAGCACGTCGAGTCGCACGGTGCGTCCCGCGCTGGGGTCGGTGAACTCGAACCACCGACAGTCGGTGCGCAGGCCAAACTCTTGCGGGACGAGGTACGGCGGCGCGTCGGGTGTGCCTCGCCAGATGCCGAGCATCGAACTGGCATTGCGATCGGGATAGTTCTCGCCCGGGCCGCGCCCGAACCAACGCAACTGCTCAAAGCCGGCGGGCAAGCTGAACGTGATGCCAACGCGTGCCAGGTCGTCGCATTCCTCGGGCACGACCACGTGGTGGTGAAACTCGACGCCGTCGGCGGTGACAACGCGACGGACGCTGTGTTGCACCAAGCGCTCGGCGGGGAGTCGATCGGCACCGACGTCTTGCCAACGCACGAGCGCCTTGCCGCCCACGCCGATTCGCCGCGACAGGTCGGGCATCAACTTGAAACCGTCGTTGTCGATCGGCGCACGGAACACGGTCAATCGCGGTGGCTCGCACAACACCTCCATGATGTCGACGGATGCGACCTTTGCTGGCCGACGTTTCGCGCTCGTTGTCGACTTGCGCAGCGTGACTTGGTCCCATGCCACAAGGTGTCCCGCCGGCGCGTATGCGGTCGCGCTGCGCAGGGTGAAGCACAGCGACAGGTGCACCTCGCCAGTGCCGGTCGGCACCTTGCACGGCAACGGCACGTCGACCGAAGAGTGCGGCGCGACAGCAGGGAGTCGCCAGCGACCACTGCGCACCTCAACACCGTCGACCAGCAGCGACCAGCGCGCGTCGAACGCGCGTAGATCGTTGAACGACTGACGGTTCGACACGCGCACGGTGCCAACGCGACGACCGGTCTTCACCGTGACCGGGCGGTAGACCCATGCCACCTCGTGCATCGCCGGGTGCGGCACAAGATCCGATGACACCAATCCGTCGGCCACGAAGTTGCCGTCGTGCGGGCTTTCGCCGAACTGACCGCCATACGCGAGGCGCGTCGAACCGTCCGGCAACTTCTGTCGTAGTCCGTGGTCCTTCCACTCCCACAGGAATCCACCCTGCAGTCCTGGTGTAGAGGTAATTGCCGCCCAGTAGTCCGACAGCGATCCGTTGCTGTTGCCCATCGCGTGGCTGTATTCGCACAGGATCAGCGGTCGGGTGCCCTTGCCGGAACGTCCGTAGGCGACGATGTCGTCGATCGGCGAATACATCGGGCACACCAGATCGGTGGCGTGCAGTCCACCATCTACCCAGCCTTTGTGAAACACAGCGCCCTCGTAGTGCAGCGGCCGGGTTGGGTCGTCACGGCGAATCCACCCGGCGAGCGCGTCGTGGTTGACGCCGTACCCGCTCTCGTTGCCAAGGCTCCACACGATCACGCTGGGGTGATTGCGATCGCGTTGCACCATTCGCGACCCGCGCGACAACCACGCCGCTTGGTACCGCGCGTCGTTGCACAAGCTGGTGTTGTAGGCGTGGCTCTCGATGTTGGCTTCGTCGACCACGTACATTCCCAACTCGTCGCACAGGTCGTAGAACGCCGAGTCGTTCGGGTAGTGCGCCGTGCGCACGGCCGTGATGTTGTGTCGACGCATCAGTAGCAAGTCGGCGCGCATGTCGTCGATAGTCACCGCCTTGCCGCGATCGGGATGGTGGTCATGGCGATTGACGCCGAAGATCCAAACTGGTTGACCGTTCACGAGCAGTTGCCGGTCACGCACTTCGACGTGACGAAAGCCGACCATCTGCGAGGTTGACTGGCCGACTACTCCGTCGGGGCGGATCAACTCGACACACACTCGGTAACGCGTGGGCGACTCGGCGCTCCACGGCGAAACTCGCGGCAGCTCCCACGCGGCATCGACGTAGTAACCACTGAACACGTACGGCGCCTCGAACGCGTGTGGCACCGGCGCCGTCCGCACAATGCCGGCGCGTTTGCCAGCTGCGGTCTCAACCCACGTGCGCACCTGCCAACCGTTCGCCGGAGCGCGCACGAATCCGACTTCGGTGCGTACCGACAGCAGACCTACGCCGTCAGCTACGCGCAGGTCGGCGCGGCAACGCACATCGGCAACGTGCACCATCGGGCGCGCCTCGACGAAAACGCTGCGGTGCAGACCAGCCATCCACCACTGGTCTTGGTCTTCCACATAGCTGTGCGCGCTCCACCGCACGACAACGACCGCGAGGTGATTCTGTCCAGCCACCAAATGTGGTGTGATGTCGTACTCGCTAGCTAGGCGACTGTCGGTGCCGTAACCCACGAACTGATCGTTGAGGTACACGGCATGGACACTTTCGGCGCCACCGATGTGCAGCACCATCTGGTGGCTCTTCCAACCGCGACCGGTTGTGAAGCTGCGTCGGTACACGCTTGTCGGGTTGCGTTCGGGCAACTTCGGCGGCGGGCCAGGGAACGGCATCTGCACGTTCGTGTACCAAGGCAGGTCGCCGGTGTCTTGCAACGTCCAGTTGCCGGGGACGGCGATGGTGCGACCGCTTGGTGTTTCGCCGCGCACGGCCGACGGCGGCACCGACTCTGGCGTGTCGAACAGTCGAAAGTGCCACTCACCGTCGAGCGCGATGCGTGCATCGTCGTTCAGCGGCAACGGCACGTGCATCGGCAGGCGATGCAGTTGCAGCAGCGTCGGATCTGCCCACGGCCGAAACTCACCAATGACGGGAAGCATTTGTTAGTGGCTGAGAACGCGCTCGGCGCATGCCTTCACATATGCCAGGCCGAGCCGCTCGGAAGTTGCCAGCGCCGACGCGGCTAGTTCGCGCGCACGTGCCGCGTCGCCGTCCCCATTGCGCTTACAAAGCATCTCCGCCCAATGAATCTCGGTCGCTGCCACGTAACTGGCGGCGCCGGCGCGCGTGCACAGAGCGTGCGCGTTGGCGAAGTGTTGCTCGGCCTTGTCGTACCACCCAAGCGCCGTCGCGGCGGTGCCGACCCCGATGCCAACTGGGTACTCGTAGCCGACCCCAGAAAACGGAAATGTCTTGTCGAATGGTGCTGCATAGCGATACGCCGCTTCAGCAGGACCAAGGGCGCCCACTAGGCCGGCGATCCGGGCGGTACCTGAACAAGTCAGCAGGAAGGCAGCGTTGCGCTGCACCATTGCGAAGTCATCGGCGGCGACGGCTTCCACGTGCGGGGTCACCAACTCCGGTCGGCCGGTTTGCACATACACGCCGCAGAGAGCTATTCGCCAAACAGGAACGAGCGGCTGAGCCGCGATCACCCCAAGCAGTAACGGCTCGAGGTCGGCAAGGTCGCCGCGCTCGTACTGCAGGCGATAACGGAAACCAGCGGCCCCGGCAGCAGTTTGAATTCCCTCGCGCGCACCGTAAGCCTCCCAGTCGGCAAGCAGCACTTCCGCGTCATCGAGTTGGCCGAGAACGAGCGCCTGCGAAGCGCGCAAAATCTTCGTACGCGCGATCTGCTGCGGAATCCTTAGTCGCTCCGCCAGCAACGAAGCGTCCGATAGATCGCGCTCACCCGCTGCCGTGTCACCCTTGCAGACATAGGCGATTGCTCGGCTGCACAGAGCACTGCATACAAGGGCGTCGTCGAACCCGGCAGCGACCTTAATAATCTCGGTTGCCTCAGCCATCGCGCGATCAAGTCGATCAATCTGCGACACGTCGACGGCGTAGCTACTGCTGTGCAAGACGTTTGCGAGGACGCGTGGGTCGCCGAGTTCTCGCGCAATCGCAAGCGCCTGGTCGCAAAGCTCGACGCGTCGGTGTTGATCGTCGGTCCAGAAGAGCTCGAGTGCGTACGTGGCAAGCACGCGAGCGTGAAGCCCGGGTGCGAGTTGGTCTGCGTGGGCAAGCACATGCTCGGCGAGGGCGACGTTATGCGCATCAACCTCGGCGGTGCCGCGAAGGAGAATCGAGGATCCCAACGCGTTGAACACGTTTGCTAGTAGCTGAATGTCCTCGCGTGAACGACCCGACTTCTCGGCGTCCAACAGCAGGACTTGACCTCGAGGATCCGCGATCTGGTACAGCGCATCGCCAGCTGCCATCAGAAGGTGTCCGCGAAGCGCTTCGTCGATCGGCTCTTGGAGTTCTAGCGCTTCGAGCGCGCGTTCAAAGTGCGCCGCCGCCTCCTCATAGGCAAGGTCGCTGATCGCCGCGTCGCCGGCGCGGCGGCTGTACACGACTGCCTTGTCAACCTCGCCGAGCGCGGCAGCTTCCGTGAAGTGGCGCGCTAGTTCGGTGAGATGTGTAGTGCCATCGCTGACCTGTTCGAGCGCCAACCCGATGTCGCGGTGCAAGCGCAGGCGGCGACTGGTTGGTAGCTCGTCGTATAGCGCCGAACGAACAAGCGCGTGCGCAAAGCGATACACGCCTGGTCGGCCGTTCACCGCTTCGACCAGGCTGGCTGTCTCGGCAGCGCCGACGGCGTCGAGTACGCGATCGGCTCCGCCAGCGACGGAAGTCAGCGTGCGTAACTCGAACTCGCGGCCGATGACGGCCGCGCTGGCGAGTACTTCGTTGGTGCCCGAGTCGAGATTGGAGAGTCGACGGCCGATCACCTCGCGGACGCCCTCGGGAATGCCGATGTCGTCGATCGTCTTGTCCGAATCCCACCTTCCGTCGCGAAACACCAAAGCACCGGACTCGATGAGGTGGCGCAGTACTTCGCCGATGAAGAAGGGGTTGCCCTCCGTTTCGCGCGCGATCACGCGTGCCAGCCCCTGGCCGCGCTCGTCGAGCGAGTGGCCGGCAACGTGCTCAAGGAACTGCTGGACGCCATCAACGTCGAGTCCGCGAAGCATCAAACGTTCGACACCCGTCTGGCGCCGCATGTCGGCGAGCATTTCTGAGAGCGGGTGTGAGCGATCGAGATCGGTGTCGCGATAGGTCGACACGATCAACAACTGCATCGGCAGCGACGACTTCAGCAAATGACGAAGCAGCAGCAGAGTTGGCTTGCGCGCCCAGTGCAGATCGTCAAGCACGAGCACCACGGGATTACGTAACGACAACCGATGCAACAGTTCGGTAGCAGCCTCGAACAAACGGTGACGCTCAGTCTCGGGATCGTCGTTGAGGCGAGCTTCGAGGTCGGGGATCCGCTGCGCGAGATCGGGGATCAACGGGATCAGCTCGCTTCCCAACGAACCGACCAACTCGCGCAACACATCAGGCGGCGTTGCGTCGGCGAGCCACCGGAACGCCTCAACGAACGGTTGATAGGGGAGCGCCAACTCTTCGTCGCACGCGCCCCACAACACCACGCCACCCTCACGATGCGCGGTGCGGCACAACTCCTTCACCAGCCGCGTCTTACCGATACCCGGCTCACCGCCGACGAATACGGCAAGGCGTCCGGAAACCATCGTTGTCTTCCACGCTCCGAGCAGAGCATCGCGTTGGTCGTTGCGGCCGACGAAGCCGAAAACATCGTCTTGTGTCACCTGTGGCGGCAGCGCGAGTGCCAGCTGATCGGTCAGCGCGCTGACGATTGGCGACCACACGACTTCGCAGGCCTTCATCGGCGTCGGCAAACCTTTGCCTTCGACGTCGGCTACCGGCGACATCTCGTGTCCCGCACGCGAACCGGCCAGCACACGCACGATGTCGGTGACGAGAATCTGGCCGCCCTCGGCTGCGTCGCACAGCCGTGATGCCTCGACGACGGGAGTCCCGAACCAGTCGCCCTCCTCGAACGTTGCGTCGCCGGCGCTGACGCCCACGCGCATCGTGATTGCTGGCGAACCGGATCCGTCGTTGCGCACGTGCACTCGTTGCTGCATTGCGACGGCACCGGCGATTGCGTCGGTCGCCGAACTGTACGACACCATCATCGCGTCGCCGATGGTCTTCACTTCTGTGCCGCCCGTGGCCGACACTGCGCGCCGCAGTTGATCGAAGTGGTCGCGGCGCAGCTTGTCGGCTGCCGTGTCGCCGAGTTGTTGGGCGAGCGCGGTCGAGCCGACGAGGTCGGTGAACAGAATCGTGATCAGCCCAGATCCGGCCACAAGCCGCCTTCCCCATTGATGGCGCGAGTAAATGAAGAGTAGTCGGCGTTCGCGAGCGTGTGAGACTTGACTGATGTCGACGGAAGACGCCGCTGCACCGACGCGATCCGTATGGCGTAGCCGTGACTTTCGAATCGTGATGGTCGGTGGTGTCGTCAACGACATCGGCGATTGGATGCTCTCGCTGGCGTTGCCGATCTTCGTCTTCACCGAGACTGGCTCCGGGCGCGACACCGCTCTCGTGTTTCTCATCGACCTCATCGTCGGCGTGACGTGCGGACCATTCGGTGGCGCTCTTGTCGATCGCTGGAACCTGCGCCGAACAATCATTGGCACCAACGTTCTGCAGGCCGTCGTGCTGCTTCCACTGTTGGTGGTGAATCAGGATCGAATCTGGATTGTGTTCGTCGTCGCGGCCGCGCAGGCGTTGATCAAGCAGGTGAACAACCCGGCATCCTGGGCGTTAGTACCGCGGGTCGTCACTGAAGAGCAGTTGGTTAAGGCGAACGCGTCGTTCTCCGCGGGCGGATCGATCGCGCGCTTGGTTGGTGCGCCGCTCGGCGGCATTCTGATCGCGACGGGTGGGTTGGACGTTGTCGTCGCGGTAGATGCGGTGACCTTCCTTTGCATCGCGATTGCGCTGGTGTTCCTGCGGGCGCCGACCGATCCGATTCCGAAAGCACAGAGCGACGACGAGCAACAAGACGACTCGGGTGTTGCTGCGGGCTGGCGCGTGATTCGTAAGCGGCCCGTCTTGGTCGGCTACCTAGCTGTGCAGTCGCTTGCCGACGTTGCGTTCGCAGGCTTCCCGTTGCTGTTCATCACGTTCGTCATCGTCGAACTCGGCGGCGATGGATCCGAGATCGGCATCATCCGCGGCATGGCGGCGTTCGGGGGACTGACCGCGTCGATCCTCGTGGCTCGGTTGGCCAGCAGGGTGAACCCAGCCCGAATGATGATGTGGGCTTACTTCGGCTTCTGGATGATCGCGTTTCTGTTCATCAACGCGACATTCGTGACTCACGCACTCTGGGTCTACCTCGTGCTTTTCGCATTCTCTGGCCTTCCGAACGCAACCTCGCAGATCGGAGCAACGGCGACGGCGCAGAAGTATTGCCCTCCGGAACTACGTGGCCGTCTACAGGGAGTGGCGTCGGCCACCGAGGCTGTCGGCGCGGCGATCGGAACGATCTCGGCCGGACTACTAGTCGACCGCGTTGGCATCGTTGCATTGTTCAACGCGCAAGCGCTCGTGTACCTCGCCTGCGGGTTCTTAGCATTGGTGCTGATCGTCCGACGACTACCGAGCGAGTAAAAGCGAACGAGGCCCTCGCGTGTTGCGAGGACCTCGTTCGAAAGTGCGTGAAGATCTAGTCGATCCGTACTCGGATGGTGTTGTCGTCGTCGCTGAGACGCACTTCGATGCGTGCGTCACCGTCGTCGCCTTCGAAGTCGACGCGGACTCGGTCCCACCGCTGGTCATGAATCTCAGCCTGGAATCCAGATGCGGCATTCACCGAATCGAGAGTGAACGCCGTTCCGCTCCACGTGACGGTGATTGATCCACCGGCGGACGTGTACGTCTCGGTAAACGCCGCAGGCAACGGCTGACTCGGCGTGCTGTTACCCGGACCCGAGTTAGGTGTCGAGTTGCTGGTGACGTCGACTGAGTCGTCAGTCGAGTTGGGTGTCGAGTTGCTGGTGTCGTCGACTGAGTCGTCGGTCGAGTTGGGTGTCGAGTTGCTGGTGTCGTCGACGGAGTTGTCGACCGAGTTGGGGACGCTGTCCTCGAGAAGACCCGATGACTGACTGGCGGCGACTAGACCTACGCCGCCTAGTGCAAAGCCGACCGCTGCAGCTGCGACAACTACAACGCGGTTACCTAAACGCTGGCGATTACTCATTGCGTGCTCCTTGGGTCAATCTTGCTGGGGGATACCCAAGACACGCCGAAGCAGGCGTTGAGGTTTGGTCGACTTCAAGAATTCGCGGGCGGCCGTTCGTTATTCGGGTTCGCGTAAGCGGAAGCGCTGGATCTTTCCGGTGGCCGTCTTCGGTAGCGCATCTGTAAACACGATCGACCGCGGATACTTGAACGGCGCAATCGTCGACTTCACGTGCTCTTGCAATCTGATCACAACGGCGTCGGACGCATTTACCCCTGCGACCAGCACGACGTGAGCTTGCACGATCTGCCCGCGTGCTTCATCGGCAACACCGATCACTGCACACTCGGCGACGTCGGCGTGTGCGAGCAATGCGGCTTCAACTTCCGGGCCGGCGATGTTGTAGCCCGACGAAATGATCATGTCGTCGGATCGCGCCGCGAAGTGGAAGTAGCCGTCATCGTCCTGCTGAAACGAATCGCCCGTCAGGTTCCATCCGTCTCGCACATAGATGTGTTGGCGCTTGTCGGCGAGGTAGCGACAGCCAGTCGGCCCGCGCACCGCAAGTTTCCCGACGGTGTTGCGCGGCAGCTCCTTCATGTCGTCGTCGACGATCTTCGCTTCGTAGCCCCGCACCGGCTTGCCGGTACACGCCGGATGCGAATCGCCGAAGCGGTTGGAGATGAAGATGTGCAGCAGTTCGGTGGCACCGATGCCGTCGAGCATTGGCTTGCCGGTCTTCGCCATCCACGCCTCGTACACCGGTGCCGGCAACGTCTCGCCCGCTGACACAGCGGCGCGCAGTGACGACAGATCTGCACCCGCATCCATCGCCGCCAACATTGCGCGATACGCGGTCGGCGCAGTGAAACACACTGTCGCCTTGTACGTCTGGATGATCTCGATCAGGTTCGGCGGTGATGCGTTTTCCAGCAACGTCGCGGCCGCTCCGAATCGAAGTGGAAACACGGCCAGTCCGCCGAGACCGAACGTAAATGCAAGTGGGGGAGAGCCGACGAATACGTCGTCGGGCGTCACGTTCAGCACTTCCTTTGCGTAGCCGTCAGCGATGATCAACAGGTCGCGATGGAAGTGCATCGTCGCCTTCGGTTCACCTGTTGTGCCGGAAGTGAACCCCAATAGAGCAACGTCGTCGCGCCCCGTACGCACCGCGTCGTAACGCACCGGCTTGTCGAGCGCGATCCGGTCGAGCTCAGCGTCGTGATTGGCGGTGCCGTCGAACCCGATCACTTGCTGCAGGAATCGGCTCTCCTTGGCGCAGGTGACCAGTTCGTCCATCAGGCGCGTGTCGCACAGTGCGATCGTGACCTTCGCTTTGTCGACGATCTGCGCCAACTCGCCGGCCCGCAACATGGGCATCGTGTTCACGACGACCGCGCCGGCTTTGGTGGCTGCCAGCCAGCACGCCACCATCGCCGGGTTGTTCGCCGAACGAATCAGCACCCTGTTACCGGGCTTGACGCCGTAGTGCTCGGTGAGCGCGTGAGCCATCCGGTTGGTCCAGTCGGTGAGCTCTTTGTATGTGCGCCGTCGACCGTTACCAATCAACGCGACGTGATCACCAAATCCCTGCTCGACCATGCGGTCGGTCAACTCGACAGCGGCATTGATGTACTCGGGATATTCGTACCCGTCGAGATGAATCTCGGGCCACTCTTCGAACGGCGGCAAGTTGTCGCGGGTAAACGTGTCGACGTGAGCTGTCCCACCGAGCTTCACGGGATCACCGCCGTTGCCTCGATCTCGACCTTCGCTCGTCGCTCGACTAGTGCAACCACCTGCACCAACGACATCGCCGGGTAGTTCTTGCCAATGACTTCTCGGTACACGGCCCCCAACTCCTTCAATCGTCCGACGTACTCATCGCGCGAAGTCACGAACCAAGTGAGTCGCACCAAGTGTTCCGGCGTCGCCCCTGCTTCTGCCATCACTGCCACCACATTGCGCAGTGCTTGCGCGACTTGCTCGATGAAGTCGTCGGTCTCGAACTCTTGCTGTGCGTTCCAGCCGATCATGCCGCCGACGAAGACCATCCGGCCGCTAGCCGCAACGCCGTTCGCGTACCCGCGCGCAGGCTTCCAAGATTGAGGGTGTAACAACTCGTGCATTAGTCGCCCTCGAACTTTGGCTTCTCGTGCGCAACAAACGCGCGGTATGCACGCTCGAAGTCGGCGGTCTGCATGCAGATCGCCTGCGCTTGCGCCTCGGCCTCGATCGCTTGCTCGAGTCCCATGTTCCACTCTTGGTTGAGCTGCGTCTTCGTGATGCCGTGAGCGAAGGTCGGGCCGTCTGCAAGGCGCCGAGCCAAGGCCATGGCGGCCGACTCAAGATCGGCGGCGGGATGCAGCGCGTTGAAGAATCCCCAGCGCTCACCTTCTGCGCCACTCATCGAACGCCCGGTGTACAGCAACTCGGCTGCTCGTCCTTGGCCGATGATGCGCGGCAGCATTGCGCATGCGCCCATATCGCATCCGGCTAACCCGACGCGGGTGAAGAGGAACGCGGTCGATGCTTCCGGCGTCGCGATTCGCAGGTCGGACGCCATCGCAATGATCGCACCGGCACCAACACACACACCGTCGACCGCGGCGATGATTGGCTTGCCGCATCCGATCATCGCTTTCACCAAATCGCCCGTCATGCGGGTGAATCGCAACAGCTGCTTCATGTCCATGTCGACGAGCGGGCCGATGATCTCGTGCACGTCGCCACCTGAGCTGAAGTTGCCGCCGTTCGGCGCGAACACCACGACGTGAATGTCGTCGGCGTCGACAAGCGCGCGAAACGTGTCGCGCAACTCGGCGTAACTCTCGAATGTCAGCGGGTTCTTACGCTCTGGTCGATTCAGTCGCACCGTCGCGATCCCATCGCTTGCTTGCCATAGGAAGTGCTTCGGTTTCAAGTCAGCCATCGATGGCATAAGCCCCAACTTTCTTAGTGGGATCGATTCGTTGCAATAGTGCTTCCAGCGCGTCGAGATCGGCAGACGACACATCGCCGAAGATCTCGTCGACTTGCGCCTCGTGCTCTGCCGCCAGCTTCGTGAACTGGCGACGACCAGTAGCAGTGAGGGCAACGTTGATGATGCGTCGGTCGGAAGTCGATGGTGTGCGCCGCACCAGACCATCGAGTTCCAGTCGGTCGATCACGGTGGTCGTGTTGCCGTTAGAGACCAGCAGTCGCCGCGACAACTCGGTCATTGTGAGTTCTCCGTCGGCCCGGTACAACGCGGCCATGACATCGAAGCGCGGCATCGTCGATTCGTGCTGCGCGCGCAGAAACTCGCGGAGTTGCGACTCGGTGACACGCGTGATCCGCAAGAGCCTGATCCACAACCGCAACCTGCGCTTAGACAGCGAATCGCTCACACTTCACCGCCAGCAATGCCGATGGCCTGCCCGTTGATCGCATCCGAGCCTGCGCCGCACAGCCACAGCGCAGCGGCAGTTACCTCGGCAGGCTCGACCAGTCGGCCGAGTGGGCTGATCTTGGTGATCGATTCGAGCGCCGCCTCGCGCGTGCGACCCGTCTTCTCCATGATGTTCACGATCGTGCGCTCGGTCATCTCTGTGTTGATGTAGCTGGGGCACAACGCGTTCGACGTGACTCCGGTGCCAGCGACCTCTTGGGCGATCATCCGCATCAGGCCGACGACGCCGTGCTTGCTCGCGCCGTAAGCAGACACATACGGGTAACCCTTCAAACCGGTGATGGATGAGATGACGATCAGCCGTCCCCAGTCGCGACCCTGCAGTTGACGCATCCCTTCGCGCAACGTGAGAAACGCGCCCGTGAGATTGGTGTCGATGATTCGCTGCCAGCGCTCGAGGCTGGTGCGCACCAGGGGAGCGCTTTCCGCAATGCCCGCATTCGCGATCACAATGTCGACCGGTCCCGCCTCAGCAAACATGCGGATTACGTCGTCCTCGCTCGTCACGTCGCCCGCAACCGTGCGAATGCGCGGCGCACTCGCGGCCACGACATCGAGCGGTTCCTGACGACGACCTGTGATGACGACCTCGGCACCTGCGGCGGCGAACCCGCGCGCGAGATCGGCGCCGCTGCCCGAACCGCCACCGGTTACCAAGACGCGCTTTCCCGCTAGCGAATCTCTCATGCCCGAATCATCTCCTGCGCTCGTTCGGCCAACCGGACTGCCTGATCGCGGCCGGGAAGATAAGGCAACGGCCACTCTGTGTCTGTATCGCCGAGCGCGATCGCGGCGTGCAGCGTCCAGTACGGATCGGCGAGATGCGGGCGCGCGAGGCAGACGAGATCGGCGCGGCCAGCCATCAGGATTGAGTTGACGTGATCAGGTTCGTAAATGTTGCCGACGGCCATCGTCGCAATGTTCGCTTCGTTGCGAATGCGATCCGAGAACGGCGTTTGGAACATGCGACCGTAGATCGGCTTGGCGTCGGTCGAGGTTTGCCCGGCCGACACATCGATGATGTCAGCGCCGGCTTGCGAGAACAGCTTCGCAATCTCGACCGCTTCATCGGGTGTCACGCCGCTGCCACCGACCCAGTCGTTGGCAGAGATGCGCACCGACATCGGCTTCTCGGCTGGCCACACGGCGCGCATGGCTGCGAACACTTCCAACGGATAGCGCATCCGATTCTCCAGCGTGCCGCCGTACTCGTCGGTGCGAATGTTCGACATCGGCGAGATGAACGACGAGATCAGGTAGCCGTGCGCCGCGTGCAGTTCGATCATGTCGAAGCCGGCGCGCGCCGCCATCTCAGTCGCACTAACGAACTGCGCTGTCACCACATCCATGTCTGCGCGATCCATTGCTTTCGGCACCGGGTTGCGCGGCGTCCACGGAATCGCCGAAGCCGACATCACCGGCCACTTGCCCTTCAGTGATTCGACGGGCACATCCATTTCTTCCCAGCCCAGTTGCGTGCCGCCCTTACGGCCCGAGTGCCCGATCTGGCAACACAACTTGGCGTTTGTCTCCGTGTGCACGAACTGCACGAGTCGTGCCCATGCCGCCTCGTGCTCTGGCGCATAGAGGCCGGTGCAACCCGGCGTGATGCGACCCTCTGGCGATACGCACGTCATCTCGATGTACACCAGTCCTGCGCCACCCTTGGCGCGCTCGGCGTAATGCACGAAGTGCCAGTCGGTCGGGCAACCATTGACGGCCTTGTACTGCGCCATCGGCGACACAACGACGCGATTCACCAATTCCATGTCGCGCAACCGGAACGGCGCGAACATCGGCGCCCGCCCGGGCTTGCCATCGGCGTTTGCCTGGAACCAGTCCTCCGCGGACCGCAACCACTCGGCATCGCGCATTCGTAGGTTCTCGTGCGAAATGCGCTGCGATCGAGTGAGGAGTGAGTACGCGAACTGCACAGGGTCGAGATCGAGGTAACGCTCGGCTTCCTCAAACCACTCGAGGCTGTTGCGCGCTGCCGACTGCAGACGCAGCACTTCAATTCGCCGTTCGTCTTGGTAGCGCTCGAAGGCGGCAACCATCGTCGGTTCGCTGTGCAGGTACTCAGCCAAGGCGATCGCGCTGTCGAATGCCAGCCGGGTGCCCGACCCGATCGAGAAGTGGCCTGTCGCGGCCGCGTCGCCCATCAGCACGACGTTCTCGTGGTACCAGCGGTCGCAGATCACGCGCGGGAAGTTCATCCACACCGCGGAGCCGCGCAAGTGTGTCGCGTTCGAGATCAGCGCGTTGCCGCCGAGGTGCTTCGCAAACACCCGCTCGCAAGTTGCGATCGTCTCTTCCTTCGACATCTGCTCGAAGCCCCACGCATCCCATGTCTGCTGCGTGCACTCCACAATCACCGTCGCGGTGTCAGCGTCGAACTGATAAGCGTGGATCCACATCCAGCCGTGCTCGGTCTCCTCGAAGATGAATGTGAACGCGTCGTCGAACTTCTGATGCGTGCCGAGCCAGATGAACTTGCACAACCGCATGTCGATGTCTGGCCGGAACACGTCGGCGTACTCGCTGCGGACCAACGAGTTGATGCCGTCGCAAGCGACGACCAGGTCGTATTCGTGGCGGTATTCCTCGGCCGACGCGAAAGTCGTTTCAAATCGCAGCTCGACACCCAGTTCACGCGCCCGCTCTTGCAACAGCAGCAACATCTTCATTCGGCCAATGCCGGCGAACCCGTGGCCGCCCGACACGGTGCGCACACCTCGGTGAATGACGGCGATGTCGTCCCAGTACGCAAAGTTCTCGCGGATCGCGGCCGTGCTTTTCGGGTCGTTGCGCTCCATGTTTCCCAGCGCATCGTCAGACAACACGACGCCCCACCCGAACGTGTCACCAGCACGGTTGCGTTCCATGACGGTCACCTCGTGCGAGGGGTCACGCAACTTCATGGAAATGGCGAAGTAGAGCCCCGCCGGCCCGCCCCCCATGCACAGAACTTTCACGGGAGTGAGTGTCGCGCCGTTGGACAGATACTTCAAGCTCAAACTATTTGGAATGGGAAATCACGGAGTCCCTCTAGGTTGGCGGCATGACAGATGTTCCGAAGACCATGCGCCAACTCCGCTCGCTCGTAACGGCCGACGGCGAGTTGCGACTCTCAATCGAGACTGTGCCCACCCCGGTGCCCGGCGCTGGAGAGGTATTGGTGCGAATGGAAGCGGCACCGATCAACCCATCAGACCTTGGGCTGCTGATCGCGACGGCCGATGTCAGTAAGGCGAAGCGCGATGGCGACATCGTGACGGCGCCGATTCCGCCGGCAACCCTGGGTGGCCTGACTGCTCGCCTCGGTGAATCGATGCCCGTCGGCAACGAAGGTTGCGGCACGGTCGTTGCTGCTGGCGACGCGCCAGATGCGCAAGCACTGATCGGTCACATGGTGTCGATCGTTGGTGGCGCGACTTACGCCGAGTATCGATCGGTGCACCCGATGTTCCTGATGGACTTGCCCGACGGCACAACCGCCGCGCAGGGCGCGTCGTGTTTCGTCAACCCACTCACAGCGCTTGCGATGGTCGAGACGATGCGGACAGAGGGACACGCCGCGCTCGTTCACACAGCTGCTGCGTCAAACCTTGGTCAGATGCTGAATCGCATCTGCTTGGCCGACGGTGTGCAACTCGTCAACATCGTCCGCAAACCTGAGCAAGCCGCGCTGTTGCGCGAGCAAGGTGCGCGGATTGTGTGCGACTCGAGTTCGCCAACGTTCTCGAACGACCTGACAGCCGCCCTCACCGAAACCGGCGCGACCATCGCGTTCGACGCCATTGGCGGCGGCAAACTCGTCAGCCAGATTCTTGGATGTATGGAAGTCGCGGCGAACGCGAACGCAACCGAGTACAGCCGCTACGGAAGCAGCGTGCACAAGCAGGCGTACATCTATGGGTCGCTCGATCGTGGCCCCACCGAACTGATTCGCAACTTCGGTTTCTCGTGGAGCATCAGTGGCTTCCTGCTCACGCCGTTCTTACAGAAGGCCGGTTTGGAAGTGATGTTGCGTCTGCGCCAGCGGGTGATCGATGAACTCACGACAACGTTTGCCAGTCACTACAGCGACGAGATCTCACTCGCAGACGCGATCGACCCCGATGTCGTCCGCAAGTACGCACGTCAAGCCACCGGCGAAAAGTTCCTGATTCGCCCGACTCAGGGTTAGCCATGGCACGCGTTCTATTCACCGGGGGACCGATCATCACCTTCGATGGCGCGCCCGCAACCGCGCTGGCGATCGATGGCGATCGCATAGTTGCGGTCGGCGACCAAGCGGCCGAGGCATTCGCCACGTTCGACGAAGTCGTGCAGCTCGGTGGACGCCCGTTGTTGCCGGCGTTTCGCGACGGGCACTCACACCCGATACACGCCGGAGTAAACCGCAACGAGCTAGATCTGACCGGAATCGACACGCTTGACGAAGTTCTCCGGCGCGTCGGCGAGTGGGCGCAATCACATCCCGCAGACTCGTGGATCGTCGGTCACTGCTATGCACCGCCGCTGCTTCCCGGCGGCGTCGGCCAATGCGAGTGGCTTGATGCTGTGTGTGCCGACCGGCCGGTCGTGCTGTATCCCACCGACTATCACGCACTTTGGGCTAACAGCGCGGCGCTTGCAATCGCAGACGTTCGTGTCGGCACACCAGATCCACCGCAGGGCGAGATCGTGCGTCACGCCGACGGGCGTCCCGTCGGCATGTTGCTCGAGTTCGGAGCGATGGACTTGATGCAACGCCACATGCCGTCTGTCTCTTCGGCGACGTTTGCCCGCGGCCTAGCGGAAGCGATGCGTTGCCTGAGCATGGAAGGCATCGTGTGGGCACAAGATGCGTCGGTTGCCTTCGAAGAGTTCGACGCGTACGTTGCCGGTGCGCATGCAGGCGCCTTGACCTGTCGAATCAATAACGCATTCCGCGCTGAGCCGCAGAAGTGGGTCGCCCAACGCCCAGCATTCGTGAACGCACGCGACGCCTTGGCTCTCGACCAAGTTGCATCGAAATGGGTGGATGCGCGGACTGTGAAGTTCTTCGCCGACGGCGTGATCGAAGCAGGTACCGGGTTCCTGCTCGAGCCATACGAAGACGCACCGCACACGTGCGGCCTCCCCAACTGGACCGCCGAAGGTCTCAAGGAAGCCGTGCGGGCATTCGACGCCGATGGGTTCCAGATTCACATTCATGCAATTGGCGACGCGGGCATCCGGATGGCGCTTGATGCGATCGAGCACGCAGCGAAAATGAATGGTGCACGCGACCGACGGCCGGTGATTGCCCACACCCAACTTGTTCACCCTGACGACCGTCGCCGATTCGCTCCACTTGGCGTGATCGCCAACTTCGAACCACTGTGGGCGCAACTCGACAGTTCGCAACTCGATCTAACTTTCCCGCGCCTCGGGCCCGAGCGCAGCGCGCTGCAGTATCCGATTGCGTCGCTAAAGGCCAGCGGCGCGCACGTCAGCTTCGGTAGTGATTGGCCGGTTTCGTCGCACCGTCCGCTCGACGGTTTGGCAGTGGCTGTAACACGCCGCAACTCACGTGGCGAACCGATCGACGGTTGGTTGCCTGAGGAACGCATGTCGGTTCTGAGCGCAATTCACGCGTACACCGCCGGCAGCGCGTACCAAGCATTCGACGATGACGCCGGTGCGCTACGTGTCGGAGCGCGCGCAGATGTAGTGGTGCTCGATCGCGACATCACAGCCATCGCTGGCGACGAGGTATCCGACGCGGTGGTTGACGAAACGTGGGTTGGTGGCAACGTCGTCTTTCGCCGATGACGTGATTCAGTTGTAAGCGTCGTCGGGCAACGGGCGCGACCACGCTGTTGCAGCCGCACCTAGCAACGCCCCGGCTTCGACTGCCGCGGCGACAGCTTCGTGAGACTGATCGCTGCGCCACCAGCAGTCAAGGAAGGCAGCGATGAATGCGTCGCCGCAGCCGACTGTTGTTCCAGCGACCTCGACCGCGGTCACGGGGATGAAACGCTCGTTGACTGACTCGCCCCGGCCGTCAATGACTTGCACACCTCGCGATCCGAGTGTGATCACGGCCAGCTTGTGAGTACTTGTCACAACAGCGCGTACGCCTTCGATTGTTGGGTGATCGAGAGCGCCTTGCCAGCCGATGAATGCCGTCCGCAGCCAGCGCATCGAACTCTCGAAGCGTTCGACGGAGTAATGCCGAAAGTCGAGGAAGTCGCCGCTCGCATCCAGATGACTAAGCGCGCCAGTCGCACCCAAGCGTTCCAACTCATCGGCGACCGGATCGGCCAGCACCATGTGGATTCGACGCGCCGACCGCAGCAAGGCTTCTTCTTCAGCGGTCAATCGAAAGTCGGTCCACACACCTTCGATGAAGTTGTCCATGTACGGCTGACGATCGTCGCGGATCGTGATGTCGATCGATGCCGATTGGCCGTGTGCCATTACCGATGGTGAGTGCGCGATGCCGTGTCGCTGGAGGAAGTCGGTGAAGACGGTCGGCATGTCGTCGCCGATGCGCGTTATGAACTGGAACGGCAACCCACGTTGGCTCCAGTGGTACGCCATGTTCAGCGCGCCACCACCGGGCAGCACAACACCCTGCTGGATGTACCGATCGAGGCTCGCCGGACCCCAAAGAAGGTTGTCGACGGTCACAAACCTTCCAAGGGCTTGTCGCGGTTACTCCCCAGTGCGAGGAAGCGGTCGTAGCGCGCCTCAACGACCTTGCTCATCTGCCAGAAGGCCTCCACCGATAGGTGCGAACAGCCTTCTTCGAGAAACCACCCGACGTGACCCGGCGCACTAACCAGTAGTGCCGGATCATGCGCAGGCACGACGGCAGGGTTCAGGCAATAGCCGGGCGACATCGCATCGCGAATCTGCAACAACCCATCGCCGCGGAATCCCCGTGCGCGCGGTACACGATGGGACGCGCCGGTACCGAAGTCGTGCAGTTCGACCGTCTCAACAGCGGTCTCCATAACCGACGGCCACGCGGGATCGTCGACCAGCTCGGCGATGACGCGCCGCACCGAAATGTCTTGGTAATGGTTCATCGCGGTGTGCGGTTGTTCGTACGCGTCGTCGTGAACGTTCTCGACACCCCAGTCGTAAACGTTGCCGCACGCGGTCACCAGGAACTCAACCAGCTCTGGCTGCCGCCGCAGGAACCGCCGATACGACTCTTCGTACTCAACGATTGCGACATCTGGCGGGACGATCTCGCCGCGCACGTAGTGGCCGTAACGCCAACCGTCCGAGCCAAAGCGTTTGTCGAACAACTGCTGGCGTCGAGCCTTGTCTTCCCCAGCGAAGCCAGGCACCCCGATCGGCACCCATACGCGTGCGAGCAATGGGTTTGCGGTGAAGTCCTCAGGTGCGCTCATGTGAAACGTCAAGCTACCCTCGCTCACGCGTGAGCATTACCGATCTTTCAGCGTCGCAGCTCTCTACCGCGATTCACGCGCGCAAGATGTCGTGCCGCGAGGTGATGGCCTCGTACCTCGCTCAAATCGACGAACGCAATCCGGCTGTTAACGCCATCGTCAGTCTGCGCGACGCCGACCAGTTACTCGCGGAAGCTGCGACCTGTGATGAAGAGTTGGCGCACGGGTTGTCGCGCGGATGGATGCACGGCATGCCGCAGGCAATCAAGGATCTCGCCGAGACCAAGGGCGTGCGCACAACACTGGGCTCACCAATTCATGCCGACTGGATTCCGTCGTACGACTGCCTGATGGTGGCGCGCATGAAGGCCGCCGGTTGCATCGTCATCGGCAAGACCAATGTCCCCGAGTTCGGATTGGGCTCGCACACGTTCAACGAGGTCTTTGGTACGACGCGCAACGCGTTCGACAACACACGATCCGCTGGTGGCAGTAGTGGGGGTGCAGCTGTTGCGCTCGCGACCAACATGCTGCCTGTCGCTGATGGCAGCGACTACATGGGTTCGCTTCGTAACCCCGCTGCGTGGAACGGCATCTATGGCTTCCGTCCAAGCCAGGGGCGCGTACCTGCATGGCCCGAACGCGACGTCTATCTGGCCAACATGGCGACAGAAGGCCCGATGGGTCGCACTGTCCTCGATGTCGCGATGCTGTTGGGGACGCAGGCCGGTCCCGACCCTCGTGCTCCGCTTTCGCTGTCGGGCCGTCTCGACGAGTTCGCCACCATCGCCGACGCGACCGCAGCACTTGTCAGCGATCCGGCCGATTCCAGCTCACCGATCCGTATTGGTTGGCTTGGCGATCTGCGCGGCCACCTTGCTTTCGAGCCTGGCATTGTCGACCTTTGTGAGCGCGGGTTGCGCACGCTTGGCGACCTCGGCTGTTCGATAGAACCGGCGATGTTCAAGATGGAGCCAGAGCGGGTATGGAGCGCGTGGCTTGTATGGCGTCACTTCCTTGTTGCCGCTTCGCTTGCGCCGCTACTCACCGAGGAATCGAAACGCGAATTGATGAAGCCCGAGGCATTGTGGGAGATCGATCTTGGTCTCGCGCTCACCGCGCCGCAGATCACCAAGGCAGCCGTCGAACGAACTTCGTTCAACAACGCGCTCGTCAGCCTGTTCGATCACTTCGACGTACTAGCTATTCCAACCGCGCAGGCGTGGCCGTTCCCAATCGATCAGCGGTGGCCAGCCAGGATTGGCGACCGCGAGATGGACACCTATCACCGTTGGATGGAAGTGACGACGTACGCAACCTTCACTGGGCTCCCTGCCATTAGCGTTCCTGTCGGAATGGACGAGCGCGGCTTACCGATGGGCATGCAATTGATCGGTCGGCAGGCGGGCGACGTCGAACTGCTGCGACTAGCGGCCGCGTACGAAGGCGCACTCCGATGAAGGCAATGAAGGATCACCGACTGCTGGAAGTGGTCGAAGCAATGCCCGACGGTGTTGTGATTGTCGACAGCGGTGGTCTGATCGTGCTGGTCAATCGTGAGATGGAGCGGTTGGTCGGCTACAGCCGCGAACAGATGCTGGGTCAAGCCGTAGAGATGCTCATCCCATTCGCCTTGCGCGAAGGCCATGTCGCGAATCGCGACGGATTCGCCGCTGCTCCACGTCGTCGCTCAATGGGTCTCGGCCTCGACCTGGCCGCGCAACGGCAGGACGGCAGCAGTTTCCCTGTCGAGATTGCGCTAGCGCCTGCCGATCTCGACGGTGAACGAGTCGCGATCGCCACTGTGCGCGATATGACCGTCAGCCGAGCCACCGCCGCCGAACTGCAAGATTCGCGCCAGCGAGTAATGCTGGCGGAGGACCACGAGCGCATCGCTCGCGACCTGCACGACACAGTCATCCAGCGATTGTTTGCGGCCGGGCTCTCGTTGCAGAGTGTTATTCCGATTGTTCCCGAGCAGGCTCGGGCCAAGATCGAAGCGATCATCGACAATCAAGACGATGCGATTCGCGAGCTGCGCACCGCAATCTTCGGGATGAGTTCCAAGCGCAGCGCGGGCCTAACGATCCGGGTCGTGGTTAATCAGTTGGTCGATGATGTCGCGCGTGTCTTGGATTTTCGCCCAGCGCTGCACTTCGTAGGAGTGCTCGATGGTATCGATGCAGTCATCACTACTGAGGTTGCAGCAGTTGTGCGAGAAGCACTAACCAACGTTGCCCGTCATGCGCGTGCGCGTCGCGCCGATGTGACGCTACGCCACGTCGACGACATCCTCACTGTCACGATCAGCGACGACGGTGCCGGCATACCGCAAAGCCATCAGCTGGGCAGCGGATTGCTGAACATGCACGATCGCGCCAAGAGGCTTGGCGGCTCATGCACCATTTCATCTGACGACCAATCAGGAACCACCGTGCGCTTGGTTATTCCGGTCGGTCCTTAGGGTCCTTGGCGTCTTGACTGAATCCGGCCTTCACGGCGAAGACCGCTGCTTCCGTGCGTCGGCTCATCCCCAACTTGGTCAGCATGTTCGACACGTAGTTCTTCACCGTCTTTTCGGCGAGGTGCAACGTGTTTCCTATTTGGCGATTGGTGGCGCCCTCGGCGATCAGATCGAGAATGCGGCGCTCTTGAGGCGTGAGTTTCGCCAGCCGCTCGTCTTCCTCGCTCGGATTGCGAAGACGATGTAGCACCTTGGCAGTGACAGTTGGATCGAGCAGCGACTCGCCGCGTGCAACACGTCGGACTGCCGATACGAGATCGTTGCCGCGGATCTGCTTCAACACGTACCCCGCAGCGCCGGCCATGATTGCTTCGAACAGCGCGTCGTCGTCGCTGAACGATGTCAGCATCAGACACGCCAGTTCAGGAAGTTGGCTGCGCACATCGCGGCACACTTCAACGCCGCTGCCATCAGGCAGACGCACATCAAGCACGGCGACATCGGGGCGCACCGCTGGGATGCGCTGCAGTGCTTCTGCTGCCGTCGACGCTTCGCCTACGACGACGATGTCGTCTTCTGCTTCCAGTAGTTCGCGCACGCCGCGCCGAACGATCTCGTGGTCGTCAAGGAGAAAGACATTGATCTGCGTCAGGGAAGGCTCGGCCGCGTTCACTTGAACACTCGCTGCGACGCGATTTCGCAACCCTGCGCCATCGCGGCCAGTTTCGCCCACGCAACGTCGGGGTCGATGCCTTGCATACCGACGTGAATCGAGAAGCCACAATCAACGCCGGCCATCAACCGACTCGGGTCGACGACCGTCGCCCAACGCTCGAGTCGTTGCGCGACTAGCTCGGGGTGCTCGATGTAATTGGACTGTGGCTCGATAACGCCGGGACAAATGATCTTGTCGTCGGGGACACCGAGTTCGGCGAGCACCTTCCACTCGTGTGCATGGCGCGGGTTGGCACCCTCGAAGAGCACAACCGGCGGCTTTGCCTTCCACACGATGTCGATGATGTCGGCCATCGGCACGTCGCAATGGTGTGGCCCCGGGTAGTTACCCCAACACAAGTGCATACGAAGCTGCTCGGCGGGGATGTTGCGCACGGCGTGATTGATCGCCTCGATGTGCATTGCGATGGTGCGCCGAAATTCGGCGAGGTCCATTTGCCAGTACGTGCTGTGCCGACCCATGGCGAGATCGGGGCAATCGACTTGCACCGTCGCACCAGAAGCGGCGATCGCCTCGTACTCATGACGCATCGCTTCCGCGATCGCGAACACGTATTCCTCGTGAGTCTTGTAGTACTCGTTTGTGAAGAAGTACGAAACAACTCCCGGAGAGGCAGCGCTAGAGAAAGTCTTCTTCGCGCCGACTCGCTTTGCTGCATCGTTGAGATGCTTCATGTCGTTCACCGCCGCTTCGGCATCCTTCACCGAGATCGGACCGGTGCACGCCGGTGCTGATCGCTTGCGGCGCCCCGGGTTACCGGCGACGATTTCCCGACTGCGGGGATAGTCGACGAGGTCCTGAAAGTGGTAGTTCTGCGGCGACTCGCCATCGAACCCGTTCAATCGGTCTTTCACGTATGTGGCGTACGACGGCTTCGACATCTCGCCGTCGTTGATGATCGACACCCCCGCGGCCACCTGACGATCGACGATCTGATGAACGGCCGATTCGACTCGGGCGTCCAGCGCTACACGATCGACGGGGATGCCGTCGCCCACAGCCCACATCAGCTGAATCAGATCGTCGGGTCGAGGAAGGCTGCCCGTGTGCGTGCAGAGAATCTGATTGTCGCCCATCGTGGTCTCGTCCTGTCGTTTTACTGCTGGCGGGCCCTGTTGAAGGCTTTCGGGAGCGAATGGTACTCTGCGCAGATCACGAGCAAAGCGGGGGAACGATGACAAAGACAGCGATTGCACAACGACTTCATCACACGGCCTACGTCAGCAAAGACCTCGGCGCCACACGCGAGTTCTACGAAGACATTCTCGGTTTCCCGTTGCTGGCAACGTGGTCAGAAGCCGACGAACTGTTCGGCGCGCTGCGCGTCTATTGCCACACGTTCTTCGGTCTCGCCGACGGCAGCGCGCTTGCGTTCTTCCAGTTCGCGAACAAGTCCGACGCCGACGAGTTCGGTCCGTCGCTGACGCCGTCGCCGTTCCGCCACATTGCGCTGAAGGTCGATGCCGAGGGCCAGGCCGAACTACACCGCCGCCTCACCGATGCGAAGTGGAAGCCCGAGGGCACTTACGTCCTCGAGCACGGCTACTGCCGCTCGCTGTACACGGAAGATCCAAACGGCATGTTGGTCGAGTTCACGGTCGACGTTCCCGAGGTCGACGAGATCGCGAAAGCTCGTCGGGCCGATGCTCACGAAACTCTCGAGCGTTGGCTCGCTGGGGATCACACCGGCAATAACCCATACCGGTGACTCAACGAGGCCCGCTTGATGGGCTGATCGTCGCCGATCTATCGCGGGTGCTCGCTGGCCCTTACTGCTCGATGCTGCTTGCCGACCTTGGCGCGACTGTCGTCAAAGTCGAGAGTGCTGCCGGCGACGACACGCGAACTTGGCGACCGCCCGAGCGCGACGGCATCTCGACCTACTACCTGTCCATCAACCGCAACAAGCGCTCGATCGTGCTCGACTTCAAGAATCCCGACGATGTCGCGCTCGTGCACGAGCTGTTTCGGCGTTCCGACATTGTGCTCGAGAACTTCATGGTGGGTGGGCTCGAGCGCTTCAAGCTCGACTACGAAACCGCGCGCAGCATCAACCCCAAGTTGATCTACCTATCGATCAGTGGGTTCGGAACGGCAGAGGGCGCGTGGCTGCCCGGCTACGACCTGGTGGTGCAAGCAGTGTCGGGTCTGATGAGCCTCACTGGCGAACCAGATGGGCCGCCGTATCGTGCGGGCATCTCGGTGTTCGACGTGCTCACTGGCCTGCACGGGATGATCGGCGTGCTCGCCGCCCTACGCCAACGCAGCGAGACCGGCCTCGGCCAGCACGTCGAGGTCAACCTGCTCTCGTCGGCGCTGTCGGGGTTGGTCAACCAGACCGGCGCGTTCACGACCAGTGGCACCGTGCCGACGCGGATGGGGAACGCGCACCCGAGTGTGTATCCGTATCAAGTGTTTCCAACTGGCGATCGCGATGTCATCATCGCCGCGGCTAACGACCGCCAGTTCCGTTCGTTGTGCGAGGTACTCGGGATAGCGGAGGTTGCCGAAGAACCGCGGTTCAAGCTGAACGCCGATCGAACCAAGAATCGTGCGGAGTTACACCCAACACTGCTTGCGCGTTTGGCCGAGTGGTCGGCCGACGATCTATTCGTAGCGCTCAACAAAGCCGGCGTGCCGTGTGGGCCGATCAACTCGATCCGCGAAGGAATCGAGCTGGCCGAGCGCCTCGGGCTAGAGCCTCGCGCGACGGTCGGCGAGGGGGATGCGGCTATCGACACGGTTCGCAACCCAATCCACTTCAGCGACGCTCGCATCCGTTACGACTTGCCGCCACCCACGCTTGGTGAGCACAGCGACGAGATTCGCGCATGGCTCGAAAGTCCTCAACAATGAACGACGCGCGCTGATGGCCGACACCTACCGCACCGGCATTGGTAAATCCGAGCTCGACTCGATCACGCTGCTCGGCCACGATCTTGCCGACGAACTACTCGGCAAGATCAGCTTCGGCGAGCTGGCCTATTGGCTGATTACGAAGCAGAAGCCAACTGCTGGTCAGCTCGCGATGTTCGAAGCCGTACTTGTAGCTCTTGCCGACCACGGATTTACGCCGACTGCAATCACGGCGCGGCTAACGCTGCTTAGCGCTCCCGACTCAATTCAAGGAGCGCTTGCCGCCGGATTGCTCGGTGGTGGTTCTCGCTTTCTCGGAGTGACGGAAGACTGCGCAAACTTTCTGCACGCGGCGCTCGCCGACCTCGACAAGCTTCCGACCAGCGAGCAGGAATGGGACGACGTTGCGACGAAAGTCGTCGCCAACACGAAGGCATCTGGTCGCTTCGTCCCAGGGCTCGGTCACCCGGTGCACAAGACCGGCGATCCGCGCACACCGGTGATGTTTCAACTCGCCCGCGAACACGGTGTATTCGGCTCGCATCTCGAGCTGTTCGCCGCCATTGGTCGCGCGCACCCGGCTGTTCTCGGAAAGACGCTGCCATTGAATGGCGCGGGTGTCTGTGGCGCGGTGCTTGCCGACATCGATGTGCCACTTGGTGTCGTGCGTGGTGTGGCGCTTCTCGCGCGTTGTGCCGGGCTAATCGGTCACCTCGTTGAGGAGATGAACGACCCGATTGCCAACGACATCTACATGAATGTTGACCGCAACACCGACTATCACCCACCGCCTCGCTGACAGTTGTTCGTCCTGCGAACAGTCGCCGAAGGGTCCGCGCAGGCGTCGTTTTTGTTGTGGTACGTTCCGAAACAGATGGGCGAACGACCCATCACAGAAACGGGGGCACTTTCTTAATGGCTTACGAAAATCAAGGTCATCCTTCCGCGCGATGGCGTGCATACGTCAACCAAAAGCCGATCGGCTCATTGGTTCTCTGCGGCATCATTGCTACTCAGTTGGGCACGTACTTCGGTTACGTGTTCCCGGCATTCGGGCTACCCGTATTGCCGTGGCCGCTTTATAACGGCATCCTGGGTACGACGTTCGGTGATGGCGTCAACGGCCTCGTCAACATGGACGGAACGTTCGCAGCTGCGTTCGCGACGTCAGGTGAGTCGTTCTTCGTCGGTAACGCGCTGCACTTCGTCAACGGCATCGTGTTCGCGATTCTCTACGGGATTCTCTTCCGTGAGGACGTGAAGTTCCTGCCGCAATCGCATGGCGGGAACATCGGAAAGGGCCTTCTCTACGGCCTGATCATGACCATCATCAGCGCTGGACTGCTCGTACCGTACGCGTACGTGCCGAACCAGGGCTATGGGTTGTTCCTGTTCGATGGCCCCGACGGTTGGAAGCTTCCGTTCGCCATCCTCGTCTGGCACCTCATCTACGGCCTCTTCCTCGGAATGCTGTACCAGCCAGAAAAAGACGGCAAGTCAGGCTGACCTTTGCGTTTCCCGGCCCGGCTCCGCACACGCGGCGCCGGGCCGGTGCGCGAATGGACTCATATGATGCCGCTTCCCTTGTTACCCACGTCGTTGGTGGGCTCATACCCGCAACCCGACTGGTTGATCGATCGCGAAAAACTTGCTGGCCGATTTCCACCTCGCGTGCGTGCCACCGAGTTGTGGCGAGTTGCACCCCCATGGCTCGAGCAGGCACAAGACGATGCCACTTTGCTCGCCATTCACGATCAGGAACTTGCCGGACTCGACATCATCACCGACGGTGAGATGCGTCGCGAGAGCTATTCCAATCGCTTCGCCACCGCACTCGACGGCGTCGACCTCGACAACCACGGCACAGCGCTCGACCGTAGCGGTCACCCAAACCCGGTTCCCCGCGTCGTGGGCAAGATCCATCGTCGGCACGCAGTCGAGGTACGCGACCTGCAGTTTCTTAAGGCGCACACCGATCGGGCGGTGAAGATCACAGTTCCCGGCCCGTTCACGATGTCGCAGCAGGCACAGAACGATTTCTACGAGAGCGAAGAAGAAATGGCTCTCGACTATGCGTCGGCGGTGAACGCAGAGATCCGCGATCTGTTCGCGGCCGGAGCCGACATCGTGCAGGTAGACGAGCCCTACATGCAAGCGCGACCGGATAAGGCTCGCGAGTTTGGTTTAAAGGCGCTTGCCCGCGCGATCGATGGCGTTAAGGGCACCGTTGCCGTTCACATCTGCTTTGGTTACGCAGCGATCATTCACGAGCGTCCGGAGGGTTACTCGTTCCTGCCAGAGCTAGCCGAGTCGAACGTGCAGCAGATCTCGATCGAGACCGCGCAGTCGAACCTGGATACATCGGTACTTGCACAGTTGCCAGGCAAGACCATCATCCTTGGCGTGCTCGACCTCAGCGATCCGGAAGTCGAGAGTGCCGAAGTGGTCGCCGAGCGAATTCGCCGGGCACTCCCGTATGTTCCGGCCGAGCGACTAGTGATTGCGCCGGACTGCGGCCTGAAGTACCTGCCGCGCGAATCGGCGTTCGGCAAGATGCAGGCGATGGCGCAGGGCGCGGCGATCGTCCGGGCTGAGCTCGCAGGGAAGTGACTCCACCCAGCCGTTGACTACCGGCGACCGCGACATTTCGTAAGCCGAACGAAGCTCGTAGACTTGCGGCGTGTTGATGACGGAACCCCCAGCGCTGCTGCCGCAAGCAAACGACGCGTGCTGGTGCGGCAGCGGTCGCAAGTACAAGCGTTGCCACAAGCCGCTTGAGGGTCGCGTGTTGCAAGGGATCGTCAGCCCGATGCGGTCGGTCCCCGACCACATCGAGCGCCCGCCCTACGCGGCCACCGGCCGAGTCGAACGCTGGGCGGAAGATCGCGTTAAGTCGCCCGAGATCATCGAGCGCATGCGGCATGCTGGCGCGGTAGCAGCCGAGATTCTCCGCCTTGCTGGCGCAATGGTGCGGCCAGGCATCACGACCGACGAGATCGACGTGTTCGTGCACGACGCGACTATCGAGCGTGGGGCGTATCCAAGCCCGCTCAACTACAGCCACTACCCAAAGAGCGTGTGCACCAGCGTCAACGAAGTGATTTGCCACGGCATCCCCGACAGTCGACCCTTGGCTGATGGCGACATCATCAACATCGACGTCACCGCCTACATCGGTGGCGTGCACGGCGATACGAACGCAACGTTCTTCGTCGGCGATGTCGATGCCGCAAGCCGCGAGCTCGTCAAGGTGACTGAGGAGTGCATGTGGCACGGCATCGAAGCGGTGGTTCCTGGCCGTCCACTAAGCGACATCGGTCGCGCGATCGAGAACCACGCAAAAAAGAATCAGCTCGGTGTCGTGCGAGCATTTATCGGCCACGGCATCGGCGAGCAATTCCACACCGATGTGCAGGTGCTGCACTATTACGACGAGCGGGCGACGATGATCATGCGCCCGGGCATGACGTTCACGATCGAGCCGATGATCACGATCGGCAGTTGGCAGCACCGCATGGTGTTCGACGACGACTGGACGGCAGTGACCGCTGATGGCAAGCGCACTGCGCAGTTCGAGCACACCTGCTTAGTCACCGACGATGGTGTTCAGGTGCTCACGGCTGCGGGCGCAGCCAGCCCTTCGGCTCCCTGGAACCGTTAACGCCGGACTTCTATCTAGAGGACGCGGACTGATCGCCGACGGCGGTCGACCTGTGCTTTGTAGGCGAGCCAGATCGTGATCGCGGGAAGCACGACCTGCTTGACCGTGTTCGACCAGCTCAATTCGTAATCGGATACCGCTATCAACGCGATGATCGTGATGAAGCTTGCCTGCACATCGACGATGATGCTGCCCAGCTTGGCCCATGCCCGCTGACGATGGCAGCCGACAACAAGAGTTGCGTGCGACAGGGTCAGCATCAGGGGCAGCGCGACAATTGACGCATCGCCTGTTCGAGTCGCCGTGAACAAAGTGGCGGCAGCCGTGGCACACCGCATCGCGTGAATGATGGCGAGCGCAAAGAAGAAGCGATCGGGGACCGATACGCGAGTTGGTGCGTAAGACACATAGCCGTCGGGGCGCGGTTCGGGCGACCACGGTGGCGCATCGCCCGCTCGACGCTCGGTTGTCGTTGAGCCGTTAGTAAAAGGCACAAATGGTTCAGCTAGATCCGGCATGTCCTACCCCCCGCGCCGTGCACGATACCGCAAACTCTGAGACCTTGAACAGGGCATGGCAACATGCGGACGTGCGGATGCTGCGTGACGATCTCGACCGCAAGATCGTCCGGTTAGCGATCCCGGCGCTCGGCACGCTGGCCATCGAGCCCCTATACATCCTGGTCGACACCGCCATCGTCGGGCGTCTTGGCACACCGCAATTGGCTGGTGTCGCGATTGCTTCAATCGTGCTGCTCAACGTCATCTCGCTGCTGGCGTTCCTCGAGTACGTCACACCTGACATTGCGTTCTTCGTCGGTGCCGGCCGTATCCAGGATGCTCGCGAGGTGGCGACCAGTGGATTGTGGTTGTCGCTCGCTCTCGGCGTTCCGTGTTCAATGCTGCTCTTTGCCGTTGCGCGCCCGCTGTGTTGGCTGCTTGGCGGGCGCGGCGACGTGCTGGATCACGCCACCACCTACCTGTCGATCAGCGCCATCGGCATTCCGTTCGTTCTGTTCGGACTGCTCGGGCACGGCGTGTTGCGCGGCTACAACGATCTTCGTACGGCCCTGCGCATTGTCGTCATTGCCACGGTGGTCAACCTTGCTACTGAACTGATCGCCGTCTACGGATTGAAACTCGGCGTTGCGGGCTCGGCAGGCAGCACCGTTGTCACACAAGTGTTCGCCGCTGGCCTCTTCATGGTTGCCATACGCCGTCATCTCGCGCGTGCACGACCATCGTGGGCGAGGGCGCTGCCACTGCTGCGTCAGGGCCGTCATCTCGCGATTCGATCGATTGCGATGTACGCGATCTGGAACTTGTCGACGCTTATCGCCGCCTACCTCGATGCGCCGACACTCGCCGCCAATCAGGTAGCGCTGCAGTTGTTCATTTTCCTCGCACTTGTGCTTGATGCGCTTGCGATACCGCTGCATTCGCTCGTCGCCGGCGAACTTGGTTCTGGTGACCACACAGGAGCGGCGGCGATCGGCCGCGCCAGCGTGCGCCTCTCGCTGTGGTGCGCGTTCGCACTTGGTGCCTTGCTCGTAGCGACGAGCCCGTTCATCCCCAGTCTGTTCACCAACGACCCGGCGGTTCGCTCGCGCCTGATCGGTGCCTTGCTGGTGCTAGCGGCCATGCAGATTCCCGGAGCGATTGCGTTCGCGCTCGATGGTGCGCTGATCGGTGCGCAGGACATGACGTGGCTTGGGCGCCAAGCAGTGATCAACATCGTCGCGTTCTTGCCGCTCGCAGGCGCGACGTTGTTGTGGCCGCGTTTAGGACTGGCAGGTTTGTGGGGAGCGCAGTTGATGTGGATGACTATGCGCGCGGTGGTTAACTCGCGCCGTTGGCATCGATTGTCGGCGAGCTTCAGCGCAGCGGAATCCCGGCGAGCAGCCTTGGGTTAAGCCGCACCGTGCCGGCACCCAGTCCGCTGCCAGCAGCATGATGGTGCACCCACTCATTCGCTGCAGTCGAACCGAGCACACTCAGCACTCGCTCGCAGTCGTCCGCGATGCACGTGATGACGGGCACGCTCGGCAGCCACTCGCCACGCGGATCGTGCACCGCCTCGATGACCTTGGTTTGGTTGGCGATCAGAATCTTCGGCACCGAGCGCGAAGCTGCCCATCGTTGCAATCGCGGCGACAAGCGATCGATCGCAACGCGGGGTGCTTCGTAGCGTTGCTTTGCGAACCGCACCGTTCGTTCACCCCACAAGCAGCGACCGGGTTCGATCAGTCCACTCGTCACGAGCGGAGGCCCATCAACGTTGTCGCCGACCGCACCGACCAGTCCGTAGTACTGCTCGCGAAAGTCGACAGCGAAGGTTGCGATGTCGCCAAGCACGGGACCATCGTGCGCAGCAGGCGATGCATCCGTGAGCAGTCCGGCCCACGTTGATGGCCGTGGTCTCGCAGGCAACTCGGTGAAGTTGGGTCCGTAGGCCCGACGGACTTCGCCTTGTTCGCCACCAACTTCCCATACACCCGCCCACACCCGGATGTTGGCGTCGAACATCTGCGTGTTCGACCACCACATCCAACGCAGCGCAGCCGTCGCATCGACCGCTTCTCGGATTGCCGCCGTGTCGCGCGTTGAAAGGAGTGACTGTGGCAGCACCAAACCGACGCGGCCGCCCGGGCGGCAAAGCCGCATTGCTAGCGCGAGAAACTCGGCCGCCGTGTCGGCATACGGGCCGCCGCCGAAACGCGAGCTTCCACCGCGGGTCGTCGACGACGAGAGCTGATTGAGAAACGGGGGATTGCCGACGACGACATCGAAACGCTCTTCACCCCAGGTGCGCGCGAGCGCATCGTCGTGAATGAAGCTGGTTGCAGGGTCGAGGTCGACACCGACTTGCCGTGCAAGTCCGGAAGCACGTAGGAATCGTCCATCGCCACACGCCGGATCAAGCACGGAGACCGCACCGTCGAACACCGATTCGCGAATGATCGCGTCGACCAACTCGGGCGGCGTGTACCAAGCACCCAACTGCTTACGCGTTCGGCGAGTTGCCGCACGTTGGGGTTGTTCCACGTTGTCAGCGTAGGGTTTGCAGCGTGACGGCCGACCGCTATCTCACGTTCACCCGTAATCAGTGGTCGCAACTGCGCGCCACAACGCCGCTGACGCTCAGCGAGCAAGACCTCGAGTTGCTGCGCGGCATCAACGAACGCATCGACCTCGACGAAGTTGCGACGGTCTACCTTCCATTGACACGTCTGCTGAATCTGTACGTCGCTGCCACGCAGAACCTGCACACAGCATCGGCGGCGTTTCTCGGAACGCTTGCACCGAAAGTTCCTTATGTGATTGGCGTCGCCGGTAGCGTCGCGGTGGGCAAGAGCACTTTCGCCCGCATCTTGCAGGCTCTGCTTGCGCACTGGCCCGACCATCCGAAGGTCGACCTCGTCACGACCGACGGCTTTCTGCACCCGAACCATGTGCTGGAAGAGCGCGGCATCATGAATCGCAAGGGCTTTCCGGAGAGTTACGACACGCGCCGACTGCTTCAGTTTCTGCGCGATCTGAAGAGCGGCGCACCGACTGCGACGGCTCCGGTGTATAGCCACGTCGTCTACGACGTCGTGCCTAACGAGACAGTGGTCGTACACCAACCCGACATCGTCATTATCGAGGGCCTCAACGTTCTGCAGGTTGGTGGCGGGTCAGAAGGTTCGCCACCTACCGAGTTCGTTAGCGACTACTTCGACTTCTCGATCTATATCGACGCCGACGAGCGCGACATCGAAGAGTTCTACGTGCAGCGATTCCTGACCTTGTGCGAGACAGTGTTTCAAGAGCCCGACAGCTTCTTTCAGCATTACGCGCATCTGTCGCGCGAGGAGGCGACCGAGACGGCGCGGTACATTTGGCGCGAGATCAACGGCAAGAATCTGCGCGAGAACATCGCGCCCACGAAGCACCGTGCCGGTCTGCTGTTATTCAAGGGGCGCGATCACCGCGTCACCAACATGAGCCTGCGCCGTCTATGAAGCGTTATCCGTTGGTCGTGATGGCGGTGTTGGTGCTCGTTGGGTGTGTTGACGACGGCAAAGCGACGGTGCAGCCCTACGATCGAGCACCCGTGCCCGCGGTACCCGATCGCACCGCGCCGATCGACCCAGCGACGATCGCAGGGGACGGTTCGCTGACGAATGTGGCCGATGGCGACTATTGGGCCGACGCGGTCGCCGTCGGCTCGGGAGTGCCATTCATCATGTTCGATCTCTCGCAGGCGTTCTTTGCTCAGACATGCATCGACGAGCTTGGCGAGCAGAACTGTGTGGATGGCTATGGCGTGATGGCGGAACCGCACGGCACGCTCACGGTGCTGTGGGACGACCTGCAGTCGGTCACCGTGGTCGCGGAGAGCCAGCAGAACTTTGCGGTTCCCGGCGCGGAACTGGCCTCGCTAGTCGGGGGCAACCCTCCAAGCAGCGACCCGCCTGGCGACTATCGCTATGTGCCATATCCGTTCGTCGTGACCGTACGCAATGGACAGATCGTTGATGCCCATCAGATCTGGCTTCCCGGACTTAACTAGCGCGTTGGAATTCCGAGCCACTCAGGGACTTCTGTGATCGATGCGAGTTCAGCAAAGCTCGCGTGACCCGAGAGATCAACCGGATCAATGCGCTCGAGTTCGAAGAGCAACGGATACGCGATGTGAACCGCAGTTCCTCCGAGTGACAACACCGGGAGAATGTCGCTGCGCAGGCTGTTGCCGATCATGCACACGCGCTCGGGCGCTACGCCCAGCTTGCGGAAGATGCGGTCGTAGGTTTCGACATCCTTCTCGAGGAGAATCTCGATGTCGCTGAAGTGGTGCGCCAGTCCACTCGTCGCCACCTTGTTCGACTGATGGATTAGGTCGCCCTTCGTGATCAGCACCATTCGATGGTGTTGACCGACACGTGCGAGCACCTCGGCAACGTCGGGGAGCAGGCGCACCGGCTCTGTGAGTTGCGCGCGAATCATCTCGACTAGCTCGGCAACAACCGCTGTGCTCACGCGACCTTCGGTGATGGTGATGGCTGCCTCAACCGCCGACAACCCGAACGCCTTTACCCCGTAACCAAAGGCCGCCAAGTTCTTGCGCTCGACCGCAGTCAGCGCCGCCTTGATGTCGACACCGCTGGCCGCGAAGGGAGCGATCAGCTCAACGAAGCGCTCTTCGTTCGCGAAGAACGCATCCTCGCTATGCCACAGCGTGTCGTCGGCGTCGAAGGCAATGACGTCGAACTTCACCGGTGCAGCGCATTGAGGTAGTTGTACACCGTGATGCGACTTACGCCGATCGCGTCGGCAATGTCTTCCACAGCGCGGCGCAGAATGAACGCACCGCGCTCGTCAAGCAAGCGGATGGCCTTCTGCTTGTCTTCGCGGCTCATGGTTTGCAGTGGCGCACCCATCTCGCGTTCGACGGCTTCGATCATCCGGTCGAGCGCGCCATGTAGCGGTGCTGGGCGTACGGCTGCGACAACCGCGCCTTCCCAACGAAGTGGCAAGTCGCCGGCTTCGCGATCTTCGGCAGCGACGAGCGACGCGCCGAGTTGTTCGACGATCGGTTTGACCGCGAGTACAAGCGGGTGCCGAGGAAGCTTGTTCATTCGAGTCGCTCCGCATGGAGACTTACGTGGGTCGCACCGTTGGCGAAGGCTTGCGCGACGATCGCGCCGGAAACCTCCGCAACCTGCTCTTGACTCACGTTGCAAGAGGAACCAAACGGCCCGAACTCGACGGTGACACCGAGGGCTTCGGCAGCCGCGACCGCCGCGGTCACGTGCGGGCCGGGGTTGCCCTCGACAAACGGCTCGATCGTGAACTCCAACAACAGCACGACCTGATGGTAGGGCGACCCAGCCCAAGCATCCACCCCAGGTTTCTGTGTGAGCGCACAAAGCGACACAACGTCTGTGCGCTCACACAGAACTCAGAACTCGGGTTAGCGGGCGCCCATCACTCTTTGCAGGTCGCTGCTGCGTGAGATTGCTTCGCTGCCGGCGGCGTCGAACGCTTGGTTCAACTTGCCGAGCGCGGTGCGGAACGATGTGTTCCAGTCGCTCTCGAACTGATCGCGTGCGGGGCCGACCCATGTGGTGCCGCCGAGCGCCGATGTGACTGCGCTCATCACGCCCTCAATGCTGGTGATCTGCTGCTTCAGTGATCGGCCAAGAGAGGCCAGTTGCTCGGGGTTTGCTCCATACATCGACATAGTGGGGATTCCTTTCGTCACCGGAACTGGGTGCAGCGAGCGCGCAGCAAAGGCAACAGCAGGGCCACGTTGTCGGGCACGAACGACTCGGAGGCGAGCAGCGTCTCTAGGTCGTCGCGATCGACCCAGCGCACTTCGGCGATTTCGCCGTCGGTGAACTCGAACGGGCCGTCGTGCACGACGAGAAATCCGCGGCCGATCATCGCGACTGCTTCATCCGCGAATCGCCCCTCACCAAGCAACTGCCAGCCGTCGGCCACGATGCCGAGTTCCTCAGCAAGTTCTCGGCGAGCGGCATCGTCGTAGGTTTCGCCAGAGGCGACGACTCCGCCAGCAGCTAGGTCCCACATGCCCGGCCAGACATCTTTCGTGTCTGCCCGACGATGAACCAGCAATCGACCGTTAGAGCTGAGCACCGCTATCGAAACCGCACGATGCTGCAGGTTCCGCGCTCGCATCTCCGCCCGCGAAACCGTGTCGATCACCTGGTCGTCATCGTCGACCACATCGACAAGCTCAGTTCGCTGGCCCACGTCAACTTGCCTAGCATGCGCGTATGGAACTGGACACACTGCGCGACGAAGCCCGTGACTTACTCGACGAGACGACCGCGCTGCGGCGCACGCTGCACCGCTGGCCAGAGCTGGGCAACGACCTACCCGTTACGCGCGAGACGATTCTCGGCGCACTAGATGGTTTGCCGCTGGGTATCACGCTGCACGAAACCACCAGCGGTATCGCCGCGCTGCTCGATGGTGGCAAGCCGGGGCCGACTGTGTTGTTGCGCGGCGATATGGACGCGCTGCCGCTGAAGGAAGACACGAACCTCGAATTCGAAAGTGCGACTGAGGGCCAGATGCACGCGTGCGGCCACGACACGCACGTCGCGATGTTGGTTGGTGCCGCCAAGTTGTTGAGCGCTCGCCGGTCCGATATTCCCGGCCGCGTGCTGTTCATGTTCCAGCCGGGGGAAGAGGGCCACGGCGGCGCGCAGTTCATGATCGACGAAGGATTGCTCGAGCCGGGTCCGGCGGCCGATGGCAGCGATTCGCCCGTCACGGGCGCGTACGCGTTGCACATCACCAGCAACCTGCCCAGCGGATGGATCGCCACCAAAGGCGGCAGCATCATGGCGTCGGCCGACACGATGTTGATCACCGTCACCGGTCGTGGTGGCCACGCGAGCCAACCGCACCATGCGTGCGACCCGATCCCGATCGCGTGCGAGATCGTGCAGGCGATTCAGATGATGGTGACGCGCACGATCGACATCTTCGATCCCTCCGTTGTCACCGTCGGACGCATCACCGCCGGAACGACCAACAACGTGATTCCCGAGACCGCCGTCATCGAGGGCACGATTCGCGCCATCAGCGATGCCACTCGCAAGAAGGTGACCGACGGCATTCGTCGCGTTGCCGAAGGTGTGAGTGCTGCGCACGACGCGCAAGTCACTGTCGAGTTTCTCGACGGGTATCCCGTCACATCGAACGACAAGGGCGCGGCTGACTTTGCACTCGGTGTCGTGAAAGACCTGATCGGCGAGAAGCAGACCGTGCGCTTGCCAAATCCAGTTATGGGAGCGGAAGATTTCAGCTACGTCCTCAATCAGGTGCCAGGGGCGATGATGTTCCTCGGTGGAACACATGACGGGCGCGATCCGAACACGGCGGCACCGAACCACTCGAACCGAGTGCTGTTCGATGAGTCGGCAATGGTGAACGGCATCGCGGTTTACTCGGCGATGGCCTTGCGTCACCTCGCGCCTGCAACCTAAGCATGGCGTTGCGCTTTCCCGTCGTGCCGATGAAGGCTGCGATGGGTGCGTTGCCGCCGTCATCGGAAGACGATCAGTGGGCATACGAGATCAAGTTGGATGGCTATCGCACGCTCGCGTTCGTCGACAAGGGCGCCTTACGACTGCAGAGCAGCAACAGCCTCGACGTCACTGCTAAGTATCCCGAGTTGTCCAAGTTCGCCGCGGCAGTGAATGCAGAGTCGGCGATCATTGACGGCGAACTGGTTGCGCTCGACGATCAAGGGCGGCCCAGCTTCTCGATGATGCAGCAGCACCTCACGCAGGTTGCCTTCTACGCATTCGACGTTCTGCAGATCAACGATGTCGACACGATCGCCTTGCCGTACGAACGTCGGCGCGAACTGCTGGCGGAGTTGATTGAGCCCGGTGCCAATTGGATGGTGCCGAAGCATCGCGTCGGCGACGGTGCGGCGCTGCTCGCGGCTACCGCGGAACAAGGGCTCGAGGGTGTGATGGCGAAGCGCCTCGGCTCGCCCTACATACCGGGCAAACGTTCGCCTAACTGGCGCAAGGTGAAGAACCGCGTGAAGGTCGAAGTCGTGATCGGTGGCTTTAACAAGGGGACGGGCAATCGCAGTTCAACTTTCGGCGGCCTACTGGTCGGCATTCCCGCGGCGGACGGATCGCTGGCGTACGCGGGTGGTGTCGGTACCGGCTTCAGCCAAGCGACATTGGAGATGCTGACCGGCGAGTTGCGTAAGCGGGTGACACCCGAATGCCCGTTCGTCGTGACACCGCCGCGATCACTCACGGGCGAGGCGACGTGGGTGCGACCAGAGCTGCGGGCGCTGATCGAGATCGCCGAGTTCACGAACGAGGGTTACGTGCGCCACTCCAGCTTCATCAAGCTGCTCTGATCTCGCTGCTTACCGAGATGATCGCTGTCTCTAGAGTGGCGCCATGATCGACAGAGCGTCCGTAGCAGCGTGGGATGCAGCCGACCCGATTGCACATTTTCGCGATCGGTTCCACATCCCCGACGCGGGCGTGATCTATCTAGACGGCAACTCGCTGGGCATGCCGCCAAAGCGCACCATCGAGCGACTGACCGAGGTGTACGAGAAAGATTGGGCAACGGGTCTGATTCGTAGTTGGGATCACTGGCTCGACATGCCGCAACGGGTCGGCGATGTGCTGGCGCCCTTGATCGGTGCCGCGTCCGGCGAAGTGGTGCTGCACGACAACACCACACTCAACGTGTACCAAGCAGTGCACGGAGCGATTGCCCTGCGGCCAGATCGGAGAGTCATCGCGATCAGCGCCGACGACTTTCCGACCGACCGCTATGTGGTCGACGGCATCGCAGCGGCGACGGGCCACACGGTGCGGCACGGTTTCGACCGCCTTGACGATGTCGCGGTCATGGTGCGATCCGTTATCGACTATCGCACGGCCGAGCTTGTCGATGTCGCCAGCGAGACGGCGCGTGCACACGCGGCAGGTGCGATGGTGGTGTGGGATCTGTCGCATGCTGCTGGTGCAATCGACATCGATCTGCACAAGTGCGGCGCGCAGTTGGCGATCGGGTGCACCTACAAGTACTTGAACGGTGGACCCGGCGCACCAGCGTGGACTTATGTTGCACGCGAACTGCACAGCACTATCCGCCAACCGATCTGGGGTTGGTTCGCCACCGAAGATCAGTTTGCGATGGGGCCAACGTTCCAACCGCGTGCCGACATCGCCCGCATGATGCTGGGCACACCTTCGATTCTCGCTCTTGTCGCCGCCGAGTGCGGTATCTCGCTGTCTGCGGAAGCTGGCATGGCGGCGATTCAAGCGAAGGGTCGGGCACTCACCCAGTTAGCGATCGAGCTTTGCGATCAGTTCGGTTTCTCGACGCCGACTCCTCGTGATCAGGCGCGGCGGGGCAACCATGTGGCGATCGAGCACCCTGATGCAAAGGCAGTCGTGCGCGAACTGTCGGCGCGCGGCGTGATCTTCGACTTCCGTGAGCCGAACATCATTCGCGCCGGATGCTCGCCATTGACCACGCGCTTTGTTGACGTGTTCGATGGTGTGTCGGCAATCGCGCAGGTTCGATGAGCGAGAACGGCGAGTCCGTCGATGCCGTGATTGTCGGCGCCGGGTTCGCTGGGATGTACATGCTGCACACGCTGCGCGAGAACGGGTTCACAGCCAAGGTGTTCGAAGTTGCCGACGATGTCGGTGGCACTTGGTACTGGAATCGGTACCCCGGCGCCCGTTGCGATGTCGAGAGCCTCGAATACAGCTACTCGTTCAGTCCAGAGCTCGAACAAGAGTGGGAATGGACCGAGCGTTACGCGACCCAGCCAGAGATTCTTCGTTACGCGCAACACGTCGCCGACCGGTTCGACTTGCGCCGCGACATCCGTTTCAACACGCGGGTGAGGTCGGCCGAGTTCGACGACGCCGCAACGCGCTGGACGATCACGACTGATGACGGGTCAGTCAGCACTGCGCAGTTTCTGATCATCGCCGTCGGCTGCCTCAGCAGCACCAACCTTCCCGAGTTTCCGGGACGCGACTCGTTCACTGGTTCCAGCTATCACACCGGCACGTGGCCGCACGAGGGTGTCGACTTCACTGGCAAGCGCGTCGCGGTGATTGGTACCGGCTCGTCGGCCGTGCAGTCGATTCCGCTGATCGCCGAGCAAGCGGCGCACGTCACTGTCTTTCAGCGCACGCCGACGTACGCGGTGCCAGCACACAACAGGCAGCTTGGTGCCGATGAAGTCGCGGAAGTGAAGGCGAACTATCGCGAGTTGCGTGCTGCCAACCGGCTGACGATGACCGGCTACGGGTCGCGCAATCCGCGCGGCGACACGAATGCCGTCGACGCAGATCCGAGCGAACGCGAGGCCGAGTACGAACGGCGGTGGGCCGCCGGCGGATTGGCGTACCTCGGCGGATACGCCGACCTGTTGCTGAACAAGGAGTCGAACGAGACAGCGGCCGAGTTCATTCGCCGACAGATTCGCGCAACGGTGAAGGATCCTGCGGTCGCCGAACTACTGACGCCTACGAATGTGGTCGGCTGCAAACGTTTGTGCGTCGATACCGGTTACTACGAAACGTTCAATCGGTCGAACGTGTCGTTGGTCGATGTCAGCAAGGAGCCAATCGAGCAGATCACGCCGAACGGAGTTCGGGTCGCGGGTGTCGACTACGACGTCGACTGCATCGTCTACGCAACGGGCTTCGATGCCATGACTGGCAGTCTGCTGAAGATCAACGTCAAAGGCCCGAGTACGTCGCTACAAGACGCATGGTCGGCGGGGCCGCGTACGTACTTAGGACTTTCGGTCCACGGCCTGCCCAACATGTTCACCATCAGCGGACCAGGCAGTCCGTCGGTGCTGACCAACATGATCACGTCCATTGAGCAGCACGTCGAGTGGATTCGCGATTGTCTAGTCGCGCTGCGCGATCGCGGATTGCAGCGCATCGAGGCGACCGAGCAGGCGCAAGACGAGTGGGTCGACTACGTCAACATGATTGCGAACATGACGCTGTTCCCAACCTGCAACTCGTGGTACTTAGGTGCCAACGTTCCGGGCAAGACCCGCGTGTTCATGCCACTGCTCGGCTTCGCCCCCTACGAGCAGCAGTGCATCCAAGTAGCAGAAGACGGCTACCGCGGCTTCACCCTCAGTTAGTCGAGTGTTTGCTGCAGTTCAGGTGGTGTCGAGTGTTTCGTGCCCGTACACGGGCACGAAACACTCGACGCACCCGCGGCTGCAGCAAACACTCGACTACTAGATCGCTAGTTCGGGGCGATTCTTGTACTGCGCTAGTGATTCGGGGTTGGCTAAGGCTTCGGTGTTGCGGACTTCTCGGCCGTTGACTACGTCGGCGACCGCTAGCTCACTGATCTTGTTGCTGCGAGTCCGCGGTATCTCGGTGACTTGCGCGATCCGCGCCGGAACGTGGCGCGGCGATGTGTTGGCGCGCAGGAATCCGCGAATCTCGGTTTGCAGTGCATCAGTCAACTCGACGCCGTCGACGAGCTTCACGAACAACACGATGCGCGTGTCGTTGTCCCATTCCTGGCCCACTGCGACGCACTCGACAATCTGCGGTAGCTGTTCGACCTGCGCGTAAATCTCTGCCGTTCCTATGCGTACGCCACCCGCGTTCAATGTTGCATCGCTACGGCCGTGGATCACCACGCCGTCGTGTTCGGTCCACGAGGCGAAGTCGCCGTGCGCCCACACACCGGGGAAGCGGTCGAAGTAGGCGGCGCGGAACTTGGTGTGTGCTGCATCGTCGCCCCAGAAACCGATCGGCACGCTGGGGAATGGTTGCGTGCACACCAGTTCACCTTTCACGCCTGGTTCGTGAACCTCGTTGCCTTCGCTGTCGAATACCGACACCGCCATTCCCAACGCAGGTCCTTGTATCTCGCCCGCATACACCGGTCGGGTCGGATCGCCGCCGACGAAGCAGCCGCACAGATCGGTGCCGCCACTGATCGACGACAGGTGCACGTCGGGTTTCATCGCTTGATAGATCCAGCGGAATCCTTCCTCGCTGAGCGGCGAGCCGGTGCTACACACCGTGCGCAACGTGGCTAGGTCGTGCGTATCGACTGGCCGAACACCGGCCTTGTTCACCGAGTCGATGTACTTCGCCGAAAGACCGAGCAGCGTCAGTCGTTCGCGCGCGGCAACATCGAACAGTGTTGTCGGCGACGGATGGAATGGACTGCCGTCGAACAGCACCGCGGTCGCGCCGGTTGCCATCACCGACACCAGCCAGTTCCACATCATCCACCCACACGTTGTGAAGTACAGAACGCGATCGCCAGCGCGCACGTCGCAATGCAACTGGTGTTCCTTCAGGTGCATCAGCAAGATGCCGAGCGCTCGATGCGTTATGCATTTCGGTTTCCCGGTGGTCCCGGACGAGTAGAGGATGTAGACAGGATGATCGCCAGGCAACCGCCGGAACTTCAGCGGTGTGCCCGCGTGCGGGGCCAAGTAGTCGGACCACCGAACTCCGTTGGGAATGCTGGCAGTGTTGGGATTGGCGGACAGCACGCCAACCACAACGGTGCGTCGCACCGTGGGCAACTGCGTCGCGATTTCGGCCAGACGATCGAGACAATCGAACGACTTGCCGCCGTACCGATAACCGTCAGCCGCGACCAGAACTGTTGGTTGCGTCTGACCGAAGCGGTCGACTACGCCAGCGACACCGAAGTCGCTAGAAGTCGAGGTGAAGGTTGCTCCGATCGCGTTGGCAGCCAGCAGCGTGATAATCGTTTCGGCGACGTGCGGCATGTAGGCCGCAACACGATCGCCCGACTGCACGCCATCGGCGGCGAGTGCGGCTGCCAGCGCGGCTACTTCTGCGCGCAGTTGATCCCATGTGTAGGCGCGCCGATCTCCGTCTTCGGTGAGCGCAACGATCGCGTCTTCGTTTGCTCCGTGCCGGTCGGCGAGCACGTTCTCGGCGTACGAGAGCGACGAGTTAGGAAAGAAACGAGCAGCTTTGAAGTCGCCGCCAGGCACGAACACCGCCTCACCAGGCTCGCCGATTACCCCGCAGTCATCCCATATGCGCTGCCAGAAGTCTGACGGTGAGCTGACCGACCATGCATGCAGCGCGGCTGCGTCAGTTACATGCGGATGGTCAACGGCGACTCGGCGGCGAAACGCGTCCATTTGTGTTGCCGCAACCCGCTCGGCCGACGGCACCCACAACGCTTCCACGATTGGCATCCTAGATTTGAGGCAGATCAACGAGGAGCGACGCGATGGACTTATCACTGGTTGGGAAACGAGCACTGGTCACGGGCGGGTCAAGCGGGCTCGGGCTCGGGTGTGCGCAAGCACTCGCCGCCGAGGGTGCGATCGTCACCATGGTGGGGCGGTCGCAGGAGCGGCTCGATGCAGCAGCAGCGACGATACGCGAGTTGGTGCACACGCAGACGGGCGACCTCAGCCGAGTCGAAGATGTCGCCGCCATGGTGGCGCAGGCGGAAGAGACGATGGGCGGCATCGACATCTTGATCGCCAACGCTGGTGGCCCGCCGGCGGGCACGTTCGCCTCCATCACTATGGCGCAGTACGAAGAAGCGATCCGTATGAACCTGCTGGCCACGGTTGCGATGTGTCAGGCGAGCGTCCCGGGGATGCAGTCGCGTGGATGGGGTCGCGTGATCGCGATCACGTCGACTTCGGTGCGCGAGCCGATCGGCAACTTGATTCTCTCGAACACCGCGCGCGCCGGGCTGACTGGGTTTCTGAAAACGTTGGCAACCGAAGTCGCTGTCGACGGCGTGACAGTCAACTCATTGCAGCCGGGAAGCCATAACACCGATCGACTGGCCAAGTTGTACGGCGGCGACCTCAGCGCGGTCGCCAAGTCGACGCCGACGGGAACGCTCGGCGATGCTGGCGACTTCGGACGCATTGCCGCGTTCCTGTGTAGCGACTCTGCGAAGTTCGTGACCGGCGCGGCAATTCCTGTCGATGGTGGCGCAACGCGCAACTTGCAGTAGCCGGTTCGTTTAACGGCAGCTACCAGTTGCTAGAGCTGCCGCCTCCGCCGCCGCCACCCGAACTACCGCCCGAGAAGCCGCCGCCCCCGCCGCTGGAACTGCTCTTAGGTGCTGGGCGCGTGTGTGCTTGATTCCACTCGCCGCGATTGGTGTGCACGACCATCGGCATCGAATGCAACGCGGCTTGCTGCGGTGGAACGGTGCTACCTGCGATGGCGCGACCCCACGCATCGGCAGCCCCAAGCGCAACGGCCCATGCCGAGTATTCGCGCAGCAGGCCGTTCTTCCACGCCCAATCGACGTGCTTGCCTTCGCTGGCATCAAGGAAACGACGGAACGATTCAGCACGCAGTGCCAATGCGCTGCCTTCAGCACTACGCACTGGCAGCAAAGGCCGATAGCAGCTGCCGGCGACGACCGCCGGTATCGCGAACGCAATCGCGATCGCTGCGGGCCACGCGCGCAACCATTGCTGCCATACGGATACGACGCCGACTACGACCGCAACAAAGACAATTAGGCCTAGCAACTTTGGGAACTTCGGCCGCGAGCCAGGCGGGAACTTTGTCCACCAACCCGAATCGCTCGCCTCTTTCACTTGATCCTTCAGCACGCGGTTCCACAGGCTGCCCAACTTCGGCTGATAGCGACCCATTTCCAATTGACCATCAACGTCGAACAGGTTGACGAGGTCGTCGTGTAGAGCGGAGGGAGCGTCATCGGCCTTCGGCCCGCGCGACAACACCTGCGGAGATTCACCGCTGAGTGTCAACACTTCCTGCGCGATCAGATCCGAGAACCACGCCGACACCGACTCCGAGCCGACGCGCTCGGTAAGCAGCATGTTTCCCTGCCATGGGGGAATGCCGCGCGGTGCCTCGAACTCGGTGGTCGCCATGTCGTCGAGTTCCGCATCGGTGACTAGGCGAGCTGTGCCGCCTGCGAACGCTGCGTCGGCAGCTGTCGCACCAGCGACTTCGTTGCGCCCAAGTCGTCGCGCCGCTAGGAATCCACCGCCAGCAGCGAGGAGACCCAACGCGCCAAACCCCAGCGCCGCTGCCGCCGAGTTGTCTTCGCGCCGCTCTGGCAAGGCGAGTGGCGCGACCTCCACCGGTTCGGTGAGACCGATGATCGTGCCGCCGATTGTCACGTACGTGTGCGGACGTAATGGCTCGATCACCACGCGATACACATCACCGTCGCGAACCAACTCGCAGCCGCCGACATCGCCGAAGTCGCCGGTGTTGCACAGGGGATCGGCTAGTTCAAAGCCGGTGACGACTATCTCCAATCGGCCCGTCTCCAGTTCGGTCTGGTCGTCGGAGATGTCGAGCGCCAACTGGCCCGCCGAGATCTGCGCGTTGGGCAGCGTGTACGACAGCTCGTAGCGGTGCTGTCCGGTGTAGGTGATGTCGGGGTCGCCGATGCGAATGCGCGTGTAGCTGCCTTCGTTGCTGGCGGTCAGGTCGTCCTCCGCGTGAGGGGCTCGCGCCACAACATCTTGCGGCACACCGAAGTCGTTCGGAATCAGCCGCTGATAGCCGTGTCGCTCCGTCGTACCGAAGTCGTCGTCGACTATCTCGGTGATACGTAATCCATCGTCACCAGCGGGCGCGACGACGATCTGTTTCGCTTCGTAGCGTTCGTCGTAGATGCCGCCACCGAGTAGCCCGACCGCAACAAGACCCGGTGCCGCCAACACCGATGCTCCAACTGCAAGATGACGCCACGACTTCACGGGGTTCAGCACGAACAGCACGGTACCGGCTCACGGCTGGCCGAGACGCTGCGCGCGTTGCAAGTCGCAGGCTCGTGGTGGCTACACCCCGATCGGTCGGTCAGCCACCTTTGCGGCTTCGGCAGCCGAGTATCACAATGATTGCGTGCCGCCGCTAGCGCTTCTTGTCCGTCGTGGCCTGATGCGGAATTGGGTCGGTTGGGTGTTCGTGGCGCTGCTGACGGCGCTCGCTCTCACCAGTGTCGGCGGTGCGGTGGCGGTTGCGCGCCAAACGTCGAACGCCTTCCCGCGACTGCTCGATGCGGTCGATGCCGCCGATCTGTCCATCGGTATCGGTAATCCCGATTACCCCGAGCAGGGGCCGATCGCGCCAGCGGAACTTGCTGGCCTCGACGGCATCGCAGAAATGCGGGTGCTTCGATTCATCTTCGGTACCGAGATCGACGACGCAGGGCAACCGGACGAAACCTTCCGAACGCCCATCGCTGCGGCTGTCGAAGGCGCACCGGCATTTCCACTTCAGCGCGGTCGCTGGGCGGCAACCGATTCGCTCGACGAGGTCGCGATCAGCGTGGACGCGGTCGACAACCTCGGCGCCGATCTCGGCGACACATTTCAATTCTTTATAGGCACGCTCGACGGGGAGGAGATCACAGAGGTCACAGTGGTCGACCTGGTCGTTGTAGGCGTGTTCGGTCCGGCGGAGCTGAACGGACCGGTCGACGCGCCGACGAGCACATCAATGATCGTCGCCAGTGGAGCATTCCTCGACGCTCATCCGCGAACTGGGCTGTACCAGAGCGCCAGCATCTGGCTGAGCGACGACACCACCGTCGACTCGTTCATTCGCTCAGTTGAGGATCGCTTCGGCGTTGTCGATGTGGAGACTCGCGCACAGGACGAGTCGAAGGTACAACGGGCAGTGCAACCCGAGGCCTATGCCGTGCTGGGCCTGGGCGTCGCTGCGGCGCTCGCTGGTCTGATCATCTCGGCGCTGTCGGTGGCCCGACAGATGAACGACGGGAGCGACGAGTTGTCATACGTTGCACTCGGTCTCACTCGACGCCAACGCGCGATTCAACGTTGGGCACAAGCCCTCGTGGCGATCGCGGCGGGGACGTTGCTCGGCCTGATCGGGTCAACCGCAGTCGCGACCGGTTTCGGCGCGATCGGCATTGCCGATGCCTTCGACCGTTCCACGCTCGAAGCATTCGATCTCGCGCTCGCGTGGGGTGCCGGGTTGGTGGTGACCCTGGTGCTCGTAGTGTTCGCCGCCGCCTCATCGTGGATGAGAAGTGGAATTTCGCGCCAACTTCCGCGGACGGCACCACCTGCGTGGTTTACGGCGATGATCGGTGCCGCTCCGATGGAAGTGCGCACCGGAATCGCGCTGGCGGGGCGCGGCACGGGCGCGCACCGGGCGGTGCGGGCAGCAGTGGTCGGTACCGCGACGTCGGTGGCGATCAGCGTCGGTGTCATCACCTTCGCTTACAGCCTGGACGCGCTTGTTTCGACCCCGGCCATGTACGGAAGCAACTACGACCTTTCGACGTGGGACAGTTACGGATTAGTTGACGACGACATCATCACCAGCGCTCTCGATGCCGACTCCGACATCGCAGAAATCTCTCGCACGGCTGGATCGACAGGGACCATCAACGGAAGTGAGGTGGGGCTGATCGGCTTCGATAATTTCGCCGTCGGACCACTCTTGACGAGCGGGCGCAAACCGATCGCCAGTGATGAGGTAGTCCTCGGCCGTCGGTTAGCACAGCGACTTGATGTTGGTGTCGGCGAAGATGTCACCGTCGCTGTCGGTGCAAGCAGCGCCACCTATCGGGTCGTCGGGCTCGGAGTACTGCCGGAGGGAGTCGGTGACAACGCAGCGTTCACGCTCGAAGGTGTGCAACGGATAGCGCCCTCAGCCGAGATCGGAAGTCAATACGTACGACTGCGCGAGGGCGCCAACCCAGACGAAGTGGTCGAACGGTACGAACAAGCATTGGGCTGCGACCCTGGCAGATGCGAAATCACGTCACCATCGCCGCCGACCGACGTTTCCTACCTGAACAGAGTCGGCAACTTCCCCCGCTGGTCCGTCGCCGCCGTGGTGCTCCTTGGCATCGTGTTGTCCTTGCACGCCCTTCTGATCGTCGGTCGCCGCAGCCGACGAGCAATCGCCATCCTGCGATCGGTTGGTGCGACTCGCCGCCAAGTGACCCGGTTTCTCCTCAGTCAAGCCATGCTGATTGTCATGATCGCGGTCGCGCTTGGGGTGACGGCGGGCGTATTCATCGGACGATTCGTGTGGGGGTTGTTCGCCGACGAATTGGGCGTGGTTCCCCTTGCCACCTACAGCCCAGCTGCGATCGCCGCCACGGTCGCGGCGCTGATGATCATCACGACAGCGGCGTCGGCAGTCCCGGCTTGGCGATCGGCGAGCAGATCGGTAGCCCCCGACCTACGAACCGACTGACGACGGCACGACGCCACTCGCTGCCATTCGCCGCTGAGTTACCGAGACGCACGTAAATCGGTACAGTCTCTTGATGAGCGAAGTGGTGCGCGTCAGGTCAACTCGGGTGCGCTTGTCCACGGTCGCGTGGGTGGTGTTGGCCGTGCTGGCCGCGATCCAGTTACCGACACCTTTCCTCGGCGACCAGGCGCTGTTTGCAGTAGGCGGCGACATTCTTGCGAATGGTGGCGTTATCTACCGCGACTTCTGGGACATCAAACAACCTGGGATCTACTTGTACTTCGCCGTCGCGTCGTGGCTTCCTGGCTCGATCGAGTTAGCCGTTCACGTTCTCGACAGCCTGTGCTGGTTAGGAGTCGCGCTTCTCCTCGGCGCTGTTGCGAGGACAACGACGAACCGGCCAGTGATAGCAACGCTCGTCCCTTTACTAACTGTTGGCTCGTATCTCGCCGGCGCACGCCCGAACGATCTGAGCCAGATCGAGTCACTTCTCGCTTTGCCGCTTCTCGCGTCAATGTGGCTGGCAGTTGGTCCGCCAGCTCAGGGTCCGCACCGCACCCGGGCGTTGGTTCTGACGGGCGTCCTGACGGCAGTGGTAGGGATCCTGAAGATTGTGTACATGCCGATTGTTGGCGCCATCTGGCTGCTTGCCGCGTGGCGACGCTGGCGAGATCTCGTGCCACTACTGCTGGGGTGTGCCGCGGTAATCGCTGGTGTCGTGACGTACTTCGCAGCGGTCGGGGTGCTCGATGACGCGTGGTTCATCTACTTCGACTACTCGTTATCTACGACGGCCAGCGCTGGTCGGCCGCTGTCAAGGCTCGCGGAGTGGCCTAGATATATGGCCCCGGTGTTCGCGGTCGTCGGTCCTCTCGGTCTGGTCGGTCTGTGGCGCGTAGCCCGACGGCAGTTGCACGAGCCGTTGTACGACGCCGCGGCACTGTGCATTCTCGTCTCCGTGCCGTTCGTTCTCATCCAACACTGGTGGCCTTATCACTCGATGCTGTTTCTCGCTCCTTTCGGAGTGCTGGCGATCCCAGGACTCGAGCTCGCTCTGCGATGGGGGCGACCGGTCTTGCTCTTCGGACTCGCGGCATCGTTGCTGCCAATAATCACCCTCGGTGAACGGCTCGGCGAGTTGGCTCGTCACGACTTTGCCATCACTGCTGACGCGAGAAGGGAGTATCAACGAGCCGTCGAGTCCACATACACCGACGCTGATCGACTTGCGGCGTTACTGAATGCACCGGAGTCGATCTCTGGGGACATTTATGTGCTATCGAACCCGCTCTTCCAGCTTCGCTCTGGCCGAAAGCAAGCGATCGCGATCAATGGATGGGCACCCGAGCAATACGACGTCAAGGTGTGGAGCATGCTGAGCGATCAGCTTCGCGAGGCAGACCCTGCTTACGTCCTGGTCGACGAGTACTCCCACGAGTATTTGGTCGAACGCGCTCCCGCTCTTCACGAATGGCTGCACGCCGGTTACTGCGATCTCGACCCGACCGGGTTTGAGTTGCTGGCACGCAACGATGCGTCCACCTGCGATGTTTAGTGGAGCTGTTCGCGACGAGTCACGCGAAGCAGAACCGATACGCTTTCGCCCGAGGTTCCGGCGCGAAGCTCCTCGCTCCTCTAGCTCAATGGTTAGAGCAGTGGACTTTTAATCCATTGGTTCTGGGTTCGAGTCCCAGGGGGAGCACCTTTCGCATTTTGCGGTCAGCACTGACCAGGTGTTGGGTCAGCAGTCATCCCAGAGAACTACCGGCCGCTGACCGGCGTACATGAGATACACCGAGGTCTTCGCTGGATCTGGCGAATGCGTTTCGAATCCTCCATCGGCGGTTGTTGTAATCCACGCGAAGTGGGTTCCTGAACGAAGTTCCCAGGCTTCAAGTTCAAGGCTGATGTCGTTGTACGACCCAAAGCCCTTGATGTAGCACAACGGTCGGGCGTCCATGCTGGGAAAGTCGCTCCAGCGAGAGCCGAGGGTGAGTCCGTCAACGGTTCTGAACGCTCCGGTCGGCCCCCAGTACTCCCAGCCGACGAACTTTGTTTGTGGCTCTGCGCCGGCAAAGTAGACGCAGAAGGTGCCGACCCAACAGGTGGTGCGTCCGACCGGGTAGCGAAAGGAGTCGAGGCCGAGGGGCACTCTGTACCAGCCGGGATCGGCGGGGTCCTCCTCCGTGTAGAGCGTGACCTCGTCGTGAAATGGTCGGCCCAAGAGTTCCGTGATCGCTGCAATCAACTCGGATGGGGGGACGCCGAAGTCGAAGTTCCCGAGGCCGTCGCCGCGCAAGTACAACTCGCCTGTTGTCGGTTCCGTGGTTGGCGGGCTGGTGGGCTCTGGTTCCGTGGTTGGCGTGACGGTCGACGCGGTGACGACCGGCGCGGTTTCCGGTGAGGTGGTCGACGGAGCAGATGTTGTATCCGTCGATTCGGCCGTGTCGGCGGGCATTGCGTCCGCGTGCTTGGTGGAGGTCGAGCAACCAGCGGCTACGAGCAAGCCCAGGGACAGGACGGACGCGACCGTGAGCCTGTGTGTCACTGATTCGTGCGGCCGTCCTCTGCTAAGGACTTTCCTCGTCGTGGCATTCAATTGCAGCACGGGCGAAACAGTGGTCGCGGACATACATCTATGACGCGCCAGCCGCTAAATCGGTTGACACTTCGCCAGGGTTCGAGTCCCTGGGCGAGCACTTCAGTACATGATGCGGTCTTCCTCGCAGACCCGCTCGCGAGCGCTGCCGTCTTCGTAGCAGTGCTGGTCGGTGTACTCCATTCCGTACATGGTGAGCCAGTCGGTGATCGGGTTGCGCGCGTCGGGGACGACGCACGGATGGTTCCCCGTCACCGGGCACGGGTTGTTGTACAACTCGGCGATCGTCGCAGAAACGAACCAACCCATCGCGAGCGTCCCGATCACGTTGGGGTGCATCTTGTCTGCGCGGAACCACGTTGGGTCGTCTTGCGTGAACATGTTCCAGTCGGCGACGATCGCGCCACCCAGTGCACCTTCGGCTTCCATCGCGCGCAGGTCTTCGTTGAAGTCGGCGAACAGCGACTTTGTTCCGTTGGAGCCCGGAGAGGGGTAATGGAGCGACTCTTTGTAGTTGATGATCACGACCTTTGTCGCCATCTTGCTCGCGACCTTGATGAAGTCTTCGATCTCGCCTCGGAAGCCGTTTTGGCTGGCGTGGTAGCCGCCGAGCAGCACAATCACATCGAAACTTTCATTCATCCCGTTGAGGACCTTCACGACGCTGTCCGCCGTGCGGCGCTCGCGCCCGCGACAGCTCTTCCATGAGATGCGGCGACACGACTCGGCGTCAAGCGTGTAAGAAAAACCCTCCAGCGAGACGACTGCGCCGTCGAACCATCTAAGTTCCGCGAGCACCGAGTCGCCGATGAGTAGTGCGTTTACGGGGGTGATCACCGGGCCGGTTGTGGTCGTCGGTGCCGCCGTAGTCGTGGTTGCGATGGTGGATGCGATCGTGGTCGGCGACAGAGTGGTCGTCGGCAGCGTCACGCTGGTTGTCGCCTCCTCCGACGTCTCCACGTTCCCCTGCTCCGCGACGGCTCGAGTCGAGTTCGGCGGGCGGCCGTTATCAAGGAACAGGTAGGCCGCGATAAAGGTCAATACCACGACCAGACATTCCACAGGGAAGGTACGTCGCCGCATACGCGGGGACGTGCCTGGGTCTACGTCGGGAATTCCGCCCCCGCTCATACGCAGAAGATTACTTGCCCGGACGTCCCCTAGACCGGCACCCCGTACCCCGCAGAACCGGCCGCGGTTCGGGCTCTAAGCCCGGTGACCTACGCTCGGATTGTCAACCGACCGGGGGGTCTCGTGCGTCGATTGGGTGTGCAAGCTGTCTCTGCCGCTACCCGCGATACCGCCGACGGTCGCGCCGCCGAGATCGAGCACTTCATGCAGACGCACTCGACGCGTTTGGTTGGTGCGCTCACACTGATCACCGGCAGTCGCGGCGCAGCTGAAGATGCTTTACAAGACGCGCTTGCGAAGGCGTGGATACGACGTGACGAACCGATCGAGCAGCTGGTGGCGTGGATCACAGTGGTGGCGACGAACCAGGCGCGCAGCGGATACCGGCGGCGAATGGCCGAAGAGCGCGCGTTGACCAAGATTGGCAGTCGTGCGCAGAGTGACGAGCCTTCGCCGCGCGAGCACGACGATACGCTGCATCGAGCGCTGCGCTTGCTTCCCGAACGTGAACGCGAGGTGACGGTGATGCACTACGTGCTCGATCAATCGGTCGCGCAGGTGGCTGCCGCAATGGGCGTGGCCGTAGGCACCGTCAAGACATTGCTCTTCCGCGCTCGCCAACATCTCGCGGATGAACTTGGGTTGGACTACGACACGGGCGAGGGAGGCTGAAGATGACACTTGATGATGAACTTCGTAAGCGGTTGAAGGAAGCCGCCGATCGCGCGGGAGCCGGCGCGAACCCAGCCGCGCTTACGCCGTCCGCTGCATCGACATCGCCGGCCGCGGTCTTGCCGATGAAGTTGCTCGCCGGGTTGGGCGCGTTTGGGCTGATTGTGGGCGGGGCGCTTGGTCTCACCGCGTTGAAGCCTGCAGACGACAACACCGGCATCGGCGTAACAGTGGAGGTGCAGCAGTACAGCTTGTACGACTGCCCCGATGGTGCGCCGACAGGAATCGCGTATCCCGGTGATCGCGTGTACGTCACCGGTCGCGATGAAAGTGGTAGCTGGTTGGAAGTACGCGATCCGCGCAATCAGGGCAGCACGCTGTGGGTTCCTTCGGCTGCAGTCAACCCTGACGCTGTGATCGAGGTACCAGTGCACGACTGCACAGATGAAGTCGAGTTGATCGCAGTCGAAGCAGAGACGACCACGACAACTGTGGTCGAGACCACGACGACGACACTGCCGTTGGACACACAGAAGCCGGTGGTAGTTGTGGCCAAAGGAAGTCCCAATCCAGACGAGATTTGGGGCATCAACCCGGATAACTGCGTGGATCAATCGACAATCACCGTCCAAGCCGCCGACAATGTCGGGGTCACGCAGGTCCGCGGAACATACGCAGCCGGGCTGCCCGGCAGCCCGCTCGTATTCGTTCATGGTGCGGGTAACACGTGGACAGCAACCTTTGGACCCTTCGCTGGAGTCCCCTCTCCCTACCGAGACGTAGTGATATCGATTGTTGCTCGCGACGCCGCCGGCAATAACTCGACCGCGACCACTGCGACCGTCGGCGTGTGGGGATCCGGAGACTGCCTCTTCTGATGAACACGACCACTCGCAATCTCGTCCTCATTGGCACCACTGTCGCCACTGTCGCTGTTGGTGTATTCGCGACGCGCGCGATGGATGAGCAAGAGTCGCCTGCCGCGCTCGGTGATCACGATGCGCCAGTACTCGTTGGCGGCGACATCGAAACTGCCGACGACCTGGCCACACCAATCGTCGAGCCGGTTGCGATCAGCCACGACCCGGCGATGCTCGAGCATCTTCTTGAGGGCCCGCCCGCGATTACCGACGACACGCCCGGCCCTGAAATCGGGCGCGGTGGCGGCGGAAGTGGAGTTACTGGTGGAGTTGTCGGACCGGTCATCTCCGAAGATGCGTTCGACGGTCTTGAGCCTGAAGACCCCGCACCCGCACCAGACCCGCGTCTGTTTCCGATCGGTTTCGACCCGACGCTCGGGTTGGTCTCGCTTCCCGAGTTGGCGTTCGACGCTTGTGCTGGGGTCGAACCTGGAACACCTCCGTCGTCATCGTGCCCGGAGGGCTACGGGGGGACACTGTTCGCGGATCACATCGCGCCGGAACCGTTCTTGTTCGGCAACGTTGGCCACTATCTGACTGACCCGACGGGCGCTGGCTTCGCAACGTGCCCCGCCGATACCCCAGCAGCCGGTGCAGGTCAAACAGCGATCACCATCTTCTCGCAAACGCCGCTTGATTCGCTCACTGTCGAGTGGCGCCCCTATGGCTCGTCGCATGCGTGGCAGACCCTCGTCGTCGATCCGGCCACCCCTGCTGACGAGCGTGCTGCATGGTTCGCCCGTTTCGAGTCCGAGCCCTTCGACCGCGAGGCCTTCTATCTGTCGCGTTGCGTCGTGATCGACCGCGATCCGAACATCGCCTACGAAGTGCGCCTGTTCGGAATCGACGCGTTCCTGAGAGTCGTCAACGGCAATGGCTTGATGACCTTGCCCGACGCGACGCCTCAGGGGAGGCCGCCTACGTCGGCGAACATCATTGGCGTGCAACCTTTCGCCGAGGTGACGGCTTGGACAAAACCCGAAGGCTCGGTTTCATTCAGTACGCGGATCGTCACCGACCTAGAAGGAAGTGGTGATTGCACCGATTACAGAACTGAAGCAATTCCAACCGAGCGCGTGCATGTGGTCGATGGCCAACATGCATCTCCCGTTGGCGTGTACGACCCGGCGTTCACACGCAAGGTTGTCACCAGCGTTCCGTTGCCGCCGGCTGGCTTGGTGCTTCTTTGCGCCACCATTTACGACACCGGCAACACGTTGCGGCCGCTGGGCACCGACAGTGTGTTGCTACACGCTCCGACTGCGCAGCGGCCGCTGATCACGCTCGAAGGTTTCCGACTCAACAGCGGGGTCAGAGTCAGCCAAGGGTCGTTGGCCGCGTTGATTCAATTCCCGGGCGAGCGCGAACTAGTCGGCGACGGCTGCGGGCAGGTATGGGCAAACTCCTTCCAGGAGTTGGTCGGCAGCGTCGCTATCGGTGAGCCGCTGTGGACGTGTGACGAAGCGCCACTTCCGGTCGACTCGACTGGCTACGTGAAAGTGCCGGTCACTATCGCTCGTTTCGTCATCGCCGGTGGCGATCGTGAGTGGCGTAGCGAATCTTGGGGGATTCAAATTCAAGTCGACCGCTGCGACCCGACGTGCCCGCCAAGGCCTACCGAGTGGTTCGAGATCCCTGTGCCGACGGCGAGCGGAGTGCTGTGCGGCAGGAACTTCTGGGAATCCGATGAGGGTTGCCCGCAACCGACCGACGGCGTCGCGATCATCAAGGTCGAGTATCCGGTGATCGACGCCGCGCCTGGCGCATTCGGAACTGCGACCCTCATCGCCAGCAGCGACCGCCCGGTGGCCGACCCGACCGCGGGCGAACCGATCGTCTATCAGGATTCAACCGTTGTAACAGCTGGCCCCGATTGGAGCGCGCTGCCAACGACGATGACAATCTTCAGCGACCGCGCCGTGACGATCAACTCGGTGCACATGGTCGACGTACTCGGCGACGCTGGCCCTGGGTGCAACGAGCGCACCGTTGCAGTCGGCGGTGCGCCCGCAACTGAGTTCCATGTCGCCTTCACACTTTGCGCCGGAACCTACTTATCCGCGACGGCGAACGTCACCGACGCCGCCGGTGTCGTGTACGAGAAATTTCTCGGCCTCGCGTTCGGCACGCCCGACGTGGTCGCGACTTCGGTTCACACCAGAGTTGAGTTCCTCGGTGGCGACGTTCCGCAGTTCGGTTGGATCTACCGCTTCGCAATCGAACTCGATGGACAGACACCCACTTACTACGGCTGGTACGACTGGGCGGGCACTCTGGGACCCGATGGACCTAGCTGTCTGTCGCTCGACAATGCCGTGGCGGACGGTCCGCATGGCCCGCGCATCCGCATTAGCGGCGGCTCACTTGAAGTTACTGTCTTGGTCCATATCTCCGCCGGCGGGGCACGCGATTGCGGCCGCGGTACCGGCGGCACATACAGCGGCATAACCGAATTCTCCGGATCGTTCACGATGGCGCAAATCTCGTCGGGCATGCCGCTAACGCTCACGACTCCTGCCGACGCCGATTTGCAACTGCGGTTGACCGTCGACGCCGACTGGCGACTCGCGCCAACGTCCTAAGCAAGGTTGCATACGATGTATCAACGAGGAATGCTCTGATGAACAGGACAACCCGCACCTTTGCTTCGGCGGTCACGACTATGGCGACAGTCGTCGTTGGTGTCGTCGGCGCCCGCGCGATCAAGGACAACGATGACAACTCTGCGGTGAACCTCAACGACGAGGCCGCGCGAGTGGTGATAGATGCCGAAGCGCTCTATCAGCCGGTTCTAGAGACTGATGGCAACTCAACTCAGACCACTGCAGGCGACATCGGCAGCGGTGGAGTGCCCATCGGGGATTCCGCTGGAACCGCCGGATTGATGTTTGTTGATGATCCGATCGAGGGTCCGTACGCGCTCCCGCAGAGTGCGTTTGATAGTTGTGCTGGAGCGTCGCGGGGAGCGGCCGCCGGTGCTAACTGTCCCAAGGGCTACGCGGGGGTGCTCGGAGGCGAGATACCGCCGGCGCCGTTTGTGTGGGGAACACCCGGCCGCTACTTGACCGCGCCGAGCGCTCCGTTCCCGCCCGCGTGTCCGGCATCGACTCCGGCAGGAGAAGATCACAACGCGATCACAGTGTTCTCGCGCACACCACTCGAGTCGCTAACCGTGAAATGGCGTCCCTATGGCACGACAGATCCGTGGGTTTCACTGATCACGCCTGCAGTTCCGCTCGCGGAGCGGCAGGCTTGGATGAGAAGGTTCGAGACCGAGGGCTACAGCCGAGAGGCCTTCGGTTACCTGACCTTGTGTGGCATTCACATCGATCGCGATCCAGACGCGCCGTACGAGGTTGTGCTTGAAGCGACCGACTCGTTCGACCGACCGGTGACGAGTCGACCGTTCGTGATGCACGATGGAACTCCGTCGGGTCGTCCGCCGACCCAGGCTTACATCGTCGGAGACTGGGTGTACATCGATGGGTGGGCGCCGGCGGATGGTACAGCGACGTTCGCGACGCGCACGATTACCGATTCAAATGATCGCGCGTGCCCGCCCGCGGGAGACGGCGAGATCACGCACAGCATCACGCGCGACGACCAACTGTTCGTGTCGCCGATCGGTGTCTACGACCCGACCTTCACGCGCAAGATCTCTACGTGGATCCCGCTACCCGAAGGCGAACTGAGTCTGGTTTGCACCACCATCCACGTAGATGGAATCGCGGTTCCACTTGCCACAGACATTCACGTCGTGGATGGCCTTTACAAGGTCCCAGTTCGGTTTGTTCCGCAGGGCATCGGGTTCGATCGATATGTAGATCTGCCTGCGGGCAACTTCGTGTTGGGAATCTGTGGGCAGCAGCAATTGAGCGGGGCACGCACGAACGCCGACGACTATCCGTATCGAGTCCCCTTCAACGACACCGATCCGTATTCCGCGTACACCTTCGCCCTTGAACCGGAGATTCGTTGCCCGCTCCCGGCTCTGCGTCACGAGCGTGACACTGCTGTTTTCGTAAGCCTCATCTATCGAGAGGATTTGATCGGTGGTCGTTGGGTCGAATTCATAAACACGCTCTACATTGACCTGACCAGAGAAGGCAGCCTTTATACGATGCGGTTTGGGTGGAACGACGGATCCGAACGGCGCGAAGGAACTGTCTACCTCAAGGTCATTCACTCATTCCGCGAGCGAGTTAGCGGGTTCGTGACGCTCGTTGCGAGTAGCGACCGCTAACTCCGCCGGTTGTGTCAACCGGGTGGTGGGTTGGTGCATCATGTCTGTATGAAGAGCGCCGTGCGCACTTGGGCTTCTGTCGTCATGACCTCGGCCACCGTTGCTGTTGGATTGGTAGCTGCGCGCGCGGTTAACGACAACGACGACTCGGGTTCCGCGAAGGTTGACGACTCGACTGCTGCGATTGTGGTGGATGCTGATTCGGTTATCGAGACAGGTGTCGATTCGACTGGAACCCCCGATGGCGGTGGTGGCAGTGGCGGTGGTGCCGCTGTTGGCGATGCAGCGACGGGTGCGGGGTTGATGTTCATTGACGATCCGATTGAAGGCCCGTCCTTGCTGCCGCAGAGTGTGTTTGATGGCTGTGCGGGATCGTCGGCGGGCGCAGCGCCGGGTGCGGGTTGTCCTGTTGGTTATGCGGGAGTGTTGGGCGGTGAGATTCCGCCGGCGCCGTTTGTGTGGGGGACACCTGGGCGTTATCTGACCGCGCCACGGGCTCCATTCCCGGAGGCTTGCCCGGCATCGACTCCGGCTGGCGAGGATCACAATGCGATCACGGTGTTCTCGCGCACTCCTCTCGAGTCGCTGACCGTTAGATGGCGACCCTATGGCGCGACTTCTGATCCATGGGTTCCACTGGTGACGTCGGCAACTCCGGTTGCTGAGCGATCGGCGTGGATGACCAGATTCGAGACCGAGGACTACAGCCGCGAGGCATTCGGTTATCTGACGTTGTGTGGCATTCACATCGATCGCGATCCGAACGTGCCGTACGAGGTTGTGTTGGACGCTGTCGACACTTTCGGCCGGCCGGTGTCGAGTCGACCGTTCGTGATGCACGATGGAACACCGTCGGGTCGTCCACCGACGCAGGCATACGTCCTCGGAGACTGGGTCTATATCGATGCATGGGCACCGGCGACGGGATACGCCACGTTCGCGACGCGAACGATCACTGACCCTGAGGATCGCGCATGCCCGGTCGCAAGTGAGGGTGTTGTAACACCTCGCACTGTCCGCGATGACCAAGTGTTTGTGTCGCCGATAGGTGTTTACGATCCGAGCTTCAACCGCAAGATCTCGACTTGGGTTCCACTGCCACCGGGTACGCAGATGTTGGTGTGCACCTCCGTATACACCGGCACCACCCAAACACCGCTCGCAACCGATATCCACCTGATTCAAGCAACAGGTGTGGTCGAGTTCGTCGTGTACCCCGCGGTTGTGTTGCTCGATCGTGGCATCGGGAACATTCCGGCTGGAACGGTGTCGGTGACCTTTGGTTCTGGAGCAGAGGGCTGCGGAGAAACCATTCTCAACCCAGAGTTGTCGGCCGAACTAGATCCGAACTACTACAGGTGGCCGAGGCCCGAAGAGCGTTTACGTTGCTCGATCCCACTGAGCAGCTTTCACCCGCGTCCAACTGAGGATCCCCGCGTTAAGCACTCCGCGTACGAGTTGTCAGTTTCGGTTAGCTCGCGGCAGTCAGACGGTGAGTGGGTCACCCGGACGGGCTACATCACGCTCGTCGTCGTGCAGCGTGTCAGTGACAACTTTGTGAGCTTTGAGGGGGCGCTCCGTCAGGAACCAGGCGATGATCGGCCGGTTGTTGCAGGCGGCAGCGAGTTCCGACCCTTGGTGCCGCTGGCGGTTCCCCCGATCGAAGGTGTCACCGGCGTGTTCCTCCCTCACCTCCTCGGTGGGAATCAATACACGTACCTGTCCGCGACGGGTACCGCGACACTTGTTGCGAGCTCCGACCGCTAGAAATTCGGGGTTGTGTCAACCGGGTTGGTGGGTTGGTGCATCATATGTTTATGACTGCTCTTGGGGTTTCTCGGTTGTTGCCGGTGTTGGGGGTTGCGGGTTTGGCTGTTGGTGGGACTTTGGGTTTCACCGTGCTCTCGCCTGATGACGACGGGTCGGGGGGTGTTGCTGTCGATGTGCAGCAGTACAGCCTTTACGACTGCCCAGATGGTGCGCTGGTCGGTTCTGCGTATGCGGGCGACCGCGTGTTCGTGACTGGTCGCGACGAGAGTGGCGGTTGGTTGGAGATTCGTGATCCGCGCAATGAGAGCGTGGTTCTTTGGGTGCCGACCGGTGCTGTTGATCCGGATGCGGTGATCGATGTGCCGGTGCACGAGTGTGAGGAGCCGATTGAAGCCGTTGTTGTTGACGAGTCAACAACGACGACTGTGACTACCGATACGACTCCGGTGACTGATCCGCCCGCTTCTGATGATCAGGCTCCGGTCGCGAGTCCGCCGAACGCTTCGCCTGGGGTGATTTACGACGGTGACACTGACGATGCCGATTGTCCCGAGACGGCGACGATCACAGTGACTGCTACGGACAATGTTGCCGTTACGCAAGTGACGGGTACCTACACCGGCGTTGGGGGAAGCCCGAAGGCCTTCTCGAAAGGCGCAGGCAACACGTGGACCGCGACGTTCGGACCGTTCAGCGAGCTCGCACCAGCTTTCGATCAAGACATCACGATCGTGATTGTTGCTCGGGATGCGGCTGGTAACTCCTCCAACGCTGTGCAGACCAGCGTCTCCGTTCGGGGCGCAGGGAACTGCCTCGGCTAGTGAACGCCAATACGCGCAAGCTCGCTTCGGTTCTCACGACCGCCGCGACAGTTGTCGTCGGCATCATCGGCGCCCGCGCCATCAACAACGACGACTCGGGCTCCGCGAAGGCAGATGATTCGACTGCAGCGATTGTGGTTGATGCTGATTCGGTTGTGGAGACCGCGGTCAGTTCAACTGAAACCTCTGCCAGTGGCGACAGTGGGGGCGGCGTGCCCGTCGGAGATGCGGCTGAGGGGTTGATGTTTGTTGATGATCCAATCTCAGGGCCGTACGCGCTGCCGGATCGTGCGTTTGATAGGTGTGCGGGGGCGGCTGCGGGTGCCGCCGCTGCTGCGAATTGTCCGGTCGGCTATGCGGGTTTGTTGGGCGGCGCTCCTCTGCCGCCGCCGCCGTTTGTGTGGGGGACGCCCGGGCGTTACCTGAGCGCGCCGAGTGCTCCGTTTCCGGAGGCGTGTCCATCGTCGACTCCTGCTGGCGAGGATCACAATGCGATCACGGTGTTCTCTCGCACCCCGCTCGTTTCGCTGACCGTGAAGTGGCGACGCTACGGCGCAGAATCTGATCCGTGGGTTCCGTTGGTCGCGCCGGCGACTTCGGCCGACGACCTCATGTGGTGGCAGCGCAGATTTGAGGCGAATGAGGGGTGGGACCGAAGCCACGTCGGATTCTTGACGTTGTGTGGAATTCACATCGATCGCGACCCGAACGTTCCATATGAAGTTGTTCTTGACGCGGTCGACTCATTCGGTCAGCCAGTTACGAGTCGCCCGTTCGTGATGCACGACGGAACACCGTCAGGTCGTCCACCGACACAGGCCTACATCATCGGTGACTTTGCGTACATCGACGGTTGGGCACCCGCGTCA